>DATBAD010000026.1:0-351784 GCA_036271715.1 Xanthobacteraceae bacterium
CATGATGTCGATGAAGGAGGAGGGCAAGCCGATCTCTTTCGTCGAGGATTGCGCCGTTCCGCTCGAACATCTCGCCGATTACACGGCGCGGCTTTCGGAGGTCTTTGCCAGGAACGGCACGCGCGGCACGTGGTATGCGCACGCCGCCGTCGGCTGCCTGCATGTGCGGCCGGTATTGAACCTGCGGCTCGATAAGGATGCACGGGCGATGCGCGCTATCGCCGAAGAAGCGTTCGCCATGGTGCGTGAATACAAAGGTTCGCATTCCGGCGAGCACGGTGACGGCATTGTCCGGTCGGAATTTCACGAGGCGATGTTCGGCGCCGAATTGGTGCACGCGTTTGAAGACGTCAAGGATCGGTTCGATCCGGGCGGGTTGTTTAATCCTGGCAAGATCGTGCGCGCGCCGAAATTCGACGATCGCCGCAATTTCCGTTATGGCCCCGGCTATCACGCCGAGGACATGACCACTGCGCTCGACTGGTCCGCTTATCCCGGTGCCGGCGGCGGTTTCCAGGGCGCGGTCGAGATGTGCAACAACAACGGCGCCTGTCGTGCCCAAGCCGGCGGCGTGATGTGCCCAAGCTATCGCGTCACCGGCGACGAGCGCGACGTGACGCGCGGTCGTGCCAATACGTTGCGGCTTGCCATCACCGGCCAGCTTGGCGCCGACGCGCTGACGTCGGACGCGATGGCGGAGACGCTGGAGCTTTGCGTCTCCTGCAAAGCCTGCCGGCGCGAATGTCCGACCGGCGTCGACATGGCGCGGATGAAGATCGAAGTTTTGCGCGCGCGTGCCGAGACACATGGCCTGTCATTGCATGATCGGCTGGTCGGCTATCTGCCGCGCTATGCGCCTTACGCAGCGCGGCTGTCCTGGCTGCTGAATTTACGCGATGTGGTTCCGGGCGCGGCGAGATTGTCCGAGGCGCTGGCTGGATTTTCGGCGCGGCGTAGTTTGCCGAAATGGCGCAGTGATTGGTTTCGCGATGATGCGCATGGAGCAAAGGAGGGAGGGAGAGAGGTCGTGCTCTTCGCCGACACCTTCAATCGTTATTTTGAGCGCGAAAATATCGACGCGGCTTTGGCGGTTCTGAATGCCGCCGGCTATCGGGTCCACCTCGCCAAGCCCCAAGACGGTGGTCGGCCGCTATGCTGCGGACGCACGTTCCTCTCCGTCGGCAAGACCGGCGAGGCCAAGAAAGAAGCCGAGCGGACGCTGGCAGCGTTGGCACCGTTCGCCGAGAAAGGGATTCCTATTCTTGGCCTAGAGCCGAGCTGCCTGTTCAGCTTCCGTGACGAAATTCCCGCGTTGATCAAAAGCGACGGGGCAACGGTCGTTGCGAGTCAGGCATTCTTGTTTGAAGAGTTTTTGGCGCGCGAAGCCGCGGCCGGAAAGCTAAACCTCAAGCTCGTGCCGTTGAAGCATCGCGCGCTCCTACACGGTCACTGCCATCAGAAATCCTTCGACACGATGGGAGCCGTTCAAGCGGCATTGAAACTTGTGCCCGATCTTGCGGTTGAACCAATCGAATCGAGTTGCTGCGGCATGGCCGGAGCCTTCGGCTATCATGCCGACACGATCGATATGTCGCGCGCGATGGGCGAACTGTCGCTGCTGCCTGCGGTGCGTAAAGCGTCCGATGATGCGCTGATCGTTGCCGATGGAACATCGTGTCGTCATCAGATTCACGACGGCGCGAGGCGTGAAGCTCTGCATGTCGCGCGCGTTTTAGCGATGGCGTTGCCGTGAACATCTAACGTTCCCGTGCCAGGGCACTTTCATGCCAGCGGCGCAGCGCCAGATAATTGATCCAGGATAGCAGATAGAAAATCGCGATGCCGGCGGCGGAGAGCAGCAGCAGCGCCGCGAACATGCGCGGGATGTTGAGCCGATAACCGGATTCGGCGATGCGATAGGCAAGGCCGGAGCCCGCGCCGGCAGAGCCGGCGGCGATCTCAGCAACCACAGCGCCGATCAGCGACAGCCCCCCGGCGATGCGCAACCCGCCGAGAATATAAGGCAGCGCCGACGGCAGTTTCAGGCGCCATAGCATCTGCCGGCGCGACGCGCCGTAGAGCGCGAACAGGTCGGAGAGATTGCGATCGACCGAATGCAGCCCGAGCGTGGTGTTCGCGAGCACCGGAAAGAAAGCGACGATCCAGGCGCAGACCAGAACCGCGATCGGCTGCGGCAGATAAATCAGAAGCAGCGGTGCGATAGCGACGATCGGCGTCACCTGCAGGATCACGGCGTAGGGATAGAGCGAATATTCGAGCAGCTTCGACTGATTGAAAAGGACGGCTAAGCCGACGCCGCCGATTGCAGCGAGAACGAACCCCTCGAGTGTCGTCAGCAGCGTCACCAGCAGCGACTGCGCCAGCAATGACCAGTCGGCAACAAGCGTTTGCAGGATCAGACTCGGACTCGGCAGCACATAAGGCGGGATTTGGCCGACCCGCACCGCGATTTCCCAGATGCCGAGAATGAACGCGAGCACAATGATCGGCAGCGCGATCTGCAGCACGTGGTCGCGATGTTCATTGGCCGCGCGCTGCTCGCTCATGGCTCGCCTCCCGTCGCCATTGCGTCGGCAAGCGTTTGTGAGGCGTTGCGGCAAAGCGCGGCATAATCGGCCGAGGTGCGGAAATCCTGGTCGCGCGGGTAAGGCGTGTCGATGGTAAGTTCACGAAACAGCCGGCCCGGTCGCGGCGCCATCACTACCACGCGGCTCGACAGATAGACCGATTCGAAAACCGAATGAGTGACGAACACGATGGTGGTGCGCAATGTCTGCCACAGCGCGAGCAGATCGTTGTTGAGCTTGAACCGCGTGATTTCATCAAGCGCGGCGAATGGCTCATCCATCAGGAGAAGCGCAGGCTCGGTGACCAGCGCTCGCGCGATCGAGACGCGCATACGCATGCCGCCGGAAAGCTCGCGGGGAAAAGCTTTCGCGAATTGGCTCAAGCCGACGCGCTCAAGCACGGCTGCGACCCGCAGCGCGGCATCCGTTGCCGGCGCACCTTTCAGCTTGAGCGGCAGCATGACGTTATCGGCGACAGTGGCCCACGGCATCAGCGTCGGTTCCTGGAACACGAAGCCAATACGGCTTGCTTGTTCGGTCGCTGTGGTCTTTTGCCACGCGACGCGGCCCATACTTGGCTCGGTGAGACCGGCAATGATGCGGAGCGCCGTCGATTTGCCACAGCCGGACGGGCCGAGCAGCGTCAAGAATTCACCGGCGCGGACGTCGAGATCGAGGCCTTCGAGCGCCACCGTGCCGTTTGCGAACGTCTTGCCGACGCCTCGTAGCGTCACCAATGAAGAAGACAGTGCGTTCGCCGAAGGCATTTATTGCTTGGGCCGCAGATCAAGCCCGACTTTCTTGTTCACGAATTGCGGCGTGTAGCTCCTGCGATAATCGATGCCGGACTTGACCACGCCGGCGCGCACCATTTCGTCGAGAAAGCTCTTGATGCGCGCATCGGTCATGGCTCCGATGCCGATGGTCGCGGCGTCGCCGGAATCAACGATCCCATAACTCTTCATCGCGGCGACCGAAAAAGCGAGCAGATCGTCGGTCATTTCCGGGTTCTGCTTCTTGATCAGCGCATTGGCCGCGGCATTGTCGCCGTAGAGGTAATTGTACCAGCCGATGATCGAGGCATCGACAAAGCGCTGCACCAGATCGGGCTTCTTCTCGACCAAATCGCGGCGCGTTTCGATCAGGGTCGAATAGGACGAGAAGCCCTGATCTGCGAGCAGGAAGACTTTCGGCTTCACTTTGGTCGCTTTTTCGATCGCGAAGGGCTCCGATGTGACGAAGCCCTGCATGGCACTGTTCGGATCGGCCAGAAACGGCTGCGGGTTAAAAGTGTAAGGCTTCGTCTTGGCTTCGCTGAAACCGTAGTCGGCCTTGAGCCATTGGAAATAGCTGACCGCGCCTTCACGCGACACGAACAGCGTCAAGTTTTTCAGATCGGTGAATTTGTCGATGCCGCGGTCTGGATGCGCGATCAGCACCTCGGGGTCCTTCTGAAACATCGCGGCGACTTCGATGGTCGGCACGTTCTGAGTCACCGCGTCGAAGGCTTCGAGCGTGTTGTCGGTGATGGCAAAGTCGAGTTTGCCGACCGGCACCAGGATGCGATTGTTGACGTTAGGTCCGCCGGGCACAATGGTGACGTCGAGGCCGTATTTCTTGTAAGTGCCGTCGGCCAGCGCCTGATAGAAGCCGCCATGCTCGGCCTCCGGCACCCAATTGGTGCCGAATGTGATTTTGTCGAGCGGCTTGTCGTTCGTCTGCGCGGCCGCGGGATTAGCCGCGAAACCCGCGATGGCGAGTACGCCGGTCAGCATGCTGCCAAGAATGTTGGCAAGAATGCTGCAAAGCCCGTTCATCCGCGTCATTACACGCCGCTCCTTTTGACCGGCGGCACCATAAGAGACACGAAGCTTATTGGCGAGTAGCGCAAGCAATGCCAAGCAAGCGGAGCCAAGACGGCGTTATTGGGTGCCCGTTATGGTAGCTGCCGCTGCGTGGATTTGGCATCATGGCCGCGTGAAAAGTATTCGTCGCACGAAAAGTTTGGGTCGCAAGAAAAGCTTGGCCGGATGAAAAAGTTTTTCGGCATTCCCACTTTATGGAGTTTCAACGGCGGTTTCATCGATACCGTCGGCTTTCTTGGTCTGCAGGGGCTTTTCACCGCGCATGTGACCGGAAATTTCGTGACGCTGGCCGCGACGCTGGTGTTCGGCACCCACGGCGTGGCCGCCAAATTGTTGGCGCTGCCGGAATTCGTGCTGATCGTCGCCTTGGCTCGGATCGGTGGCACGATGATGCGGCGACGCGGCCTGCCGGCGTTGCGCATTCTGTTCGTCGTAAAAGTATTTTTTCTGCTCGCTTTCTTCATACTCGCGGTGACGCTGGGGCCGTTCCCGGACAGCGACGCGCCTGCCGCGCTGTTGACCGGATTTGCCGCCATCTCCGGCATGGCGATCCAGAACGCGGTGCATCGCGTTCATTTCCCCGCTATCCCGCCGACCACACTGATGACCGGCAATACGACGCAAGCCGTGCTCGATGCCGTCGATCTGATATGGGGGACCGATCCAGATAACGTGGCTGCGACACGGGCCCGCTTCGGCCGGATCATGCGCGGCATTCTCTCGTTTGCCATCGGCTGCGCGGCCGGTGCCGTTCTCTATTATTGGATCGGATTTTGGTGCTTGGCCGTTCCAGTCACTGTCGGCGCGTCGACGGCCCTCCTGCGGCACGAACCATGACGTCAACAACAGAGGTGTAGCGTGAGCGGCATCCATCATGTGACGGCGATTTCCGGCAAGGCCGAACGCAATCTGCAATTCTATCGGCATGCGCTCGGCCTGCGTTTCGTCAAGAAGACGGTCAATTTCGACGATCCGGGCACCTACCATCTTTATTATGGTGATCGGGTCGGTCATCCCGGCACCATTCTCACATTCTTTCCTTGGGAGCATGCAGCGCCCGGACGCGGTGGTGTCGGGCAAGCATCGGAGACGAGTTTCCGCGTGCCTGCGGATTCGATGGGTTATTGGACGCATCGCTTGGTCGAGAAGGGCGTCACGCATGAGAATCCGATCAAGCGGTTCGGTGAAACCGTGCTGAGTTTCAGTGATCCCGATGGCATGCGACTAGCGCTGGTCGGCGTTGCCGGTGCTGCAACCGAGCAAACCTGGACCGATTGCGATATTCCGGCGGAGCATGCGATCCGCGGCTTCCATGGCGTGACGCTCCTTCTCCACACCGTCACACCGACCGCCGCCGTTCTGCGCGATGTCTTGGGCTTCAAGGACGCCGGCCAGGACGGCAGTGTCAGCCGTTTTCAAGCAACAGAAACAGTGGGTGGTCTCGTCGATCTGCATCAGGCCGGCGGCTTCCTTGCCGGCCGGCAGGGACGCGGCTCGGTGCATCACGTAGCCTTTCGCGCGCCCGATGACGCGACGCAGGCCGTGATGGCGCAGAAGCTTGTCGCCGCACACAATCTGCATCCGACGCAGCAGCTCGACCGCAATTATTTCCGTTCGATCTATTTCCGCGAACCGGGCGGCGTGCTGTTCGAGATCGCGACCGATCAGCCCGGTTTCGCGGTCGATGAGCCGGTGGAGACGTTGGGCCATGATCTCAAACTGCCGCGCTTTCTTGAACCGCGGCGGCAGCAGATCGAAGCCGCGCTGCCGCCGCTTCCGGCGACGGAGGAGGCGGCGTGATGGCGGAGCCGCTTTCTTTCATTCATCGCTTCGAAAAGGGCGCGTTGCCGGACGGCCGTCCGCTGTTGCTGCTGCATGGTACCGGCGGCGACGAAAACGATCTGGTGCCGCTCGGCCGCACCGTCGCGGCCGATGCCCCACTCTTGTCGCCACGTGGCAAAGTGCTGGAGCACGGCATGCCGCGTTTTTTCCGCCGCGTTGCCGAAGGCGTGTTCGATGAGGACGACGTACGGCGGCGCGCTGACGAGCTTGCCGATTTCATCGGCGAAGCGCGCAAGCGCTATGCGCTGCAAGCGCCGATCGCGCTCGGCTATTCCAACGGCGCCAATGTCGCTGCGGCGATCTTGCTGTTGCGGCCGGACGTGCTCGCCGGCGCAATCTTGCTTCGCGCGACATTGCCCCTATCCGAACCGCCATCCGCCGATCTCACCGGCAAGCCGGTTCTGATTGCCTCAGGCGAGACCGACCCGATGATTTCGCTGGAAGGCGCAACTCGCCTCGCCGCGGTGCTGCAAAAAGACGGCGCGCTGGTCGAGCACCGCACGCTGCCGCTCGGGCATCAGCTTTCGCAGGCGGATATAAAGCTTGCGAAGCAATGGCTGGCGGTGCACGCGGGATAATTTTCCGCTCATTCCCGCACCAGCGAGAATTCGATCTGCGTTCTTACGTTCGCGGGGACGAGCGGAGTTTGGCCTACGCCTCGATCTTCACGTACTCGAAATCGCCGGGCTTGTTGTCGATACCGACGCGTGGCGGCGCGATCCAACTTGCGAATTGGCCGGGTTCGACGACCTTCTTCATCAGGTTGCCAATGAAATCGCCGTCGTCGGATGACGGCAGCCAGTTGCCTTTGCCGCGATTCCACGCCGCTTGGTCGATCAGCGCGCCGTCGGGCGTGATCTTGGCTTCCTTGAACTCGCCGATGACGCGATTGAAGCCGACATGCGGTAGCGCGAATTTGAACGCGATGCCGGTACGATCGAGGATCTTGTTCCAGCGATCGAGCCCGCGCTGGCAATCGACAGTGTAGTCGTCGCGGAGCCGCATATTGATCGCGGTCAGCGCCGGCTCGTCGACCCGCTTGATCGCGCCATCGATGAATTTGAGCACTGGATAGGTCGCGCTTTCGAGGCGGTGATCGTCATCGATCTTGGTTTCCTGGAAACGGCCCTTCAAGCCGGAACTGAACATGTTGGCGGCGTTGGTCGAGACTTCCGAGCCGAACAAGTCGAGCGACAGCGAGTAATGCAGATTGAGTTTCTTCTGCATGGTCGGCAGATCGATGACGCCGAGCGCGCGGATCTTCTCGATCTCGTTCGGGTCCTCGATGCCGGCGGCCTTCATCGCTTCGCAAGTGCGCTGCGCGGTGCGGCCGACGCCGGTCTCGCCGACGAACATGTGATGCGCTTCTTCGGTCAACATAAAGCGGCAGGTGCGTGACAGCGGATCGAAGCCGGATTGCGCCAGGCTTTCGAGCTGCATCTTGCCGTCGCGGTCGGTGAAGAACGTGAACATATGGAACGACAGCCAATCCGGCGTCGCTTCGTTAAAGGCGCCGAGCATGCGCGGCTTGTCGGCATCGCCGGAGCGGCGCTGCAGGAGTTCGGCGGCTTCTTCGCGGCCGTCGCGGCCGAAATATTTTTGCAGCAGATAAACCATCGCCCAAAGGTGACGGCCTTCCTCGACATTGACCTGAAACACATTGCGCATGTCGTAGAGCGACGGCGCGGTCTTGCCGAGATGGCGCTGCTGTTCGACCGAGGCCGGCTCGGTGTCACCCTGGATCACGATCAGGCGGCGCAGCATGGCGCGGTATTCGCCGGGAATGTCCTGCCAAGCCGGTTCGCCGTAATGGCGGCCAAATGGAACCGTGCGGCCTTCCTCCTGCGGCGCGAGCAGGATGCCCCAGCGATAGTCCGGCATTTTCACGTAATCAAATTTGGCCCAGCCTTTCGGATCGACCGAGACGGCGGTGCGCAGATAAACCAGCGCTTCCTGGAAGCCTTCCGGGCCCATGTCTTTCCACCAGTCGATATAACCGGGATGCCAACTCTCCAGCGCGCGCAGCACTTGGCGGTCTTCGGCAAGATTCACATTGTTGGGAATCTTGGTGCTGTAATCGACGTTCTGAATGTTCATGGCCGCACCTTTCAGACTCGTTTGGTGTCGAACACCGGCTTCTGGCCGCTGCCGTAGCGTTTGAGCGCGCCTTCGTCGCCGATGGCATTGGGGCGCTGGAAGATCCAGTTCTGCCACGCGGTCAGCCGCGCAAAGATTTTCGATTCCATCGTTTCCGGCCCGGCGAAGCGCAGATTGGCTTCCATGCCGGTGAGCGCGTCGGGCGAGAAGCTCGCGCGCTCTTCCAGGAACACGCGGACTTCATCGTCCCAATCGATATCGTCGAGCGCGAAAGTGATAAGGCCCAGCTCTTCGGCGTGTCCGGCGTCGAGCATGTTGCCGCGTTCGGCTTGTGCCGCGTCGAGCTCCCCGGGATCGGCGAGGAAACGCGACTGCAGGCGGGTAAGCCCGTTGGACATCGGATAGGGGCCGAAATTCATGTCATCAAGCACGAGCGCGGCCGGCGGCTTGTTGTCGCCGTTGCGGCTGCCGATGAACATGTAGGACCGGTCGCAGGCGAAAATGATTTCGGCGAGTGTGCCGGCAAAGCACGAGCCCTGTTCGATCAGCGCCACCAGCGAGCGCGATGTGAGATCGACACGCTTGAGCACGCGCTTCCATAAATGCCGGATTTCATGGACGAGCCAATGATCTTTGTGAGCGTCGAGAAAGCGGTCGTAAGCCAGGACCTGCTCGGCATCGCCTGACGATTTGAAAACGATCGCGGCGATGTCGAGTTCGTTGATCCGGATATTGAGGATGGCGTCGTCGAGTTCGCGCGCCAATTGGAGCGGCCAGAAGTCGGCGCCGAGTGGGACCGTCGCATCGGTCGATGAGGGCGCCGGCGCTGTGGGGCCGCGCAGCGTGATGGTCGCGATGCGGTCGGCGCGGGCGAATTCGACGGACACGAACGGATACTCGACGCCATCCGCACCGATGTTGCGCTTGAGCGGCGTCAGCTTGATTCCGGTATTGGCGGCAGCGCGCTTCGATTTCGCGGAAAAATCCTTGGCGCGTGCGGCGACCGTGGCGTCGAATTTCGAACCCGGCACCACTTCGTCGACCAGCCGCCAATCCACCGCGCGCTTGCCTTTGACGCCTTCTTCGGTGGTGCAGAACACGTCGGCATGGTCGCGGCGTACTTTGCGCTTATCGGAAACACGGGTGAGGCCGCCGGTGCCGGGCAGTACCGCGAGCAACGGCAATTCCGGCAGCGACACCGCAGCCGATCCATCGTCGACCAGCATGATGTGATCGGTGGCGAGCGCCAATTCATAGCCGCCGCCCGCCGCGGTGCCGTTGATGGCGCAGATCGATGTGACGCCGGAATGCGCGCTCAAATCTTCGAGCGCGTTGCGCGTCTCGTTGGTGAATTTGCAGAAATTGACTTTGTGGGCGTGGGTCGCGCCGGCGAGCATACGAATATTGGCGCCGGCGCAGAATACGCGCGGCTTTGCCGAACGCAGGATTAGCGTGCGCACCTGCGGATGTTCGAAGCGCAGCCGCTCGATGACGTCGGCAAGTTCGATATCGACGCCGAGATCGTAGGAGTTGAGCTTGAGCTCATAACCTTCGAACAGCGTGCCCTTCTCGTCGACATCCATCAGGAGTGTCGCGACATCGCCGTCGATGCCGAGCTTCCAATGGCGGTAGCGCGACGGATCGGTTTGGAAGTCGATCCGCGTTTTGCCGTTGGCCGCGCCGTTACTTTGGGTGTCGCCCATATCTACGCCTCAGACTTAGAACGCTTCATTCCCTGTCGCGCGCCGGCCAAATCCGCCGATCATACGCACTATAGCGCATGTTGAGCGTTAATATGCATTATAATTCATGATAAGGCAACGCCGGGATCAAGGCCGGGTGCGGCCTGGGTCTCGCCTTCCTGATGGCCACGGATCAGCCGGTTGATGAAATCGGCGATGATGTTCACCGACAGTTCCGGCGCATCGCGATAGGGGATGTGACGCACGCCGGGAAGGATTGCGGTCTCGACCGGGCAGTAGCACTCACGCTGCGCCACCTCGATTTGTTCGAGCGTGCCGTACTGGTCGTCAGCGCCCTGCATGATCATCAACGGCACGCGGATGTAACCGAGCGCTTCGGTGATATCCCAGGTCTGAAAGGCCGGATCGAGCCACGGCACGTTCCAGGAATAGAACGCAGCGTCGACATCGGCGTGGAACGGTTCGAGGCGCGCCCGCAGCGCGCCGCTCTCATACGACTTCTTGGCGCGGCGGATTTCGGTGATGCCTTTTTCTTCGATGAAAAAATGCGGTGCGATCAGCACGACGCCGCGCACGCGGTGGTCCTGCACGCTGCCGGCATAGATCGCGGTGATCGACGCGCCGTCGCTGTGGCCGATTAGAAAGCCGCGGCGGAAGCCGATCGCATCGAGGACACGCGGTAGCACGTCGCAAGCCTCTTCGTTGAGAAACTCCGTCGTGCGCGGCAGCTTCGCGGGTGACGATGTGCCGTAACCGGAGCGCGAATAAACAAACACGCCGCAGCCGGTCGCTGTTGCGATCGCATCGGGAAACGTCCCCCACAGGCCGGTGCTGCCAAGGCCTTCATGCAGCATGACGATGGTCGGCGCCGCATCCGGCCGCGGCCCGATCATGCGGTATTCGAGACGGAGCGGCGGCAGCTCCAAAAAGCCGGCATCGGCGAGGGTCATTTTGAATGCTGCAGTCTCTGGGGCATAAGCTTTTCCGTAAGCCGCAATAGCTTCGTAAAGCTTTGCTCCACCGTATCGCCTGAAGTGTCGAGTTCGGCTTCGGCGCGCGCGTAATCGCCGCAGCGCGCTTCCAGAATGGCGAGGAGATCGTTCATGGCATCTTTGGATCCGGCCTCGCGGTTCTTCGCCATCGGACGGAAGTCGCCCTGCGCCATGACGCGGCCCATGTGATCTTCCGGCCGCGCTTTGATCCAGATGGTGTGAGTACGGCGGAGAAGTAGCGCATAGGTTTCGGCGTTCGACACGATGCCGCCGGCCGTGGTGATGACAGCGGCCTCATGCGTGGCGACGATACGGTCGAGCGCCGCGCGTTCGTGCCGGCGGAAGGTTGCCGTGCCGGCCATCTCGATCAGGTCAGGAATGCGTGCGCCGTAATCTTCTTCGACGAGCTTATCGAGTTCGATGAAGGGCCAGCCGACATGTGCGGCGAGCATGCGGCCGAGCGTCGTCTTGCCGGCGCCGCGCAGGCCGACAAGTGCGATGCGCCGCATGCGATCGGCACTGTCAGACAGTGCGATGCGCGCTTCGATCTCTTTGGTGAGCGCGGCCAATTCGCCTTCAGGTATCTGCGCCAAAAGATCGATCACGGCATTAAGCTCCGCCGGCCGCGTCTCGGCATCCGGCAGCAGCGCAGCGATCGGGAGATCGAGCGCCCCGGCGACGGCGCGCAGCACGCTTGCCGACGGATTGCCTTCGCCGCTTTCGATTTGCGCCAGATAGCGCTCAGAGGTGTCGGAGGCCTGCGCAAGCTGCCGGCGGGTCATGCCGCGTTTGGCACGATGTCGCCGCACCGCGCTGCCGATGCCGGAGAGAAACGCGGCGACGACAGCGGTGTCATCGCTTGGGGCAGTTTCTGGCGCTGGGTTTAGTTTCGAGGCCAAAGGTCCGTCTCATGCACTATAATTCATGTCGAACAATGCATGAGGAGTGATGCCAAGACAAGCCGGGCAGGGGCTTTCCGAAATCTTCCTAGCCGAAAATCTTGCGCCAGCCGCTTTCGGGTTCGATCACCGGTCCGGTCTCTTCGACCGCATCAGGACCCGGATCGTCAGGAGCGTGAACCAGCGGAATAATCGGCTCGGCTTTAAACTCCGGTTTGATGTCGGGCTTGGCTTCAATCGTTATGTCGGGCTTCGCCTCGACTTTCATTTCCGGCTTGGCCGCCGCTGCACTATTCCACTCCGGTGCCTCGACCTGCACAGGAGCCGGAGCCTCCGCTGGTTTCGCCGGCTCAGGCGCAATCACGAGCGGTGCCACAGGCGGTGGCGCTGGATCGATCACGGGCGCGCTCAAACTTCCGGCGAGCGGCACGCGCCATTCCACGGCATCGAGCCGTCCTGTGACGGGAGAAGCCGGCAGCCAGCGATCGGAAACGTGACCATCGGCGGTCCAGACCGGATCGGGCGCGGCGTTGACGGCACGCGCAATCCATTCGCGGGCGCGCCCTTCGTCATTGTGTTCGGCGCGTTCGATCTCGGCCATCAGCAAAGCGACGCGCCGCGTCGGCGCCTTGAGATGATCGGCGAGCGCTGAGCGCGCTTTGGCGAATTCCTGGGCGCTTAGCGCGGCACGCGCAGTGGCGAGTGCGCCCTCGATATGGCCCGGCACGCGCTTCGCTAAAGCCTCGATCCGCTTGAGCTTGTCGCGCGCGGCATCGCCGAAACGCAGATTGACGAGCACTTCGGCGAGTTCGGGATGCGGCTCCTTCACCCAGGCATTGTGGACGACGCGCGAAGCTTTACGCAGTTCGCCGTTTTCGGCGAGCACTCGGCCGGCAAGCGCTGCCGCCGGCACCAAAGTCGGTGCAAGTTTGACGGCCTCAAGCGCATAGGACTTGGCAGTGTCGCGATCGCTGTCCTCGACGGCCAGCGCATGCGCGGTCAACAGCACAGCGCGCTGGCGCTTATAAGTCTCTTTGTCGAGCGCCGGCTTTTGTTGCTCGAGCAGCGCCAGAGCGCCGGCCCAATCGCTGGTGAGGCAGCGGAATTCGAGCACCGCGCGGCCGGCCCAACTGAGCGAAGGATTGTCGCGCGCTGCTTCCTCGGCGAAAGCATGCGCGCTTGCGGTGTCACCGCGCCGCTGCGCTTCGATGAAGAGTCCGCGAAGCCCCAGCGCCTTGGTATCGGGCCGGTTCACCATGGTGCGGAAGGCATCGTCGGCAGTGGCGCGATCGCCGCTCAATTGCGCCGTTTGAGCATGGAGAAGCAGCGACAGCGGTTCGGCGGGCGCGAGCCGCCGCGCTTCCGTGGTGTGCGCCCGTGCGGCGGCAAGATCGCCGGCGCCGATAGCGAGGAGGCCGCGCGAAATCGCTTCATAAGCGCGCTCGCCACGGCGGCGGCGTGAATGTGCGCGCATGGCAAAGGGCGAGCGGAAGATGGCGCGCAGCACGGCCCAGATGATTGCGATGAGGGCCATCGCGAGCAAAATCAAGCCGGCGAGCGCCATCAGCGGGATTTTGATGTGGCCGTGGCCCGGCCAAACTTGATCGAGCCATGGCCAAGTAATGATGACCTCACCGGGCCGGTCGATGGCCAACGCGACACCGACCGCGATGAGTCCGACCGCGATGAGGAAAAGAACGATCCGGGTCATGGCGCCGCCGGCTTGGTCATTGCCGCCATTGCATCCTCGGCGATGCGGCGGCTTGCAGCGATTGCGGCGTCACGCGCTTGCGCCTTTTTGACCCAGTCGGCGGCGAGCGGTTTCGTTTTATCCGGCAAGTTCGCGATGTCGGTTAGGGCGGCTTCGATATCGGTGTGCTCGGCGTCGATGGCCACGCGCGCGGTCACCGATGAAGGATCGTTTCCGGGCGGCGCATTGATCGGTGTGAATTCCACGAGCTTTTCCGCATTCGCCTTGAGCTTGCCAAGAAAACTCGCATCGGATGTCGTTACTGCGCTTTGCCGCAATTCGGGTGCAAGCGCCGCAAGCGCGTTTGCGAGCGCTCGTGCGCTTGGCACGCCGCTCGCGGCAAACGCCTCGAGCGCGGCGACAGCCTCTTGATCCGCGCCGAGTGCTTTTGCCGCGGCGAGTTCGGCTTGATAAGGCGCGCCACGTTCGACCTCGCTGCGCAAAGCGGATGCAGCAAGCGCAAGACGCAGTGGTTGATCGTTGGTGGTCGCCGCTGCCTGCGTCTCTTTTTCAGCCAGAGCCTTCACCGCGTTCTCCAAACCGGCGACGCGGTCGTTCAGCGCGTCGAGATCACTCTTCAACGCGCCGCTTTGATCGGCGCTGTGCATCGCTTCTTTGACGGAGTCTTGAACATTGGTCTTGAGGCTGCTTTGCGCGGCGTTCGCGGCGGCGTTGGCAGACGCGGCCTGCTTAGCGGCGCTCTGGCTGGCCGCTGCGATGTCATCGATGCGCTGCTTCAGAGCGGCAATCGAGTCGGTGAGCGATTTATTCTGCGCTTCGGTTGTGTTCAGCCGGTTGGTGAGCGCCGGCGGGATCGGTGCAGGTTCCTGGCGCGCTGGCGTCTGCAAGGCGTGCTCGATCTTATCGAGGCGCGCGGTGACGTCGCTATTCGCTGTGCTGCTCGTGCTCGGCGCTGCTGCGGGTGGCGGCGCGTGGTCATCTGACGAGACATTTTGCGACCACGTCGTCTGCCCGGGAATGAGGCCCTTATACCAAAGCCCGCCGGCGGCAGCGGCGATGACGACGACGCCAACCAACGCAATAAGCGCGTAGGATCGACCCCCGCCGCTTGCGGGCGAAGCCTCTGCCTCCGGCTTTTGGTCAGGCGCAGCTTCGCTGGCCGTCTGTGGGCTTACGCTGTCGGCCGCGCCATCCTCGGCCCCCACGCCTTTAGCCGCATCGTCTTTGGCCGCGGCCGGGTTTTCGACTTCGGTCGCGGTCAGATTGATGGTCGGCGGCCGCCGGCCGGGTTGGTTCTCGCTCGTCATCCTGTCCTCAAGCGAGTCTCATAGGGCATGCAAAAATTCCGATTCCCATAACGGCATAATACGCAAGGGATACAGCGGCAACATGGCGACACCGTATTAGCCGCAAAGGGCGAGGAGCGCCGCTTCATCCGGCCGCACGGCAACCATGATATGCGTCGCGCCGGCGGCCCGCAGCGGTTCAGCGACCCGGGCGGAAAGACAGAAATGCGTGATTTTTTCTAGCGCTGCTTCCGCAACGCCGGCGCTCATGGCGGCATCGCGATAGGCCTCGGCGCTCCGTCGCGAGAAATGCAACACACCGTCGATCCCAGCAGTGATCGCCTCGGCCGCGTGCTGCGGTAATGTCGCGGCGGTCACCGCGCGATAGACCAGGATCGTTTCGACAGCGAAATCCCGTGCACGCAGCAGGCCCGCGAGGTCGCCGGAGCGCTCCTCACCGGCAAGATAAAGCAATCGCGCCGGCGGCTGCAGCCGTGCGGCGACCAGCGCGGCAAGATCGGCGACATCGCCGCCGGCCGATATCACTTCGGCGAAGCCTTCGTCACGCATTGCCTGCGCACTGCGATCACCGACAGCAAAGACGGTAACGCTATGCAACTCGCCGCGGCGCGCATGCGCAGCGATTGCACGCACGGCATTGGCGCTGGTGACCAGCACCGCGGTCCACGGGCCGGCGCCGAGTTCGGCATTGGAAAGTATTTCAATGTCGAGAAGCGGCGCGATGATGGCTTCGTGGCCGCGAGCGCGCAGCGCGGCAGCGCTCTTTTGCGCGTCAGCCGCAGGACGCGTGAGCAAAAGCCGCACGGTTTAACCCTCGACAAAGAAGCCTGGACCGGCGCGGCTTTTCAGCTCGCGCCCGGCGTCCGCGCCGAGCGTAGCAGCATCGGTGCGGCTTCCGTGGCGTGCGGTTTCCAGAACTTCACTGCCGTCCGTTTTCGCGATCATGCCGCGAAAGTGGATCGTGTCGCCGTCGATCCGCGCATGACCAGCGATTGGCGTGCGGCAGGTGCCATCGAGAATATCGAGAAAACTGCGCTCCGTGATCAGTGCGGTTTCGGTGTCGGCGTCGTTGATCGCTGCGACAAGTGCCCGCGTCCGCGCATCGTCGCTGCGGATTTCGATTCCGATCGCACCCTGGCCGGCGGCCGGAAGAAATTCGTCGATGTCGAGCACCGAACTTGCAGCATCGAGAAGGCCGAGCCGCTTCAGTCCCGCGACCGCGAGCAACGTGCCGTCAACTTCGCCGTCTCGCACTTTGCGCAGCCGCGTTTCGACATTGCCGCGCAAATTCACGACGTTGAGATCGGGCCGCATGTGTTTGAGCCACGCTTGCCGCCGCGGTGATGAACTGCCGATTTTGGCGCCTTGCGGCAATTCACGCCAGGTTTTGACCGTGCGGCCGATAAAGGCGTCGCGCGGGTCTTCGCGGGGCAGGAAGGCTACGAGCGCAAGTCCTGGCGGCATGATGGTCGGCACGTCTTTCGACGAATGCACCGCGAGATCGATAGTGCCGGAAAGTAGCGCTTCCTCGATCTCCTTGGTGAACAGGCCTTTGCCGCCGGCTTCCGCCAAGGGCCGGTCCTGGATCACATCGCCGGTGGTGCGGATGACCGTGACCTCGATCTGCGCCGGATCGAGCCCGCAGGAGCGGACCAGCCGTTCCCGCACTTCGCGCACCTGCGCCAGCGCTAAAGGTGAGCCGCGGGTGCCAATTTTCAAACTTGAGGATTGCGATTGTGCCATCGGACCTTTGAGTGCTAGGCCGCCCTTATCGTAGGGCGGCGCGCACATAGCCATATAATACACCGATGATCATCCTCGGCATTGAAACCACCTGCGACGAGACGGCGGCGGCCGTGGTGAGCCGTGAGCCGGACGGCCACGGCCGTATCTTGTCGAATGTGGTGCTGTCGCAGATCAGCGAGCATGCCGAATTCGGTGGCGTGGTGCCGGAGATTGCCGCGCGCGCTCATGTCGAGGCGCTCGACCGTATCATCGACAAGGCGATGAGTGAGGCGAAGGTGTCTTTCGCCGAGCTTGATGGTATCGCGGCAGCGGCCGGCCCCGGCCTGATTGGCGGCGTGATCGTTGGGCTCACAACGGGGAAAGCGATCGCGCTTGCCCATGACAAACCGCTGATCGCGGTCAATCACCTCGAAGCACATGCGCTGACGGCGCGGCTGACTGACGGCGTGGCGTTTCCTTATTGTCTGTTCCTGGCCTCGGGCGGCCACACCCAGATTCTCGGCGTGCGCGGGGTGGGGGACTATGTCCGCTTCGGCGGTACCGTCGACGACGCTATCGGCGAAGCCTTCGACAAGACTGCGAAGCTCCTCGGGCTCGGCTATCCCGGTGGTCCGCTGGTCGAGAAAGAGGCCGCACAGGGCGACCCAAAGCGCTTCACGCTGCCGCGGCCGATGAGTGGCCGCCGCGATGCCGATTTTTCGCTGTCAGGCTTGAAGACTGCGCTGCGGCTCGAAGCCGAGAAAGTCGCGCCGCTGTCCGATCAAGATGTTGCCGATCTCTGCGCCGGATTCCAAGAAGCCGTGGTCGATGTGGTCAAGGATCGGCTGCGCAGCGGCTTGCGCATGTTCCAGGCGCAAATTGGTGCGCCGACGGCGTTGGTTTGCGCCGGCGGGGTCGCGGCCAATCAGGCGATCCGGAAAGTTCTGCATCGCGTGGCGTTCGAAATCGGCACCGAGCTTGTCGCGCCGCCGCCGGCGCTGTGCACCGACAATGGCGCGATGATCGCGTGGGCCGGCGCCGAGCGGCTCGCACTTGGGCTCACCGATGCGCTGGATTTTGCGCCGCGCGCCCGTTGGCCGCTGGCCGAGGTGACCAAGGCCGCCGCAAATTAATCGGCGCGTGCTCACGACGCCACGTTTTGCCGTTGGCCTTGTTCGATTTGTTGCAGCAGCGTTTCCAGTCGCGCCAGCCGGTCGGCTTCACGCGGCGGCTTGTCCCAGCGCAGCCGGCTGATGCGCGGAAAGCGCATTGCCAGTCCCGATTTGTGCCGGGTCGAGCGCTGCAAACCCTCGAAGGCGACTTCCAGCACCAGCCCCTGATCGGGCTCATGCACCACTTCGCGCACCGGGCCGAAACGCTCGGTGGTGTTGCGACGGACGAAGCGGTCGATCTGCAGCAATTCCTCATCGGTGAATCCAAAATACGCTTTGCCGACCGGCACCAACTCGTCGCCGCTGTCGCCTTCGGTCCAGACACCGAAAGTGTAGTCTGAATAATAAGACGAGCGCTTACCGTGACCGCGCTGCGCATACATCAGCACGGCATCGACGATGAACGGATCGCGCTTCCATTTCCACCACGGCCCCGTAGGCCGGCCCGGCAGATAAAGTGAATCGCGGCGTTTGAGCATGACGCCTTCGACCGCAGCTGCGTCTTCGCCGGCATTGGCCGCCGCTGGGTTCGCGCGCGCGGCGATCAATTCGTCCCAGTTGGCAAACGAGATCAGCGGCGAAAGATCGATGCGAGGATCGTTCAGCCGTGTGATGAAATCTTCCAGCCGCTTGCGGCGTTCGGCGAACGGGCGCTCGCGCAAATCTTCGTTCGCGTCGGCGAGCAGATCGTAAGCGCGCAGATGCGCGGGAAATTCGGTGATCAGCTTCGCCGTCACGGCTTTGCGATTGAGCCGCTGCTGCAGCACATTGAAAGTCTGCACGCGGCGATCGCGCATGATCAGAAGCTCGCCGTCGATGGCGCCGGGCAGATGCAGTGCGTCGAGGAGATCGGGAAAGCTTTTGGAAATGTCCTCGCCGGTGCGCGAGTAAAGCCGCGCGATCATCTGGCCCTGATGCGTATTGTCACCATGCGCGGCGACGGCCTGCACGCGAATGCCGTCCCATTTCCATTCGGCCGTAAAATCTTCCGCATCGAGCGATTGCAGATCGGGTGCATCGAGTGCATGCGCCAGCATCGCCGGCCGGAACGGTGCGGGATCGGTGTTCGCCGGTTTGTCACCCTTGCCTTCGAGCCAGGCGAACAGCGCCGTGTAAGGCGGTGTCAGCCCAGGCCATATTAGCTCGATCTCCTGTGCCTCTTTTTCGCCGAGCGCTCCGACGGCAGCTTTGGCGAGCCGCGCCGACACGCCGATACGCAAAGCGCCGGTGACAAGCTTGAGCAGCGCCCAGCGTCCGGTCTCGTCGAGTGCATCCAGCCAGCGCGCCAATTGCTGCGGCATTTGCGTTTTGCCGAGCGTGGAGAGTGTTTCGACGACGGTGGTCAACGACAATTCCCCTCCCCCCTGTGGGGAGGGGTTAGGGGTGGGGGGCGGGACGTTATGCGTCGAGGCAGAATGTTTTTCTGCGCCACCCCCCTCCCAACCCTCCCCCACAGGGGGGGAGGGCAATTGAGCAGGCCACATCAGCGCGACCGTCTCGGAAAGATCGCCGACATAGTCGTAGGACAATTCGAACAGCACCGGATCGGTACGCTCGGCGATCAAGCTACGAATGAGCCCGGCTTTGGCGTGCGGAAAGTTCAACGCGCCGGTGAGCGCCGCCAGCGCCCAGCCGCGCTCAGGATCGGGCGTTGAGCGGAAGTAGTCGGTGATCAGCCGTAGCTTGTTGTTGCGGCTCGGCTCATAAGCGAGACGGTCGAGCAATTCGGCGAAGCGGTTCATGCCTCTTCACCGTTTTCGCTTGGCGCGCTCGGTTCTTCTTCATCGCCGTAGCCGACGATATCGAGCGGCCGCGCTTTCAAGCCGCGTGTGGTGCACCAATGCACCAGTGCGTCTTCTTGCCCGTGGGTGACCCAGATTTCACCGGCGCCGGTCGCGGCGATGGTGGCGATGAGACCATCCCAATCGGCATGATCGGAAATCACCAGCGGCAGCGCGACGCCTTGTTGCCGGGCACGGGCGCGCACCCGCATCCAGCCGGAGGCGAAAGCCGCGACCGGATCGGGAAAGCGCCGCGTCCACAGATCGTTCAAGGCTGACGGCGGGCAAAGCGTGACGGTGCCGGCGAGGCTTGCTTTGCTTGTGCCGCGCACCGGCCGCAATTCGCCGAGCGCGACGCCGCGGCTCGCGTAATAGCTGGTGATCTTCTCCATGGCGCCATGCAGATAGATCGGCGCCTGATAACCGGCTTCGCGCAGCAGCGCGATCACGCGCTGCGCTTTGCCGAGCGAGTAAGCACCGACCAGATGCGCCCGTTCGGGAAACACTGCCACCGAATGCAGAAGTTTGGCGATCTCGCCGTTCGGATCGCCATGCCGGAACACCGGCAGCGCGAAGGTCGCCTCGGTGATGAAGACGTCGCAGCGAACGAGTTCGAATGGCGGGCAGGTCGGATCGCGCACATCCTTGTAGTCGCCGGAGGCGACGATGCGCAGCCCATTCGCTTGCACCGCGATCTGTGCCGAGCCGAGCACATGGCCGGCGGGATGAAAGCTCACATTCACGTCGCCGACGGTAATGTTATCGCCGTAACGCACGGCCTGCGTCGTGCCGGCGAAATTCTCGCCGTAGCGCAGCCGCATCATGTCGAGCGTTTCCTGCGTCGCCAGCACTGCGCCGTGTCCGGCACGCGCATGATCGGAATGGGCATGCGTGATCAGCGCCCGCTCGACCGGCCGGGTCGGGTCGATATGGAAGCCGCCGCGCTTGCAGCACACGCCCGCCGGCGTCGGCATCAAAATGTCTTCAGGACGCATCATAGCTGCCGTGGCATAGATACGGTCTGATTGCTCGAATGCGAGTCTGAATGCCTGAAACCGGTCCGCTCTTTGTCTCTTCCGGCGATCTGATCGCGGACCGGCGCTACAAATTCGCGCTCGATCTCGCCGGGCGCGAGGATTTCGCCGCGGCTGCGGAACTTCTCGATCAGACCGTGGAAATTGCGCCGCGCTTTGCCACAGCATGGTTTGCGCTTGGCGCAATCCGCGATCGGCTGGGCGACCGCGCCGGCGCTGTCGCGGCTTTCGCGCAAGCCCGGGATGCCGATCCGCAGGACTATCACGGTGCCCGGCTGCAATTGGCGCGGCTCGGCAGCGGTGAGGCCGCCCCGGCCATGACTGAAACCTATGTGCGGCGGCTGTTCGACCAATATGCCGGGCGCTACGACGCGGCGTTGACCGACCATCTGAACTATCGCGGCCCGGCGATTTTGCGGGCCCATATTGCCGAAGCGATGCGAGCGGCTGGGCGGCCGGAGCATTTCGCAAGCATGCTCGATCTAGGCTGTGGCACGGGTCTCGCGGGCTCTGCCTTTCGTCCGCTTGTCGATCGCCTCACTGGCGTTGACCTGTCGCCGGCGATGATCGAACAAGCGAAGACAAAAGGCATTTACGATCGGCTGGAATGTGCGTCGCTGACCGATTTTCTCGCCGCTGAGATTGGCGCTGATGCGCGCTATGATCTCGCCATTGCCGCCGATGTCTTTGTCTATGTCAACGACATCGCGCCGGTCATTGCGGGCATTGCCCGTATTCTTGCGCCCGGCGGCGTGCTGGCCTTCACCGTCGAAACGCATCCGGGCGATGGCGTGCTGCTTTTGCCGACCCTGCGCTTTGCCTATGGCGAGGCCTATCTGCTCGCGGTGCTCATACAGGTCGGGTTTGACGTGCTGGAGCTGTCGCAAGCCGCCGTCCGCACCGAGAAAGGCGTTCCGGTCTCGGGTCTGGTTGCAGTGGCGCAGGCGGTTTCGGATCATTAGCTCAGGCGGATCATCAGCCCCGATCGGACCGTGCTCGACCAACTCACTTTACCGACGCTTCTGCCCGAGAATTTTGCCCGCTGGTTCGCGAGCCGCGGCTGGTCGCCGCGCGCCCATCAATTGGAGCTTTTGGCCAAGGCGCAGGCCGGCCGTTCGGTACTGCTGATCGCGCCGACCGGTGGCGGCAAGACGCTTGCCGGCTTTCTGCCGAGCCTGGTGGAGTTAAGCGAGCAGAAGACGAAGCCCAGTGCCGCGAGCGTCCCCGTTGCGCTAAAGCGCCGCCTGATTTCCACCGGGCGCGACTTGCAGCGTAGCGGTGGGCTGCACACGCTTTATATCTCGCCGTTGAAAGCGCTCGCTGTCGACATTGCGCGCAATCTGGAAACGCCGGTCGCTGAAATGCGGCTGCCGATCCGCATCGAGACTCGTACCGGAGATACGCCGGCCTCGAAGCGTCAGCGCCAGCGCCGCGATCCGCCCGATATTTTGCTCACGACGCCGGAGCAGGTGGCGTTGCTACTCGCGTCCGCTGACGGCCCTTATCTGTTCGGCTCGCTCCGCCGCGTCATTCTTGATGAGTTGCATGCGCTGGTGACGTCAAAGCGCGGCGATCTGCTCTCGCTCGATCTGGCGCGGCTGTTCCGTATGGCGCCGCAGCTCACCAGCATCGGGCTGTCGGCGACCGTTGCCGAGCCCGACGAACTGCGCCGCTACATGGTTCCGCAATGCGGTGACGAGCCGCTCGCCGATCTGATCATTGCCGAACCCGGCGCTGCGCCGCGTGTCAGCATGCTTGAAAGCGTCGAACGGTTGCCTTGGGCCGGTCATTCGGCGCGCTATGCGCTGGGCGAACTCTACACACTGATCAAGGCGCATCGCACCACGCTGGTCTTCGTCAATACGCGTAGCCAAGCCGAGGGCATTTTTCAGGATCTCTGGGAGATCAATGACGACAACTTGCCGATCGCACTGCATCACGGCTCGCTCGATGTGGCGCAGCGGCGCAAGGTCGAAGAGGCGATGGCGGCCGGCCGCTTGCGCGCGGTTGTCTGTACGTCTTCGCTCGATCTCGGCGTCGACTGGGGCGACGTCGATCTCGTCGTCAATGTCGGCGCGCCGAAAGGCTCGTCGCGGCTGTTGCAACGTATCGGCCGCGCCAATCACCGCATGGATGAGCCATCGAAAGGTGTGCTCATTCCGGCCAACCGCTTCGAAGTTCTGGAATGCCGCGCCGCGCTCGATGCGATCGCGGTCAATGCGCAGGACACGCCGGCGTCCCGTATCGGCGCGCTCGATGTCCTTGCGCAGCATGTGCTCGGGTGCGCCTGTGGCGCGCCGTTCACGAGTGATGATCTTTATGCCGAAGTGACGACGGCCGCGCCTTACGCAAAACTGGCGCGCGCCGATTTCGATGCCGTGGTCGATTTTGTTGCTACCGGCGGCTATGCGCTGAAAGCCTATGACCGCTTCGCCCGTATTCGGCAGGGCAAAGATGGATTGTGGCGCGTCGCCAATCCGTTTGTTGCGCAGCGCTATCGGCTCAATGTCGGCACCATTGTCGAAGCCGACATGCTGAAGGTACGGCTTGTGCGTTCGCGCGCTTCGAAAATGATTCCGAGAGGCGGAAGACTTCTCGGCCAGGTCGAGGAATATTTCGTCGAGACCATGGTGCCGGGCGATACCTTCGTGTTTGCCGGGGAAGTGCTGCGTTACGAAACCATCGTCGAGGATCAAGTCTATGTCTCGCGCGCGACCTCCGACGATCCGAAAGTGCCGGCCTATGAAGGCGGCAAGTTTCCGCTCTCGACTTATCTCGCCGATCGTGTGCGCGGCATCATCGCCGATCCGCGCGCCTGGCGGGCGCTGCCGACGCAGGTCGGCGAGTGGCTGGAGATCCAGCAATGGCGCTCGATGCTGCCCGGCAAGCGCGAATTGTTGGTCGAGACCTTTCCGCGCGGCAACAAAGACTACCTTGTTTGCTATCCGTTTGAAGGCCGGCTGGCGCATCAGACGCTCGGCATGTTGCTGACGCGCCGGCTCGAGCGCATGCGATTGCGGCCGCTGGGTTTCGTCGCCAATGAATATGCGCTCGCGGTTTGGGGGCTCGGCGACGTCGCGGCGCGGTTACGCCAAGGTACGCTGTCACTCGATGCCTTGTTCGATGAAGACATGCTCGGCGACGATCTTGAAGCCTGGCTTGCCGAATCGGCGCTGATGAAACGCACGTTCCGCAATTGCGCCATTATCGCCGGCCTGATTGAGCGGCGGTTCCCGGGCGAAGAGAAATCGCGCCGACAAGTGACGATTTCGACGGATCTCGTCTACGACGTGCTGCGCAGTCATCAGCCCGATCACGTGCTGTTGCGTGCGGCGCGGGCCGATGCCGCGACCGGGCTGCTCGACGTCAAGCGGCTCGGTGAAATGCTCTCGCGCATCAAGGGCCGAATCGTCCATAAAGCGCTGGACCATGTCTCGCCGCTTGCGGTTCCGGTGATGCTCGAAATCGGGCGCGAGGCGGTCTATGGCGAAGCGGCCGAAACGCTTCTTGCCGAAACCGAGGCCGAATTGGTGAAAGAGGCGATGCAGTGACGACTGGCATCTTTTCCGCTCATTCCCGCGAAAGCGGGAATCCAGTCGCTGGGTCCCCGCGGGGACGAGCGGAAGATGTAGTCACTGTTGCCGACGTTACCCTCGTCGCCGATCCGGCCGGTGCGCTATTCTGGCCGGAAGAAAAAGTCCTGATCGTTGCCGATCTGCATCTGGAAAAAGGCTCGGCCTTCGCCGCGCGGGGCGTGCTGCTGCCGCCTTACGATACGATCACGACACTCGCGCGCTTGGCTTTGTTGATCGAGCATTATGCGCCGCGGCTTGTCATCGCGCTCGGCGACAGTTTCCATGACGGCGGCGGCCCGGCGCGCCTGCCCGATATCAGCCGTGCCGCGCTCACGGCTCTACAGCGCGGCCGCGATTGGCTCTGGATCGCCGGCAATCACGATCCCGATCCAGCGGAGAATATCGGCGGCCGCTTCGCTACCATCCTGGCGCTCGGTGCGCTGACGTTTCGCCATGAGCCATCGCCGCGCGCCAATGACGGCGAGATTGTTGGTCATCTGCATCCGATGGCACGCGTTGCGCGGCGTGGCCGTGCGGTGAGCCGGCGTTGCTTTGCCAGCGATGGCCGCCGGCTGATCATGCCGGCTTTCGGCGCTTATGCCGGCGGATTGAACGTGCGCGACCGCGCCATCGTGTCGGTCTTCGGCGCGCTGTCTTTCACCGCGCATATGCTCGGCGCCGGACGGCTCTATGCGATGCCGGCGGCGCGCTGCCTCGCAGACTAGTTTTCGTAGAACGCTTAATTGACTTTGGAGTCGGGTGTGGCGGCCTTGGCGCCGATCACCCGCACTTTCGATTTCGCGGTCGGCGGCGTCTGCGGCTCCCAGCCACCGGGCGGCGTCTTGACGTTGACGGCCTCATCCGGCTGCACCGCAGGCGTCCATTTCTGCAGCACAGCTTGTGCGGCCGCGAGCGACTGCGCATCGAGATGCGTCGCCACTTCGTCACGCTTCTTCGCGGCTTCGCTGTCGCCCTGATTGGCGGCGAGCACGAACCATTTGTAGGATTCGGCGTAGTTCTGTTCGACACCGATGCCGCGGGCGTAAAGGATCGCGAGATTGTATTGGCTGTCGGCGATGCCGTGATCGGCGGCGGCGCGGAACCAGCGCGCGGCAGAACGATAGTCGGACGGGCCGTTGATGCCCTCGGCATAGAGCACGGCGAGATTGTGCATCGCCTTGCCGTTGCCCTTGTCGGCGGCGGCTTTGTAATAATCGCGCGCGACGGCGAGGTCTTTCTTTACGCCGATGCCTTTTTCGAAAAAGCCGCCGAGACGGAATTGCGCCGGTGTCAGGCCTTGCTTGGCGGCGCGTTCGAGCCAACGCGCGGCCTGCTCGTTGCTGGGCGGCACGCCATGGCCTTCCGCGAAACGGGTAGCGACTTCGAATTCTGCAGTGGCGTCGCCGGCTAGCGCCGCAGCACGCAAGGTCGGGCCGCCGATCGTTGCCGGCAACTTGTCCATGCCGATAGCTGGTGCCGCGCTTTGCGCCGGCGCGATGATCGCAGGCGGCGCTGTAGGCGCGGGAGGTTGCCGCGACAGCGAGCCGGTGACGTCGTTTGCAGTCTCAAGCGCTGACTGTCGCGCCGGCGCGACCGGCATATGCGCCGCGGGCATTGGCGCTGGCGCCGGGCTTACGGCGGGCATCGGAGCAGGCATTGGTGTGGGCATGGGCGCGAGCATCGGCGCAGCTGCAGGCATCGGCGCGGGAAGGGCTTGCGGCGCGAGGCTCAGCGGCGATCCGGGTGTGGTGCGTGGCGGTTGCGTCTCATTAGCGCCCGGAACCGGCAGGATCAGCGGGCCGGACGGTGGCGTTTGTTTGTTGGTTTCCGGCAGCACCGCGGGCGGCGCCGTCTGCTCGACCGCGGCCGGTGGCGGCAGGGCCGCGGGGCCATTGTCCGCAACCATATGGGTTGCGACGCGGACGCCACCATAAACGACCAGAAGCGCGCCGCCGGCAACCAGAAGCTTGCGCAGGCGCGGGGTCTTCTTGTCGTCCTTTAAACCCTCAATCGCGGTGCGCGGCGCTTTTTCAGGGGCGGCCGCGGCGGCAGCCTGCGCGGCACGGCGCGCGGCGGCGACGAAATTCGTCTTCTCGCTGCCCTCGCCGACGACCGGCGGTTGGCCGTAGCCGGCAGTGGCTTCTGACGCGGCGATTCTTTCCGCCGCGGACGGTGCGCCGCGCGACGGATTGATCAAGCCGGGCTCAAGCGGATGATCGGGCGGCAGATTAGGATCGATCGGCTTTCGTGGGGCGCCCGTGTCCGGACGGCGCGGTGCGGCTTCGGCCTCTGGCGCTGCCGGCATTGGATCGAGGATGGATTCGAACGGACGCGCGGCCGGAGCGAGCGGCCGGTTGAAATCGGCTTCGATCGGTTCGGCTTTGGCCTGCGCGAGCGGAACGGCGGGTACGCGAATCTCGGCAAGCGTCGGCGCGGCGGGTGCTGGCGCTGCCGCCGCTTGGTTCGCGGCGCTGGTGCGCAATGCTGCGCCTTGAATGCCGCTTTCAATATGCGCAAGGCGATCGACCACCTGCTCCACGGTACCGTGGACGGCTTCGAGCGAATCCTGAGTGCGCTGCACGCTTTGCTTGATGTCGGTGGGATTGCCGTCGCGGATCTGATCGAGATGGACGAGCAGATCGGCAAGTCCGCGCTCGACGGCTTGGAGATTGCCGAGCTTGGCGTCCGACGTGTCGAGCCGCTTCACCAGTTGAGCGATGCGGTCTTCGAGATTGCCCATCGCAGCTTGATCGGTGTGCGTCAGCTGCACCCATTCGAGCTTCTCGATCAGTCCGGTGAGAAGCTTTTCCAGATCGCGCGGCACCGACTGACCGGCATCGACGGATGCGCCGAGCGCGTTGGTCAGCGTATCGATGCGGCTTTCCAGCGCGGAAAGCGCGTGTCCGCTCGCAGCATGTTGCGCCAGCGCGTCGATTTGGCCTGCCAGCGACCGGATGTCCTCGGCGACTTTATTGAGTGTGTCGTTGGATGCGACATGGGCGACGATGCTATGCAGCGTGCCGATCGCGGCTTCGAGCTGTTCGATCGCTGCCGGATTTTCCCGGGCGATGATCATGTCGACTTTTTGCGATAGCGCTCGCACGGTCTCGTCGAAGCCGACTAGGCTCTCGGCAGGCGTCAGGCCATGCAGCGCGTCGCGCACTTCGGCAAGGCCCTGTTCGATGCCCGCGATCGCATGGGCATCGACGCCTGCGTAACGGGAATAATCGACGCGTTCCGCCAGCGCCTGTGCTTCACTTTCCAGCGATTGCACAACGTGGCGCGGCTGCGCTTCGGTGAGCTGGCGGCGGATATCGTCGAGGTCGCTATGGATCGCAGCGATGGCCCGGCCGAGCTCGCCGTTGGGGCGAAGCGAATCGAGTCGCGCCGCCATGCTGCGCAACTGCTCTTCGATCTGGCCGATATGGATTTGCGGCTCGGGCTCACGTTTGGGCGGCGCGTAAGCCGGCGCCGGAGCATGAGTCTGTGGCGCCGCATAAGCTGGGGGCGGTGCGTAAACGGGCGGCGCGGCCGGCGAATAGACCGGCGGTGCCTGTGGCGCAGCGGGATGCGGCACCATCGGCTGCGATGCCATGGGCCCTGGCGCAATGGACTGTGGCGCCACTGGTCGCGGCGCAACGGGCTGAGGCGCAATCGGCTGTGTTGCGACGGGTTGCGGCGCCATCGGCGGCGACGGCTGTTCCGGCAAATGCGGGTGGGCTTCGGTAATCGCCTCGCCATAAAGCGCGCGCTGGCGCTCAGCAATTTCGGCTACCGCATCGTCGACGCTCATGTCGATGGCGCGCATCGGCGGCCGGCCGGCATGGCGGGGTTGTTGCGGAGCGGGCGCCGCGCGGCCGCGCAGCGGCGCGCCGGTCAGGGGCAACGGCGCTGGTGGCGGCGCCGGCGCTGGCACCGGGCTTTGCGCAATGCGTTCAAGCTGATTCGTCAGCCGGTCGAGCCGGGCATTAACGTCGCCGAATTCCTCGCGGACAATCGCGTTTTCTCGCTCTAAACCGCGCTGCAAGTGGTGTTGCAGGTTACGCCCAAGATTGCGTTCGAGATCGCGCTCAAGGTCGCGGCGAACCTGTGCACTCTCGCGCTCCAGATCGCGCTGCAATTCGCGCTGGAGATCGCGCGCGTGGCTATAGTCCGGCGTGTATTCCTGGCGTCGCTGGCGCTGCGGTCCGCGCGCGTCGCGCTCTGATTCGCGTGAGTAACGCTGTGGCCGCTGTCGCGGCTCGTCGCGCCGGCCATCATCCTCGTAATCATCGTCGTAATCAGCGAACCGCATCTCGTCGTCGCGATCGGCGTCGCCCTGCCGGATGACACCGTTGAGCCATTCCCCGACCGACACGCCAGAGCGCCGCGCTGCATCGCGCGCAACTTCTCGGGTTTCGGGGCGGAGGCCTCTAAGATTCCACGGACCGCCGGATTTCATTGCGCGCCAACCACATCGAGGAACGAGAGGTCGCCCTGTCTAGGGCGTTGATCGTCAACAAAGCTTGGCCCGTTAAGACGAAGGGAGGGCGCAGTGGATGTCCTCGATGCCGACTTTTCCGGATTAGAGTAAACAAGTCGTTAAGGTTCTGGCGGAACAGCGATTTCTCTCGCGAAAGCAGGCTCCGAGGCGGCTATGCGGCGCCTTCGGCGTAAGCCTCAAATGGCCGTCGAGACGCTCGGATGAATCGGCTAGGCTGGGTGGGTCGAGCGCTTTTACGGCGCGACGGGCGGGAGAGCGATATGCCGGGCTACAAAGCTCCCGTGGACGACGTTTTGTTTCTATTGAACGACGTCTTCCACATCGAGCGTTACAATAATCTGCCGGGTTTTGCGGACGCGACGCCCGATCTCATCGAAGCGGTGCTCGGCGAGGCCGGCAAATTTTGCGAAAGCGTGCTCACACCGCTCAATCGCGTCGGCGACAAAGAAGGCTGTAAGCGTCACGAGGACGGCTCGGTCACGACGCCGACCGGATTCAAGGACGCCTACAAGAAGCTGACCGAAGGCGGTTGGGTCGGCGTCGCCGCACCGGCCGAATATGGCGGTCAGGGCCTGCCGACGGTTCTGGCGCAAATCATCGGCGAATTCCTGTGTTCGGCGAACATGGCGTTCGCCATGTATGGCGGCCTGACCCAAGGTGCGATCGCGGCTTTGCTTGCCCACGGATCGGCGGAGCAGAAGGCGCTCTATCTGCCGAAGATCGTGTCCGGCGAATGGTCAGGCACCATGAACCTGACCGAGCCGCAATGCGGCACGGATCTCGGTCTCGTGCGCACCCGCGCTACGCCGCAGCCGAACGGCAGCTACAAAATCACCGGGACCAAGATTTTCATCTCAGCTGGTGAGCACGATCTCGCGCCGAATATCGTGCATCTCGTGCTGGCGCGTATCGATGGTGCGCCGGCCGGCACCAAAGGCATCTCGCTTTTCGTCGTGCCGAAATTTTTGCCTGACGCAAAAGGCAATGTCGGTGCGCGCAACGGCGTGAGCTGCGGGTCGATCGAAGAGAAAATGGGTATCCACGGCAACGCCACCTGCGTCATGAATTACGACAGCGCGAGCGGCTGGCTTGTGGGCGAAGCCAACCGCGGACTGCAGGCGATGTTCGTGATGATGAACGAAGCGCGGCTCGGCGTCGGTGTGCAGGGGCTGGCGCTTTCCGAAGTCGCTTATCAGAACGCCGCGGCTTACGCCAAAGAGCGGCTCGCTGGGCGCGCTTTGACCGGCGCAAAATTTCCGCAGCAGCCGGCCGATCCGATCATCGTACAGCCGGACGTGCGGCGCATGCTGCTGACTATCCGCGCTTTCAACGAAGCCGCGCGTGCGCTTGTGATTTGGACTGCGCTGCGAAGCGATGTGGCGCAGCGTTCCGAAGACGCCAAGGAACGCCAGGCGGCGGAAGATCATCTTGGACTGCTGACGCCGGTGATCAAAGGCGTGTTCACGGACCAGGGCTTTGCCAATACGGTCGCGGCGCAGCAGGTGTTCGGTGGTCACGGCTATATCGCCGAGAATGGCATGGAGCAGTTCGTGCGCGATGCGCGCATTGCCATGATCTATGAAGGCGCCAATGGCATTCAGGCGCTGGATCTGGTCGGCCGCAAATTGCCGCGCGACGGCGGCCGAGCGCTGCAGGCTTTCATCGCCGAGGTGTCCGGCTTCATCAAGGATAAAAGTGGCGATACAGACATGACGCCCTTCGTGACGCCGCTGAACCAGGCGCTCGGCGAATTGCAACAGGCAACCATGTGGTTTTTGCAGAACGCACTTGGCAATCCCGACCATGCCGGCGCCGGCGCGACTGATTATATGCAGCTCTTCGGCCTGGTTGTACTTGGCTATATGTGGTGCCAGATCGCTGATGCGGCAAAGAAAAAAGCCACCGGCAACGGAGTGGCGGAGCGTATGAATCAGAAGCTTACGCTCGGTCGTTTCTTCGTCGAGCGCATGCTGCCGGCGGCCACCACGCATCTCGCCCGCATCAAGGCCGGCGCCGGCAGCACCATGGCATTGCCGGCCGAGGCGTTCTAACTTTTACGAAAGAGCAGTTTTCCGCCCGATCGCGGATCGAGAGGACGTCATGCCCGAGGCTTTCATTTACGATCACCTGCGCACGCCCCGCGGCCGCGGCAAGGTGGACGGCGCTTTGCACGAGGTCACCGCGCTCAGTCTCGCGAGCCAGGTGCTCGGCGAGATCAAGAATCGCAATCATCTCGACTCGGCGCTGGTCGATGATGTGGTCATGGGCGTGGTCGATCCGATCGGCGAAGCCGGCGGCAATATCGCGCGTGTTGCGGCGCTGGTCGCGGGCTTTGGCGACAGCGTGGCCGGATTGCAGATCAATCGGTTCTGCGCGTCCGGTCTCGATGCGGTGAATTTCGCGTCGGCGCAGATCATGTCCGGCCAGCAGGACGTGGCGATCGGCGGCGGCGTCGAATCGATGAGCCGAGTTGGGATCGGTGCTTCCGGCGGCGCTTGGGCGTTCGATCCGTCGATCGCGGTGCCGCATTATTTTCTGCACCAGGGAATTTCCGCCGATCTCATCGCCACCAAGTATGGCTTCTCCCGCGATGACGTCGATGCCTATGCGGTCGAGAGTCAGAAGCGTGCGGCGACAGCCTGGGACGAAGGCCGTTTCGATCGGTCGGTGATGAAGGTCAAGGACGTCAATGGCCTGACTATTCTCGGCAAGGACGAACATATGCGGCCGGAGACGACGATGCAGTCGCTGGCGTCACTCAAGCCGTCATTCGTGCAAATGGGCGAGCTTGGCGGCTTCGACGCGGTCGCGATTCAGGCGCATCCCGAAGTCGAATTCGTCAACCACGTGCATCACGCCGGTAATTCATCGGGCATTGTCGACGGCGCGGCTGCCGTGCTGCTCGGCAATAAAGAGGCCGGCGAAAAAGCGGGCCTCAAGCCCCGCGCACGGGTGCGCGCCTTTGCCAATGTCGGTTCCGATCCGGCGCTGATGCTGACCGGACCGGTCGATGTCACTGAGAAGGCGCTCAAGCGCGCCGGCATGACGCTCGATGACATCGATCTGTTCGAGGTCAACGAAGCCTTCGCATCCGTCGTGCTGCGCTATCTGCAGGCCTTCGATCTCGATCACGCGAAGGTCAACGTCAATGGCGGCGCGATTGCGCTCGGCCATCCGCTTGGCGCCACCGGCGCCATGATCCTCGGCATGCTGGTCGACGAACTCGAGCGACGTAATCTTTCGACTGGCCTGGTTACGCTCTGCATCGGCGCCGGCATGGGCACTGCCACGATCATCGAGCGCGTGTAAGAGATCGGGCAAAGGATCAGGCTGGGGAGACGCAATGCCTAAAATCGATATCGCCGCGCTGCCGATAGACAGCCGTACCGGCTATCCGGAGCCGATGAATCGCGTGGTCGAAGGCCGCAGCAGGAAACGACTCGGCAATGCCGCCGGTCTCGATCAGTTCGGGGTTAATTTGACGACGCTGAAGCCCGGCGCCGCATCGGCGCTCCGGCATTGGCACCACAAAGAAGACGAACTCATCTATGTGCTCGAAGGCGAAGTCACTCTGATCGACGACGAAGGCGAGACTATGTTGCGGCCAGGCGATGCCGCGGGCTTCAAGGCTGGCGCGCCGAACGGACATCATCTCGTCAATCGCGGCGATCGCGACGTGATCTATTTGGAAATCGGTACACGCTCAAAGCATGAGCGTGTCGACTATCCCGATAACGATCTTCTCGTCGTGCGCAATGACGCCGGCGGGGGTTACACCCATAGAGACGGCAAACCCTATTAGGCGAGCGGAACTCAGAATGGCTTCCACCCATTTCACCCGCGACATTGACGGCGACGGCATCGCGCTGGTCACCTGGAATTCTCCAGGGCGCACGATGAATTTGATCGACGCTGAAGTGACGACTGAGCTTTCAGCGCTGGTCAAAGAGCTTGCCACCGACGGCGCGATCAAAGGCGTCGTTATTACTTCGGGCAAAGACACGTTCTGCGCCGGCGCCGATCTGAGTGTGCTGGAAAATTTGAGCAGGGCTTTCGCCGAGACGATCGCGACCGAAGGTGAGGGCGCGGCGAACGCGAAGCTGTTCGAAGAAAGCCGAAAATGGTCGCTGCTTTGCCGCCGCATCGAAACCTGCGGCAAGCCATGGGCCGCGGCGATCAACGGTACGGCCGTCGGCGGCGGCTTCGAACTCACGCTGGCCTGTCATCGCCGCATCGCCGCCGACAATCCGCGCACACGGCTCGGTCTTCCTGAGATCAAAGTCGGTTTGTTTCCCGGGGCCGGCGGTACCCAGCGCGTGCCGCGCATGATGCTGCCGCAGGACGCGCTGCAATTCCTGCTCAAAGGCGATCAGATCCAGCTCAACCGCGCCAAGGCGATGAAGCTTGTCGACGCCGTCGTGCCGGCCGGCGACATGGTCAAGACGGCGAAGGAATGGCTCAAAGCCAATCCGGCGGCAAAAGCGCCGTGGGATATCGATGGCTTCAAGCTGCCGGGCGGTCCGGTCTATTCCAAGGCCGGCATGATGGTGTTTCCGCCGGCCAATGCGATCTACCGGCGCGAGACTTACGACAATTATCCGGCGGCGCGTGCCATCATGCAGGTGGTCTATGAGGGCCTGCAGCTGCCGATGGATCAGGCGCTGCGCGTCGAGTCGCGCTGGTTTGCGCATATCCTGCGCTCGCCGGAAGCGGCGGCGATGATCCGTACTTTGTTTGTATCGCTGCAGGAGCTCAACAAGGGCGCGCGGCGGCCGGCCAAAGTGCCGGCAAAACAGCTAAAAAAAATCGGCGTGCTCGGCGCCGGCTTCATGGGCGGCGGCATCGCCTATGTCAGTGCGCTCGCTGGCCTCGAAGTGGTGCTGATCGATCGCGATCCGGAGACCGCAGAGAAGGGCAAGGCGCATTCGCAGAAACTGATGACCGATCAGGTCAATCGCGGCCGCGCCACGACCGCCGAGCGCGATACGGTGCTCGCGCGCATCAGGCCGACGGCGGATTTTGTCGCGCTCAAGGATTGCGATCTTGTCGTCGAAGCCGTGTTCGAGGATCGCAAGATCAAGGAAGAAGTTATTTCCCGAGCCGGGAATGTGCTCGGCAAAAACGCGATCTTCGGCTCCAACACTTCGACGCTGCCGATCACTTCGTTGGCCGCTGCGTTCAAGGACAAGAGCCGATTCATCGGCGTCCACTTCTTCTCGCCGGTCGAGCGCATGGCGCTGGTCGAGATCATCATGGGCAAAGAGACCGGTGATGCCGCGCTCGCGATGGCGCTCGATTACGTGCGCACGATCCGCAAGACGCCGATCGTGGTCAATGATTCGCGCGGCTTCTATACGTCGCGGGTAGTGGGCACCTATATCCGCGAAGGTCATCTGATGCTGACCGAAGGTGTGCCGGCGGCGATGGTCGAGAATGTCGGCCGCATGGCAGGCATGCCGGTCGGGCCTTTGGCATTATCGGACGAGGTCGCGGTCGATCTGGTCTGGAAGATCCTCAAAGCTACCGAGGCCGATCTCGGCGCCCAGGCCGTCGATGCCAAACAGAAGGCGATGCTCGGAGAGATCGTCGAAAAACGCGGCCGCTATGGCCGCAAGAACGGCAAGGGGTTCTACGATTATCCGCAGAATACGCCGAAGCATTTATGGCCGGGGCTGCGCGATCTGCTGCCCACCACGCTCGACCCCGACAAAATCGACATTGCGGTCCTCAAGCAGCGGTTCCTGGCCATGCAGGCGCTGGAAACCGCCCGCTGCATCGACGAAGGCGTCATCACCGATGTGCGCGAAGCCGATGTCGGCTCGATCCTCGGCTTTGGCTTCGCCCCTTTCACCGGCGGAACCATCTCCTATATCGATGGGATGGGAACCAAGGCTTTCGTCGATCTGTGCAACAAGCTCACCAAAAGCTGCGGCGATCGGTTCAAGCCGCCGAAGCTCCTGCTCGATATGGCGAAAAAGGGCGAAACCTTCTATGGCCGTTTTCCGCCGCCGCAGCGTAAGGCTGTTGCGTAAAGGCTGTTGCATAGCTCTTTCGCATAACCGCCATTCGAACGCATTGCCCTCAATTATGCGCCGCGTATAAGGTCGCGGCCGCTCTCTTCCGGGACCCTGCATGGCGCGTGATCAAGTCGACCTGACGCCGATCGAACGGCGCGACGATCTCGTCGAGTGGATTGCGCAAGGGGCCAAGGCGAAATCGCAATTCCGCATCGGCACCGAGCACGAAAAATTCGTCTTCACGCTCGATGGCCATCGCCCGGTTCCCTATGAGGGCCGCCAGGGTATCCAGGCGCTCCTGTACGGCATGCAGCATCTCCTCGGTTGGCAGCCGATCATGGAAGGGCCGAATGTCATCGGTCTGTTCGATGTCACGGGGGGCGGCGCGATTTCTTTGGAGCCCGGTGGGCAGTTCGAATTGTCCGGCGCGCAATTTCGGACGGTGCATCAGACGTCGCGGGAGTTGATGGCGCATCTGGCGCAAGTGCGTGAGGTGGCGCAGCCGTTGCACATCGGCTTTCTCGGGCTGGGCATGACGCCGAGTTGGACGCGCGCCGAAATCCCGAAAATGCCCAAGGGCCGGTACAAGATCATGACCGCCTATATGCCGAAGGTCGGCACGCTCGGGCTCGACATGATGTATCGCACCTGCACGGTGCAGACCAATCTCGACTTCTCGTCCGAAGCCGACATGGTGAAGAAGCTGCGGGTGTCGATCGCGCTGCAGCCGGTCGCGACCGCTTTGTTCGCCAATTCGCCGTTCACCGAAGGCAAGCCCAACGGCTATCTCTCCTTCCGCTCGGAAATCTGGCGCGACACCGACAATGCGCGCGCCGGCATGGTGCCCTGGGTGTTCGAACCCGGCATGAGCTTTGAGCGCTGGGTCGATTACGCGCTCGACGTGCCGATGTATTTCGTCAAGCACGGCGACGAGTACGTAGATGCCTCCGGCCAATCGTTTCGCGATCTCCTTGCCGGCAAACTTCCGGCGATGCCGGGGGCACTGGCGACTATCTCCGATTGGGCGAACCATATCAGCACGATTTTTCCCGAAGTACGGCTCAAGCGCTATCTCGAAATGCGCGGCGCCGATTCCGGATCGCTGCCGAATCTCCTGGCGCTGCCGGCGCTGTGGGTCGGCGTGCTCTATGACGACGTTTCGCTCGATGCGGCCTGGGATCTGGTCAAGGACTGGACCGCCGAGGAGCGGCAGCAATTGCGCGACGATGTGCCGAAGCAGGGACTGGCTGCGACAATCCGTGGCCGCTCACTGGTCGAGGTTGCAGGTGAGATGCTCAAATTGTCGCGCGCCGGACTCACACGCCGCAAATATCTCGACACGTCGGGCGCAGATGAAACGCAGTATCTCGATGTGCTCGACGACCGCGTTGCGCGCCGTACCACGCCGGCGCAGGAGCTTTTGGAAAAATATCACGGCGCCTGGATTGGCTCCGTCGATCCGATCTATTCGGATGAGGCTTACTGAAGTTATTTGTTGATAGCGTAAAGCCGGCGCGCTTCCTTAAGCGCGGCCCTGCATCCCGCGGCATCGCCTTTGGCGTCGGCCTCACGCGCTTTCGCCAAAGCTGCATCAGCGTCCTTGTTAGCGACGTGTTCCGCGTGCTCGACCGCGCCGGGTGTCGGTTGATGGTGGAGCTGCGCGCCGACGGTTTGCGGCGCGGTCGGTCCGCTTTCCGGTCCCGGCGTTATGGTTTTGATCTGCTGGTTGAATGCGATGATTTGCGCCGTGCAGGGGCCCGCATGAGCGGTGCCGGCATTAAAGAGCGCTGCGGCGCATAAGACGCTGCCGAACACCAAGCCGAACTGTGGATGACGAAGAGCTGAAATGGATGATGGGTCAAACATGGGACGCTCCCAAGGCCGGAAACGATCTTAATCGGGAACTCGCGGACAGGCGATAGCGACTGTTCGGGATTTTCAGCGCTAACGCCGGCAATTTACTTTTCGTTAAGGACTGCCCCCGAGGGCCTCTGCAGGTCTTCATCGACTTCTTTGATTCTATTTTTACGCATTGGGAGCACACTCAAGGGCTATGACGAAAACCCTCACCGTCGAAGCCCAGCGCAGCAATGCCGAGCGGCAGTTGTTCAGCGCGCGGAGGGCCTTGGCGCACCTCGTCGAAATGTACGACAGCGGCCAGTGGCGTCATTACTACAAAAAAGACGAGGCCTTCGCCGAAGCGGTACGCGATGCCCGGCAAGCGGTCGAGCATTGGGCCAGCATCTACGACAGATGCGTGGGGCCTAAGTCCTAATTATACGCGTTCTGAACAGCTTGCGTTGAAATCGATCCGCGTTACATCGCGACTTTGCGGAGGAAACCGTCGACGCTGTTGCGCAAGTTCGCAGCTGCTTGTTCCACCGCGTCTGCGGTGCCGAGCACGGTGTCGGAAGATTTCCGCATATCGGCAATAGCGCCGGAGACACGCTGCAGCACGGTGACGACAGATCGCGTCCCCGAGGCTGCCGCCGCGACGTTCTCCGAAATCTCGCCGGTCGCGGCGTTTTGTTGTTCGACCGAGGTGGCGATCGCCACGGTGAATTGCCGGATTTCTTCCATACGGCCGGTGATGCTGCCGATGGCGTTCACCGCGCTGCGCGTCGAGGATTGCACGGCGTCGATCTGGCGGGCGATGACGTCGGTCGCTTTCGCGGTCTGCACCGCAAGCGCCTTCACCTCGGAGGCGACCACGGCAAAGCCCCTGCCTGCGACACCGGCGCGCGCTGCTTCGATAGTGGCGTTCAACGCCAGAAGATTGGTCTGCCCGGCGACGCTTTGAATAAGCTTGACCACGTCGCCGATCTTTTGCGCAGCCTCCGCGAGCCCGCCGATGGCGTCATTGGTCGACTGCACTTCGCCGGTTGCCGCACGCACCACCGCGCTGGCGCTGCCTAATTGCCGGCTGATCTCGGCAATCGATTTCGACAATTCATCCGCTGCGGCCGCAGCACTTTCGACGCCATCGAACGCCGTGTTCGAGGTGCGCACGGCGCCTTCGGTTTGTGTCGTGCTTTCGCTCGATGTTACCGACAGAGCCGCGGCTGTCGATTTCATAGCCGCGACGCTGTCGGTGACGGTCTTGAGCACGCCTTCGACACTGCCGCGAAACCAGGTGATGGCGTCATCGACCGCGGCGCGCCGCGTCTCCTGTTCGCCAAGCAAGACGATCTTTTGTTCGGCCGCTCGCCGCTCGGTGATGTCGTGATGCGTCCCGACCCAATAAGGCGCGCCGGGGATTGCGCGATTGACCACAGCAATAGCGCGGCCGTCGCGGCCTTCGCTGACGAAGTTCAGCTCTTTGCCGGAGCTCATATCGGACAGAAGTTCGGCGGTGTATTTCTGCGGGTCGCGATCGAGATTGCCGGTCTCAAAACGATGCCGAACGATGTCGATCAGTTTCGCGCCGGGTTTGACGACGTCGCGCGACAGTCCGTACATCTCGATATAACGGTCATTGACGACGACAAGCCGCCCGGTGGCGTGAAACATCACCACGCCTTGCGTCATATTGTTGATGGTCAGCGCCAGGAGATGATGCGAACCCAATCGCCGGCGTATCGCGAGAAACGCGCATAGCGCGGCGCCGGCCAAGAGACCAGCCACGACCAGCGTCCAGCCGTACTCAACCGCAAAACCGGCCAAGGCCGCGAACATCGCGCGTTTCCACCCAGCGGAATTTCCCCACTTAGTGCTAATCGCGATGGATTTACGTTTCGTTAATGAAACGCGCCAAAGTTGAATCCCGGCGCGCTGTTCACCTTAGCGCAGTCCTAGCTCGCGAGGATGTGCTTGTCGGGGTCGAGCCAGAACGCCCAAATCGCCGCGCCGATCACCAGAAGCGCCGCCGCAACAATGAACGGCGCCTGCCAATTGCCGCCATTGGCCAGATAGCCGAACACGACCGGTGAGATGGCGCCCCCGAAATTGCCGGCCATGTTCATCATGCCGGACACAGTGCCGGAATATTTACCGCCGGTGTCCATCGGCACCGCCCAGGACGGGCCGATGGTGCATTCCAGAAAGAACATCGACGCCGTGAGGCAGGACACCGCGACATAGGCGTCTTCGGTTAGTGCCGCCGGCACGATGCAGACGGCGCAGCCAAGAAGGCCGATAATGGCAACGGTGCGACGCCCGATGCGCGCGCTGCCGGTGCGCCGCACCAGCCAGTCGGTGGCAAGCCCGCCGACCGTATCGCCGACGACGCCGGCCCAGAGCGGCAGTGAGGCGAGAATGCCGACTTTGAGCAGCGTAAAATGCCGCGCTTCGATCAGATAAGACGGTAGCCAGCTCAGAAAAATCCACAGGCAATAGACATAGGTGAAGTAGGCCAGCATCACCGCCCACATGTTCGGCGAGCTGAGCAATGTCTTCCACGGCACCTGCGTCTGCTTCTCCACCGGCGGAGGATTGATCGCGCCTTGCGCGTTGACGCCGCGGATGCTTTCGAGCTCCGCGCGGTTCACCATGCTGTGCTCTTCCGGAAGGTTGCGATAAGTGATCGCCCACCATAACGACCACAACAGTCCGACAGCGCCGCAGACATAGAACACCGGCCGCCAGCCATATCCGCTCATGATGAACACCACGATCGGCGGCGCGATGGCGGCGCCGGCGCGGCTCGCACTATGGGTGATGCCCTGAATGAAGCCACGCTCCTGGCGCGGATACCAGAGCTGCATGGCGCGGGTCGCGCCCGGAAACGCGCCGCCTTCGCCGACGCCAAACAGAAAGCGTACCGCGATGAAGGAGGTGGCGGAAAAGGCGAGCGCGGTCGCAGCGGTCATAACCGACCAATAGGTGACGATGACACCCAGCATTTTGCGGGCGCCGAAACGGTCGCTCAGCCAGCCGCCGGGAACTTGAAACAAGGCATAGGCCCAGACAAAGGCGCTGAAGATGAACCCCATCGTCACTTTGTCGAAACCGAACTCCTTGGCGATTTCCGGCGCCGCAGTCGAAATATTGACGCGGTCGAGATAGGTGATCAGATACATCACGCTGATCATGACCAGGACGTACCAGCGCCCGCGACTCGGCTTTGTTGAATCCGCCATTATTTCACTCCCCGCCCGTGTGTTTTTTTGGTGATTCTGAGCCGGCAAATAGCCTGTTTCCGATACAACCGGCAAGCGTCCACGGTGACGCGGCGCTATACTTCGCCTTCGAATCCACCGGGACCAAAGGCCGATGATCAAGCGTTACAGCGACCACGCCGCCAATGAGCGGACTTTCCTCGCCTGGGTGCGCACCGCGATCGCGGTGATGGCGTTCGGCTTTGTCATCGAGCGCTTCGATCTGTTTCTCAAATTCGCCACCACGACGCAGGCGCAGAAGGACTTCGCGCCGCATGGGCAGGCCTTCGCCAATCTCGCTGGGTTGGTTTTTATCGTGCTCGGCGTGGTGATGGTTGCGCTTGCCGGCTTTCGCTTCATGCGCACCGCAAAAGACATAGAGACCGAGGACGATGTGCCGAGCCCAGGCGAGCGTTTCGATCTCGCGCTCGCCGTCCTACTCGGCCTTCTCGGCGTCGCACTCTTTCTTTATCTGTCGCGCGCGGTACTACCTGGACTTTAGATCCCACCATTTTTTGAGATGTAACTATGCCGTCACGCCCCGAGCGCGAGTTGAAGGATTTGAAGCCGCTGGCGCTGCTGTGGCAGCTCCATTCTCGACTGTTTCTTTCGGTCGTATTCGGCGCCGCAGTCACGCTTTTACTGCTGGTCCTGCCGTGGCGCATGCCGACACGCGTCATTGTCGGTTGGGATGCCGGGGTCACGCTCTATCTGGCGATGATCTATCGGATCATGGCGCGCGAGTCGGTTGCCAAGATCCGTAGGAAAGCTGCGGTCAACGACGAAGGCGCGATCGCGCTTCTGGTGCTGACGACGGCGGCGGCGCTCGCTAGTCTTGCCGCGGTGTTCGCCGAACTCGGCCAAGCGCACGGTGGGTATCAAGTGACGCTCGGTATCGGCACGATTGTGCTGTCCTGGGCTTTCATGCACTCGGTCTTTGCCTTGCACTATGCCCATGAGTTTTACGGCCTGGGGAACGATGCACAAATCGGCGGCTTGATTTTTCCCGGCGACAAAGAGCCGGATTATTGGGATTTTCTCTATTACTCGCTTGTCGTCGCCATGACCGCGCAAGTGTCCGACGTTCAAATCACCAGCAAGACGATCCGCCGCATGACGACAGTGCATGGGGCCATCTCGTTTTTCTTCAATCTTGCTGTGCTGGCGCTGACGGTGAACATTGTGTCGAGCCTGATGCAGCCTGATCATTGAACTGAAGATATTGGAAGCATGTTCGCGTAGCGCGCCTTCAGGCACTCAAGCCGCCGTCTACCATCAATAGGCTTCCGGTGGTGAAGCTCGACGCATCGGAGGCGAGATAGAGCACCGAGCGAGCAACCTCCTCCGCCCGGGCGTGACGTTTGAGCGGAATGATCTCGTCGAAGAACTGCGTCGCGTCGCGGCCGAGTACGCCACTGAGATTCTTTTCCACATTTAGCTGGAAATCATTCTCGACCGGGCCGGGATGGAGCGTGTTGACCCGGATGCGGCGCCCGGCCGCTTCCTTGGCGAGCACCCGCATCAAGCCGACTTGGGCATGCTTGGCGGTGATATAGGCACAGACGCCGGGATCACCTTTCACGCCGACAATGCTCGACGTGATGATGATGGAGCCGCCGTCATTCATCTGCGGCAGCGCATGCTTGGCGCAAAGAAATGCGCCTTTGACATGGACCGCCAGCACGGAATCGAAAATCTCTTCCGGATAGTCGGTAACCGGCGCTACCGTGCCGAAATTGCCGGCATTGCTGAACAGCACGTCGATCTTGCCGAAACGGCGCAAGGTGGCCGCGACGAAATCTTTCACTTGATCCGACTTGGTGACATCGGCCGCAACAAAGTCGACCGCGTCGCTTCCAGCCACGTCCTCGAGCGCAACAGTGGTCTTCTTTAGCGCCGCGTCGCTCAAGTCGACCAGCATCACTCGCGCGCCTTCTTGCAACAGAAGCCGCGCCGCCGCCGCGCCGATGCTGCCGGCGCCACCGGTGATCAGGCAGATTTTGTCTTGCATTTGCCGTGTCATTGCAGCTCCGGCTGACATGCAGTCGAGGAAGGATTCGGTGCCGCCGGCTAAAGCGCCCGGCGCCGCAGCGGGTAGTCGCCGCTCTCATAGAGGCGATAAATATCGTTGCTGTCGTAGCGAGCGTCGCCGACCTTCATCCAGGCGCCCAGCGTGCGTACGGCGGGGAAGTCTTCGACCGCGAAGCGGATCGCCTCCGCGGCGGTGGCGAAGCGGCGATAGTTGAGGAGCTGCCGCGGCCCGCCGCGGCGCTTGCCGATGAACAGCTCGGCCGCCGAAGAATAATCAAACGCGGTCACATTGAGCACTTTCAGGACGAGCTGCTGTTTGTCGCTCAATCCGGCGTCTTTGCTTCAATGAAGCATATACCACGTCAGCCCAATCACGGCGAGCAGCGAGGCCGCCGCATAAAAAACGATCTCGATGAGATGAATGGGAGCGTGATTCGCCACGTGCGACCATGCTCCCTTCCACAGCCAATTGATATGACGGCATTAACCGGAAGGGAGCGTCGACAACGGCCTATCCAGCCTTGAAACGAACAAAGGTTCCAGCCATAGTGGGGCGTAGCCCAAAAACTCGTCGCGAGCTGCGTGTACGGGTTGCCGTCAAACGGTCCCTGGCTTGCTTTTTTTTCTCCATTAACTGACAGCCCAGACCGCGGGATGTCGAGCGTCGCCTGGTACTTCAGGCGGCCGCATATGCACCTGCATCGGCTGCTGCGGCGCATACCAAAGAAAGCTTTCTGTCTGACCTTATTTCGCGGTTTCGCATTCAATGACGTGATCGCGCAACATTCGAAGGAGTCATAACGTGGCCAAAGAAGAACTCCTGCAGTTCGAGGGGCTCGTCACTGAAATATTGCCTGACGCGCGCTATCGCGTTGAACTCGACAACGGCCATGCGCTCGTCGCCTACACGGCGGGACGGATGAAGAAAAACCGGATCAAGACGCTCGCCGGAGACCGGGTGACTGTCGAAGTATCGCCCTATGATCTGGAAAAGGGCCGGTTGATCTTTCGTCACAAGGACGAACGGGCAGGGCCGGCGCGCGCGCCGCAGCGCAATCAGTTTCGTCGCCGATGATCGGCGATGCGGGGTTCGCCGCGGCGCAAGGAGGACGGTCATGACGAGTCACAAGTTCAAGATCGGCCAGACGGTCGCCCTGGTTCCGTCGATCGCCCGTCCGGCCGCCAGCGGGGACTATCAAATCATCAGCCTTCGCCCGGCGGATAATAGCGAGATTCCCAAATACAGAATCAAAAGCAGCAACGAGGCGCATGAGCGCGTGGTCACCGAGAACGACCTTGTGCCGCCGGCTGAATTTGATGGCGCTTGAGGAAGCGCTGGTGCATGTCTGTGTCTATATCTGCGTTGCCGGGGGCGCCGCGGCGTCAAAAGGGATATGTCACCGGGCAAAGGGGTCGTCGAATGTTCAAGGTCGTCGAGCTTAAGAACGTAGCCTCGGCGCAGGCGCGCGAGGTTGGCGCACGATACGCCACGCGCGAAGCAGCATTGGCGGCCGTCAAGAAGCACCTGAAGAGCTTCCCTGTGTCCGGACACAATTCGGAGGGGGACTATTGGTGGGTCCGGGATGCCGAAGGCTTAAGAAAGTGCTGGATCGCCACTATTGAATGAAAAATCCTCTCAAGGCCGTTCCGCCGGAGCATAAGGAAGCAATCGTGACCAATATATCGGACGGCGTCGGCGCTCGTTTCGCGGCAGCCGACGCACAGGCCTTGGCGCGTAGTCTGGCGCGGTACCGCAATCCGAGCCATGCCCGCAGCACCGTCGAGGTTTTGCTGACGCTAGCGGCATTTGCCGGCTTTTGGTGGTTGATGTGGCTCTCGCTCGATGCCGGATATGGGCTTTATCTGTTGCTCGCTATTCCGACTGCGGGTTTTCTTGTTCGCTTGTTCATGATCCAGCACGACTGCGGCCACGGCTCGTTCTTTCGCCACCGTTTGCTGAACGATTGGCTCGGACGCGCCATCGGTGTGTTCACGCTGACCCCGTACGACCTCTGGCGGCGCACCCATGCCGCCCATCATGCGTCATCGGGAAATCTCGACCGGCGTGGCATGGGCGACATCGATACGCTCACGGTTGGCGAATATCTGTCGCGATCGCGGTGGGGCAGGCTTCGCTATCGCCTCTATCGCCATCCGTTGGTGATGTTTGGTGTTGGGCCCGCTTACCTGTTTTTCCTGCAGCAGCGTCTGCCGGTCGGAATGATGCGCGGCGGCTGGAAGCCCTGGCTGAGCACGATGGGAACGAATGCTGCCATCGTGCTGGCGGCCGCTGTCATGATATGGGCCATAGGCCTTGGTCCATTCCTGCTCGTACATCTGCCGATCATGTTCATCGGCGCTTCGCTTGGGGTCTGGCTGTTCTACGTCCAGCACCAGTTCGAAGACACGTTTTGGGCATCCGATCCGTCCTGGAATCTGCACGACGCCGCTCTTCACGGCAGTTCCCATTACGACCTTCCGCCCGTTCTACGCTGGTTCACCGCCAATATCGGCCTGCATCACATCCATCATCTTTGCAGCCGTATTCCATTCTACCGGTTGCCGCCGGCGCTGCGTGCACATCCCGACCTCGCCGCTGTCGGGCGGCTGACTTTGGTTCAGAGTCTCGGCTGCGTGCCTCGCGTGCTGTGGGATGAAACGACAGGCCGGCTCATCACGTTTGGCGAGTTGCGCAGCCGCTACGCCTGCTGATCGCCGCTAAAATCTTCCGTACTTCCTGGCACTATAGGCGATGCAATATGGGCGATAATGTTGGCCGCATGATCGATCACGATGACTTTTCTGTCGTTGTCAAAAACAGGGCCGCGCCGCCGAAGCCGTGGCAATGGGAAATCTATCGCGCCGGCAGAAACAGTCCGATCGATCGGTCAAAGATCTTTTTCGAGACGGCATCCGAAGCCAATCGCGCCGGCAAGGTCGCGTTGCAATTGATGCTGAGTGAGATTCCGGAGTAGGAGCGCGAGGCGCTCGATTTTGCAGCACCTCAGTCTGCGTTAAGCGCCCAACCTGCGAATTTTGCCGCACAACGGTCACCGGGCGGCGACAGTCAAAAATTTCAGCAATGGGTGGTTGCGGCGCCGGACACGGCGGTCTTTACAACCCTTTAGTGTGGGCGCCAAAGTTGCGGAACCTCCTTGCCCATGATTGGGGCTAGAGGAAAGCGTCGCCATATAAACCCATAAATGAGGCGCACCGGTCGCGCGGTTATTGGCGGCGATGCAGCCTTCCCACTCGCGTAGATCGTAAGGGAGATGAGACGCGCTCGTCGGGCTGCTTTGCGGAGTAGTTCCTATGGGAAAGAAGAAACCATGCCGAGTTGGCCGAGCCGCTATCTAGTTCGAGGGTTGGTCGTAATTTTGTGCATCGTCAGCATCGGCTGGCTTGCATTGGAATATTTCGTTCCTTCGCCGCCGTCGACAATAACAATTGCGACAGCTTTAAAGGGCACGACCTTTGATTACTTTGGCCGGCGGTATCGGGAAAGATTTGCCCGTGCGGGAATAAAACTGAATGTGCGCGAAACGGCCGGTGCATTGGAAAATCTCAAGCTTCTGCGCGACCCAAGATCCGGTGTGGACATCGCTTTTGTGACAGGAGGCATGTCGAATGGCAGTCAAGCGCCGGAATTGCTGTCGATGGGCCCCATTTTCAATGTTCCCTTTTGGGTCTTTTATTCTTCTGCCGAATCGATTGACCAGCTGGCGCAGCTCAAGGGCAAACGCATTGCCGTTGGCCCCGAAGGAAGCGGCGCTCGATACGAGGCGGAAAAGATTCTGAGCAAGGGCAACATCGATTCGAAAACCGCGACACTTTTGCCTTTCGCAGGCAATGCAGCGGTCGACGCTCTCAATGATGGCAAAGTCGATGTCGTATGGATCACGGGCGGGTCGGATGCGCCGGCCGTTGCGGAGTTGCTGAAAAATCCCCGCGCCCGCCTCATGGATTTTCAAATAGCGGATGCTTTTACGCGTATTTTCCCCGAACTTGTGCGGCTGGTTTTGCCAAAGGGTGTCATCGAAATCGACCCACCTAATCCGCCTGATGACGTGACGCTTTTAGGAACCACGGCCAAAGTGTTAATTCGCAATGATCTCCACCCGGCCATTGTCCAGCTCCTCGCGCGTATAACTAAAGAAGAGCACGATGGGCCTGGTCTTTTTCAGCGAAGCGGCGAATTTCCCCTCGGCGTCGATGCGGAATTTCCGGTGTCTCAAATTGCCGCCGCATATTATAGAAATGGTCCCTCGCTTCTTCCAAAATATCTGCCGTTCTGGATGTCCATTTATGTGCAGCGTGGGATTGCGTTTCTCGTTGCATCCTTGGCCATTATTTTTCCGGTGTTTGGTTTTGCTCCGAGGCTCTATGGATGGTTTGTTCAGGAACGCCTACGCCGGCTCTATCGGAGACTCAGAATTGTTGAAGATGCGCTGCAGGGGGAGCTTACCGAGCTTCAACTAGAAGCTCTTCAAAATGAGTTGGCGGACATCGATCGGTTCGTCGGTACCGTTCCAATGCGCAACTCCGATATTTTCTTTATCTTCAGGTACCACCTCGACCGCACCCGTTCGCGTCTCGCTGAGGCACAGAATCAACAGCGCGGCCCTGCCGACGGCATTGACGTGAAGCTTGCCGCCCCTCTCATAGAGTTAGCTCATACCGAGGAATGGCTCGCTGGCGAGAAGCCGCGCTCAAAGCCGCGTCCCGCCAAGCAGTAGCAGCCACAAAAAATGGGGATGCCACTTTGACAGGTCCGAAAGAGCCTGGCGCCAATTATTGCGTGACCATCGATTGCTTGTGCCTAACAAATAGCCCCGCGTTGCTCAAACAAGTCGGATTGCCCTGACGGCAAACGCCATGCTGAATGATTCTAGCCGGGAGTTGGAGAAGCATGATGAAGAAGATCATCCATGTTGCCGTGCTGGCGAGTGCAGCGTTTGCCTTCGCGGGTTCAGGCGTGGTGCAGAGCCTGGCGCAAAGCGTGACGCCGACTGCGGGCGATTTCCCGAACCACCCGATCCGTATCATCGTGCTGCAGGCGTCGGGCTCGGGCACCGACCTGGTGGCGCGTCTGCTTGCGCAAAAGATGGGAGAGCTTTGGGGCCAGCAGGGCGTCGTGGAGAATCACACGGGCGCCAACGGCATTCTCGGCATGGAGACCGCCGCCCGAGCTGCTCCTGACGGCTACACGCTGGTCTACGCCTCGATCAGCGCTCTGACGACCAATCAATTCGTCTACAAAGAGCTGCCTTACGACACGCTGCGAGACTTTGCGCCGATCACCCAGACCGTCGTCAATTCGCTCGGCGCGGTGACCAATCCGGCGTCTGGATTCAAATCATTGACGGACGTCGTGTCGCGCGCCAAGGCCGATCCCGGCGGGGTCAACTACGGCTCATCCGGAATCGGCAATCAGACCCATCAGATGGGCGTGCTGCTGTCGCTTGCCACCGGCGTCACGATGACCCACGTGCCGTACCGCGGCCAGACTCCGATGCTGACCGATTTGTTGGGCGGCCAAATCCCGCTCGCCTTCTCCACCACGTCGGGGATGACCGATCTCGTTTCCACGGGGAAGCTCACGATGCTGGCTACTTTCGGCCAAGAGCGAGACGAACAGTTTCCTGATGTCCCGACGCCGTACGAACTGGGATACAAGAACGTCGTGATCACCGGCTGGAGCGGCCTGCTCGCGCCGGCAGGCACGCCGCCCGTCGTCGTAAACAAAATTTACACCGGCGTGGCGACCGCGCTGGCGATGCCCGACGTCAAAGAGGCGCTGCTGAAACTCGGCACCAAGGCCAAGGCGAGTGGCAGTCCGGAGGAGTTTGCGCGCCTCATCAAGGCGGAATCGGAGAAGTATTATCCCGTGATCAAAGCCGCCGGGTTGGAGGGATCGCAATAACGTTGTTTCCCGAGTGGTGCGAGTTCGATGACTTCGACTTTGCGCTTCACACATCTCGATGGTGCGTAGCGCCGCTTCGGCGTCGTTGTAGTCGGCGCTGTCATGCGCGGTGTGCTGTTGTCACAGACGTAAAACGACAGCATTCTGGAGCATCACGAAATCCGGAGATCGAAATGGCATTTACCATGTGGCGTGGCGTGGTTGGACTCGTACGGCCGACTCGCCGCCCAGGCGCGATCGAAGAGTTAATCCGGATGCTGCCTGAGGGCATCGGCGTTCTGCCGTTCATGGTCAATTTCAAGGCCGGCGTTCGGGAGGAATTCAGCAAGGCGATCCCGCAATATGAGCAATACACCGCGGACCTTGCGGAACAGAAGGTCGACCTCATTCTGCTTTCGGGCACGCCGCCGTTTTGCCTGTTGGGCGTGAAGGGCGAGAGTGAATTGATCAAGAGCTGGGAGAAGAGACACCGGATCCCGATCTGGACCGAGTCACAACTGCATGTCGAGGCGATGAGGGCGATGAAGATCCGCAAGTTCGTCGGTGTCAGCTATTCCTCGCTGCAGATCGGGATTGTTTCGGAATACATGAAGGACACCGGCCTCGAATGTGTGGCCTTTGAGCCGATCGAGGTGCCGTTCGAAGACGTCGGACAGATTTCCACCGAATCGGTTTACGCGCACACCAAGAAAGTATGGCTGCAGAATCCAGGCGCGGACGGAATCTACATCCACGGCGGCGGCTGGCAGACCGCGCGGGTCGTTGAGTTGCTCGAAAAGGACCTGCAGGTGCCGGTCGTGCATGCGCAGGTTTGCAACGCGTGGAAAATCCACAAGCAGCTGATGGTTCGCGAGACCATACCGGGCTTCGGCCGTCTGCTGGCGGAACTGCCTTAGCGGATCGCCGAAAATTCGTCCGCAGTGGCAACCTCAAATCTCAGCGGCGATTTTGTTTGAAAGTGGTGCCCAGGGGCGGAATCGAACCACCGACACATGCATTTTCAATGCATTGCTCTACCAACTGAGCTACCTGGGCCCACGTGCCCGCGTAAAACGGAACCTGATGGTGCAGGTTCGCGAGCGGGGCGGGTTATAGAGGCTCGGTTTCGCGCTGTCCAGAATAGCCGAGGCCGGCCTCAATTGCGGGTTTCGCCGTCATCCTCCAGAAGCGTGTCATCCTCTTCGCTCTCGCTCGCCGGTACGACATAGACGCCGGAAAGCCAGCGGTTGAGATCGACATCGGCGCAGCGCTTGCTGCAGAATGGCCGGGACAGCGGATCGGTCGGCTTGCCGCAGATCGGGCAGGCGGGTGTCGCTGTTTTTTCTGGCGACGGCTTGCGGCTTTGATCGTCCGGCATGGCGCGGACACTACACCGTATTGAGCCAGCCGAAATGCACCGGATAGCCTTCGCCGCCGAGCATGGTCAGCGTCTCGTAGAGCGGCAAGCCGACGATGTTCGAGTACGAGCCGACGAGCTTGACCAGGAAGCTGCCGGCGATGCCCTGCGCGGCATAGCCGCCGGCCTTGCCGCGCCATTCGCCGGAGGCGAGATAGGCTTCGATGTCTTGTTCGGAGAGGCGCTTGAAGCGCACCCGCGTCTCGACATGACGCTGGCGGAAGGTTTCCTTCGGGGTCACCAGGCAAATGCCGGTATGGACGCGATGATTGCGCCCCGACAACAGCCGCAAGCATTGCGCTGCTTCGTCGAGCATTTCCGCTTTCGGCAAAATGCGCCGGCCGACCGCAACGACGGTATCGGCGGCGAGGATGAAGGCGCCTTTGAGATCGTCATCGATGCGGATCATCTCCAGCGCCGCTTCCGCTTTCGCCCGTGCAAGCCGGGTGGCGCAGGCGCGCGGCAGCTCGCCGCGTTGCGGCGTCTCGTCGATATCGGTTGGGCGGAGCGCATCGGGCTCGATGCCGATCTGATTGACCAGCGATAGCCGGCGCGGCGAGCCGGAAGCGAGCACCAATTTCGGGCGGCCGATCATTTGAACCGGTAGGTAATACGGCCTTTGGCGAGATCGTAAGGAGTCATTTCAACGAGCACCTTGTCGCCGGCGAGAACCCGGATGCGGTTCTTGCGCATCCGTCCCGCCGTGTGGGCGATGATCTCATGCTCGTTCTCGAGCTTGACGCGGAAGGTGGCGTTCGGGAGGAGTTCCGTCACGACACCGGGAAATTCCAGAAGTTCTTCCTTCGCCATTCGTTACCTTGGCAGTGTTGCGCCCTGGCCGCGCGAGGCAGCCAAAAATTGGCGCGGAACCTAGCGGATGGCGGGCCGATCCACAACTGCGTGGCGCCGGCTATTTCCGCTTATGTCCACTGCAAAAAGTCTTATTCATTGCCGGTCCTGCCGGTGACGAAGCGTTGCCGGATGCGTGCGAGCAACTGGTCGCGGACTTCGCGATAGGCGTCGAGGCGCTGCGCGCGGCTGCCCTCGATCGCGCTCGGGTCGGCTGTCGGCCAATATTCCACATCGGTGCCGCTCACGCGGGTGATCTCCAGCGCCCGGTGATGCGCCTCTGGTGCCAGTGTGACGATGAGGTCAAAATTGAGCCCCTCCCACTCGTCGAGCTCCTCAAAGGTGATCGGCTTGTGTTTGGAGATGTCGATGCCGATCTCCTCCATCACCGCGACGGCAAATGGATCGAGCTCGCCTTTGCGCACGCCGGCCGAACCGACATAGATCGCGCGTCCGAAAATCTGGCCGAACAAAGCGGCCGCCATCGGCGAGCGTACTGAATTCAGTCCGCAGGCGAACAGCACCGCCAGAGGTCGCGTTGCGGACGACGCCATCAACCCTTCCAATGAAGGACCGAGATCAGCGTGAACAATCGCCGCGCGGTATCGAAATCGAGTTCGACTTTGTCTTTGAGGCGCTCCAGGACCAGCTGCGAGCCTTCGTCATGCAATCCGCGCCGGCCCATATCGAGCGCTTCAATACGATCCGGCGTCGCGGTGCGGATCGCAGCGTAATAGCTGTCGCAGACGGTGAAATAGTCTTTGACGATGCGGCGAAACGGCGCGAGCGACAGAAGATGCGCTACCACCGGTGAGCCATCTTCGAGTCGGATGTCGAATAGAAGCCGGTTGCCGGTGATACCGAGCTGTAGCGTATAAGGTCCGCCGTCATGTCCGGTTGGACTGAACTTGTTCTCCTCGATCAGATCGTAGATCGCGACCCTTCGCTCATGCTCGATCTCGTCATTGGCGGCGCCGAGTGACGCTTCGTCGAGTGTCACCGCGGTAAGGCGGCCGGTCTTTTCTTTATCGCGGCCACCGCGTGCCATCAGCGATTGAGCCGGATGGCAACGGAGCGCGCATGCGCATCGAGCCCTTCCGCTTCGCCGAGCGTAATTGCTGCGCCACCGAGTGCGCGCAACTGCTCGGGGCCGCATTTCAAGATCGATGTGCGCTTCATGAAGTCGAGCACACCTAATCCGGACGAGAACCGCGCCGAGCGCGCAGTTGGCAACACATGGTTGGAACCGGCGACATAATCGCCGATGGCCTCCGGTGTATGCGCACCGATGAAGATCGCGCCGGCATTGCGGATGCGATCGGAGAGCCGCTCGGCGCCTGCGGTCGCAAGCTCGAGATGTTCGGGGGCGATCGCATCGGTCAATGTGAGCGCGTCTTCAAGATTGCCAACGATGATCACGGCTCCGAAATCGCGCCATGATGCACCGGCGACCGCGCCGCGCGGCAGTTGTTTCAACTGACCTTCGACCGCGCGTTCGGTGGCCTCGGCCAATTGTTCGCTGTCGGTGATCAGGATCGCTTGCGCGCTGGTGTCATGCTCGGCCTGAGCCAAGAGGTCAGCCGCGATCCAATCGGGATTGCCGTCTTTGTCGGCGATGATCAGGACCTCGGACGGACCCGCGATCATGTCGATGCCGACTTTGCCGAAGACGATGCGTTTCGCTGCAGCGACATAAGCATTGCCCGGGCCGACGATCTTGGCGACCGGCGCAATCGTCTCCGTGCCATAGGCGAGCGCGGCGACGGCTTGCGCGCCGCCAATGCGGTAAATCTCATCGACACCGGCGAGTTCCGCCGCAACGAGAACCAGCGGATTAAGAACGCCGTCGGGCGACGGCACCACCATCACAAGCCGCGGTACGCCTGCGACCTTGGCCGGCACCGCATTCATCAGCACGGATGATGGATAAGCCGCAGTGCCGCCCGGCACATAAAGTCCAACCGCTTCGATCGCAGTCCAGCGCGACCCGAGTTCGACACCGAGCGCATCGGTGAAACGATCGTCATTCGGCAATTGCCGGCGGTGATAGGCCTCGATGCGGCCGCGTGCGAGTTCGAGGGCTTCACAGGCTTCGCGACTTGCGCGCTCGCGTGCGCCCGCGATTTCCGCTGCCGTTACTTTCAAACCAATACGGTCGAGATCGAGACGATCGAATTTACGTGTGTAATCTTTAAGCGCCGCATCGCCCCGCTTAGCGACATCGCTGACGATGCCGCGAACGGTCGTCTCGACATCGGCCGAAGCTTCGCGCTTGGTGTCGAGAAAGTCGCGGAATTTTTGCGCGAAATCGCCGGAGCGTATGTCGAGGCGGATGGCCATGATGAGGCTTACTTAAACGGCGGAGCCGATTTAACTGGTGCGCGGTCAGTAGCAGTCCCCCGAATTTATAACAATTCTAATATGGGCTTTTTGATTGACAAAAACGGCGCTGTTCCCCAACTCGTAACAAGCCAAACCCCAGCCGAGGGATTGCCTTGTCCATGATATCGCCGGGAAAACTGGGTTCGACTTTCATGCCGCTCGTCGCCTTGGCCGCGGTGCTTTTAATGCCTGCGGGCATGGTGCGGGCCGACGACACGGTGACGCTGTCGATCACCATAAAGGATCATAAATTCGATCCACCTGAGCTGCATGCGCCACCGGGAAAGCCGTTCTCCATTCACGTCAAGAACCTGAACACCATCGTGTCCGAATTCGAAAGCAGCGATCTGCATTTCGAAAAAATCGTGACGCCCGGCGCCGAGGGCACGGTTTTCGTGCGGCCGCAGCAGCCGGGGACTTACGGCTTCTATGACGACTTCCATCACGATACCAAAGGCACGCTGGTCGTCCCGTGATGTCGCCTGATGTGAAATGCCCTTGAGGCCGCTGTGCTCGCAACGCTGCTGATCGTCTTCCGCGAAGTGTTCGAAGCCGGCCTTGTCATCGGCATTGTCATGGCCGTGACCTCAGCCGTTCCCGGCCGCACGATCTGGATTGCCGGTGGCGTCGCCGCGGGCGTGTTGGGCGCCTGCGTGGTCGCGCTTTTCACCAGCGGCCTATCGGAATTGTTCAGCGGCAGCGGCCAGGAAATCTTCAACGCCGCGATCCTCGGCTTCGCTGTGTTGATGCTGACCTGGCACAATGTCTGGATGTCACGGCACGGCCGCGAAATGGTCGCCGAATTGCGTGCCGCCGGTGAGGCCGTAGTCGCCGGATCGAAGTCGTTGCTCGCGCTGGCCATTGTCGTTGCCATCGCGGTGTTGCGCGAAGGCTCCGAGGTGGTGTTGTTTCTTTATGGCGTTGCCGCATCGCAAGGCGGCGCCAGCTGGTCCATGGTCGGCGGCGGCTTTATCGGTTTGATTCTCGGTTCGCTGGTCTGCCTGATGACTTATCTCGGGCTGATCACCATCCCGACGCGTTACCTGTTCAGCGTCACCAGCGCCTTGATCGCATTGCTTGCCGCCGGCATGGCGGCGCAGGCGATTGCGTTCCTCGAACAGGCCAATATCCTTACCGCGCTCGACGAGACGGTCTGGGATACGTCTTGGCTGGTGAGCGATTCAAGCTATCTCGGCCGCGCGCTGCATACTTTGATCGGTTATGTCGATCAGCCGACCGCGATGCAGGTGGTCGTCTATACCGCGACGTTGGCGACGATCATCATTTTGATGAAGCTTTTCTCGGCGCCGGTGCGGCAGCCGAAGCACGCCTGACGGCGCCTGCGGTTTAGGCCGTTACTGGACCGGCGAAATGATCCGGGCAAAGCGCTGCCGTTGAAACTTCGCCGAGATCGGCAAGTTCAGCTTCCAGACATTCGACATCGAGCTTGATGGCGGCTCCGCCGGAGAAGGTCAGTGTCACGACGCCGCCCGGGGTATCGGTCTCCGCAAATTCGACGGCGAGGAGATTAAGCCGCCCGTCTTTCTGGTTCTGATCGACATTGCGGCATTTGCAGGCGGTGACACGCTCGAAGCGAAGCGCCGTACGGCAGCGGCGATAATCAGCGCCGGCGATCTTGATGTCGGATGCAGTCATCCAGTCGAACCGGTTGAGCGCCACGATGAAGCGGTGGTCGTGTGGCTGCCACAAAATGTCGGCGACCTTGACCAATGCGTCCTGGACATGTGCCGAGACCACTTCGATGTCGTCTTTATCGAGGGCGACGAGTTTCAGATCTTCAGGACATACGCTCATGTGCGCGCTCACGCTCTGGCCCTCATACTTGGTCTCATTGTCTTTGATGACAAACTAGGAAGGCCGCAGGCGCCCCGCAAGCCCATCTCTATCAGAAAGACACACAAGCCGGCCGTACGATCACGACCACGGAGCGCTGGTGGAAGTCGCGCTCATAGGCTTTGACGATAGTGTCGAGCCGCGTCTCATCGTCGGGTTTTCCGGGAAGCACGATTTCGACACGCTCCGAGCGTTCGCGTCCGATTTTGCCGTTTGTCGGATCGCGCCATTGGCCGATGGCCTCGGTGACGGTCAGGCCTTCGGGAAACTGCGGCGTCAATTCTTCCGCCACGAAATGCTCCCAGGCGGCTTCGCTGACGTCGCGTCCGTTGCCGGTGCCGCGGCCAAATAAAAGCTCGGCCACTTGCCGCGGTTGTCGCGTGCCATGGCACGACGAAGCCGGGGTTTCGGCATGCGCGCTTACCGCCGCGAGGCTCATCGCGGCGATGAACAATACGATGCGCTTGATAGGCTCGCCGTTCATTTCAGCGGCGAGCCTATCGATCTAGCGGATTATTTGCATCCGGACGGTGTGGCCGTTTTGCCGGGCGGACAACCCGGTGCCGGATGTGGTGGCGGCGGAGGCGGAGGTGGCGCCGCTGGATGTGGAGGTGGCGGCGGTGGCGCAGCCGGGTGTGGCGGAGGCGGAGGTGGCGCCGCGGGATGCGGAGGTGGTGGCGGCGGCGCAGCAGGACGCGGCGGAGGTGGTGGTGCGGCCGGACGCTGAGGTGGCGGCGGCGGTGCAGCCGGACGTGGCGGCGGGGGTGGTGCCGCGGCCGGATGCGGCGGAGGCGGTGGCTCAGCGTGCGAAGGTGGAGGGGCAACGGGGTGTTGCTGTTGTTCCTCGCGGCGCAAGGTTTCCGGATGCGCCGGCGGTGCGGTGGGCTGACCCGGATGCGGCAATGCATTCGGCGCGGCATTCACCGGCGGCGATGATGGTGGCGCACCCGGATGGATCGGCGCGTTGGGCGGTGCAGGCGGTGCACCAGGTTGGCCCGGATGCGCCGGCTGTTCATCACGACGCAAAGGCTCCGCACGCGGCGGTCCGCCTGGCTGACCAGGATGCGGCAGTGCATTCGGTGCAGCGTTTGATGGCGGCGGTGCAGGAGGCACGCCGGGCTGGCCGGGGCGCTGTTGTTGTTCTTCGCGGCGCAACGGCTCCGGACGCGACGGCGCATTCGGCGCAACATTCGGTACAGCACCGGCCGGTGCATTTTGCGCAGCGCCTGACGGCGGGCCGGGAGGATTTCCTGGGCGCGGTCCACCAGGACCTTGTCGCGTGACGGCTGCTGGTAATGAGATCGGGCGCGAGCCCGGTCGCGTCGGCGGACCGCCCTGCAGCGTCGGCGGTACTGCAACTGTTCGCGGCGGTCGAATGAACGCCGAGATCACAGCGCCAGCAATCGGCAGGGCAAAGCGGTCACGCGGCGGTGGCGGAGGCGGAAGATCTGAGAATTCACGCGGCCGCGGCGGCAGGAAGAATCCACGCGGTCGCGGCGGTGGGCCAAAACCGGGGCCTCCGAAAATAATGACCGGCTGGTCGATGAAGCCAACTTCATCCGGCGGGGGTGGCGGAACGCCGAAGTCAAACTGCGGATAATCGGGCGGCGGTTCGAGCGGCACGCTCAACATCGCCAAGCGCCGGCGCGCGTCCCAGGAATGTGGTCCGTTCGGATAACGCCGCAGATAAGACCAGTAAGCCGGAGGCGTATCCGCTGTCACACAACGCCGCCAGGCGATTTCCTCGCGGCGGACCGCAAGCATCGCAGCGACGCGGCGCGCATAGGCGCCGTTGGGATAAAGACTCAAAAACTGTTCGTAGCCTGCCATGGTGTCGAGCGCGATCGCCGCGGCATAGGCATCGTCCTCATTGCCGAAGTCGCGCATCGGCCGGTTACGGATATCGGCGAGCGGCATCGTATTCGGTGGCGGCGGTGCGTCGGCCGCGCGCTCGGTCATGAAGAATGGGTCGGCAATCTGCGATGCGTACCACGGTACTTCGGCGCCCTGGGTCTGCTCGCTGACACGGAGCCGCACGCGCGCGAAGATGTCGTCGAGACTCAATCCGCCGTCGCCGATCATTTCGGTGAGCGCGGTCGCGTAAGCACCGTAGGGACCTTGTTCGTCCGGACCGACCGTGCCCGGCGCGGCGTTGAAGGCAATCGCCATGTTCGGCGCCGGGTCGGTCAGTGCCAATCCGCTTGCAAGCGGTTGGCCGCCGCGCGCGAACGGATTTTGCCGCGCTGCATCCAGGACCACGATCTTGACACGCCCGGGCATCGCCGCGAGCGGTTGCAGAAAATCCGACATTCTGATCGCCTGCAGCGGCACATCGACATCGCGCGCGATGTCGGCGTCGACCGGGACGAAATAATTCTCGCCTTCAAATTGCAGTCCATAGCCCGCGAGATAAACCAGCGCGACGGCGTTCGGTCCTGCCGATGACACTTGGTTGAGAAATTCGCGGAAGGTTTCGCGGAGCGTCGTCTGATCGAGATTTTGCGCGCCGGTCACGGCGAAGCCTGCGGCGGTCAGCGTATCGGCGATCAGGCCCGCGTCATTGGCGGGGGTGGCGAGCGTGCCGGTCTTGTATTGATTGTTGCCGATGACAAGCGCGAAGCGCACCTCCTGCGCGTGACCGACGCCTGAGCCGATAAGCTGGATCACGAGCGCGAGCAGACAAAAAGTTATGGTGCGTATCGATCGGACCATCCCGATGCTCCCCAATTGAAATTTTCTGGCCAATGGATTTCCGGCCAACGAATTTTGTCCCACAACGCTAGTCTGCCGAGCAATGAGCCCTAATGATGTCAAGCCGTTGTTTGATGACCGGGTTTAATGGCCGCAATATCAGTTTGCTTCTGGTGCATCGGCACGCTAAGACCATTCCAACAAAAGCTTTTATTAACTTGCTTGGCGTATTCGGCGAGAGCTTCTAACCAAGCATCCGTCTACCCGGGCGTTCGTCTAACTAAGTATCCGGGCGCCAAGTCTCTATCTCAGCAAGTCTTTATCCCCAGCGAGTCTTCATTCAGCCAGCCGCACCAAAGCGCAATCATCTGCCTCCAATCTTTGGAATGGTATTTGGTTCCGTTGTTGATCGATATATCTGATTGACGAAGGGTATGGATGTCTGATTGTTGTAGCACTGTGATATGACTTGACGATCACGGTTCATTCGCCGCCGGTAGCGATACAAACTTCAAACTGTATCCGAGCTAAATCTCATCCGACGGCTTTTCTTTCACTCCCGTAAGGGATACAAGCTGCCTTTCTTGAAAGGGAGGTTTTATGGCGAAAGCGAAAAAGAAGCGACGTGCGTGGACTGCGTCTGAGGTCCGCGATCTGAAAGCGATGGCGAAGAAGAAGTCGAAGGCTTCGGCGATCGCCAAAAAGCTGAAGCGGACCGAAGGCGCGACGCGTCAGAAGGCCTTCAGCATCGGGTTGTCGCTCGACTCCCGCTAATCTCTCGTTCAATCCATTTTTTGGATATTCTCGCACCGGTCTGCCCTGGCGGGCCGGTGCGTGAGCATTTTTTGTACTGCTGAAATGACTATTGCCCGAGTTGCCTGCCGCTGAGCGATCTGAGCTAGCGGGATGGTAACGTCCGGCGGATCTGGAAATGTCCGATGTTCGAGGCCCCTTGATCGGCTATCGACGGTGGGCCCGTGCGTTTTCCGGGCAGCGGCAACATTAACTAATGGCCGCGAACCCGCCCCAATACACGCGTAATAATGTATATGGTTGCGCCTGGTTCGGTGGGAATAGCCCCCGTCGGGGCTGTGTATTTGCAAATTCCGCTATCCAAGGTCGTTCGCCATCGCAGAGCGGCCGCTGCAGGCACTTAGATATCGATGAGCCAGTCTTTAGGCTTGCCCCGACAACCGTCCGCCAGCTCCGAACTCGCGGCAGCGCTTCATGCGTGCCGGCGCGCATTCATCGCCACCGCTTTGTTCAGCGGCATGAGCAATCTTTTGATGCTCAGCGGCGCGCTGTTCATGCTCGAAGTTTATGACCGGGTGTTGCCGAGCCGTAGCGTGCCGACGCTGGTCGCGCTGTTGTTGCTCGTCGCTGGTCTCTATGCCGCACAAGGTATCATCGACGCGATCAGAAGCCGTATCCTCGTCCGCATCGGCCATAGCCTCGACGAGGCGATGAGTCTGCGGGTCTATGAAACTATCGTTCGTCTGCCGCTCAAGATCGGCGCCAAAAGCGAGGGCACGCAACCGGCGCGCGATCTCGACAGTGTCCGCACGTTTTTATCAGGCTCCGGACCCGTGGCGTTTTTCGATCTGCCCTGGATGCCGGTCTATCTCGCCATCTGTTTTCTGTTCCACGTCCTGCTCGGACTGACGGCGCTGGCCGGCGCGCTCATTCTCATCGCGCTCACCGTCATCACCGAGGTGCAGACACGGCGGCCGACGCGGAGCGCCACTCAATTTGCTGTCGCTCGCAACACACTTCTCGAAGCAAGCCGCCGCAACGCCGAAGCGATCACGGCGATGGGTATGGTCGGCCGCATCTCGAAACGCTGGAACGACCTCAATCGCAATTACGTGGCGGCAAGCGGTCGCGCCAGCGATGTCGGCGGTGGGCTCGGTGCGATGTCGAAGGTGCTGCGGATGCTCTTGCAATCCGCGATGCTCGCCGTTGGCGCCTGGCTTGTGATCAATCAGCAATCGACGCCAGGCATCATCATTGCCGGTTCGATCTTGGGAGGCCGAGCACTGGCGCCGGTCGATCTCGCGATCGCCAACTGGCGGGGTTTCATCGGCGCACGGCAAAGCTGGCACCGCTTGTCCAAACTACTCGGGCATTTGCCAAAGCTTTCGGAGCCGATGCCGCTCAAGCCGCCGTCACATACGCTTTCAGTGCAGAACGCTGCGGTGGCGCCGCCTGGCCAGCCAAAGATCGTTTGTCAGGACATCAATTTCACGCTCCCGGCAGGGAAGGCGCTGGGTGTCATTGGACCGACGGCGTCAGGCAAGTCTTCGCTGGCGCGCATGCTGGTCGGGGTCTGGTCGCCGGGCCGCGGCACGGTGCGGCTCGATGGTGCGACGCTTGATCAATGGTCGCCGGAGGTGCTCGGCCGGCATATCGGTTACGTCCCGCAAGACGTAGAACTGTTCAACGGCACGGTTGCGCAGAACATCGCCCGCTTCGAAGAGCCGCCTGACTCTGACGCCGTGATCGCGGCGGCGCAGGCCGCCGGCGTCCACGATCTCATTATCAATCTGCCGGAAGGCTACGAGACTGTTGTCGGCGAGCATGGTGGAGCGCTGTCGGCGGGACAGGGGCAGCGCATCGCGCTCGCCCGCGCGCTCTATCGCGATCCATTTTTGGTGGTGCTCGACGAACCGAATTCTAATCTCGATGCCGAAGGCGACGAGGCTTTGACCCGTGCCATTCTCGGTCTGCGCGCCCGCGGCGCTATCGCTGTGGTCGTTGCGCATCGCCCGAGCGCGATCGCGGGCGTCGATTACATTCTGATCATGGCCAAAGGCCGTCAGCAACAATTCGGACCGAAGGAAGAAATTCTCACCCGGCTCGCGCCGCCCGGTGCGACAGCGCCGCGCCCGCTCAAGGTCGCCGATCAGGGAGGCGCCGGATGATCAAGAAAATGATCGGCGCGATCCATTCGGCGCTGGTGTGGCATGTCCGCGATTCTCTCCCGACCGAAGCTGCCGAGCATTCGATCCGCCGGCATGTGATCGCGGGCGCCGTCCTGGTCGCGGTCCTGGTTTTCGGCGTCGGCGGCTGGGCGTCGACTGCGCAAATCTCCGGCGCGCTCATTGCGCAAGGTTCGCTGGTCGTCGATTCGAATGTGAAGAAGGTGCAGCATCCGACCGGCGGCGTGGTCGGCAAGCTGTTCGTGCGCGACGGCGATCATGTCAAAGCGGGCGACATGCTGCTCCGTCTCGACGACACCGTGACTCGCGCCAATCTCGCCATCGTCACCAAGGGGCTGAACGAGCTTTATGCGCGTAAGGCACGGCTCTCAGCGGAACGCGACGGCGAGAATACTGTCGCGATGCCGAAGGAGTTGGTGGACCGACAGGACGATCCGGAAGTCAAAGAGGCATTTGGCAGCGAACGTAAGCTGTTCGACCTGCGCCGTCAGGATCGACTCGGCCAGAAGAAACAGCTGCAGGAACGGATCACCCAGCTGCAGCAGCAGATTTCCGGCCTGACCGCACAGCAGGCTGCCAAGGACAAGGAAATCAGCCTGATCGAGCAAGAACTCCAAGGTGTGCGCGATCTCTACGCCAAGAACCTCGTGCAATTGAACCGGCTCACCTCGCTTGAGCGTGACGAAGCGCGGCTCGAAGGCGAGCGCGGCCAGCTTGTCGCGCAGGGCGCCGAAGCCAAGGGCAAGATCGCCGAGATCCAGTTACAGATCATCCAGGTCGATCAGGACCTGTTCAGCGACGTTGCCAAGGAAATGCGCGAGATCGACGGCAAGATCGGCGAATATGTCGAGCGCAAGGTGACGGCGGAGGATCAGCTCAAGCGGGTCGAGATCCGGGCGCCGCAGGATGGCACTGTGTTCCAGTCGACCGCAAATACGGTCGGTGGCGTCGTCACCGCCGGCGACCCGATCATGCTGATCGTACCGCAAAGCGATAATCTTCTGGTCGAGGTCAAAGTCGATCCCAAGGACATCGATCAGGTGCAATATGACCAGCCGGTGGTGTTACGGTTTTCGTCGTTCAATGTGCGCACCACGCCGGAGATCAATGGCAAGGTCGTGCGCATCGCCGCCGACACATCGACCGATCAGCGCACCGGGCAGAGCTATTATCTGGTTCGTATTTCGATGACCGACGACGAACTACGGCGGCTTGGCGACGTCAAACTGACGCCGGGCATGCCGGTCGAAGCCTTCATCCAGACCGGCGAGCGCACGATGCTGTCATATTTGATCAAGCCGCTGCACGAACAGCTTATGCATTCGTTCCGGGAAAAATAGCCGATCTCGTCGCGGACTTTCGTTGCGCTGCCATGGCGTCGATAAATTGGCGCCGATAAGATAATAAAGGCCAGACCGAATTGGCGCTTTCCAGCGCGCGGAAACTGCCGGGCATGAAAACACAGCGATGAAGAGACTAGGACGCTGGGCGCGAAGCTTCGGTGTGGCGAGGGCGGTTTGCCTCGTGCTTCTGTTCGCGCTTGTCGCGCTCCGGCTCGCCGATCCGCGGCCGGTCGAGGAATTGCGGTTACGCGCCTTCGATTTTTTCCAGGTGCTGCGGCCGCGGCCGGAGAAGGCGCGGCCGGTTATCATTGTCGACATCGACGAAGCAAGCCTCAAGGCTATCGGACAATGGCCTTGGCCGCGCACCATCGTCGCTGATCTTATCACCAAGATCACTCAGGCTGGTGCGATCGCTACCGGTTTCGACATTATCTTCGCTGAACCCGACCGGATGTCGCCGGCGGTTGCGGAAAAAAGCTTCCGCGGCATTGATGAAGAGACCCGTGCCAAGCTCGACACATTGCCGAGCAATGATGATGTGCTGGCCGATGCCATCAAGCATTCCCGCGTGGTCCTCGGGCAGGTCGGTGCCGCAACCCCGTCGCAGCGCACGACGGCCGAGGCGAGCGCGCAGACCGGTTTCGCCATTCACGGAAAAACCGAACACGGGACAAGCGATCCGGCTCCATATCTAGTGACCTTCCCCGGTTTGCTGCGCAACGTCCCGCAGCTTGAAGCAGCGGCCGCCGGGCGCGGCCTGTTCTCGATTAATCCGGAGCGCGACGGCATCATCCGCCGTGTTCCGATGGTCATGGAAGCGCAAGGCGCGCTGGTGCCCGCGCTTTCGCTCGATCTGTTGCGGGTCGCGACCCATACCGGCGCCCTCCTGGTGAATGTCGAAGAGGCCGGTGTGCAATCGGTCGAGGTGTTGACCAGGCCGCAGCACCTTGTGGTGCCGACCGACCGTAACGGCGAATTCTGGGTCTATTTCAACAAGCGCGATCCGCTGCGTTACGTCTCGGCCAAGGAGGTGTTGGACGGCACTCTCGATCCCAACCGGCTACGCAATAAATTGGTTCTGATCGGCACCTCGGCGGTCGGCCTTCTCGACGTGAAGACGACGCCGATCGATCCGGCGATGCCGGGGGTGGAGGTCCATGCCCAGATCCTGGAAAACGTGCTGACCAATTCGATGCTGGTGCATCCGGACTATGCCATCGGCGCTGAAATTCTGATCGCCGTGATCTTTGGGCTTGCGATCCTCATCGCGGCGCCGATCCTGTCGGCAACTCTGGTCATCTCGCTCGGCGCGGCGCTGATCGCAGGCCTAGTCGGCTTTTCGCTTTATCTGTTCGCGCTCCATAACTTGTTCATCGATTTCACTTACCCGCTGATTTCAAGCTGGCTGATTTATCTCGTCATCACCTTCGTCAATTATTTCCGCGAGCAGAAGCAGCGCCAGCAAATCCGTTCCGCTTTCGGCTACTATTTGTCGCCGCATATGGTCGAGCAGCTGGCGCGCTCGCCGGACAAGCTCGTGCTTGGCGGTGAGGAGCGCCGCATGACGATTTTGTTCAGCGACGTGCGCGGCTTCACCTCGATCTCCGAATATTACAAAGACGATCCGCAAGGCCTGACTCGTTTGATGAATCGCTTCTTGACGCCGCTCACCAATGCCATCATCGAACGCAAGGGCACGATCGACAAATATATCGGCGACGCCATCATGGCGTTCTGGAACGCGCCGGTCGACGACGACGCGCAGGAGGCCAATGCCTGCGATGCTGCGCTGGAAATGCTGACTCGCGCCGAGGCGCTCAATGGCGAACTCAAGCAGGAGGCCGAGGCGAGCGGCGGCAAATATATGCCGCTCCGCATCGGCATCGGCTTGAACACCGGGCCCTGCGTCGTCGGCAATATGGGATCGGACTTCCGCTTCAACTATTCAGTGCTCGGCGACACCGTCAACGTCGCCTCGCGGCTCGAAGCTCGTACCAAGGATTATCGGCTCCGCGTGGTGATCGGCTCGCGCACCGCGGAGATCGCCAAGGACAAGTTCGCCACCATGGAAATCGATCTGATCCAGGTGAAGGGCAAGCAACAGCCGGAAGCTGTGTTCACCGTGCTCGGTCGCTCCGATGTCGAGCAAGAGCCGCGCTGCCGCGAGCTGCGCAACCTCAACGCCGAAATGCTGACGCACTATCGCAAACAGGATTGGGACGGCGCGCTTGAGCTGATCAATCGCTGCCGCAAGCTTGCCAGCGACTTCGAGGTTGCGGGCCTCTACGACATGTATGACGAACGGATTGCGGCCTATCGCGCCGATCCGCCGGGCGCGGATTGGGACGGCGTCTACGAAGCCGAATCCAAATAATCAGAGCGAAGCCGGTCTCGGCTCCGAAGGCGTTCCGGCAACGACAGGCGGAGTGAATTTTCGTACCCCATCGTCGTCGAGCACGAACAGCGGTGTGGCTTGGCGCATGGCCTTATCGGCGACCAAAGTCAGCCAGCGATTGTCGAGCAGCACCCAATCGCCATCGATCTGCACCGCGGTGATGGCGTGATCCTCGTTGGCAGCGGTGTTGTGAACGATGACAAGCTTCACGTCCTTCGCAGGCACTCCTGCCGCGGTCAGCGCAACATATTTGGCAATGGCGTAGTCCTCGCAATCGCCGCGGCCGGTGGCAAAGGTTTCAAGCGGCGGGCTCCAGCGATCCGCCACGCCCCATTGCGCCATGTCGCTCATCGGTTCGATGGCAAGATTGACGGCGCGATTGACGATGCCGATACGGGCGCGTCCGCTCGCATGAAGGCCTTCATCGACAATCGTGAGGAATTTCCGCGCGGCGAGCCGGCAGGTTTGTGCATGTGCGCGGCAGTGCGCCAGCGTTTCGTTGTCGACGGCGATTTGTGCCGAGACTGCTTTCCATTTGGCGGAGATGTCGCCGTTGGCCATGCGCGTTGAGGCTAGGCCGAATAGTCCTAAATCGGGCAGCGGTTCTTCGGTGCTGACCGACGCTATGTCTGGAGCGAAAGCAACGCTCAGCGCATCGGCAACGATGTCGGCCGGCCTTTCGAAAGGCGCTTCAATAGCCGAACGTACCGGCACACAGGCCAGCAGGGCGGCAAGCCATACGGCGCCCCACCGCGACGCGACGCGACCGAACATTTGACGTCCCCGAACCCGCGGGATCGGCGCTCGCGCGCAGTCCCGGCTTTTTGTTCGGTGAGGTAATTAACCCGAGCCCCGCTGAGGCTCGGTTAAGTCGGCGCGATTTGGCCTAAAAGTTTCGCAAATAGCGTGTCGCAATCGATTTATAATTGCCGACAATTTTAGCGATCGCCCTGGAATTGCTTTTACAGGGGGCCGGTTCTGCGATTTAATGCGTGCGACCTACGATAAAAATCAAAGCCAATAAGCTGTTTGGGGGGAATGTCATGCAGCGGATGCGTCTGGTGAAATTGTGCGGCCTTGCCGCGCTTGGATTAACGCTCGGTGTCGGCAGCGCATCGGCGCAGGACAAGACCTTCGAATTGAAATTGTCGCATTGGGTGCCTCCGTCGCATCCTCTGCAAAAAGCAATCGAGGATTGGGCGGCCGATATCGAGAAGGCCTCGAACGGCACGATCAAATCGAAAATCTATCCGGCGCAGCAGCTCGGCAAGGCGTTCGACCATTACGACATGGCCCGCGACGGCATTGCCGATTTCACTTACGTCAATCCCGGCTATCAGCCCGGACGCTTCCCGATCATCGCCGCGGGTGAATTGCCGTTCCTGGTCGGCAACGCCAAAGGCGGCAATCTCGCGATCGATGCCTGGTATCGCAAATATGCTGCGGCCGAGATGAAGGACACGCATTATTGCTTCTCCTTCGTGCTCGATCCGGTGGCGTGGCATTCGATCAACAAGAAGATTGTCGTGCCCGACGATATTAAAGGCATGAAGATCCGCCCGGCGCAGGGCACGATCGCAGCGTGGATGACGCTTCTTGGCGGCACCAATGTGCAATCGAGCGCGCCGGAAGTGCGTGACATTCTGGCGAAGGGCGTGGCCGATGCCGTGACCTTCCCGTGGGGGTCGACGGTGCTGTTCGGCATCGACAAGGTCACCAAATATCACATGGATGCGCCGCTCGGCTCGGTGATGTTCCAGTGGCTGATGAGCCCGGCTACTTATAACGAAATGTCGGCCTCGCAGAAAAAGGTGATCGACGATCACTGCACGACCCAATGGGCGGCCAAATTCGCCGACCCTTGGGTCGATTTCGAGCATGCCGGTCTTGAGAAGATCAAGGCGGAACCGGACCAAGAGGTCTACAAGATCACCGACGATCAGCTCGCGCTGTGGAAAAAGTCGGCTGAGCCGTTGCAGCAGAAATGGGCCGCCGATGTGAAGAAGGCCGGCGGCGATCCAGACAAGATCTGGACCGAGCTCCAAGCTTCGCTCAAGCAATATAACGCCGGCTTCTGACGGTACCGCGGCAACTCAGACGGCGGCTTCGGCCGCCGTCCAGATTCCGGTTTTCACGTTCTGGTCAGTACGTTCGGATCAGCACTTTTCGGATCAGCACATGGAAGAGCCGCAAATCGGTTCTGGGTTCGGCGCGTCAAGGCCGCCGCGCAATGTGATGGATCGTTTCATCGACGGCATCGAACTCATAGCCGCATTCTTCATCGGCATCGTCGCGCTCGATATCTTTGTCTCGGTGATGCTGCGCTATTTCTTCAGCGTGCAGATTCCCGATAGCTATGACTTCGGACGGCTTCTTCTCGGCATCCTGATCTTCTGGGGCATTGCCGCGACGTCCTATCGCGGCAATCACATCACCGTCGATCTGCTCTATGCCAATGTCGGCCCGCACTGGCAGCGCGTCATCGACGTGTTCGCCACGCTTGTGCTGCTGTTCGTCGTGACCGTGCAGACCTATACGCTGTTCGACAAAGTGGCAGGCACCTATCGCGACCACGTGCTGACCTTCGATTTGCGGCTGCCAACATGGCCGTTTTTTCTGGTCGCCTGGATAGGCGATGTTTCGGCCGTCCTGCTCATCGCGGTGCGGACCTATCGCCTGATTTTCCAACCGGAGGCGCTGGGCGGCCAATATCAGATCAAGCCGGTCGAGTGAGACGTAATCCATGCACCTGAGCACGGACGCAGTCGCCATTATCGGCTTTGTCGCTTTATTCGCGCTGATGCTGCTGCGCGTGCCGGTCGGCATGGCGATGGGGCTCGTCGGCGTCAGTGGTTTTGCCTACGTCGTCGGCGGCACGGCGGCGCTCAAAAGCGTCGGTCTCACCTCGATGCGCACGGTGACCGACTACACCTTTGGCGTCATCCCGATGTTTTTGCTGATGGGTGCCTTCGTATCCAATTCCGGCATGAGCCGGGAATTGTTCCGCGCGGCGAACGCTTTTGTCGGCCATTTCAAAGGTGGCCTCGGCATCGCCACCATTGTTGCTTGCGCAGGGTTTGCCGCGATCTCGGGCTCCTCGGTCGCGACCGCCGCGACTTTTGCCGCCGTCGCTTACCCGGAAATGCGGCGCTACAATTATCCGCAGAGCTTTGCCACGGGGGTGATCGCGGCCGGCGGTACGCTCGGCGCCATGCTGCCGCCGTCGACGGTTCTCGCTGTCTACGGCATCATCACCGAGCAGGACATCGGCAAGCTCTTTATCGCCGGCATCATTCCTGGCCTGATCGCCGCAGCAATGGACATGATGACCATCGTTGTCATCGGTAAGGTCCGTCCGAATTTCCTGCCTGCGACGCCACGGCATTCCTGGGAGGAGCGTCTCACGGGCCTCCGCGACATCTGGGCGACGCTGCTGCTGTTTGTTTTTGTCATTGGTGGGCTTTACGGCGGCTTGTTTACGCCGACCGAAGCTGGCGGCGTCGGCGCGTCCGGAGCCTTTCTGATCGGCATTGCCCGTGGCCGGCTGACGCGCGCCGACATCCGCCGTTCTTTATTGCAGGCCGTGCGCACCGCTGCCGCCGTACTCACCGTGCTGATCGGCGCGCTGCTGTTTGGTTATTTCCTGACTGTCACGCAAACACCGCAAAAGGTCACCGAGTTTCTCACCGGCTTCGGGCTGAGCCGCTACGGCGTGCTGGCGCTGATCATGGTGATGTACATCGTGCTCGGCTGCCTGATGGATTCGCTGGCGATGATCATCTTGACCATCCCGATCATATTCCCGGTGATCACGCAGCTTGGCTTCGACCCGATCTGGTTCGGCGTCATCATCGTGATGACGGTGGAGCTTGGCCTCATTCACCCGCCGGTTGGGATGAACGTCTTTGTCATAAAAAGCGTGATTGACGATGTCAGCTTCGCAACGATCTTTCGCGGCGTGGCGCCGTTCATCGTCACGGATCTCATTCGGCTGGTTATTTTGATAGCATTTCCCGTCTTGGCGCTGTGGCTGCCAAGTCACATGTTCAGATAGAGCAAAACTACCCGGAAAAGAGGCGGCTAATTGCGCCCGCCGCCCGCGAGTACCGCGCGCGTTGCGCGGTCGGGGCCGAAATCGTCGACATTGTCGATCGCAAGAAGATCGGCCAGCCGCGTACGCGCGCGATTGACCCGGCTCTTGATGGTGCCGACAGCGCAACCGCAAATCGCTGCGGCGTCATCATAAGAAAAGCCGGATGCGCCGACCAGGATCAGCGCTTCGCGCTGATCCGAAGGAAGCTTATTCAGGGCCGCACGAAATTCCTCGAACTCAACGCGTCCGGTCTGTTCAGGATGTGATTTCAGCGTCTCGGCATAGCGGCCGTCGGCATCCTCTACCTCGCGCCGCCGCTTGCGGTATTCCGAGCGGAACAGGTTGCGCAGGATAGTGAAAAGCCAAGCCGGCATATTGGTGCCCGGCTGGAAGCTGTCGATATGCGCTAAGGCCCGCAGCAGCGTCTCCTGCACCAGATCGTCGGCACGGTCGATATTGCCGCACAACGATATGGCAAAGGCGCGCAAACTCGGCACGGTGGCCAGGACTTGGTCGCGGATCGCGGGGTCGAGTTTCATGGTCATGCCTCGTCCGCCTACTTTTCTTCGTCGCTTAGCCGACGAATTAAGTCGGTGAGGTGATCCGGCACCCCCTGATTGACGACGTCATTGTACATGGCGCGCAATTGCTGACCGATCCGGGCCTGTACCTCTCGCCCCAGGCGGGCTTCGGGTTTTGGCATTGTGTTTGTCCTACCCATTGGGTCCTGGCCTTCCGGCTTGTCGGCAACCGGCTCCAACGGTTCTAGGTTGGTTCTGCGGTGCTTCATGTCCTCGTCTTTCCCCCGAATGCCCATTCCGGACCCGCCCTCTCAGCGTTCCCTCGTCTCTCAGGCGCCAACGCACTGACATGGCCTGAGGTTCCGCCCAGGAACCGGCGATGGAACTTTTTTTGTGGAGCAGCGTTTTTGCCAGTAACCTCAGCACCGTGGAAGGGGAGGGTTGTTTAGTGTCGACGTCTCAAGCCGTATTGCAGCATCTGCCGTCGCTGCGCCGCTATGCGCGCGCTTTGACAGGCAGTCAGGCGTCCGGCGACGCTTATGTCGTCGCCGCCGTCGAATCGCTCATTGCCAGCCCTAAGATGCTGGAATCGAGTTCAAATCCCCGGGTCGGGCTCTATCGCCTGTTCACCAAAATCTGGAATTCGGTCTCGGTGAACGGCAAGGTAGATGCGGGCGAGATCATTTTGCCGCCGGAGCAGCATCTCACTCAGATCACCCCGCGGCCGCGGCAGGCCTTCCTTCTGGTAGCGCTCGAGGGCTTTTCCGAAGAAGACGCCGCCGAAATCCTCGATTGCGACCTGCAGACCTTGCGCGGGCTGGTCGAGGAATCCGGCCGCGAGCTTGCGGCCGAGATCGCGACCGACGTCCTGATCATCGAGGACGAGACCTTTATCGCCATGGATATCGAGGCGCTGGTCGAAAGCCTCGGCCATAATGTCATCGGCATCGCCCGGACCCACAGTGAGGCGCTGGCGCTTGCCAAGCAGAAGCGGCCCGGCCTGATCCTCGCTGACATTCAATTGGCCGACGGCAGCTCGGGCCTCGATGCCGTCAACGAGCTCCTCGCCTCATTCGAAGTGCCGGTGATCTTTATCACCGCCTATCCGGAGCGTTTCCTCACCGGACAGCGGCCAGAGCCGGCTTTCCTGATCGCCAAGCCGTTCCAGGTCGCGGTGGTCTCCGCCGTGGTCAGCCAGGCGCTGTTCTTCGGCCGCAAAGCGCGGCAGCGTGATCGCAAGCCTGCCGAACGCGCAGCTTCAGCCTAAAGACCCGTTTCCACACGATATACTGAGCAACATCCTTGATGCCCGGCTTTTGCCGGGCATTTTTTTGTCCCGCGCGAAGGTGGTGCTCAACAGCGAAATCTCGACCCCGAAAAAGCGAAGGGCGCAACCGATCGGCATATCGGTTGCGCCCAAAATGGCCGGCCAAGCACGGGGGGAGGGGGGGAAGAATGGCCGGTCGCCATGACAAGCCTAGGGCCGGAATTTTGTTCCTGTGTGCCGCCGGTGGGATCGCGGTGGCGCGAACTATCACGAGTTGGTGAGAGAACGGTTCCCAGGAACCACGCGACTAACCAAGTGTTGAGCGTAGGTAAGCGGCTGGGGCTTTTTCGCACGCGTCCGACGGTCCAGGTCAGTCACCGCGGACGTAGGGGAGAGTCCAATGACCAACCAGTTGTTCGTTCGCGTCGCCGGTGCGCTTGGCGTCACTGCATTGGCTGTGTTCTTTCTGAGCCTGATCCCGTTCTTCGACCTTACGGCGGGCGCTGGCGTTTCGCACACGTTTCCGGTTTCCGTTGATCGCACCTTGAAGGGCGATCGTTTGCCGCTCGCTTCAGAGATCAACTCGGCAGTTTCGCGCAACGAACCAAAAAACGATATTCTTAAAGAACGCGCGACGACGCCGCAGGAAATTCCTTTCGCCTGCGACGCGTCGTTCTCGCCGATCTCGGCGCCGCATCTCGCTCTCGTCTATGGCCGCTGCCTGTCCTAACGACGCAGCCGCTGACGACAAAGATTCTCGCAAGACCGATGAACCGACTTCCGCAAGCCCGTTAACGGCGCTTTGTCCCGATCCTCGAAAAGCAGCGGCCACCTGATAGCGTTTGTTTGCTCGTTCGCGCTTATGAATTGGCTCACGTGATCCGGGTTTGTCGCTGCCCGAGGACGCTTGGGGAAACTCTTGGAAGCTTGAGGAAGCTCTTGGAACCTCTTGCCCGGCCGAAGATTGGTGCAACTGAAAACGGCACTGCAGCACGGGAGTTTGTCATGTCGATCGGCACGAAATCAAAACTTATCGGCATTGCTTTGTTTGCTGGCGTTTTTGTTTTGCCCGCGGCGTCGGCATCTGCGCAAACGCTGTCTTATTTTCCGGTGCAGCGGCAGGATCAGCCGCTGTCGCAATACGCCCCGCAGGAAGATACCTCCGGTGATGTCGCGAGCGACGAACTCGCGGCACAGTTCCGCCGTCAGGTCGTGTCTTATTCCGGACGCGAGCCGGCCGGCACGATCATCGTCGACACGCCGCACACCTTCCTTTATCTGGTCCTCGGCGACGGCAAAGCGATGCGCTACGGCATTGGCGTCGGCCGACAGGGTTTCACCTGGTCGGGGACCGAGACTATTGTCCGCAAGGCCGAGTGGCCGGATTGGATCCCGCCGGCGGAAATGGTCGCCCGTCAGCCCTATCTGCCGCGCTGGATGGGTGGCGGTCCGGGTAATCCGCTCGGCGCCCGCGCCATGTATCTCGGCAATACCGATTACCGCATCCACGGCACCAACGACCCGACCACGATCGGCAAGCACGTGTCGAGTGGCTGTATCCGGTTGCAGAATGCCGATGTGACGGACCTCTATCAGCGTGTCGGCATCGGCACCAAAGTAGTGGTGCTCCCCAACGACGGTCGCGCCTCGATCGAAGACAATAAGCGCATCGCGGCGCAGTGACGGCGTAGCACTGACAGGCAAGAGGCCGAAGCAGGAACACTGCTTCGGCCTCTTTTTATTTTTACTGCGAGTGACGATCTTTCATTGAGGCGTTTATAAAGAAGTCATTAGACGAGGCTTTGGCGGACGCAGCGAACGTAACCGAGTAAATTCCCGGGCAAGGCCGGTAAGAGCATGCCTGAAAATAACGCGCCTGATAGCACCAGGCTATTTCCTGTCCCATCGAATGACCCGCCGGCCGGCGAAGCCGTCCAGGATTCCGAACGCGCGCGCCTTGAAAACGAATTGCGCAACCGGGCCCGGCAACAAGAGGCGCTGGCGCAGCTTGGCGAGCGGGCCCTGGTCGAACCGGACTTGGAACGGCTTCTCAATGATGCCGTCAGCACGGTCGCGATGACGCTTGCGGTCGAGTTCGTCAAAATTCTGGAACTGCTGCCGGGCGATAAGGAATTATTGCTGCGTGCCGGCTTCGGCTGGAAGAAAGACAGCGTCGGAACGATTCTCGCAACGACCGGACCCGGAACGTTTGCGCGTTTTACATTGGATAGCAGCGTTCCCGTCGTTATCGAAGATTTCGGCGCCGAAGACCGATTTAAAATTCCGGCTTATCTGAAGGACCATCGCTGCGCCTGCGGACTCAATGTGACGATCTCAGCGCGCGACGGGCGTGCCTACGGCATTCTCGGCGTCTGCATGGGGAAGAAGCGCCAATTCGGCGTCCAGGAGGTTTCATTCCTCGCCGCCGTGGCCAACCTTCTTGCCGGCGCCATCCAGCGCCATCAGCTCGAGCGGCGCCAGGAATTGATGATCCGCGACATGCGGCATCGCACCGGCAATCTGTTCTCGCAGCTTCTGGCGATTTTTTCGCAGACGGCGCGGACGTCGAAAACCATCGCCGACCTGACCACTAAATATCAGGCGCGCGTGCTGGCGCTCGCCAATGCGCACCGTCTGATTACCGAGAGCGGCTGGAAATCGATTCCGATCCGCGATCTCCTCGATGTCGTGCTCGGCCCGTATATCGACCGGGCTTCGCTCGAAGGACCGAACATCGATCTCGAACCGGACCCGGTGTTTCATCTGAGCGCCGCGCTGCATGAGCTTGCCGCCAATGCCATCAAGCATGGCAGCCTGTCTCGGTCTAAGGGTCAGCTCGAATTGCATTGGTCGGTGGAGCGTACCCATCGCGGTATGACGCTGCTGCTCGATTGGACCGAGAAAAACGGCCCGCCGGCAAGGCGGCCGCGGAAGACCGGCTTCGGTACACGCCTGATCGAACTTGTCATCGAACGACAACTCAACGGCGAGGTGGTACGCACCTATTCGCGCAAAGGTCTTGCCGTCAAAATGCAGGTGCCGCTCACCCATGAACGCTGGCCGACGGCTACCGCGGAGGTGTCCGAAGGCGGCCGGGCTGACATCTGACTTCTATTCCGCGCAAGACTTTCCTTAAATCACTTTTCTTAAGTGACTTTCCTTGAATAACTTGCCCGACGAGGCGGCGGGGCTTTAGCTTGAGATCGGCTTTAGCTTGAGGGGCTGCGTAAAAGAGGGGTTGATTTTGTCGAGAACAGACACGCCATTCGAGCAAGTTGCCCTGCTGTTGCAGGGCGGAGGCGCGCTGGGCGCCTATCAGGCCGGCGTCTATCAGGTGCTCGCCGAAGCCGATATGCATCCGGATTGGGTCGCCGGCATTTCCATCGGCGCCATCAATTCGGCGATCATCGCCGGCAATCCGCCCGAGAAGCGGGTCGAGCGTCTGCGCGAGTTTTGGGAGAGCGTTTGCCGGTCGCCGCTCGGGATTCCGCATGTCAAAGGCGTCGAATTGAGCGACGATTTCACTCATCAAATCGTCAATCAGACCCGTGCTTGGAATATCTTAATGTTTGGCACGCCGAATTTCTTTGTGCCGCGTATGCCGCCCCCGACGGTGTGGCCGCCGGGGAGCGCCACCAAAGCCAGCTATTACGACAACACGCCGCTATATGGCACGCTCGCCCGTCTGGTCGATTTCGATCGCATCAACGGCGGTGAAATGCGGTTCAGCGTCGGCGCGGTCGACGTCGAAAGCGGTGACTTCACTTATTTCGACAACACGACCCATCGCATCGGTATCGAGCATGTCGTCGCCAGCGGTTCGCTGCCGCCGGGTTTCCCTGCGACCAAGATCGACGGGCGATATTATTGGGATGGTGGGTTGATCTCGAACACGCCCCTGCAGTGGGTGCTGGAAACACGGCCGCGCAAAGACACACTCGCGTTTCAAGTCGATCTGTGGAGCGCGGTCGGCCCACAGCCGAAAGACATGATCGAGGTCGAGATGCGGCACAAGGATATTCTTTATTCCAGCCGCAACCGCGCGGCGACAGACGAATACAAACGGACCCAGAAGCTCCGTATCGCCGCGGCTCATTTGATCGAATGTCTGCCGCCGGAATTGCGCGACAGCGAGGACGTGCGCATCTTGGAAACCGAGGCCAACGACAAAGTCTACAACATCGTGCACCTGATCTATCGCTCCAAGGTGTACGAAGGCATCGCCAAGGATTTCGAATTTTCTCGCCGCACCATGGAAGAGCATTGGTCAACCGGCTATGAAAATGCCGCGCGCATGATGAAGAATCCGAAAGTGCTTGAGCTTCCGGAGCGCAAAGAGGGCGTGCAGACGTTCGATTTCAAGGACTGACGCCGCTCTGGCAGTGCCCTTGCGCCACGCGCCACGCTTCCTGTAGTGGAACGGCTGAATATCCCGCCGCAAGCCGTAATTTTCCAGGGAAGACACGCCGGTCATGAAAGAAGAAGTCATCAGTTTTCAGTCGGCGGGCTTGCGCCTGCATGGCGCGGTCGGCGTTCCGGACGATTTGAAGCCCGGCGAACGGCGCCCCGCTTTTCTGGTGTTGCATGGCTTCGGTTCGAACAGTGAGAGTTCGAACGTCAAAACGCCGACGCGCGTGTTGAGCGATTTCGGCTATGTCACGCTGCGCTTCGATATGCGCGGCTGCGGCAAAAGCGAAGGCAAATTCGGCCATGTGATCTGCCTCGAGCAAGTCGAAGATCTCGGCAATGCACTTGCTTTCCTCGCCACCCATCCGGCGGTCGATCCAGATCGTATCGGGGCCATCGGCTCGAGCTTCGGCGGCGCCGTTGCGGTCTATGCCGGCGGCGTCAATCCGCGTGTCGCGGCTGTGATCTCGAACGGCGGCTGGGGTCATGGCGAGCGCAAATTCCGCGGCCAGCATCCGACGCCGGAAGGCTGGGCGAAGTTCACGAAAATGCTGGAAGAGGGTAAGGCGCATAAGGCCAAGACCGGCGAGTCGCTGATGGTGCCGCGCTACGACATCGTGCCGATACCCCAACATGTGAAGGACAATCTGGAGCGACAAAAAGTCGGCATGCTGGCCCCGAATTCGGTCGAAATGTTTCCTGCCGAGACCGCGCAGAGCATGTTCGATTTTCGCGCCGATGAAGTGGTCGGCAAGATCGCGCCGCGTCCGCTCCTGCTCATCCATGCCGCCAACGATTCAGTGACTCCGACCGAGCAATCGGTCGAGATGTTCAAGCGCGCCGGGCAGCCCGCCGAATTGCACCTGTTCAGCGGGCTCGATCATTTCCTCTTTGCCGAGGACTCCAAGCGCGTCTGGGGCGTCATGCGCAATTGGCTCGACGCTTATTTCCCGGCGCATTGAACGGAGTTCTTTGGTGAGTGGTCATAAGGTCAGCGGCGACGAGCTCGCACGCTTCATCCGTGAGATTCTTGTCGCTCAGGGCGCCTTCGAGAGCGACGCCGCAGAAGTCGCCGAAGGCCTCGTCTGGGCCAATCTGCGCGGCGTTGACGGCCACGGCGTGTCACGCCTGCCGCGCTATATCGGCTTCATCAAACGCGGCGACTTCGACATGAAGGCGAGGCCGCGGCTGGGCCATGATCGCGCTGCGACCTTCATGCTGGAAAGCGGTCATGGTTTCGGTCCGGTCGCTTGCATGAAAGCTGCCGCTCTCGCGGTCGAACGGGCCAAGCAATACGGCGTCTGCTTTGGCATCGTGCGCGAAAGCACTCATACCGGCGCTATCGGCCGCTACGCGCAATGGATCGCGCAGCACGACTGCGCCGCCATCATTATGGGTGCCGGCCAGACTTTGATGGCCTATCACGGCACGCGCAGAGCAAGTCTCGGCACGTCGCCGATTGCCATGGCCGTGCCGACCGGCAACGGACCCATCGTTCTCGACATGGCCACCAGCATGATCTCGAACGGTAAGATTTTGCAGGCCCGCGTAAGTGGCGAAGCGTTGCCGGAAGGCACGGTCCTGACCAAAGACGGCGATCCTACGACCGATGCGAAGGCGGCCGAAACCCTGCTGCCGCTCGGCGGCGCCAAGGGATCGGGGCTAAGCCTGATGTTCGAAATGTTCGGCAGCATCTTATCGGCGGCGCCGATCCAGGCGCGGGCTATCGGTCCGGAGCAGCGGACGCGCAATACCGCGAACACGACGATGATCGCGGTCGACATCGCCGCGTTTAGGCCAATGGGCGCGTTCGTCGACGACGCCGACACATTGGTCACGCTCCTAAAGGCGCTGCCACGACAGGCCGGGTTCAACGAGATCCTGATGCCGGGCGAACGCTCCGGCCGCACCGAGGCGCAACGCCGCAAATCCGGCATCCCAATTGGACCGAAGCTTTGGCAAGAGCTCGAGACGATCGCTGCCCCGCACAAAATCGCAATGCCGGCAGCCGTTTCGTAACGCCGCGCGCGTGGCATTCTGACACAAAACCGACATTGCCCGGCGATTGTTCGGTCTCATCGGAAATGGTAGTTTGGGCCCGGGGGAATTCATCGCCTCGTCTGCAGCTATTTTTGCCCGCGCGGTTGCCGCGTGCGGCGGTGAGACATGACCGATGAACAAAATCGTTCTTTGCGCCATCGCTTTGGGTCTGGGACTGTCCGCGGCAATTGTCGCGCCGCAGGCGGCTTGGGCTGAAAAACGTGTCGCGCTGGTGGTCGGCAATTCCGCCTATCAGCATGCGCCCGCAATCGCTAATCCGGTGCGCGACGCTAAAGCCGTCGCCGAGAAGCTGGAGAAGAGCGGCTTTGACGTCGTCACGGCGCAATACGATCTCGACATCGTTTCGTTTAAACGCGCGGTAAGAAAGTTCGAAGATGTCGCCGCCAGTGCCGATATCGCGGTGGTCTATTACGCCGGCCATGCGTTGCAGATCGAGGGCGCCAATTATCTCGTCCCGGTCGATGCCGCATGGACCGACGATCGGGACGCCGAAGACGAGGCGGTCACGCTGGAACGGCTCGTCGAATCGGTCGACGGCGCCAAGCGGCTGCGCATTGTCATTCTCGACGCTTGCCGGGACAAACCGTTCGCGTTCGGTGCGAAGCACGAGCGTAACGAAGCGTTGGTTGGCGGCAAATCAGGCCTTGGCGCCGCGGAGCCGACCGCGATCGACACGCTGATCGCTTATGCAGCCAAGGCCGGCTCGGTCGAAGTCGAGGGCACCGGCGATCACACGCCCTTTACCATCGCGCTTATCGACAACATGTTCGTGCCTGGTCTCGATATCCGTTTGGCGTTCGGCCGCGTGCGCGACCAGGTGCTCAAGTCGACGGCCAATAAGCAGGAGCCATTCGTCTATGGCTCGCTCGGCGCGACCAATATGTCGCTGGTGGCGCTCAGCCAAAATACAGAAGTCGGCGGCGAAGAGAACGACTATCACCTGGTCGAAAGAATCGGCTCGGCGCGCGCCTGGCAGGTTTTCATCGCTCAGCATCCGACCGGCTCCTTTGCCGAGATGGCCCGTCAGCAGATCGCGAAATTGACGATGTCAGACGCTGTGACCGAGCCGCAGGCGCAAGCCGCCGCACAAGCTGTGTCACCGGCTCCGGAAGCGGCAAAGCCTGCCGAGACGGAGAAGGGCGCGGCGCTAGCGAAGGAGCAGGTCGCGGTTCTCGATAAGACGGCTGCGACGCCGGCCGCCCCTGCAAGTCCGACTCCGGACACAAGCCGCGATCTGATCCGCAAGGCGCAGCAGGAATTGGCGCGGGTCGGTTGTTATGCGGGCGGCATTGACGGCGCGTTTGGCCCCGGCACGGCCGGCGCCCTTGTCGACTACGAAAACGCGCGCGGCGGCAAAGGGGCAGGCGACGTCAAAGTCACCGACGATCTGGTGGCCGAATTGACCAAGCAATCGTCGCGTGTTTGTCCTCTGACCTGCGGTGCTGGCAAAGTCGCGCAGGGCGATCAATGCGTCGCCGTGCAGAAGCCGCCAACCGCTCCGAAAAAAGAAGAGGCGCAGGCGGCGCCCGCGCCACGCCCGGCCGTGATCAAACAGCAAGCGGCGTCCGGTGGCGGCGGTGGCGCCGGCCGCGTCAGTATGGGCGTCGGCTTCTAAAGCCGCTGAACGCTTTCAATTCTCAGGCTTCGGCGAGCCGTAAGCCGACCAGACGGTCTAGCGTCGCGTGGTCGGCGAGCAATTGTGCCGACGGGCCTTCGTGAACAACACGGCCGCGTTCGATCACAACGGCGTTCTGGGTCAGCGGCAGTGCGACCTCGACATGTTGCTCAACCAGGATGAAGGCGCTGGCGTGTTCCTTGGTCATCCGCGCGATGGCTGCTGCAAGTTCTTCGACAACGATTGGCGCGAGGCCTTCGAGCGGCTCATCAAGCAATAACAGCGCCGGATTGATCATCAGAGCACGGGCGATGGCGAGCATTTGCTGCTCGCCGCCGGAAAGCTGATTGCCGAAATTGCGCCGCCGCTCGGCAAGCCGCGGAAACAGATCATAGACGGCGGCGAGGTCGAAGCGGCCGGATCGCGCGGCGACAGTGAGATTTTCTTCGACCGTCAGTGAGGAGAAAATCTCGCGCTCCTGCGCCACCCAGCCGATGCCGGCACGGGCGCGGCGATGCGGCGGCCAATGCGTGATGTCCTCACCCCGCCAAAGGATGCGGCCGCGCTCGACCCGCGTATAGCCCATGATGGTCAGAAGCAGTGTCGACTTGCCGACGCCGTTACGGCCGAGGAGAGCAAGACTGCCGCGTTCCGCGACTTCGATCGACACGCCATCGAGCACGATGCCGGAGCGGTAGCCGGCACGAACCTTGTCGAGTTTCAGCAGCGGCTCGCTCATGCCGTCGCTCCGGCGGCTTTTTGCTCGCGCGTTTTGCCGAGATAGACCGCGCGCACGCGCGGATCGGCGGAGATCTCCGCCGGCGTGCCTTCCACCAGCACGCGGCCGCCGACCATGACGATGACGCGCGAAGCAAACCGGAACACCAGATCCATATCGTGTTCGATGAACAAGACAGTGATCTCGCGCGACAGGCCGGCAATGGCTTCGAACAACTCCTTGCTTTCGTCGCGCGGGACGCCGGCCGCCGGCTCGTCGAGCAGCAGCACCTTCGGCTTTGTTGCCAGCGCCAGCGCGATCTCGAGAAGCCGCTGTTGGCCGTAGGCCAGTTCGCGCGTCAGCCGATGGCAGACCGGCGCCAGCCCGAGCTTCGCAAGGATATCGTGCGCCTCGTCGATTTCGCTGGAATAAGCCGTGAGCCTGCGCCACCAGGTTTGGGCAACGCCGCGCCGCTCGCAGATCGCAAGCGTCACCGATTCGAGCGCGGTCAGATGTGGAAACAGCGAATTGATTTGGAACGTGCGCACCAAGCCGTGCCGCACCCGCGCTTCCGGCGGCAATGTGCTGATGTCGATGTCGCCAAGAAGAATCTTTCCGGCATCCGGGTGCAGCATGCCGGTCATCAGATTGATCAGCGTGGTCTTGCCGGCGCCGTTCGGGCCGATCAGAGCGTAACGGACGCCAGCGGGCAGATTGATCTCTATATCGGATGCCACGACCAGTGAACCGAAACTCTTGTTCAGGCCTCGCGTGGACAGCGCGGTTTCGCTCACGGCAAAGCCTTCTTGCGCTGTTCCATTATCCGCTGTTGCAGATGCGCCAAGCCGCCGAGGATGCCGTTCGGCAGAAACATCACAACGGCTATCAGCAGAAGCCCGATCCAAAAGAACCAGTATTGCGGGTTCAGCCCGGAGAACTGATCGCGTGCGACCATATAGACGAGCGCGCCGATCATGCCGCCATAGAGCCGCCCGGTGCCGCCGAGGATCAGCATGACCAGCACATCGGCCGAGCGCTGAAAGCCCAACACTTCGAGCGATACGGTTTCGGTGGTTTGGGTGAGGAGGGCGCCGGCAATGCCGGCGATGATGGCGGCGATGGTGTAAATGGTGCGGATATGCCGCCGCGTCGGTGCGCCGATCGCCGCCATTCGCTGGCCGTTCTCGCGGATGCCGCGCAACGCCAGACCGAACGGCGAATGGATGAGCCGCCGCGCGATCAGAAACGTCACGAACAGCGCGATCAGTGCATAGCTATAGGCGGTGTAGCCCCACAGATCGAAACGGAAGCGGCCAAGAATCGGCCAAGTGTGCACGCCTTGCAGTCCGTCCGAGCCGCCGGTGATCGAGCTTGCACTGTTAGCCGCTGCCTGCAACACAAGGCCCAAGCCGAGCGTGATCATGATCAGCGCGAGATGGCGGAACCGCGCGATGATGAAGCTTGTCAGATAACCGAAAATGCCGGCAGCGACCCCCGCAATCAGCAATCCAGTCAGTGGCTCGCCCCAGCCCCATTTGGAGATCAGGCCCGCGGTGTAAGCGCCGACGCCGAAATAGGCGGCGTGGCCAAGCGATACGATGCCGGAAAAACCCAGGATTAGGTCGAGCGACAAAACGAACATCGCGGTAATCGCGATCTGGCTCCCCAGCACTAGATAATTTGGAACGACAAAAAACGGCAGCAGTGTCGCGAGCCAGAAAACGATTTCGCTCCAGCGCCAGCGCAATTGCGCGTGCAGGACTTGGACGGGCGATGTCGTCTCGGCGATGGTCGCGCTGGTCACGCCTAGCGTCTCCCGAAAATGCCGCTTGGGCGCAGCATCAAGAGAACGATCATCACCAGATAGATGAGAAATGCGCCGAGCGCTGGCACGTAATATTTACCGGCGACGTCGCTGACGCCGAGCAATATCGCCGCGGCAAACGATCCCGCGATCGAGCCGAGCCCGCCGACCGACACCACGATGAGCACATAGATGAGGTAGGTTAGCGCAAAGGACGGATCGAGACCGACGAGTTGAATCGCCAGCGCACCGCCGAGTCCGGCCAGCCCGCTGCCGAGTGCGAAGGTAATGGCAAAGAGGCGATCGACATCGATGCCCAGCCCGCGCGCCATGCGCTGATTATTCACCGCGGCGCGCACCTGTGCGCCGAAGCGCGTTTTCTCGATCGTGAAGACCAGCGCCAGCGTGACCAGGATCGCGACCCCGATCAGGAACAATCGGTAGATTCCAAGATTGATGCCGGCGATAGTGATCGAGCCGCGCAGATAGGCCGGCAATTGCACCGGCTGATCGGTCGTGCCGTAGATATAGGCCGCCCCCGCGACCGACACGAAGACGATGCCGATGGTGAGGAGGCACTGTTCGAGATCGCTCGCGTGATAGAAGCGCCGGAAGAAAATGCGCTCCAGCACCACGCTTGCGGCGGCGGCGGCGACAAAGGCAGCCGGCAGCGTGGCGAAGAACGGCCAGCCGAACGCATTCATCAGCGTTACGGTGGCGTAGCCGCCGAGCATGGCAAAGCTGCAATGCGCCAGGTTGACAAAATTCATCATCCCGAGCGTCACTGACAGCCCGACCGACAGCAGGAACAGCAACATTCCGTAGGCGACGCCGTCGAACAGGACGCCGAAAACAGGAGCCATGGCCGCTCGCCTACGGTCGTTGCGTCACTTCGCCTTTGTTACTTCGTCATCCGCGCTTTGGCCGGGTCCTTCACCGCAGGAATCGTGTCGAACTCCTGATCGTGCAGACCGCTGCCGGTGGCGTCCTTTTCGACGCGCCGGATGTAGACGTTCTGGACGATGTCGCGGGTCTCCGGATCGATCGAGATCGGACCGCGCGGGCTTTCCCAGGACATGCCTTTGGCGGCCGCGATCAGCGAATCGCCGTCGGCTTTGCCGCCGGTTTTTTTCAGCGACTCGTAGATCAGATGCATGCCGTCATAGCCGCCGACTGCGAAGAAGTCGGGATTGCGGTGGAATTCGTCGTTGAAGGCTTTGACGAATTCTTTGTTGAGTGGCGAGTCATGGGTGTAGTCGTAATCGGCGACGGTGATGATGCCGATCGCGGACGATCCCATGCTCGTCAACGCGGTCTCGGCGCCGAGCGCGTCTTGCCCCATGATTTTCAGCTTGGTCGGATCGATGCCGCGTTCCGCGAGCGCCTTACCGACCGCGGCCGGCTGCGCGCCGCCCGGGATCCAAATGAAAATGCCATCCGGATTGGTGTCCTTCGCCGCCTGGATGAAGGCCGAGAAATCCGGATTGGCGACGGGGAAGCGCACCGAACCGACGATGGTGCCGCCGCCTTCCTTGAAGCCGGTCTGGAACCATGTCTCGGCGTCGATGCCGGGGCCGTAATCTGAGACCATGGTGTAGATCTTTTTCAGGCCGTTTTTGGCAGCCCAGACGCCGAGCGTGTAATTGAGCTGCGGCGTCGTCGACGAGGTGCGGGCGAGGTAAGGCGACTTGGTGGTTATGATCGCGGTTGCCGCATTCATGACCACCATGAATTTTTTCGCCTCAGCCGAAATATCCGCTGCGGCCAGTGCGTTCGGCGTCAGCGAGAAGCCGGCGAAGATGTCGGCATTGTCGCGCACCACCAATTCCTGCGCGAGCCGTTTGGAGACATCCGGCGCCATGCCGCCGGTGTCTTTGCGGATCAGCTCGATCTTTCTACCGGCGACAGTGTCGCCATGCTGTTTGACGTAGAGCTTGATGCCGTTGTCGATCTGCGCGCCGGTATCGGCGAACTGGCCGGAATATTCGTTGATGATCCCGATCTTGACCGGGCTCTGCGCTCCCGCGGGACCTGCGGCGATAAGAGCCAATACCAAGCCAGGCAGGCCACACCAGAATTTGCCGCACCAGAATTTCCGCATCGTATCCTCCCCCTCTATTGCGTTATTTTGTGCCTATCCTCGTTCAGCGCGGGCGCGAGTGCAACGTGCCATAAAGTCTAAAATAGCGTTGGGCCGGCGCCCCGCGGCGACCAGTCGAAGCCTCTTGAACCCGTCAGCGGGGCATGGTCCAGAGTGGGAATAGTCACCAGGATCGGCACATGGACCGGCATCCGCCAAGAGCGACGACCATTGATCGCGACGAGGTTGCGCGCTTCTCGCGGCTCGCCGATCAGTGGTGGGATACGCGCGGTCCGATGGCAGCGCTGCACAAATTCAATCCGGTCCGTCTCGGCTATATCCGCGACCAAGCGGCCGAGCATTTCGGCCGCGATACCGCGCGGCTCGACAGCCTCGCCGGTCTGCGCATGCTCGATATCGGTTGTGGCGGCGGCATCCTTTGCGAACCTTTGACGAGGCTCGGTGCGGTGATGGTCGGCGCCGATCCGTCCGAGACCAATATCGCGGTGGCGCACCGCCACGCTGTGGATGCCGGGCTAACGATCGACTATCGCGCCACCAGCGCCGAAGCCTTGGCCGAAGCCGGCGAGCGCTTCGACGTGGTTCTCGCCATGGAGGTGGTCGAGCACGTCACCGATGTCGGGCAGTTCATCGCCAGCACGGCGGCGATGGTGAAGCCGGGCGGCCTTCTTTTTGTCGCCACGCTCAATCGCACGCTCAAAAGCTTCGCGCTCGCGATTGTCGGCGCCGAATATGTTTTGCGCTGGCTGCCGCGCGGCACGCATCAATGGGACAAGTTTGTCACGCCGAACGAGCTTGAAATCGCAATCACGCAAAGCGGGCTTGCGATCTTCGATGAGACCGGCGTGATCTACAATCTTCTCGCCGACCGCTGGCAGATGGCCTCCGACATGGACGTCAATTACATGGTCGTCGCGGAGAAGACCGCGTAACACCATGACTGCGTAACACCATGACATGGTCGCTGGTCACGACTGGTCTGTCCCCTTGGCTGTGGGCGATCTTCACCGTCATTGCCGCCTTCGCCCAGACCGTGCGGAATGCGATGCAGCGCGAATTGACCGGCAGTCTCGGCACTGCGGGTGCGACGCAAGTCCGTTTCCTGTTCGGCTTTCCTTTTGCGCTCGCGTTTCTTTTGATCCTGTTCTGGGTCACCGGCGCGCCGGTGCCGCAGCCGGCGCTGAAATTCTGGCCGTGGGTCCTCGACGGTGCGCTGTTCCAGATCGCCGCGACCGCCTTGATGCTGGTCGCAATGGGCGAGCGCTCTTTCGTCGTCACCATCGCCTACATCAAAACCGAGCCGATCCAGGTCGCGATCTTCGGCCTGATCTTTCTTGGCGACGCCGTGAGCTGGCCGATGATGCTCGCGATCGTGGTGGCGACGGCCGGTGTCGTCGTCATGTCCGTCAAGCCGGGCGGTTTCAGCCAAGGCGGCGATAGCATCAAGCCGACGCTGATCGGGCTCGCCTCGGGCGGCATGTTCGCAGCCTCGTCGATCGGCTATCGCGGCGGCATTCTCTCGCTCGGGCTCTCCGACTATGTAATGGCGGCGACGTTCACGCTCGTGGTCGGGCTTGCACTGCAGGCGGCACTGCTGTCGCTTTATCTGATCCTGCGCACGCCCTCAGTTTTGAGCGCGATCCTTAAAGCCTGGAAGCCCTCGCTGTTCGCGGGCTTCATGGGCGCGCTCGCCTCGCAATTCTGGTTTCTCGCTTTCGCGCTCGCTACCGCCGCGAGCGTGCGCACGCTGGCGTTGCTCGAAGTCTTGTTTGCGCAATTGATCGCGCGCTTCTCGTTCGGCCAGCGTACGTCGCGGCGCGAGGCTGCCGGCATGCTGCTGGTAGTGGCAGGTGTTGCGCTGTTAATCCTGGCGCACCGCTAAGAGGCGCTGCTTAGCGCGTCAGTTCTGGTCGTCAGGCAAAATCGGGATCGGATGAAACTCGATCCCCTCGTCGTGCAATTCCTTGGCTTCGGCAGGTGACGCCTCGCCGTAGATCGAGCGCTGCTCGGTCTCGCCGTAATGGATCTTGCGCGCCTCTTCCGGAAATTTCGTCCCGACATAGTTTGAATTCTTGGTGATGTGCTCGCGCAATTCCTTGAGCTTCTGCCGCAATTCGCGCTCCGGCGTCGACATCATCGCCATCGGTGCTTGGGTTGGCACTGGCATTTGCGGCGGCGACGGCGTCGGCGAAGGAGCGGGCATGGGCAGAGATGACGCTGCGCTTTCGTCCGAAGACTGCGCCAGGCGCGGCGCCATGATCGCCTTGTCCACTTTCGCGGAATTGCAAACAGGACAGGTCACCAGCGCGCGTTTGCGCTGCTTGTCGTAGGCTGAGGAATTCGCAAACCAGCTTTCGAATTCGTGGCCGTTATCGCAGTTGAGCGCGTAGCGGATCATATCGCTTCCCGCACGGCGTGAAGATGCGTCGGCTCTGCCATCGGTTCGACCACTTCAAAGCGTCTTCCATGATTGAGCGACGGCACGCGGCTCCGCGCCGCTGCCACTTCAGCCGGATCGATCTCGGCCATGATCACGCCGGGCTCGGTGCCGCCTTCGGCAATGATGCGGCCCCAAGGATCGATCACCAGCGAATGGCCGTAGGTGTCCCGACCGTTCTCGTGGCGGCCGCCTTGGGCGGCGGCCAAAACAAAGCAGCCGTTCTCGATCGCCCGCGCCCGCTGCAACACATGCCAATGCGCTTCGCCGGTCTGCTTCGTGAAGGCGGCCGGAATAGCGAGGAACGTCGCGCCGGCTTCCGCCAACGCACGACAGAGCGCGGGAAAGCGAAGGTCGTAACACACCGTCAGGCCGAGTCGACCCCATGGCAGGTCAGCGACCACGGCGATCTCGCCGGGACGATAATTGTTGGATTCGCGATAGCTCTCGCCGCCGGCAAGATCGACATCGAACATATGGATCTTGTCGTAGCGCGCGATCACCTCGCCGCGGCGATCGATGACGAATGAGCGGTTCACCGCTTTGTCCGCTGTGGCCTTGATCGCGAGCGAGCCGATATGGACGAAGATGCCGAGCTTGCGCGCGACTTCGCGCAAAGTCGCGAGCGTCGCGTCGTTTTCCTCGGCGACGATTTTTGAGAAGAGCTGATCGCGCTTGAGCGCGAGGATGTTGGTCATTTCCGGCGTCTGCACGTAATCGGCGCCGGCGCTTTTAGCCTCGTCGATGGCTGTGAGCGCTGCGGTCAGATTGACGTCCGGCTCGAGTCCCGATCGCATCTGGATCAGGCCGACTTTGAATTTTCCACTCACGCCTTTTTCACTCACTACGATGGCTCCGCGGATGACGCCTTGGCCTCCGCGAGTAGCGGATCGAGCTTGCCCGCCTGATCGAGCGCATAGAGATCGTCGCAACCGCCGACATGGGTGCCGCCGATGAAAATCTGCGGGAAGCTGCTGCGACCGTTCGCGCGCTGCATCATTTCGGCACGGATGTCCCGGTTCCCCGAGGCGTCGATCTCATGGAAGCTGACGCCTTTGCCGGCGAGGAGTTCCTTCGCGTCCGAGCAATAGGGGCAGTAGCGGATAGTATAGATGTCGATAGCGGCCATTTCGTGCAGCGTTCGGTCCAGCGTCAGCCAATCAGGATGCGGCGTCTTTGTTTAGCAATCCATTTATATGGACGTTCGCACCGGCTCGGCAACCCTGGCAAAAACCAGCACGTCCACCTGCTTAGCACCGGCGCGCAGGAGCGCCCGGGCGCAGCCGTCCACGGTGCTTCCCGTGGTGAGGACGTCGTCAATCAGCACCAGATGGCGGCCGACGACCGCGGCTTTGCCGGTGTCCGGCACGCGGAAGGCACCTGACAGATTGCTGGCGCGTTCGGTGCGCGACAAGCCGACCTGCTGGGCCGTGGGCTTGATGCGTTTGAGCGCGCCAAGCACGATCGGCACGCCGCTGTCGGCGGAAATCGTATTGGCGAGCGCCGCCGACTGGTTGAAGCGCCGTGCCCACAGCCGCCGCCAATGCAGCGGTACCGGAATGAGCGCATCGGCCTCGGCTAGGATTTCGCTGCCGGCGCGGCTGATCCAGCGGCCCATCATCGGCGCGAGATCGAGCCGGTCGCCATATTTGAGGCTGTGCACCAGCGCGCGCGCCACTTCGTCGAAGCGCACCGCGGCCCGCGCGCGCTGATAGGACGGCGGATCGGCAATGGCTTCCATCGACAGGATGCCTGGGCCGGGATCGTAAATGAAAGGAATGCCGAGCCGTTCGCAATAAGGCCGGGTGATGAAAGAGAGTTTCGACCAGCAAGCTGGGCATAGGCCGCGGCCTTCGACCGGATCGCGGCAGGCTGGACATAGCGTCGGCAGCGCGAGGTCGAGCACGGCGCGCAGTGTGGCTCGTGCCGCGCCTGCGACATGCCGCAGAGGCGTTGCAAAAGTGGCGTTGCTGATCGATGGCATCATGCCGTAACCATGGCGTAACGCTATCGCGGCCGGAGCAAAATGTCATTCGCCCAGACACGCGCCGCCTACCCGTGACATAATCAGATCATGGCCGACGCTCATTTGCTGTTTGATCGCGCGCTGATCCGCCGCCGCCGGCGGCGTGCCGCAGCATTAGGTCCGGTGAGTTTTTTGCTCGACCGCGTCGCCGAGGACATGGCCGACCGGATTGCGCTGGTGTTGCGTCGCTTCGAGCGCGTGCTCGATCTCGGCACGCCGGGCGAAGCGGTGCGGATGGCGCTCAAGCGCCTCGACTCGATCGGCACGATTATCGCGGCCGATGCGCTGCCGCGCCCGCAGCCTTCCGTCATCGCCGACGAAGAAGCCGTGCCCTTCGCTGACGGCTCATTCGATCTCGCCGTTTCGGCGCTGGCCTTGCAGCATGTCAACGATCTTCCCGGCACGCTGGTGCAGGTTTGCCGCGCGCTTAAGCCCGATGGTTTGTTTGTGGCGGCATTGCTCGGCGGTGAAACTCTGACCGAACTACGTCAAGCTTTCGCCACCGCCGAAAGCGACATCGAAGGTGGTGTCTCGCCGCGGGTTGCGCCTTTTGCCGATCTGCGCGACGTCGGTGCGCTGTTGCAGCGCGCCGGTTTCGCGTTGCCGGTGACCGACGTCGATCGCGTCGTGGTGCGTTACCAAACGATATTCGGCCTCATGCAGGATCTTCGCCGCATGGGCGCGACCAATGCGCTGCTGGCGCGCCGCCGCACGCCGCTGCGGCGCGCGACACTCATGCGCGTGGCTGAAATCTACGCAGGCGATTTTGCCGATGCCGATGGGCGGCTGCGCGCGACCTTCGAGATCATATGGCTATCCGGTTGGGTGCCGCATGCGAGCCAGCAGCAACCGCTGCGGCCGGGCGCGGCCAAAGCGCGGCTCGCCGACGCGCTCGGTACTCACGAAATCGCCGCGGGGGATAAAACCGGCGAACGCTAAGCTGGCTTGAAAGGCGCGCTGTTGCGGCGCGTTATTTCATCGCGGTGGAAACACTGGTGAAGAGCGTCTTGACGCTCGTACCGAGGCTCGTCACCGACGCAGCGATAGCCACCGCGACGCCTGACGCGATCAACGCATATTCAATGGCGGTTGCGCCGCTTTCGTCGCGCAAGAAACGGGACAGGAAGCGGGAGACAGGCGGGGCAATCTTGTTGTCGAGACACGTGTTCATGGCTGTGTTGCCTTCTGGCATGCGGGTCATAACAGCGTCGTCAGGTGCGATATCAACGGCTCGTCGGCGGGCGGCATCGGGTAATTGCGCAAGTCGTTTGGCCTCACCCATTTCAGCGCCTGCTGCTCCCGGCCTTCAACGAAACCTTGCCAGCGCCGGCAGATATAGAGCGGCATCAGCAAGTGAAAGTCGGGATAGGAATGGCTGGCGAAAGTCAGCGGTGCGAGACATTCCTCTTTGACAACGATACCGAGCTCCTCCTTCAGTTCGCGGATCAGAGTTTCTTCCGGCCGCTCGCCCAACTCGACTTTGCCGCCGGGAAATTCCCAAAGCCCGGCCATCGATTTACCGGCAGGGCGCTGTGCAATTAGCACGCGACTGTCGGGATCGATGAGGGCGCAGGCGGCAACCAAGACGAGTTTGACGCTCACGGTCGCGCTCAATCTAAAGAGGACAGGGTAAAGGCATACTCAATTCAACCGGCTACGGACGCGCATTCGCCATGTTGGATAACTGGAGGTTAACGGCTTCGTCGCGGCGGCAGGCATAGGCCAGCCTCAACTGCGGTAGTCGCCGTTGATCGCGACATATTCCTTGGTCAGATCGCAGGTCAGCACGCGGTCGTGGCCCTTGCCGAGACCAAGCCCGACTTTGAGCGCGATCTCGGGCTTTTTCATCGTCTCGGAAACCTGAGCTTCGTCATAGGATGGATCGCGCGCGCCTTTGTGGGCGACACGAATACCGTTGAACCAGATCGAGAGCTTGTCGCGGTCCGCGGGTTCGCCGGCTTTGCCGACGGCCATGACCACGCGGCCCCAATTGGCGTCCTCGCCGGCGATCGCGGTCTTCACCAATGGTGAATTGGCGATCGATAGCGCGATGCGGCGCGCGGATGTTTTCGACACCGCGCCTTCGACGGTGATCTCCACCAGCTTCCGCGCGCCTTCGCCATCGCGCGCGACTTGTTCCGAAAGGTTGGCGAGTAAGGCGTTGAATGCCTTGCGGAAGCCGACCAGGCGCGGATCGTTCGCGCGAGTGATCCGCGGCGCATCTTTGGCGGCGCCGGTGGCGAAGGCGAGAAGCGTGTCCGAAGTCGAGGTGTCGCCATCGATGGTGACGGCGTTGAAGGTGTCGACCACGCCTTCGCGCAGAATGGATTGCAACGCCGGCGAGGAGATCGGGGCGTCCGTGAAAACGAACGACAGCATGGTCGCCATATCCGGCGCGATCATGCCGGCGCCTTTGGCGAAGCCGCTGATGGTGACGTCAGTCCCGGCGATGCGCGCCCGCGCGGTTGCGAGCTTCGGGAATGTGTCGGTGGTCATAATCGCGCGCGCGGCTTCTTCGTAAGCGTCAGGCGTCGCCGTAGCGACGAGCTTGCCCAACACGCCATCGAAAGCTTGCGCCGGTAGCGGCTCGCCGATCACGCCGGTCGAGGCGAGAAATACCTCCGAGGTTTTGCAGCCGACCGCGGCGGCGGCGAGCTTGGCGGTAAATGCACACGCCTCACGGCCGCTTTTGCCGGTAAAGGCATTGGCATTGCCGGAATTGACCACCAGCGCGCGGGCGCGCGCGCCTTTCAATCGTGCGCGGCACCATTCGACCGGCGCCGAGGGACATTTGGAGCGGGTGAAGACACCCGCGACGCTCGTGCCTTCATCGAACAGCGCGAGCATCACGTCAGTGCGGTCGCGATAGCGGATGCCGGCGGCGGCTGTCGCGAAGCGCAGGCCAGCGATTGCCGGCATTTCGGGAATTGAGGTTGGAGCGAGCGGAGAAACGGTGGTGGACATGAAATTGTCATGCGCTGGCTTGACCCGCGCATCCATATTGCGATTGAGCGTTCCGTTAGGTGCGATGGATTGCCCGGTCAAGCCCGGCAATGACCAAGCGGCTACTTCTTCGCGGGCGCTGCCGGATTGAGCGACGACGGATCGACCGGCGTCGCCTGACCGACCTGTTCGATCTTGGCCGTGCCGCGGAGCTTCTGCACCAGTTCGGCCTGCGCGCGATGCGAGACGTAAGTCTGGATCTGGCTCTTCACGTCGTCGAAGCTCGGCGTCGGCTTGGTCCGCTTATCTTCGACCTTGATGATGTGCCAGCCGAACTGGGTCTTCACCGGGTCGGAAATCTGGCCCTTGTCCATCTTGAACGCGGCCTCGGAAAACTCCGGCACCATCTGGTCTTTGGTGAAATAGCCGAGGTCGCCACCAGAGTCGGCAGCGCCGGGGTCTTTGGACTTCTCTTTCGCCAGTGTGGCGAAGTCCGCGCCCTTCTTCAGATCGGCCTCGATCGCTTTGGCTTCGTCTTCGGTCGGGACCAGGATGTGGCGCGCGTGCACCTCTTCCTCAGGCGGCATCTGCTTGGTGGCGTCTTCATAGACCTTGTGCATCGCATCGTCGGTGATCGCTGCGTCGCCGACTTTCTGCATCAATGCTTCCATCAGCACTTTGTTGCGGGCGAAGTCCAAACGGTGCTTCACAGCCGGGTCATCAGCGAGCTTTTGCTGCTCGGCGGTCTGCGACAGCACGATGATGTCGCCGAGATAAGTGATGAGATACTGCCGCTTCTGGTCTGGCGGCATTTGCGGCATGTTGGCGCCGATCTCTTCTTCGGCGGAAGTGAGATCGCTCTGGCGGATATCGACGCCGTTGGCGCGGGCAATGACCGGATCGTCCTTGGGCTTGTCTTGAGCGCAAGCCGCGGAGATCGGGAGGACGACAAGGGCGACTAGCGCCAGCATGCCGTTCAGGCACAGACGGGTGGAGGCCATTGAGAGCGCGTTCCTTTGACCCGGCCGCAAACGCCGGATTGTTCCTAAACTATCGCCCCGAACTATCGCCCCAAGAGGGGTTTCGGGTCTGAAGTCGGCGCGGACACTCGCCGAACTGCGCTGCCTTGGCAATGGCAGAAATCACGCTTCTGGCTAACGAGGCTGTGAGGGCCCAGTAAATGCGGTCGCATTGACAGAAAACGCCCCCCCTCCTATCTCTCGGCAGTGATTTCGGGGACGTGCAGCCGCCTTGCCGAAGCCGGAATAGCGCCGCATTTTCCGCAGGTTGACGCTTCATTCAGCGGACGCTTGCTTCCAAGCGAGTAGTTGCTTCACCAAGAGATAAAACGGCCCACGAAGACGTTGGGCTAGCGAAAACCAGGACCACAAGCTAACAGCATGATCGGGAAACCGATTTTCGGATAATTCCGCATGCAGCCGGCGCAAAGCCTGAGATCGAAAAGGATAATGCTGCGATGATCGGCGCTGTCGCCCGCAAGCTGTTCGGTTCTGCCAACGACCGTCGTATCCGTTCCTACGGGCCTCGGGTCGACGCGATCAACGCGCTGGAGCCTGGGCTACAGGCCCTGTCCGACGAGGCGCTTCGCGCCCGGACCGAGGATTTCAAGAAGCAGATCGCCGAAGGCGCCAGTCTCGACGACATCCTGGTTCCAGCTTTCGCCACCGTGCGCGAGGCTGCCAAGCGGGCGCTCGGCCAACGCCATTTCGACGTGCAGATGATCGGCGCCATGGTGCTGCATGAGGGCCGCATTTCCGAGATGAAGACCGGCGAAGGCAAGACGCTGGTTGCGACGCTTCCCGTCTATCTCAATGCGCTCGCTGGCCGCGGCGTCCATGTCGTCACCGTCAACGACTATCTCGCCAAGCGCGACTCTGAATGGATGGGACAGGTCTACAAGTTCCTCGGCCTCACGGTCGGCGTCATCGTCCATGGGCTCGCCGACGAGGAGCGCAAGAAGCAATACGACTGCGACGTCACCTACGGCACCAATAACGAGCTTGGCTTCGATTATCTGCGCGACAATATGAAGTACCGGCTCGAGGACATGGTGCAGCGCAGCCATGCCTACGCCATCGTCGACGAAGTCGACTCCATCCTGATCGATGAAGCGCGCACGCCTTTGATCATTTCCGGGCCGCTCGACGACCGTTCCGATTTCTACAACACCATCGACACCTTCATTCCGAAACTCGACAAGGCCGATTACGAGCTCGATGAGAAGCAGCGCTCGGTCAATTTGAGCGAAATCGGCATGAGCAAGATGGAAGCGGCGCTCAAGGACGCCAATCTGCTCAAATCGGAATCGCTCTACGACGTCGAGAACGTCTCCGTAGTCCATCACATCAATCAGGCTTTGCGCGCGCACACGTTGTTTCAGCGCGACAAGGACTACATTGTGCGCAACGGCGAGGTCGTCATCATCGACGAGTTCACCGGCCGCATGATGCCGGGCCGGCGTTATTCGGAAGGCTTGCACCAGGCGCTCGAAGCCAAGGAACATCAGCCGATCCAGCCGGAGAACCAGACGCTCGCTTCGATCACCTTCCAGAATTATTTCCGGATGTACGAGAAGCTTGCCGGCATGACCGGCACCGCGTCAACCGAGGCCGAAGAATTCCAGGACATCTATAATCTCGAAGTCCTGGAAATTCCGACCAACCGGGAAATGGTTCGCATTGACGACGACGACGAGGTCTATCGCACCTCGGCGGAGAAATTCCGCGCTATTATGGGGCTGATCGAAGACTGCAGGACGCGCGGTCAGCCGGTGCTCGTCGGCACGACGTCGATTGAGAAGTCCGAACAGCTTGCAGAAACGTTGCGCCAGAATGGCTGGGAGCAGCACGACTTCTCCGATCCCAATGCGTTTGCTGCGCTCTACGCCGGCGACGAAGGCGCCTCGAAGGCGAAGGTCTTTGCGGTGCTCAATGCCCGCTATCACGAGCAGGAAGCACAGATCATCTCCCAGGCCGGTGTGCCGGGCGCGATCACGATCGCGACCAACATGGCTGGCCGCGGTACCGACATTCAGCTCGGCGGCAATGCCGATATGCGTATCCGCCAAGAGATTGCCGATATCGAAGACTGGGGCGAGCGCGACAGGTCCCCGCGCGCCGCGGAAATCAAAAAACAAGTCGCGCTCTTGAAGGAAAAGGCGCTCGCCGCCGGTGGGCTCTATGTGCTTGGCACCGAGCGGCACGAAAGCCGCCGCATCGACAATCAGCTCCGCGGCCGTTCCGGCCGCCAAGGCGATCCGGGCCACTCGAAGTTCTTTCTGTCGCTCGATGACGATCTGATGCGCATCTTCGGCACCGACAAGCTCGACGGCATGCTGACCAAGCTTGGCTTGAAAGAAAACGAAGCCATCATCCATCCTTGGATCAACAAGGCTCTCGAAAAGGCGCAGCAGAAAGTCGAAGCGCGCAACTTCGATATCCGTAAGAACATCCTGAAGTACGACAATGTGATGAACGATCAGCGCAAGGTGATCTTCGATCAGCGTATCGAATGGATGGAGGATAAGACCGTCGGCGAAGTCGTCGCCGATATGCGCCACACCGTGATCGACGATCTCGTCGCCAAGCACGTGCCGGAAAATGCCTATCCCGAGCAATGGAACACGGTGGGCTTGCGCGAGGAGCTCCAGCGCGTGCTCGGGCTCGAACTTCCCGCTGACGAGTGGGCCAAGGAAGAAGGCATCGCCGACGAAGAGATTTTTACGCGTGTCGAGCGCAAGGCCGACGAGCACATGGCGGCAAAGGTCGCGCAATGGGGCCCTGACGTCATCCGCTATGTCGAGAAATCAATCCTGCTGCAGACGCTCGACCATCTGTGGCGCGAGCATCTGGTCATGCTCGATCATCTGCGTCAGGTGATCGGCCTGCGCGGCTACGGCCAGCGCGATCCGCTTAACGAATACAAGGCGGAAGCATTCAGCCTGTTCGAGGCGATGAGCCAGAGTTTGCGCGAAGCGGTGACCGCACAGTTAATGCGGGTTGAAATCCAGGCATCGCCGCCGTCACAGCCTGCGCCGCTGCCGGCCATGGAAGCGCACAAGGCCGATCCGATGACCGGCGAGGATGAAATGGCCCTCGCGGCCGCGGGCGCCGAGACGCTGGCGCGTCATGGGATTGGCACGGGCGCCACTGCTGCTATAGCCGCAGCCGCCGCAACCGAAGCCGAGCGCAATCCCAAGGATCCGCAAAGCTGGGGTAAGGTCGGCCGCAACGAGGCCTGTCCTTGCGGCTCAGGCAAGAAGTTCAAACACTGTCACGGCAAATACGCGTAACCAGACACATGAAATACCGCAGCCGCGTTTCCGATTTTCTCACCGGGTTGGCTGCGACTATTGCAGCCGTCGCCTGTCTGACTTCGGCAACAATGACTGCCCAATCCGAGGCCGGTTATCCAAGCCGTCCGGTGCAGCTCATCATCGCTTATGGGGCCGGTAGCGCCGGTGATGTGAGCATGCGCATTTTGGCGGAGCATCTTGGCGCTAAGATCGGCCAGCCGATTGTCGTCATCAACAAGCCAGGCGCCGGTGGCGTCGCCGCGGCACAAGCTGCCGCTGCTTCGGCGCCGGATGGTTACACTTTGATGCTGAACGGCAACAGCTACACGATCAGCGCCGCTCTCTTCAAATCGCTGCCCTACAACATCCTGACCGATTTCGCCTCGGTCTCGACGGTCGCGTCCTTCGACATGCTGATCCTGGTCAAAGCCGGATCGCAGTTTCATACGGTCCAGGACATCGTCGCTTACGCCAAAGCCAATCCAGGTAAATTGAACGTCGGCACGCTGGCGCCGGGGACCACGCAATTCCTTGCCGCTTATCTGTTCAAGATCATCACCGGCGCCGATTTGACGCCGGTGCCGTTCCGCACTTCGCCGGACATGGCAACCGCGTTGCTGCGCGGCGACGTCGATGTCGCGCTGGAATTCTACGCGCCGATGCAGGCGCTGATCATCGACAAGAAAGTCGTCGCAGTGGCAGCTGCCGGCTCGAAGCGGCAATATTTCGTGCCCGATGTGCCGACCACCGCGGAGAGCGGCATTCCGAAATTCGACGTTTCCAGTTGGAATGCGATTTCGGTTCCTGCCGGCACGCCGAAGCCGATCATCGACATGTTGAGCAAGGCGACCATCGAGGTGTTGGAAGCACCAGACGTGCAGGAAGCGGCTCATCGCCTCGGCCTCGAGATGCATGGCAGCACGCCTGAAGCGCTGACAGCGCGGCTCAAAGGCGACATCGCCAAATGGACCGATGTCGTCGAGAAAGCCAACATTCCCAAAATGGATTGAGCGGGCATTTCTTGCGTGGCGCTCTCCGGCTCCGCCTGCGATTTCTCAACTCACAGAGACGATAAATGAGCGCGGATCCGCAGGTCGATCTCATCTTCGCGCATTTCATTCCGCGCTATGAGGCGACCGGCGTCGACCCGAACGATCTGCGCAAATTGATGCGCAGCATCCCAAGCTGGGACGACTGGTGCCGGGTGTGGTCGCAGGAAGCCGCGCGCCACGAAAAGCTCGCCGAGGAAGCCGCTGCCCATGGCAAAGCTTTGACTGCTGCCGAAGCTTACGTGCGCGCGGCGATCTACTATCACTATGGCAAGCATCTGTTTGCCGATCACGAAGACGAGTTCCGCGCCGCGCATGATGCGATGCTGCGGTGCTATTCCGCGGGCGTCACCAAACTGCCGAACCCGGCCGAGCGCGTGGAGTTTCCGTTTCGCGGCGTGACCATGGCGGCCTGGCTGCGTAAGCCGCGCGGTGTCGAACGGCCGCCCGTCGCTGTGATCTTGCCGGGACTCGATGCCTGCAAGGAAGAGCTTCATGCCTGGGCCGAGGCCTTTGTCGATCGCGGCATGGCGGCGCTGACGCTCGATGGGCCGGGGCAAGGCGAAACATCGTTTCATCTGCCGACCACGCATGAATGGGGGCCGGTTCTCGGCGCGGTTATCGACGGACTAGAGAAACGCAGCGATGTCGATGGCAGCCGCGTCGGCGTCGTCGGCCAAAGCCTGGGCGCGCTTTACGCACCTTTGGCCGCTGCAGGCGAGCCGCGGCTCAAAGCCTGTATCGCCAATTGCGGGCCTTATGATTGGGGCACGGTGCTGCCGAAAATGCCGAAAGTATCGCAAGAAGTCTTCCGCGTGCGCAGCCATGCCAAGACGATCGAGGAAGCGCATCTCCTTGCGCGCAAGATCACGCTCGATGGCGTGGCGCAGCAAATTAAATGCCCGTTGCTTGTGGTCTTCGGCGCCGGCGACAAACTGATCGCGCCCAGCGAGGGTGAGCGGCTGGCGTGGACAGCGTCAGGTCCTTCGGAACTCGTCGTTTACGAGGAAGGCAACCACGTCTGCTTCAATATCAGCTATAAATTTCGGCCGCTGACCGGCGATTGGATGGCCGAACAACTACGGGCTTAACGGCGTTCGCTGTTATGCAGTCTTTATTGAAGTCCGGCCCAGCGACCGTCGAACGAGCCCGTCGGCACAACAGGCTGCGAGCCCCTAATCATACCGTTCGGAGAAGGCTGTGCAGCGCCGCCATTTTGCGGGGCCGCAGGTGCTTGCGGTTTCGCTGCGGCGACTTCGGATTTTGCCGGTGCTTTCGGTGTCTCGGCCATTTGAGTAGCCGGCTTCTCATGCGACGCAACTTTGGCGCTTCCGCCTTTTGGGCTGATGCCCGCGAGTGCGGTGCCCGTTGGCGCCGGCGCGGCTTCAGGCTGTGGCGCGCTGCTCCGCAGTTTGAAGAGGTCGCCGAAAATGCCCGAGCTGCTCTTGTCGCCCGATGACGTTGCCGCTGCGACCTGACTTGGCGCTGCGCTCGTTGTCGGCTTGCTGTCGAACAAGCCGCGGGACGGGACGGTGCCGGAGATCGGATCTTCGCGTGGGCCGCTCAACGTCGGTGCCGGCATGCCCGGATGGATCGGCGGCGCATGGATATGACCGTCATTGTCGTAGACCGCGTCGACCACTTGCAGCTTCGACGCAAAGACCCGGTTCATGCCGCCGTCGGTGCCCATGGTAATGGGCGCGGCTGGCGTGACGTTGGACAATTGCGCAATCTGAAATTCGTCGTTTTTCTCTTTTTCGAGCGCGGGTCCGGCGATGGCCTGCGGCACTTCGAAAGCTGGGCACTTGCCCGAGGGGCTGAAGCTCAGCGGCTTGCTCGAGCCTGCCGGCGGCTGCGCGTCGAAAACATAATGTTTCTCGCAGACGTCGACCTTCGGCTCCTGATGCGTCACCTGGAAGTGATCGTCGCCCTCTTTGAGCATTTTCCAGAACGCCATATTCGGATTGTTGCGATGGCGCGCGAGATTGGCCGCCGTCAGGCGGAACGGAAAGGCCTGAATCTGGAATGCCTTCTGGCCGCCGAGAAACGACTCCCGCGCCAGCGAATAGATTTCGCCGATCTGCTCATCGGTCATCGCGTAGCAGCCGCGCGACGAGCAGTCGCCATGGATCATCAGGAAGTTGCCGGTATAGCCGTTGGCTTTGTCGTAGGCGTTGGGGAAGCCGATATTGATCGCGAGGTAGTAGTTCGAATTCGGATTCATCAGCCCGGGCGTGATCGAATAGAAACCCTCGGGTGCCTGGCGATCGCCTTCGACTTTTTTCGGTCCAAGCTCACCCGACCAGCGGCAGATCGGATAGACCCGCAGCAACTGGTATTGGCCGGTGGTGTCCTGCTTCCAGACTTCGAGTTCGGATTCTTCCTTGAACACGCGGACGAGGATCGGCGAGTCCTTCGGCATGTTTTTCTGCTGCAGGAGCGCCAGCGTTTCCGGAGCGAGTTCCTTCATCGCCCGCGTCGGCAGCTGATAGCCTTCCTCGCCGTAACAACCGGCGAGCGCCAACGCACCGGCAAGCGTCACCGATGTCATCACGATGCGCGCGTTAGCGACGCATCCAGACCATACGCGCTCAAGGCTAGCGCGGATCACGGTAAGGCTCCCCAACAGATGGGCCATCCCCTTGCCACCACTGGCTAATCGTTACCCATAAGGGATGGCTTTCGCAAGGCAAGCGCCCTATCGGTTCCGCTTGATCATGATCCCATTAAATGAATGGTAAATTATCGCCAAATTTGACGGGCGAATTCAAATAATTAGCCGGTCGCAGTGCGGCGGGGACCAATCGCGGCGGGATTGTGGCGAGATGGAACTTCGATGGGTAGCGGCAGCGTTTAGCGAGCTTGCCGGCTGTCCACTTCAGCTCAAAGTCTTCAGCTCAAAGTTCTGCCGATCGCTGCGAATTTTTCCCGCCGCATCCGGATAATGGTCGAACGATCGAGCCCGCGGAGATCGGACAGCGCAGTCCCGATCGCTTCTCCGACCGCCGCCATAGCGGCCGAGCCATCACGATGCGCGCCGCCGGTCGGTTCCGGCACGATGGTGTCGACCACGCCGAAGCGCACGAGGTCTTGCGCAGTGATCTTCATATTGGCAGCAGCGTCCTGCGCCTTGGCGGTGTCGCGCCATAGGATCGATGCAGCGCCTTCCGGCGAGATGACGCTGTAGATCGAATGCTCCATCATCATCACTCGATTGGCCGTCGCTATCGCGATGGCGCCGCCCGAGCCGCCCTCGCCAATGATGGCCGCAACATTCGGCACGCCGATTTCGAGACATGCGGCGGTCGAGCGCGCGATGGCTTCGGCCTGGCCGCGTTCCTCGGCGCCGATGCCGGGATAAGCACCCGCGGTATCGATCAACGCGATCACCGGAATGTCGAAGTGATCGGCCATGAACATCAGCCGCGCCGCTTTGCGATAGCCTTCGGGCCGCGCCATGCCGAAATTGTGCTTGAGCCGGCTATCGGTATCGGAGCCCTTTTCGTGGCCCAGGATGCAGACCGCTTCGCCGCGGAAACGTCCGAAGCCGCCGACAATCGCTTCGTCCTCGCCGTGCTTGCGGTCGCCGGCGAGCGGCACGAAGTCCGCGATCAGTGCGCCGACATAATCGAGGCAATGCGGTCGTTGCGGATGCCGCGCCACTTGCGTCTTCTGCCACGGCGTCAGCCCGGCATAGAGTTCCTTGAGCGCGACCGCGGCTTTGCTCTCGATACGGTTGATCTCTTCGCCGATCGCGATGGCGTCGCCGCCCGCTTGCATGGTGCGCAATTCCTCGATCTTGGCCTCAAGCTCGGCCACCGGTTTTTCGAAATCGAGATAGCTGCGCATGCGTGAAAACGTACTCATACGGGTGTTGGACGAAAGGCTCACTCGCCCGTGAAGCCTATGGAGTCAAGTAAGCGGCGAAATCCTTAAAATGCAGGCATTTACGCTTGCGCCAGCGGATGCAGATCGCGCACCAGACTTTTCAGGCGCTCTTCCAATACATGGGTATAGATCTGGGTTGTGGAAATATCGGCGTGGCCGAGCAGCGTCTGCACCACCCGCAGATCGGCGCCGTTGTGCAGCAGGTGGCTGGCAAAGGCATGACGGAGCACATGCGGGCTGATTTGTGCCGGCCGTAGGCCGGCCGCCGTCGCGGCGGTTTTGAGATCGCGGGCAAAATGCTGCCGCGTGAGATGGCCGCTGTCGCCGAAAGATGGGAACAGCCAGTTCGAATTATTTTTTTGATCCGCCTCGGTCAGTAGCGCCAAGTAATCGGCCATGGCGCGCTTGGCGGCGTCGTTGAGCGGCACCATCCGCTCTTTGTTACCCTTACCGCGCACGACAATGATGCGCGTATCCTTGCGCGCCGCCGAGAGCGGCAGGCTGACCAATTCGGACACGCGCAGTCCGGTCGCATAGAGAAGTTCGACAAGGCAGCTTAATCGCGCCGCGCGCAAGCGCGCGGGCAATGGTGCTTCGAGGTCGCAAGCGCCGGCACTGCGCAAAAGCCGATCGACTTCCGCAAGCGATAACGTCTTCGGCAGTGCGCGCTCGCGCTTCGGTCCCTCAAGAACGGCGGCGGGATCGTCGCTGCGATGGCCTTCCGCATAGAGGAAACGGTAAAGCTGGCGGATGGCCGAAAGCCGCCGCGCTTGAGTCGCGACCGTCATGCTGCGTTCGGCAACGCTCGCGAGATAATTGCGCAGATCGTTTGTTGACGCCTTGGCGATCGAGCGTCCAGTGCCGCTGAGATAATCGGAAAAATCTTCGAGGTCGCGGCGATAGGCAGCAAGCGTGTTCGCACCGGCGCCGCGTTCCGCCGCCAGCATGTCGAGATAAAGCGCTGTGAGCCGCGCATCCGCCTGTCGTGCTTTGCCAGCGCCGGCTTCAGTTGGCTTTCGCATCGCTGTCGTGCGCGCCATCGCCTCAGCGGTCCTTGAAGAATTTGTCGGGCGGGATGGTGACGGTGATTTCGCGCGGCTTCGGATGAACGAAATAGGCAAGCGCGTAGAGGCCGCCGTAAACGACGGCACCGATCACCGCGATGACAGTTAATAGCCGCAGCAGGCTCGGCATCGGTCACTCGGCGTCAGGCTTTAGCCCGTGCTCATCGGATTGGTGCTAGGCGAAGGGAGCGAGTACGATCATGTTCGACCGATACTGGCAAGTATTCGTGCATTTGATCTAAAAGTCGGCCGGGCCGTTCGCGGGAAGACCGGTAAGCGGCTCCCGGATATTGACTTAAATGACTGATATTGCTGTCAAAAACTCCGCCGAAGCGCCGCTATCCGCGGCCGCCATTTTGCCGCTTCTGGGGCCACGCTCGATCGTGTTGGTCGGCATGATGGGGGTTGGCAAATCCTCGATCGGCCGCCGCGTTGCGGCGCGGCTTGGCGTGCCCTTTGTCGATGCCGATCTCGAGATCGAGAAGGCCGCCGGAATGTCGATTGCCGATATTTTCACGCGCCATGGCGAGGACTCGTTCCGCAACGGTGAAGCCCGCGTCATCGCACGGCTTCTTGATGGTGGTCCGCAAGTGTTGGCGACGGGCGGCGGCGCGGTGATGAATGCCGACACCCGCGCGGCGATCAAAGCGAAGGGCGTCTCGATCTGGCTCAAGGCCGATGCCGATGTGCTGATGCGACGTATCAGCAAGCGCAAGCATGAGCGGCCGATGTTGCACACCGCCGATCCTGCCGCGACCTTGCGCGAGCTTTTAGCTCAGCGCGAATCCGCTTATGCCGAAGCCGATCTCACGGTGCAGTCGCGCGAAGCTCCGCATGAAGCGATTGTCACCGAAATCATCGATGATCTCGCTTCGTTTCTTGGCGCGCCACCGCATTGCAAGGCCGAACTATGACCGCTCCGCTCCGCAGCGACATAACGACGGTTGGCGTTTCACTCGGCGCGCGCAGCTATGACATTGTCATCGGCCGCGGCGTTCTTTCTTCACTTGGCACACGCATCGCCGCGCTGCGGCCTGGCGCCAAGGCTTTTATCGTCACCGACGAGAACGTCGCGCCGCATTATCTCGATGCCGCCAAGGCCGCGCTCGATCGCGCCAAGGTGCTGGCGGACGCGATTGTCATTGCTCCCGGCGAAGCTTCGAAAAGTTACGGTGTATTGGAGCAAGTCTGTGAAGCGATCATCGGCGCGCGCATCGAGCGTGGTGATCTAGTTGTTGCGCTCGGTGGCGGCGTCATCGGCGACCTTGCCGGTTTCGCTGCTGCGATCACGCGGCGCGGCCTCGACTATGTGCAGGTGCCGACGTCGCTGCTTGCTCAGGTCGATTCCTCGGTCGGAGGCAAAACCGCGATCGACTCGCCGCAAGGCAAGAATCTGATCGGCGCTTTTCATCAGCCGATCCTGGTGCTCGCCGATACCGCGACGCTCGATACTTTGCCGGAACGCCAGTTCCGCGCCGGCTATGCCGAACTGGTCAAATACGGCCTCCTTGGCGATGCCGCGTTTTTCGACTGGCTGGACAAGAATTGGCGCGAAGTGTTCACCGGCGGTCCCGCGCGCGAGCATGCGATCGCGGTCGCCTGCCGCGCCAAGGCCGGCATTGTCGCCCGCGACGAGCGTGAGACTGGCGAACGCGCGCTTCTCAATCTCGGCCATACCTTCGGTCATGCGCTCGAAGCGGCCTATGGATTTTCCGACCGGCTGTTCCATGGCGAAGCCGTTGCTGCGGGGATGGTGCAAGCCTTTGCCTTTTCAGCCCGGCTCAAGCTCTTGCCGGAAGCTGAGGCGGCGCGCGCCATCAAACATCTGGCGGAAACCGGACTGCCGACCCGCATTAATGATATTCGCGGCTCGGCACCGAACGCCGATCGATTGATGGAATTGATTGCTCAGGACAAGAAAGTGAAGCGTGGAAGGCTTACATTCATCCTGGTGCGCGGCATCGGCACGGCCTTTATCGAGGCCGGCGTCGATCCGGATGCCGTGCGTTCGTTTCTCGTGGAGAAACTTGCAGAGCGATGAGCGCCATTGATTGGCTGACCGTTGTTGCGGTCGTGATTTGTCTTTTGATCTCGGCGTTCTTCTCGGCGAGCGAGACGGCGCTGACGGCCTCGTCGCGCGCCGCCATGGCGCGGCTGGAAAAGCATGGCAATCGCGACGCCGGTATTGTCAGCCGTTTGTTGGCGACGCGCGAGCGGCTTCTCGGCGCGCTACTTTTCACCAACAATTTCGCCAATATCGCCGCCTCGACGCTGATGACCGGTCTGATGCTCGCCTGGTTCGGCAATGCCGGCGAGATCTACGCCACTGTGGTGATGACGTTCCTCATCTTCATTCTTGCCGAAGTGCTGCCGAAAACAGCGGCCTTCAATGCGCCGGATCGCATTGCGCTGGCGGTGGCGCAGCCCATCGCCCGCACCGTGCGCTGGTTCTCGCCGCTGCTGCGTGGCGTCGAATGGCTGGTCAAACTCATCTTGCGCAGTATTGGCATGCCTCTGGGGATCCAATCGATCCTGTCGCCGCGAGAGGAGCTGCGCGGTGCCGTCGACCTGATGCATCGTGCCGGTGTGGTGGAGAAGCTCGACCGCGACATGATGGGCGGCATTCTCGATCTGCGCGACCTCACCGTGTCTGAAGTCATGGTCCATCGCACCAAGATGGTAATGCTCAACGCCGACGAGCCGGCGAGCGAATTGGTTGATGCCGTTCTCGCCACCGGTCGGACGCGCATTCCGCTGTGGCGCGATTCACCCGATAACGTCATCGGCGTCCTCCATGCCAAGGAGGTGTGGCGGGCTTTGCACGCCGCCAATGGCGACGCGACGAAGCTCGATCTCGTCGCGCTCGCGAAGCCAGCGTGGTACGTGCCCGACACCACGCCGCTTGACGAACAGCTCAAGGCGTTCCGCCATCGCAAGACGCCGTTTGCGCTTGTGGTCGACGAATATGGCGAACTCGAAGGTCTGGTCACGCTTGAGGACATCGTCGAGGAAATCGTCGGCGATATCAGCGACGAACATGACGTTGCCGTGCCCGGCGTGCGCGCGCTGCCGGATGGTTCGGTCAATGTCGACGGCAGCGTACCGGTGCGCGACCTTAACCGCGCGATGGATTGGAATATTCCTGATGAGGAAGCGACGACCATCGCCGGTGTCGTCATCCACGAGTCGCGCTCGATCCCGGAACCGGGACAGAGTTTCACTTTCCACGGCTTCCGCTTTCAGGTCCTGCGCAAGAACCGCAACCGGATTACGGCGCTACGGGTCACGCCGCTTACCCGCCGCGCCGCGCTGATGCCGCCGGCCCCGCGCGTCGTCGAGAAAGCGAGCTAATTAAAACGCCACTCCGATTACATCGGTGTGCCTTGCAGGGCGCGCCGCCGCGCCGCATCTATCAAAAAGCGACCTGAAGCGGGGCTCACGATGGCTGATACTTCGACGGTGGCGACCAAAGACAGCGCGATCGGAAAACCGATCGATGGCGGTGTGCGCATCGGCCATGTGCATCTCAAAGTCGCCGATCTCGACCGCGCGCTAAAGTTCTATTGCGGCGTGCTCGGCTTCGAGCTGATGCAGCGTATCGGCAATCAGGCAGCGTTCATTTCCGCCGGCGGCTATCACCATCACATTGGGCTCAATACCTGGGAAAGCCGTGGCGGAAAGCCTCCGGCGCCTGGCACTACCGGGCTTTATCACCTTGCCGTGCTCTATCCGACCCGCGTAGCGCTTGGCGATGCACTGCGCCGTCTCATTGAGGCGGATATTCCGCTCGACGGCGCTTCCGATCACGGCGTCAGCGAAGCGCTCTATTTGAGCGATCCGGACGGCAACGGGGTCGAACTTTATTGGGACCGGCCGCAAGACCAATGGCCGCGCACCGGCGACGGCAAGCTTGCGATGTACACGCACCGGCTTGATCTCAACGGATTGCTACGCGCCCGGGAGCCGCAATCCCAGGCCGCTGGCTAACGGCTTTCTCCGGGCGCTTGCGCGTGGATGGCAAGCGCATGCACCCGGCTCTTGAGCTCGCCTGCCAGGGCAGAATTGATCATGCGGTGGCGTTCGATCCGGCTCTTCCCACGGAAGGCTTCCGACACAATATAGAGCCGGTAGTGGCTCTCACCGCCGGGGTGGTGTCCGGCGTGACCTTCATGCATATGCGATTCATCTTCGACATGTAGGCTTTCCGGCGTGAATGCCGCGATCAGCTTGGTGGTGATGATGTCTTGCATACCCATCGTGCATGTCTCCATGAGAGCGAAGCATTAACGCCAATCGCCGCGTGAGACGATTCCCTTCTGTCAAGTCTTGAAGCCGCCATCGAGGCGACCGCATAATCGGAACGATGAAAGAGAATTCGCCGCTGTTCGACCAGATCAGGGTCAAACCTGATAAGGATCGCCGTTTGCGCACTGAACTCCCGGCCTGCGAGTGGCCGAGCTGTAAGGCGTCGGCGACCCATCGCGCGCCCAAGGGCCGGGAAAACGCGACCGAATATTGGCGATTCTGTCTCAATCACGTCCGCGAATACAACAGCTCCTATAATTACTTCGCCGGCATGACCGACGACGCGGTCGCGAAATACCAGAAGGACTCACTCACCGGACATCGGCCGACTTGGAAGATGGGTTCGGTCGGCGGCAAGCGAGGCAAGCGTCCGGAAAAGGGCTTTCGCGGCGCTGATCGGCCGGCGGACGATCCATTCTCCCTGTTCGAAGATAGCGGCGGGCGGACTGGCCATGCGCGACGCGCACCGGAGGAGCGCAAGATCCTCAATGCGCAGCGGCGCGCGCTCGAAGCGCTCGGTCTTGAAGCCGACGCCAAGCGAGCCGACATCAAGGCCAAGTTCAAGATATTGGTGAAGCGGCACCATCCCGACGCCAATGGCGGGGACCGTGGTTCCGAAGCGCAGCTTCGGGAGATCATCGTGGCCTATAATTACCTGAAGTCAGCGGGTTTTTGCTGACCTAGGGGCTTGTTCGGCATGGGCTTTCATCGCCCTGCGGCTTTCTGCTAGATAAAGCCCATACTCGCCCGCCAGTGACAGCCGATTTCCTGCCTCGGTAATGGTCTCTTGCCGGTCACCTTGCTGAGGCTACGGAGGAGCAATGAGTCTCGCAGCAGATACACCAGCCCGTTTGCCGGATATGAAGGTCTCAGTCCGGCAGACTTTCGGGATCGACAGCGATCTCGAAGTTCCGGCCTATTCCGAGCCCGATGAGCATGTTCCCGATCCCGATCCGGATTACCGCTTTGACCGGCCGACCACGCTTGCCATTCTCGCCGGCTTCGCGCGCAACCGCCGCGTCATCGTCACCGGCTATCACGGCACCGGCAAATCGACCCATATCGAGCAGATCGCCTCGCGGCTGAACTGGCCGTGCGTGCGCGTCAATCTCGACAGCCATATCAGCCGCGTCGATCTGATCGGCAAGGACGCAATCGTGATCCGCGAAGGCATGCAGGTCACCGAATTCCGCGACGGCATACTGCCCTGGGCGCTGCAGAACAATGTCGCGCTGTGCTTCGACGAATACGATGCCGGCCGCCCGGACGTCATGTTCGTAATTCAGCGCGTGCTGGAATCCTCCGGCCGCTTGACGCTCCTCGACCAGAACAAAGTGATCAAGCCGCATCCGGCGTTCCGGCTGTTTGCGACTGCCAACACTGTCGGCCTCGGCGACACGTCGGGTCTTTATCACGGCACGCAGCAGATCAATCAGGGCCAGATGGACCGCTGGTCAATCGTGACCACGTTGAATTATTTGCCGCACGACAACGAAGTCGACATCGTGCTGTCCAAGGCCAAGCATTTCCAGAATGCCGAAGGCCGCGACACCATTTCGAAGATGGTGCGGGTCGCCGATCTCACACGCAACGCCTTCATGAATGGCGACATCTCGACCGTGATGAGCCCGCGCACCGTCATCACTTGGGCCGAGAACACCGAGATCTTCAACGATATCGGCTTCGCCTTCCGGCTCACTTTCGTCAACAAATGCGACGAGCTGGAGCGGCCGCTGGTTGCTGAATTCTACCAGCGCTGCTTCGGACAGGAGCTGCCGGAATCGGCGGTGAATGTTGCGCTGAGTTAGAGCGTTCGCGGACAATGACCTCGAACAGCAAGCCCAAAGCTTCCGCCAAAGAAGCCCCGACCGAGCCATTCAAGCGCGCGGTCAGCGTCTGTTTGCGCGCGATCGCCGGCAAAGGCGATCTCGAAGTCAGCTTTGCGTCCGAGCGGCCGGGACTTGCCGGCGGCAAGGCACGGCTGCCGGAACCGCCGCGCCGGCTCAATGAGCGCGAGGCGGCGATCGTGCGCGGTCATGCCGATTCATTGGCGCTGCGTCTCGCTTGTCACGATCCGGCCGTGCACCGCAAGCTCACCCCCGGCGGCCAGCAGGCGCGTGCGGTGTTCGAGGCGGTCGAGCAGGCCCGTGTCGAAGCCATCGGCGCGCGCCAAATGGGTGGTGTCGCGAAGAACCTCACGGCGATGCTCGACGACCGCTTCCATCGCGGCAAATTCGACGAGATCACCGACCGTGCCGATGCCCCGATCGAAGAGGCGCTGGCGATGATGGTTCGTGAGCGGCTCACCGGTGAAACGCCGCCGGCGGCCGCGCGCAAGCTCGTCGATCTGTGGCGGCCGCTGATCGAGGAGCGCGCCGGGAAGAATCTCGATCGGCTCGAACGCGTGCTCAACGACCAGCGCCGTTTCGGCGACATTGTGCATGACCTCCTCGACTCGCTCGACATGGGCGAGGACCGCTCGTCGGAATCCGATGAGGAGGATGGCGAGGAGGGCGACGAGCAGAATCAGAAGGACGAAACCGGCGAGGACGGCGAGGCTGCCGATTCCGCCGAAAGCGACCAGACCAGCTCCGAAGCCGAAGCTTCAGCCGATGAATTGCCCGACAGCACCTCGGAAGCCGTCGACGCGCCGTCCGCCGAAATGGCGGATGACGCCGAGATGGGCGATTCCGAAACCGCCGCCGAGCCTTGGCGGCCGCGCAATCAGCGCAACGAGCCGCAGGGGCCGGACTACAAGCCGTTCACCGCGAAATTCGACGAGATGCTCGGCGCCGAAGAATTATGCGAGCCGGAAGAGCTTGATCGTCTCCGCGGCTACCTCGACAAGCAGCTCTCGCATCTGCAAGGCGTCGTGGCGCGGCTCGCCAATAAGCTACAGCGGCTCTTGATGTCGCAACAAAACCGCGCTTGGGAATTCGATCTGGAAGAGGGCCTGCTCGATGTGACGCGGCTGCCGCGCATCATCATCGATCCGATGCATCCTCTGTCGTTCAAGCGCGAAAAGGACACCGATTTCCGCGATACGGTGGTGACGCTGCTGCTCGACAATTCGGGTTCGATGCGCGGCCGGCCGATCACGGTAGCGGCGACGTGTGCCGATATCCTGGCGCGCACGCTCGAGCGTTGCGGCGTCAAAGTGGAAATCCTCGGCTTCACCACACGCGCCTGGAAGGGCGGGCAATCTCGCGAAACCTGGCTTGCCGCCGGTAAGCCGCCGAACCCTGGCCGGCTCAACGATCTGCGCCACATCGTCTACAAGGCGGCGGATGCACCGTGGCGCCGCGCGCGGAAGAATCTCGGTCTGATGATGCGCGAAGGCCTGCTCAAAGAAAACATCGACGGTGAGGCGCTCGATTGGGCGCATAAGCGGCTGCTGGCGCGGCCGGAGTCGCGCAAAATCCTGATGATGATCTCGGACGGCGCGCCGGTCGACGATTCAACGCTCTCGGTCAATCCCGGCAATTATCTCGAGCGCCATCTGCGCTGGATCATCGAAGAGATCGAAACCCGCTCGCCGGTCGAATTGATCGCCATCGGCATTGGCCACGACGTCACGCGCTATTACCAGCGCGCGGTTACGATCGTCGATGCCGAAGAGCTCGGCGGCGCCATGACAGAGAAGCTCGCCGAATTGTTCGCCGAACACCCGGCGGAAGGTCGGGCGACGCCGCGCCGGCGCTTGAACGCTTAAAGCTTAGAAATTTACGCCGCAACCGCGGCGGTGCGCTTCTTCGCCACTTGGCGCTTAAGCTCAAGCGCGCGGGGCGACAATTCAGCGTCCTTAGCCGCCATCAGGAAGGCGTCGAAGCCGCCGCGATGATCGACGGTCTTGAGTGCATTCGCCGAGATGCGAAGCCGGACCTTACGGTTGAGCACATCCGACAACAGCGTGACATTGAGCAGGTTCGGCTTGAACCGGCGCTTGGTCTTGCGGTTGGAATGGCTGACCTTATTGCCGATCTGGCGCGTCTTGCCGGTCAGTTCACAACGCCATGACATGGTTCGAAATCCTTACAGTCGCAATCGCGCCGAAACGTCGTATCACTCTCGCAACGAGAAGCGACGCCTCGTCAGGCGATAAGGGAGTTGGCGCGGACCTATAGTGGGGGTGTCCGAAAGCGTCAAGCGGCGCAAAAAGGGTCGCCGACCGGCCCGCCGCCAATCAGGCAGGGATAGACGCTCCACCCGACTTGGAACGAGCGGTGAAACCACACAAAGGACGCATTCCCCGACAAAATCTACAGGACCGGTTCCGCCCTTGGCGGTTTGAGGAAAATCATTGTCCCGCTTGATCTTACACTCTGCGGCGGTCCGCTTGGCTGGACTTGCGGCGATTTTTGCCAGCGTCGGCCTGCTGGTTGGGGCTGACGCCCATGCGGGCGATCCGGTGCACCAGACTGCCGCCGTCCAAGCCGCCAAAGAAGCCGCGACCGCCGCGGCGAAATCTTCGGCCGGCGAAGGCCGGCTGGAGGCGGAATATCAGGTGACCCTCGGTGGCATCCCGATCGGCCACGGCAACTGGGTCGTGGAAATCGCCGACGACGGCTACACCGCCGCGGCAAGCGGCACGACCACCGGCATCATCCGTTTCTTCACCGGCGCCCGCGGCACCGGCAACGCGCACGGCGCAGTCACAAGCGGCCAGATGATCCCCGCGAGCTACGACGCGACCATCAGCTACGGCACAAAAGTCGACGACGTACGCATGACGCTCGCCGGCGGCAATGTCACCGACTACGCCGCTGAGCCGCCTTTGCCTCCCGTGCCCGACCGCATTCCGGTCAGCGATACCGACCGCCACGGCGTGTCCGATCCGATGAGTTCGATGCTCAATCGGGTCAGCGGCAATGGCGACCCGGTAACGCCTGAAGCCTGTAATCGCAAAGTGGCGGTGTTCGACGGCCGCGTGCGCTACGACTTGCACAGCGAATTCAAACGCGTGGAAACGGTGAAGGCCGATCGCGGCTATGCCGGTCCTGTCCTCGTCTGCGCGGTCTATTTCACGCCGATTTCGGGTTACGTGCCGAGCCGCCCAGCGATCAAATATCTGGTCGAATTGCGCGAAGCCGAAGTCTGGCTGGCGCCGATCTCAGGCACCCATGTGCTGGTACCGTTCCGCTTTTCCATGCCGACGCCGCTGGGGACGGGCTTGTTGCAGGCCACCGCCTTCGTCACCGTCACGCAGGCGTCGCATCCGGCTGCAAAGACGCAGTAAAGGACCGTGCCGGCGCCGCTTGAGCGGCGGTTTTGTCCGGCGCCTCCCCAATATTCACAGGACCAGGTCCCTTGACTCAAAATCGAATCGGAGTCCGTGCGACCGTTAACGATTGGGGCGTGCAAACGACCACCGGAATTGGCCGATTCCACCCGATGTGGTGTGCAACAAGGTGTTGCGTCCCATATGTCGCAGTGAACGAACCCGAACAGCCATCGAGTCGCCGATTCGGCCGCGATTTGTTCCAGACTCGTTCCACATCTTAAGCACAGGCTTTTTAGCGTCACATTGTGATACAGAAGCGCCTCGTTGCCTGCGATACTCTCGCGCTAAGTCCGGATCCGTAATGCCGATTTCCTTTTCGCCGCCTGCCGACCGCAATCTCCGCGCCCGTGGGGCGGGTGTGACCGCCGTTCTCGGTCCGACCAATACCGGGAAAACTCATCTCGCCATCGAGCGGATGCTGGCGCATTCCTCCGGGATCATTGGCTTGCCGCTGCGGCTCCTTGCCCGCGAGGTCTACAACAAAGCGGTCGATCGGGTCGGCGCCGAGTCGGTCGCGCTCATTACCGGCGAAGAAAAGATCAAACCGCCGAACCCGCGCTTCTGGGTGGCGACCGTCGAGGCCATGCCGCGCGATCTCGATGTCGCTTTCGTTGCTGTCGACGAAATCCAGCTCGCCGCTGATTTCGAGCGCGGCCACGTCTTCACTGACCGCATGCTCAATCGCCGCGGCCGTGAGGAAACGCTGGTACTCGGCGCGGCCACTATGAAGCCGATCGTCGAGCGGCTTTTGCCCGGTGCGTCGATCGTGAGCCGGCCGCGGCTGTCGCAACTGACATTTTCCGGCGATAAGAAATTGACCCGGCTGCCGCGGCGCTCCGCCATCGTCGCCTTCTCCGCCGACGAAGTTTACGCCATTGCCGAATTGATTCGCCGTCAGCGCGGCGGCGCCGCTGTCGTGCTCGGTTCGCTGTCGCCGCGCACGCGCAACGCTCAGGTCGATCTCTATCAGTCCGGCCAGGTCGATTATCTGGTGGCGACCGACGCCATCGGCATGGGGCTTAATCTCGACGTCGATCACATCGCCTTTGCCTCCGACCGCAAATTCGACGGCTATCAGTTCCGCAAGCTCTCGCCTTCCGAAATGGCGCAGATCGCCGGCCGTGCGGGCCGCGCCACGCGCGACGGTACTTTCGGCACCAGCGGGCGTTGCCCGCCCTTTGAGACTGAACTCGTGCAGGCGCTCGAGACCCACAGTTTCGAGCCGGTGAGAACAGTGCAATGGCGCAATAGCGATCTCGATTTTTCTTCGGTCGGCGCGTTACAAGCGACGCTAGCGACGCCGCCGACCGAAGCCGCGCTGACACGTGCGCCGGTCGCCGAAGACATTCTCGTTCTCGATCATGCCGCGCGCGATGACGAAGTCCGCAACATGATCGGCACCAGCGCCCACGTTGAACGTCTATGGGACGTCTGCCAATTGCCTGACTACCGCAAGATCGCGCCGGCGAACCACGCCGAGCTCGTGGTTACGGTGTTCGGCTATCTGCAGCGCGAGGGCCGGATCGCCGATGATTGGTTTGCGCAACAGGTGACGCAGGCCGACCGTACCGATGGCGATATCGATACTTTGTCGACGCGCATCGCCCACATCCGGACCTGGACGTTTGCTGCCAATCGCCCGGATTGGCTGGCCGATCCCGAGCATTGGCAAGGTGTGACGCGCGGCGTCGAAGATCGTCTATCCGATGCGCTGCATGAGCGGCTGACCGAACGCTTTGTCGATCGCCGCACCAGCGTATTGATGCGGCGGCTCCGCGAAAACACCGGCCTCGAACCAGAGTTCAACAAAAGGGGCGAGGTCGTCGTCGAAGGTCATGTCATCGGTCGGCTCGATGGCTTCACTTTCGTGCCCGATGCGTCGTCCGACGGCTCGGAGGCAAAGGCGCTGCAAAATGCGGCGCAGAAGGCGCTCGCCGGCGAAGTCGCGCTGCGTGCCACGCGGCTTGCTGAGGCTTCCGACGACCATTTCGTACTGGCGTCCGACGGTACTTTGCGCTGGATCGGCGCAGCCGTAGGCAAGCTCATTGCCGGTGACGAGGCTTTGCGCCCGCGGGTGCGTGTCATCGCGGATGAGCATCTCACTGGCGCGCCGCGCGACGCGGTTCAGGAGCGGCTCGACCGTTTTATCAAGTCGCATATCGGCAAATTCCTAGGCCCGCTGTCCGAGCTTGGCGCTGCCGAAGACATCACCGGCATCGCTCGTGGCGTTGCGTTCCAACTGATCGAGGCGCTGGGCGTGCTCGATCGACAGCGCGTCGCGGAAGAGGTCAAAGGGCTGGATCAACCGTCGCGCGCGACCTTGCGCAAATACGGCGTGCGCTTCGGCGCTTATCACCTCTATCTTCCCGCGCTTTTGAAGCCGGCGCCGCGCAAGCTCGCAGTGCAGTTATGGGCGCTCAAATTCGCGGCCAGCAATGAGATGCCGGAGGGCAAGAGTCTCGACGATCTTTTGCATCTCGCCGGCAGCGGCCGCACCTCGATCCCGATCGATCGCCAGATCGATCCGGGGCTCTATCGCACCGCGGGCTATCGCGTTTGCGGTGAACGCGCGGTGCGTGTCGACATTCTGGAACGGCTCGCCGATCTCATTCGACCGGCGCTGATGTGGCGTGAAAGCTCGCCTGGCGCCAAGCCCGCTGCGGCGTTCCCAGGCGGCGGTTTCACCGTCGTCAACACCATGACATCGCTGACCGGCGCTTCGGGCGAAGACTTCGCTTCGATCCTGCGCTCGCTCGGCTATCGCATGGAGCAGCGGCCGAAGCCGCCAGAGCCGCCGCCTGCGCCGGCACCGGCCGCCGATGCGGCGCTGCCGGAAGCAACGACGACAGAATCCGTCGCGACCGAGTCTGCAGCATCTGAAACGGCAGGGACCGAAACGACGGCGCCTGAAGCGACCGCCACATCGGATGCGACTGAGGCTGCCGACATAACTGCGCCGGCCGAAGCCGCACCCCTCACCGAGGATGTTTCATTGTCAGCGTCGGAGGATGCGTCAGGATCCGACGAGCAGATTACCGTCGAAGTTGAAGCGCCAAGCGTATCTGAAACAGACGTTGCGCCGAAGCATGAAACGGCAACGTCGGAAGCTGCAGTGGTGGAGACCGCACCGGTCGAAGCTGCCGCCGAACCGGCGCAGCCGGCAACGCCGGAAGAACCGATCCTTGTCGAAGTCTGGCGTCCGGGCCGAGTCGAAGGCCGCAGGCCGCGGCCCGAGCGTCGCGAGGGTGATCATGCGCGACGCAGGGGGCGCGGTCGCGATAGACAGGCGCCGGCGCCGCAACCCGACGCGGCAGTGGCCGCTTCTGCTCCGCCAGGTGAAGCCGCAGGAGTGCCAGGCGGCGAGCCATCGGCCGATACTGACTCACCAAACAAGGAATCACGGCATCGGCGTCATCGCCACCGACGCGGCGGCGAGCGTCATGGTGGTGAAAGTCATGGTAGCGAAAGTCCTGCCGGCGAACGTCCTGGGAATGAGCGTCGTGCCAACGAACGGCGTGGCGGCGAGAGGCATGGTAACGAAAGGTCTGGCAACGAAAGGTCTGGCGGCGAGCATCGCGCCGATCGTTCGCAGCGAGAGCGACCGCAAAATCGTCCGCCTCGCTTCGAGCGGCGCGAAAAAGTGGCCGATCCGAACTCACCCTTTGCCAAATTGGCCGCGTTGAAAGCGCAGCTCGAGGCCAACGCCAAGGAGCGCGGCTGAACGTGGTGGCGGAGGTCGAGCGTCAGCGCATCGACCGATGGCTATGGCATGCGCGTGTGGTGCGAACGCGTCAGGATGCGGCGTCACTTGCCGGCACGGGCTGCGTCAGGGTCAATGGCGCGCGGATCGACGCGCCGGGACGCATGGTGCGCGCGGGTGACGTCATTACCGTGGCGCTCGATCGCGGCGTGCGGGTGCTGAAAGTAACGGGGTTTGTCGAGCACCGGGGATCGGGCGGGACCGGCGCGGTGCTTTACGAAGCCTTGGAATAGAGGGGCCTCTCTCGCAGCACGCCTTCTTGCGTGAGAGTGACCCTTGCGATAGGAGCAAGGCTCGCAAAAAGCCCGTTCAGAGTGTGCAAATGACCTATATCGTCAACGACAATTGCATCAAATGCAAATACATGGATTGCGTCGAGGTTTGCCCCGTCGATTGCTTTTACGAGGGCGAAAACATGCTGGTCATTCATCCCGACGAGTGCATCGATTGCGGCGTCTGCGAACCGGAATGCCCGGCTGAAGCGATCAAGCCCGATACCGAGCCCGGCGTGGAGAAATGGCTTTCGGTCAACGCCGAATACGCCAAGACCTGGCCGAATATCACGGCCAAAAAGCCGCCTCCCGAGGACGCCAAACAGTGGGAAGGCGTTGAGGGCAAATTCGATAAGTATTTTTCACCGAACCCCGGCTCTGGCGACTAAGCGCCCGCGGGGGCGGCTGTTTTGTTGCCTAATTGGTTTTGGCCCCTGGTTCTTTTGAGGGAATTGGGGCCCCAATGATTAACCAATGTTAAGAAATTCAATCGCGGAAACGCAGATGTGATGCTTTCGCAGGTCATAAGGCTTTGATTTTAGCTGAAAATGTGATATACACCTCGGACACAATGAATAACGCCCCCGATAACGTGCTCCCTGGCCGGGGGCATATTTTTTCGGAGGGTTTTCCGAGGAACCGTCAATTAGAGGCGTGATTATCCACGCGAGAGCTGTGGCAGATAAAACTCGTCGTTCGAAGAAAAGTGCGGCCGGCATGAGCCGGAAGACAGCAAAAACCCCCTCCCGCGCGAGTCGGAGGCCCTCACAGTCCACGCGGGCGACGGCGCGCAGCCGGGTCCCTGTGGCGAAGCCCGCCCCACGGCGCAAACCGGAGGCGGAAGGAGCAAATGCTTTGGGACTGAATCCGAAGAAGACTACGCAACGACAAGGCTTTAAAACTCAGGAATTCATCGTCTATCCGGCGCATGGCGTGGGCCAGATCATCGCGATCGAGGAGCAGGAAGTCGCTGGTCTGCGGCTGGAGCTGTTCGTCATCAATTTCGTCAAGGACAAGATGACCTTGCGGGTTCCGACCGCGAAGGTTACTTCCGTTGGCATGCGCAAGCTCGCCGAGACCCCGCTAGTGAAGCGCGCGCTCGAGACGCTCAAGGGCCGGGCTCGGATTAAGCGCACGATGTGGTCGCGGCGCGCCCAGGAATACGAAGCCAAGATCAATTCTGGCGATATCGTCGCCATCGCCGAGGTTGTTCGCGATCTCTATCGTTCGGAGACGCAGCCGGAGCAGTCCTATTCGGAGCGGCAGCTTTACGAAGCCGCGCTGGATCGGCTGTCGCGCGAGGTTGCCGCCGTGCAACGGATCACCGAGACCGAAGCGGTGAAGGAAATCGAAGCTGCACTCGCCAAAGGCCCGCGCCGTGGGCCGAAGCCGGAAGCCGGCGAAGGTGAAGACGAGACCGTCGTCGAGGACGAAGCCGCTTAAGCGGCTTTTCCTTGGACGAAAGTTTGAAGGCCCGGCTCGCTGCCGGGCCTTTTTCTTTGCCGCATCAAGACATTAGGTGGAAAACGCCGAGCAGTCCCTCGCCCAAAATTATCCCCGCTTAGCCATAAATTAAGCTTCATTTGAAAGGAGTTAGTAAGTGTGAGTGTCGGAATGCGGGGAGTTCGGGGATGCGGCAGAACAAAGCGCGCAAGCGTGGCCGGCAACATCGAAATCGGGCCGTTGTCGCTCTCTTGGTCCTTGGCGGCGGTTATGCATTGGCCGGCCAACATACGATAGCGCTACGGGTCGTCGGACCGTCTGCCGCACAAACCGTCGCATCGCGCTTTCCCGAAATCGCCGGCCCTGATGCGACGACAGCCCAGATTCTGATCGCGGCCGTTGCCCCGCGCGCGCCCGGTGCCAATGACCGCGCCTTGTTGAATCCGCAGCCTATGACGCCGCAAGTGATGATGCAGCAGGCGATGCTGTCGGTGACAGCGCTGCCGCAGACTGCGTCCGCCTTATCAACCGTCGCATCCAATCAGCAAGCGCTGGTGCAGGTCGCCTCGGCCGAAGTGAGTCTATCGCGGGCCGACATTGCGTCGGCTTCGCCGCAAGCACCAATTGCCGCGCCGCGTGTTGCGGCTGTCCATGCGACGACCGAAATCAAAGCCAATCCGCCGGCGCGTCGCGCCAATGCCGACCGGCCTGGCTATATGCTCAACGAGGGGCAGATCGCCGAGATCAAAACGCGGCTCAATCTCACACCCGATCAGGAAGATATGTGGCCGGCGGTGGAAGCGGCTTTGCGCGATATGCGTGGCCAGCCAATCCATACCCGCAGCCTTGTTGCGGCCCAGACCGCCGCAGTCGACCCGGATTCAGTTCAAGGCCTGAAATCCGCGGCCGTGCCGCTCATCTTGAGCTTCAGCGGTGAGCAAAAAGACGAAGTGCGCACCATCATCCAGGGGATGGGCTTGAGCCAATTGGCGTCGCAATTCTGAATTCGATCGACTGGATTAGCCGCGTTGCGCACAAATGTACGCAGGCACAATAACGTTTTTAGTTTGAAAAAATGATTGCGGCTAGCGCGACGGCGATGACAATTTCGCCGCCGGATAAAATAGCTCGTTGGTGCATTTGACGCCGATCAGGGCAACCAGCGCGAAGCAGGATAGATCGCCAAGCTCTATGCGCGACTCGATAGCGAAGGAATAGAGCGGATCGTAGAGGAAATAATCGGCACAGAGCGTTGCCGCCAACACGGCAACGATCGCCGCCAGCAGGCTTCGCGACAGGATCGTTACCAGCACCACCGGCAGAAGATAAAAGAACACGGGGTGATTGGGTGCGAATGTGAACAACAGCGCCGTTACCGCGGACACGACCGCAAGTGACGTTATGATCGGCGTCATCTTTTTCACAAAGCTGCCCACGTTCGCCCCCGGATCGCTTCCACTCGGAATTCGCTCGGCGCTTTGCTGCGCTCTTGTGGCGATGTCCCCGAAGAGAAGGCCTCGATCATCCCCATGACCCTAGCGACATCATAGCGCAGGCAGAGGGCGACGGAAATAGCGAACGCTTCAAAATGTCGCTTGAATAAAGAGCAGCGGTTTATATTGCGGCGCAGCAAAATATATGAATACCCAGTGGGTTAGCGCGGGATTTCATATGCTATTCGACGACGATTTTGACTTCGCTGCCGGGCTTTAGCCGGTCACCGGCATCGAGCCCATTGAGCACGCGGAAGCGCTCAACCGCCCGATCTGCGACCGCCATGCGGCCGGCAAGCTTTTCCACCGTGTCGCTCGGGCTGACCGTGACCACCTGCAGCCGCAACGGTTTAGCCGTTTCGATCTCGGCGAGACTCATGCGGCGGAAGGTGCCGACCGAATCACGGAAGGCTTTGTCGACATCCGGCGTGCGATGCTTAGCGGCGAAAATGAAACGATAGACGTCGCTGCCGAAGCGGATCGCATAGAGCCGGAAGTCCCACTGGTCGCCTTTGGCGGCGGCAGTGGCGCCGGGGAAGCCATTGATGGTGACGTCTTCCACCGTCGCCGCATCGATATTCTCGATCCAGCCGGAGGTCAGATATTCGGCAAGCGTCTGCTCGGCCGGTACGCTCACGACGTCGAGACGCAGCGCTTGGCCGCCGCCGTGTTTGATACCGAGCACCGCCTGCGCTGTGTTGTCGAGAACGAAGCCGTCGGGCGCAGTGAAAGTGAAGCCGAGCTTCGGATGCAGGAAGCGCCGCCCGCGCACGAAGCCCTCACTCGGATCCTCGCCAAAGACGATGCCGTCGATATCGGAAAGATAGGACTGCTTGGCTTGGAAGTTCTGTGCGATGTCGGTGGCCGGCGGCTTATATTGACGCGCATTGGCGAGCGCATTGGTGATGCGCTCGGGCGTCGCCGGATGCGACGACAGGAAGTCGGGCGCTGCGGGATTGATCGCGGCGGCGTTCTGCTCCGGCTTTAGTTCGGAATTGTGCTCCATCGAGGTGAGGAAGCGCACCGCGCCGTAAGGATCGTAGCCGGCGCGCGAAGCAATGCCGACGCCGATGCCGTCGGCTTCGAACTCCTGCGACCGCGAGAAGCTGGCCAGCGCCAGTTTCGATTTGGCGAGCGCAAGCGCGCCGGCGGCAGGATCGGAGACCACGTCGTTGACCACGCGGCTGACGAGATCCGCCTGCCGCGCCTGCTCTTCGCGGATCTCAGCGTGACGTGCGATGACATGGCCCATCTCGTGCGCAAGCACCGAAGCAAGCTCGGAGTCGTCATTGGCGAGCGCGATCAAGCCGCGCGTCACATAGAGCTGTCCGGTCGGCAGCGCGAAGGCATTGACCGACTGCGAATTGAGCATCGTGACTTTGTAATGCAAGTCGGGTCGCTCGGACGCAGCGACCAGCCGCTCGACCATCTGCTCGACGAAAGTTTGCAGCCGCGGATCGTTATAGACGCCGCCATAAGCGGCGAGGATGCGCTGATGCTCGCGCAATACGGCCGGTGGCATCGAGGAGGTGTCGGCGGTTTGTTTGACCGGCGCGCCGAGTGAGACCTGCGGCGTGGTGGAGGGTGGCGATGCCGTACAGCCGGCAAGCGCCAGCGCGGCCAAAACGAAGCCCGCCCGGCACAGCCAGGTCACCGTGCCGGTCCGACGTTTTGTCAGCAGTTCTAGTGACAGCCGTTCTAGTGCCAGCCGTTCTAGTGCCACGTGTCCCCGTGTCACCGCATCACCCAAAGCATCCGACGTGCCGGACGTTACAAGCGCGCGCCCCGCGCGCAAGTTACGTCTTTGTTAGTTTCGCCTAGTTTCTATCCGCAAACTCGATCTGTTCCGGCTGCGCCGCTTCGATCCAAGGGACGCCTGTTTCGCCACCCGCCCCACGCTCCTCGACCCAGCCGCGGACCCGGACGCGCCGGCCTTCCAGCGCCTTCGGATCGACCCCCGCCGCGACAAAGTTACGTTCTTTTCGCTTCGAGATCGTAACCGTGAAGGCCTGTGACCAGCGTCGGCCGAAATTCACGTAAATTGTCGGCCCACTTTCACGTACGGACGTCACGATGCCCTCAACCAGCGCAAAACGGCCCCGCCGCGCCAGTACGTCCGCAACGGTCTCGGCGTTGAGCACATTATAGTCAGGATCGGCCCAGAGACCAAGTTTGGCCGCCCGCGCGCCACGCTCGCGATTCAACAGTTCCGCGGCGCAGTTTCGCGTCCCGATGCGGTCGCCGGCGCGCGCCAGCCCAGCGGCGATCATCTCGCCCTGCAGGAACAATTCATCGCCATCGCGGAGCGTATAGGCATAGGCGACGATGCGGCCGTAACGGTCGGCTGGAATTTCGGCGCGACGGAGCGAAACCTCGTCGCCTTGCGCCAGGGCTACGAGTGCGTTTCTGGCGGCCGCGGCGTCTTTGTCCTGTGTCGATACACTCGGCACTTCGATTCCCGAAAGCCGCACCTCCCGTCTGTCGTCGAGCAAAAATGTGCGACCATCGATGATGCGGCTCACTGTGGCGCGAGCGGTCTCTTCGCCGCCGCAGATCGACGTTGCTGCTTGCTGCGCAATTGCCGGCGTTAGTCCGATCGCTGCTAAGGCCGCAACAAGAACGCTCAGGGTATGCTGACGTTCGCTCGCCATCGTTTGCCCGCCATACGCGCTGCCATGCTATAGGCTTGACGCCGAGGGTTGAACATCGTCAGCAAGAAATCGATGCGGGCTGGATCGCGCATCGGCACTGCGTGAGCGTCGTATGACCATCTCGCCTCACGTGTCATCGCGGCAGTTAAGCCGGCTGCGACAGCTTTTCACGGGCTCCAACAACCCCTACGGGGTGTCCGATCAGCTCCGCAACGGCCGCGGGACGTGAAATCGCGACGCGTGTTCCGGGCCTTTAATCGTGCTATTTAGACCGCATACGAGGGAAAAATGGCGAGCGATCCAGCCCTGACTGGATTAGGAACTGTCCATCCAGCCTTGACGCCGCCGACGGTCGACGCTTACGCCCGCAAGGCACTCGTCGCGGCCTGTCTCGGCTATGCGATGGATGGATTCGACCTTTTGCTATTAAGCTTCATCTTGGTCCCCCTATCTGCAACGCTTCAACTCAGCCGGCCGGAAGCCGGCTCGCTCATCACGTGGACGCTTATAGGTGCTGTCGTAGGAGGGTTTCTCGCCGGCCCATTGAGTGATCGTTACGGACGCGTCCGCGTCTTAAGCTGGACGATTCTATTGTTCGCGGGATTCACCGGCCTGTGTGCGTTTTCTCGCGGCTATTGGGACCTGCTCGCCTACCGGACGATTGCCGGAATCGGGCTTGGTGGCGAGTTTGGAATCGGAATGACGCTTGCGGCCGAAGCATGGCCCGCCCGCAAACGCGCACGAGCGACATCCTATGTTGCGCTCGGCTGGCAAGCAGGTGTGTTGATTGCCGCGCTGATGACGCCTGTTCTCCTCCCGCAAATTGGCTGGCGGGGAATGTTCTTCGTCGGGGTTCTGCCGTCGTTTGTTGCCTTCGGCATCCGATATTATTTGGGCGAGCCGGCCTTGTTCGTCGCGACGGCCAAGATGGAAAGAACCAATCCGTTTGGTGTTCTGTTCGCGGGCCGCGACGCGATCCGCGCAACGGCCGGCATCGCGATCATGACTTCCGCTCAGAACTTTGGCTACTACGGGATGATGATCTGGCTGCCCACATACCTGTCGTCGCAATTGGGGTTTTCCTTAACGCAATCGGCGCTTTGGATTTCGTCGACGATCGCTGGGGGTGCTTTCGGCATGGTCTTGTTCGGCCACCTCGCAGACCGCATAGGCCGCAAGCCGCTTTTCATCGCGTTTCAGGCCGGCGCCATGGTGATGGCATTCGTCTATCCGCAGGTCAGAGACCCGACTACGCTTTTGCTGTTGGGCGCTGTTACTGGTGTATTTCTAAGTGGAATGATAGGAGGCTACGGCGCTCTCATCGCGGAAAGCTATCCGACCCAAGGACGCGCCACTGCGCAGAATGTGCTGTTTAATATCGGACGGGGCGTCGGCGGCTTTGGGCCGTTGGTGGTCGGGCTTTTGGCTGCCCGATACTCTCTCGCCGTCGCGCTATCGTCGCTTGTCGCGATCTGGGCACTGGATATTGTTGCAACCGCGTGTTTGATCAAGGAGCGCAAAGGTCAGCCGCTGGTCAGTTGAGCATCGACACAGCCGACCACAAGCGCGCCGCAAGGGCCTTGACGAGATGAATGATCGATACCGCCTATTGGTCGAATCCTCGCCGAGCGGCATCTGCCTGGTCCAGGAAAACCTCATTCGCTACGTGAATCCCGCGATGGCGAGGATGTTCGGGTATGCGGTCGAGGAGCTGGTCGATCGGCTTGGCCCTTTGGATATGGTCTATCCCGATGATCACTCGCTGGTATTGGAAAATATCCGCGGCCGTATTGAAGGGAACATTGAAGAGAGCCGATACGAGTGCCGGGCATTGCGCAAAGACGGTTCGGTCTTTCCCGTCGAAATCCATGGCCGCCGGATCGAGTTTAATGGCAAGCCCGGAATTGCTGCGTCAGTCGTTGACAGCACCGACCGCCGCCGGGGGCAGGACGAGCTGCGCGCGAGCGAGCAGCGTTTTCGCGATTACTCCGAGATCGTCTCCGATTGGTTTTGGGAGAGCGGCCCCGATCACCGCTTCTCCCGCATTTCTGGAAAACCGCCCGACTGGGGGATTTCCGAGAGATTTATTGGTTCCTACCGCTGGGATCTCGCTTCGGATCGTGAAGACGAGTCGGAGAAGTGGCGTGCGCATTTTGCGATCCTCGAGGCGCACGAGCCGTTTCGCGGCTTCAGGTACCGAATAGCGCGCCCGGACGGGTCGGCGCTCTACATGTCGGCGAGCGGCAAACCCTTATTTGATGCCGATGGCAAATTCCTGGGCTACCGCGGCACGGCCGCCGATGTCACAGCCGAGGTCCGTGCCGAGCAGGCTGAGTTGGCGTTGCGCGAGGCGCGGCTGGCTCTGGCGCATGCCAATCGGGTCGAGACAGTGGGGCTGTTTGCGGCCTCTATCGCCCACGAGGTCAACCAGCCGATCGCGGCCGCTATCATGGGTGCCGAAACGGCCCAGCGCTGGCTCGCTCGTCAGCCGCCGGATACGGAACGTGCCGGACAGGCGATAGGCAATAGTCTCAAGGACACCCAGCGCGCCGCCGATGTTATCCGCCAGATTCGTGCGCTGGTGAAAAAGGCGCCCGAGCGGAAAGACGACCTGAAAATCAACGAAGCAATTTCGGAAGTCATTGAGCTTGCCCGTGGTGAAATCTCCAAAAACAGCGTTGCGCTGCGCACCAAACTGGCCGAAGCGCTGCCGCTGGTTCAAGGCGATCGGGTTCAGCTTCAACAAGTCATGCTGAACTTGATCGTGAATGCCGTGGAGGCGATGAGCCAGACTGGGGCGAGTCGCCGAGAATTACTGATCAGCAGCGAAAGCGAGGCGGATTGCATTCTCGTGGCCGTGCGAGATTCCGGCCCTGGCCTGCCCGAAGCTGCTCTGGAGCGTCCCTTCGAGGCCTTCTATACGACCAAATCGACCGGCCTTGGCATGGGACTGTCGATCTGCCGCTCAATCGTCGAGGCTCATGGCGGACGATTGTGGGCAACTGCAAATGCGCCAATAGGGGCGGTTTTTCAATTCACGATACCCGTCATCCCTGCCGGTGCCGGCGAATTGATCGCATAGGCCCGTCTTGCTGCAACATGCCTAGTCTGCCCCGATGGCGAACGGCCGGTGCGGCTACTTTTAAGGTGTTTCTGCTGCGCTAAGGAGTTGGTACTCGGTACCGGCGTGGGAATGCCGTCGTGAGATGATGTGACGTGAGCGAAAAATGGTATGAAGTCGGCACCTAGAAAGTAATTCCTCGATCGGTCCCGTAGCTCAGCCGGATAGAGCAGCGGTTTCCTAAACCGAAGGTCGGAAGTTCGAGTCTTCCCGGGATCGCCAATCTGCCGGAAAGCTTTTCCACGGTGTCGCACCGTTAAGAGGCCCCGCAATGCCCGTTCGTATCATCGGCATGATCGGCGTCACGCCGCCGCGGAGCGATACGACGCTGCATGTGATCGAAGGCAATCTGTCGCCGGCCTATGTGTGCGAGGCAGCGCGGGCGCATGAGGCATCCGACTTCGATCTTGTGCTGGTCGGCTATTCGTCGTCTTCCGCCGAAGGTTTTCTGGTCGCGCTGCATGCTGCGGCTGGCACCGAGCGGCTCGGTTATCTGATCGCGCATCGGCCCGGTTTTGTCGCGCCGACTTTGATGGCGCGCAAGATTGCGACTTTCGACCAACTCACCGGCGGCCGGCTTGCCGTCCACATCATCACCGGCAAGAGCGACGACGAGCAGGAAGGTGACGGCGATTTCACGCCCAAGGTCGAACGCTATCGCCGCGCCGCGGAATATCTCGAACTGATGCAACTCGCCTGGAAGAACGAAAAGCCTTTCGACTTTGAGGGCGAGTTCTATCGCGTGCGCGGCGCGCATTCCGATGTGCATCCTTTGCAGAAGCCGCATCCGCTTCTGTTCTTCGGCGGTGCATCCGACGGGGCGCTCGAAATGGGCGCGCGGCTTTGCGATGTCTACGCCATCTATGCTGAGCCGCTCGCCTCGACCCGCGAGCGCATGGCGGCGTTCCGCGCGCAAGCGGCGCCCTTCGGCCGCATGCCCGGCTTTAATGTCTCGCTCCGTCCGATTATTGCGCCAACCGAAAGCGAGGCTTGGGACAAAGCCAACAAGATCCTTGCGGCAATGGGCGGCGCCAAAGGCTGGAGCCGCCAGGAAGGCGCGTCGGGTCCGGTCGACAATGCCGGCAAGCGCCTGATGAGCTTCGCGCTCGAGCGTGACGTTCACGATGAGCGGCTCTGGATGCCGATCGCCAAAGCGACCGGCGCGCTCGGCAACACCTCGTGTCTGGTCGGTACGCCGGAGCAGGTCGCGCGCGCGATGCTCGAATATTACAAGCTCGGCGTCGATTCCTTCCTGATCCGTGGCTTCGATCCGTTCAACGATACCGTCGAATTCGGCCGCGAACTGATCCCGCGGATCAAGGCTGGCGCGCTGGAGGTCGATCGGCTTAAGGCCGCCGGCTAGGTGTTGAACGGGCAATTGAACCGGTCTTGTCCGCCCTATAGTCTCACGCCTCGTACAAGCCCAAGGACCGCGGTTTCGGTGTCGGAATCGCTGAGCAAAAAACAACAGCGCAATCTCAAGAGCGTAACCCCATGAACATCCAGAATCCGAATCTTCAGGCGCCAAGTCAAAATACAGGTCAGACTACAAGTCAGAATACCGGCCAGAATCAGGACGAGGCGCGAACCGCGGCCAATGCTGCCGCGGCGGCCGAGTTCTACAATCTGCATGAGATCGTGCGCAAAGCGCGCGCCAATCTCAATCAGAACGATTGGGACTATATCGTCGGCGGCACCGAGACCGAGACCACGCTGCGGCGAAACCGCATGGCACTCGACACCATCGCGTTTCGGCCGCGCGTCCTCCGCGATGTCAGCAAGGTCGATCCTGGGGTCGAAATTTTAGGCAAGAAGCTGAGGCTGCCGGTGGTGCTCTGTCCGGTCGGCTCTCTGGAGAGCTTCCATCCGCTCGGCGCCGAGCCGGTGGTGAAGGCCGCTGCTGAATTCGGCGTCGCGCATATGCTGAGCTCGGTCTGCGATCCCGGCATGGAAGACGTGGCAAAGGCCGCGCCGAATGCGCTCCGCATGTTCCAGCTATATGTGCGTGGCGACGCCGCCTGGGCCGACGATCATGTCGCGCGCGCCATCGCCAACGGCTATTCCGGCTTCTGCATCACGGTCGACACCGCGCATTACAGCCGGCGCGAGCGCGATCTTGCCAAACGCCATGTCACCACCGGCCGCCGCCGCGTGCAGGGCCGCGACCATCAGATGGCGCTCGATTGGAAAACCGTCGAACGCATGAAATCGAAATTCAAAATCCCGTTCGGCATCAAAGGAATCGGTGCCGGGGAAGACGCCAAGATCGCGCTCGATCACGGTGTGGATATGATCTACGTGTCCAATCACGGAGGCCGCCAGCTCGATCACGGCCGCGGTTCGGCAGATGTGCTGCGCGAGGTCGTCGATGCCGTCGCCGGACGCGCCTTGGTCATCGTCGATGGTGGCTTCTATCGCGGCACCGATATCGTTAAAGCGCTGGCGCTCGGCGCCAATCTTGTTGGCCTTGGCCGCATGCAGTGCTACGGCCTCGCCGCCGCCGGTCAGGCCGGCATCGTACGCATGCTGGAGATCATGGAAGACGAAGTCACGCGCGCGCTTGGGCTGCTTGGGCTGACGAGCTTCGCCAAGATCGACCACACTTACATCACGCCCGCCGCGCCCGCGAATGCGTCGCATGTGTTCTCGGCTTTCCCCTTGTGGGACCACGAGCCGTACCGGTACTGATCTTTTTTTCTGACTCCTACGAAAACTGCATTCCCGCGTCCGCGGTAATGAGCGGGCTTTCCTTCAAAAACTCGGACCTTCAATGAATCTTCGGCTCAGCATCGGCATCACCAACAATCCGCGCACTTGGCCGATCATCGACGGCACGGTGAGACCGGATGGCATCGATCTCATTCCGACGGTGCTGCATCCGTCCGAATTGTTTTGGCGGATGCTGCATTTTTCCGAATTCGCAGTGTCGGAAATGTCGTGTTCGTCGTTCCTGATCGCGATTGCGCGCAACGATACGCGCTTCGTCGGCCTGCCAATCTTCACCACCCGGCGCTTCTTCCACACCAGCATTCTGGTGCGCCGCGCGGCCGGCATCGACAAGCCCGCCGACCTCATAGGCAAACGCGTCGGTGTACCGGAATATCAGCAGACTGCGGCGCTGTGGGGCCGCGGCGTGTTGCAGCATGAATTCGGTGTCCAAACCAAGGACATGGAATTCTGGATGGAGCGCACGCCGGAAATGAGCCATGGCGGCGCCACCGGCTTCAAGCCGCCGCCCGGCGTCACCGTCAATCAGATACCCGCCGACAAAAGCATCGGCTCGATGATGCTTGCGGGCGAACTCGACGCCGTGCTGCATTATCTCTCCGGCCGCAATCTGGTCGATCGCAGCCGCGCCGATCTCGCGCATAATCCGGACTTCAAATATCTGTTCCCGGATCCGATCGCCGAAGGCGTGCGCTACTACAACAAGACCGGGCTGTTGCCGATCAATCATCAGACGGTGATGCGGCGCGACCTTTATGAAAAAGAACCGTGGGTCGCGCTCAATCTGCTCAAAGCCTTCAACCGCGCCAGCGAGATCGCCGACGAGCAGCGCGTTCAACACGTCGCCGATCACATTGCGGCCGGCCTCTTATCCGGCGACGCCAAGACGCCGCTATTGCGTCACGGGATCAAGGCCAATCGCAAGGTGATGGAGACCATCGCGCAATATTCGGTCGAGCAGAGCCTGACGCCGCGCTTGATCGGTATCGATGAGCTCTACGTTCCGAGTGTGCAGGAGTCTTAGAGCCTTTAGGAGTCTTAGAGACTACTCGGCCGCTTGCGTCTTCGGCGGCGCCTCAATCGTGGCGCCAGACGCCATCAGCGCCTTGATCTCGTTTTCGGCAAAGCCCGCTTCGCGCAACACGTCGATGCTGTGCTCGCCGAGCCGCGGCTGCAGTTTTTCGCTCGCGAGCGACTGTTCGCCGAAGCGCACCGGCATGTCGGTGTAGACGATCTCGCCTTCGCTCGGATGCGTCGCATGCTTGAAGAAGCCGGATGCGGCAAGCTGCGGATCTGTCTTGAGATCGTCGAGTGTCGCCATCCGCGCGGCCGGGATTTCAAGTTCGCCCAACAGCGCAAGCCACTCATCGGTCGTCTTGGCGAGGAAACAAGCGCCGGCAAGTTCGTAAAGCGCGACGATGTTCTGTGCGCGCGTCGCAATGCTGTTAAAGCGCGGGTCGTCGCAGGTTTCTGGCTTGCTTACGGCCGCCCAGAACTTACGCCAATGCCGTTCGGTATAGGCCATCATGCAAAGATAGCCGTCTTTTGTTTTATAGGGCCGCCGCCACGCACCGGTGACGCGCGTATAGCCGAGCGCGCCGACCGGCGGCCTGAAGCAATGGCCGAACAGATGTTCTGCGAGCACGAACGACACCATGGATTCGAACATCGGCACTTCGACGAATTGGCCGCGGCCGGTTTTCTCGCGTGCGTAGAGCGCGGCCGACACGGCGCCGGATAGCGCCAGCGCTGTGGTCTTATCGGCGAGGATGGTCGGTGCATAGCGCGGCGCACCGGCGACTTCCGCCATCAGCGCGGCGACGCCTGACTGACCCTGGATCACATCGTCATAGGCCGGGCGGCCGCTATACGGTCCGCCGTCGCGGTAGCCATGGATCGCCGCATAGATCAGGCGCGGATGGCGCGCGCAAACCTCTTGATGCGCAAAGCCGAGTTTTTTGATTTTCTGCGGCCGCATCGAATGCACGAACACATCGGCGCGTTCGATCAGCCGCCACAGCGCAGCGGCGGCCGCTTCCTGCTTGAGATCGAGCACCAGCGAGCGCTTGCCGCGGTTCAATCCCATGAACAGCGCCGCCATGTCGGGCGAACGCGCCGGGCCGGTGTAGCGCGTGGTATCGCCGTCGGGGCTTTCAACCTTGATCACATCGGCGCCCATATCGGCGAGCGCCTGCGTCGCCAGCGGCCCGGCAACGACCGATGTCAGATCAAGGACGCGGATGCCGGCCAAAGGTCCCGTCACAGGCCGGTCCTAAACATGCTGATCGAAGCCGCGCGCGGCGGCCATGGCGCCGACTTGATCGCTGCGCGTACCATGTGCGCGCAGGATCGCGTCGATGTCGCGATCGTTTTCCTCAGGTTTCCGTTCGTGGCGCGGCTTGAGTTGGGCCGAGAGGTAGGCGCCTTGCTCGCGGGCAAGCGCGACCATGGCGCTGCCGAATTGACTCTCCGCTTTTTCGTAGCGGGCAAGCGCGGCCGTAAGATCGTCGCCCGCATCCTTCAGACAATCCGCCAGCGTTGCGGCATCGATCGCCGCTTTGGTGGTGCCGGCGCCGACATGCGGCCGCGCCACGAAAGCGGCGTCACCGGCCAACACGACGCGGCCGAACACCAGCCGTGGCGATTCGAGATCGAAGATCGGCTGAAAGAACGGATTGGCGCGTACGAAAATTCCCGCGATCTGCGGCGCGAGAACCCGTTCGGCATCGGCTTTGATTCGCGCGATCACGTCTGGGCGGATCAGCGGCGGCGGAATGCCGGCCGGGTGATGCGCGCCTTTGGTATCGGTGAGCATATCCTTCAGCGCCGCTGGATCGGTCGGCCGATACCAGACGATGTTATAGGCGCGATGGCCGATGGCCGTTTCGTTGTCGCGCCCCGGCACCGGATAGCCGACGAGCTGTTCGCCGTCCGGCAAGCAGAATGTGTAAAGATCGAAAATCTCGCGCCGGATGTCGGGCGGCACTTCCGCTTCCGCGAGCACGGCGCGCCAGCCGACATAACCGGCATAAAGAAGTTTCACCTCGGGCAGGAATTGCTCGCGCACCGTGGAACGCGTGCCATCCGCGCCGATCAAGAGATCGCCGCGTTCACGCGTGCCGTCGGTAAAAATCGCAGTGACGCCGTCTGCGTCCTGCTCGACCCGCAGCAAGGTGCTATCGAGACGATAATCTTGCGCCGGCAGCGCATTGCGTAACGCATGATAGAGCCGTGCCCAACCGCTCATGGTCCGCGTGGTGGGCTGCGAGACGTCGATGGTACCGTCGCGATTGAGACAGATGATCCGCGGTACGCGGATTCCCATGGTCTCGTCGAAGGCGATACCGGCGCGGCGGAGAGTGGCGGCGAGCTGCGGATGCGTGCCGAGGCCGACGCCGCGGCTCGCGAGCGCCTCAGCATTGCGCTCGAAGACAACCGCCTCCCAGCCGATGCTGCGCATCATATGCGCGGTAAGGAGCCCGCCCAGCGAGCCACCGATTACCAGCGCGCGGCGCATGCGCTTAACGCGATGCGCGCCTCACGGCATCGCCCAGCCCAAGTTGTCGTGGCCTGGCTTGTAGTCGGTGTTGGTTTGCGCCGGATTGCGGTTGATCAACGGCCGGCCATACATCGGATTGGTCGTGCTTCGCGTCTCGTGCTCAACGGTGAACAGCGCTTCCTTGCTGTCAGGATCGATGATGTTTTTGAAGCGATATTCGTAATCGTTGGTTTCCATGCTGACGAGACCGAGCTCTTTGAGCTTCCGGTATGGTCCGGAGAAGTTCGTCAGATAGATCTGGACGTGGTGATTGTCGTAAGCCGCTTCCGGCACATCGGTCTCGCGGAAATAAAAATACTGCTTCTCGCCAACCTGGACACGCGCCTCGGGGCCGGCGCCGTTCTTCATGACTTCTGCCGGTGCGTTCATCACTTGCGGATAGAATTTGGCGATGCCGGCGGCAGTGCCCGGCCGGATGTCGAAGCGCACATAAGGCATGCCAAGTGCGATACGGCCGAACTGATCGGCATCCGGCGTGTGGACATGAAAGCGATTGCCCCATGGACAGATCGCTTCCACGAAATCATTGGTTTCGCGGAAATCGAATTTGGTGCCAGACAGCGCTTTGCGCACATGGGTCAGACGGTCGAGCAGCGCTTCGCGGTTGGGAATGACAAGCCCGGTCACGCCGCGCAGAACTTCCGGCTTGCCCATCGGCAGATGGAATTGGCTCATGCCGACATTGATCCACATATTGCCGGCGCCGGTATTGAGGAACGGATCGCGGGTCAGCCCAAGTCCGGTGACGTAGAACGTGGTCGCGAGATGTTGATCGCTGATGCAGACATTGACATGGCCGATACCGACGATGTTGCCGATGTCTTGCGCGGCGCGGTCGTAGTGTTTGTCGAGCATGAACGTTTCCCTGAGACTCGTTTCCCTAGATCGCGTTGCCTTTGACGCCTTGAGGTGGAGGCGTAGGTCGCCATCGCCACCGATACTAGAACAAATCCAGCGCCGTGAGGTAGCCCACACCATCGTGCGCCGCGCCGGTCTGATATGCTCGACGCTCAAACACGCGAAATATCGCGTGTTGCATCTTCCACGTCGAGACGACGAAGGATTGAGTGCTTAAAGGTATCCGCGCTCACCAGCGGCGGCGCCCATAGCCGTAACGCGGTCCGTAATAGCCACCATAATACGGTCCGTAGTAGCCGCCGTAATAATACGGATAGGGATAGGCCGGCGGTGGTCCGTAATAGTCGGGCGGAGGTGGCCCCCCTCCGGCGACTGCGCCGGGAGGTGGCGCTCCGGCACCGGGAGGTGGAGCGTCATCGCCGGGACCAGTGCCAGGCGGGGGAGCACCTGCACCTGGGCGTGATGCAGCTTTGCCAGGCGGTAATGCGCCGCCCTCCACGAGGCTTGATGCGATCACATAACCGCTCTGGCCTTGCCAGGTGACCTGGCACCACTGGCCTTTGCATTCGCCGACCTCGACGGCGGCGCCCGCCGGAATTTTGCCGCCGCTCGTGAAAGTCGTTCCCGGCCCGTTGCGAAGATTGACGGTGCTGGTGACGGACGCCGTCTCAGCCACCGCGGACTGTGCCGCAAATGCTGCAAAGAGGAATATCGCGGTGGAGGCTGCAATCGGTACGCGCTTCATCATCGTATCCCCGGCTCTACACAAATGAGCCCCCGATCAATTTAAGGCGGAGGCCGGGGCGAATTTCAACCGCTTTCAAGGCAGGATTTTGATTGTCACGATTTTGATCGTCATGATTTTGGTAGTCATGGCGGCAGCTTCTGCAGTTCGGGGAAGGGCGTGTAGGCGGTCTCGGCACACTGCTCACGCGGTGTTTCGATGAAACGATCGAAGCGGCCGGCAATAAATGTCGCGGCAACTTCTTTGACCCCGGAATAATCCTTGGCGTTCTTTTTCGGATTGAATTTGACACAGACTATGTAGCGCGTCGGTCCGCCATTTCCGGTGGACTTCAGTACCGGCGCGCCGATTGCGGCGTCGCGAATGCCGGTCGGGTCGTTCAGATAGGCATGCATGGCGGAGACGATTTCCGCCTTATAATTTTTCGGCAGCACATTGACCGCGTCGTCGCCGCCCGTGGCCTCATCGAGCTGATGGTGGCTGCAGGCGCCAAGCAACACAGTCAGAACCAAAAGTGGGCTCGCGCGCCGAGCCGCTGTGCCGATCATTGCCGAATAGTGTCCGGTATGGTTCGCCCCAAACCCCTGTCTAACGCCGAATCGCGGTGAGTGCCATTGTCGCAGCAACGGCAGATGTGTCGCCGAAACGTGGTACGCAGACGTGTCGCTAAAGCATGTCACTATGAGGCAAAATCGCTTATAAAGGCGGCGTGTCCCGACCAATACGTCCCAACCAGAATGACACGATCGGCGTTAGTCCCGTGAAGCGAAGAACAGCCCGGATCCAGCAGAGCCCGTCATCGTGCCCGATTTAATGCACCTCGTTGGTCATCTGATTCACGTCTACGGTCTGTTGACCGTGGCCGTCATCATTTTCGCTGAGTGTGCCGGCCTGCCGGTGCCGGGCGAAACCGCGCTTCTGGCGGCGGCGGTCTATGCCGGCACCAAGCACGACCTCAACATCGTCGCGGTCATCTTCACCGCGGCGGGTGCCGCCATTATCGGCCGCATGATCGGTTATGTCGTCGGCCGCGAATACGGTTACTGGCTGTTGCTCCGCTACGGTGACTATGTGGGAATGTCGGAGAAACGCATCAAGCTCGGCCAATATCTGTTCCTGCGCCACGGTGGCAAGATCGTTTTCATCGCCCAATTCGTTCCGGTGCTGCGCACCTATGCCGGCATCTTTGCCGGCGCGAATATGATGCCATGGCGCACATTCCTTTTGACCAATATCGCCGGCGCGGTTTGTTGGGCCACGTTCTACGGCTATGCGGCTTACGGACTCGGCCGCGAATTCGAGAAAGTGGAAGGCCCTGTGGTCATCGCACTCATCGTGCTGACCGTTTTGGGATTTATCGTCGGCGGCATATTCATCCGCCGGCACGAAACCCAGCTCGAGGCCGAGGCCGAACGCGCCATGCCGGGTCCGCTCAAGTTGCCGTAAGCCTTACGAAAACCGCCATCTTGAACGCCACGCCCGTGCTCGCCATATTGTTCGAGACCGCTCGGGCGATCCGGGCGGCTATGGGGTGCCGATAGGGCCCCACAAAGTCGCTTACTAAGGGCTTTGAAGATGTCCAGGGTTTCTCCGCTTTCCAGTCCGTTTTTGCTTGGCTTCGACGAAATCGAGCGGGTGCTCGATCGGGTCGGTAAAGCCGCGGAAGGCTATCCCCCTTATAATATCGAGCGCGTTGCGCGCGACGGGAACCATCCCGAGCGGCTGCGGATTACTCTTGCGGTCGCTGGTTTCACACGCGACCAACTCGATGTTAGCGTGGAGGAAAGTCAGCTTGTTATCCGCGGCCGGCAGCTAGACGACAAAAGCCGGCAATATCTCCATCGCGGCATCGCCGCACGCCAATTCCAGCGCACCTTCGTGCTGGCGGAAGGCATGGAGGTGTTGGGCGCGGATCTGAAAAACGGATTGCTGTCGATTGATCTTGTACGCCCGCAGCCCGAGCGTATCGTTAAGTCGATCTCAATCAAAGAATGCGATTAAGAAACCGGTAGGACTCGACATTGCCGGAAAAGGAGTCGAGGGCCATGAGTAACTTTAATAACGGTAGCACCAACAACTCGGCGCGAGGCGTCAACGTCGATTTATCGCCGGAAGCATTTGCCCATTTCGGCGACGGACGTTTCGCTTATGTGAAAACCGTAAAATCGGAAGACGTGCAAGCCCTGTTCCCGCAGGCGGAGGTTCCTGAATTGCCGCCCGGACAGATGCTGTTTGCACTACACGCTGCCGACGGCACGCCAATCATGCTGACCGACACGCGCGAGGCGGCTATTGCCAATGCGTGGAGCCAGGAACTCGAAATGGTCAGCGTGCACTGACCGCAGCAAGTGCGATCGTTGCAAATTTCCATTGTTCAATTGACAACGGGGCTCGCGAGAATTCGCGGAGCCCCGTTTGCTTTTTTAGCGTCGTCGGGTTCAGTTAGGCGGCGCTTGCGGACGGCAGTGCCAATACGGCGTAGATCGATTCCGCATCATGCGAGGCGCGTAATTTCTGCGCCACGCTTGGATCGCGGAGGAGCCGCGCAATACGTGCGAGCGCCTTCAGATGATCCGCGCCGGCGCCTTCCGGCGCCAGCAAGAGAAACACGAGATCGACCGGCTGATTGTCGAGCGCTTCGAAATCCACCGCACGGTCGAGACGCGCGAACAGACCGAAGAGCCGCGTCAGCGCCGCCATTTTGCCGTGCGGAATAGCGACGCCATTGCCGATTGCGGTGGAGCCGAGTTTCTCGCGCTGCATCAAGATGTCGAAGATCGCACGCTCGCTCTGGCCGGAGAGCACCGACGCACGCGCTGCAAGTTCCTGCAGCACCTGCTTCTTGCTGTTGACCTTGAGCGCCGGGATGATCGCGTTCGACGCAATCAGATCGTTGAGCGGCATGAATGGGAACCTGAGCGGCGAAAGCCTGAGCGAGTTCGCTAAGTGCCTAAAGCAGCGTGATCTTTTCCCAAAAACCGGACTTCGCTAAGCGCGATTTCGGCGAGGGCGGCGGACCATAAGAAGCCGCCGCATTGGCGTCAATGGGCTTCCCGGTGGTCTTTGAGCCGTCGGTGATAACGTCGCAATTGCTTCTCGATCCGGGTCGCCGCTTGGTCGGCGCTGTCATAGGCATCGGCCGCCATGCCTTCGGCGTTGAGCGTGACTTTGGAATCGAGATGGATTTCGCATTCCGTGCGAAAGCCGAAGCCGTCACGCGCAAGCGTGGCGTGTCCAGAATAACCGCCATCGAAGTATTTGCCGACTGTCGTTGCGATACGGTCATTGATGCGTTCACGCAACGCTTCGCCGACTTCAACGCTCTTTCCGGAAATTCGAAATGACATCATGGGGCCTCTTGCAATGATGAGCCACTCTTTTTGACCTAGGTATCGACGTCCAGAGTGTCAACGCGGCCGATGCGGCCTGGTTCTTACTCGGCGGCGGCCACGGTCTGCTTTTCCCGGCGGCGCTGCACCGAGGAGGGTATGCGCATCGCCTCACGGTATTTGGCCACGGTGCGCCGCGCAATGTCGATGCCGGCCCCGCTCAGCTTCTCGACAATGGTGTCGTCCGACAAGATATCGGCCGGGCTCTCGCCGTCGATCAATTGCTTGATGCGGTGCCGCACGGCTTCGGCAGAATGGGCCTCGCCGCCATGCGAAGCGGCGATCGCCGAGGTGAAGAAATACTTCAATTCGAAAATGCCGCGATTGGTCGCCATGTATTTGTTGGCGGTCACGCGCGACACCGTCGACTCATGCATGCTGATTGCTTCGGCGACGGTCTTCAGATTAAGCGGGCGCAGATGCTCGACGCCATTGGCGAAGAACCCATCCTGCTGGCGCACGATTTCGTTCGAGACTTTCAGGATGGTGCGGGCGCGCTGATCGAGCGCGCGCACGAGCCATGTGGCGCTTTGCAGACATTCTGAGAGATAGGATTTGTCAGTGTCGCGCCGCGAACCCGCCGATACTTTGGCATGGTAGCTTTGGTTGACCAGAACCTTGGGTAGCGTGTCGGAATTCAATTCGACGATCCAGGCGCCATCCGGGCCCGGCCGTACGAAGACATCGGGCACGATCGGCTGCACCACCGCCGAGCCGAAAGCGAGGCCGGGTTTCGGATTGAGGCGGCGGATTTCGGCGATCATGTCGGCGAGGTCTTCGTCGTTGACGCCGCAGATTTTCTTCAGCGCTGCGGCGTCGCGTCGCGCCAGAAGGTCGAGCCGCGTGATCAGCGCCTGCATCGCCGGATCGTAGCGGTCGCGCTCCTTGAGTTGGATCGCAAGGCATTCGGCAAGGTCGCGGGCGCAAATTCCGGGCGGATCGAAAGTCTGCAAGATACCGAGCACCGCCTCGATCTCTTTCACGTTGGTGCCGAGCCTCTCGGCGGCGACTGTAAGATCGCCGATGAGGTAACCTGACTCGTCAACGAGATCGATGAGGTATTGCCCGATCATGCGTCGCATCGGATCGGTGATGGCGAGCGTCAATTGCTCGCGCAGCCAATCGGCGAGAGTCGTTTCGGCGGAAACAAAAGCTTCGAGATTATATTCGGAGTCGTCGCGGCCGCTGCCGCCACTGCCCGTCCAATCCGTATAGCTGGCCGGCCCTTCGGCAGCGGCTGCGCGGGATCGGGGTGGTTCGCCGTCATCGGGTGGTGATGTGTCGTCGAGCCGGTTGTCGACGCGGTCGTCATTGTCGCGTCCGTCAGGCGCCTCGCGACTGGCGCCGTCGAAGCTTTCGCCGTTAAAGGCCTCGCCATTCGTGGCCGCGTGGTCGGCTCCGTCGGCTCCGTTTTCCGCGCCTGCCGGAGCCTCACCTTCCGCCCCACGATCGAGCAACGGGTTGCGCTCGAGTTCCGCTTCGACATAGGCAACCAGATCGAGATTCGAGAGCTGCAGCAGCTTGATGGCCTGCATCAGCTGCGGCGTCATCACCAACGCTTGGCTGTGCCGAAGCTGAAGTCTCTGGGAAAGTGCCATTTCGGTCTGTTTGGGCCGCTGCTAGGGGAGGAATTGGTCCAATTCTTGCTTCTCCCGTTACAGCAATTTATCGCCCCGGCCGCAAGCCGAAATGACGAAACACGCTTAAAGCCGGAACTCCTCCCCAAGGTAGAGTCGCCGGACCTCGGGATTGGCGACGATGTCGTCGGGGCGGCCCTCCATCAGCACTTCGCCCGAATAGATGATGTAGGCGCGGTCGGTCAGGCCGAGCGTCTCGCGGACATTGTGGTCGGTGATCAGAACGCCGATGCCGCGATTGGTCAGGTGGCGCACCAGTGCTTGAATGTCGCCGACAGCAATCGGATCGATGCCGGCGAAGGGTTCGTCGAGCAGCATGTAATTCGGTCGGGTCGCCAAAGCGCGGGCGATTTCCACACGGCGGCGCTCGCCGCCGGAGAGCGCGATCGCCGGCGACTTGCGCAAGCGCCCGATATTGAACTCTTCAAGGAGAGCATCGAGATCGCGCATGCGGCGCTTGCGGTCGGGCTCGACGACTTCAAGGACAGCGCGGATATTTTCTTCCACCGTCAAGCCACGAAAAATCGATGCTTCCTGCGGCAGATAGCCGATGCCAAGCCGGGCGCGCTGATACATGGGCAGACGGGTCACATCGGCGCCGTCGAGATCGATGCGGCCATTATCGGCCTTGATCAGGCCGGTTATCATATAAAACACGGTGGTCTTGCCGGCGCCGTTCGGCCCAAGAAGACCGACTGCTTCACCTTTGCGGACATGAAGGCTGACGCCTTTCACGACTTTGCGGCCAACGAAACTTTTTTCGACGCCGTGGACGGCGAGCAAGCCGCGGCGATCGCCGCCGGCTGCGGCATTGCTGTCGGTTCTTCGTCGCGCAGGCCGTGCCGGCGGTCGCGATCCATTGACGGGTGCCGTAGGCCGTTCTGGGCGCGGCTGCGCCGGTTGCCTCAGCAAGGCTTGTGGGGGGGGCGGAGGCGGCAGATCGGCCGGAATGATCGGCGGTGAAACCGATTGCGGCGGTTGGATTGTTGGAGGCGGAGTAGCCGGAGACGGCGCTGGCGGCGAGGTTGGCGAAGGTGTTCTTGCGCGTGCCTTCTTGGGCTTCGACGGCGCCGGTGCGCTCGCTGAGGCGCTGGCTATATCGACATAGACCGTATCGATAGCGCCGCCGATGGAGGCGAGGTCGATCGCCTCATAATCCTCGACGACAGGCTGGCGGGCTCCCAGCGTGGGACGGCGGCGAAAGAATGAGCGAAGGTCCATTACGCCGGTCTCAGGGCTTTAGGTGGAGCATGATCTTTTCGGAAAACCGGTGTCCACTTTTCCGGATCATGCTCAGGCGAATCGCGGGTCAATGCCGTCTCGGCCGCTAGATTTTAGCGCATTTGCCAGGGCGATAGGGAGAGTAGCTTTTTAGAAACGAACGGCGTCAAGTCGCCTTTCAATTGGTTTTGCCAGGACCAATGGTCATGAAGTTGGTCGGCCCGCCGTTTTGAGCCTTGCCGGGCTGAATCAGCGCCTTGACCCGGGCCGGCGTGCCACCCCCGCCACCAGCCGTAGCGGGGCTGCCTGATTCCACCCGTGCATTACCTGACACCGTGTCGACCACCACGCGCTCGCCGTGGATCACATTCTGACCTTGGCTGATGGTGACATTGCCGCTGAGCGTGATGGTCTTGGTTTTGAGATCATAAACGGCGAGCTCGCCGGTCGCGTTCTGGTCCTTGGTCAGCACGGTGACGCCGCCGCGCGCTTCGATGCGGCGGATGTTCTGTGCATTCTGCGGCATGCCTCCGGTTGGTTTCACGCTTGCGGTTGCGGTGTCGCCGATGCCCGCCTCTTGGCCATAGAACACGACCAGATTCTGGCACTTCATGGTGGTGTCGCCTTGCACCACCTGCACATTGCCCGAGAAAGTCGCGGTCTTGCTCTTGTCGCGCACTTCAAGCGTCGCAGCTTCGATCTGCACCGGTTGATCGCTGCTTTGTCCCGCGCTTTGGAACGGATTGGCGGCCGCGGGGCGCGCGTTTTCCGCGCAAACCGGAATCGTTGGCGCCGTCGCGAGAACTGCGATCACGGCGCAATATTTCAGATATCGCTTCATTGATCGCTTGCCTTTTCCGACTCTTTTCTCGGCTGTAATGTCATCGACACGCCGCTGAAGCGCACCACGGCGCCGTTCTCGGTGATGTCGAGCCCCTTAGCGTTCAGGAAGCCATCGAGCATCTTGACGGCGACCGGTTGATCCGATGTCACATTGCCTTTGCGCACATCGATGACCGCTTCCTGCAGCCGGCCTTCGTATCCGGTCGACGATGTCAGCACGATATTGTCCGCGAGTTTTAGGATTTCCGATTTCGCGTCATAGACTCCGGAATCGGCCGACATTTCGATGCTGCTTTTGTCCTGCATTTCCATTTTGGCGTGAAGCTTATCGAGCTCCACCATATTGGGCTTGGTGATGTCCTGCCCCGCGGCATCGGCGGAAAATTCGTAAGCCCGGGAGTCGGTGGTGAAGCCTGTCAGCCGCGGCGCCTGCATCGTGATCTTGGTGCCATGGATGACGAGCTTGCCGAGATCACCCGGCAACCGAAAGCCGCCGATCGGCGGCATGTAATTGAGCCCGACGACGACCAGCAAAACCACGGCGATGCCGGCCGGCATGGCGATACGCAGGAACCGCACGTGGCGGCTGTGCCGTTGTGCAGCCCGATAGTTGCGATCGAAGTTGCCATGGCCGCCGGTCGAAATACCTTTGGCGCCGTGTTCGGGGTAGGCAATGGCCAAGCAATGTTCCCTTCAGGCCCCCGATTCGCGATCTTAGACCACGCTTTGCCAGTCTTTGTCTCGCAGAAATCGTGGATCAATATGGCTCGGCAAAGGCTGTTTTGCGCGGGCCGCCAAGGGCTATTTGGCTATTTTCGGCGATTTTAGGAGTGCGCGAAAATGTCCTCGGCGGCAAAGCCGGCGAGATCGAGCTTTACCCGCTCGGGCAAGAAGCGAAAGCACGCGGCGGCCAAGGTCTTGCGGCCTTCCCGCGCCAGCATGGCGTCGAGCCTGGTCTTGAGCGCATGCAGATGGGTGACGTCGGACGCCGCGTAAGCAACTTGCGCATCGCTCAATTCCGCTGCGCCCCAATCCGACGACTGCTGCTGTTTGGAAATCTCTTGGCCAAGGATCTCGCGCACCAAATCCTTGAGGCCATGCTTGTCGGTATAGGTCCGCACCAGCCGTGAGGCGATCTTGGTGCAATAGACCGGCTCGGGCATTACGCCAAAGGCCTTGTACAGCATGCCGAGATCGAAACGCGCGAAGTGGAAGATTTTCAGGATCGAGGTGTCGGCCAGAAGCTTTTTCAAGTTCGGCGCGTCAGTAGCGTGTGGCGGAATTTGCACTACATCGGCCGAGCCATCGCCCGGCGACAATTGCACGACACAGAGCCGGTCGCGCTGTAGATCGAGCCCCATGGTCTCGGTGTCGATCGCAACGGCACGCGAAGGCGCTGACATGTAGCGCGCCAGATCGGGAAGATCGCCGCGATGAAGCCGGATGGTCATTTAAAATATCCGCCGCCAAGGGGCGGCTCACCGAGATGCTAAATCGACCCCACCTTTGCCAAACCTCACACGGAGTCTCAATGGCTATTTTTGAAATTGTTGTGCCGATTGCGTTGCCGCAGCGCCCTTACGGACGGAGCATTGGCCGCAATTTTCGCGATTGCACGCAGATGGGATGTAGGCAATAATTACAACCTGAAGTGAAATGACCGTCTTTGGGTTCTGTCATTGCATCCCGTCCAAAGCGGCGTCGCCGGATTTGCGTGGATTGCTGCAATCAACTCGCTAGAGGAAATCATGGCGAAATTGCTGTTTGAACACTTCGTCGTTCTCATGCTCGAGAACAGATCGTTTGATCACTTGTTTGGATATCTCGGCATCGGCGAAGGGCTTCCGGCTGCAGGAGAAACCAACTACTTGAGGCCGGGCGACAGCAGCAGCAAAGCTTTTTCGACCCGCAAGGGCGGCGACTACACGGCTGTCGGCGACGGGCCCTCGCACAGCCTAAAACAAACCAACGAACAGCTTTTCGGCGTCACGAAACCCACGCCCGGAGTGTCTGGCGCGACGCCAAAGATGAATGGCTTTGTTTCGTCATTCGACACCGTCCTCCAATACGATCTCAAGCGTGCGCCCACCGACAATGAAATACAGCAGGTGATGAATTGCTTCGATCCGGTCCAGCTTCCCGTACTGTCGACACTGGCGAAAAACTTCGTCCTTTGCGACCATTGGTTCGCCGATGTGCCGGGACCGACGATGCCCAACCGTGCGTTTGTCCATGCGGCAACGTCGCAAGGTTATACCGACAACGCGGGCTGGCACCCAAAATTCACCTGTAAAACGCTTTACGATCGCATAGGCGCTGCCAAATCCCTGACTTGGCGCAGCTACTATCACGACTTGGATGACATCATTGAGCTTTATCCTGATCTGCCAAAAGATGCGACGAACCACGTCCTGTTTGAGAGCAATTTTCTCAACGACGTCGCGGGCGACGAACTGGCGACCTATTCATTCATTACGCCCGAGTTCGTCGGTCATCCGCAGCATCCGGTGAACAGTATGCACGCGCCGGCAGACGTGAGGCCCGCCGAAAAACTGGTTGCCGATGTGTATGGCGCATTGAGCGCACATCCTGATGTCTGGAAAAAAACCCTGCTTATTGTCGTGTTCGACGAACACGGTGGTTACTATGATCACGTCGCTCCACCGGCGACGGTTTCTCCGGACGGTATCCCGGGGCGGACGGACAAACCCTATCTCGTTCCCTTCGATTTCAAGCGACTCGGTCTTCGCGTGCCAGCAATATTGATTTCGCCTTGGTTCAAAGCGGAGGTCGACTCGACTGTTTACAGCCACTCGACCATTCCCGGTTCGATCATCGATGCCTTGCAATTGCCGGGAGGCTTTCTCACTGAACGGGATAAAAATGCAGCGAAGCTAACAAAAAAATACCTGGTCGATGACGGCTCGCATCATTGGCGAACCGATACGCCTGAACTGAGCATCCCGGTACAGCCGCAATCGCTCGACCTGATGCAACGAGAGCTGCTTGACGGCACGGTCCATCTCGATCCGCACCCCGACCAACGCAACACGCTTCGTACCAAAGACATTCAAGATCCTGCGCAGGCTCAACAGTTTATGCGCACGCAAGTCGCAAAACATCTTGAGCATTACTTCGCGTCAAAGGGGAAGCCGGAGTTGGCGGCGCAACTTACGACCGACGATACGGTGCCGTCTTCGACGGTCAGCCAAGCGCGAGTCGACGAGTTGCGCAATAAAGGAAGATTGCCGCCAAGAGGGGAGCGGCCATAGCACGGCCAACTTCCGCTTCAGCATCCAGGGAATAAAATCGTGTCCCACCGAAACGCCTCAGTGGGACTTTATCCCGACAAAGCTGAGCGAGATCAAATCTGACTTTTTGCGGTGGTGCCCAGGAGAGGACTCGAACCTCCACGCCTCGCGGCGCTAGTACCTGAAACTAGTGCGTCTACCAATTCCGCCACCTGGGCGCCCATTGCGCAGTGGCGGATAGGTACGGAGCGGTCTTAGCATTGTCAATCGAAGGGGATATCCCTCTGTACACCCTGCAAATGATCCTGTATTTCGCGATAAATGGCACCCCGCAATAGACTCGAAACTCTGGTCACCGTCTTCGGCGGCTCCGGCTTTGTCGGCCGCCATGCGGTGCGGGCGCTGGCCGCTCGCGGCTACCGCATCCGTGTCGCGGTGCGTCGGCCGGATCTCGCAGGTTTTCTGCGGCCGATGGGGCGGGTCGGCCAAGTCGAACTTGTCCAGGCCAATCTGCGTTTTCCGGGTTCGGTCGCTGCCGCGACTCGCGATGCTTCGGTTGTAGTCAATCTCGTCGGTATTTTATCCCAGGGCGGGCGCCAGCGTTTTGACGCGATCATGGGCGCGGGCGCCGAAACCGTGGCGCGTGCAGCAGCTTCGGCTGGCGCATCGCTCGTCCAAGTGTCGGCGATAGGCGCCGACGCAGATGCGACTTCGGAGTATGCGCGCGCTAAGACTGATGGGGAACGCCGCGTTCTGGCTGCGCTCAATGCCGCGATCATCATGCGTCCTTCGATCGTGTTTGGTCCCGAAGACGATTTCTTCAACCGCTTCGCCGCGCTGGCGCGTTTGCTGCCCGCATTGCCGCTCGCCGGCGGCGGCCACACCCGCATGCAGCCAGTCTTTGCCGGCGACGTCGCCTTAGCAATCGCTAAAGCCGTCGATGGCGACTTGACGCCGGGCACGATTTACGAGCTTGGCGGTCCAGATGTGCGGACTTTCAAGGAATTGATGGAATTCACGCTCGCCACCATCGAGCGGCGGCGTCTTCTTGTGCCGCTGCCTTTCCCAGTGATGAAGCTGAAGGCCGCGTTCCTGCAATTTGTGCCGTCGGCGCCGATCACTCCGGATCAGGTCGAGATGCTCAAGAGCGACAATGTCGTTTCGGACGAAGCCAAGCGTGACGGTCGCACGCTTGAGGGTATCGGCATCACGCCGGAATCGATGTCGGCCATCGTGCCAACTTATCTGTGGCGCTTCCGCAAGACCGGACAGTTTCACCCGCACGCGGCTTGATCGCCGCACGGCGTTTGAAGACTGTATTCAGAGCCCGATCAAAAGCGCGATCAGACCAAGCCCGCCGATAATGATCCGCCAATAGGCGAACAGCGCAAAGCCGTGGCGCGAGACATAGTCGAGCAGCCACTTCACCACGATCCAACCGCAGACGAACGACACGGCAAAGCCGATGGCGATGATCAGCGTATGGCCGCCGCCTGAGAGTTCGTGACGGCTCTTGAAGGCCTCGAAAGCAAAGGCGCCGACCATGGTCGGCATCGCGAGCCAGAAGGAAAACTCGGTCGCCGCGCGCTTGTCGGCGCCGAACAGCATCGCAGCGACGATGCTGGCGCCTGAGCGCGACACGCCGGGGATCATCGACAGGCACTGCACGAAACCGATACCGAGATACATCGGCAGCGAGAATTTTGTCGCGTCATGGTAGCGCGGCTTGAGATCGAGCCGGTCGACCCACAACAATATGAAGCCGCCGATGATCAGCGAAATGCAGACGATCCAGACATTGAACAGCACGCTCTTGATGGTTGAGTAGGCGAACGCGCCGATGATCATCGCCGGCAGGAAGGCGACCAGGACGCCGATGATAAATCGCTGATCCTCGCGATTGCTGAACATCCCGAGGAACAATTTCCATAGCCGGCCGAAATAAATCGACAGCAGCGCCAATATGGCGCCGAGCTGGATCAGCACGTCGAACGATTTGCCGAAATCCTCGTCGTCAAAGCCAAAGAAATGCCCGACCAGGAGCAGATGTCCGGTGGAGGACACCGGAATGAATTCGGTGAGGCCCTCGACGATGCCGAGAAAGATCGCCTTGATCACGTCCAATGTCATGCTGCGCTCCGCGGCCGGATTGAAAAAGCGGGATTGAAGGAAACGCGTGTGCCGGCGAGGGGAAAGGGTGGAGAAACCTTGCGTCAAGGTTTTGACGCAAGGATGAGATTCGGGCAAGGCTCGGACACCATTTGTTCCAGCCATCGCGCCAGACGGTTTCGCCGGGGCCTTACCGCATGCTGACGCTGCTCCATCATCCAATCTGTCCGCATTCGCGGTTCATCCGGCTGATCCTCGAGGAATACAGCCTGCCGACGCGGCTGGTCGAGGAACGGACCTGGGAACGCCGCGAGGAATTTCTGGCGCTCAATCCGGCCGGCACCACTCCGGTGCTGATCGAGGAGGGCGCGCCGCCGATTCCGGGCGCGCCGGTGATCGCCGAATATATTGACGAGACCCGTGGCGGCGCCTTCACGCCGAACCGGCTGTTACCCGAAGATCCAAACGGCCGCGTCGAAGTGCGCCGGCTGATGGCGTGGTTCAACGAAAAATTCTTCTCCGAAGTCTCCGACGCGCTGGTGACCGAGCGGGTTTATAAGCGCTACCGGCCGGCCGGTAATGGCGGCGGTTCGCCCGATACTGAAACGCTGCGTGCTGCAAAGACCAACATCAAGTACCATCTGGCCTATATCGGCTGGCTTGTCCGCACCCGCGATTGGCTGGCTGGCGACCATCTCAGTTATGCCGATTTGTGCGCGGCGGCGCATTTGTCCGCCGTCGATTATCTGGGCGATGTGCCGTGGGACGAGGACGTGACAGCGAGGAATTGGTACGCGCGGATCAAGTCGCGCCCGTCATTCCGCACGCTTCTGACCGAGACGCTCCCGGGGGTGCCGCCGGCGGCAAGCTACGCCAATCTGGATTTCTGAATCCTGCTGCATTGAAGTCAGCGCTGATCGACGCTGCGCGTGGGCTGGGCTTCGACGCCATCGGCATCACGCGGCCTGACGCTATTCCTTTGGCGCCGGAACGGCTGCGCGCCTTCCTCGACAGCGGTGCGCATGGCGATATGGCCTGGATGGCGGCGAATGCCGTGCGCCGCGGCGATCCGCGCGCGCTGTGGCCGGACGTCCGCGCGGTGATCATGCTCGGCATCAATTACGGGCCGGACGAGGACCCGCTGGCGATCCTACAGCAACGCACGCGTGGCGGTATTTCGGTCTATGCGCGCGGCGACGATTATCACGAGCTGATCAAGCCGCGACTGAAGCAGCTCGGACGTTGGCTGATCGACAAAGGCGGTGGCGATATCAAAGTTTTTGTCGACACCGCCGCGGTGATGGAGAAGCCGCTCGCCACCGCGGCCGGCCTCGGCTGGCAAGGCAAGCATACCAATCTGGTGTCGCGGCAGCTCGGCTCTTGGCTTTTCCTCGGCGCGATCTTCACCACGCTCGATCTGCCGCTCGATGCGCCGGAACAGGATCACTGCGGCAATTGCCATGCCTGCCTCGATGTCTGTCCGACCGCGGCGTTTCCGGCGCCTTATCAGCTCGATGCGCGCCGCTGCATTTCCTATCTCACCATCGAGCACAAAGGACCGATCCCGCGCGAATTTCGTCCGCTGCTCGGCAACCGCATCTATGGCTGCGACGATTGTCTCGCGGTCTGTCCCTGGAACAAATTCGCCCGCGCCGGGCATGAAACCAAGCTCGCTGCCCGCGAAGCGTTGCGCGCGCCGGAGCTTGTCGATCTCGTACGCCTCGACGATGCAGCGTTTCGCACTTTGTTTTCGAAGAGTGCGGTCAAGCGCATCGGCCGGGCGCGCTTCGTCCGCAATGTTTTGATCGCAATCGGCAATTCCGGCCACGCCGCGCTTGCGACCGACGCCACGCATTTGCTCGGCGATCCGTCGCCGCTGGTGCGCGGTGCGGCGGTGTGGGCGCTGGGGCGGCTCGATCCCGCACGACTGCATCATTATGCGGCGCGACGCGGCGATGAAACCGACGCCGACGTCATCGCTGAATGGGAAGACGCGGCCGCCTGATGACCACGCTCATTTGCATCGGATTGGGTTATTCGGCCGAACAGTATGTTGCTGATTTCGACGACAGGTTCGACCGCATTGTCGGCACGATGCGCAGCAAAGAGCGCGCTGCCGTGTTGAATGCCTATGGTGGTAAGCCGCGCGCGATTGTGTTCGACGGCAAAGTTGTTTCTGACGAACTTAAGCAAGCGATCGTTGAAGCCGATGCGGCTTTGATCTCGGTGCCGCAGGATGAAGGCGGCGATCCGGTGTTGCGTGTCTGCGGTGATGCGTTTCTCGCGGCGGCGCATTTGCGTTCAATCGTCTATCTCTCGACCGTCGGCGTCTATGGCGACAGCGCCGGAGGCTGGGTCGATGAAGACTCGCCGACCAAGCCGGAATCGGCGCGTGCGCATGAACGGCTTGCTGCCGAACAGGCGTGGCAAGCGTTTGGTCGGAAGCGCGGCGTTGCCGTTGCGATCTTGCGTCTCGCCGGGATTTACGGACCGGGACGCAATGCGCTTATCCAAGTCGCGCGCGGACAGGCGCGACGTGTCGTCAAGCGAGGCCAGGTCTTCAACCGCATCCATGTCGGTGACATCGCGCAGGCGATCGACGCCGCAATTGCGCACAACGCCAATGGCATTTTCAACGTCGCCGATGACGAGCCGACACCGCCGGCCGAGCCGATCGTCTTCGCTGCGCAGCTTCTCGGCCGCGAGCCGCCGCCGGAAGTCGCTTTTGCCGACGCGGCGCCGACGATGTCGCCGATGGCTTTGAGCTTCTGGCAAGACTGCAGGCGGGTGCGGAACGATAAGCTCAAGCGCGAGCTTGGCGTGACCTTACGCTATCCGACTTATCGCGAAGGATTGCGGGCGCTGCTTGCGGAGCAGGCACGCGACTAATGCAAGCCGCATTAGTGAAGGCCGTATTAGTGGAGACTTGGTCCCTTAAGGAAGCGATTGCGTTCGCTCGATTTGACCTTGATGTCCATGGTCTCGCCGTCGCGATAGATCGCCAACGGTACGTCGACGCCGGCTTTACCCTGTGCCCAGACGCGGCGGAAGAAACCGGCGAGATCGCTCACCTCTTTCCCGGCGACCGAGAGAATAACGTCTCCGGTGCGTAGATCGGCTTTCTTCGCCGGGCCGCGATCGGCGAGGCCAACGACCACCAGGCGGTTTTCGACTTCGGTGGCATAGAGACCAAGCCACGGCCGCGGTGGCATGTTGCGGCTGCCGAACTTCATCAGGTCGTCGACGATCGGTTTCAAGAGGTCGATCGGCACGATCATGTTGATGTTCTGCGCCTTACCCTTCTCGCCGGCGTGCTGCAATTGCAGAGAGCCGACGCCAAGGAGTTCGCCAGCAGGCCCGATCAGCGCAGTGCCGCCCCAGTTCGGATGCGACGGCGCGGTGAAGATCGCTTCGTCGAGCACGTATTCCCAGTAGCCGGCGAATTCCTGCTTGGCGACGACGCGGGCCGCGACCGAACGCTGCCGTCCGCCGAAGCCGCCGACAACGACGCGTTCGCCAACCGATACACCGGCGGACTCGCCGATCTCCAGTGCCGGCACTTCGATCTTGGCTAGCGCCTGCACCAGGCCGAAGCCGGTCTCCTGATCGTAGCCGAGTACATGACCGGGCACCGAGCGGCCATCGTTCAGTGCGATCCAGATCGTGTCCGCTTCCGTGATCAGATAGCCGATGGTAAGGACGAGACCGCTGCTGCGGATGATCACACCATTGCCGGCGCGTTCGGTGCCGAGCGTCTCTGCCGTGAAAGCATCCGACGGCACCGTGGTGCGTAGGCCCACAACCGCGGACAGCGCGTGATCCAGATCGTAGCTATAGTCCTCAGGCTTCGGTTGTGCGGAGGACGGTATTTTCCAGTCACTGACGGACGGCATCGGCTTTACCTCGTGTCGCTTCCGCTATTTGTTGATAAACAGCGCCACGATCAAGCCCCTTGCAAGGCGGTTTGTGGTCAACCGCCCGACAAGCCAGCGTTGAGGAAATCCTTGGTCCACTTGGCGTAGTCGGCCTGACGCGTCACCTGTTTCATCAAATCGCCGGATGCCACGGTCTTGATATCGGCTGGCGCAACGCCCTCGCGCAGCGCCTTAAGCGTGTCATGCACCGCTTTAACCGCGGCCATGAAGGGCAGGTGACCTTGCAGGCAGACGCGCACATTGCGGGCGCTGAGATAATCGAGATCGTAGAGTTCGGCGCCGGCGCCACCGAGAAAGATCGGCACTTTGATAGCTGCGGCGACCGCATCCAGTTGCGCACGCGTCTTGACGCCGGCCATGAACACCATGTCGATGCCGGCTTCTTCGTACGCCTTCAGCCGCGCGATCGTGTCTTCGATGCCGGTGATGGAGATGGCGCTGGTGCGGCCGACAATGATCAGGCGCTTGTCTTGGCGGCCGGCGAGTGCGGCTTTCATTTTGCCGACGCCCTCGGCAATCGGAATGAGCGTCGGGCCGCTCGCGCCGTACGGTGTCGGCAGCGCGGTGTCTTCGATGGTCAGGGCGGCGACGCCTGCAGTCTCGAGCTCCTCGACCGTACGTTTGACATTGATCGCATTGCCGTAGCCGTGATCGGCATCGACACAAAGCGGCAGCTTGCCGGCGCGATTGATGCGATAGGCCTGTTGCGCAAATTCCGTGAGCGTCAGCGCGATGATGTCGGGAGCGCCGAGGACGGTAAAAGACCCGATCGAACCGGCGAACATGCCGGCTTCGAATCCTAAGTCCTCGGCGATGCGGGCGGAAATCGCGTCATAGACCGATCCCGGATAAATGCAGCGTGAACCATTGATGATGGCGCGCAGGCGTTCGCGCCGGTCAGTCCAATCCATGACGACGTTCCCCTCAAATCCGGTTTTGTACCGGCGCTACTTTGTAGCAGGGGGCGTTTGGCTCTGCGATGCCGCCGTTTGCTGCATGGCGTCGAGCTGCTTTTGCAGATCCGGCAAACTTGTGACGAGCGCGCAAGTCTCCTGATCTTTCGCCGCTTGCGCTTTCACTTGCTGCCAGCGCTTCTCCGCGTCCTGTTCGCCCCAAGGCTGCTTGGTGTCCGGATTGAAAACGCGCTGCATCACCAGATTGTCCAGCGAGTGATGATAGTCGTCGAGATTGAGAACGCGGTCGCGCTGCTGGAAATAGAAATTCGAGCCGTTCAATTCGCTGCAATGGTGCAAGCCGTTGGCGAAGGTCTGTTGCGCCATCTTGGCGTCAAAGATCTTGCCTTTGAGCGTATTGATGGCCGGCGTCTGAGCCGATGCCGACGACGCCACTGCCGCAGCCAAAATTGCTGCGGCCCAAGCGATACGCAAAGTGCCTTGCGTCATCTCCATCCCCCTGACGGCACGAAAAAGTCCCCGTCACATGAATAACATATCCGCACCGGAAGCGCGCCGGAGACCGGCGCAAAGTGCTGATTTTCCTAACCAACTATTCACCATCTTTTTGGAACCGGCGCCGTGTGGCCCGGATCACCGTCCACATCGGAACCGCGCGCCTTGGTCTTGCCAAATGTTGCCGTCACAAAAGCACTTGGTACAGGCGTGGGCAGTACGGGTCGGTTTGGGGGGTCCTTTGCGTATCAGCATCGGTTTTGTGGTTGTCGCGTCGGCATTTGCCGGATCGCTGGGGAGCGCCAGCGCGCAATACGCGCCGCCTCCGCCTTATGGGGCGCCGCAGCCGGTCTATCGTGACGCCAGCGGCTACCCCTACGCGCCGGGCACGGTGCAGCCCAATCGCGACGACGTCGATGCCCCGATCCCGGCCGGCCGGCCTTATTTCGCGCCGCAGCCGATGCCGATGGTCGACGGCAGCGGCTCCTATGAGCGGCCGCCAGCTTCCGTTGCTGCCTCCGGCGATCCGGCCGATGTGACCGGCTCGGTCCGCGCTCCCGTCACCTCAGCTCCTATGTCGGCTCCCATGTCATCCCCAATGGCCTCGCCGATGAGCCGCCCGACCGTGGTTGCCGCGCTCCCGCCGGACGAGCAGCCTGACCAAGGCCCGGCCAAGGAATTGCCGCCGCAGTTCCGGCGTCAGGTTGTCGACTTGGCGACGCCTGAACCCCCCGGCACTATCATCATCGATACGCCGAACACCTACCTCTATCTCGTGACCGGTGGCGGCAAGGCCATGCGTTACGGCATCGGCGTCGGCCGCGAAGGCTTCACCTGGAGCGGCACTGAGCGCATCAGCCGTATGAAGGAATGGCCGGATTGGTTTCCGCCGAAGGAAATGATCGAACGCCAGCCCTATCTGCCGCGCTTCATGGCCGGCGGCGACACCAATCCGCTTGGCGCGCGCGCCATGTATCTCGGCAGCACGCTCTACCGCATTCACGGCACCAATCAGCCATCGACCATCGGCACCTATGTGTCGTCGGGCTGCATTCGCCTGACCAATGACGATGTCGCTGATCTCTACAGCCGCGTGAACGTCGGTACGCGTGTGGTGGTGATGCCAGGCGCGCAGAATGCGGCTTCGGCGCAGATGTCGCCGCGGGCGCCGATCACACGCTAATCGCAATCATCCAACGCGCCATTGCTGTGGCTGGACGGCACGTCCGCTGCGGCGATGGTGTGTGCTTTATTGTGGGCGCTTTATTTTTAACGTTGCAATTGCAGCGACTCAGCTAAATCTCTTTCATGGAACCGACGCATTCGCCGGCGCGTTAGGTCCCGCAGCTTGTCTGTAGCCATTAATCCTAGCGTCGATCGTCAAGGCCTCGTATCGCGTGCTGTTCGTCGGGATCGCGCGCGAATTTGTGAGGTCGTATGTTTCCGAACCTCCGCGTCATGGTCGTTGCACTGCTCGCGTCGATAGTCGGCATCGGCTGCGGGCTCGCTACGCTTGCGGTATTGCGGGTCAATCATCAGCCCTACACGCGTTTGCAAAGCGGCGAGCCGCCGTTGCAACTCGCTTATGGCACCGGCACGCCGACGCTGGTCAGCGATGGTACGCCGTCACCTTTCGGCGTGCGCTTCGAAGTAAAGGAGCCGGCGTCGCCGCGGATGACAGTTCCGGTGCCGGCAAGCGCTCCATCCGACCCTCCGGCGTCTTCGGCATCATCTCCTGATGAGCCTACGGCGAAGACTGAGGTTCAGCCTGAGCCCGAACACGACGCCAAATTGGAATCCAAGCCGACGGCGGACACGGCTTCTTCGCAAGACGATGTGGTTGCCATCGTTGCCGGGCTGATCTCTGACACCGCGGTGCCGGAAGTCGCACCGGCTCAAACATTTGCGCCGGTTCAAACGGCGGAGCCGGCGGAGACCAAGACTGCAGAGATAGCAGTACCGGCTGAGACTAAACCGGCGCAGATCGCCGTGACTCCTGAAACTGCGCCGATTCAAGTTGTATCCCCAGCAGAGCCAACGCTGACGGTCAAATCACCTGAGGCGGATCAACCGATGACAACAGCCGCGATCACGCCAGACAATACCATGGTAATGCCTGCGCGATCCGAGGCGTTAGCGCCCTTGCCAGCGCCGAAAAAAGAAAATGAGGTCCGGCATCATGCGGCCAAGCGCGCCAAACGTGCACGTATTGTCAGCACAACGGTCACAGCAGATTCGAATTTCGCATCGCCGACCTATCAATCGACTTTGCAAGGAACGGCTGCCGAAACGCCGTTCATCGGTCTAACAGCGCAATCAGAGCCGCGCCGTGTGGTGTTGAAGCGTCGCCATCCGGCGAAGAAGGCGGCGGCACAAGCAACAAACACGAAGCCGGACACGCCGGCGACCGTTGCCACCACGAAACGGTGACCAGCCAAGCGCAGGCGAGGATTGACGCGGCGCTTAGCGGCGGGCTCATACTGCCGTGTGACACCACTCTCCGTCCTCGATCTGTCGCCCGTGACCACGGCTACGCCGGGCTCGGTCGCATTGCGCAACACGATTGATCTCGCGCGGCTTGCCGATCGTCTCGGCTACAAGCGTTATTGGGTCGCCGAGCACCATAATCTTGCGAATATCGCGAGCTCTGCACCTGAGATCATGATCGGCCAAGTCGCCGCGGTGACCACCGGGATTCGTGTCGGCTCAGGCGGCGTCATGCTGCCGAACCATGCGCCGCTGATGGTGGCCGAGCGCTTTAAGGTTTTGGAGGCGTTGTTTCCCGGCCGCATCGATCTCGGGCTTGGCCGCGCGCCAGGCACCGATCCAGTCACCTCTTACGCGCTGCGCGCCCGTCAAGATGCACGCGAGGGCGACGAATTCCTTGAGCGTTTCCAGGAATTGCTGCTGTTCGAACGCGGCGGCTTTCCCGACGGGCATCCGTTCCGCAATGTGCGCGCGGTACCCACCGACGTCGCGCTACCGCCGATCTGGCTTCTCGGTTCGAGCGGTTACAGCGCCGAACTCGCAGCCGCGGTCGGCACCGGCTTTTCCTTCGCCTTTCATTTCGCCGATTACGATGCGGCGAGCGCAATGCTGAGTTATCGCGAACATTTCAAGCCGTCGCCGACGATGGCACAGCCTTATGCAATCTTGGGTACAGCCGTGATCGCGGCCGACACCGATGCCGAGGCCGAGCGCATCGCGGCCAGTGCGGATCTGCATTACGCCCGTCGCGCCAAAGGCGAATACGCGCCGCTCGCTTCGCCGGAGGAGGCCGCGGCCTATCCCTACACGCCGGTCGATCGGGACCGCATCTCCCGCCAGCGCTCCCGCCTCGTGGTCGGCGGCATTGCACGCGTCAAAGAGCGCCTCTTGGCGCTCATCGAAGCGACGCGCGCTGATGAGTTAATGATTACGACGATGGTTTATGACCACGCCGCGCGGCGGCATTCTTATGAGCTTCTGGCCGAGGCTTTTGCACTGCAACCGCGGCTGTAAAGGTGCATCGCGCTGATGCCGCAAGAGTGAACATTTACGCCAAAGGAATGTTTATATTGCAGGATCGCGATTCTACGGCCACTGCTACCGGTCATGTTGCCGTCTTGGCTCAAGCGCTAGTGTTTCACCGCCTTAAACTCCTCAAGATCTAATGTTCCATCGCATGCCAATGTTTTCATCGCGTTCGCCGCAACGACACGTCTTGAGGCTGCTGCCTTTCGGTGCTTTGGCCGCAGGACTAATGCTCGCAGCGGGGACCGCACCGGCAGCGGCGCAATGGCGGAGCTGGGATGACTCGTACCCGGGGCCGCGGCGGCATGTGATTTCACATAAGCCTGCTGAGCCCAAGGCTCCGCCGATCAGCAAAGAGCCGTTCGGCGACATTCCGAAAGGGCCGCTGCAGATCATCGTTTCTATCGATCAGCAGAAACTGCATGTCTACAGCGACGGCGCGCATATCGCAGACACGTCGGTTGCGACCGGCGTGCCGGCATTGCCGACTCCGCTCGGCGTTTTCAGTGTCATTCAGAAGCAGGTGTTTCACCGCTCGAATCTCTACAGCGATGCGCCGATGCCGTTCATGCAGCGCATCACCTGGTCCGGCGTCGCGCTTCATGAAGGTGAGAATATCGGCCACCGCGCGTCGCATGGCTGCATCCGCATGCCGCGTGACTTTGCGCTTAAGCTCTACGGCCTTACTAAGATGGGCGCGCGCGTTATCGTTGCTGATCCCGAATTGAAGCCGGCGGAGATCGCCGACGCGCATTTGTTCGTGCACAAGGATCAGCCGCCGGCGCCGCCTCCTGTGCCCGCCGCTCCTGCCCCGCAAGTTCAGGCGCCGGCCGCTCCGGTCGCCGATCTAGCCAAAACTTCCCAAGAGCCCAAGATTTCCGAAGCGCCAAAAACTTCTGAAACGCTTAAGACTTCCGAAGCCTCTAAGACGGCGGCTAACGACGACAACAGCAAGATGGTGGATACGCCGCCGGCGTCAGCCATACCGCCTGCGGCAATGCCGCTCGCAGCAACGCCTCCTGCGCTCACTGAAACTGCGTCCGCCCAGCCGATCGCGCTTGGATTACGCGTAAGCAGCGATGCGCCCGCACCCATGGCGCCCGCCGTCACGGCGCCTGCGATGGCGACACCAGACAACGCCGCGGCGGCCGCAAAGCCGTCGGACGCGATCGACATCACCAAAGCGCTCGCCAAGAAAATGCCGATCGCGGTTTTCATCAGCCGCAAGGAAAAGAAAATTTATGTGCGGCAGGACTTCACGCCGCTGTTCAGCGTGCCGATCACCATCGTGCAGCAGGACAAGCCGTTCGGCACGCATGTATTCACCGCGATGAATTATCTCGACGACCACGCCAGCATGCGCTGGACCGTGGTGTCGATGCCGGGTGAGCTGCCGAAGCAGCGCTATGCGGAGAATGACAGGCGGCCCGGCAAACGCGGCTACCAAGAAGTGCGCGAGGAGCGCGGCAAGCCGCCTGCGGTCATTCCGCCGCCGCAGACGCCGCAAGAAGCGCTGGCCCGCATCGAGATTCCGCAAAATGCACTCGACGCGATTTCACAGCTGTTCGGTCCGGGGTCCTCGCTGATCGTCTCCGATCAGGGTCTCGGCGACGAGACCGGTGAAGGCACCGATTTCATCGTTGTGATGCGCTGACGCGCGGTCCTCCAGGCGCTATAGTCCCGTTATCTTTGTTCCCGGCCGTTGCGCGGCAAACAGCGTGCGGCCAGTCGCATCAGGAGGATCGCTTTGGGTAAGCATATCACTTTGACGGCATCCGATGGTTTCAAGTTCGGCGCTTATCGCGCCGATCCCGCCGGTAAGGCCAAAGGCGGCGTCGTCGTCATTCAGGAAATTTTCGGCGTCAATCATCACATCCGTGCGGTCTGCGACCGCATCGCTGCGCAGGGTTATGCGACGATCGCGCCGGCGGTGTTCGACCGGCAGAAACCGAATTTCGAGTCCGGTTACACGCCGGACGAGATCGCCGAGGCCCGTAAATTCGTCGCCAACCCGGATTGGGGCGCGATGATGCGCGACGTGCAGGCTTCGATCGATGAATTGAAGAAAGACGGACCGGTCGGCATTGTCGGTTTCTGCATGGGCGGCACGATCGCATTCCTCGCCGCGTCCAAGCTCAACGGCCTGTCTTGCGCGGTCGGTTTCTATGGCGGCCAGATCGCCAAGAATGTCGACGCAGCGCCGAAGATCCCGACGCAATTGCATTTCGGCGAAAAGGATGCGTCGATCCCGATGAGCGATGTCGACCTGATCAAACAAAAGCACGGCGGCGATTGCGAAATCTTCGTCTATCCCGACGCCCAGCATGGCTTTAATTGCGAAGAACGCGGCAGCTATAATGAAGCGTCCGCGAAGCTCGGCCGCCAGCGCGCCAACGAGTTCTTCGGCAAGCATATAAAGTAAAGACCGTCCGCGTCATTGCGAGGAGCAACGCGACGAAGCAATCAGGGCGGCTTGCTGGATTGCTTCGCGGAGCTTGTCATCGGGCCGCGGTTCACGCGGACCCGTTGGCTCGCAATGACGGAGCGATTAGAACCAGCGCTCTTGTACCTGGATGGTGTCGCCGGGGCTTACCGGCGCGGTGATCGGCGCCTGGTAGCGAATCATCTGGCCATTGTAGTTGCGGCTGATCATGACCGGGCTGTGCAGCCCGCGCGGCCCGAAGCCGCCGGCGATCGCCACCGCGGTCTCGACCGTCATGTTCGGCGTGTAGGGATATTGGCCGGGCGCGGTGACTTCGCCGAGAATGAAGAACGGCCGATAGGCTTCGACTTCGACCGCGACATGCGGCTCGCGCACATAGCCTTGGCGCAGCATGTCGGCAATGCGGGATGATAGCTGATCGGTGGTCAGGCCGCGCGCCGGCACCGTCGCGATCAGCGGCATCTGGATATTGCCGCTGGCGTCGATCAAATAGGAATTGGTCAAACCGTCCTGGCCGAACACCACGACGCGCAGCCGGTCTCCGGAATCCAAGCTGTAAGCAGGCTGCACCGGCGGCGCATAGGCAGCGGGCCTAGCAGCATAAGCCGGCGCGGCCGCCACCGCATAAGTGGAAGCCGTATAGTTCGGCGCGGCGGTAACCGCATAGGTCGGCGCCGGTCTTGCGTAGCTCTGTACAGGATAAGTTGGCGCGGCCGCGGCATAGGTTTGCGCAGGCGCCGCCGCATAAGTCGGCCTTGCGGCGTAGGTTTGTGCCGGCGCGGCATAAGTGGGTGCGGGCGCAGCAGCGGCATAAGAGGGCGACGCCGCGGCACCGTAGGCGCCTGAGCCATAAACCACGTTGTCGATGCCGCCTTGGTACCCGCCTTGGTATCCACCTTGATACCCTTGGGCCGGCGCCGGCATGGAGTAGCGCAGCATTGGTTGTTGGGAGCATCCCGCTGCCGCGATGGCGACGCCAATGAGCAGCATGAGAGTGCGGGTGAGCCGCATACGCGTAATCCGACCCCGGTTCGAGGCAAAAGCCGAGGCCCGACTAAACGATAGTTATGGTTAACAAACCCTCACCGGGGGTGGGCGCAGGTCTTAATCTAGGGGCGCAGGTCTTAATGTAGGGGCGCAGGTCTTAATCTGGCTTAGCGCGGTGGCCGATCCGGTCGGCGATGGCGAGCAGCAGCATCACCACCACGAACATCAGCGGGAAAGCGAGCACCCAGACCAGCCGGGATGTGTCGGTAATCTTCTCAATGTCGAAATACCAAGCCAGCGCATCGACAGCGGCGATGCCGACCACCGAGCCGAGAAGCTTCTGTTTGAGTTCACCGAAATCGACCTGGGTCAAACCCTCCGGCCAATCCGGCTGCGCATCGATGCGGCGGATGAAATTCTCGTAGCTCGAGAAGATCACGATCAGGATCAGGTTCGCGGTCAGCGCTAGATCGACCAGATTGAGCACGCCAGTGACGGTGTCGTGCCAATCCATCTTTCCCGCTTGCAGCACCAGCACCAGAAAATCGCTGCCGAAGCGAAATATCAGCAGGAACTGGCAAAGCAGGAGGCCGAGCAAAAACGGCGCGATCAGCCAGCGGCTGAAAAAGATCGAGGCTTGGATGTAACGACCGTCCGGCCAGGCCATGGTCTGAACCCTCTGTGCTCAAAGCGCATAGCAAAACGGCGAATAGGGCAGAAGACCCTATTCGCCACTCGCCGATTTCATTTCGCTGTTAAGCCGCGACACCAGTGCCGATCGGGCAGCTCACGCCGGTGCCGCCGAGACCGCAATAACCGTGCGGGTTCTTGGCGAGATATTCCTGGTGATAGTCCTCGGCGAAATAGAACGGCGGCGCGTCGACGATTTCGGTCGTGATCGGTCCCATGCGCTGGGCGTCGAGCGCCTTGGTGTACGCCGCCTTCGAGGCTTCCGCCGCGGCGCGCTGCTCCGGCGTAAACACATAGATGCCGGAGCGATATTGTGTGCCGACATCACCGCCCTGGCGCATGCCCTGGGTCGGATCGTGATTCTCCCAGAACGTCTTCAGCAGCCGCTCGTAGGAGATTTTCTTTGGGTCGTAGACCACCAGCACGACCTCGTTATGCCCGGTACGGCCGGAGCAGACTTCCTCGTAGGTTGGGTTTGGCGTGAAGCCGCCGGTATAGCCGACGGCGGTGACATAGACGCCATCGCCAAGCTCCCAGAATTTGCGCTCGGCGCCCCAGAAGCAGCCGAGCCCGAAGATCGCCATCTGCGAACCCTCAGGGTAGGGGCCTTTGAGTGGATGGCCGTTGACGAAATGGGTCTTCGCCGTCGGCAGCGCAGCGGTGCGGCCGGGCAGGGCATCGGCGGCGGCGGGCATCTCAACCTTTTTGCGGAATGAGAACATGACGATCTCCTGAGGTCGTTTGATCCGGGAATGGATTCGGCCAAAGATGGGTCGGCCAATGAACGAGCAACGCGGGAAGGAACTGTTGGCGCACATATAGTGATGATGCTGTCCGCGCGCATCGGGGCATGGCCATCACATGACGGTCATTTCGGCTTTCCCGCCGCCGCTTTTGCTGCTTATTGTGCCCGCAAGAATCGGTCCTGATCGCATCGCCGGTCGCTTCGACCCGCTTATTTGGAGACGGCAGTATGCTTCGTTCTTTCGCACTTGCCGGTGCCCTGTCCGCAATCTTGGTTGCAACCTTGGCTCTTGGCGCCGGAACGGCCCTGGCCCAACAGCCGGCGCCCGCCGCGGCGCCGCAGATGCCGGCTTATGGCCCGGTCATCACGCTCGATCAGGCCAAGCGGGTGATGGCCGCGGCCGAACTCGAAGCCGCCAAGAATCTCTGGCAGGTCGCCATCACTATTCTCGACAGCGGCGGCAACATGGTGATGTTCCACAAGGTGGACAACGCGCAGCTCTCCGCCAGCACCGTCTCAGAAGGCAAAGCGCGCACCGCGCTTGACTTCAAGCGGCCGAGCAAGGCGCTTGATGACGCCATCGCCGCGGGTGGCGCCGGCGTGCGGCTTCTTGCGCTGAAAAACATCACCCCGATCGAAGGCGGATTTCCGCTTATGGTCGACGGCAAGATCGCCGGCGCGATCGGCGTCTCCGGCGCGCTGTCGTCGCAGGACGCGCAGGTCGCCGCTGCCGGCGTTGCCGCGCTCGGCAAGCCGGGTCTGTAACGGCTAGCTTGCCGCTATCGCCGCCTTGAGCGCGGTCGCCGCCGCGGCATAACCGCCGCGCGCGCCGTCGACGAAATGCACATGATCGCTGCGGAACGGTGACGGCGTGAAGCATGTCATCATCGCCGCATCTTGCCGGAACGTGCCGTAGCGAACGGTGCCGGCCGCAGCCGCGAGCCGCTTCTCGATCCGCTCGGCGAGCTGCGGCGTGCAGTCGACGATCATACGCAGCCCGTCGTCATATTTGCGGAAGTCGGAATTCTCCACGACCTGCCGCATATAGACCGCCGGCACGAAGCCGCCGACGCGCAGGCCCGAGCGCAGCACCAGATAAGCGAACAGGCTTCGCGCCAGCACCCGTGTTTTTTTGAAACGGCTCGGCCCCGGCAATGTGTGGGTCTCGAGTTCGACGCCTTGCGGCGGCCAGCCGAAACTCGGCCCCTCCGCCGGCACCGGCCGCCCGGCTTCGGGACTGCCCTCGACCATGGCGACGATCTCTTCGGTGACGGCGCGGAAAGCCGCCGGATCGGCGCCTGGCTGTGGCAGGATCAACAGCGAAAGGATGACGCCACGCGCTGAGCGGAATTCCTCGAAACGGCACGACAGGCCGGTGAGGTCCGGCCAGGTGCCTGCGGGCGCCGGCGTCACCGCCAATTCGCCGCGCTTAACCGCGGCATCGGCCCAGGCGAGCCCGCCGCCGGCGAACATCGCATAAGACAAATTCTCCGACGGGCCATAGCGCGCCACCCGCACATCGAGCCCCTGCTCGCGGATATGCGCGACCGGAATGAGCGCGACGCGGAGCGTGAGGCCAAGTTCGCCGTCGCTCCAGGCCGCCGTCGCGGCAAGCGCGTTGCGTGCTGCTTCGATGTCGCCCGGCGGCACGGCAAAGCTCGCGCCGTCGCCGCCGAACACGAAAGGAAATTCACGTCCTTCGAGCGCATTGGTCACCGACGCGATCACCGCGGCGCCGGCCATGTTCACCGATTTGTATTTCTTCTCGGCAATCGCCTGGGTCGATTGCACGACATCGGCAATGCCGACCGACCAATCCTCCGGCAGCGGCGTATAGCGCGCCGGGTCCATCAGGCTCCGAAAGCCGCGCAGGACCGGCAGCGAGGTATAGAAGGCGGAGGTGTCGGGCATAAAAGCATTCCGTTTAATCAAACGTTATACGGACGAAACGGTGCTTCAGTTCACGGCCTTTAGCCGCTTGCCAGAAAGGCCTTGGCTTCTGTTTCGCTCGAAAAGCGTCCAAGTTCGCGATAGGCCGGGTCGTGTTCAGCTGTTTCCGGGGAACAAAGGACAATGAACTCTTTGCCGTTCTTTTCGATAACTTCCGTCAGATCATCGCTGTCGTAAGGCGACATGTGCCGAGCGCCGCAGTCTGGGCAGTCATCGTCGCACATACAGGACCACTGGTCCGTCCACTCATAATCGCAACGAGCGCATTCGTAGTGATTGCGATACCAGGCCATAAGTCCGATCCTGTGTCAGTTTTCAGACCGTAAACGATAGTATCCGCGAGAGACAAAATCGAGATAGCCGCGATCTCTCAGAAATTGGAGTTGTTGTCGAATTTTTGGCTTCACGTTACGGTTTTCGGGATAAAGTTGACCCAGCTTTTTCTCAAAGGCGTAAACATCTTCGATTTGAAAATCCTGCTTTCCTATCTCGTCGATGCATTTCATTACTTCGAGAAGCCAACCTCTAGCCTCTTGTTCTTGATCTCGTAAAAATAGCGTTTTAGCCCACTGCGAAAGAACAGTTTGTCTGGATTCGATCTGCCCGTCGCGAACGATATAAATCTTGCCCGATTCGGGAATTTTGTTGAGCAGTATATTCGATCCTATCCAGCCAGATCGACGTGCTGTCGCCTTTAGCGGCTTTCTCTCTTCAATGATTTCTCGTACGAAAAAGTGTTTTGGGACGATTAAAAAGTTGACGACGCTCAGTAATTTCAAGTCGTAGTTCATCAGAAATAAGCTCGGATTGTTGTCCGCGGCCAGACGCTCGCATTTGGTCTTAAAGGCGCCATCCATGACTTTGCTTCCAAACCGACTTTTTTGGCTCTTTAGCTCGTATTCCTCCTTGCAGGTGACGCAATGGAAATCGGCGACGGGTTGGTTATTAGGAAAAGGATTTATGTTTGAGGCGCCGCAATTTGGGCAGTAAGCCCAAGTGCGAACCCATTGCTCAGTCCAGAAGCGCGCGTTTTGAGAGCCGCTGGTGTACGCCGTCTGAGCTTCTTCGAAGCCAAGTTTCATGACGAATTTATATCATGAATGGCACGAGATCGCAGACGGGCGTCTCTTAGTTCAGTCGGTATTGCCGCCAGAAGAACTTCAACACCACCAGCCCGCCGATCCACCAGCCCAGGAACAGTTCGAGCGCGCCGCGGCCGTGGAGCGAGAGGTGCACTCTGCCGGCTGAGTGTGGGGTTGCTAGAGCCAGAATCACGAAGAACACGATGCAGCCGATGAGGCAGTGCAGCACGGCGGTCCAGAGCGGTGGTAGGGACGTGCTCGGGTTTCCGGGCCGCAACTGCGTTACGGAGTCGACGAGGCGGCTTTGCAGTGTCAGGGCCGTTCTTGCGATGAGCCAGACAAGGAGAATGGCCGCGGCGCCGCAGAGTGCGGCGGCAACATAGTCGAAACCGGGAATGGCGAGGCACGTCGCGCCGCAGCGCGTTTGCACTGCGTGTGCGAAGTGCGACTGATACGCATGCAGCGCCACGCCGCCGAACAATGATGCAAAGCCAAGCGCATAGCCGGCGACGCTAAGTGCCGGCCAGTGCCGCTCCACCCAGGCGTCGAGGCGCGCGTCAAAGGCAGCGATCGACGGAGACTTCATGAAGCGGCTCCCGGTGCATCTCTATTGTTGCACGGGAAATATTCGCCGCTTCAGCGCTCAATTGTCGCGCGGGCGGGCTTGCCTTAGCCCTTCTTCGACGGGTTCTGGCTGTGCATGCCGGCAAACGGCGAAGGGGCGGCGCCCCCCTTCTTGATGTTCTTGTCCTGCTTCGGCTTCTTCTTTTCTTTGTTCGATCGAGCTTGGCCTTTCGCCATGATGTCCTCCTGCTGGCTGTGAATCGCCGTGGCAGTGTCAGATGTGCGCTGTCGAGTCGCAAGAGGCAACATCCTCGCGGCCTGACGGCGAGCGCGCGCCCGGTCAGCGGCCGCGCGGCTTGAAGCCGCCGCGCATGCCGGGGCGGCCGAGGGTTGAGCGCGGGCCGCTGGAGTCGCGTTTGCCTGGGATGCTCTCGACGCCCGGTCCCATCTCATCGAGATCGGGCTTTCTCGGTCGTTGCGTTGAGCCCGGCCGAAGCGGCGAGACCTCGTGATGCAGCGCGATACCCATCTCGTCGAGCGCGGGCTTGTGCACTTTGCTGCCGCCTCCGCGGCGCGGATTGCGTGGCCCGCCGCCTGAAGGAAACGCGACGATTTTCACCGTCGGATCGTCGATCACCGCGAGTTCGGTCTGGCGCAGGCGCTTGATCTCGTCGCGCAGCCGCGCCGCTTCCTCAAAATCGAGATCGGCCGCGGCGGCGCGCATCCGGGTTTCGAGATCGCTCAGCACTGCTTCGAAATTGTGGCCGATGGTGGCGGCTTCGGCGAACTCGCCTTTGCCGCTCGCGCCCGCCGTGCCGATCAGCACATGGTCGCGCTCATAGACGCTGTTGAGAATATCGGAGATGCCCTTGCGCACGCTTTCCGGCGTGATGCCGTGGACGACATTGTATTCCTGCTGCTTCTCGCGGCGGCGCGCGGTTTCAGCCATCGCGCGTTCCATCGAGCCGGTGACGTGGTCGGCATAGAGAATGACACGGCCATCGACATTGCGCGCAGCGCGGCCGATGGTCTGCACAAGACTGGTCTCGCTGCGCAAGAAACCTTCCTTGTCGGCGTCGAGAATAGCGACTAGCGCGCATTCCGGAATATCGAGGCCCTCGCGCAACAGATTGATGCCGACCAGCGCGTCGAAAGCGCCAAGCCGCAGATCACGGATGATCTCGATGCGCTCGATGGTGTCGATATCGGAATGCATATAGCGGACGCGAATGCCCTGCTCATGCAGATATTCGGTGAGGTCCTCGGCCATGCGCTTGGTCAGCACGGTGATCAGCGAGCGATAGCCGGCCTGCGCCACCTGCCGCACTTCGCCGACCAGATCGTCGACCTGGGTACGTGCGGGCCGCACATCGACCGGCGGATCAATCAAGCCGGTGGGACGGATCACCTGTTCGGCAAATACGCCGCCGGATTCATTGAGCTCCCAGCCGCTCGGTGTCGCCGAGACTGCGAGCGATTGCGGCCGCATCGCGTCCCATTCCTCAAAACGAAGCGGCCGGTTGTCCATGCAGGACGGCAGGCGGAAGCCGTATTCGGCGAGCGTTGCCTTGCGCCGGAAGTCGCCGCGATACATGCCGCCGAGCTGCGGCACGGTGACGTGGCTCTCGTCGACAAAGACCAGCGCGTTGTCCGGTACATATTCGAACAAAGTCGGCGGCGGCTCGCCGGGTTTGCGCCCGGTGAGATAGCGCGAATAATTCTCAATGCCGGCGCAGACGCCGGTCGCTTCCATCATTTCCAGATCGTAGATGGTGCGCTGCTCGAGCCGCTGCGCTTCAAGGAGGCGGCCCGAGGCATTAAGCTGTTCGAGCCGCTGCTTGAGCTCGAACTTGATGCCGGAGATCGCCTGCAACAGCGTCGGTCGCGGCGTCACATAGTGCGAGTTCGCATAGATTTTGACGAATTCCAGCTCATCGGTTTTGTGTCCCGTGAGCGGATCGAATTCGTGGATCGATTCCACTTCATCGCCGAACAGAGATACGCGCCAGGCGCGGTCCTCGTAGTGGGCCGGAAAGATTTCCAAAGCATCGCCGCGCACCCGGAACGAGCCGCGGAAGAAGTCGCCGCCGGAGCGCTTATATTGCAGCGCCACCAGGTCGGCGAGGAGTTGCCGCTGATTGAGCTTCTCACCGCGCTTGATACTGAAAGTCATGGCCGAATAGGTTTCGACCGAACCGATACCGTAAATGCAGGACACCGAGGCGACGATTAGCACATCGTCGCGTTCGAGCAGCGCGCGCGTCGCGGAGTGGCGCATGCGGTCGATCTGTTCGTTGATCGAGGAGTCTTTCTCGATATAGGTGTCGGTGCGCGGGATATAGGCTTCCGGCTGGTAGTAGTCGTAATAGCTGACGAAATATTCGACCGCATTGTCGGGAAAGAAGCTCCTGAACTCGCCATAGAGCTGCGCCGCGAGCGTCTTGTTCGGCGCCAGGATAAGCGCCGGGCGTTGCGTCTCTTCGATGACCTTCGCCATGGTGAAGGTCTTGCCGGAGCCGGTGACGCCGAGAAGCACTTGGGTGCGATCGTTGCGGCGGATGCCCTCGACCAGATCGCGGATCGCCTGCGGCTGGTCGCCCCTCGGCTCGAATTCGGATTTGATGACAAGCTTGCGGCCGCCTTCGGATTTATCCGGCCGCGGCGGCCGGTGCGGTGTCCATAATTGTTGTTCGCGGAATTCGTCACGGCCTTCGCGCAACAAACGATCGAGTGATTGGGCGCTGGCGGCGCTGCCGAAGCCGCCCTCCGGCATGGTGCGCTGGACGCGCCGGCCGGTGCTCTCCTCGCCGTATTTAATGACGCCGCCGCGTTCGGCCGCGTCGGTCTCAGCGTCGATGCCGAGTGCCTTGGCCAGGTCGGGATCGATCTCGCCCGGCGCGCCGGTGCCTTTGCCGGCATAGCCCTGCTGCGGTGCTTCGCCTAAACCACGCGCCACCGAGGCGCGCGCCCGGTGCGCATTCGAGAAATCTGCGCGACGGTCGAAGGAGTTGTCGGCTGGCTGCTTGAGGCCGGTCTGCGAACCGATACCCGCGGTGCCCTGGCTGAGGGCGGGATTGAGCAAGTCGGCGAGCGAATCGTCGAGCGCGGGCACATCCGGCCGCGACGCCTTGGCGCGGGTCGGTTTGGCCGGGTCCTTTTTCGAATGCTTTGCGGGATCGCGCGATTTCGGCGCCATGACCCCAATATGGGTTGAGTCCGGCCGCTAGAAAAGCTTCCCGGCTACTCGATCTTGATCCCGGCTCGTTTGATGACCACGCCCCACTTCTTGTACTCGGACGCGATCAGCGCGGCGAAATCCTGCGGCGTGCCGCCGGGGATTTCATCGCCGATTTCCGCGATCCGCGCTTTGAAAGCGTCGGAGCGGACTGCCTTGTTCAGCGCGGTGTTGAGTCTGTCAACGATCGGCTGCGGCAGGCCGGCCGGGCCGACAACGCCGGTCCAGCTTGGCGCCGCGTAGCCAGGAACGCCGGCCTCGGCGATGGTCGGCAGATCGGGGAATGCCGGCGAGCGGCGCTCGCCGGTGACCGCCAGCCCGCGCACTTGGCCGGAGCGCGCGAACGGCGCGATGGAATTGAGGCTCTCGAACATGATCTCGACGCGGCCGGCGATGAGGTCGTTGATGGCTGGCGCGCCGCCTTTATACGGCACGTGCACGATGTCGGTGCCGGTCATGTATTTGAACAGTTCCGCATCGACATGCCCGGGCGAGCCATTGCTTGAGGACGCGTTCGAAAGCTTGCCGGGATTGGCCTTGGCGTAGTCGATCACCTCTTTCACGGAATGAAATTGCGAATTCGGCGACACCGCCATCAGCAGATGACCGCGTGTCACCAACCCGATCGGCGTGAAGTCCCGTGTGACGTCATAGGGCAGGTGCTCGACCATATTCGAGGTCAATGCCAGCGCGCCGATGGGCGACATGCAGAGCGTGTAGCCGTCAGGCGCCGCTTTGGCGGTGAGGTCCATGCCGACGGTGAGCGCGCCGCCGGGTCGGTCGTCGACCACGATCTGCTGGCCGAGCACATCGCCAAACGAGGCGGCAAAGATGCGCGCCAGCGTGTCGGTAGCGCTGCCGGCGGCCTGCGGCACGATGAGGTGAATGGGCCGATCGGGATATTCCGCCCGTGCGCAATTCGCGAACAGAGTGGCGAACAGACAGGCGGCTAGAGCAGCGGTCACGGACAGGCGGCGCATTCTTGTTTCACTCCCTCGTTTGGTGTCGTGAATAAGCGGAGCCGACAGCCGCGACAAGCCCGGCTGTGACGCGCTAGTGTCGCGGGCAATAAAGCGGGCCTGGCAAGTGGGTCACGGGAGAAATGCTCATGTCTGCGTTCGACTTCGCGCCGCTCTTGGCATCCAACCTGCCGCCGCCCGCGCTCAAGTATAATGGCTTTCCAAAATACAATTTTGTCGGTGGCCATAACGACGCCGAACTTGTGCCGCTCGACGCGCTGATCAAAGCGACAAATGATGTGCTGACGCGAGAGGGCCGCGATCTTTCGACTTATGGCCTCGCTTCAGGCCCGCAAGGTTATCGCCGCTTGCGCGAGTTCCTGGTGCAGAAGCTTCATCGCACCGCCGGTATCGTCTGCAACGCCGACGAAATCCTGCTGACCTCGGGCTCGCTGCAGGCGCTCGATCTGGTCAACGGCATTTTGCTGGATCGCGGCGATACCGTGATCGTCGAGCAAGCAAACTATCAAGGCACGCTGAACCGGCTGACGCGGCTCGGCATCAATGCCGTCGGCATTCCGCTCGATAGCAACGGCATGCGCATGGATTTGCTCGCATCCGCGCTCGAGGATCTCAAGCGCCGCGGCGTGCGGCCGAAATATATCTATACGATCCCGACCGTGCAAAACCCGACCGGCTCGATCTTAAACGAAGCGCGGCGCGCGGAGATGCTGAAGCTTGCGGAGCAATATAGCGTGCCGATTTTTGAAGACGATTGCTATGCTGATCTGACCTGGAACGGACAACGGCCGCCGGCGCTTTACGCCATGAGCAAGAACCGCAACGTCATCCATGTCGGCTCGTTTTCGAAGTCGGTCGCGCCGGCGCTGCGTGTCGGCTACATCGTCGCCGACTGGGCGCTGATCGCGCGCATGCTGGCGATCAAGACCGATGCCGGCTCCGGCGCACTGGAGCAGATGGTGTTGGGCGAATTCTGTCCCAAGCATTTCGACACGCATGTGCCGGCGCTTACCCGCGGGCTCCGCACCAAGCTCGACACACTGATGGACGCGCTCAACGAGCAGTTCGGCACGGCTGCGGAATTCGAAGAGCCGAAGGGCGGCATCTTCCTTTGGGTGAAACTGCCGGATCAGGTCGATACGCTGAAGCTTTACCAGCCGGCGCTCGCGGCGGGTGTCGCGATCAATCCTGGACCGGAATGGGCGACCGACAAAGTCTACGGCAAGAGCCGCACCCGGCTGTGTTTCGCCAACGCCTCGCACGAAGCAATCCGCGCCGGCATTGCGGCGCTCGCTGAAGTCTGCCGCCGCGAATTCGGCGTGCCGGAGCGGATCGCCAATGTCGAGCGCGTGAGGGCTTAAAACCCCTTCACTGTCTGCTGCACATGTTCCACCTCGGGTGGCGAAGCGAAGCAGTGGCTGACAAGCTTTCGCCATTCCTGGAAATCGGCAGAGCCGCGAAAATCGACGGTGTGGTTCTCGACGGTCTGCCAGCCGACGAACAGCCGGTAGCGGCTGGGTTTCTCGATCGAGCGCTCCAGCGCCATGCTGGTGCAGCCCTTGGCGCGCTGAAACAGCGGCGCAGCCTTTTTCACCCCGGCTTCGAGTTCGGCTTCCATGCCGGGCTTGACGTCGATCTGTGCGATTTCGGTGACCATGTTCGCTCCCTGCAATAAGGCGCCAACCTAGCACGATCAGCCGAGCGGTGCGCCGAGAATCCGGAACAGAACGGGGCCCGCGATCAGCAAAGCGAGCAGCGCGTTGCGCCAGCGCGGCGTCTGGATTGCTGTGAGTGTCGACAGACAGGCAAGCGGCACGAAAGCGATCAACGGCAGGTAGTAGCGCGGATAGGCATCCATCAGCCATCCGGTCGCGACATAGCGTCCGTAGCTATAGGTGACATGAATGGCAAAGGTCGCGGCGATTGCGGCCGTTGCAGTGACGATCATCACATCGAGCGGCGTCTCGCGCCGTTGCCAAATGCGGCGCAGCGACAATGCGATGCCGGCGAGCGCGCACCCGACTGCTGCGATCGGCAAAACAAGCATGGCGTAATTGAAGCGGCTGCGCTCACCGAGCACTGGCATCCAGTCGGCGATGAAGTCGCCAATGAAATGCATCAGATAAAGTGGGAAAGATTGTCGCGGTAGATCGGCCCAGCCGGCAGCGCGCGCGCCGTCTGTAATCAATGCGATCTGCGCGGGTGTTTCCGGTGTCGGGCTGCCGTAGTGCCAGATGAAAACGACATAAGGCGCCGCCGCGATGACGAGTGCGCAGGCCGTTGCACCCAGCCATTTCGGTGCGAGCTTTCCTTGCAGCATCAAATAAACGACAACGCTGTTGATGAAGCCCGCCGTGAGCAGAAGCCCCGTCAGCTTCGCCCAGCTGGCAATGATGAGCCCCACGAACGCCAACAGAAGCCAGCTATCGCGTCCGGTGGCGATCCGCTGCCAAGCGCCGAGCATCGCCACGGCGCCGCCGAAGAAAGTGAGATTGTCGTTGTTCACCGCGCCTGCGATCGGCACCAGTACCGGGATGCATGCGAGCGGCACGGCATAAGCGTAAAACTCCTGTCGCGTCAGACGTGCGGCAAGCCCCAAGCCGAGCAAAGCTGCGAAGCCTAAAGCGGCAATGGCAACATCGATCAGGCGATCGACGATCAGCGCTTGCGGGTGACCGATCAGCGCTGGGCCGAGCGCAGCGATCAGCGCGTAATAGACAGGTGGATGGTTGAGATAATTCGGCGTTGCGGTGAACTGAAAACTCTGCGGGTCGATCATCCGCATTTGCGTCAGTTCGGGCCAGCTCTCGCCAGCCGCCTGCAGTTGCGCGACATAAGACGTGTGCGCGACTTCGTCGAAGCCTTGGGTGATGTCCTTGCGCACCGCGCTGATCACAGCGGCGAGAACGAATAGCACAAGAATGACCACGGCGACAAAACCATTGGTCGTCGCCGAAGCCGCCAATCCGCTTGCGGGCGCGTATGTGCCGGTGCTGGACACGAGGAGCAGCATTGCACCGGCAGGGGTTAAATAATCGCTAGGTTCCCATTAGATTGCGCCGGCATTTGCCCCCGAAAATAAAGGCTCATCATGATCGACGTACATTATTGGACCACGCCGAACGGCCATAAAGTAACGATTTTCCTGGAAGAGGCCGGGCTCGAATATAAAATCATCCCGGTTAACATCGGCAAAGGTGAGCAGTTCAAGGCCGAATTCCTGACCGTGTCGCCGAACAATCGCATCCCGGCCATTGTCGACCAAAAGCCTGCGGACGGCGGCAAGCCGATCCCGGTGTTCGAGTCCGGCGCCATCCTGGTTTATCTCGCCGACAAGACCGGCAAGTTCATTCCGAAAGATTTGCGCGGCCGCGTCGCGGCGCTGGAATGGTTGTTCTGGCAGATGGGCGGGCTCGGCCCGATGTCCGGACAGAACAATCATTTCAGCAACTATTCAGCTGACAAGATTCAATATGCGATGGATCGCTATCGCAATGAGGTGAACCGGCTCTATGGAGTGATGAACAAACGCCTCGCCGATCACGACTATCTCGCCGGCGAATATTCGATCGCCGACATGGCCTGCTATCCGTGGGTGGTGCCGTGGGAACGCCAAGGGCAAAACATTGCGGACTTCCCGCATCTCAAGCGCTGGTTCGAAGCGATCAAAGCGCGGCCGGCGGTGATCAAGGCTTATGAATGGACGCCGAAGATCAATCCCGGTGCGGGCGGTATCCGCACCGCGGAAGAGCGCGCGATTTTGTTTGGCCAGACATCGCAGTCGATCGCTGCTGCCGCAGCCGCGGCGACGAAGTAAGAAATCATCCTCCCTCGCGATAGCGGGGGAGGGGGACCATGCGAAGCATGGTGGAGGGGGCGTCTGAGTCGAAGTTTTTGTTTTCGTCAACGAAAAATCGCGGAGGTCGACGCTCCTTCCACCGCGCTACGCGCGGTCCCCCTTCCCCGCTTTCGCGGGGCAAGAAATTTTCTGATCAATCCTGCCTAACGATGACGTGGGTGCCGACCGGCACGCGATCATAGAGATCCGCCACGTCGTCATTGACCAGGCGGAAGCAGCCGGACGAGACCGCTTGTCCGATCGTCTCCGGCGCATTGGTGCCGTGGATGCGGTAGACTGTATTGCCGAGATACATCGCGCGCGCGCCGAGCGGATTGCCCGGGCCGCCGGCCATGAAGCGCGGCAGATAGGGCTGGCGCTCGATCATTTCCGCCGGCGGATGCCAATCCGGCCATTCTGCCTTGCGTGAAATCTGCAACAGACCCTGCCAGGTGAAACCGTCACGGCCGACGCCGATGCCGTAACGCATCGCATGCGTCTCGTCCTTGATCAAATAAAGATGGCGCTCCTGGGTATCGATGATGATGGTGCCCGGCGGCTGCTGCGAGCGATAGAACACCATCTGCTTCTGGTATTCTTCCGGCAAATTGGCAGTATTGCCGTGATCGACACCAGGATCGACGTCCTTTGCCGTCACAGGATATTGGAACGCTTGCGGCTGCTGGGCGGGCGCGATCGCCGGAACGAAGCACAACATCGCCGCGGCGATCCCTGCCGTCACATGTCTTTTCAATTGTCCCACCCTCATCATACCCGCATTGTCCATCGGACGGTGCGGCGGTTCAAGAGTAGCGGCGAGGCCGCCGCAGTCACATTTTGTTGCGCCAAGCTGTGTTGCATCAAATTGTTGCCGTGGCGTTACTGCGTCATGCCGCCGAAATAACCGGCGATTTTCCAGCCGGCTGCGTCTTTGCTGTAACACATCTGGTCGCCGCCAAGCGGCGCCACGGCCAGACCGTCGACAAAGCCAGCTTTGCCATCGGGCAGCGCGACATGCAGCATGATCGGCTGATTGGGGTCGCCGCCCTGGCCACTGTCCGGAAGCACGCGCACGAGATTCATGCCGAGCTTGCCGACAACCGGTGAATTGGCTTGCGCGCTCGCATGCGCCTCGACATCGGGTTTGGTCGGATAGCCCCATTCGGACGGATCGGTCCCGGTCGATTTGCTGAGCGCTTCGAAGGCGGTCGGATCGATCGTCGGATCGGCTGGGCCACAGAACACGCCTTTATGCTCCGGCGATTCCGAAGCGGTCGGCTCATTGGCAAAGCCGGTAAGCACGTCCCAGCCGGGGCTGTCCTTGGCATCAAGCGCAGTCGCTTTCGCCAGATTGTCGATTCCAGATTTTTTTGGATCGGAGAGATCCTTGTCCTGCTCCCAGAAGAAACCCTGTGCCACGACCAGCTTGGCGAGCGCGGCACGATCTTTTTTCGCGCTAGCGTCAGCAAGTTGCTTCCTGAAGGCGACGAAACCCGGATCGCTGAATGGCGTCGGCGGTGTCACTGCGACCGGCTTGTAAGGTTTCACCGGCGCGGGGGGCGGTGGCTTCAGCGGCGGCAAGCCTTGCTGCGCCAGTACGTAATTTCCGGAAATCGTCAGGGTGGCAATGGTCAAAGCGGCGGCAAGCAAAGAGCGGCGCATCGAAAACTCCCGGCGTTTTTTGGTTGGGCAGGTAGGCGAGCGGAATCGGGGGTTTTTAGCCGCGAATTGCGACCGCGGTGCGGCAGGCTGCCGCACACCCGCCCGGGCGGCCCCGGACTGTGGGGAGAGGGTACCGGAACGGGGAAACCCTTGAATCGTTAAGCCGCGGCCATGCTTTTATGATTATCCACGCATCCGCCCTCGCAACACTTTAAGGCAGGTTTCGATGCCCGCATTGCTGTCTTCGCCTAGGATTTTGCCGATCGTTTTGTTGATCGGCTCCAACGTCTTCATGACCACCGCCTGGTATTGGCACCTCCGCTACAAAGAGGTGCCGCTCTGGCAGGTCATCCTCATCAGTTGGGGCCTGGCTTTCATCGAATATTGCTTAGCGGTACCCGCGAACCGCTATGGCAGCGCCGCCTATTCGCCGGCGCAGCTCAAGACCATTCAGGAAGTGGTGACGCTGTCGGTCTTCGCCGTGTTCTCGGTGGTCTATTTGCATCAGTCGATCACCTGGAATCACGTCGTCGGCTTCGCGCTGATCGCCGGCGGCGCATTCTTCGTCTTCCGCGCGCCCCTGTAACGCGCGATGAGATCGTCGCTGCTGGCGCTGGGGGCTTTGAATTTCTTCATGGCCGATGTGATCGGCGGCCTCGGTCCGTTTCTCGGCGTCTTCCTCCAAGCGCGGCAATGGACCCCAGCCGAGATCGGTCTTGTGATGACCGCCGGCGGCATTTCCGGGATGGCGGTCACGACGCCGCTTGGCGCACTCGCTGACCGCACCCACGCCAAGCGAACGATCGTGGTGATCGCGGCCGCTGTCGTGACGGTGGGCTCGATCGCGATTTTTTTGCGTCCGGAGTTTCCGATTGTTGTCGTCTCTCAGGTCGTGATCGGCATGGCGGGTGCCGCCGCGGCACCTGCGATTGCCGCCATCACACTGGGGCTCGTACATCAGGATGGCTTTCCGCATCAGCTCGGCCGTAACGAAGCCTGCAATCATGCGGGTAATGTTGTCGCCGCGGGGTTGGCGGGAGCAGCCGGCTATGCGTTCGGTCTCGGCGCAGCCTTTATCGTCCTTGCAATTATGGCTGCCTTCGCCATCGCAGCGGCGTTGCAGATTGATCCGCATAAGATCGATTATCGTGCCGCGCGTGGCGCCGCGGAACACGACGGCGATGGCAGCAGTGGCTTTGTTGTCTTGCTCCGCTCGGCGCCACTCATCGTGCTTGGCGTAACGCTCACTCTGTTTCATCTCGGCAATGCCGCGATGCTGCCGCTACTCGGCCAGGCCGCGATGGCGCACGGCGCCGGCGACCCAAGCGCCTTCACCGGCGTGACGATCATCATTGCGCAGATCACAATGGTGCCGATCGCATTGATTGCTGCGCGACTGGCTGAGACCCGCGGCTATTGGATCGTGTTTTTGCTGGCGCTGATCGCGCTGCCGATCCGCGGCCTCGCTGCGGCATTGTTGGTTGGTCCGTGGGCCGTGGTGCCGGTGCAAGTTCTCGATGGCTTTGGCGCCGGCATTTTAGGTGTTGCCGTACCCGGCTTGGTCGCGCGAATTCTTCTGGGTACCGGACACGTCAATGCCGGGCTTGGCGCGGTGATGACACTGCAGGGCATCGGTGCTGCGTTGAGCCCGGCACTTGGTGGTATCATCGCGCAACGTTTCGGTTATCCCGTGACGTTTTTGTCGCTTGGCGCGATCGCATTGATCGCGCTCGTCTTATGGGTCGTCGTCCGGCCGGTCACAGCGCTGGCGTGTGCGGCGCGGTCGCGTAACGATCAATACGATTTCGGCAGACCGAGAACGCGTTCGGCGATGTAGCAAAGAATAAGCTGCGGCGAGACCGGCGCGAGCTTCGGAATCATGATCTCACGGAAATAACGTTCGACGTGATATTCCTTGGCATAGCCGTAGCCGCCGAGCGTTGAGATCGCGGTCTGGCACGCTTTGAAGCCCGCTTCGGCGGCAAGATATTTCGCAGCATTGGCAGCGGGCGCGCAGGGAAGCCCCTGGTCGTATTGCCACGCCGCTTTGAGCATCATCAGCTCGGCGGCTTCGAGATCCATCCAGCATTGCGCCAGCGGGTGCTGGATCGCCTGATTTTTTCCGATCGGCCGCCCGAACACGACACGCTCTTTCGCGTAAGCAGTAGCGCGCGCGAGTGCGACGCGGCCGAGCCCGATCGCTTCGCCGGCGACCAGCACGCGCTCGGGATTGAGGCCGTGCAGAATATATTCGAAGCCACGGCCTTCTTCACCGATACGGTCTTCTTCGGGCACCGGCAGGCCGTCGATAAAAAGCTCGTTTGAATCGACCGCGGCGCGGCCCATCTTCTCGATCTCGCGCACCTCGACATAGCGGCGGTCGAGCGCTGTGTAGAACAGGCTCAAGCCTTCCGTGGGCTTACGCACCGCGTCGAGCGGCGTGGTGCGCGCCAGGATAAGCATCCGGTCAGCGACTTGCGCCGTCGAGATCCAGATCTTGGCGCCGTTGATGATATAGCCTTCGCCGTGACGCTCGGCGCGAGTCTTTAGTTTCGTGGTTTCTAGCCCGATGTCCGGCTCGGTCACGGCGAAGCAGGCTTTTTCCTTACCGGCCGCGACCGGTGGCAGCATGCGCTGCTTCTGCGCCTCGGTGCCGAACACGATGACGGGATTGAGCCCGAAGATATTCATGTGCACTGCCGATGCGCCCGACAGTCCAGCACCCGAAGCGGTGATCGTTTGCATCATGATCGCGGCTTCGCTGATGCCGAGACCGGAGCCGCCGTAAGCTTCGGGAATACAAATGCCAAGCCAACCATCGTCGGCCACTGCGCGATAGAAATCTTCTGGGAATTCGCCGTCGGTATCGCGCCTGCGCCAGTAGTCGTCGTTAAAGCGCGTGCAAATCTTTTCGATCGCGGCACGCACCGATTGCTGCAGGTCTGAAAGCGCGAAATCGATGGGAGTTACTCCGAGGCGGCGTTGGCGCGCTTAATTCTTCTTCGTGGTGCCGAGCTGCTGCGCGAGCAAGTTGTCGCGGGCGTTTTGCGTGGCGCGGGTCTGCGCCTGATCAAGCGCTTCGGCGTCGCTGATGTATTTGGCGGATTCGGCAAGAAGGTTATCGGCGCTGTCGAACTGGCCGTCTTCGCGAGCCTTGATGGCGAGCGCCAAAAGCTCTTCGGCTTGTTGCCGTAGCTTGTCCGCTTCGCGCATAACGGCCTCCTGGAATGCAGGAGAGGAGCCTAGCACCTCACTCCGCCGCCTGCATATCGGTTCCGGCGTCATCCGCGTCGATGAAGCCGCCAGCCTGACGGTGCCACAGTGCGGCGTAATGGCCGTCTTGCGCGAGCAATTCGCGATGCGTGCCATGCTCGACGACGCGGCCATGTTCGAGCACGACCAGCCGATCCATCTGCGCGATTGTGGAGAGCCGGTGGGCGATGGCGATGACGGTCTTGCCCTGCATCAGCGTGCCAAGGCTCGACTGGATCGCGGCTTCCACCTCGCTGTCGAGCGCGGAGGTGGCTTCGTCGAACACCAGGATCGGCGCGTTTTTGAGAATGACACGGGCGATGGCGACGCGCTGGCGCTGTCCACCGGATAATTTGACGCCGCGTTCGCCGACATGGGCGTCGTAACCGCGGCGGCCGTGCCAATCCTCGAGATCGCCGATGAACTCGTGAGCATGCGCAAGCTTGGCAGCACGCTCGACCTCTTCGTCGCTCGCGCTCGGCCGGCCGTAGCGAATATTGTCGCGGATCGAGCGGTGAAGAAGCGACGTGTCCTGTGTCACCACGGAGATTTGCGAGCGCAGCGATTCCTGCGTCAGTCCGGCGATGTCCTGACCATCGATCAGGATCGCGCCGTCTTCGAGGTTGAAGAAGCGCAGGAGCAGATTGACCACGGTCGACTTGCCGGCGCCCGAGCGGCCGACCAGCCCGATCTTCTCGCCCGGCTGTATCGTCAGATTGAGATTCTGCAACACGCCAATGTCGCGGCCATAGCCGAAGCTGACATTCTTGAACTCGATGCGGCCGGCACGCACGGTAAGCGGCTGCGCTTGCGCGGGATCAGGAAGTTGCAGCGGCCGCGCGATGCTCAGCATGCCTTCCTGCACCACACCGACATCCTCGAAAATCTCGGTGATGTTCATGGCGATCTGCCGCGACATATTGGTGAGCTGCAAGGTCAGCGGCAGCACCATGGCGATAGCGCCGACATCGAGCGAGCCGTAACGCCAGAGCAGTAAAGCGAGTGCGCCAGAGCCTGCGATCAAAAGCGCATTGAGCGAGTCGAGCAGCGTGGCAAAAATGGTGAGAAGCCGCTGCGACGCGGAGAACAGGTCGACATGCCGGTCGACGGCGTCGCGCACATATTCGTCTTCGTCGTTGGCGCGCGCGAACAGTTTCACTGTCAGGATATTGGTGTAGCTATCGACAATCCGGCCGGTCAGTTCCGAGCGTGCCAGCGAGCTTATTTTCGAACGCTCGCGCATGCGGGGGACGAAATAGACCATCAGCCCGGCATAACCGGCGAACCACAGCAGCACGGGTAGCGCCAGCCAGCGATCCGCAGACGCCGTCAGCGCGATCGCGGACACGCCATAAACGCAAATGTACCAGACGGTGTTGATCGACGCCGTGATGGTCGAGCGCAGCGACGGCCCGGTCTGCATCACGCGGTTGGAAATGCGTCCGGCGAAATCGTTCTGAAAGAACGACCAGCTCTGCCGCACCACATGCCAATGCGATTGCCAGCGGATCATGCCGGTAAACGGCGCGGCGATGCCCTGGTTGTTGATCAGATAACGCATCATCGTCGCCAGCGGCCGGATGACGAGGACGACGGCGGCTGCACCGGCAAGCCAGGGCCACGCTGCCGCGAAGAAGTGATCCGGCGGCGTCTTGCTCACCAGCGTGACGATGCGGCCGATGAACCACGGTACGGCACTGTCGCCGAGCGCGATAAATAGTTGCGCGACAAAAAGCGCGGCAAACAGCCATTTCGCCTGGCGGGCGAAATGCCACAGGAATGCAAGCAGGCCGTCCGGCGGCTCGGGGTTTTCCGGCGGCGCCGTGGCTACGAGGAATCTTTCAAAAAGGGCGAACATTTTCCGATGGTTATGTAGGTGGCGTCGAGGCAGATGTCCATCAAAGGCCGGGCCGTGACGACCAGATGTTTGACCTAGTCGATTGCATCGGCCCGTGTCATCGTGGCGATGGGGAAAATCACAAAAAAGCCCCCGAAAAAATGGAGGGAGGAACCACGATGAAGCGCATCGAAAGGATGCAGCTTGCCAGCGTGCTTATGATCGCGCCCGTGTTGGCACTTGCTGCGCTGCTGCTAAGTGCCGTTGGCGGGTCGGCGGAAACTTATCCGTCGCGGCCGATTACAATGATCGTCGGCTTTCCGCCGGGCGGCCCGACGGATGCGCTGGCGCGTATTGTCGCCGAGGGTATGCGGCAGTCGCTGGGCCAGCCCATTGTCATTCAAAATGTCGGTGGCGCGGGCGGAACCATCGGAACTGCTGATGTCGTCCACGCCAATCCCGATGGCTACACGATCGGGATCGGCAACTGGACGAGCCATGTCGGGTCGCCGGCGATCTATCCTTTGCAATACGATGTGCAGAATGATCTGGAACCGGTGGCCTTCCTCGCCGCGGCGCCGCTCTGGATTCTCGGCAAGAACGATCTGCCGCCGAAAAACGCGACCGAGTTAATCGCGTGGCTCAAGGCTAATCCCAATCCGACGACATTCGGGACAGTCGGGCCCGGCAGCGGCGCGCATATGTGCGGCTTTTTCTTCGCGCAAAAGATCGGCGCCAAATTCCAATATGTGCCTTATCGCGGCGCCGGTCCGGCGCAACAAGATCTGATGGGCGGCCAGATCGATCTGTCCTGCCTCGACGGCTCGTCGACAATAGCGAATGTGCAGGCGGGCAAAATGCGTGCTTACGCGGTGATGAGCGAGAAGCGCTGGGACAAGGCACCGCAGACGCCGACCATGGTGGAGTCGGGCGTTCCCGGACTGACCATATCGTTCTGGCACGGGCTATGGACGACCAAAGGCACGCCGAAAGCGATTGTCGATCGGCTCGACGTCGCGGTGAAGGCGGCGCTCGCCGATCCTGACGTCCGCAAAAAGCTTGAGGCGATCGGACAAGTCGTTGCGACGCCCGAGCAGGCGACGCCGCAAGGGCTTGCCGCCTTTCACAAGGCGGAAATCGAAAAATGGTGGCCGATCGTGAAAGCAGCCGACATCAAACTGAATGAGGCGCAGAAATAATAAAGAGCCGGGCTCGTCCCCCGATCGAGCCCGGCCGCTCACGCGTCGCAACTCAACAAGGGGTGCAACTCAACACAACGAGTTTTGTCAGCCTTTCTTGTCAGCCATTCTCGTTAGCCCTGTTCTTGTCAGCTCTGGCGCGCCGAGAAAAAAGCGGCGTGAAACGGTTGCGCGCGCGCCATGCCGATCGACACCGCCGTGGCAGCGATCATCAGCGAAATAGCGAGTGCGAGTGTGGCAAACAATTCGACGCCGATCCGGCGTCGTTTGGCGAAAGGGTGTTCGGTCGTCGGGGAGCCGAAACCGACCTGCCCGGTCAGGTCATTCATGGCCATTGTCCTTAAGTGGAAGAGTGTCAGCGAGTGCGTCTTGAAACGAATCAGTTTGTTTCGTTGCCGCAATGTCGCTTCGGACTGAGGCGATGCCGTTGAAGAATAAAGGCGATTCGGTGTTTTTTGGTTAATGCTTGGTTAATGCTCGCGACGCCTTGGGCAATTTGGTCGCGCTGTGGCTTTGCCGCCACTCATAATCAGTCACTCACAGTGCCGGCACCGCAGCGGTGGCGGGACGAAATTCCATTTCCACATAGCCGGGCACATGCGCGACGCGATCGAGCCAGGCGCAGATCGCCGGATACGGCTTGAGATCGTAATCGCATAAATGCGCGACGTGCGTATAGGCATAGAGCGCGATGTCGGCGATGGTGTAGCGATCGTCGACAAAGAAGTCGTTCAGCGCGAGGTGTTTCTCCATGACGCCGAGCGCGCGATTGCCTTCCTCCATCCAATCCTCGAACGCGTGCTGCTGCAATTCGCGGCCGCCTTTGACCAGCGCCAGCCAGAAATAAGCAGCGCCGAGATTGGGCTCGAGGCTGTGCTGCTCGAAGAACATCCATTGCAGCGCTTCGGCGCGGCCGATGCGATCTTCGGGCGCGAGTGGTGTGCCGCCGGCGATGTACCAGAGGATGGCGTTCGACTCGGAGAGATAGCGGCCAGGCGCGACTTCAAGAAGCGGCACTTGGCCGTTCGGATTCTTGGCGAGGAATTCCGGCGTGTGACTTTCGCCTTTGAGAATGTCGATCTCGACTAGGCGATAGGGCGTGCCGAGCTGCGCCAAAGCGAGCCGCGTTTTGTAACTATTGCCGGACCGCTGCATCGAGTAGAGCGTGAACATACCCACCCTCGGTTATCTCGAACGCACGTGCCCTATCGTGCGACTGTTGCGGTGATGCGACCGCACTGCGGCCGACTGGCGGCAACTCATGTGGTGCCTCGAATCGCCGCAGACAATGTCCAGATAATTTATTAGTTCCGGCCGCGTGCGATTCCGCCAGCCGTTATTGTAGACGGCGCACCGAAGAAAGCCATGCGCACGGCGCTCCCGAGCTTTGCGCGACGCAATATTAGAATGAATATAACGAGCATCGCCGGCACGCCGATAGGAATAAGAGTCGCTTCCGCGACACTGCGCGCCAGAAGCGGCGCCAGCCAGAGTGCCGCCAGCGTGGTTTTTTCCCAAGGATCGAATCCGCGCATGATTCCATCTACGGCGAGAAAAGCGATGGCCGGCGCCAGCACCATCATGTCGTAATCGAAGCTGTAGGGCGTCGTGAGAATCGTGGCGAGGCAGAGCGCTGCGGCCTTAAGCGGATACGACGCCGAACTCCGCCACAGCGCGGCAAGCGCGGCGGCGATGGCGATCAAAGCGGTGCCTTGCAGAGCATAGGCGAGCGGAATCGGCGCGCCCCACATCCGCGCCCAGGCGAAAATGCTCTGGATTTTGTACCAGCCGGTATTGCCCTGTTCGAGCACCACGACGCGGGTGAAATGCGTCGATTCCCAGAAGGCCGGCCATACCGAGAGTCCGAAAACAAGCGTGGTCGTGATCGTCGCTATCACTACCGTCGCTGCCGCGGCGGCAAAGCAACGCCAGCGTCCGCTTACCGCAAGCACGATCGGCAGCATGACGCCATATTGCGGCTTGTAGACCAGAAGCCCGAATAGAATGCCGGCGACAATCGGCCGGCGGTCGAGCAGCACCAGCGCGGCGCCCATGAGTGCCGCAGTGAGAAATCCGTTCTGGCCGTGGCCGATATTGATCAGGACCGCTGGAAAGGCGAGCGCGAAAAGAAGCCATTCCCAATGACTGCTCTCAGCTGCGTGAGTTTTGGGAACAACGATCGTGCGGATGACCAGCAAATAAAGTCCGAGTGTCACCGCTTGCCAGACCGCGAGTGCCAAGCCGTAAGGCATCAAAGCGAGCAGCGAAGCGACGAACAAAAAGTATGGCGGATAGTGCCAGCCGTAGAATTGGGTGTCGCCGCCGAAGATAGTTTTCTCTCGCGCGAATTGCTGCGGAGGATCGAAGGCCGCATTGGCATTGCCTTCATTGACGTAAGTGCCCGCCGCATAGACGTTCGAGAAATCCGTGCCGAGCGGCCGGCCTTGCTGATCGATGCCGTCATGCGCGGTCACGACCAGGAACAAAAACCCGGCGGCTGAAGCCATCAGCAACGCGACGGCAATGAGGCGGATGCGCTCGCGCGTCAGCCAATCGCCATTCCGGAGGGCCTCGCGTAACCGATGCATTTCGGAGCTTTCAAGCGCTAAAAGCGCATTAGGCCAGTTCGCGCTTAACGGAGTGTTGCCCCAGTGTCGCGCTGGACCCGCAAATACCGCAGATGTGAGGGTATTTCCCCGGTTTTTGCTTGCCTCCTCCCCAGCGCCGCCTTAACACACACCCGCTCTATAAAACCCCAACCCCAATACTCGGAGGAGATTTGGAAATGGCCTTCATCGCGGACCAGATCATGCGCATCAAGCCGTCGGCAACGATTGCCGTCACGGATAAAGCGCGTGCGCTGAAAGCGGCGGGCCGCGACGTCATTGGGCTTGGTGCCGGCGAACCGGATTTCGATACGCCGGACAACATCAAAGAAGCTGCGATCCGCGCGATCCGCGAGGGCAAGTCGGCCAAATACACAGCGGTAGACGGTATTGCCGAATTGAAGGCGGCTGTATCGCGCAAGTTCAAGCGCGAGAACGCGCTCGACTATAAGCCGTCGCAGATCATCATCGGCACCGGTGGCAAGCAGGTGCTCTACAACGCGCTGATCGCCACCATTAATCCGGGCGATGAAGTGATCATTCCGGCGCCTTATTGGGTGAGCTATCCGGACATGGTGCTGCTTGCCGGTGGCACGCCGGTCGAGGTCGTTACCTCGATGGATAACGGCTTCAAGATGAAGCCGGAGCAGCTCGAAGCTGCGATCACGCCGAAGACCAAATGGATCATCTTCAACTCGCCGTCGAACCCGACCGGCGCCGCCTATACGCGCGACGAGTTGAAAGCGGTGACCGATGTGCTCCTGCGTCATCCGCAGGTGCATGTGATGTCGGACGACATGTACGAGCATCTGGTCTATGACGACTTCAAGTTCTACTCGCCGGCGCAGATCGAGCCGCGGCTCTATGAGCGCACGCTGACGGTGAACGGCTGCTCGAAAGCCTATTGCATGACCGGCTGGCGTATCGGTTACGCCGGCGGGCCTGAGGTCTTGGTCAAAACCATGGCGATGATCCAGTCGCAGTCGACGTCGAATCCGACGGCGGTGGCGCAATGGGCCGCGGTCGAAGCGCTCGACGGGCCGCAGGATTTCATCCCCAAGCACAACAAGATCTTCAAGGAGCGCCGCGATCTTTGCGTGTCGATGCTCAATCAGGCCAACGGCTTGCAATGCCCGAAGCCGGAAGGGGCCTTCTATGTCTATCCGTCCTGCGCGGGCACCATGGGCAAGAAGGCGCCGAGCGGCAACACGCTGAAGACGGATGAGGACTTCGTCACCGAGCTCCTCGAAGCCGAAGGCGTCGCAGTGGTGCAAGGTACGCCGTTCGGTGTCGGCCCGGCCTTCCGCATTTCCTATGCGACGGCAACTTCGGCATTGGAAGAAGCCTGCACCCGCATTCAGCGCTTCTGCGGCAATTTGCAGTAATCGTTACGCAGACAAATAAAAACGGCCGCCGTGAAGGCGGCCGTTTTCATTTTTGCGTTTGATTAGCTTCATCCCGTCGGTGGGGCGATTTCGTCGAGGCTCAGCTGCCGCGCTTCGGGGCCGAGCTGAGTCACCGCTACCGCGGCGATGAAGAGCAGTGTCGCCAAGCAGGCGAACACGGTGGTCAATCCCCAGCCGTTCTGCACCCAAAGAATCGTCGGCATAATGAAGGCCGTCGCCAGCCGGCCGACACCCGCGGCCCAGCCGAAGCCGGAGGCACGCGCATTAGTCGGAAACACTTCGGAGGCGAAGATCTGCATCGAATTGCCGGCGATCTGCACGAAGAAGATCATGATGAAACCGGCGACGATCAGTTCTGTCGCCGTGGCGGCGTTGGCGAAGATGATCGCCATGATGCCGGCGGCAACGAAGGCGCAAACCGCGGTGACTTTGCGGCCGTATTTGTCGAGCGCATACATCATGCAGAGGCTGGCGCACGGCACCGCGAAATTCATCGCCAGCGTATATTCCAGCGATTTGGTGATCGTGAAGCCTTTGCCGTTCATGATATTCGGCAGCCAAGCGCCGAGCCCGATGGCGATGCCGAAGAATGCCGAGAAACAGATCATGCCGGCGACGACCCGCATCGGAAACTTGGAGAAGACGACGCTGAAAGGATCGCTCTTGGTGTCGCTCGCCGCATCCGTCGACAGCGGCTGCGTCGGTCCGGCAATGCCGAGCCTGCCCAGGACCTCGAGCGCTTCCTTGCCGCGGCCATGCGTCGCCAGATAGCGCGGCGATTCCGGCAGCGTGAAGCGAAACACCCAGACGATCAGCGCGAGAATGCCGATCAGGAGCCACACGCCGCGCCAGACATGGTCGGCGGACATGCCGGCATCGGTGTTCGATGCGAGCAATGCACTCATGCCGATTACGAGCCCGGTGCCGATCGGCCACACACAGGCGCCGCCGATGAAATGCACGATCGAGAGGATGCGGCCGCGGATGCGTTTCGGCGCATATTCGCCGGCATAGGCGAAGGCGAGCGGCTGCTCGGCACCCAATCCGACACCGGCAATGAAGCGGCAGATCACCAATAAGGTCAGGCTCGGCGCGAAGGCGCCGAGAATGGTGAAGACGCCGAACAGCAACAAATTGAACTGATAGATGAAGCGGCGGCCGAAGCGGTCGGAGAATTCGCCTTGGCCGGCAGTGCCGATCGCCAGGCCGAAAATCGTGGCACTCCCGATCAAAGCGGCGTCGGCGGCGCCGCCGATTCCGGATTTGATGATGAAGGGAACGAGTGAGCCGAACACCGTGAAGTCGATGACGTCACAGAAATAACCAGCCGCGATCAGCGCGACGATGCGCTTATGCAGCGGCGAGATTTTCGCGTCGTCCAACGCCGCGCCGACGAAACCTTCGATGGTGTTGCGGCTTGGCGCCGCGCTTGCCGCCGACGCAGCAATGTCCGCTGCAGTGACCGATGTCATGCCGTTCCTCCCCGTGATGCGGAATTACCCGCTTTTTTGGCCGCTTGGCGGCTCTTTATCCTGGGAGTGTGGAAGGGTGGGCAGGCGGAGTCAACGTGGCAGCGGCGAGAAAGGTCGTTCGGGATTAGGCCCCTTCGAACTGCAGAATATAAAGACCGGCATTGGAGTCGGTCACATATATCCGGCCTCCGACATCGACGAAGCAGTCGGCGGATTGGATGATCTGTGGCCGGTTCGGGCGCGGGTCGTACATTTTCGCCGGGTTAGGCGGCACAAAATAACCGACCTCGCGCGGCGCAAATGGATTTTGAATGTCGTAAGCGCGGACGCCGGCATTATGCAGCGTCGCAAAAATGTATCGCGAACTGACAAAGGCGCCCGGGCGGTTTTCCCACAAATTATGCGGGCCGAAATTGCCGCCCTTTTTGCAATAATCGATCTCGTCGGGGATCGGCATGGTGGCGATGCTCATCGGATTTGACGGCTCGCGGATGTCGAAAACCCAGATGTAGCGAAGGCCCAGTTTGCACTCGGCGAAATTCGCTTCGTCGGCGACGATCAGAAGATTGCGGTCGAGGAGCGGCAGCGGTGAATGGGTGCCGCCGCCAAACGGCGGATCCCAATTGCGATGGGACACGAGCTTCGGCTGCGCCGGATCGGCGACATCAACGATCGCCAAACCACCGTCGCGCCACGCCGTGAAAGCGAGATTGCCGGCAACAAGACCATGATGCAGCGCGTAGCGCTTGCCCTTCGGCCAAGTCGGCATTTCGCCCGCCGCCGTGTTCATGCCGGGCAGCCAGAATTTGCCGACGACCCCGGGCTTGGTCGGATCGGCCATGTCGACAATCACCAGCATGTGGTCGGAAAATTCCGGCAGATGTACCGAGACATAGGCGTAGCGGCCGCCGACATACCAGATCCGATGCGGACCTAAGCCGCCGAGCGGCAGGAAAGCGATCTCGCGCGGCTCTTCCGGTTTCGCCAGATCGAAAATGCGCAGGCCCGAGGTGAAGGTCTGGCCTTTGAGCGTGTCGCCCGAGGTGCCGGTGAAATAAGATTCGTGGCTGACTTGCATCGTCCACACGCTCGGCCCGTTCACCGCGAGCAACAGATCGCCGAATTTTTCGTGGACAGCGGTTTGCAGATGATGCGCGCGGGTGTTCGGCGGGCAGGGAAGAAATTTCACCGGCTTCGGTTTCGTCGGATCGCGGACGTCGATGACGGTGATGCCGTTGGAGAAGCCGTGGCCGATATAGGCGAAGCCTTTGTGGACCATCACCTGTACGCCGTCGCCGCGGCCGCCTTGGTCGGTGTGGCCGAGAAATTTCATGTTATGCGACGCAACGGCGTTCATGAGTGCTTCCATCCCGGCGTTTGTTATCGCCGTATGATGTCAGCGCCGGAGACGCTCGTAAACCGGCTTCGGATAGCTAGGGTGGTGTTGCGGCGCGGTCTTAATATCTGAAAATGTAATAAGCGAGGCCCGGCCAGCAGGCGCATTGCGCGTTGCCGAATGCGTCGGTCCGGCAGCTATAGTAATAACGTGCCGGGCAAGCCGGACGATTATAGCTATAATAATCGCCGTAAGTTTCGGCTTGAACGTATCGGGGGAGAGGCGTGGCGTTGAGCCGGACCGAAACATCCGCCGCCGAGGCTGGCAGCGTCATCAGCCCGAACGCTGCGGCCGATAACGCCGCCGCGATTTTGCGATGCTTGTCCGCGTTAAGAAATCCGCGCATGACGACTCCTGAGGCAACGCCGTTCCGCCTATGACAATTATAATGCCGGGATTCCAAACAGACCGGCCCGCTGGGAAGGAAAGCTCGAAAGATGGCTAACGTTTCGCAAGATCCTTCAAATGGCTTGATCGCCGTCGACAAGATGGGCGGGAAAGTCCTGTTCCTCAATCCGAAGACATTCGAAACTGAAGTCGTGATCGACGGCTTCCTGCGCACCGTGCATGAATTGCTGGTGGTGCCGGAAGAGGGCCGCGCCTATGTGCCGATCTTCGGCGACGGCATTCACGGCCGCAATCCGAATCCGCAGCATCATCTCTGCGTGTTCGATCTGCATAAGCGCGCGCTGCTCACGACCATCGATCTGCGCCCCTATATCGCGCCGCATACGCTCAAGCTCGGCCCGGACGGGCTGATCTACATCACCTGCGAGAACTCGGCGAAGGTCGTGGTGATCGACCGCAAGACCAATAAAGTCGTCGAGGCAATCGATTCTGGATCGACCAACGGCCACCGTCTGATCATCGCGCCGGACGGCGAGCGGCTTTACACCGAGAATGAGGAAGACGGCACGGTGTCGGTGATCGACCTGCCGAAGCGCAAGCTTGTCGGCAAGATCAAGACGCCGCGGCCGCTTGCCGGCATTGCCATCACGCCGGACGGCGGTACTATTGTCGCGGTCGATGACGCGCAGCCGACGTTATTCTTGATCGATACGGCAGCGGGCGCGGTGCGCGAGGAGATCGTGCTCAAGGACGTGCCGAAGGCAGCGCAGATCGCACGCTATGCGCCCGACAATTCGCTTCTCGGCGTCACGAGTCTCAATAGTGACACCGTTAGCCTCATCGACCCTTCGTTCCAACAGCAGACCGCGATCAAGGTCGGCAGCCAGCCGATGGACATGGCCTTCCGTGGCGACGAATTGTTCGTTCCCTGTCAAGGCGACGGCACGGTGCATGTGATCGACATTCCGGGCAAGCGCCACAAAACAAGCTTCAAAGCCGGCGCGGGCTGCGAGTCGGTCGGGTTTTTCTGATCATCTGCGTTTTCTATCGTCACCACCCGGCTTGCCCAGGCGCGTAATGATCGGGGCATTAACCGCGGCAAAGACGCGCCGCTAAGGAAGAGGAGACGCGGGCGGCAAAGTCGCTTACAATTACCGTCGAGAGAGGCCCTGAGCGGGCCGGGCCAGGGAGTATCTGTATGTTCTTGAAGAGTTTTTCGGCGGCATTGCTGAGCGCAGCAGTGCTCGCGGGCGCGGCGCCGGGGGCGCAGGCGCAGGATCGTGTTCAGGTCGGCCAATTGGCCTGTTCGATCTCGGCGGGCATCGGCCTTATTATCGCGTCGCAACGTAATGTGGCCTGCACCTTCAAGCCGGATAACGGCCCGCCCGAAGCCTATACCGGGACCATGACTATTATCGGCATCGATGTCGGCTTCACCACCGGCTCCGCCATGGTGTGGGGCGTGTTCGCCGGCACCACCCGCTATGTCGGCATGCTGACCGGGACCTATGTCGGCGCCACGGCGCAGGCGACCGCAATCGCCGGTGTCGGCGCCAATGCGCTGGTTGGCGGATCGAACCGTTCGGTCGCATTGCAACCGCTTTCGGTGCAGGGCCAAGTCGGCCTCAATGCCGCTGGCGGCATTGGCGCGCTGGAGCTTCATCTCGCTCAGTAAAAATGAGAGGCGCGGTGTTGCGCCTCTTGACCGGCCCCGGCAGCGCCTGAAACGATACTGATAGCGACCCGCATCAAACGACGGGCGCTTGGTTTCGGGAGGCTGTTGCGGGAGGTCGAAATGACCACGAATCCGGCTACAAACGGCGGCAATGGTGGCCGCTCCATTGTTCCACGTGCAATGGGTCCGCGTTGCATTGCGCTGGTCGGTCCGTTTCAGAGTGGCAAGACTACGCTGCTTGAAGCCATCCTTGCTCGCACCGGAGCGATCCCGCGCCAGGGCACGGTCGAGCAAGGTTCCACTGTCGGTGACGCCAGCAAGGAAGCGCGTCACCATCATATGAGCCTCGAGCTCACCGTCGGCACCACGAGCTTCATGGGCGATGGGTACTGCTTCCTCGATTGCCCCGGCTCCGTTGAATTCGCGCACGACATGCGTGCGGTGCTGCCGGCGATCGATGTCGCGGTCGTGGTCTGCGAACTCGACGAAAAGAAAATCCCGCAGTTGCAGCTCATTCTGCGCGAACTCGAAGAGCACAAGATTCCGCGCGTCCTGTTCGTCAATAAAATCGACAAGGCCGATGCCGGTGTGCACGACGTGCTGAAGCTGTTGCAGCCGGCGTCGCGCACCAAACTGATCCTGCGCCAGATCCCGACCTTCGCAAACGACATCGTCACCGGGTTCGTCGATCTCGCGCTGGAACGAGCCTTTGTCTACAAAGAACACGCTGCATCCGAAATCGTAGCGCTCGCAGGTGCCGCCGCCGATCGTGAAAAGACTGCGCGGTTCTCGATGCTTGAGACGCTTGCCGATCACGACGACGAATTGATGGAGCAATTGCTCGAAGACATTCAGCCGCCGCGCGACAAGGTGTTCGACGATCTGACACGCGAATTGCGCGAAGGTTTGGTATGTCCGGTGCTGATGGGGACGGCGACACGAGCGAATGGCGTGCTGCGGCTCCTGAAAGCGCTGCGTCATGAATCGCCCGGCATCGCCGAGACGGCGAAGCGCCTCGGCGTCAAAGCCGGTCAGGATGCTGTCGGCTATGTGCTCAAGACCCAGAACACGACGCATGGCGGCAAAATGTCGATCGTGCGCATGCTCGCCGGTCAGGCCGGCGACGGCACGATTTTCACAACGGGTGAGGAAGAAGCCGGCCGGGTCGCGGGCGTGTTCAAAGTTATCGGCCAGGCCAACGAAAAGCGCGGGCCTGCTGCCGTTGGTGAGACCGTTGCGCTCGCCAAGCTGGAAAAAGCCAAGACCGGCGACACGCTGAGCGCCGGTAAAGCCGCGCATCCGGCTCTTCTCAAGATCGCGCCTTACCCGCCGGTGCTGGCGATCGCGATTTCGGCCAAGGAACGCAAAGACGACGTCAAACTCGGCCAAGCGCTGCACAAGCTGGTCGAAGAGGATCCGTCGATCACCATCGTGCACAATCCCGAAACTCACGAAGTAGTGCTGTGGGGCCAAGGCGAAATGCATCTGCGTGTCGCCACCGAGCGTTTAAGCGACCGTTTCGGCGTTGCCATTGAACGGCGGCAACCGAGCGTCGGTTATCACGAGACCATCCGTAAGGGTGTTACGCAGCGCGGCCGCCATAGAAAACAATCGGGCGGTCATGGGCAGTACGGCGATGTCGTAATCGACATCAAGCCGATGCCGCGCGGCGCGGGCTTCACCTTCGAGGACAAAATCACCGGCGGCGTGGTGCCGCGCAACTACATTCCTTCTGTGGAAGAAGGCATTGTCGACGCGCTCAAGCATGGACCGCTTGGCTTCCCGGTGGTCGATCTGCAGGTATCGCTGGTCGACGGCTCGTATCACACCGTCGATTCCTCCGACATGGCATTCCGTACCGCCGGCCGGATCGGCATCATCGAAGGCTTGCCGCAATGCCAGCCGGTGCTGCTTGAGCCGATCCATCTCGTCGAGATCGTCTGCCCGAGCGATGCGACTGCCAAGATCAATGCACTGATGTCGGGACGCCGCGGCCAGATCATCGGCTTCGATACCCGCGACGGCTGGGAAGGCTGGGACGTGGTCCGCGCCAAAATGCCGGAAGCGGAAATTGGCGATCTGATCATCGAAATCCGCTCGGCGACTGCGGGCGCGGGCACCTTCACGTTTAAATTCGATCATATGGCCGAATTAACCGGCCGAACCGCAGACCAGATCATCGCGGCGCGCCGCGCAGCGGAGTAGGCGATATGACAGGCCTCAAGGCGACATTGGTTGCGGCCGGCGCCTGTGTGGCGATGATGAGTTTTGCTGCGACGCCGAGTTACGCTTGGGGTGACGCGCCGTGGTGCGCGGTGGTCAATACCGGCAAGGGCGTGGTCTGGGACTGTCAGTACCAGACGGTAGAACAATGCGTGCCGAATGTGATCGCCGGCAATCGCGGCTTCTGTAATCTCAATCCGGATCCGCGTCCGACGCCGGTGGCGAAGTCGCACCGTTACCGGCGGCATAGTTCAACGGCGGCAAAATAAGCGCGCGCGTCAATCGAGGGACAATTTGCAATGCCGGCGTATTGGGTTGCGCGCTCGAAAATCAACGATCCTGTCGAATACAAAAAATACACCGATTGCGTGCCGGTCATCATCGCCAAATATGGCGGCAAGGTTTTGGCGCGCGGTGGAAAATTCCAGATTATGGAAGGCCCGGACAAATTCCATCGCTTCGTCGTGATCGAATTTCCGACTCTCGAGCAGGGCGTCGCCTGTTTCACATCCAAAGAATATGACGAAGCCGCCGCGTTCCGCAGAAGCGGCGCCGGCGAGGTCGAGACCATTATGGTCGATGGCGGCGACGCCACGAGGTAACGGAGTTTGCGGGATGTGGCAGGGCCATGTGTTCGACGTCTGTGAGCGTGTGTCGGAGGCGCAGGCCATCCTTCACGACACGCTGCATGATCGCAAAATGAGTCCTGCCGCGGCGGTCGAGAAGCTGCAGGCGCTCTTGTCCGAAGCGGGCTTGCTCGAAGCGATGTACGAGATCGGCTACTTCCCGCGCAAAGGCGCGACCGATCGAGCGCCGAATTACGAACCAGGGCCGTCATAGCGGCAGCTTGCGGCGAGGCGGAAAAGCCGCGCGCAACAATAGAGAAAAATCGGGAGGATCAATGTCGAATTACGACCACGACTATAGCCAGATGGTCGATATCAAGAGCGGCAGCATCAGCCGCGAAATCTTTGTCGACGACGGCATCTATGCTGAAGAACTCGAGAAGATTTTTGCCCGTGCGTGGTTGTTGATTGGCCACGAGTCATTGGTACGGAATGTCGGCGACTTTTTCGTCTCGCGCATGGGCGAGGAGTCGGTGATCTTATGTCGCGACCGCGATAGCAAGATTCATGTCTTTCTGAACACCTGCCGTCACCGCGGCATGAAGGTCTGCCGCTATGACGCCGGCAACACCTCGCTTTTCACTTGTCCCTATCACGCCTGGACCTATTCGACCGATGGCCGCCTGGTTGGCGTGCCGATGTACGCGAACCTTTACGAGGGCCATCTCGATCGCGCGGAGTGGTCGCTGATCGAAGTCGCCAAGATAGCGAACTACAAAGGCTCGATCTGGGCGACATGGGATCCCGCTGCGCCAAGCTTTGAAGACTATATCGGCGACGCTAAGGCGCACCTCGATTACGTGCTCGATTGCCGTGACGGCCGCGAAGGTGGTTCGGAGGTGATTGGCGGCATCCAGAAATGGACGGCCCCGACCAATTGGAAATTCGGCGCCGAGAATTTTCTTGGCGATACCTATCACAATATCAGCCATCGCTCCGTCGATCTCATCGGCATCGGGCCGAGCGCGCGATCCGGGGTGAAAGGCCGCCGCGATAACCAAAATCCGAAGGGCAAGGATATCTGGGTCAGCTTTCCGCAGGGCCACGGTCTGCACAGCCTGATGCGGCCGGAGGAAGACGGTTACATCGAGCAGTTTCGCGACAATCCGGCCGTCGAGGAATATTACCGGCACTGTCACGAGGAACGTAAGCGCCGACTCGGCAAAAAAGCGCGCATGGCCTCGAAGACCGGCACGATTTTTCCCAACACGTCGTATCACGCGCAACAGCCGCGCTCGTTGTTCTCCTGGCATCCGAACGGCGCGCTATCGACGGCGATCTGGCGCTTCTTCCTGGTCGATACCGACGCGCCCGCCGAAGTGAAAGAGTTCCTGCGTCATTATTACATGCGCTATTCGGGCCCGGCTGGGATGACCGAGCAGGACGATATGGAGAACTGGAATTACGCGACCTCGGCCAGCAAAGGCACGATCGCGCGGCGCTACCCTTACAATTATCAGCAGTCGATGGGCGCTTTCCAAAACGACGATCCGGTACCCGGCGCGGTCAGCTTCCAGATCACCGAACAAAATGCGCGGAATTTCTATCGCCACTGGGCGACTTGCATGATGGCGAACTGACCGGATGGATAAGCGCGTCGTACTCGTCACCGGTGGCACCTTCGGTATCGGTGCCGGCATCAGCCTGGAATTGGCACGCCGCGGCTGGCGCGTCGTCGCGTTCGGGCTCGATGCGCCGCAGCCGTCCAGCATCGCGCAAGACGGCAGCCGCGTCTTGCGCACGGACTTGGACAAAGAGAGTCTCGACGCCGATATTCTCGACGCCGACGTGTCCAATGCCGCCGCCGTGCAAGGCGTCGTCGATCATGCGCTCGGCCGTTACGCGCGCATCGATGCGCTGGTGAACAATGCCGCCATCGGTCCGCTCGGCAGCGTATTGCAAACCGCGGAAGCGACCTGGGATCGCGTGATCGATGTGAATCTGAAAGGGGTTTATCTCTCCTGCCGGGCCGTTCTCCCGCATATGATCGAACGCGGCGGCGGTGCCATCGTCAATGTCGGTTCGGGTGCCGGTTGGGGTAAGCCGAATATGGCGGCTTACGCGGCGAGCAAAGGTGGCGTGCACGCGCTGACTATGGCGCTCGCCTATGATCATTTCTCCGAACATATCAGGGTCAATGCCGTCATTCCCGGTGGCGGCGGCATCGCTACCGGCATGAGCCTCGGCCGGCTTGGCGGCGATCGCGAAGTGCATGCTGCTAAGAAAGTCATGGGCACGGTCGCCGGGCGCCGCGCCACAAGCGAAGATGTTGCCAAAGCCGTCGCCTTCCTTCTGTCCGATGACGCCGCGGTGATTTCAGGAACGATTGTCGACGTGGGTTGCTTCGCCCACCAGGGAGGACGGGGATGAAGGGGCTCGCTTATTTTGAGCTCAAGCAGGAGGTCGAAGACTTCCTCTATGCGGAAGCGGAATTGCTGGATCAGCGCCAGTTCAAGGAGTGGCTCGATCTCCTCGACGAGGAACTGGTCTATTTCATGCCGATGCGGCGCAACGTCAAATATGGCCGTCATGCCGCGCAGGAGAATACGCGTCTCGGCGAGGACATCAGCTGGTTCGATGAGGATAAATGGACGCTGTCGAAGCGCGTCGAACAGATCATGACCGGCGTGCATTGGGCGGAGGAGCCGCTGTCGCGCGTGTGCCACGTCGTCAGCAACATTCAGATCGTGGACGCCAAGCCTTCGATCGAGGAGGCCAAGGAGGTTTCCGTTCGCAGCCGTTTCATCGTTTATCAGAACCGGCTTGAGGACGAGACAAACTTCTTCGTCGGCAAACGGACGGACACACTGCGTCAGAACCGTGGTGGTTGGAAGCTCTTGAAGCGCGAAATCATCCTCGATCAAAACGTGTTGTTGGCCAAAGCTTTGACGGTGCTGTTCTGATGCTGGCAATTCAAAATTTGCCGATCGGCGCGAAAGTTCGGCTGTGTGACAACGAGGCCGAAGCGCAAATTATTGACAATCCTGGCGATGGCGTCTGGCTTCTGGTCCGGCGGCTAACGCCAGGCGCTCAGGAAGAACTGTGCCACGTCGATGAATTGATCGAAATCATTTGATCCGAAGGGGCAGATGCCGCGCAAGCCGATCATCGTAGCTGCTTTCTTCGGCCTCCTGCTGTTCGCGCCGGCAGCAATCGCGCAGACCTATCCAGATCGGCCCGTCAGGCTATTAGTTCCATTCACGGCAGGAAGTTCGACCGATCAAGTGGCGCGCCTTCTCGGCAACGAACTGCAGAACGCGCTTGGGCAACCCTTCGTCATCGACAATCGACCCGGCGCCTTGGGCTCGGTCGCGGCCGAAGCCGTCGCTAAAAGCAGTCCCGACGGCTACACACTGATGCTGACGACGAATTCGGCGCTGGCCACCAATGTCAGCCTGTTCAGCAAATTAGCCTACGACCCGGTCAAAGATTTCGCGCCGATCGCGCGCATCGGCATCACTGCCTTTGTGCTGATGACCAAGCCTGATTTTCCGGCGAAGAGTATTGCCGAACTGATCGCGCTCGCCAAAGCGGAGCCCGGTAAACTGTCCGGCGGCTTTGGCGGTGGCGGAGGTCAGGTCTCGCAGGCGCTCCTCAAAGCCATGGCGCATCTTGAAGTCACCGACGTTCCGTATCGCGGCGTGCCGCAGGCAGTCACGGATACACTCGGCGGTTCAGTCGGTTTCTCCTTTGTCGATCTCGGCAATGCCGGTGCACTGGTGAAGAGCGGTCAGCTTAAAGCGCTCGGGCAGACACTGCCGCATCGCACCGATCTCGCACCGGGTGTGCCGGCTATTTCCGAGACGCTTCCAGGATATGAGGTCGTGGCGTGGTTTGGCTTGGTGGCGCCGGCCGGAACACCGCCAGATGTGGTCAAGAAACTCTACGACACGACCAAGACCGCGCTAGCAAAGCCGGACGTCCAGCGCGGTATTGCGCTGACCGGTACCGAAATCGCGGTGCTCGATCCAGTAAAGTTCTCGGATTTCATCAAAAGCGAAATCCCGAAATGGGCGCAGTTGGCGAAGCTCGCAGGCTTGCGCGCTGACTGATCACTCAGGTTTGATTCCAGCAAGCTGGGCGGCCTGCCGCATCGCTTCGTAGTCGGCCTGAATGAATTTGGCGAAGCCTGCCGATGTCATCTGTTCCGGCGTAGCGATTTCCGAGCCAAGCTCGACGAGGCGCTGCACAGCCGGCGAACCGGCGCTCAGTCCTTTCTCCACGGCGCTCTGCAGCTTGCCGATCACATCCGGCGGCGTCTTCGCCGGTGCAAGGATACCGATATAGCTCTGAGCAAGAAAACCCTTTACGCCGTTTTCGTCGAAGGTCGGAATGTCAGGCGCGAGCTTCGAGCGATGCGCTGCAGCAATGGCGATGATGTGGGCCTTGCCGCCTTGGTGCATCGGCAGCGCGGTAGAGAATTCCGTCATCGCGCCGTCGATACTGCCGCCCATGAGATCCGGCAACAATGCGCCGCCGCCACGATAGGGTACATGGGTGAAGTTCGCGCCAGTCGCCGCCTTCAGCCGTTCGAGGGTCATATGCGACGCGCTTCCAACACCGCTGGTCGCCACGTTGAGCGATGTCTTCTTGCTTAGCGCGACCAAGTCGGAAACCGTCTTGGCCTCTATCTTGTTGCCCATAATCAGCGCGTGCGGCACGTAGCTGGTCAGCGCGACCGCGACGAGGTCTTGCAGCGGATCGTAGCCGAGATGCGCCTGGACAAACGGGTTGACCGTGAGCGGACCATTCGAACCGACGAGCAATGTGTAGCCGTCCGGCGTGGCATGGGTCACGTACTCCGCTCCGATCCCGCCGCCCGCTCCGGCGCGGTTCTCGACCACCACCGTGCCGTCGAGTCCTTTCGCGATCACGTCACCGGAGATCCGGCCGACAATGTCGGCATTGCCGCCCGCTGCGAAGGGCACGATGAGATGGATCGGCCGTTCGGGATAGTCCGCCGCGCGCGCGATTTTTGGAACGAGCGCACCGGTCGACACAGCAGCGAAGCTTGTGAGCAATAGGCGGCGCGACAGCTGCATTCTTGTACTCCGTGGCGTACCGCTATTGCGGCTTGATATTCGCGAATTTGATGACCTTGCCCCATTTATCGGTCTCGCCGGCGATGAGCTTGCCGAAATCGGGCGGTGACATCGGCATCGGCAGACCGCCGAGATCGTCAAGCCGCGCTTTGATCTTGGGATCGGTCAGACCCTCCGCAAGCGCGGTATTGAGCTTGGCGATGATCTCGGGCGGCGTGTCTTTTGGTGCACCAATTCCCTGCCACGCAGAAACTTCATAACCCGGCACGAAGTCGGCGACCCTCGGCAAGTCCGGCAGGCTCGGCACGCGCTTGGCGCTGGTGACGGCAAGCGGATGCAATTTGCCGGCACGGATATGCTGGATCGAGACAATGATGATGTCGAACATCACCTGCATCTGTCCGGCGAGAAGATCTGTCACCGCCGGCCCGTCGCCGCGATAAGGCACATGCAGCATGTTGATGCCGGTCAGCATCTTGAATAATTCGCCGGCGAGATGCGGCGTCGAGCCGATGCCGCCCGACGCCATGTTCAATTCGCCGGGGTGCGCTTTGGCCAAAGCGATAAGATCGGGAACGCTGTTCACCGGCACCGACGGATTGACCTCGAGGATCAGCGGATTCTGGCAGACGCCGCCGACCGGCGCGATATCGCGGAGAAAATTGAAAGTCAGGTCCGGATTGAGCATCGCGTTGATGACGTTCGGACTGGCGATGAACAAAAGCGTGTAGCCGTCCGGCGTCGCGCGCACGACCGCTTCGGTGGCAATGCTCGATCCGGCCGCCCCGCGGTTCTCGACTACGATCGGCTGATTAAGCCGCTCCGAGAGTATTTGTCCGGTGATCCGCGCCAATGTGTCGGCGGTGCCGCCCGGCGGGAAGCCGACCAGAAGATGGATGGGGCGCGACGGATAAGTATCGGCGCGGGCGTGCCGCATGACAGCAGGCAACGCCAGCGCGCCGGCGGAGTATCCCAAGAAGCGTCGCCTCGGAAGTTTCTTCATTAGGCGGCACGATAGCGCGTGCCACGTGCGCGTGAAAGCGCGCGAATTGCCGCCTTGAGATTGTTGGCTGTGTTGAGCCTTAAGCTGCCACGCGCGGCTCGCCGCCTCCTGGCGGCGGCACCGGCACGCCGTCGGCGGCATATTCGTTGAGCTTATTGCGTAGCGTGCGGATCGAAATGCCGAGCACATTGGCGGCATGCGTGCGGTTGCCGAGGCAATGCTTGAGCGTTTCGAGGATGAGATCGCGCTCGACCTCGGCGACGGTACGGCCGACCAGCCCGCGCGAGACCTGTTCGGCGGCGAAGGCGGCATGCGCCACAGCCGGCGCGCCGCGCTGTTGATCGAGGCGAATACCGTCCGGTGTGAGGATCGCTTCTGGGCCGATTTCACTGCCGCTCGCCATCAGCACGGCGCGGTGCATGGTGTTTTCCAGTTCGCGGACATTGCCCGGCCAGTAATTGAGCGTCAGCGTGCGCCGCGCTTCAGGCGAGAGCGCACGGCCGGTCGCGCCATTGGCGGCGGCGTATTTGGCGACGAAATATTCGGCGAGCTCCAGCACGTCCGCGGGACGTTCACGCAGCGGTGGGATTTTCAGGTTCACGACATTGAGCCGGAACAGGAGATCCTCGCGGAACGTGCCTTCGCGCACAGCTTCGGCGAGATTGCGGTTCGATGTGGCGATGATGCGGATATCGATCGCGACTGGGCGTGTGCCGCCGACGCGGTCGATGACGCGTTCCTGGACGGCGCGCAGGAGCTTCGCCTGCAGCCGCACATCGATCTCGGAAATCTCGTCAAGCAGCAGCGTACCGCCATTGGCTTCTTCGAATTTGCCGATGCGGCGTGCCACGGCGCCGGTGAAGGCGCCCTTCTCATGGCCGAACAATTCGGACTCCAGAAGCGTTTCCGGGATGGCGGCGCAATTCACGCAGATCAGCGGCTTCTTGGCGCGCCCGGACCGCAAATGGACATAGCGCGCCAGCACTTCCTTGCCGGTGCCGGACTCGCCGGTGATCAGAACCGACGCTTCGCTGCCGGCGACCTGTTGGGCGAGCCGCACCACGCGCCCCATGGCGTCGTCACGATAGATCAGGTCGCGGCGATCGTCGGCGACGGCGGCGAGCACGGCCGCAATCAACTCGGCGTCTGGCGGCAACGGGATATATTCTTTGGCGCCGGCATGGATCGCGGCTACCGCAGCACGCGCATCGGTCGCGGTGCCGCAGGCGACGATCGGTGCGTGAATATGTTCGGCTTCGAGCGCCGTCACTAGTTTGCGAATGTCGACGGCGATATCGACCATCAGAAGATCGGCACCGCGGCCGGACCGCAATACGGCGAGTGCTTGTGCGATGTCGGTAGCGTGAGTGACCGACGCGCCCTTATCCATCGCGATCTTGGTCGCGGTGGTGAGCTGGCCGCTGAGCGTGCCGACGATGAGGAGCCGCATGATCTTTTATTCCTTTTCGTTCGTTCGCGACGGTCCGGCAGGACCGGTTACGCGCGCTCCGCCTTGATGATTTCCGTCATGGTCACGCCGAGCTTTTCCTCGACCAGAACGACTTCGCCGCGCGCCACCAGGCGATTGTTGACATAGATATCGATCGCCTCGCCGACTTTGCGGTCGAGTTCGAGCACGGTGCCCGGACCGAGCTTGAGGAGATCGCCGATATCCATCCGGGCGCGGCCGAGCACGGCCGAGACCTGCACCGGCACGTCGAACACCGCTTCGAGCTCGGCGGCGATCCGGGTGGTCGGGCCTTCCGGTTCGGGCACGAGCGTCGGCTCGATCGAAGTTTCCGTTCCGTCGAGATTGGGTAGCGGGATTTTGCTATCCTCACTCATTCTCGTACCTCCTCAGCAAATCGTGCGCTGGTTCGAGCGTCCGGCGCGCGCTGATATAACGGTGAACCGCTTCGTCGATCGCCGCGCCGGCGACAGCGCTGTCGCGATTGATGCCGCCGTCGGCCCATTCGATTTTGCAATCGCCCGGCGCGACATCGGGCTCGGCGAGCACCACCAGCCGGCCTTCGAAATTCTTGGCGCGGACGATGTCGTCGAGCTTTTCCTTAGCCGTGGCATAGAGCGCGTCATTGACCCGCACTGCGACATGCGGGGACGCAATCAATTGCCGGAAACATTCGCCCGCAAGTGCTGCGATCTCGGCAAATGGTTCGCGCGCCACCAGAGCCGGCGCGAGCTTGCGCGCCACGGCGACCGCGACTTCGACGGCTTCGCATTCGAGCCGGGTTTCGATCGCGTGCAAGGCACCGTTGGCGGTCGTGAGACCGTGAGCGATGCGCTCCAACGCCGCTGCCATGCGCCGATCGGCTTCGACACGCGCGTCGCGCTGCGCGTCGGCATAGCCGCGCTTATGTGCCGCGGTTTCGGCCTCGGCAAGCTTCACCGCATGTTCGGACAAGGTCACCACGGGCTCCGCCGGCTTGCGCTCGGCGCTGCCCGAAAAATCGGTATTGAACAAAAATTTGGTCGTTGCGGTCATCTTAATAAATCAACTCTTCTTCGCCGCGGGTCTTGGAGATCACGATCTCGCCTTTGGCGGCGAGATCCTTGGCGAGATTGACCAGAAGCCCTTGCGCCTCGTCGACTTCGCGCAGCCGCACCGGTCCCATCGCCGCCATGTCGTCCATCAGCATCTTGGCGGCGCGCGCCGACATGTTGGAGAGGAAGAACTGGCGCACCGGTTCGGTCGCGCCCTTGAGGGCGACGCCAAGCTTGTCCTTCTCGACATGGCGCATCAGCGTCTGCGCCGAGCCAGCGTCGAGCTTGGTCAGGTCGTCGAAGGTGAACATCAGCGTCTTGATGCGCTCGGCGCTTTCGCGGTTTTCTTCTTCGAGCGCAGTCAGAAAGCGTGTTTCCGTTTGGCGGTCGAAATTGTTGAAAATCTCCGCCATGACCTCATGCGCGTCGCGCCGCCGCGTTTGCGACAGGTTCGACATGAATTCGGTGCGCAGCGTCTGCTCGACGCGTTCCAGAACTTCTTTCTGGACCGCTTCCATACGCAGCATGCGGTTGACGACATCGAGCGCCAATTCGCCCGGCAGAATAGCGAGCACGCGTGCAGCGTGTTCGGGACCGATCTTCGACAGCACTACCGCAACGGTCTGCGGGTACTCGTTCTTGAGATAGTTCGCGAGCACCTCTTCCTGCACGTTGGAGAGCTTCTCCCACATGTTGCGGCCGGCCGGGCCGCGGATTTCTTCCATGATATTGCCGACGCGCTCCGGCGGCAGATATTGCTGCAGCAGGCGCTCGGTGGCTTCGAAATTGCCCATCAGCGCGCCGGATGCCGACATGCGGCCGACGAATTCCAGCAGCAGATTCTCGACTTGCTCGGCCTCGATGGTGCCGAGCGTCGACATCTGAATCGAAAGCTGGCGCAATTCGTCGTCGTCGAGCATGCCCCAGATTTTCGAGCCGTAGCTTTCGCCGAGCGCGAGCATCAGCACGGCGGCGCGTTCCGGCCCGCGGAGCGGCCGTTTCGGAGCGGAGTCTTTGACCTTGCCGGCGAGGCTTGCGAGTGCGCTCGAAATTTCGCGCCGTGTCGAGTCTTCGTCCTGGTTGATAGGGTGGGCCATCATTGGTTACGCAGCTGCGCTTTCGTTGAGCCACTGGCGAATGATGGAAATCGTTTCTCGCGGATTGCGGTCGGCGAGTTCGCCGACTTTCTGCACCGACTGCGCGTGCACCTGGCCCTGGATCTGGGCGATGTCGATCATCTTCGCGGTTTCGCTCTCGGCGAGCGTCGGCGCACGGCTGCTTTCGGCGGTGAGCGCCGCGGTGGCGGGATCGCTGGGCAGGCCCGGAAGCGCGCCGGTCACGGCAGGAAGCGCGAGCTTGCGTTCGTCCGGGGTGACGATGCGGCGCACCAGCGGCCGTACGACAAGCAGGAGGACGACAAGACCCAACACGCCCATCACCACCATTTCGATGGCGCGCATGATGTCGTCTTTGGTGAACTGGAACGCCGACAGCCAGCTCGTCGGCTCGCTGATCGGCATCGCCGGGGTCTCGGCAAAGCGCATGTTGACGACGTCGACGTGATCGCCGCGCTTCTGGTCGAAGCCGATCGACGAGCGCACCAGCGCGCCAATCTGGTCGAGTTCTTCTTTGCTGCGCGGCTGATAGGTGACGTCGCCTTTGTCGTCCTTGGCGTAGCTGCCATCGACCAGCACCGCGACCGATACGCGATTGACCCGGCCGCCTTCGATGATTTCGGTCTTGGTGGTTTTGGAGATTTCGTAATTGACGACTTCTTCGGACTTGCGGCTCTGGTCGTGCGGCGTTGCTTCGGCGCCACCGCCTTGGCGCTGACTGGCATTCGGCAATTCGTTGCCGACTGTGACCTGGTTGGGGTTGTTCTCGCCGTTCGCTGTGCTTTCCTCGCGGGTCTGGCTCGATCGCACCACCCGGCCGTCCGGATCGTATTTGTCGGACGTTTGCGTGATGCGGTTGAAATCGAAATCGGCACTGACCTGAACGCGGGAATGGCCCGGTCCGACGACCGAGGACACGATGCCTTCGACCTGCTCGCGCAGATGTTTCTCGAATCCCGACCGCCGCTCGTCGGAGCTGATGTCACCGCCGCTCGAATCTTCGGCGGCGCCGTCAGCAAGAAGCTGGCCGCGCTCGTCGACGATCGAGATGCGCTGTGGCTTCAAGCCGTTGACGGCGCTGGCGACGAGATGGCGGATGGCGCGCACTTGTGACGGGTCAAGCGAACCGCGGACTTTGAGTACGATCGAGGCCGACGGTTCGATCTTGTCGCGCGAGAACAGCGGCCGGTCGGGCATCACGAGATGCACGCGAGCCGCCTGGACGCGGTCGAGTGCGCCGATGGTGCGGGCGAGCTCGCCTTCCAGCGCGCGCAGATTATTGATGTTCTGCACGAAGCTCGTGGTGCCGAGCGCGTCGGATTTATCGAAGATTTCGTAGCCGACGCCGCCGCCCTTCGGCAGGCCGGCTTCGGCAAGCGACATGCGCACCCGCGCGACGCGTTCGGCGCCCACCATGATGGTGGTGCCGTCATTGCGCAATTCGTAAGGGACGGCCTCGTGGTCGAGCTCTTTGGCGACCGACGCGGAATCTTCCAGCGACAGGCCGGTGAAGAGTGGCGTCATCTGCGGCGCGGTGACCCGCATCATCAGGAAGGCGAAGAAGCCAATGAGGGCGATGGTGACCGCGCTCATCGCGGCGATCCGCGGGCCGCCGAGCGTCTTCGCGAACTCGACCAGACCTTGCACCTAAGCCTTCCCCCAAGCCTTCGGCGCGGCACCGCCGCGCACCCGGCAAGATTTGCCCGGTGGATGGTTAGCGCCCGGTTAATAAATGGCTGACCGGCGCACAAAGTCGTCTTCCGAACGGGAAGGCGTGCACGCGAGTGGGAAGGATTGGGTTGAAGCAAAAACGCCGGCCGCGATGGGCCGGCGTTGTCGATTGGGTAAGAGAGTTTAAAGCAGTGTTACTCGCGATACTGCTGGATGCGGGTCGTACGCAGTCCTGCAAGACCGTGCTGGTCAATCGAATACTGCCAAGAAAGGAATTCTTCGACGGTCAACGTATAGCGGCTGCATGCCTCTTCAAGAGAAAGCAGCCCGCCGCGCACAGCCGCGACAACTTCCGCTTTACGGCGGATGACCCAACGTTTCGTCCCCGGTGCCGGCAGATCGGCGATGGTCAGGGGCGAACCGTCCGGCCCGATGACGTATTTAACCCTCGGGCGATGGGTTTCGGTCATAGCAACTCTCACTCACTCGACAACTTCACAGATGTCGACCATACGCATCGCCGCTTAAAATTTGCCTAAGCGCGGCGCGGAATTAGCCACGAATGGTTGCAATGGTCATTTGAGCCCGTGAAGCAGGCAGCTAGCCGCCGCTAGAACAACTGCGTCAGGTTGCTGATGGCGGTGTTGAGGTTGCCGATGCTGGTATTGAGACTGGTCACCGCCTGTGACGTGCCGCTATTGATCGATTGGATGGCGCTGATCGGATAGCTCTGGCCGTTGACGGTCACTTGGGGCGGGCTCTGCGAGGTGTCTATATTGCTGACGGTGCCTTGGATCTGGGTGTTCACGGTAACCGGCTGGCCGCTGGCGCTGGTCGCGCTGATCGCCATCGTGTACTGGCCGGCCGGCCAGGAGATGCCGTTATTGCCGAGGCCATTCCAGCTATAGCTCTGCGCGCCGGAATTGAGCGACACCGTCCCGGTGTAAGCCGTCTGCCCGGACGAATTGGTGATGGTGACTTTGGCGGTCGCTGGCGACGCCGAATTCAGCGACCAGGTCGCCGGCGAGGTCGACGAGGTGAGCGTTGCCGTGGTGCCGCTCAGCGTCACATTACTGCCGAGGAATTGCATCGCCGACGTCGCCTCGGAGGTCTGCTGCAGCGTGATCAAAGTCTGCAGATTGGAATTCATGTTGATCTGTTGCTCGACCCCGGAGAACTCGACGAGTTGCTGCGTGAACTGATTGGTGTCGAGCGGATCGAGCGGGTTTTGGTTCTGCAGCTGCGTGGTGAGCAGCGTCAGGAAGGTGTTGAAGTTACCCGCAAGCTGCTGTGAGCTGGCGGCGGCCACGTTCGAGGCATTGGAAGACGATGTGTTCGTGGTGTTGGTGGTGCCGCTGGTCGCGTTCGTCGTGGTCATGGCCCGTCCTCAAAAAGCTGAAAATCAAACTCGGATGTCGATGCCGCTGTTGCGAGCGGCGCGTGAATAGATTTGTTGCGTGCTGATCGGCGTCAGATCGCTGTCGCGAACGAGAAGCTGCGGCGCACTTTGCTGATTGCCGCCGCCGCTATTGCCGCCGTTGTTGTTCTGGCCGGCGAAGGATTGATCGCGCAGCGAGAATTGCAGGCTGTTATCGGTGGTCTTGAGCCCGGCCTGTTCCAGTGCGCGTTCGAGCTGCGGCTGCTGGCTTTGCAGGAGCGATAACGTTTCCGGCCGATCGACCGTGACGTGCGAGGTGACTTGGCCGTTGGAATCGACATCGAGCCGCACATCGATGCGGCCGAGTTCCGGCGGATCGAGGCGAATATCGAATTGGTTCGAGCCGGCTTTCGCGCGGGACGCGATCGTCACCGGCAGCGCGCTGACCGGCACGGCGGCATTCGTCTGCGTCGTTGCGTTTGCCGTTGCAGTTTGGTTCGCGGGCGTCGCAAGTCCGAAGGCTGGCGTATCAGGTGTTTTCGCCGCGCCGGCCGATTGCGTGGCGGGTGAGCCATTATTGTCGCCCGCGGCTGTGTCGGTATGCGACGTGAGCCCGGTCAGGCCTTGCAGATTGATCGGCGCGCTTGATTGATCGCCAGCGTCGGGCGGCGCCGCCGCCGCGGCGGCGTCGGTAGCGGCGTGCGCCAAAACAGCCGGCGCGGAGACGGACGGTGCGTTGGCATCCGGCGTTGCAGAAGCAGTTGCCGCGCTGTCGGTGCTCGGTGCGGAAGCTGCTGGGCTGTTGGAGTCTGGTGCGTCCTGGCCCGCGACGTTAGCGGCATTGGCTTGGGCGCGCCCTTTGAGCGTCGCACCAATGGCTGCCGCATTCGCTGTGCCGCCATTCGTTCCGTTGCTTGCAGCGACGGTGGTCGTCTGATCGGACGCGGTATTGAGCGCGATCACCGCCGCAACAGGAGTCGTCGTTGCAGTGGTCGCAGGCGTTGTCGACCCGTCGGCATCGGCCGCCGTGTCGTCGCTATCATCGCTGCCGTCGTCCTTAGCTTTTTTCCCGGGCGCCGCGGATGCGTCAGAAGAGTCTTGTGTGCCACTCGCGCCGGCCGCTGCCGCGGCCTGTGCCGCCGCATTGAGGGTCGGATCGGCTGGTCCATTGGATGGATCCGTCCCGGCGGCTCCCTTGGGGGGCGCACTGTTGATACCGTTCGCCGAAGACGAGGGGGCTGGGGACGAAGATGCCGGTGTTGAGCCGGTGCCGTTTGACGATTGCGTCTGCGTATTCGAAGTATTGCTCGAACCCGTCGATGCGCTCTGCTTCGCCGTGTTAGTCGTGGCGACGCCGGTGTCAGAATTCTGATTACCGACACGGCTCGCCGCATTGTTCGGCTGGTTCGACGGCTTTACCGGCGCATTAGCGGCGTTATTGGCTTGATTGGCGTTAGCCTGGTTGGCATTGGCCTGAGCTTGGTTCGCCTGGGCCTGGGCTTGATTGGCTTGGGCAGCCGCGTTCGCGTTGAGGAAGTCAGCGAACTGCTGGCCGTCGCTCTGGGCCGTATTTTGGCTCGATGCCGGAGTTTGGACGCGCGGCGGCGACGGCGAAACCGCGGCTGCGCTGTCGGGCGAAATACTCTGCACCTCGAAAACTCCGGAAAACGACGTCGACCTGGTCCGGCTTGCAACCGCTGGGCCAAGGGATTTCGTGAAATAAATCAAGTTATTTCAAATAGATAATAGATGGCACGCCTGATCAGACCGGCAAGGCTTGCGGGGGGATCGGCAATTTTTGCCGCGTGCTGCCGGCATGGCGAAGCGGCGCGGTGGCCCTTATAATATCGGACTGAAATCTTTCGGGGTTTTCGCGGATTTTTTGGATGGAATCGAACCTGCTCGATATCGAAGGCCGGCCTTCGGCGACGCGTGTCGTCGTCGCGATGTCGGGCGGCGTCGATTCCTCGGTCACGGCCGCCTTGCTCGCGGACGCCGGCTACGATGTCGTCGGCATCACGCTGCAGCTTTACGATCATGGCGCGGCGACCCATCGCAAAGGTGCCTGCTGCGCCGGGCGCGATATCCATGACGCCCGCGCGGTTGCCGAGCGCATCGGCATTCCGCATTACGTGCTCGACTACGAGGATCGCTTCAAGACTGCGGTCATCGACCGGTTCGCGGCGAGCTATGTCGCCGGCGAGACGCCGGTGCCGTGCGTCGAATGCAATCAATCGATCAAGTTTCGCGATCTGCTCACGACCGCGCGTGATCTCGGCGCCGCCGTGCTTGCGACCGGACATTATGTTGCGTCGCGCGGTCTCGCTGACGGCACCCGCGCGCTTTATCGCGCGCGTGAGGTGGAGCGCGATCAGAGCTACTTCCTGTTCGCCACCACGCAACAACAACTCGATTTTCTGCGCTTCCCGCTCGGCGATCGCACCAAGGCCGAGACGCGCGAATTGGCGCACCGCTTCGGACTTTCGGTTGCCGACAAGCAGGACAGTCAGGACATCTGCTTCGTGCCGACCGGCCATTATGCTTCGGTGATCGAAAGATTGCGGCCCGGTGCTGCCGGCCCCGGCAATATTGTCGATCTCGACGGCCGAGTTCTTGGCCGGCATGACGGCATCATCCATTTTACTGTCGGGCAACGGCGCGGGCTTGGCATCGCGACCGGCACGCCGGTCTATGTCGTACGGCTCGATGCAGCCACGCGTCAGGTTATTGTCGGTCCGCGGGAGGCGCTGCGGACAAGCCGCGTGTGGCTCCGTGACGTCAATTGGCTCGGCGACGGCACGATCGGCGCGGCGCTGGAAAACCATCCGGAAGTCTATGTCAAAGTGCGTTCGACCCGGCCGCCGCAGCCAGCGTGGTTGCGGCGCAACGCCGGCGGCGACATCGAAGTGGAATTGATCGCGAGCGAAGGCGGCGTGTCGCCCGGTCAGGCTTGTGTGTTTTATGACGCATCGGAGGGCCAGGCGCGTGTGCTTGGCGGCGGCATCATCGCCGGCACCGTGGCGGCGGTCGCGACGCAACATGCGCGCGATACGTCCTCGGCGGAATTGGCGGCGGCGCGATAATTTTCCGCCGCACCGCTATCCACGCTCCATGATCATGCTTTAAAACCGCGTCATGGGGCATGAACTCGACAACGCTGGCGTTGCCAAAGCCTATGCGCGCTGGGCGCCGGTCTACGATTTTGTTTTTGGCGCGGTGTTCGATCGTGGCCGGCAAGCCTCGATCGCAGCGGCAGAGCAGGTCGGCGGCCGCATTCTCGAAGTCGGTGTCGGCACCGGCCTGTCGCTACCGGATTACGCGCGCTCAAACCGGCTGGTCGGTGTCGATCTCTCGGCGCCGATGCTGCACAAAGCCAAAGACCGTGTTGCCGAGCAGCAGCTCACGCATGTCGACGGTCTCGCCGTCATGGACGCGCAACGTCTCGGTTTTATGGATGGTGCGTTCGACGTCGTCGTCGCGCAATATGTCATCACCACCGTGCCGGACGCGGAAGCGACGCTGAACGAGTTCGCCCGCGTCGTGCGCTCGGGCGGTGAGATCGTGCTGGTGAATCATCTCGGCGCCGAAAGCGGTCCGCGCGCGCTTTACGAAAAGATTTTTGCGCCGGTCGGACGCCGGCTTGGCTGGCAGGTGGAATTCCGTTGGGAACGACTTGCGCAATGGGCGGCGCGCCATGGCGGCGTGCGCGTCGTTGAGCGGCGACCGATGCCGCCGCTCGGACATTTCTCACTGATCAGATTCGCCAAGATTTAATTCTGCAAATCCGAGATTTTCGCTCGCGCTCAATTCAACCGCGGCGCTGCGCTTCCCAATGGCCCGAGCACGCCGATGTCGATGACTGTCCTTTCCATCGGCCCTGGCCGGAATCGCCGGACAATTGACCGGAGCCGTTGGCGCTCTGTCCGCCGGCACCGATGAAGACCTTTACGTGGCCGCGCGGATCGACATGACCCGACACTGTGAACGCCGAGTCGTCGTAGGAAACTTGGCCATTGGCGATCCGCAACGCATAGCGATAGGCCCGGTCGCAGCCACCGCTGTCGGTAACCACCAAAACGCTCCAATTGCCGTCAAATGGCGCACTTGCCGCCACCGGTAGGGCCCCCGGCAGGGCGGAAAGAAGCGAAATCGCCGCGAAAGAACCCAAAATAGCGCTGCGTTGCACGGTAAATCTCCAGTTTCTTCACATTGTAACGACGAACCATAAAACCTGTTCGCCTTCCCAGACGACAAAGGAGGGACCCGGCCAAGATGGCACTTTTTCCCGGTTGGCGCGTTTTTACTGGCGCCTAGGGGTATTCAGCACGGAGGACATGTAATGGTCAGGAAATTGGTTTTCATCCTCACGCTATCGCTTTCCAGCGCAATACTTTCCAGCGCAGGGGCACTTGCTGCTCCGCTCGATATTTCTCCATCGCCCGTCGTCCGCACCGCGCAAAGCGCGCAGGACTATGCCGGGCAGCGTTATGCCCGCTACGGCAATCCGACACCTGGAGCGCAAGCGCGCTTGTCGGTTCGCACGATGCAGCCGCGCGTTTATCTGATGCGCGGCTTCCTGAACGTGTTTTCGCTCGGCATGGACGATCTAGGCGACCGTTTGCGGGCCGATGGCATCTCGGCAACGGTCACCAATCACGCCGACGAGGATTACATCGTCAGTCAGATTGTCGCCAGTTATCAGGCCGGCGACCGCAGCCCGATCGTGCTGATCGGCCATTCGCTCGGCGCCGATGCTGTGATCACCATGGCCCAGGCGCTCGATCGCTACTCGATACCGGTCGCGCTTCTCGTCCTGTTCGACGGCACCGCGCCGCATCAAGTGCCGGGTAATGTGACCACGGCGCTTAATTTCACCAAGGCGTTCATGCTGTCGCCGGCCGCCGATTTCCACGGCACGCTGTCGAATGTCGATCTGCGCAACGATCCGTCGGTCGATCACCTGTCGATCGACAAGACGCCGTCTTTGCAAGCGACGACGCTGGACTATGTCCTGCACGCCGGCGCGACACAGGTGAGCACGACGCGCCACCAATAAGTTTTCAAGGCCGGGCATTTTAGGGTTCTGGGCGGCGATCGCTTTCGAAGCGATCGTCGCCCTTCAGCTTTCAGCGATCAGGCGCTTAGCGTCCCATTCTCGAAACGCAGAATGCGATCGCAGGCGGCGAGACTTTCATCACGATGCGCGATCATCACGATGGTCGGCCGCGGCTCGAGTTCGCGGAAGCGTTTGAGGATCTTCTGCTCAGTAGCGACGTCGATGGCGCTGGTCGCTTCGTCGAGCACGAACAGCCACGGCCGCCGCAATATCGCGCGCGCAAGACACAGCCTCTGACGCTCGCCGCCGGAAATCAGGGTGCCGCGCTCGCCGAGCACGGTGTCGAGGCCATTCGCCAGACTCGTAACTAACGTATCGGCTTCCGCCATCGCAAGCGCGTCGCGGATATCGGTATCGCTCGATTGCGGGCTGGCCCATAGCAGATTGCGGCGCACGGTATCGCGGAACAGATATGGATCCTGCACGACATAACTGATGTGATCGCGCCAGGTGACGGCCGCCGATCCCTGCAGTGGCGCACCATTAATGGTGATGGCGCCGGATTGCGGTTCGAGGAGCCCGATCAAAAGATCCGCGAATGTCGTTTTGCCCGCGCCGCTCGGCCCGGTGATGCCGACAAAGCTTCCGGGTTCGATCGTCAGGCTGAGATGCGAAATCGCTCCTGCCGCCTGCCGGGCTTCGTCATGACGGAAGCTGACGTCGCGGAAGATGATCGTGCCAGGCTTGATATTCGCCGCAGAACCGGAGCACATTCCGTGACGCGGCGTCGCGGCAAGGGCTGCCTCGAGCTGACAGACCTCCGCATAGGCCGGCAGCGTGTGCACGAATTGCTGCAGCGCTTGGCTGATTTGCATCACCGGCGCCGAGATCCGGGTGAACACCAGCAGCATAGCGATCAATACTGGCGGCGACGTGTCGAACACGGTCAGGCCGACAAAGGCGATCAGCGCTCCGGTCAGGCCCGACACGATGGTCGCGATGCGGCGGTTCGCATTCTGCCGGCGAATAAAGGCGAATTGCTCGCGCTTGACGGCGGCGAGACTTGCTTCGAATTCGGTGACGAAATCGGCCTGACGGTTCTGGCCGGCGGCAAGCTTCAGTCCGCCGAGGAATTGCGTCGTTTCGTGCATCAGCGCCAGATTGTTGCGGCTCAATCGTGCGCCGATATCGTGCGCGCGGCCGAGCATCGCGAAAGCAGCGAGTGCGCCGATGGCGATCAGGACAATCGCAAGACCGGCAAGCGCTGGGCCGAGCAAAAATGCCAGCCCGACTTGGGAGATCATCAGCACCAGCGCGGTCGATAGTTGCACCGTGAAGAGTGCGGCGCTGCCGACGCGCTGAATATCGCCACTCAGCAGATTGGTCACACGCGCATGCTGCAGCCGCGACACGACGGGCCAGGGCGCTGCGGCGAGTTTTGCGCCAAGCCGCGAACGGACATGTTCGACAAAACCGATCTGCAGTCCTGATAGTGTCGTGTCGCGCGTTGCCGTCACCACAGCGCGCACGATGATCAGCACGCCGAACAGGCTAAGCAGGACTGAAAGCTGCGCCGTGCGCGATTGGGCGCCGGTCAAATCGAAAACGCGGGTGGCTGTTCGATGAATCCAGTTCGGCGTGCTGCCGCTCGCGGTCACGATCGCAAGCAAAGGCACCAGCAGCACTAGTCCGACGCTCTCAAAGCCAGCGCCGGTAATGGCCAGCACCGCGCCCCAAATGCCACGCCTGCCGGCGAAGGCACCAAAATCAATTATGAAACGCAGGGCCTGTTGGCGCCATGCAACGCCGCCAAGCGCGCTTTCGGAAGGTGAAAGATCGGATGACACCGTAGCGCCGGCCATCAGGTTAACGGACCGAAGGTGGCCCCGGCCGGTAGCTGTGGCAAAGCGATAAAGATGTCAAATCAGCGCTGGCGTTGCTGTTCAAACAAAGCGGCGCGGCTCGACAGGCCGCGCCGGTTGTGCTGTGCCGCTGTGCTTATTTCGGCGGCGAGGTCGCGTGGCCCAGGGCGAAACTATAGCTCGCCGCATAGGAGTCCTTGCTGCCGCTCACTGCCGCGGTGGGGGCATATTGATGGCAGCTCAGGCATCCCATGCCGGGTTTCTGCAGGAAGGTCTCAAGCACGGGACTGACCATGTCGGCGGTCGCCGGCGGCACGTTCGGCGCACCGTCCGGCAACGGCACCGAGGCGGGCGGCGTCAGGCCGGTCAGCGGCTTTGGCGAAGTTGCCCATTGCACGTCGATCAAATTGTAATTGAGCCAGACCGAATTGTGGTCGTATTGCTGCAGGATGTAATGGACATAGGTATTGAGCGAGGTCGCCGCCGCGGCATCCGGCGTGATCTGCACCACCTGTCCCGGATCGGCATCTTTGACATTGACGTCGCAAGGTTTGGTCGTGCCGGGCTGCACGCAATTCGGATTGAAGAAGTTGAACGTGCCGGTCTTTGCCGGCTGTCCCGCCGGCGCATTGTTGGCCTGCTGAAATGTCGCCCAGGCGCCCTGCACGCCGTTGGCGATGAACATATGGAAACCGACCAGGCCGACCGTCACCTTCGTCTTTGAGCCTTCGAGCAAGGCGTCGACCATGTGGAAGTGGCCCGACTTCTTTTCGGCGTCGGTTAGCACTTTCCATGCGGCTTTGACTTCGACCGCGCCTTCCGTGTTGTTGTTCGCGCCCATCGGCAGGTTGATGACGTTTTTCTGCGCGAAGGCGAGCTGTTTGTCGGCGTTGAAGAGCTCGTTCTTCAAGATGTAGTCGTATTGGACCTGGTCCATCGACACTTCGTAATAGACCGGGACGCCGTTGAGATCATAAAGCGTGCCGCCGCCGGCCTGCGAAATGCTGTCCAGCACCGCCGGCGGCATTGATCCGCCGACCCGCAGGATATTGGCGAGGACGGCACGCGACACTTTCGAGGTCTGGGTGAGGTTACGAACCGCGCCGCTTGCAACTTGCTGCGCCAGCGGCGAACCTTGCAACGTCGCCATTAGTTGCGGCGTGTTCCATGGACCAGGATTGTGCGCGTTCGGCAGGAACACGCTGTCCAATGTGCGATAGGTTTCCCACACGGTCGGCTGTCCCGACGCGCCAAACTTCGCGTGCTGATTGGGAGCGCCGCGTTGGCCCGGCGTCGCCGGCCACATCATGTAGATGAAATCCTGCCAAGCCAAGCAATCGAATTCGTCTTCGGAAAGGTCGGTGGAGGAGCGGAAATTCGGTGCGATCTTTGGCAGATCGGGATCAGGATTGTGCGGAAGCTCCATACAGCGGAAGGTCGGCGGCGTTGTCGGCGCCTTTTGCGCATAGGCCGGCCAAGCCCCGAACACGATGAAACCCGCCACTATCGCGAATAGCTGCTTGTGCATTGTTGCCTCCCATCGTGTGTCATTGATAGAGCAATTTTAAGTAGCATTTTTTTGAAATGCATTAAAGCCGAAAATCGATGTCTAAAGCATGCGCGTCGTTTTAGGGTTCAGCCCGCCTGAGCCGCGCGCAGACCGCCGGCCTTGGACAATTTTTCGAGGGTCGCATAGACGCCGCCAAGATGATCTTCCGCGGCCTGCCGAACAGCCTCTGTTGCTGCGGTTTGCTTGGCGTCTGCGTCCCCGGTGAACGGCGATCCGGGCGACTTGGCGTCGCGCCGTGCCGTGTTCCGCATCTGTGCGATCTCCGCTTCGCTGCAGCAGATACCGAAATGCGGCAGGATCGCCGTGAAGACGGCATCCGGCAGCTCTCGGTAATTCACGAAGCGCCCACCACCGAGCCCACGATATTCGATTGCAGCCCGGCAGACCGTAGCGAGCACGCGGGCGCAATAATCTTCCTCGCTCGCGACCGCCGAAGCATCGATGCCGTAGAAGGCGGCCGGCAGATATTGCGTCATCAGCTGCATGCCGCGTTGACGCATCTGCGACACCATGACCTCGACCGGGTCGCGATAAAGAAAAACCCAGGGCACGTCAGGGAACGCGCGCCGAAACAGCGGCAGAGCGAGCGTATGCCAGGCATCAAGCTTGACGACATAGCGCCGCTCGCTGCCGGCGCGCTTGCGTCCGAACGCGGTGATGATTGCCCGCAATACTTGCGCCGCAAGGTCGGGATCGGAGCTGCGGCAGAGTTGTAGCACCGTATCGATCGGCGCGGCTTCAGATATGACGATGCTGTAGGGGGTCGCTGCCACCATTTGCGCGGCGAGCGTCGAGCCGCAACGCGACATGTGAAAAATGAATCCGTCGGGATCGAGGTGATCCGTCTTATCGATTTGCGCGACGAGATCGCCGAAGCTGGTTCGGTATCGAAACACCCGGTTGAAAGGCAGCGCCAGCGCGCGCCGAATTTCGCTTTCATAAAATGAAGACCGCAGCGGCTCCGGGCCGAGCCATGCCCAGTCCACCACGATCTTTTCTCGGTCGGAGGCGACGGCCACCGGCAGCCAGTGCCGGGGCGGCAACGCGGAACCGGCCCAGGACGGCGCTACCCAACGTGCCACGCCAATCGGATCGGATTGTCGAAGCGCCGCGACCGACTCGGCGGGTAGTGGAAGGCCGCTGGCCCGCGCCGTGACCTCGGCAATGAAGGCATCACTCGAATTCTTTTCAGCCAGCGCGCTCGCTAGTTCTTCGTCGCTTCTTACAAGGGCAGCGAAGTCATCCGCCTGTTGCACGTTTCCCTCATGTCGATTGCCCGACAGACGCGGCTCACGTTGATCGCCATGGCAATTTATAGTAGTAGATGAGACACATGCACGGATTATCAGAGATTGCCGGAATGGACGAGCGCCAACTGGTCTTCGAAGAGTTCAGCGGCAAGGTTGGCCAAAGCTTTGTCGTTTGTGATGACGGTCTGCCCGCGATTGCGATGGAATTGCGTCAGGCCCAATTGTTAAATCCGGCGTTCGCGCTGCCGAACGTACGGTCGCCGTTCTCCTTGACGTTCATTGCATCCGACCAGCGGATTTTGCCCCAGGGCCTGTATCGACTGGACAACCAGGGCACAGGCATTGTCACGATTTTTCTGGTGCCGGCTGCCAAGGACGCGAGCGGCGTAACCTATCATGCCACGTTCAACTGACACGGATTTCGTTTGCGAACGCGGCACGCCGGTCGAGGCTTTCGCGTGCCAATTTCCCGATCGTCTCAAGCTCAATCTTGCATTCGATCCGCTTAGGCTAGCCGCGGATCTCGAGCGATTGAACGACACGTTATGGATTGATCATTTCGTCAAGCAGAATTACGACGGCGACTGGAGCGCGACTCCGTTGCGCGCCAAAGCCGGCGCCACGCATCCAATTATGATGATCTATTCCGATCCCGCAGCGACGGCGTTCGCCGACACGCCGCTGCTGGACCGCACGCCCTATTACCGCGAGGTGCTTGCCGCTCTCCACTGTCCGCTGCGCGCGGTGCGGCTGATGCGGCTCGCGGTGCACTCGGTCATCAAGGAGCACCATGACGGCGATCTGGATTTCGAACACGGCACGGTGCGGCTGCATATTCCGGTCGTGACCAATCCGGCGGTCGATTTTCGGCTTAACGGCAGCCGTGTTGTGATGGCGCCGGGTAGCGTTTGGTATCTAAGATTGTCCGATCCGCACAGCGTGTCGAACCAGGGCGCGACCGACCGTGTCCATCTCGTCGTCGACGCCCAGACTAATGATTGGCTGGCGGCGATGCTTGAGGGCGCGGCGCGTGAAGCAAGCACCTCTGTTTCATAAGCAAGTCGCGCGGCGGTGCCGCACAGCTTTGCTACGTCTTCGGCAAGAATAATTCGATTTGAGTCCGATCGCGGCCGCGGATCGTGCGCTAAAGGGAAGCGTGCTGTGGCCCGGCGGCCGCGCTCTCCGGCAGCCATTCCATTTCCAGATAAACGCCGGTGTCTGCAATATCGGTGAAACCCAGGCGGCGGTAGAGGCGCAGGGCAGGATTGAATTTCTCCACGAAAATGCCGACACCTTTGCCGTCGCTCTCTGCCGTCGCGATCAGCGTTTGGAGGATGGCGGTGCCGATGCCGCGGCCGCGGCACTCTGGCAGCAGCGCGATATCGACGATGTGCAACCGGGTGTGCCGAACGTCGAGATAAAGCCGTCCAGCCGGTACACCATCGTATTCGAGCACCTCGAAGATACAGCCGTCGATCTGCGTGCGGTAATGATGACGCTGCGCCTGGAACTGGCTCGCCATGAAAGCTTGCTTCTGTTCGGCCGTCCACGGCACTGCCGCGAATTCGTCCTCGCGCGTCGAGGCGTAGAGCCGCATCAGGAACGGAATATCGGCTTCGGTCTCGGGCCGCAGCGCATAGCCTTTGGAAAGCAAAACCATCGGCAGGGTGAATGCCGGCGGTTGTTGCGACGATGTCACGCGCAAAACTCCGATCAGTTGCGCGTAGGGAATACGCCTGTGATGGCGACGCAGAAATTGATGGTCAGGTAGGGCTGCATATTGTCGTGAGGCAAGCCGGAGCCGGCATTGCTGATCGCGCTTGCAGCTAAGGCAGTGGCGGCTTGGCCACTCGTGACGTAAGCGTTCGCCGGTCCCGATACACCAAGCCAAGTATTCGTTGCAGGCGTCGCCGTCTTTGTGCCGGCTTCGCCAGCCTGCACGCGATGATTGTGCATCGGCATTTGCGATAAGCTTAAAGAAACTTGAGGCATCCCGTCGACCTGGCCGAGAACCCACTGGCTGCCGGTCACGCTGGTGCCCCAACCCATCGGCACATAGCCTTGCAGATTCGGCAGCCCGAAATTGGTCGTTCCATTACCGCCGAAAGAGGTGCCGAGAATCGAAAACAACGCGGCATATTGCGAAATCGGGAGAAGCTGGCCGTTGCACTGCATCCAGTCGATGGGCGCGAAGTTAAAGCCAAAACTTCGAATCTCTCCAACAAATTGGTTCGACATTGATGTCCTCCTGCGCGCTCAGTTCTGGCTCGGGTAGATGCCGACGAGAGCAATGATGTAGCTGACACAAACCGACGGCATCAGATTGGAATGCGGCTGGCTACCGCCCGCCATCGAGGTCGAGTTCTGGCCTAAAAGTCCGAGGGTCGGGCTGCCGCTGGTATACATATCCCCGCTTGGGGCCTTGCCGGTCAGATTGCCGCCTGCATTGCCCTGGTTGGCGGTAGTTGTCGTCGCACTGAGCATATGCGTGTGCATCGGCATTTGATTGACCGAGAGCGTTATCATCTCGTTGCCGCCGACCTGACCGATCACGTAATTCGACAGACCGGGCCCCTGGCCCATACCGACGCATAATCTGCCCTGCATGTTGGGCAAATTGAACGTCGTAACGCCGTCGCCGCCGTAAATCGTGCCGAGTAGGGCATAGAGCGCCGTATTTGTTGAGATCGAGAGCGATTGGCCGTTGCAGAGCGCCCAGCCGACGGGTGCAAAATTGCCGCCGAACAAGCGGACTTCGCCAACATAAGGTTGTACCATGGGAGCTGTCCTCGCTTTGCTCAGGACTAATTGCGCGACGGGTATATGCCCGACAGTGCGATGCAATAGTTCATCGACAGGAAGGGCTGCAGGTTGCTGTGCGGCAGATTGCCTCCGGCCGGCTGAATGCTCGCGGGATTGAGCGTGGTGGTGGGCGGCGCCGGGGCATAGCGAGGATTGGTCGTGCCGGAGTTGGCCAGGTAATTGTTGAAGGGGGCGCTTACGGCTCCTGCGGTATTTACCGACTCCAGAAGATGATTATGGATCGGGAGCTGACTTTGCATCAGCGTTACGTTCTCCTCGCCAGCGAGTTCCCCAATGGTGTAGCTGCCGCTGGTGCTGGTCCCTTGGCTGAACGGCACCCGGCCGCGCAAATCCGGCAGTGCGAAAGTCTGCACGCCATTGCCGCCGTAATAGGTACCGAGCAACGAAAATAGCGCAGTGTTCTGTTGGATCGCCATTATTTGGCCGGCGCAAAGCGCCCAGCCCTTCGGCGCGAAATTGAAAGCCATAAGCTTGATTTCGCCGAGATATGGATTCAAGGGGCCGCCTCCTTTGTTTGAAAAGGCAGGGAATGAAAGGCCGGTCTGCTGAAAGAAAATTGGCGTTGTTGAGCAGGCGCGGGTGATTTGGTGTAGAAGTAGAAAGCTAAACTACAGCTTGTATAGCAAAAGTTTTGTGAATGCAACAAGAAGTCAATTTGATAATTATACGACAATTTCTAGGTGTTATCTCCCCTTGCGAAACGCGCTGCGGCTTATGTTCCCAGAGGTTGTATTGCCGGCCATGGTGATTTACAGTCGAAACTGACTATTGGGGAAATTAGGGGTCTCGATGAAGCCGGGCGATCAAAGAGATATTCCAGGGGCAACAACTGGGGCTTCTCGCATGCGCAAGCGGTGGACAACACCGCAGGTGATCTTATCCGAGCTCAAGTCATCTGGCGCTGCTCTGAGTTCAAAGAGCGCCGGCGCGGGTTACCCTGATCAGCATCCCGCCGATAGCACCAACGAAGGCAGCCCGGCTAGTTGAGTGCTCCGTCGCTATCGCTGGCGGTTCGTGTTGTCGAACCATTCGATGAATCGCGCGCGTAACATCATATTCAGGGCGAGCGACTTACGTAGTCTTATCGTTTGATGCTTGTTCGCATCATCCTCTAATATGCGGCGCGCCGCTGCGAAGTCGAAATAGCCTGCAAGTTTCGCATTGGCCGCCAGCCGTTCGGTTTCCTTCATCAAGTCGGAGGTCGCGGCATCGCCAATCGCGATGTTGTCGCTGAGCATGCCTTCGTTTTTGCGGTTTCGGGTCTGGAATTCCGGGGGATAGACGTCGGCCAGGGCCCGGCGGGCGAGATAGCGGTTGAGGCCTCGTTTCACATAGAGCTGCTCCGGAATGGCGAGTGCCAATTCCACCACGCGCTTGTCATGAAACGGGCGCGTTAGATCGAGACCGCGCGCGGCGGCGGCTATGGCGCCCCCGGCAGCAAAGCTGCGGCACAGGCGCAGTGCGGTCTGCCGTATTTGCTCGCGTTGTGCAGCGTAAGCGACTCCCTCCACCCGGTCTTTGGCGACAATTTCGTCCTTTAGCTTTTTCAAAGCAGGTCCGTGCAGCTCGCGCCGCGCGAATGGTGCCCACGTCGACGGATGACTGCGTCGTATCCGGCGCTGCCAGAGCATCACCGATCTCGGCACGGCGGCCGGTACCAATTCTTCCTTCACCATGCGCCACGTCGACTGACCGGTCTCGTGCAAATGTGGCCTCAACTCGGAAAAAAACCGCAGAAATTCGCCGCGGCGCAGGTGGCCGGCCAGTGCGCCGAACCCACGCGGATTAAGCGTATAATCGCCGCCGAGTCCGTCCATAATCAGGCGAGCGCCGGTTGCAGCCGCTTCGGCGTCGAGATAGTCGGTTATTTTGTAATTATTGTTCGCTGGACCGTCGACGCGCGCAAAGCGTCGTTCGATGCCGATGAAGGGACTTTCGCCTTCCCGCGAAATATAGCGGATATCCAGATGCGACATGACGCGACGACAGGCCTCAATCCACGGCTCGATGTCGCCATAGGCCTTTTGCGTCGCCTTCGAACCGAGCCAGCACAGGCTGATAAGTTTGCGTCCTTGTGCCGTGAGCACAGACCCAGCCAGCCCAGCGATTGCAGCCGTGTCAAACCCTCCGCTGTTCAAGAGAACTGCCGGGCCGGCAAGCCGCCGCAGACGGCAATCAACGGCTTCGGTCAACACCTTGCGGTAGTGCTCAACATAGTAAGTTTCGTCGTGGCCTTCATATCTCGGATCTGGTCGTGGCTCCCAATAGGGGTGGCTTTTTATCGCGCCATCTGATCGGGCTGTGACGATTGTTCCACCAGGCACGGCCGAAATGCCGGCATAGAGCGTCACACCCATTGGCCATTTGTGGCCCGCGACCAACCGAAATATCATATCTTCCAGCAGCTGGCGCGGCACCTTGGTGAGCGCCCAAAGACCTTTAATCTCGCTCGCGAAGACGAGGAAGTTTTCACCCTTATGATAGAAGACGGTGCGTTGCCCCATATGGTCGCGACCGAGCACGAGCTTGCCCGCGCGACTATCCCAGGCGGCAAAAGCGAAATCGCCGACGAGGTGTTCGGCGCAATCCTCGCCCCATTTCTTGTAGGCGCGCATGATGAAGGCGCTGTCCGGCGTGTCATGCAGTTCGTCGGCGCTGATGCCAAAAATTTCGGCCAGTTCCTCGCGGTTATCGATCCGGCAATCGGCGACCAGCGTGATCCCCGTTTCGGCATCGACGAGCGGCTGTGCTTCGAACCGGTCTTCCGCGTTGACCTGCATCAGACAATGGCCGATGCCGATGCTTCCATCGCGCAAGAATTTGCGGCCATCCGGTCCACGATGAGCAAGCGTGTCGCTCATGCGCTGCAAATCGCGCGCATCCACGTCGCAGTCGTCGAACCGTAGAATACCGAAGATCGCGCTCACTCAGCCTCCATCCTGGCTAACCAGATCATCTGGCTACGCGTGCCGTCTGGATGACTGCAGTATCGATTTGTTTTGCACGCGCGCGAGCATTCAGGCCGAGCCCGTTTTCGGATCGACCGGCGGCGCCGACTTCTCGCACTGTAGCCAGCAGTTGACCGCGAAACGCGAATCGGCGAACCCCCGCGAAGGACAGCTAATCGGCATGACCTCGTGCGGCGCCCAGGCCGGGAAGACCAACAAAGAGTTTCGCTCTGGCTCGATGTCGACGAACTGCGCGGTCTCGCTGCCGATCGCGTAAAGCCGCAATGCGCCGCCGGAGAACGCTTTGGGTTCTTGGTAAAAATAGTAGACCGCGCTCAGCACGCGAAGGTGATTGCGGTCGCTGGCGGTCTGCGTATCGATGTGACGTTTGTAGAACGCGCCGTCGTTATGGGCCACGAGCTCCGTTTCCAGTTTGGGCGACTTGAACGAAGTGAGCCGAAGTTTTTCGATCCACTCCGGGACCAGGCGCAAAATTTTGCGGTTCAGAATCGGCCGGAACAGCCCGAGATCGCGGATGGCGACGGAGACGCGGAAGCCACGCTTCACACCGCCCTTTTCGCCAGAGCCGGTTCGCGTTGGCGCGAATTCGGCTTCGTGCCCGAGCGCATAAGTGAGCAGAGCCGCTACGGTTTCCTCCTCCAGGAAATTCCGGAGCACCAGATAAGGTGGCACGATGCTGCGCGGCAATCCGCTCTTCGCTACGTTCTGCTGCAATACCGACCCTCACTGAGCTTGTGTCTCAGTCGCCAGCTCAACTCTGGATGGTCTGGTTATGCCCAAATGCGCAGCCGATGTCGATCATGGCTGCCCCATATCGTGACGGCGGTTTCCGCCGGACAATCGCGCGGGCTGACAAGCGGCCAGAACAAAACACCCCATGCCGATGACGAACCGGGAACGGGATTGTTTTCGTACCATCCCGTGTCGTCCATTTGCAGCGCGATCCATTGCGCAATGCCGTTCGCCTGACCGCCCGTACTGCTCACGGTTGCTGTCGCGGTTGCTGCCGGGAAGGGTCCACCCGATTGAAAATCGAAAATGAACAAGTCTGCTGGCGCGCTCAATAAAGTCAGGCGACGGGCCCCGCGCTCCACCAGACGGGGATCGGCAGCCAACCGGTTGAATGGTGAAAGATCAAAGCCGGCGATCGTGTCGAGGGGGCGCAATTCGGCATCGCGCGCTAGCGCAACGCGAACGACACCGCGTGCCGGTATGACCTTGGCGCCAGGCCGCAGCAATTCTTTTACGGCGTGTTCGGTGATCGGCAAGACATCCTGGCCCAACATGTTGTTGCTGATGATTTCCGAGACCAGCAGGTCTGCTGGTCCGCCCAAGTCAGCTTCGGCGTACAGATCGGTGGACTTTTTCGCCACCACCTGCACGCGGTCGGCGAAGCCGTTGCGGGCGACGATGTCCTGCGCGGTCTCGGCAATAGCGGGCATCATTTCGCAGGCTACGACTTGCTCGGCGCCAGCGCGCGCCGCCATCATCGCAAGAATTCCAGTACCGGTGCCGATCTCCAGCACCTTGGTTTGCGAGGTCACCGAGCGCTGGAGCGCGGCTTCGTAAGCGGCATTGCGCGCCTGGTCCCGCACGATCCTGAAGTGCCAGTTTGGTACACCATTGCTCAGCACATCCGCGGTGCGGCTTTTGACTTCCGGGTCGTTCGGCGCCGCCGCGAGAGCTTGCAATGCAACCGCGCGGGCGCGCGGCTTGTCACCGATATTGAACAAAATCCCGGCAAGCCGCGCTAAAGCCAGCGGACTCTCCGCCGCACGCGCAATGAACGTGTCGAGCGACACGGTTTTCATGTCGCTTTTATCAGCCGACATCGAATAAAATCGTCATTAAACGAAACACGCGATCTCGGCGAAATTCTTCGCCACCGGGTAGCCGGTCACCTCTACGCCTGCCGCATCGAGCCAGGCATGAGCGTCGAATGGCTTGTCCTCCCCCTTGCCGGCGCCGAAGTGCATGACGCTTAAAATGCCGCGGCGCTTGAGCATCACTTGTGCGGCCATGGCTTGCGGCAAACACACCGCCTTGAACGGCACGTAGCGCGCGGCGCGAGTCACTGCCCAACCGACCGCTTCGGCAAATTCCCTTTGCTCAGGTGCTGCCGCCGTACGCGCGTTCGCTGTGCGCGGATCGGTCGGCGGCACGAAGGTGCCGAGACGCGGCGCGAGCCGCGGAAACGGCACGAAGATCAAAGCGAGCCGCGCGACAAGAAGATACGCCACCGCCTCGAACACCAGGCGGCGGCGCTCGGCGTCGATCTGCTTGAATCTAAGCAGAAGGCGTCGGATCAACCGTAACTGCGCCATGTTTCTTCAACTCGTCGAGAAAGGTTTCGACCTCGGTGCGGCAGATCTCGGGTTCGACCTCGAACTCGTTTTCCAGCGTCGCGCAGACTGACGTGACGTCTTGCGGCGTCTCGATCAGTTCCCAGATCCGCGCGCCGACTTCGCTCAGGCCGATGTAATTGCCCTTTTCGGCGCTCATCATCACCATTTCGTCGCCGACTTTCGCCGCCAGCCAATCGCCTTGCTTGCGAATGATCATGAACCTGTCCGTGTCCCTATGCAGTGCGGGCGAGCGACAGCGTGCCCGCCAATGGATAACCCAATCTTAGCATCATCGGCGCGTGTGCGGTTTCGATTTGTGCAACCTGTTCCGCGCTCAATTCGTCGCGCCAGCCGCCGGTTTGGCCACGCCGAAAAAACAAACCGCCCGGCTGGTGCGGCCGTTCCCGAAAACCTTTGTCCGATTCCTGCCGCTGCAACTCATCGAAACCGGCAAAGCGCACCGCCTGGGCGATGTCCTCGTCGCTCGCTTCGCGTTGGGCAAATGTGAGCGCGCGCCGGAACGTGCCGGCCGTATCGGCCTGCATGTCCTCGTAGCGGATCAAATGCACGGGGATATCGGATTGATCGAGCCAACTCGCGATATGGCCACTCCAGCCGCGTAATTGCTGGCGAAGCTGGCTGTGCAGGCGTTTCGGCTTTGCGCAAAACGCCGAATTTGCATCGCTCATGAAGGCGATCGCTTCGTCGACGCTGCTGCGATTGTGATTGGCGAGCGATGGCGCCACGTCACGCGGATCGCGGACAATAACAATGGCGCCCGCGGCGCCGCGCCCGCCGGCGAGCAGCGGCTCGCCTTTGGGCGTCGCCGTATAGGCGTCATGCACTTTAACGAAGCGGACCGGAGGCGCTTCTTCCGGTCTGTCATATTCGTCGTCTTGTGCGCCGCCGGCCAGTTCTTCATAGACCCGCGGCCGCAAGCCATCGATCTCGTCATGGGTGAGGAGGCCGCTGTCGAGCAATGTGAGATGATCGAACGGCCCGCGCGCGCTGGCGATGCCGCCGCGTTCCGGCAGGTCGTTGATGTCGATCGGCTTGTCTGTGGCCGAGAGATTGGCCACCAGCATCCGGAACCAGGTGTTGCCGGACTTCGGAAAAGAGGCGAGCCACACCGTGCGGTTCACGCCGCCCTCTCCATCAGGCGCAGATCGAGCCAATGCGTCTCGAGCCAGGAAATGACATCCGGCATTTTGGCGAAGTCCATCGCGCGGGTCAGATAGAAGATGCCCGCCACATTGGCGATGGTCGTCGCCGCACGAAAGTAATTCGCTTTTTGATCCATGCGCCGCACCAGAAGCGGGCGATAAGCGTTTCTGCGCAAAAGCAGCGCGGCGTCGACGACATTGGGCTGTTCGACGCCCGATGCGTTCGGCGGCCGCTCCTCGCGCAGCGCATAGACCGCGCCGAGCGCCAGCGGCTCGGTGAACACTTCGCTCGGCTCGACATAAAATTTTTCCAGGCTCGCGCGTACGCGTTCGCCGCGGCTTTGTGCGAGATCGAGCCGCTCGATCGCCTGCGCCCATAATTTCAATTGCCGGCCGTCGGGATGGACGAGCGGGGTACCGGTGGCGTCCATGGTCAAGGTGCAGAAGTCATCGGTGACCAGCGGATAGCCGCGCTGCGCCAAAGCCGCAGCGAGCGTCGATTTCCCGGCACCCGATTGTCCGCAGAACAGCACCGCCTTGCCGTTCACGCGGACGGCGCTGGCATGGAGCACGATCTGCTCGCGCTGGTGCAGCAAGATGCCGAAGACCGTGCCAAGGATGAAGATCGGGACATCGGCTTCGGCTGCCTCAGAAGCCGGCTCGCAAACGATCGCGTTGCCGTCTGAGAGGAGGAAGCGGGCGATGTCGGGAATGGTGACCAGGAACTGCTTGCCGGCGATCTGCCATGTCGGGCCTGCCGTAGTCGCCCCCGGTAGCCTCTCCGGCACCGCACCACGCCGGATGGTGATTTCCGGCGTGCCACGGGAGGCGCCGGCGATAAGTCCGGGCAGCGTGATCTCGCTCGCCACCGTAAATCCGGCAATCCGATAAAACTGCACTTAAGCGTGCTCCGACCTGCTCTTGCCGCTGTTTTGACGCTGCTTCGGCGGTCCCGTGCCATTAACCTTTGGAACCGGCGAACCCCTTGGACCCATAGCATAAACGCGACTTCTTTTGGGGAGGCAAGACGCCGGTAAAAGACGCCGATCCGGAGAGAAATCCCGCTTGGAAAGCGCGCCAAGGTACAATAAATGTGCCCTCGGCGCAGGGCTGGCTTCGGCCGGACCTTTGCCTGCGGCACCCGACAGGTCATAGCGCCTGCAAGCCTTAGTACTTGGATGTGTTATGGGTGCCTGACGACGGTCGGCGGGGTAGCTCAGCTGGTTAGAGCAGCGGAATCATAATCCGGAGGTCGGGGGTTCAAATCCCTCCCCCGCTACCAATCGTCCTTTAAGTAATTGATTTCAAAGTAAAATTTGTAGAACTTGAAATTTAAAAACCGCTACCATCCTAACTTAAAGTCAAATTCGCAGCTCTGAGAGAGATTATAGCGGCTATCGCTATGCCCTCATTGCGGTGCTTCGAAGTAGGTTTTTAGAATGTAATAAAAAATGGCATTGCCGATCACTGATAGTACGAGTGCACCAAAAATGGAGAGGATAAGCTTGAACCAATTATTCTTGTCCTTCCTCAAAATAGCGTTGCGTCTTTCCTCTGCTTTGGCCGTCAATAATATAAAACTTGGCTTTTGAGCTTCAGCGAAGGTAGCCACAACAACTCCGAAAACAATTGATCCAATTGCGGAGACGAAAATGAAGCAAAATAGAGCGCCCAGATAAAAATCGGCCGGATTGGATATGAGCAACTGCAGCGTCGTCTTTGATATCTTTGCTAGCTCAGGCAGAGTAGAAGGGTTCGAGAGCGCAGCATTTTTGAATTCTGAAAGCGCCTGCTCTCTAAAATGGCCGATTATCCGCCATGCCGCGTTCGTGAGCGACCCACCAAGAGTAATGGCAGAGAGCAATCCAATCGTACCGGAATAGTCTCGTACAAACCTGCGTAGGGGTGGGGAGTGCTGCAACAAAAGTTCTAACTGTCCAACGAGCAACGCCTGTAAGTCCGTTCCCCAGCTCCGATCTGTGTGAGCTATCCGAAATTGTATGCTTCCGGATTGGAGGGGAGGAGGCGGGAAGACAAGGCCGCGGTGCATCATTAAAAACTCTTCCTCACCTCGTCTTGTGAAGAAGTTGATGTCAATCTGCTGCTTTTCAGGAAATTTTTTGTTGTTAAATTGAATGAGAAATGTCCAACTTAAAATTACGCCGATTGAAACCAAAGGCTTAACTTCATTGTAACTGATAAAGTCATCAAAAGAGTTCAGTAGAACGGCCGATTTGTCGTTGTAAAAAATTCGAACTGAAAACTGAACTAGTGTTCCCCCATTCTGTGTGGAGATGCGTTGATCGAGCAAGTGATACAGATTTTCAATGTCAATTCTCTTGAGTTCATATTGCCCGGAAATGTTTTTAGTTATGGTCTGAGGCCTACCCAGCAGGCCTGCAATAAAATTGCGGAATTGATCAGGCTCGCAAGGAAGCATGACCGCCGTATTTGACGCCGAAAAGGGTTCATGAGCAGCGGTAGAGTTAGATGCGTTCGCCATCGAGCGTTAAATCCTCTTTTGGCTGCAGCCGTGCGTCTAGCGCAGAATTTCTTGCTAAGAGCAGAAAGCCACGAGATCAATGGGAGCGCAACCACTACGCGAGGTTGCCAATAGGTAAAGCCCAGCGGCTTCGGATAATGTCCGATTTGCACTTTTCGCCAGCGTTCCTCTTTATCAGTTGGTCGACCCTGTACAACAACTTTGTATCTCCAAAATAAAGCTAACGCGATCTCGGCCGTCAGGCACGATTATGAGCGAAGCCGGCGTCTGGCATCGAGACTCGTAACTAAGCCTCGCAAGATAAAATAACCCAGGCGTCTGTGTGCCGAATGGCTGCAGCCAGCTCCCGCTACCAGCGTCTAAGTTTTCACGGATTGCAAATTTTTACGAATTGCTTTGCCACTGGAAATTCGGCCCCACCTGAATGCAGGCGGTTTCCAGTTCGTCGAAAGATTTCTTGGCTTCGATGGCGGTCTGGATCAGCGCTGGTATCTGCGTGGGATCCTGCGCGACCGATGCAATCACACTATAAAGATTGTCACTGCCGTCCGGGTTGAGCGCATTGACAACGGCCGGCGGCAGATTGTCTTCGGCGCCGTCGCTCACGGTCCGCAATGCTTGAAACGCGATGCCGCGCTTTTTTGCCACCGCGGCAACCGCAAAAGTCTCGTCGTCGATGACTGCGCAGCCGGTCTGCTTCACCAGCGCCGCGCGCTCCGCGACAGTATTGGCGGTGTTGAAATTGCCCGACGACCACCAATGGCATTCGTAATATCGCGTTGCTCCGAAGAGGCGACGGCGCCAATCCACATCAGCTTCGAATTCGCCGTCCGGCGTAACCAGCGTGCTGCAAATGAAGGCCTGACCGATCAGCGCCGAGTCGGCGAGGCCGCCGCAAACGCCGAGGCTGAGGATGGCTTTACAGTCCTGCGGCACGGCCTGATCGAGCGTTTCGGGGGTGAACGCTCCGGTGAGGACGAGGATCCCTTCCGCAGCATATTTGCGCGCGATCTGCTGCTCCACAGTCATTCCGGTTTTGATGACAAGAGCACTCATGGCCGAGGTACTGCTTTCGATGGTTGCTTTGAGAGGCTGGTTTTTTTCAGCCTATCAAAGTGCAGCCACCTTGCAACTATAACTTGTCATTTTTCAAATTGCCGAAAAGGCCCGCAGCAGCGGCTTAAGCCTTCATCACGCAGTCCTTCAAGATTTCCGGCCGGAAGGCGAGCCCGTGGCCGGGCCGTTCCGGCGCGGTGATCATGCCATTGACGACCGGCACCGGCTCGACCCAGAGGTCATCGGAAAGTCCCATGTCTTCGATCCAGATGCCGTTCGGGATCGAGGCGAGAAGCTGCACATTCAGTTCCGGGAATAGATGCGGCGCCATCTGTACGCCCCACGTATCAGCCACGGTCGCGATCTTGCGCAATTCGGTCATGCCGCCGCGCATCGGATCGGGCTGCAGGATCGGCAGCCGCGGATTTTCGAAGAACGGCTTGAGATCGAAGCGGGTGAAATGCGTCTCGCCGCCGACGATGCGTAGATCGAGCGCTTCGGCGATGCGCAGGTAACCTTCGAAGTCGTCGGGCACCACCGGCTCTTCCAGCCAATATACGTCGTAGTCCTGAAATTTGCGGCCCATTTGAATCGTGACGTCTGCGGTCCAGCCAGAATTCACGTCAATCATGATTTCGATGCCGGGCCCGAGCGCTTCGCGCATGCGTTTGACGTTGTCGAGATCGGTGGCGAGGCTGCCGACATGCGCAACCTGCATCTTGATCGCCTTGTAGCCGTGCTCTTTGTAATGCAGCGCCTTGGCAATCATGCCATCGCCGCCGGAGCCGCGGAAGCAGCCGGAACCATAGGCCGGCAACTGCGATCGGTAATGACCCCATAGCCGATGCAGCGGCAGGCCGGCGCGCTTGCCGAGGATGTCCCACAGCGCGATGTCGAGCGCCGACTGCGCCATGGTGACGATACCGCCCCGCCCATAGGCCATTGTCGTGCGCCACAGATCTTGCCAGATCGCCTCGACCGCGCTCGCATCTTTGCCGATGACTCGCGGGATGACGACTTCTTTCAGCGCGGCCTCGATCGAGCGGATGCCGGAGCGGAATAAAAACAGATAGCCCATGCCGCTGATGCCGCTTTTGGTCTCGACATCGACCACAAGGAATCTGCGGGCGTCGCCGAAGGTATGGCCTTTGAGCCACGGCGTTTGCGGCCACGGCACTTCGAGCAAAGTGGTCCGGACGGCGGTGATGGTCAGATCGGTCATAGTGATGCTTCTTATGGTCTTGGTTAGGGACTGGGAGTTGGGCGCAGCCGAGCGGCGGGGGCGGATGCTGCGTAATGTCGGCTGTCGCGTCAACTCGCCTCGGTTGGCCCATCTCTTCGACTCGGCCTAGTCTGCGGTGAGCTTGAGCCGGAGCATCCCGTGGCAGCGTCGACCATCAATATTGCCGCTTACAGCGATGCGCTGGTCGTGCTCGGCGTCGCGGGCCTGGTGGTGCCGATCGTCAGCCGGCTCGGCTTTTCACCGGTGCTTGGTTATCTCGCCGCCGGCGCGCTGCTCGGGCCCTCCGGCCTCGGCTCGCTGACCGGTCTGGTGCCGGCGTTAAGCTGGATCACCATCACCGACGACCAAGACGTTTCCGGCATCGCCGAACTTGGCGTCGTGTTTCTGCTGTTCCTTATCGGCATCGAACTTTCGCTGCATCGGTTCCTGACCATGCGGCGTCTGGTCTTCGGACTGGGCGGCTTGCAAGTGCTGCTTACGACGGCCGTACTGGCGGGCGCGGCTATCTATTTCGGCAAGACTTTGTCTGAAGCCATCATCATCGGCGCAAGCCTGTCGCTGTCCTCGACGGCGATCGTCCTCGAATTGCTATCGAACCAGGAGCGGCTCACGACGAATGTCGGCCGTGCGAGCTTTGCGGTGCTTCTTGCGCAAGACCTCGCCGTCATCCCAATCCTGATGTTCGTTTCGTTGCTAGCCGCCGGATCGGGAGGCTCCGTCCTGGCGAGCCTCGGTCAGGCCTTTTTGCAGGCCGCCGTCGCGCTTGCTGTCATTATCTTTGCCGGCCGTGTCCTGCTGCGGCCGTTGTTTCAACTCGTTATCGCAACACGCTCACGCGATCTCTTTATCGCCAGCGTTTTGTTCGTGATCCTCGCCGCGAGCGTCATCGCCTACGAGGCCGGCCTGTCGATGGCGCTCGGCGCCTTCATCACCGGCCTCCTTATCGCCGAAACCGAATTCCGCAAGGCGATCGAAGTCGCCATCGAACCGTTCAAGGCGCTGCTGCTCGGCATTTTCTTTTTCACCGTCGGCATGGAGATCGATATCCGTGCGCTGCTGCACGAGCCGCTGTTGTTTGCCGGTGCTGTCGTCAGTCTGATCGTAATCAAATCGCTGCTGATCGGTGTGCTCGCCAGACTGTTCCGTCTGTCATGGCCATCGACCATTGAAATGGCGCTGCTGCTTGGTCCCGGCGGCGAATTTGCCTTTGTCGGTCTCGGCAGTGCGGCCGCGCTCGGCCTTGTTAGTGCGCGGCTGTCGAGTTTCACCTTGGCGGTCACAGCCGTGACCATGGCGCTCATTCCATTGTTGTCGCTCGCCGGCCGCCGCATCGCGACGCGGTTGCGCCCGCCGAGCGCGACATCGTCGGAATTGACGGCACGGCCAATGGCGGGGCAACGGCATGCGATCGTTGTCGGCTATGGCCGTGTCGGCAAAGTGGTCTGCGCTTTGCTGAAACAGCACGGTATCCCTTACATCGCCGCTGACTCAAATACCCACACCATCACCCACGACCGCCGTGAAGGTCACGAAGTCTATTATGGCGACGCCGCGGACGATCAGTTCCTGCAACTCTGCGGGCTCACCACCGCGTCCGGAGTCATCATCACTATTCACGACCATGATCTGATCGATGAGGTGGTCGAGCACGTCCGCGCGCTGCGTCCGGATGTGCTGATCGTGTCACGGGCGCGCGACGCCAATCATGCGCGGCATCTCTATCAGCTTGGCGCGACCGATGCCGTGCCCGAAACCGTCGAAGCGAGCTTGCAGCTTTCAGAAGCCGCGCTGGTCGGCCTCGGTGTCGCGATGGGGCCTGCGATCGCTTCGATCCACGAGAAACGCGACGAAATCCGTCATGACTTGCAGGAAGCGGCGCGAGCGGCTGGCATCGAAAGAAGCCACGCCGTGCGGCCCAAACTGTCGAAGCGCCGAAAATCCGTTAAGGCGGCGAAAAGCTAGAGCCGAAGCGCAGGCTCGGTGAGAGCGCTTCTGGTCGGTTCGACCGGGGCAGGGGCCGTCGAAAGCTTGGGCGCCGGCTTCGGCATTTCTTTCGGCATTTCCTTGCTCAAATGTTTAGGCGCGTCCTTCGCATGCGCCTCCGCCGGCGCGTTCTCCGGCTTGCAGGACTGCGCATGCGCCGCGTGCAGCACCGCGTCCATCGCCAGCGCTTGTAACCGCGGCGATTTATCGATGTTCAAATGATCGATATTCGGATCGGACGAGGTGTCGACATTGCGCAGCTTGCCGTGGAAGCCCGCGCCCGGTCGCATATAGGCGTAATAGCGCTGGGTGATGTTGAGGACGCAGGCGACATTTGACGAGGCGGTATATGAGCCCGTGCCGTCGAACGGCACCACCAGCGCGACTGGCACGCCGGCGGCATTGAGCTGCTGCGCCATGGTCATCACCGCATCAGCGCCGAGCGAATGTCCGACCAGGATATAGGGCCCGTGATCTCCGGCGCGATATTTCTGAGCGATCTCACCGACTACGGATTCTTCGACTGAATGATTGTAGACGGTGGCCTCGATGCCATGCTGCGCGATCTGGGTCGCGAGCTGGTCCATGCCCAGCGAGAAAATATTGAGGAGGCCGCGCATCAGATAGACATGCGGGCGCGACACATCGGTCTGCGCGGGCTTGATGGCGCTTTGCGCCGCGATCGGGAGAAACATCATCCCGGCGAGAACTGCTTTTGCCAAAAACCGACGCATGCCCGCCATCGCCTTTACTCCACACGACCTCGAGACGTTATGGTTCATCGAGTGTGGCCAAACAGCGTAAAAATTTCCTGGCCAAACAGGGTTAAAAAATCCTTGCGGCGATTTGTGGCTGGAAAGGCGGCCCGAATTGGCCGCCCAAAGATTGCTACAGGAGGTTTGAAACGTCAGGCGCTGCGGCTGCGGGGGGCGCGGCGGCTTGCCAATTCGAGCACGATCGGCCTCGTCGCCGTATGCAGCGGCGTACGGCGCACGTCCGAAAGCGTGTGCAGGAAGTCGGCGAACCAAGATTGCACCGAGGCCGCTTTGAGTTTGAGTACCATTGACTGCCAGCGCTCACGGCGTTCTTCGACCCTCATGCGGAGCGCGGTCGCGATCTGCCGCGCCATGCCGTCAATGTCATGCGGATTGACCTGAAGCGCGGCATCGAGCTCTTTCGCCGCGCCGGCAAAAGACGACAGCACCAGCACGCCGGGGTCGAACGGATTTTGTGTGGCGACATATTCCTTGGCGACGAGGTTCATGCCGTCATGCAGCGGCGTGACCAGTCCGACGTTCGCAATACGATAAAAGCCGGCGAGCGTGAGTTGCGAAAATCCTTTGTTGAGATAGCGTACTGGCGTCCAGTCGACTTCGCCGTGGCGGCCATTGACTTCGCCGACCAGGCCCGCGAGCTCGGCCTTCAATTCGCGATAGGCTTTGATGTTGCCGCGCGACGGCACCGCGACCTGCAACAGCGAGACTTGGCGTTTGAGATCGGGTTCGTTCTCAAGCATGCGATCGAAGGCACGCAGCCGATTGGCGAGGCCTTTGGAATAATCGAGGCGATCGACGCCGAGCACGAGCTTGCCTTGCAGGCTTTCACGCAGACGAGCCACTTCGGGCCGTGTGATTGCTTTGGTGGCGCGGCTGGAAAACTCCTCGACATCGATGCCGATCGGGAAGGTCGCAAGCTGCGTCAACCCCCAATGCGAGGCAACCATGCCGTCAACGACATTAATCTCGAAAGCGTCACGCAAAAAATCTTCGAAATTCTGCCGGTCTTCTACGGTCTGAAAACCGATCAGATCGTAAGCGAGCATCGCGTCGGCAAGATCGGCGCTGTGCGGCACCGCGCTCATAGTGCGGCGATCGGCCCATGGCGTGTGCAGAAAGAAGCCGAGCGGCCGTTCAATGCTGAGATGGCGCAGTTCGGCGCCAAGTGTCAGGAAGTGATAGTCCTGAATCCAAAAGACGGCTTCCGGCGAATTGAAGCGCAACAGCGCGCGCGCCATGAAGGCGTTGATTTCACAATAGGAGGTGTAATCTTCGGCAGTGACTTGAATAAGATCCGGCCGCGAATGCAGCGCCGGCCACAACGCCGAATTGGCGAAGCCTTCGTAATAGCCGCGATAATGTTTTGCCGGCATGTCGACAGTCGCGAGCGCACCGGAGCCGAGAGCTTCAATCTTGGCGAAATCGCGGGTGTCGGAAGTGTCGCTTGGCTCGCCGCTCGACCCGACCCAGATCGCGCCGGAATCTCGCACCATCGGAAGAAGGGCTGCAGCCAATCCGCCGGCAAGCGGCTCATCGGGACTGGCGCGCGCAACGCGGTTCGAAACGACCACTACATTCACTGACCACCTCCACGCGCAAAATCAACGCGCGTGGCAAAACTTTGTTCCTTTATTTTTCGCAGTGCAGCGAGCGCGATTAAAATTGTGGCAGATGATTATCCGATTGAAATCACATTGTTATTTTTCGTGATCGGCCGCTTTTGTGGATCACCCAGCACTCGCTTGTGCATATGCGATAGTGGAAAGAAGGCTGACTTCGGCGCGCCGAGAATCAAGCCGCGTATGCTGCACAACGACTGGTACATTGGATTCAAATACCGAAGAGTATGCAGTATCGCGCGGCACCGGTGCCGGATGGTGCAAATCGTTGAATCGCAAATGCAAAGTGCGCCGTGGTGCGACTGTCACAAAATAAGGGCCGACCGGTTCGCGGTCCGAGAAGTAAATAGTGATGCGAACTTCCGCCGCGCGGTCCCCGCAATTGAGGATGCAGGCGGTTTCGTGCGATTCAAGCGCCGGGTCGGAATAAGAACTCTCCGAAGGGATATAACCTTCGGCGATCGCCCAGCGCGTCTGTCCGAGAGCTTCCATAATTATGAGCCATTCTGTGTTGAGAGGCTGCGTTGCAAACGCAATTGCTGCACAGCGGTATAACGGCGGGATGACCAAGGCAGTTCCGTGGTCAGTTCCTTGGTCGGAACTTGTCCTCCGCTATGACGTTTTTGCATTGGGGTGGCGCGGGCTTTCCGCCAATGCGCGCGACGGCTTAAACGAAACGACTGAATACGGAATAAGACAATGCGCGCTTTGACCGTTGCGCCGGGTGTTGCCAATTCGGCGCGTGTCGACGAGGTGCCGGAACCGCCATTGTCCGATGGATCGGTGCTGGTGCGGACACTGGCGCTCGGCGTTTGCGGCACCGATCGCGAAATCGCTGCCGGCGAATATGGTTTTGCGCCGCCCGGCGAGAAGCGGCTGGTGATCGGCCATGAATCTCTCGGCAAAGTGAAAGAGGCGCCGCCGAAAAGCGGCTTCAAAGCCGGCGATCTTGTCGTCGGTATCGTGCGCCGGCCCGACCCAGTGCCGTGTCCCTGCTGCGCGGCCGGCGAGTGGGATATGTGCCGCAACGGCAAATATACCGAGCGCGGCATCAAGGACCGCAACGGCTACGGCTCGGATTATTTCCGCATCGAGCCCGATTTTCTGGTCAAGCTCGATCCGGCACTTGGCTTGAACGGTGTACTGGTCGAGCCGACGAGTGTTGTCGCCAAAGCTTGGGATCAGATCGATCGTATCGGTTCGCGCTCGCGTGGTTTTGTGCCGGAGTCCTGCCTCATCACCGGCGCGGGTCCGATCGGGCTTCTCGGCGCCATGATCGCTGCGCAGCGCGGGCTCGAACTGCATGTGCTCGATCATCACGATCTCAGCGAGAAGCGGGCGCTGGTCGAAGCGCTCGGCGGTACGTTTCACGTCGGGCGCGTCAGCGACCTCGATCTCAAGCCAGACATTATTCTGGAATGCACCGGTGTGCCTGAAGTGGTGCGCGACGTGCTCGGCCGCACCGCGTCAGGCGGCATTGTTTGTCTGGTCGGCGTGTCCGCGCCCGGGCACGACCTCAAAATCGATGTCGGCGCGTTCAACCGCACAATGGTGCTCGACAACGACGTGGTGTTCGGTACGGTCAATGCCAATCGTAAGCATTACGAAGACGCGGTGGCGGCGTTGCAGCGCGCGGACAAACATTGGCTCGCCCGGTTGATCACGCGCCGCGTCAAGCCGGAAGACTGGACGCAAGCGCTGACCGCGGAGCCCGACGACATTAAAGTCGTCGTCGATTTCTCTCAGTAGGCGCGTATGTCCAGCAAAATCGAAGATTACGCTTTAATCGGCGATTGCAAGAGTGCGGCTTTGGTCGGCCGCGACGGCTCGATCGATTGGCTGTGCTGGCCGCGCTTCGATTCAGAAGCCTGCTTTGCCGCACTCCTCGGCTCGCCGAAGCACGGCCGCTGGCTTATCGCGCCGCACGAAGAAGCGCGCATCACTCGGAATTATCGTTCCGACACGCTGATCTTGGAAACACATTTCGAGACCAAAGACGGCGCGGCAACGCTAGTCGATTTCATGCCGTTCCGCGACGACTATTCGGAAATCGTGCGACTCGTGGTCGGCAAACGCGGCAAGCTCAAGATGCGCATGGAGCTTATCCTGCGTTTCGGCTATGGCGCCGTGGTGCCGTGGGTGACGCGGATGGAAAACGGCGCACTGCGCGCCATCGCCGGTCCCGACATGGCGGTGCTGCGCACGCCGATCCATGTCAAAGGCGAGGGCCTGACTACGATCGGCGACTTCACCATCGCGCAAGGTGAAACCATTCCGCTGACGCTGACCTATTCGCGCTCGCATAAGCCGTTGCCGAATGCGCTCGATCCAAATGCGGCTTTAGAGACAACGGAAAAATTCTGGCGCGAATGGTCGGCGAAATGCCGGCCGGCCGGCGAATGGTCGGATGCGGTTAAGCGTTCGATCATGACGCTGAAAGCGCTGACCTACAAACCGACGGGTGGAATCGTTGCCGCGCCGACGACGTCGCTGCCCGAACATATCGGCGGCGAGCGCAATTGGGATTATCGCTATTGCTGGCTGCGCGATGCGACGCTGACGCTGCTCGGCGCCATGCATGCCGGTTATTACGAGGAAGCCCAGGCTTGGCGCGAGTGGCTGCTTCGCGCCGTCGCCGGCAGCCCTAATCAATTGCAAATCATGTATGGCATCGGCGGCGAGCGCCGCTTGGCGGAATGGGAAGTCGAATGGCTACCCGGCTATGAAAATTCGCGGCCGGTGCGCATCGGCAATGCCGCGCATGTTCAGTCGCAACTCGACGTGTTCGGCGAGATCATGGACGTGCATCACCAAGCCCGCCGCAACGGATTGTCGACCAATGAATCCGGCTGGGACGCGCAAGTAAAATATCTCGAGCATCTCGCCGAAATCTGGCGCAGTCCCGATCAAGGCATCTGGGAGATACGCGGGCCGGCGCAGAATTTCACCTATTCCAAGGTCATGGTCTGGGTGGCGTTCGATCGCGCGATCAAAAGTGCCGAGACATTCGGTCTCGAAGGTCCGATCGACGAGTGGTCGCGGTTGCGCGACGATGTTTTCGAGGAGGTCTGCGCCTACGGTTTCGATAAGAAGCGCGGCTGTTTCGTTCAGGCTTACGGATCGGATCAGCTCGACGCTAATTTGTTGCTGCTGCCATGCGTCGGTTTCCTCCCGGTATCCGATCCGCGGATCGCGGCGACGATCACAGCGATCGAGCGTGAACTCCTGCGCGGCGGATTTGTCTCGCGCTATAGCACCGAAAACGTGGAAGACGCGCTGCCGCCGGGCGAGGGCGTGTTTCTCGCCTGCAGCTTCTGGCTGGTCGACGTCTATATCCTGCAGGAGCGCTATGACGAGGCCGAGCAGTTGTTTCGGCGGCTCGTCGGTTTGAGCAACGATCTCGGCCTGCTCAGCGAGGAATACGATCCGCGAGAGAAACGTCTGGTCGGCAATTTCCCACAGGCCTTTTCGCATCTCGCTTTGATCAACAGCGCTTATAATCTCACCGATGCACGTAAACCGCTGCATCAGCGCGCGCATGACGACGATACTCCAACAAAGCCAGTTGCTGCACGGGCTGAAGCGGAAGCGAGTTAGCTCCACGAATTGACGCTACAACAGATTTTCGCTTTTTCGCTGCTCAGCCGCGCCAGTAACGGTCTTCCCAGCTCCGCGACAGGCGCATCGCCGACAAGATCAGCCCGGCCATCGAATAGGTCTGCGGAAAATTGCCCCACAATGCGCCGGTCTGCGGATCGACGTCTTCGGAGAGAAGTCCGTAGCGATTGCGGTGCCGCATCGCGTCGGCAAACAAGTCATGCGCGGCCTCGCGCCGGCCGAGCGACCACAGCGCGTCGATCAGCCAGAACCGGCAGATCAGAAACGCCGTCACCGGCATGCCGAAATCGTCTTCGGCGGCATAACGCATGACGTGCTTCTCGCGCACCAACTCGCGCTCCATGGCGGCGACCGTGGAGATGAAACGTGGATCGTCGACCTCGACCACGCCGAGATCGGCAAGAAGGAGTACACTGGCATCGAGATCGTCTGACCCAAAGGCCGCAGTGAAGGCGCCACGTTTCTGATTCCAAGCGCGTTCAAGGAGCGCCGCATGCATTGGTTCGGAGATTGAATTCCAATATTTGGCGCGATCGTCGAGACCGAGCCGCGCGGCGATGGCGGCAAGTCGCTGGCAGCCAGCCCAGCACATCGCCGACGAATGAGTGTGAATACGCTGGCGGCCGCGATATTCCCAGATGCCGGCATCGGGTTCGAACGCCTTGGCAGCGGCGCGATTGCCGAGCGATTCCAGAAGACGGAACAATCCCTCGTCGCCCGGGCGCGGCAGGCGGCGATCGAAAAACATCGGCATGGCGGCGAGGATGACGCTGCCATAGGTGTCGTGCTGTATCTGATCGACGGCGGCATTGCCGATACGCACAGGCCCGTCGCCGCGATAGCCTTCGAGCTCGGTCGCGGTCCATTCGGTGATATCGGCCGTCGGCACCACGCTGTAGAGCGGCCGCAATTCGTCTTCCGGCCGCGAGGCGATCGACAGCGTAAAGGAGATGAACTCCTCCATTGTGCGGGTCGCGCCGATGCGGTTGAGCGCCTGCACTACGAAATAAGCGTCGCGCAGCCAGCAATAGCGATAGTCCCAGGTGCGGCCGGATGATGGCGCTTCCGGAATCGATGTGGTGTGCGCGGCAATGATGCCGCCGGTCTCGTCGAAATTGGAAAGCTTCAGCGTGATCGCGGCACGGATGATAGCTTCCTGCCAATCATAGGAGATCGACAGCCGGCGCACCCATTCACGCCAATAGTCGCGGGTACGCTCGATGAAATCGCGGCAGGTCTTTTCCAGATCGTCGGCGAACGGTTCGTCGGGTCCGAACACCAAATGTAGCGGACGATTGAGCATGAAGGGCGCTTCGCTGTCGATTAGCGACAACGGCGCATCGGTGGTCAAGCGGATGAAGGTGGTGTCGTCGGAATAACGGATGTGATTGCTGCCGAGCGAGCGACGCGGCAACGGCTTGCCGTAATTGCTGGTCGGCCGCATACGCACCGTGATCCGCGGCATCCCGGCAATCGGCTCGATCAGGCGAAAAAGCTGTGGCGGACGGAAGACGCGGCCGTATTGCCGGAAGCGTGGGGCCAGATCGGTGATGCGCACTTTGCCGCCGTGCTTGTCGGTGAGCACGGTGGAGACGATTGCAGTGTTGCGGACATATTCGGACTGGTAGTCGACCATGTCTTCGAGGATGACATCGGAAAAGCCTTTCTCCTGCCGTCCGGAGACAAGCCGGCAGAAAATAGGATCGCCGTCGAAACGCGGATAGCACCACCACACAATCTGCGCCGTCGGATTGACCAAGGCTGCGGTACGGCCATTGCCGATGACGGCGAGGTCGAGCCCGTGATCGATCGGAGGACGGGACGATGACGCTCCCGAAGCGTGCGCTTCGTTCTGTGGCGCGATCGGTGGACTCATCGTGTCGGCTGTGAATCGTTCATTCATGCGACCTTAGCCTTCCGCTGCGTCGGCGATGTGTGCGAGCCAAGCACGCACCGATTCCGGTTTGTCGAAATGCCCGTTGACGTCGGGTGCGATGCGGCCGACCGAAAAGCCCAAGCCGCCGAATTGCGAAACAATACCGAAGACCGGCTCGTCGGTGGTGTCATCGCCGATGAAGATCGGGTTACGTCCATGAAACGGCGCGTGCTTCATCAGTTCGCGCACCGCGACGGCTTTGTTGATGCCGGTTGCCTTGATCTCAACGACACGCTTGCCCGGCAGGATCTCTACCGTGCCCGGCTTTGCCGTCGCGCATATTCTCTCGACGGCCTCGCGCACTTGCTCGCCTTTCTCAGGCGCGAGCCGGTAATGCAGTGCCAGCGAATAGCCTTTGTCTTCGGCAAGGATGCCGGGGCCGAGTTCGCTGACGCTTGCGAGTTTGCGTTTCAGCACAGCATCGAGGGGTTTCGCCCGGTGCACGACTTCGCCGTCGGCCGTTATGCGTAGCTCGGCGCCATGGCCCCCGATGGCGGCAAGCTGCAGCGGCGAAAATAACAGATCGATATCGTTCAGCGGACGGCCGGAGACCAGCGCCAGCGCGCCGCCGGTGAGCGTATCGAGCCGCGCTAGCGTCCGCCGCAACTCGCTCGGCACCCACACTTCCTGCGGCGCCGGCGCGAGATCGAGAATGGTGCCGTCGATATCGAGCAGGATCGCGCATTTGCCGAGATCGGGAACGAGCGAGGTTTCAGCGAGCTCCATGTCGAGGTCCGCAATGCCAAGGCCGGAAATATCGAGTTCTGGACTATATAATGTCATCTGCTGATCAGCTCTCTGGATAGCTTTCTTGGTCCGGGATCAATCGGCGAGCGCAAGCGGCTGCGCCACGCTTTCAAGCGGCTTGCGCTCGGCGGCGATGCCATAAAGCGCTTCCGCCGCCGCGGCGCCAATCATCAGCACCGCGCCAAGGACGTAGCCCAAGGCCACATTGCTGCGTGAACCGGTGTCGATGAGAAATCCAAACAGCAGCGGTCCGGCAATGCCGCCAACTGCCGTGCCGACGGCGTAGAAGAAAGCAATCGCCAACGCGCGGATTTCCAGCGGGAAGATTTCGCTTACCGTGAGATAGGCCGAACTCGCCGCGGCGGAGGCAAAGAAGAACACGGTCATCCAAGCAGCGGTCAGCGTGTGGGCGGTGAGGAGACCACGACCGAATAAGATCGCGGTCACGGCGAGCAGAAGCCCCGACAGCGCATAGGTCGACGCGATCATGGTCTTGCGCCCGATCGTGTCGAAGAGGCGCCCGAGCAGCAGCGGTCCGAGTACATTGCCGGCAGCGAAAGGCAGGATGTACCAGCCGACCGCATTGGCGGGGGTGCCGTAGAAGTCGGTCAGCACCAGCGCATAAGTGAAGAAGATCGCGTTGTAGAAAAACGCCTGTGCCGCCATCAGGCTCAAACCCACCAGCGTGCGCTGGCGATAAGTCACAAACAGTGTGCGTGCGACTTCTCTGAGCGGCGTGTGATTTCGTGTCCGCAGCCGCACTTTCTGATTTGTATCGTCGCCGACAAAACGCGGCTGCATCACGAATTGCGCTTCGATCCCGCGCAGCACGGTATCAGCCTCACGCGCAAAACCATGCGTTACCAGCCAGCGTGGACTTTCCGGAATCCAAATCCGCATCACAAGAATCACAAGCCCAATTGTTGCGCCGATTAAAAATGCGAGCCGCCAGCCGAATGCCGGATCGATGATGTTCGGATCGAGCACTACCAGCGAGCCGGCGGCGCCAAGCGCCGCACCGATCCAAAAGCTGCCGTTGATAAGAAGGTCGGTCCAGCCGCGGAACCGTGCTGGGATGAGCTCCTGGATTGTCGAATTGATGGCGGCGTATTCGCCGCCGATGCCGGCGCCGGTGATGAAGCGGAAGATGATGAAACTTTCGGCGTTCCACGACAGGCCGGTCGCTGCCGTTGCAAGAAGGTAAACCGCAAGCGTCAGCGTGAAGAGTTTTTTGCGGCCCAAACGATCGGTGAGCCAACCAAAAAAGAACGCGCCGCATACCGCGCCGGCGAGATACCCGCTTCCTGCAAGGCCGATTTGCGCATTGCTCAAAGCCAAAGCGCCCTGCGCCTTGAGCTCGCCGGACAATGCGCCGGCGAGAGTCACCTCCAGTCCGTCGAGGATCCACGTGACCCCGAGCGCCATCACGACCAGCAGGTGAAAACGGCCGAACGGGAGCGCATCGAGCCGTGACGGAATGTCGGTCTCTATAATGTTGCCTATCGCGGCGGTGGAGGACGCCGAAACGGCAAAATCATGCGTTCCTCGGGTCCGGAACGGCGGAAACGGGGCAAATCGATAGTCAGCAATGAAACGCGGGAACACGTCACCTGCGCGAAAAGCCATATCTGGAGGATGCCTAGCCAGCGGTCTAGGAGATTGGAACTTTGGAACTAACGCCTTGTCCCGCCGAGCGTTCCTCTCAAAATGACCCCTTTAATGGGCTGAAGCAGCCTTGCCTGTGTAGGTAATGCGCCAGATCGTGCCGCTGGTGTCTTCCGAGACCAGCAGCGCACCATCCTTAGCGACTGCGACCCCAACCGGCCGGCCCCAGACCGTGTCGTCATTAATGACAAAGCCTAAGGCGAAATCGTCATATTCTCCGGTCGGCACGCCGTCCTTCACGATGGCGCGAACGATTTTGTAGCCGGTGCGTTTGTTGCGATTCCAGGAACCGTGTTCGGCGGCGAAAATATTGCCGCGATATTCGGCCGGAAACTGATCGCCGTCATAAAATGTCATGCCGAGCGGCGCGGAATGCGCCTGCAAGAGAATGTCGGGCACCGTGATCTTGTCTTTCAGATCGGGTCGCTCGTTCTTATGGCGCGGATCCTCACGCGCACCGATGTAATACCAGGGCCAGCCATAGAACGCGCCGTCCCGCACCCGCGTGATGTAATCGGGCGGCAGATCGTCGCCCAATCCATCGCGCTCGTTGGTCGCGCACCACAGCGTATCGCCGGATGGCGTTAGCGCCATGCTGACGCAATTGCGGATACCGGTCGCGAACACACGCGCATTTTTGCCGTCCGGATCGTAAGTGAGAACGTCGGCGCGATCGGTCTCATCGCCCCAGGTCGCACCCAGCGCATGCGATGCGATAAAGCTCTGCAATGCACCGCCGGCCATAGACTCCATGCCTTCGCCGTCATTCGAGCCGGAGCCGACCGAGACATACATTATCTTTCCGTCGGTCGAGAACAGCACGTCGCGGGTGAGATGGCCGCCGAACGGCAGACGCGGGACGACCGGTTCAAACGCGCCCCGCGCGATAGTATCGCCGTTGCGATACGGAAAGCGCACCACCGAATCCACATTGCCGATATAGACCCATTGCGGATCGGGACCCGGCGGATAGAACGCGATGCCGAAAGGATAACGCAGCCCCGAAGCAAAGATCGAAGGCTGCACCGTATGATCGCCGTCCGGACGCATCACGCGGATGCGGCCGGCCCCGCTTTCGGCCACGAACACATCGCCGTTTGGTGCAGTCCGCATTAACCGCGGTCCCGCTAAACCTTGGGCGTAAAGGTTGACTTCAAAGCCGTTTGGGACGATTGGCTTTTGGTCGGTGCGACGCACGCTGCGCACGGCATTGCTTGCCGACTGGGCCTGATCGGGTTGCGGAATATCCTGTGGTTTGATCAGACGCCGCGTCCCTGGACGATCGGCGTGCCAGTCGCCGAATGCCGCGCTGCCTTGCAGAAGCCCGGTGCTCGTTTGCGCATATGTCAGCGTGATAAACGGGCCGCCGGGCGGTGTGACGATTCCGGCAATGGCAGTGCTAAGGACGATTATTGCAATAAGAGTTCCGATAGGACGGCGCATGACCTGCTCCCGGATCGAATCTTTGCTCAAGTCTTGTCTTAAGTCTTTGCCCGAGTCTTTACTCAAGTCTTGGACTAAATTCCGACTCGTAGCGTCGCTCCTGCAGATTTTTAACGCCGTAATTTGTCGTCCCGACGTCAGCCTGAGCGGTCGCTCATCTTGAGCGCGCGGGCCGCCGCCAGAGTGGAAATTCCGCGACGCATACGCGCCGTCGTCCGGGCGCGTGAATCGAGCCTCATTTTCCTCGCCGCAGTGGTCGGCATTATCGCCGGTCTCGTCGTTGCCGCTATGGGCAATGGCGTCGATCTCCTCCACGAATTGTTGTTCGATCTCAATCGTGGCGAACGGCTTTCCGCGCGGCTTTCGCTCAATCCGGTTTTGGCGCTCAGCGTCCCGCTTCTCGGCGGCCTCTTGTTCGGCGCGGCGAGCGAACTGATCGCCCGCTGGCGCCCGGAACGCGAGATCGATCCGATCGAAGCCAATGCGCTGCATGGCGGCCGCATGTCGCTCCTCGGCAGCATCATCGTCGCAGCACAGACGGTGTGGTCGAGCGGTGTCGGCGCCTCGGTCGGTTTGGAAGCCGGCTATACGCAATTGGCGAGTGGCATCGCCTCACGCATTGGTAATGCGTTCCGGCTTCGCCGCAGCGATCTGCGCATCCTGGTCGGCTGCGGCGCCGCAGCCGGCATTGCCGGCGCGTTCGGTGCGCCGCTTGCCGGCGCTTTCTACGGTTTCGAACTGATCATCGGCAGTTATTCGCCGACGAGCTTAGCGCCGGTCGGAATTGCGTCGCTCCTCGGCTATCTGGTGGCGCGCACCCTTGCGCCAGCCGAGCTCGGCATTGTCGCGCCGGAAAAGACGATCATCGTCGCGCATGATCTTCTGCTAGCGGCGACGCTCGGCGTGCTGGCGGCGCTGCTCGGCATCCTGCTGATGCGCGGCGTCGCGCTCAGCGAAAACATGTTCGGCAAATTGAAGCTGCGGCCGACGCTGCGCACCACGCTTGGCGGTCTTGTCGTCGGGCTGATGGCGATAGTAACGCCGCAGGTGATGTCATCGGGGCACGGCGCATTGCGCGTTGCCGGCATGCTCGACCTGTCGTTCCGCACCGTGGTGATATTGTTCGTACTAAAAATACTGGCCTCGATCGCCTCGCTCGGTTCCGGTTTTCGCGGCGGCATGTTCTTTTCGTCGCTTTTGATCGGCGCGCTTGGCGGTCATCTGCTCGCGATCGGCATATCGCTGATGTGGCCGTCGATCTATGTCGATCCCAACGCCTATGCCGTGATCGGCATGAGCGCGCTATCGGCGTCCGTCATCGGCGGGCCGCTGACCATGACCTTCATCGCGCTCGAAACCACCAACGACTTATGGCTGACGACGGCGGTGTTGATCGCGGTCATCATCGCGGCGCAAATGACCCGCGAAGTGTTCGGCTACTCGTTCGCGACCTGGCGCTTCCATTTGCGCGGAGAGACTATCCGCAGCGCCGCCGATGTCGGCTGGATGCGCGATCTCACCGTGGAAAAAATGATGCGTGAGGACGTCAATACGTTCAGCGCGTTATTGACCGTCGCTGACTTCCGCAAGGAATTTCCTCTGAGCTCCACGGCCTATGTGATCGCGGTCGACGAAGCCGAGCGTTATGTCGGCATGGTCCAGGTCGCGGAAGTGCATGCCGCCGAAGTCGATACCGAAGGCCCGATCAAAGACATGCTGCATTATCGCGAGGACATGCTGCTTCCCGGCATGGCGGTGAAAGAAGCGGTGCTCGCCTTCGACCGCGCCGAGGCCGAAGCGCTCGCGGTGGTCGACAGTTTCCTCGATCGCCGGGTCGTCGGCCTCCTCACCGAAGCCTATGTGCTGCGCCGCTATTCGACAGCGCTTGAAGGCCAGCGCCGCGATCTCGGCGAGACATAATAAAGAGCAAACCTACCGCGGCAGCGTGAAACGGAAGATCGCGCCGTGCTGCGCGCCTGGTGTTGCCCATAGCCGGCCGCCATGGGCTTCGATGATCGAGCGGCAAATCGACAGACCCATTCCCATGCCGTCGGCTTTGGTGGTGTAGAACGAGCTGAAAATTTGTTCGGCCTGATCCGCGCCGATGCCGGTACCGGAATCTTCGACGGCGACGCCGACCTCGCCATTGTCGCCACGCGCCGACGAGACCATGAGCGTGCGGGTCCTGTCGGTGACCGCATCCATCGCTTCGGCGGCATTGGTCACGAGATTAAAGAACACCTGCCGGATTTGGCCGCGATTGGCCGTCACCGGCGCGAGACGTTCGTCCAATGCGGTCTTGACGAAGATGGCGCGGCTTTCCAATTCGCCGCGCATCAAGATGAGCACTTCGTTGATGAGCTGGTTGACGTCGACCGGCCCGCGCGAGGTTTCCTGCGGCCTGAAGGCGGCACGGATGCTGTGAATGACGTCGCCGGCGCGTTGGCCGTCTTGCACGATCTTCTCGAGAATGGTGCGGGTCTCGCCGAGGTCGGCGGGCGTTCGCGCGATAAAACGCAAGCCGGCGCCGGCATTGGCAACGATCGCGGTGAGCGGTTGATTGATCTCATGGGCGATGGATGCAGCCATCGCCCCCATGCGACTCGCCGTGGTCGAACGCGCGAGCTCTGCTTGCGCGTTCTGCAGCGCTTCCTGCGCCTGCGTCTTATCGGTGATGTCGAAATTCATGCCGAAGGTCTGCCGCTCGCCCGACACCTCGTCGGTCACGGCGAACACATAAAGCTGGACCCAGATCGGCGCGCCGTTTTTGCGGACGAGTTGTTTGATCAACTCGTAGTGCCCGCGCTCGCCGCGTTGCAGTTCGACAAAGGCCTGGCGGTTTTCTTCGCGCTGCGCCGCGGGCGTGATGTCGAGCGGCGTGAGCTTTCGTAGCTCGTCGTTGGTATAGCCGGTCATGGCCTGAAACGCCGGATTGGTCATGATGAAATATTGATTGTTGTCGACGACCGTAATGCCCATGAACGGATTGTCGGCAATAGCGCGCCAGCGCGCGTCGTCGGTGCGCTTTTGACTTTCGAGCGCGGCGAGGCGTCGGGCAGTGAGACTTGGCGCGGCAACGCGCTGCGCGGCGTTGCGCTGGTCCGACTTGGCTGGTGCGCGCCGCCGTTTGTTCTTTGCTTTTAGTTTCTTCGCTTTTGCTTTCTTCGCCATATCGCGTCAGCCCCTCAAACGCGATCATCCCTCAAGGGCCAACCATATCAGTCCCTGTAATGGCTGATAGAGACCTTGCGTCGCGGCGGGTGCGAAAGAAGATCTCAGCACGGCGGAAATGGCGGATTGCCGCAGGCGCCGCCATAGAAACTTGAGTCGCTGAAAGGCTGCGCATCGGGCGGCGGCGTTGGAACCGGCGCCGGCCTGAAAGCATAAGGCGGCCCAAACAGCGGCCGCTGATCGGCGAAGGGTGGAAAAGCAGGCGGCGGCGGTGCCGGCGGCAATTGTGGTGCGTAGCTTGCCCGCAAGCAGCGTCCGCCGACGCCGCTCACCGATTGCCGGCACGACCTCAAAGTCGGAAAGCTGCAGTCTTCGGGCGTGGCGTCGTCATTATAGATGGCGCAATACCCGCTTTGAGCCGCGACCTCGCTATGGGGCGCAAATATAAGAACCGGCACGACGAGTGCGCAAAGGCTGATTATCCGCATCACGCCGCCATTATACCGGCTAGCGCGACGACTTGGTAATCATCGGCGGTGATGGTTTCTCGGCAGACGGCGGGTTCGGCGAGAAGGCCAAGGTCACCCAGGCACTGGCGCCGGAAGCGCGGTCCTGCGTGTCGACGTCCCAATAAGCCTTCACATTGAGATAGGTCTGGAACGACGGATTGGGAAAAATTAAACCGATCTGCGGACCGATGCCGATGGTGCGCGACTCGAAGGGGCACAGCGCCGCAAGACAACCGCGATCCGCGGTGAGTTGATCGTAGAAATAGCCGACCGCGCCGACCTGAAGGGTTTTGGTCACGAAATGCGAAGCGCCCCAATCGAGATGCCAGTCGATGCCGTTCTGATAACCGGTGCTCGCATTGACGAGATTGTAGGTTAGTCCGGTCACGGCGGAAAATTCATTGCCGGATTGCGGATTGAAATAAGTATAGCCGACGCCGAAATCCGCGGCGCCGTGGCCGATGCCGACATTGGCAAGACGCGCCGAATTATAGGTGCCGATCGGGATGTCGCCGGTCCCATAAATCATGAAATTGTTGACGCCGCTGTTCCACTTCAATGTCGCTTCCGGATAGAGGTCGCTGAAACCGTCACGGCCATCCTCGATTCCGCCTTGCCGGGTGATGGTCCCTCCAGCAGGGCCGGTGACCGTCAGCGTGCCGTTGAGCGAAGCGATGCTGCGGCCATAAGCGCCGGCCATGCTCAACGCGAACTGGCCGCCGAACACCGGCGTTGCGAACACATAAGTCGGATCGACGAGAACGAGATTCGGATTGGCTTTCAGCGTGGCGTTGAGATTGACGTTGACCGCGGTGTTGAACTTGTTGATCGTCACTTGCCGCGACGCCGCGACATTGCCGCTTGCGCTGACCGGCTCATAGAGATTGATGATGCCGAGTGCCCAGCCGGGCACCTGCGGCGCGGCGGCAAGGCTGCCGAAAAGTCCCGGTATCCAGAAACTGAGGCCGCCTTCATCGGCGCGCGCATTGTCCGCGACGCAGAGTATCGCAGTACCGCCGATGACGGCGGCGGTGAATCGCGACCAAACAAACGATTTTCGCCGTGCTGTGGCGGCGTGCCTGCGCAATGCCTGTCGTCGCGGTCCCATGAGCGCCCCTCTTTTGTCGTCCTTGGACAAAGGCTCGGTCTCGCTTGGCCTTAGCCTAGCGCAGAGCGGCGCGTTGTCACATGGCTTTGTTGACGCGGTTGGCTGATTTGGCGCGCGACGTGGCGTGAGGGGCACAGTGATGAAGCAAGATATTGAAGAAGGCTGCAAAAATCTTGCATCTGTTTCTTTGGGGACTCTGAGCGATAGCTCCAGAAACTAATAAAATGTGCGCCGCACAATAAAGACTCTCTTTCAACTCATGCGTTTGTCATGGTCAGGCCTTGATCGTTGTCCTAATCTTTGGCGATAGGCGCGTTGGGTCGGCCCAAGAAACTTCTATTGCTGCAATAAACTATTTACTCATCGCAAAACCCGACGCGCCGTGATCGAGGCTGTTCTCGTATTGACGAGGGGCCCGTGGGCGACAGTGAAGTTGCGTCAGTCGAGCGGCCGGAGATGTCCGCGCCGCCAAATATGATCCGAATTCCCGGCGGCTCCTTCCGCATGGGATCGGACAAGCACTATCCGGAAGAGGCGCCGTCGCACCGCGTTTGCGTCGACGGCTTCTGGATCGACGCGACGCCGGTGACCAACCGGCAGTTCAAAGAATTCGTCAAAGCGACCGGCCACGTTACCTTCGCGCAAACCATCCCCGATCCGAAAAACTATCCTGGCGCGCTACCGCATATGATTTATGCCGGCTCGCTGGTGTTCGCGCCGCCGTCGCACGCAGTCGATCTGCGCGATTGGAGTCAATGGTGGACACTGTTGAAGGACGCCGACTGGCGGCATCCTTACGGGCCGAAAAGCAATATCAACGCGCTCGACAATCATCCCGTCGTCCACGTCACCTATAACGACGCGCGCGCCTATGCTGTGTGGGTTGGCAAAGACTTGCCGACCGAAGCCGAATGGGAATTTGCCGCGCGCGGCGGGCTCGACGATGCCGAATACGCCTGGGGCGATGAGTTCACGCCCGGCGGCAAGTACATGGCCAATACCTGGCAGGGCAATTTTCCACACGAGAACAGATGCGACGATGGTTTCGAGCGGACCTCGCCGGTGCGGTCGTTTCCGCCGAACGGCTACGGCGTCCACGACATGATCGGCAATGTCTGGGAGTGGACCAGCGATTGGTATTCACCGAAGCACGAAGCCGATGCAGCAAAGGCGTGCTGCATTCCAGAAAATCCGCGCGGCGGGCGCGAAGACCAAAGCTTCGATCCGCAGCTTCCGGACATCAAGATCCCGCGCAAGGTCATTAAAGGCGGCTCGCATCTGTGCGCGCCGAATTATTGCCGGCGCTATCGCCCGGCCGCGCGCCATGCCGAACCGGTCGATACGTCAACGAGTCATCTCGGTTTTCGCTGTGTCAGCAGAGTAGCAGGGAGATAGGATATGTCCGAACAAGACAACGGCGATAATGCGAACGGCAAACGACACGCCTTGAATCGCCGCAACATGCTGTTGGGCGGCACGACACTCGCGGCTGCATCGGCCGTAGCAACGAACGCGCCCATTAAAGTCGCACAAGCGCAGCAGCCGGCGACGGCCCCGAGCGGCAAGAAGCCGAACATCCTGTTCATGATGGGCGACGACATCGGGTGGTTCAACATCAGCGCCTACAACATGGGCGTCATGGGCTACCGCACGCCTAATATCGACCGCATTGGCAGAGAGGGCGCGGTTTTCACCGATTGGTACGGCCAGCAGAGTTGCACCGCCGGCCGCGCCGCCTTTGTCACCGGCCAATCGCCGATCCGTACCGGCCTCACCAAAGTCGGCTTGCCCGGCGCGGAGCTTGGCCTTGGACCGCTCGATCCGTCGATCGCGGATGTCATGAAATCGCTCGGCTACGCGACCGGCCAGTTCGGCAAGAACCATTTGGGAGATCGCAACGAGCATCTGCCGACCGTGCACGGCTTCGACGAATTCTTCGGCAATCTCTATCACCTCAACGCCGAAGAGGAGCCGGAGAATCCCGACTACCCGAAGGATCCGCGTTTCCGCGCGAAATTTGGTCCGCGTGGCGTTCTCAAGACCAAGGCCAGCGATAAGGACGACGCGACTGTCGATCCCGCCTTCGGGCGTGTCGGCAAGCAGGTGATTGAAAATACGGGCCCGCTTGACAGCAAGCGGATGGAAACAATCGACGAGGAATTTCTCGCCGGTGCCAAGGATTTCATCAACCGTCAGCAGAAGGCGGGGACGCCCTGGTTCTGCTATTTCAACACGACGCGGATGCACGTCTTCACGCACCTGAAAAAAGAGTCGCAAGGCAAGACAGGGCTCGGCCTCTATCCGGACGGCATGGTGGAGACCGACGGACATATCGGCCAGCTACTGAAGTTGGTCGATGACCTCGGCGTGGCCAACAATACAATCGTGGTCTACACGACCGACAACGGCGCCGAAGTTTTTACATGGCCCGACGGCGGCACTACGCCCTTCCGGAGCGAGAAGGCGACGAACTTTGAAGGCGCATTTCGTGTTCCCTGCTTGATCCGCTGGCCTGGGGTGATCGCGCCAGGCGGGATCGTCAACGACGTCTGCGCGCACGAAGACTTCATCCCGACATTCGCTGCGGCTGCCGGCGAACCCGACATTGTCGACAAGCTGCTAAAGGGCACAACGCTTAACGGGAAGAACTTCAAGGTTCATCTCGATGGCTACAACCTCATGCCTTTCTTCAAGGGAGGCGCGAAGGACTCGCCGCGCGACGAGATCATGTATTGGAGCGACGACGGCGATCTGATGGCGATCCGTTTTCGCAATTGGAAGGTCTCGTTCATGGAGCAGCACACCGAGATCAGTCCGGAAACGCCGTTGGGTCCGTGGCAGGGCCAATTCACCAAGCTGCGTGCGCCGATGCTGTACAATCTGCGCGCCGATCCATTCGAGAAGGCCACGACAAGCATAAATTACGGCGACTGGTCGGCGCACCGGATGTTCATGTTCGTGCCGGCGCAGGCCTTCGTCGCGAAATGGCTGGAGAGCTTCAAAGACTTCCCGCCGCGCGCCAAGGCGGCGAGTTTCTCCGTCGGCGATGCGATGGACAAAATCCAAGTGAACGCAACCAAGGACTGACGACGTCTTGATTGGCGCGGTTGTACGTCAACGGGTCACTTCGAATTCATGTGTGTCAACAGAGCAGGGAGCGACTAATGTCCAGTGAACACGAGAGAGACAATTCAAAGCCGAAGAACGGCGCGCTCAATCGCCGCAACATGCTGCTAGCCGGCACGACGCTCGCCGCGGCCGGCGCACTCGTAGCAAGCGAACACGGCGCGACCGCGCAAGCGCAGCCGGTAACGGCAGCGAGCGGCAAGAAGCCGAACATCATTTTGATCGTGTCGGACGATTTCGGCTATGGCGACGCCGGCTGTTATCTCGGCGGTGAAGGCCGCGGCATGCCAACGCCGAACATCGACCGGCTCGCCGACGAGGGCATGATGTTCACCTCGTTTTACGCACAGCCGAGCTGCACGCCGGGGCGTGCCGCAATGCAGACCGGCCGCATCCCGAACCGCAGCGGCATGACCACGGTGGCGTTTCAGGGTCAGGGTGGCGGCCTTCCTGCCGCCGAGTGGACGCTCGCCTCGGTTTTGAAAACGGCCGGCTACAACACGTTCTTCAGCGGCAAATGGCATTTGGGCGAGGCGGATTATGCGCTGCCGAACGCCCAGGGCTACGACGAGATGAAATATTGCGGCCTCTACCATCTCAACGCCTACACCTATGCCGACCCGACCTGGTTTCCGGACATGAAGCCGGAACTGCGCGCGATGTTTGAGCGAGTCACGAAAGGTGCGCTGTCCGGCAATGCCGGGCAGGCGGCGAAGGAGGACTTCAAGATCAACGGCCAGTACGTGAATACGCCGGACAAAGGCGTCGTCGGCATTCCGTTCTTCGATGAATATGTCGAGAAGGCATCGCTCGACTATCTCGATCGAGCTGCCAAGTCGAACACGCCGTTCTTCATGAACATCAATTTCATGAAGGTGCATCAGCCGAACATGCCGCATCCGGACTTCAAGGAGAAATCTCTTTCGAAGTCGAAATTTGCGGATTCGGTCGTGGAAAACGACACCCGCATCGGGCACATCCTGGACAAGGTGCGCACTCTCGGTCTCGACAAAAACACCTATGTGTTCTGGACCACCGACAATGGCGCTTGGCAGGACGTCTATCCCGATGCCGGCTATACGCCGTTTCGCGGCACCAAGGGGACCGTGCGCGAAGGCGGCAATCGCGTGCCGTCAATCGCTTGGGGTCCGGGCATCAAGCCACACTCGCGGAACTCCGAGATCGCCGGCGGCCTCGATTATATGGCGACCTTCGCCGCGCTTGGCGGCGCCAAGCTGCCGCAGAACGATCGCGAGGGAAAGCCGATCATCTTCGACAGTGTCGACATGTCGCCGGTTCTATTTGCCACGGGTAAGTCCGGCCGCAATAGCTGGTTCTATTTCACCGAGAACGAACTGACGCCCGGCGCGGCGCGTCTCGATAATTACAAGGCGGTATTCAATCTGCGCGGCGACGACGGCGTGAAAACCGGTGGCCTAGCCGTTGATTCCAATCTCGGCTGGAAAGGCGCCGAGGCTTACGTCGCCACCGTGCCGCAGGTGTTCGATCTCTGGCAGGACCCGCAGGAACGCTACGACATCTTCATGAACAATTATACCGAGCGCACCTGGGTCATGGTGACAATCAGCGCCACCATCAAAGACCTCATGAAGACCTACGTTCAATATCCGCCACGCAAGCTCCAGAGCGAAACCTATGCTGGGCCGATCACGATCACGCAATATGAGCACTTCCAGTTCATGCGTGATGAACTCGCCAAGGACGGCTTCAATCTCTCGTTGCCGACTGGCAATTAGAGCGTGAATGCGGAAGCCGTGCGCGGACGCAGTTCTTTGCGTCCGCGCGATGGCTGTTCTGACATTCAAGCTTGGGACTCAAGGTCATGCGCTTACCGCATCATGCAATCGGCCGCCGAAGGTTTCTGATCGCTGCATCTTCGGCGGCGGCGGCTTTGGCTTGGACTGGCAAGGCCTATGCGCAATCCATCGCGCCCGCGGCGCCGATGCCCGATCCGCTGCCGTCCTGGAACGACGGCGCGGCGAAAAAGTCCATCACCGATTTCGTCGCGCGCGTCACCACGCCGGGCACGCCGGATTTCGTGCCGGTGGAACAGCGCATTGCTACTTTCGATAATGACGGCACGCTGTGGTGTGAGCAGCCGAATTATTTCCAGGCACTGTTCGCATTCGACCGCGTCAAGGCGCTGGCGCCGCATCATCCGGAATGGAAGTCGCAGCAGCCGTTCAAAGCGGTGCTCGACAATGACATGGCGGCGCTCGCCGCCGGCGGCGAGAAAGGCGTCCTCGGCATCGTCATGGCCACCCACGCCGGCATGACGACAGACGCATTCCGTCAAACCGTGCTGGACTGGCTCGCGAGTGCGCGGCATCCGCGCTTCAACCGGCCTTATAACGATCTCGTCTACCAGCCGATGATCGAACTCTTGCGCTATCTGCGCGCCAACGGCTTCAAGACCTTCATCGTTTCGGGCGGCGGCATCGAGTTCATGCGGCCGTGGGTGGAGAAGGCTTACGGCATTCCGCCGGAGCAGGTTGTCGGCTCGTCAGGCGTGACCAAGCTGGAGAACGGTCCCGACGGCAAGCCGGTGCTGATGAAGCAGCCGCAGATCGAGTTCATCGACGACGGGCCCGGCAAGCCCGTCGGCATCAACCGCTTCATCGGCCGCCGCCCGATCTTCGCCTTCGGCAATTCCGACGGCGACCTGCAGATGCTCCAATGGACGGCTGCCGGCTCCGGCGCGCGCTTCGAGGGCCTCGTGCATCACACCGATGCCGCGCGCGAATACGCCTACGACCGGCAATCGAAGATCGGCAAGCTCGATAAAGCGCTCGATGAAGGTACGGCGAAGGGCTGGACCATCGTCGATATGAAGAATGATTGGAAGACGATCTTTCCGTTCGAGAAGTGATGGGCTGCAACCGAGGGGCACGGCTTATGCCGCGCACGAAGCTTCTTGAGTTCGGCTGCCTGTTGGTGGCGTGCTGCCTGTCTTTCTCAGGCGCACAAGCTGACAAGGTGAGCTTGATGTCGCTTCCGGGCGTGCAGCCCAAATTCTATGACCTCGACACCATGCTGAAACGGCGCGTGATCCGTGTACTTGTGCCGCCGAGCCGGACGATGTTCTTTCTCGACAAAGGCGAGGCCTATGGCATCACCATCGAATTCCTCCGCGAATTCGAGAAGGTGCTGAACAAAAAATACGCCAAGAAGCCATTCTACATCGAAGTCGCCGTCATTCCCACGCATAGCGATAAATTGCTGGAAGAGCTCAAGGCCGGACGGGGCGATATCGCGGCCGGCAATCTGACGGTCACGCCGGAAAGGAGCGCCATCGTCGATTTTGCCGATCCGATCGGCGAGGGCGCCAAGGAGGTCGTGGTCACCGGCCCGACCGCGCCCGCCATCGCCAGCCTCGACGATCTCGGCGGCAAAAAGCTCGTGGTGCGGAAGTCGAGCAGCTATTACCAGCACCTGCTTGCGCTCAACGAGCGGCTGAAAAAGGAAGGCAAGCCGGTCATCAATCTCGTGCCGGCCGATCCGGCGCTGGAGGACGAAGACATTCTGGAAATGGTCGGCTCAGGCCTCATGCCGTTGACGGTCGTCGATCTCCACATCGCCAAGCTTTGGGCGAAAATCTACAAAAATCTGACGGTGCACGACGATCTTGCCGTCAACGAGGGCGGCAAGATTGCCTGGGCGCTACGCAAGAATACGCCGAAGCTGATGGCCGAGGTCAACGCGTTCATGGCCACGCATCGCATGGGAACGGAATTCGGCAACGGCCTGATCTCGCAATATCTCAACGACGGCAGGATCGTCAAAAACGCCCTGGCGCCGGAGCGCAAGAAAGTGCTCAACGATCTGATTCCTTACTTCAAGGAGTATGGCGACCAGTCCCAGATCGATCCGTTCATTCTTGCCGCGCAGGGCTTCCAGGAGTCGTCATTTGATCAGAAGCTCCGGATGAAAAGCGGCGCCGTCGGCGTCATGCAGATGAAACCGAGCACGGCAAAGGAAGAGCTAGGCATCCTCGATATCGTTACGCACGCGAAGGACAATATCCACTCCGCGGCCGCCTATCTCCGCTTCATCATCAAAAAGTATATTTCCGATCCCGGCATTTCAGATCGGGACCGGGTGCTGATGGCGCTTGCCGCGTATAATGGCGGTCCGAGCGCGCTGACGCGTGCGCGATCGGACGCCAAGAAGAAGGGGTTCGATCCGAACGTCTGGTTCGACAATGTCGAATACGACTCCGCCGCAGTTTCCGGACAAGAGCCGGTTCAATATGTCGGCCACATCTACAAATATTTTCTGAGCTACAAAGAGCTTTTGTCGGGCACGGAGGCAGAGTCAAAAGACCCATCTGCGGAGGCGAAACCAGCGAAATAGCATTGGCCAGTGAACATTTGCGACCGGTAATCGAAGGTCCGCACGCTCGACGAAAGTGCGGCGAAGGGCAGAACATGAAGAGCGACTGAAGAGTGATCTATCCGTTTGAGATGATAAGCCGGTAGCGAACGCAAACAGAGGGTATGCAATGAGGTCTGACAGGCGCCGCCTAGTTCTTCGACTTGCCGCACTTATCGCAAGCGTTACCACGATGCTGGCACAGCCAGCCAACGCGCAGTCGCTCTCCGAACAGGATGTCTACTCCATCGCCCGCGACGCTTACCTCTACGCCTATCCGCTGGTGAGCATGGACGTGACCATGCGGCAGGCCTTCAATGTTCCGAACACAAGCACGATCAGCATGCGCGCACCCGTCAATCAGTTCGCGCATGCGCGCGCTTATCCGAAGGCCGACGAAAAGGACGTGGTGCGGTTCAATTTCGACACGCTCTATTCGCTGGCTTGGCTCGACCTCGACCGCGAGCCGATGGTGCTGTCGGTCCCCGACACCGGCGGACGCTATTATCTCCTCGAAATGCTGGACATGTGGTCGGACGTATTTTCAGTCGTTGGAACGCGCACCACCGGCACAAAGGCCGGCAACTTCGCCCTCGTCGGCCCGCATTGGAGCGGGACCTTGCCGAAAGCGATGACCAAGATCGTTGCGCCGACATCGGCGTTCTGGATTCTCGGCCGCACGCAGACCAACGGACCCGCCGACTACGACAACGTCCATAAGGTACAGGACGGCTACAAGCTCACCCCGCTCAGCCGCTGGGGCAAGGATTACACGCCGCCGCAAAAGGCACCGACCGATGCCGCGATCGATGCCAAGACGCCGCCTTTGGCGCAGGTCAATAAGATGGACGGAATAACCATGCTGACGCGGCTAGCCGCGCTCATGAGTCTCTATCCGCCGCATCCCAACGATTATCCGATTTTGTTTCGTATGCGTGCGCTCGGGCTTGAGCCGGGCAAACCGTTCGATGCCAGCAAACTCGATCCCGCGACCGTCGCGACGATCAACAAAGCGGCGAAGGACGCACTTGAAGACATGCCTGCCGGCATGCGCCGGATCGGCAAGATCGAGAACGGCTGGAATGTGCTGACGCAGAATATCGGCACCTACGGCACGTCCTACGAGCAGCGCGCGCTAATCGCCGCCGGCGGCCTTGGCGCCAATCTGCCGGAGGATGCGCTCTATCCGACCGCGTTCTTCGATACCGCCGGGCAACCCCTCACCGGCGCCAACAAATACGTTGTGCACTTCGATAAGGACAAGACGCCGCCGGCCAACGCCTTCTGGTCGATCACAATGTACGACAAGGACGGCTTTCAGGTGCAGAATTCGATCAACCGCTTCGCGATCGGCGACCGCGACAAGCTCGCCTTCAACCCCGACGGTTCGCTCGACATTAACATTCAGGCGGATTCGCCGGGAGCCGACAAGGAATCGAACTGGCTTCCCGCGCCGAAAGACGCGCCGTTCCAGCCGACCATGCGGCTCTATTCGCCGCGCCCCGATGTGGCGAATGGCACATGGTCGCCACCGGGACTGCAGAAAGTGAACTGACTATGAAAGCCAAACTTATCGTCTGCATTTCGGCTTTCACGCTTACCGCGATCTGCGGCACTCAGGCCCAATCGCCGGCAACCGGCGCCGTTTCTGTCACCGTCGATAATTTTGTTCGCGCAGAGTCGGACCTCTATGCCACAAACCTCGAAAAGCAGGGCGGCCTTGGCAAGTTGCTGTCCCGCCGCGAGCCGGCTTCCATCGATCACCAGACGGTCATCCGCCTCAATCGCGATACGCTCTACACGTCGGGCGTATTCGATCTCGATGCGGGTGCGGTGACGATCGCGCTGCCGGATTCCGGCAAGCGCTTCATGTCATTGCAGGCCATCAGCGAGGACCATTACGCCAACACCTATTACGGCAGCGAGCCCCACACATTCACGCACGCCAATATCGGCACACGTTATGTGGTGATCGGCATTCGCACGCTTGTCGATCCGGCCGATCCGAAGGATTTGGAAAAGGTTCATGCGCTGCAAGACGCGATCAAGGTCAGCCAGAAGAGCGCGGGCACGTTCGAGGTGCCGAACTGGGATCCGGTGAGCCAGAAAAAGGTGCGCGACGCACTCTTGATCCTGGGCTCGATGATACCGGATTTCAAAAAAGCATTCGGCACCAAGGACCAGGTCGACCCGATCCGGCATCTGCTCGGAGCCGCACTGGGCTGGGGCGGCAATGCCGACAAGGACGCGACCTATCTCAACATCACGCCGGCCAAGAATGACGGTACGACGGTCTACAAGCTCAATGTCGGCAGCGTGCCGGTCGACGCGTTCTGGTCGGTCAGCGTTTACAACGCCGCAGGCTATTTCGAGAAGAATCCCGACAACGCTTACTCGATCAACAATCTCACCGCCAAAAAAAGTACCGACGGCTCGATCGCCATCCAGTTCGGCGGTTGCGACGGCGAGATTCCGAACTGTCTGCCGACCGTGAAAGGCTGGAATTACACCATGCGGCTTTATCGCCCGCGCCCTGAAATCCTCAATGGCACCTGGAAATTCCCCGAACCGCAGCCGGTGAACTGATAAGAGTGAAGAAGCGCTAGGGTAGGGTGTTTGGCTGATGCAAACCGATCATCTCGTCGCTCTGACTGCGTCACCGGAGTTACGGTTGATCTATGATACCGCGCCGATCGGACTTGCCTTTCTCACTCCGGATTGCCGCTATCTTCTGATCAATCAGCATTTGACGGAAGTGTGCGGCGTTTCCGTTGAAGGACACATTGGGCGAACGGTCAGAGAAACCGTTCCGAAGGTTGCCGAACAGGTCGAGCGGCTTGTTCAGACAATCTTGGAAACGGGCGTGCCGGTAACGGGGGTCGAAATCAACGGCCAGCGCCCCGATGGGTCGAATACCGATCGGGTCTGGATCACCTACTGGCATCCGCTGAAAAATCAGAAAGGCGACGTGCTCGGAATCAACGTCGCCGCCGAAGAGATCACCGAGCGCAAACGCGCAGAGGCTGCCCTGTCCGCAAGCGAAGAGCGCCTCCGCAAACTCAATGAAACGCTGGCGGAGCGCGTGGAGGCCCAATCGCAAGAGCGGGACCGCATTTGGAACGTCTCGCAGGATTTGCTGGCCGTTATCGATCGCGACGGTACGGTCTTGAATGTAAATCCCGCCTGGTTGGTCACGCTCGGATGGAATTCCGGCGAGGTGATAACGCGGAGCTTCGAACAATTCATCCATCCCGAGGATGTCCAACGCTCACAGGCTGCGCTTCGTGGCCTCATCGAAGATGGGCAAACACGGCACTTCGAGAGCCGCGGACTCTGCAACGACGGCACCACGCGTTGGCTGGCATGGCATGCCGTTTTCGACCGTGGCTGCATCTATGCGGTTGGCAGGGACATCACGAATATTAGGGAAGCCCAGCAGGAGCTGAACAAGCTGCAGCGCACGCTCGCGCATGTCTCGAGAATGGACACGATAGGCGCGATGACGGCATCGATCGCTCATGAGATTCGGCAACCGCTCGCGGTGATCGTCGCGAATGCGAATGCCGGGACGCGCTGGCTCAACCGAACCGAACCGAATCTCCAGGAAGTGCAAGACGCACTGGCCGCGATAGCAAAGGAAGGCCATCGCATTGATGAGGTCATTTCGAGCATCCGCGCCATGTTCGGCAAAGACGATCGCGATGCCGGCCCGGTCGACGTCCGCGCTCTGATTGCCGACATTCTCGCTTTGGTCCAGGCCGAGCTTCGTTCTCATAATGTCGCGCTACGGGAGGATCTGCCTGACGAACTCCCGTTGGCGAGGGGCGAGCGCGTTCAATTGCAGCAAGTGCTTCTGAATCTCGTCATGAACGCGATCGAGGCGATGAATGCGGTGACCGATCGCGAGCGTCAGTTGACGATCAGCGCCAGCGTTAAAGCGTCCAAGGAGATTGAAGTCGTGGTTGAGGACACAGGCTGTGGCATCGACCCTGCGAATGCCGATCGGATCTTCGACACGTTTTTTACGACCAAGGGGCGCGGCATGGGTGTCGGCCTTGCGATTTGCCGTTCGATTGCGGAGGCGCATGGCGGCCGGATTTGGGCCCTGCCGCGAGAAAACTTCGGCACAGCTTTTCATCTGACAGTGCCGATTCAAGCTGTGTAATGGAGGCAAGAGCATGCTCGACATCTTTGCCTGGATCGTTCTTTTCATCTTGGTCGGCAGCGCAGTGGCGATGTTTTTCATCGCCGGCTCGTTGCCAGGTTATATTGCGAAATCACGCAATCATCCCTGGGCACAAGCGGTGCAGGTGGCCGGCTGGGTGACGCTGATCTGCGGCTTCGTGCTCTGGCCGATCGCTTTGATCTGGGCCTTTGTCGACGTGCCTGGCCGCAAGGCGGAGGCGCTGCGATGATTGTCGCCCTCCTCAACGTCTATCTGGTTCTGCTTTTCCTGTTGGTCAAGTTCAACATCGTCCGGTTCACATTGTTCTGGAAAATCTCGCCGGCCATCGTGCTGGTGCTGCTGCTGTTCGGCCTGTTCATTCCGATGGGCTGGGGCGCGCCGGCCGGCGCCGCGGTTGTGATCCGCAATTCGGTACCGATCGTGCCCAATGTCGCGGGTGAAGTGATCGACGTGCCCGTTACCGCCAACCAGCCACTGAAGAAAGGCGACGTTCTGTTCCGGATCGATCCGGCGCCGTTCCAGGCGCAAGTCGATGCATTCGCAGCGCAGCTCAAATTCGAGCAATTGCGCCTGTCGCAGATGACGCAATTGCAATCGAACGAAACCGGCCGCGCCTTCGACGTGCAGCAGCGTCAAGCCTCGGTCGATCAGCTCACCGCGCAGCTTGCCGGCGCACAATACAATCTCGATCAGACCACGGTGCGGGCGCCGGCCGACGGTTACGTCACCAATCTCGCGCTGCGCAAGGGCGCGCGTGTCACCAATCTGCCGCTGTCGCCGGTGATGGCCTTCATCGATACATCGGAGACATTCGTCGGCGTCGAGATCCAGCAGATCGACGCGCGTTACATTGAGCGGGACCAGAATGTCGAGCTGACTTTCAAATTTCTGCCCGGCCAGGTGTTCACCGGCAAAGTGGACGCGGTGCTGCAGGCGATCGCGAGCGGCCAAGTTCAGGCGTCAGGTCTCGCCGTGATGCCGAAGGCTCTCGAAGCGGCGCCGTTTGGAGTACGGATCCGCCTCGACGATCCGATGATCGCGCAATACCTACCCGCCGGTAGCGAGGGCAATGCGGCGATCTTCACCACGCATATCAAGCCCGCGCATATCATCCGCCGTGTGCTGCTGCGCCAGGTCGCAATTCTGAACTACATCAACCCGTTCTGACGGACGTCTGTGCAATGAGGTTGCCGGATTCTGCGGCCAGGGCCTTACTGGATGAAATGGACGTTTTCCGTTTCGGAGTTTTTCCGGCCTTGCGCTCGAATGCAGTAAGCGAAAGAAGCGCGACCTCACGCAACTCGTCGCGGCTTGCGCCGGAAGAGGCCAGCACCCCCATTCCTGCGATCACGGCGGAGAGATATCGCGCCAGCGCTGCCGCATCGGAATGCGGCGGCAGGTCATCTTCTTCCTTGGCACGCAGGAAGCGGTCCCGTAGCTGATCTTCCGTGCGCGCGCGGCGCGCGGCGAGTTCGAAAGGAACATTTTCGGCGCCCGCTCCGCAGGCGAGCCCGCCGGCGACCAGCAAACACCCCGGTGGATTTTTCGCATCGGTTTGTAGATCAGCCAATTGCAGCAGGAGACGTTTGACCACCTCGTGCGCGGTCGGCTCGCTAAGGATGTCGTGCATGACTGCGTCGCGCTTTTGCGCATAGCGGTCGAGCGCGGCCTTCAGCAGGCCTTCTTTGCTGCCAAAAGCCGAATAGAGACTTGGCGGATTGATACCCATAGCGGCGGTCAGTTCGGCGATTGTCGCGCCTTCGTAACCGTGCCGCCAAAAGATATCCATCGCCTCGTCGAGCGCCTTCTGCGTATCGAATTCCCGGGGCCGACCGAGGGTCATGGCTCCCTCCCAAGTTTTTATATAGCGTTCGCTACACTAGTCCCTTGACAGGCTTTGGCTCGCACCTAGATGTGTAGCGTTAGCTACATATGTGGAATGCCGTCATGATTCAATGGTCTACGCTGTCTCTGTTCCGGAAATCCGCCCGGTTGCTTGCTCTGGGCGTTGTCGGGGCGATTGGAATCGCCGGTCTCGCCGGCCTCTCGGGAAAATATCCATTCGAATCCGATGCGAAGGCAGCGCCCGGTGCGCCGGCCGCCGTTCCGGTCAGCGTCAGCACGCTGGCGGCTAAGACAGTCAATCATTTTGCCGAATTTTCCGGGCGCATCACGGCTGTCGACTACGCGGAAATTCGCCCGCAGGTGTCCGGCCGCATCACCGAGATCCACTTCCATAATGGCGAGCACGTCAAAGAAGGCGACGTGCTTTTTGTGATCGATCCGCGGTCCTATCAGGCCGCCGTCGACAAGGCGCAAGCCGATCTTGCGAGTGCGATCAACAACGCGAAATACGCCAAAGCCGAGCGCGACCGCGGCGCCCAATTGGTCAAATCCTATACGCTGTCGCAGGAGACCTACGATCAGCGCGTCAACGCCGATGATGTCGGCCAAGCCGCGATTCAATCCGCCAAGGCGTTGCTGGCAGCGGCGCAAGTCAATCTCGACTACGCTTACATCAAGGCGCCGTTTTCCGGACGCATCAGCCGCGCCGAGATCACTCTCGGTAATCTCGTCGGCTCACCGACCACGCCGCCGCCGCTCCTCGCCTCAATCGTCTCGGACAACGGCGTCTACGCCGACTTCGATGTCGACGAGCAGACGTTCCTCGGTGTCGTCCGCAATTACGGCCAGAGCCAATCCGATCAGCAGCGAATTCCGGTCGAGCTCTCGGTTAACGGCGATAGCGGCCATGTCTATCGCGGCACCATCGAAAGCTTCGACAATCGCATCAGCACCACGAGCGGAACGATCCGCGCCCGCGCGCGCTTCGCCAATGAGGACGGCAGTCTCATTCCCGGCATGTTCGTGTCGGTGCGCATGGGCGCCGGCAGCGTCCAGGACGCGCTGTTGGTGCCGGAAAGCGCCATCGGCAACGACCAGAGCAAACGTTTCGTCTTCGTTGTCGGCGACGATAATCACGCGCAGTACCGGGCAGTCACGCTTGGTCCGCAAATCGACGGCGCGCGCGTCGTGACCACGGGGCTTCACTCCGGAGAGCGCATCATCCTCGATCACTTGCAACGCCTGTCGCCCGGCGCGCTGGTCGCACCGCAAGCCGGCGGCCGCACCGCCAGCAATTAAGGCGCCGCGCAAGCGGTATCTCCGTTATGTCCCTGTCACGGTTCTTCATCGACCGGCCGATTTTTGCCGGCGTCATCTCGGTCGCCATATTCCTGGCCGGCCTGATATCGATGCTGCAATTGCCGATCTCGGAATATCCCGAGGTCGTGCCGCCGTCGGTGGTGGTGACCGCGCTCTTTCCCGGCGCCAATCCGGAGACTGTTGCCAACACGGTCGCAACGCCGCTCGAAGAGCAAATTAACGGCGTCGAGAACATGCTCTATATGTTCTCGCAAGCGGCGAGCGATGGAACGCTGACGCTCACCGTCACCTTCAAGCTCGGCACCGATCCCAATCTTGCGCAACAGCTTGTCCAGAACCGCGTCAATCAAGCATTGCCGCGGCTGCCAGACGTCACGCGCAATCTCGGTGTCACGACGGTCAAGAGCTCGCCCGACCTCACCATGGTGGTGCATCTCAAATCGGTCGGTGGCCGCTATGACATGCTCTATCTGCGCAATTACGCGACGCTCAACGTCAAGGATCAACTCGCGAAGATCGAAGGCATCGGCAGCGTCCAGCTGTTCGGTTCGGGCGATTACGCCATGCGGCTCTGGCTCAATCCGCAAAAGATCGCTGAATTGGGTTTGAGCGCCGACGATGTCGTTGCCGCGGTGCGGCGGCAGAACGTCCAGGTCGCCGCCGGCCTCGTCAACGGACCGCCCTACAGCGACAAGGGCGAATTGCAGCTCCCGATCAATGTCGAAGGCCGGTTGTCCGATGCGGAACAGTTCGGCCAGATCGTCATCAAGAATCAAAACGGCGTCGTGACGCGGCTCAGCGACGTGGCGCGGATCGAGATCGATGCGTCGCAATACAGTCTGCGTTCGCTGCTCGACAACCAGCAAGCCGTCGCCATTCCGATTTTCCAGTCGCCAGGTTCGAATGCCATCGCGATTTCCAATCGCGTGCGCGCGACCATGGAAGAGCTCAAGCGCAATTTTCCCGAAGGCGTCGATTACAGCATCGTATACGACCCGACCGTTTTCGTGCGCGACTCGATCAAGGCGGTCGTACATACGCTCCTGGAAGCGGTCGCGCTGGTGGTTCTGGTCGTCATTCTGTTCCTTCAGACATGGCGCGCCTCGATCATTCCCCTGTTGGCGGTGCCGACCTCGATCGTCGGCACGTTCGCCGCCATGTATCTATGCGGCTTTTCGATCAATGCGCTGTCGCTGTTCGGCCTGGTGCTCGCCATCGGTATCGTTGTCGATGACGCCATCGTCGTCGTTGAGAACGTCGAACGGAACATCGAAGCGGGATTGAATCCGCGCGATGCGACACTGAAAGCGATGAGCGAGGTCACTGGCCCGATCATCGCCATCGCGTTGGTGCTGTGTGCGGTGTTTGTGCCGATCGCCTTCATCAGCGGCCTCACTGGCGAGTTCTATCGGCAGTTCGCGCTTACCATCGCTTTCTCGACGATTATCTCGGCGTTCAATTCCCTGACCCTGTCGCCGGCCTTGTCGGCATTGCTGTTGAAGGGGCACGGCGCGCCGAAAGATGTGCTGGCGCGCGGCATGGAACGCGTGCTCGGACCGTTCTTCGGCGGGTTCAACCGCGTCTTCCACAGCGCGTCGAGCGGTTATGGTTACGGCGTGCGCCGGGTGCTGACCCGCAAGACCGCGGCGGTCGTGATCTATGGCGTCCTGTTGTGCGCCACCGTTGCCGTGTTCCGGATCGTGCCACCCGGCTTCGTGCCGCTTCAGGACAAGCAGTATCTCGTCAGCTTCGCGCAATTGCCGGAAGGCGCGACGCTCGAGCGGACCGACAAAGTGATCCGCGACATGTCTGACATCGCGCTCAAGGAGCCAGGCGTCGAGAGCGCGGTGTCGTTTCCGGGCCTATCGATCAACGGCTTCATCAACAGCCCGTCTGCCGGCATCGTTTTCGTGACGCTCAAGCCGTTCGAGGAGCGCAACACGGCGGCCTTATCCGGCTTTGCCATCTCGCAAAAGCTGCAGGCGAAATACGCCGGCATCCACGACGCCATCATCGCGATCTTTCCGCCGCCCCCCGTCAACGGCCTCGGCACGATTGCGGGTTTCAAATTGCAGATCGAGGATCGCACCGATCAGGGCAATGCCGCGCTCAGCCGGATTGTCGGCGATATCCAGGCGAAAGCGCGTAAGACACCAGCGCTTGCGGCGGTGTTCTCGAACTTCAACATCGGCGTGCCGCAGCTCGATGCCCATGTCGATCGCATCAAAGCGATGCAGCTCGGTGTCGAAGTGCAGGACATTTTCGATACCATGCAGACCTATTTGGGCTCGATCTATGTCAACGACTTCAATCGCTTCGGCCGCACCTATGAAGTCATCGCCCAGGCCGATACGCCGTTCCGCGCCAAGGCCGATGACATTTTGCGGCTTCAAGTTCGCAACGCTTCGGGCCAGATGGTGCCGCTCGGCGCGGTTGTGAATATCGCGCAAACGACTGGGCCCGACAGTGCGTCGCGCTACAACGGCTTTCGCAGTGCCGATCTGAACGGTGTTCCGGCGCCGGGTTTTTCGTCCGGCCAGGCGCAAGCAGCGATTACCGACATCCTCGCCGATACTCTACCCAACGGTATGCAGTTCGAATGGACGGATCTGACCTACCAGCAGATCCTTTCCGGCAACACCGCGCTCTTTGTGTTTCCGATCTGCGTGCTGCTCGTCTTTCTCGTGCTGGCTGCGCAATATGAAAGCCTCGTGCTGCCGCTCGCGATTATTCTCATCGTGCCGATGTGTCTGCTGTCCGCGGTCACGGGCGTCTGGCTCACGGGCGGCGACAACAACATCTTCACCCAGATCGGCCTGTTTGTTCTGATCGGGCTCGCTTGCAAGAACGCCATTCTGATCGTCGAATTCGCGCGCGAGCTCGAATTGCAGGGGCGTGGCGTGGTGGAGGCTGCCATCGAAGCGGCAGGTTTGCGGCTGCGCCCGATCTTGATGACGAGCATCGCTTTCATCATGGGTGTGCTGCCGCTGGTGCTGTCGTCGGGCGCCGGCGCAGAAATGCGTCATGCCATGGGCGTCGCCGTCTTTTTCGGCATGCTGGGCGTGACGTTCTTCGGCCTTTTTCTCACGCCGGTGTTCTATGTGCTGCTTCGCAGCCTGAGTGGAATGCGGAAGCTGACCGCGCCGCCGGCGGTCTGATCGCCGCGCGCTGCGCCTCCTCTTGCGTCAGATCGCGACCTCAATGACATCACCGCGTTCGGAATGACGCGAGACCAAGCGCGCGACGGTATTAGGCTACGCATGTCCTCCGGCCGCTGATCTCATAAAACAAATGTAAAAATGCGGCCGCCGCGATCATCGCCGTGGCCGCAAAATGCGCATAATCGCCCTGTGCAATTGTGGGCAAGACCCGATAAACTGGTAATAGCTGTTCGCTGAGAACAGCGGCTGGGGAGGCCATCATGACGACGCTAACGCTTCGGGCGCTCGCGACTCTGACGCTTCTTTTTTCTTGTTCTGTCTTCGCTGCGATTTCAACTCCGGCCGCTGCGCAAACGCCGCCGCAGCAACAAGCCTCCGCGCCTGACGCTTCGGCACAGCAACTCCTAACGGCCGGTCAACTCGACGCGCTGGTAGCGCCGATCGCGCTTTATCCCGATGCGCTGCTCTCCGAAGTCTTAATGGCGTCGACCTATCCGCTTGAAGTGGTCGAGGCGGACCGCTGGGCCAAAGACAACAAAGCTCTCAAGCCCGACGCGCTCAAGGCCGCACTCGACCAGCAGAGCTGGGACGACAGCGTCAAATCGCTGGTGACGACGCCCGAAGTGCTCGACATGATGAGCGACAAGCTCTCCTGGACGCAGCAACTCGGCGACACGGTGCTGGCGCAGCAGCCGGACGTCATGGATGCGGTTCAGCGCCTGCGCAATAAGGCACAAGCCAATAACAAGCTGGCGTCGAACCAGCAACAAACGGTCACGACGCAGCAGCAGGAAGGCAAACAGGTCATCGTCATCGCACCGGCACAGCCGAACGTGATGTATGTGCCGTATTACAATCCCGCCGTGGTCTACGGTGCGTGGCCGTATCCGGCGTATCCGCCCTATTACTGGCCGCCGCCCGCTTATATCGGCGCGGGCATTCTCGCCACCGGGCTTGCCTTCGGCGCCGGCTACGCGCTCGGGCGCTGGGCCTCGGGCGGTTATTGGGGCGGTGGCGTCAATTGGGGCGGCAACTCCATCAACATCAACCGCAACACCAACATCAACAATATCAATCGCGGCAACGGCAATAATTGGACGCATAATCCCGCGCACCGGCAGGGCGTGCGCTACAACAATGCCAACGTCGCCAATCGTTTTGGCGGCAATCGCGCCAATGCAGGCGGCGCGCAGAACCGCATGGATTTCCGCGGCCGAGGCGGCAATCAGGTGCTCAATCCGGGTGCCGGCGGCAACCGTCCGAATGCAGGCAACGGTGCCAGGCCTGGTGGCGGCAACCGCCCAAATGCCGGTGGCGGCGGTAATCGTCCGAATGTCGGCGGTGGTGGTAATCGTCCAGGTGGTGGCGGAAATCGTCCGAGTATTGGTGGCGGCGGAAATCGGCCCAATCTCGGCGGCGGCGGCGGCCGCGGCCCCGGTGCGCTGGGCAATATCTCGTCCGGCCGCGTCGCCGGCATGGAGGGTGCACGCGGTCGCGCCAGTCTCGGCGGAGGCGGTGGTGGCGGAGGATTCCGCGGTGGTGGCGGTGGCGGCGGAGGCCGCGCCGCGGGTGGCGGCGGTGGTGGCCGTGGTGGCGGAGGCGGCGGTGGTGGTGGTCGTGGCGGTGGGGGCGGCGGACATCGCTCCGACATCCGGCTCAAGCACGACATCGTTCTTCTTGGCCGGCTCGACAACGGCTTGGGCTTTTATCGCTTCGCTTATAACGGCAGCGAAAAAACCTATGTCGGCGTGATGGCGCAGGAGGTCGAAACCGTGATGCCACGAGCAGTCATGCTCGGCCGCGACGGTTATCTGCGGGTCGATTACGATCGGCTCGGTGTGACGTTCGAGAGCTACGCGCAGTGGCTTGCATCTGGTGGGCGGGTGCCAGTCACCGCCCCAATCATGCATTGATTGGAGGCGACGATGAGCACTCAAAACACGCACGAGGATGTCATGATCGCAACGCGTCATCGCTCCCGTTCGCTTTTCTTCGTCCCGGTGTTGGCAGCGCTCCTGTTGCTCGCCGCCGCTCCTTCGGCGCACGCGCAGCAGGACTACAAGACGCCGCAGGATGCGGTCGACGCGCTGGTCGCCACCGCCAAGAGCGGCGACATGAAAGCGGCGCTGATCGTGCTCGGCCGTGACGGCGAAGACATCATCTCGTCGGGCGACAAAGTGTCGGACGATGCGGTGCGCGCGCGCTTCGTCGAATCCTACGAAGCCAAGCACGAGGTGAAGATGAACGGCGACGCCAAGGCGACGCTGATCATCGGCACCAATGATTATCCGTTCCCGATTCCGCTGGCGCGCAATAAGAACAGCAGTTGGTCGTTCGACAGCGCGGCCGGGCGCGAGGAAATTCTCGCCCGGCGTATCGGCCATAACGAGCTCGACACTATCCAGACTGCGCTCGCTTATGTCGATGCACAGGACGATTACGCGGAGAAGGATCGCGGTGCAGGCACGGGCGTCTATGCACAGCGCTTCATCAGCGATGAAGGCAAGAAGGACGGGCTCTATTGGCCGACAACGGTCGGCGAAGAAGAAAGCCCGCTCGGTGAATTATTCGCTGCCGCGACCCGGCAAGGTTACAAAGCCGGTGAGGGCCGCGCGCCCTATCATGGCTATTACTACAAGATCCTGACCAAGCAGGGGCCGGCAGCACCCGGCGGCTCTGCCAATTATGTCGTCGACGGCAAGATGATCGGCGGCTTCGGTTTGGTCGCTTATCCGGCCGAGTATCGCAATTCCGGCGTTATGACGTTCATCGTCAATCATAGCGGCACGGTGTATCAGAAAGATCTCGGGCCGAAGACCGATCAGCTTGCCGAAGCGATCGCGGCGTTCAATCCCGATAAAGGTTGGCAGAAGGTCGACGTTCCGGAGTCGGCGAAATAAGTTCTGCCGGCGAAATAAGATTCTTCAGTGAAAGGGGCTGATGATGAAACCTAAAAATAAAATGCGGTGGCGAATCTTGCTGCTCGCGGCGGGTCTCGCGGCCGGCAGCGGTGCGGCTTCGGCGCAGACCATGAGCTATGCCGACGCTATTTCGCAGCTCGCCGCGGCTTGTGGCGCCGGCGTGCAGAAACTCTGCAAAGGGGTGGAGCTCGGCCCGCGCCTGAAATCATGTCTTGACGTAAATGCAGGGCGGATGTCGCCGCAATGCCAGCAGACGCGCGACGTAGTTTATTCCTCGATCTCGCGCCGTGCCGCGGCCCAACGCAATATCGGCGATATCTGCGGCGCAGATATCGAGCGTCTGTGCGGCACCTCGCATGCGGACGCGCATCTCGTCGAATGTCTGCTCAGCGTGTCGCCGGCGGCGATGAGCCCGCGATGCAATCAGACTTTCACAGACACCGGTTGGCGCACGGAAAGGGCACGGCAATGAGACTGCATACGATTTCGGCCGCCGCGGCCCTGATCTTCGCTTCGGTGATCGGCGTCGCCGTCACTGCCGCAGTGGCGCAGAACGCCATTGGTGCCAATCAGATGGCGAATAGCCTCGCCGGCGTCAGCGACACCGGTCTGTCGATGAGCGGCGCGCAGATGCGCGAAGCGGTGCTCAATCACATCCGCGATTATCCGGGCACGCTGCCGCCATCGCCACTGAGCTTCCCGCAGATGGAGAAGCTCGCGCAGCTCATTGTCGAAGTGGAATTCGACTTCAACTCCGCGACGATCAAGCCATCATCGTATCGCACCGTCGGCTCGATCGCGGACGCGCTGCACAATCCGATCCTGCTCGGTTATGGCTTCTTGGTCATCGGCCACACCGATTCCGTCGGTGGGCGGCAGTACAATGTCGGGCTGAGCCAGCGCCGCGCCGAAGCGATCCGCAACGCGCTGATCGATCCGTTCGGTGTCAATCCGGGCATACTCGAAGCCGTTGGCATGGGCGAGGAGCAGTTGCGCGACCCGAGAAATCCGACCTCGGGCGTCAACCGGCGCGTCCAGCTTATCAATGTCGGCAAGAAGTTCTGCTTCGGCCGCTCCGGCGAGCAGTTCGTCTGCCAATAAGCGAGATCTGACAGAACAGGGCGAGGCCGGCATGGCCTTGCCCTGTTTTCTTTTTGCCGCGACCCAATAGACCGCGCCGCCGCCTACGATAGAATAGCCGCCAAAACGGTCACTTGGGCGGAAACAGGCATATGGACGAGCGCGTTCCGGTGGATTGCCTTGCCAAAGCACAGGCGCTGGCGCCGGTGATCGCGGCCGCGGTACCGCGCATCGAGGCCAATCGCGAATTGCCGGCCGATCTGGTCGATGCGCTGCACGAAGCGCGGCTCTTCCGTATGTTGCTGCCGCGCTCGCTCGATGGCGATGAAGTCTCGCCGGTCACCTTCCTGCGTACCATCGAAGAGATCGCTAAGGCCGATGCCGCGACGGCGTGGTGCGTCGCGCAGACATCAGTGTGTTCGACGATAGCGAAAGCGCTGCGGCGCGAGACCGCCGAAGACATGTTTCTCGATCCGCGCGGCGTGCTGGCTTGGGGCCCGACTCACATGAGCTCGAAGGCTATAGCAACGGACGGCGGTTATCGCGTCACCGGCACCTGGCCATTCGCAAGCGGCAGCCGTCACGCCACCTGGCTTGCGGCACATTGCCGACTGTTTGAGGCTGACGGCGCGCCGCGTCTCAGCGCAAACGGCGAGCACGAGGAAATCACGCTGGTCGTGCCGCGCAGCACCGCCGAGATCAAAGACGTCTGGCATGTGATCGGGCTCAAAGGCACCGGCAGCGATACTTATTCCTTGAACGACGTGTTCATCCCCACGCATCGTTCGATCGCCTATCACGCGCTCGATCCGTCGGAATGGCTTGAACACGGCGCGCTTTATTCGTTCAACATCTATCAGCTGTTCGGCTCGGCCTTCCCCGCGATCGCGCTCGGCATTGCGCGCGCAATGCTCGATTCATTCGAGAAGGTGGCCAAGACCAAGATGCCGGCACATACGACGACACTGCTGCGCGAAAGCGCCGTGGTGCAGTCGCAAGTCGGCGTTGCCGAAGCGCAATGGAATGCGGCGCACACATTTCTGTTCTCCGCCTGGGAGGACATCTGGCAGGCGGCGCAGGGGAAGACCGTGACGCTGGAGCAGCGCGTGCGACTGCGCATGGCCTCGATCCATGCCGCGCAGCAGGCGCGCCAAGTGGCAGACACATCTTATCTCGCTGCCGGCACGCTTGCGGTGCTTGCCAGCAATCCGTTCGAGCGACGCTTTCGTGACATGCATGCGGTGTCGCAGCAGTCGCAGTCGCAATTTGCGATCTACGAAACCGTGGGCCGCTACTTCCTCGATCTGCCGGTTAACCCTCGGCAGATTTGATCCGCGCCCGGAGTTGACTCCGCGCGGCGAGACAGCCGAGAGTCCCAGCTTGGAGTAGTAGGGACGCGTATCATGTTCTTTGCCGAGCGTGTAACCGAGCTGACGCGCAAAATGCTGCGCAAAAAGCTCTATGTGCTGATCTCGAAACCGATCGTGCCGCCGGAGCAGCTGCAGCCGTTTCTCTCGGCGCATCTCGAATACATGATCGGCTTGGAAAAACGCGGTCTCATCTTCGCGTCGGGGCCGCTCTATGATGGTTATGGCGGCCCGCCCACGGGTGAAGGCCTGACCATTGTGCGCGCCAAGGATTTCCAGGAAGCGCGCGCGCTCGGCGAAGCCGATCCGTTCTACGTTAACGGGCTGCGCAGCTTCGATCTTAAGGAATGGACGGTGATGGAGGGTACGCTGTCGCTTCGCGTCAATCTCTCCGATCAGTCGATCGAAGTCGCGTAACGCACTTTAATTGCCATCGCCGAGCTTGCGCGTCTGCTCGGCAAGCACCTTGGTCGTGCGCGTCAGATAATCGACCACGGTCTTGAACTCCGCTTCATTGTAATCCGCGAGCATCGCGTCCATCGCCGCGTGCAAGCCGCGATAGATGCGGTTGATGCTGGCAAGTTTCGCCGGCACGGCGCGGATTTTAACCCGACGGCGATCGGCGCCGTCGCGCTCGCGCGTGACATAGCCGAGCGTTTCCAAACGATCGACCATCGCAGTGACCGCAGCGCCGGTAAGCCCCATGTAATCGGCAAGGTCGCCGGCGCTTACGGTTTGTTGGCCGAGAAGCCGTAACACTTTCTCGTCGGTGGGGTGCAGCCCAAGCTTGCGCGCCACTGCATCGTGGAACAACTCGTCGCGTGCCGCGAATTCGCGGATCAGCGGAACGTAGTGCTCCATCCGCGGCGCGGTTAAGCGTGGCGCAGATTTACGCGCGGCGGCGGCTTTTCGCGGGGTTGACTTGTATTTTGGCTTCAATTCTAATGAACCAATTAGTTAGATCATCTAACTAATTAACGATCCGCGGCCGGCGTATCAAGCGAACAACGCACGCGCAACAAAAATAAACGGCAAGAAGACGACAAGAAGCGGAACGAAGGGACGGATGATGGAAACCATCGGCTTTGTCGGCGTCGGCAAGATCGGCATGCCGATCTCGGAAAATCTGATCAAAACCGGCCATCGCGTCATCGGCTATCGTCGCTCCTCGCTCGACGAATTCGTAAAAATCGGCGGCGTTCCAGCAAAGTCGGCGGCCGATGTCGGCGCGCAGGCCGATATCGTTTTTTCCTGTCTGCCCTCGAGCGAAGCGCTCGACGAAGTCGTGCACGGCCCGGACGGCCTCGTCGAAACGGCGCGGCCGGGGCAGATCATCATCGAACTCGGCTCGCATCCGGTGCCGGACAAACAGCGGCAGATCGCGCCGCTTGCCGCCAAGGGCGCGGCTTTCATCGACGGTGAAGTGTCGGGCACGCCGGGCATGGTGTCGGCGCGTAAGGCGGTGATCTATCTCGCCGGCGACGCTGAAGCTTGCAAGAAGGCCGAGCCTGTAGTCGCGGGCTTTTCCGACTCTTGTCTTTATTTCGGCGAGTTCGGCGCCGCGAGCCGGGTCAAGCTCGTCAACAATCTTCTGGTCGCGGTTCATATCGCGGCGGCAGCGGAAGCGATGGCGCTCGGGCTTAAGGCCGGCGTCGACGTGCCGCTGATGATCAAAGCGATCGCCACCGGTTCCGGCGGCTCGACTCAATTCGGCATTCGCGCGCCGTGGATGGCGGAGCAGCGCTTCACCCCGGTGCAGGGCGCTGTGCCGGGACTGCAGCATTATTTCGGCATGATCGACGATTTCGCCGGTTCCGTCGGCGTCGAGACGCCGTTACTGAATTGCGTCGTGCCGCTTTACGAACGCTTCATGGAATTAGGCTTCGGTCATCTCGACGTCGCCGCCATGGTCAATGTTATCGGCGCTTTGCCGCGCAAAAACACCTAACAGGAACACCGCAGGAGTAATGTCATGATCCGCGTCAGCAAGATCGCTCACGCCACCTACGAGACCCCCGATCTCGATCAGCAGACCGACTATTACACCAACGTCCTCGGTCTTACGGTCACGGCGAAGGAGCAGAACGCGGTCTTCCTCGCCTCGACCGTCGACCATCACTCGGTGGTGCTGCGGCAGGGCGCGCAGCCGCAATGCGCGCGCGTCGGCTTCCAGCTCGCGCAGGACGCCGACCTCAACGATTTCGAGCGGCAGGTTCAGGCGCAGGGTGTCCAGACCGTGCGCAAGCGCGACCCGGAACCGTCGATCTCCGATATGGTGTCGTTCCTCGATCCGAAGGGCACGACGATGGAGGTGTTCAAGCGCGACGCCTTTGCGCCGCAGAAGTTCGGACAAAAAGGCATCGTGCCGCACAAGCTTGGCCACGTCGCGTTCCATTGCGTCGACGTCAAGCAGGTCACCAAGTTCTATTGCGACGTACTGGGTTTTCGCGAATCCGACTGGATGGCCGACTTCTTCTCCTTCCTGCGCTGCGGTCCGGATCATCACACCATCAATCTGATGGGCACCGGGTCGAACCGCCACTTCCACACCGCCTTCGAGCTGCGCGACTGGTCGCATATGGAGACGGCCTGCGATTTCCTGAGCCTCAACGGCTACAAGCTGCTCTGGGGCCCCGGCCGTCACGGCATCGGCCACAATCTGTTTTGCTATCACCGCGGCCCGAACGGGCTGATCACCGAACTGTTCGCCGAACTCGACCGCATGAACGAAGAGCTCGGCTATTTCGAGCCGCGCCCCTGGCATCGCGACAATCCGCAACGCCCGAAAGTCTGGGCCAAGGATCCGTCGGCCTCCAATCTCTGGGGCATTCTCCCCGGCGACGAGATGATGAAGTAGAACGCCGCAGCGTCTTCACTCCTCATCATAGTCATGGCCGGATATAGTCCGGCCATCCCGATTCAACTGGCAAGTTCAACTGACAAGGCAATATGCGCACCATCACACTCGAAGAGCATTTCACCACGCCGGGCTTTCGGCAGGGCGCCGGAAAAAAGCGGCAGGAGCTTGCGGAAAAGACCGGCGGACGGCTGCTGAAGGTCTTCGAGCAATTGGCCGATGTCGCCGACAAACGCATCGCCGACATGGACGCCGCAGGCATCGACATGCAGATCATGTCGCTGACCTCGCCGGGCTGCGAGCAGCTCGACGCCGCCGAAGCCGAAGCGCTCGCCACCGAGGCCAATGATTTCCTCGCCGCCGCGATCAAGAAATATCCGAAGCGCTTCGCCGGACTTGCGGTAATGCCGACCGCTGCGCCGGACAAAGCCGCGGCCGAACTGGAACTGCGCGTCACGCGCGACGGTTTCGTCGGTGCCGTGATCCACGGTCACAATCGCGGACGTTACTTCGACAATGCGTTTTTCGATCCGATCCTCGCTCGCGCCGCGGCGCTTAACGCCCCGATTTATCTCCATCCGACGCCGCCGCCCAAAGCCGTGGTCGATGCCTCCTATGGCGGTTTCGCGCAGCCGGTCACCGATATGTTCGCAACCTCCGGCTGGGGTTGGCATATCGAGACGGCGGTGCACATTTTGCGCTTGGTGCTCGGCGGCGTGTTCGATCGCCATCCCAAGCTGCAATTCGTCATCGGCCATCTCGGCGAGGCGCTGCCGTTCATGATGCAGCGGGTCGACAGCATGGCGCCGGCGGTCACGGGGCTGAAGCATCCGGTCAGTCATTATCTGCGCCACAACGTGCATTACACGCTTGCGGGATTTAACTTCCCGGCGCCGTTCCTCAATCTTCTGCTCGAAGTCGGCGTTGGCCGCATCATGTTTTCAGCCGATCATCCCTACGCCTCGATGGCGGAGGCGCGGGCTTTCCTCAATCAGCTTCCGGTTACCGCCGCTGATCGCGAACGCATCGCCCACGGCAATGCGGAGACATTATTTAAGGTGTGACGAGCACGTCAGCGCCCGATCTCGCTGACGATTCTCGAAAAAAGAACCCGACGCTCACGCCGCCTTTTTGAATTCTCTGCGCTGCTCTTTCATCCGGGCTTCGCGTTGCGCCTTGCGCTTGAGCCGCCGCTTGCGGATGCAGCTCACGCAACGGCAGCCATGCGGCTTGATGAAATAGTCGAAATATTCCTCGCCATAGTCGAACGTGACCTCTTCGTCCGGCTTGATGGCGCGCAGCGCGATAAAAACGATCTTGCCCTTGCGCATCACGGCATCGGCATTGGGCCGGCAGGCGTGGTTGATATAGCGGCCGAGATTGCGCCGCGACGACCCGTCGATGGTCCAGCGGTCGCTGATCTCGAACATATATTTGGCGCCCCAGCGCCATTCGCGGTGCTGCGCATTCTTGGTCGAGATGCGCTTGCCGCGATAGGTGGCGATATAGGCTTTTTTTGCGATGGGCTTCGCCGCGAACAGTCCCAGCCCCGTCGCGGCGCGCCCGACGCGCACGATGCGACCGGACATATCCTGCGTTTAGCTGATTCGGCTGCCATGCAGCAGATGCGCATGCCGCGCATGCCCGGACTTGTTCCCGACATCCACCTCTTCTTTAATGGGGGGCTAAAGGCCATCCCATAAACGAACAAGGAAACGTCCATGCGGATCATCACCGTCGAAGAACATTATGCCACGCCGCTCTTTCTCGACGGCCCCGGTATCGACCTCAAGCAGGCGGCGGGAAAGTTCGAGGGCCGCGCCCAAAAGCTGCTCGGACCGCTATGCGATCTCGACGCCGGCCGGCTTGCGGCGATGGATGCCTCCGGCATCGCCATGCAGATCCTGTCGCTGACCTCGCCGGGCGTCGAACAGCTCGACGCCGCCGAAGCGATCGCGCTGACGAAGGAGAGCAACGATGCCGTCGCCGCCGCGGTGAAAAAACATCCGGATCGCTTCTCGGGCTTTGCCACGGTGCCGACTATGGTGCCGGACAAGGCCGCCGCCGAGCTCGAGACCCGCGTCCGCTCCGGCGCCTTCAAGGGCGTTGTGATCAACGGCCATATCCGCGGCCGCTATCTCGACGACAAATTCTTCTGGCCGATCCTGGAATGCGCCGAGAAGCTTAATGCGCCGCTGCACATCCATCCGACGCGGCCGCCGCAGGCGGTGTTCGACGCTTATTATTCGGGCTTCTCGCCGATGATCACCGACATGTTCGGCAGCCCCGGCTGGGGCTGGCATATCGAGACCGCGGTGCATGTGATGCGCATGGTCCTCGGCGGCGTCTTCGACCGTTTCCCGAACCTGCAGCTTGTCATCGGCCATCTCGGCGAAGGGCTGATGTCGCTCATTCAGCGTGTCGATGCCATGACGCCGGCGATGACAAAATTGAAGCGGCCGACCTCCGACTATCTGCGCGAGAACGTTTATTACAGCGTCTCCGGCTTTAACTTTCCGGCGACCTTCATCAACCTGTTGCTCGAGGTCGGACCCGGCCGCATCCTGTTCTCGGCCGACCATCCCTATCAGTCGTTGCCGCTCGCCAAAGCGTTCTTCGATCAGCTACCGGTCAACGCTGCCGACAAAGCGCGCATCGCCCACGGCAATGCCGAGAAGCTGTTCGGCATTCCACCGGCGAAGTGATCGTCTCTTTATCCTCCCCCGCGAAAGCGGGGGAGGGGGACCACGCGAAGCGTGGTGGAAGGGGCGTCTGACTCAACGCCCCACTTTCGTTGCAAGAGATTCGTCAGCGCCGACGCCCCTCCCACCATCCTTCGCGCTCCGCGCTACGGATGGTCCCCCCTCCCCGCTATCGCGGGGCGAGATGAGTTGCGCATCGTCACTTCAACCGATCACTGATCTTATCGACCCCGGCCTTCGCACAGGCCTCATCAAGATCGCCACCCGGCGCGCCGCCGACACCGATCGCCGCGATCGCTTCACCATCCGCGCGGATGACGATCGCGCCCGGCGTCAGCAGGATGTGATGCAGCTTGGCGAGACCGCCCGGCGAAGGCGTCGCGCCCATGCGCTGCGCCACCGCGCCACTGGTCGCCTCGTTGCGCGGTGCGCCGAGCATCAGCGCCGTATAGGCCTTGTCGCGCGACGCTTCCATTCCCGTCATCGCCGCAACGTCGCCGCGCAGCATCGCTTGCGGCACGCCGTCGATATCGACGATTGTCGCAACCACTTTGTAGCCCTGCTTGGCGCAAGCTGCGACCGCTTCGCTCACCGCCTCCGACGCCAGCGCCGCCGAGAGCCGGTGCGTGGTGAGAACACCCTGGGCCTCCGCAGGCAGCGTCGCCGCTGCTGTGGCGGTCAGTACGAAAAGCGTCGATGCAAGATAATGACTGCGGAGCGTCATGGCCGGCGTCCTTCCCTGATATGGGCGCGCAACGCGCGCTGCGACACAAACCCCGGAGTTCGCGGCGAATTCCGAACATTCTCACCGCGTCACCACAAACCTACGTCGTCACCGCCAGCCCGTCTCGTCACCACCGGGCTTGACCCGGTGGTCCATGCTGACGGCGAGACCGTATGAATTGCCGGATCAAGTCCGGCAATGACGCGTTTGTGATGTCTCTATTAAATTGACAATGGTCACTAATATAGTTACCTACAATCTGCCCGCCCATAAGGGACGTTTCTAGAGACGATCCTTGAAACGGGGCGGGTGCGGTTCCCGCGGGCATGGCTCGTAACCTTGCTCCCGGGCGGTCTGGGCATCGCTTCGGCCGGCATGATGACCGGTCTGCGGGGTGCCCCGCTGGACTGGGACAGTGGCGCCGGGTAACGCCCGCAACGCTACAAGTCGCAGGAAACACGGCCTGGACTGAGCCTCGGCATTGATTTGCGGGGCAAGCACCGCGGTGGAGCGCCGAGAGGCGAGCCCCCTCCGTATGGTCCGTCTTTCGTTACGGAGCATACGGAGGGGGCGGCCGCATCCGCAGATGCGGTTTCCGTGGACTACGCGCCTCACGGCGCTCCGCCTCCCTTCTTAGGAGGGTTTTCACGGAATGGCGTGACGCAAAACTGGACGCGGATGCATCCCGAGATTAATGACGCGCGAGCGGATTTATGCCATATAAAGATATGGTATAGTCACCATATGAGTGAGCCAAGCTTCGAATGGGACCATGCCAAGGATCGGCTCAATCGCGCGAAGCATGGTGTTTCGTTTGTATCTGCGCAAAAGGCTTTCTTTGATCCGAAACGTGTGATCGCCGAGGACTTGGACCACAGTGGCGGTGAGCCGCGTTATTTCTGCTTCGGTATGGTCGAGGGCCATGTGATGACGGTCCGCTTCACACACCGCGCGAGCCGCATTCGCATTTTTGGTGCCGGTTATTGGCGGAAGGGAAAACGCATCTATGAGCAACAGAACGATTAGATATACGGCCGGCGAAATCGGCCGTGTTCGGGTGATCGAGGATTTCCTGCCGGCGCCAGCCGATCTCGTGCCGCGCGAGGAAAACGTCAAGGTTACCTTGTCGCTGTCGCGCCGCAGCCTCGATTTCTTCAAGCGTGAAGCCAAGAAACGCCAGGTGCCGTATCAGCGCATGATCCGCGCGCTGGTCGATACCTATGCGGAGAAGCAGGCAGGCGGAAAGTGATACCGGTAGCCCGGATAAAGCGCAGCGAAATCCGGGGCGGAGCGCGAGGCCGAATCGCGGAATCCCGGGATTGCGCTCCGCTCCATCCGGGCTACGCTCGCCTAATTCGAGGGTGCGGAGGCGAATATGGATAAGCGTTACCAGGTCTTTGTGAGTTCTACCTTCGCTGACTTAAAGGAAGAACGCCAAGCCGTAATGCAGGCTCTGCTAAGTCTCGACCATTTTCCAGCTGGGATGGAATTATTTCCCGCCTCCGATGATGACCAATGGGCGCTAATCAAAGGCGTGATTGACGATAGCGACTACTATGTCCTCGTAATTGGCGGCAGATACGGTTCCACGAGTCCCTCTGGGCTCAGCTATACGGAAATGGAATTCAACTACGCTGTCTCTACCAAAAAGCCTATCTTGGCATTTATTCACGAGAAGCCCGATGACATTCCGGCAGGAAAGACTGATCAGAACGACAAACTTCAAAACCAACTTTCCGCCTTAAAGAAAAAGGTAGAAACCGGCAGGCATGTCAAGTACTGGCGTAATCCCGACGATCTTAAGGCTAAAGTTATCCAAGCTGCAGCTGCCGAGACAAAAAGAAATCCGCAGGAGGGTTGGATACGCGCGAGTAGGGCAGTGGACCCTGCGATAACGGAATTAATGAGACAAGAGATTGATCGCTTGAAAAGCGAATTAAGTTCGGTGACCAGTGAGGCGCCTAAAGATTCACAAATGTACGCTGGTGGTGATGATAGGTTCACTGTGGACTTGTCTTATCGAGACAAAGATTATGATCTCGTTCATGACGATATAGCGGTGAGGTGGAATATCATTTTTTCCGAAGTTGGCCCTGTCTTGCTGGAGGAGGCCACAGAAAAGCAAATGAAGCTCCGCCTCTCAAACGAACTTTGGCTTTATCAACGAGATAAGTTTCCTGATGATGCGAGCTCCGTTAATATTGATGACGACAGTTTCGATACTATCAAAATTCAACTTTTGGCATTGGGTTTGATTCGCAAGAGTCAGAAGAAGCATGTGCCCTCAGACACGAACCTATACTGGTCGTTGACGCCTTACGGGGAGACCGTACTAATGAAATTGCGGGCGATTTTAAAAGCTGCCTCTTACGTTACCAAGGGTTCATCTGTGCAAGTACCCACGCCAACCGCCGAATAATCTTGAACCGGAACTCAACCCCATGAACGCCCCACTCCCCAACCACCCAACCCCGCCCTATCACCACTCGCCGCTCTTCCCGCTCGGCAAGGACACCGCGCCTTATCGTAAAATCTCCTCCGAGGGCCTGCGCGTCGAAAAGGTCATGGGCGAGGAGGTGCTGGTGGTGCCGCGCGAGGCGATCCGGGCGCTGGCCGAAGCGGCCTTTACCGATATCGCGCATTTGCTGCGTCCCGCGCATCTCGCCTCGCTCAAGCATATCGTCGAGGACCCGGAGGCGTCGGAGAACGACAAATTCGTCGCCTATGATTTCCTCAAGAACGCCAATATCGCGGCGGGCGGCGTGCTGCCGATGTGCCAGGACACCGGCACCGCGCTGATCATGGCCAAGAAGGGACGGCTGGTCTGGACCCAAGGCGACGACGAAGCGGCCCTCGCCGAAGGCGCGCGCGATGCGTATCTCAAGCGCAATCTGCGCTATTCGCAGCTCGCGCCGATTTCGATGTTCGAGGAAAAGAACACCAAGAACAATATGCCGGCGCAGGTCGAGATTTTCGCCGAAGGCCATAATCCTGACCATCCCGACTACGACCAGGCCTTCAAGTTCCTGTTCATCGCCAAAGGCGGCGGCTCGGCCAACAAGGCGTTCCTGTTCCAGGCGACGCCGTCGATCCTCACCCGCGAGCGCCTGTCCGCCTTCCTCAAAGAAAAAGTGCTGACGCTCGGCACCGCGGCCTGTCCGCCCTATCACCTCGCCATCGTCATCGGCGGCACCTCGGCCGAACTGACGATGAAGACGGTGAAGCTCGCCTCCACCAAATATTACGACACGCTGCCCGATCACGGCTCCGAGGACGGCCATGCCTTCCGCGACAAGGAGATGGAAGCCGAGATCCAGAAGATGACGCAGTCGCTCGGCGTCGGCGCGCAATTCGGCGGTAAATATTTCTGCCACGACGTGCGCGTGATCCGCTTGCCGCGTCACGGCGCGTCGCTGCCGATCGGGCTTGGCGTGTCATGCTCGGCGGACCGCCAGGCGGTCGGTAAGATCACCAAAGACGGCGTGTTCCTCGAAAAGCTCGAGCACAATCCCGCGAAATATCTGCCCGAGGTCGACACCTCGAAGCTCGGCGGCGATGTGGTGAAGATCGATCTCACCAAGCCGATGAAGGAGATTTTGGCGCAACTCGCCCAATATCCGATCAAGACGCGGCTCTCGCTCTCCGGGCCGATGATCGTCGCGCGCGATCTCGCGCATGCCAAGCTTCGCGAGCGTCTAGAGAAAGGCCAGGGCCTGCCGGACTATTTCAAGAATCATCCGGTCTATTACGCGGGACCTGCCAAGACACCGGAAGGTTATGCCTCGGGCGCCTTCGGCCCGACCACGGCCGGCCGCATGGACAGTTTCGTCGACGACTTCCAGGCCGCCGGCGGCTCGATGGTGATGCTGGCGAAAGGCAACCGCGCCGCGGTGGTGCGCGACGCCTGCAAAAAGCATGGCGGCTTCTATCTCGCCTCGATCGGCGGCGCTGCCGCGAATCTCGCCGAGCATTGCATCAAGAAAGTCGAGACCATCGAATATCCCGAGCTCGGCATGGAAGCGATCTGGCGCATCGAAGTCGTCGATTTCCCCGCCTTCATCGTCATCGACGACAAGGGCAACGACTTCTTCAAGGAATTGAATCTGGGCTGATGATTTTTCCTCCCCACAAGAGGGAGGACAAACAATAGGGGGCGAAAATGAAAAAAGCAGCTTTGCTTGCTGCAGCCGTATTATTTGCACTGGCGGGACAAGCCGCAGCGGAAACGACACTCATCACGCTCGGCACCGCGGGCGGGCCTGTGCCGCAAGCCAAGCGCGCACAGTCGTCCAATCTCCTGGTCGTCAACGGCGCGCTTTATCTGATCGATGCCGGCGGCGGCGTCACCGGCCGCATCGTGCAGTCCGGCAACAGTTTTCGCGCTGCGAGCAAGATCTTCATCACACATGCGCATAGCGATCACACAGCGGGATTGGCGACGCTCTTGGTCTCCGAATGGGAACAGCAGGCGCCGCCAATCGATGTTTATGGCAGCGGCGTTGAAGCGCTGGTCAAAGGCGCTATCGATTATCTAATGCCGAATGCCGACATTCGCTGGAGTGAAGGCAAGAAGCGGCCGATGACGGAGACGTTCCGCGGCCACGATGTGCAGCCGGGTGTGGTCTATCAGGACGCCAATGTGAAAGTGACCGCGGTTGAGAATACGCATTTTCATTTTCAGCCGAACGATCCGGCCTACGGGAAATACAAGTCCTACTCCTACCGCTTTGAGACGCCCGATCGCGTGGTGTTCTTCACCGGCGACACCGGACCATCGGATGCGGTGGTCGACCTCGCCAAAGGCGCCGACCTTTATGTGACCGAGACGACATCGCCGGAAGACGTCGTCGAATTGTTCAAGAAGAACGGCACCTGGCAATCGAAGTCGGACGCCGAGAAGGAAGGCTTCCTGCGTCATATGCATGAGGAGCATGTCACGCCGGAAGATATCGGCAAGATGGCGGCCAAAGCCGGCGTGAAGGCCGTGGTCATGAGCCATATCGGCCCGTCAGTTAAGCCGGACGACGACTATCAGCGCTATGTCGACGAGGCCAAGAAATATTATTCCGGGCCGATCACACTGGCGAAAGACCTGATGCGGTTCTGACATAATGGACCAATGACATTCACCACTGCGCAATCGGTCATCGACTGGCTCATCGACGGCGCGCGCTCACAGCCCCTCGCGCAGGGCGTGCTGACCGAATTGTACGAGCGGTTGACCGATGCCGGACTGCCGCTGTCGCGGGTCATGGTCTTCGTCCGCACGCTGCATCCCGAAGTCATCGGCCGCCGTTTCGTGTGGACGCCCGACAAAGGCACCGTAGTCTCCGAGGGCAGCTTCGAACTCCTCGAGCGCGACTCCTTTCGTAACAGCCCGATGTCGGAGGTAAGCCGTACCGGCCAGCCGGTGCGCCGCCGTCTCGCCGATCCGCATTGCGCGATGGACTATTCGATCCTGCCGGACCTGCGGCAGGAAGGCGTCACCGATTATCTGGTCTCGCCTTTGATTTTCACCGAAGGCGAAATCCATTTCGTCTCCTGGGCGACGCAGCAGCCGGGCGGTTTCACCGAGCCACAGCTCACCATCATCGAAGCACTGGTCGCGCCTTTGGCGCGGGTCGCGGAAGTGCGCGCGATGCGGCGCGTCGCCGCCAATCTTCTCGCGACTTATATCGGTGAAAATTCCAGCGGTCGCGTTCTCGCCGGTCAGATCCGCCGCGGCTTCACCGAGGAAATCCATGCCGCGGTTTGGCTGTCGGATATGCGCGGCTTCACTGCGCTTGCCGATCGGCTGCCGCCGCAGCAATTGGTCGATCTGCTCAATCGTTATTTCGACTGTCAGGTGCCGGCCATCCTCGAGCACAAAGGCGAGGTGCTCAAATTCATGGGCGACGGGCTCTTGGCGATCTTTCCGACCGGTGCCGAGCACGGTTCCGAAAGCGTCTGCACTGCGGCGTTAAAAGCGGCGCAGGCCGCGCGCGCCAAAGTCGCGCAATTGCATGCCGAATCCGAGGACGATCCGGATGTCCGCTTCGGGCTGGCGCTGCATCTCGGCGACGTGCTCTATGGCAATATCGGCAGCGGCAATCGGCTCGACTTTACGTGCATCGGTCCTGCGGTAAATCTGGCCGCACGCCTGGAGAAACTCGCCGGCCGGCTCGGCCGCTCGATCGTCGCGTCGCGGGTGTTCGCCGAACATTGCGGTATCGGTCTTCATCCGATCGGCAATTTTGCGATTGCCGGTTTCACCGGGGAGCAGACGGCTTACGGATTGACTGACGAAGATCGTGATGAAGAATAAAGACAACGCAATGGGAATGGATCGACAATGAATGTCGTGACGAATGTTGCTGGCGCACCTGTTGCCCCGAAGCGCGCAAAAGGTCCGCTGGTTTGGCGCGACATGGACCAGCAGGAGTTGGACGACGCCTACGACCAGAATGTCTACGCGTCGAACCGCGATCAACTCGCGAAGCGGCGGATTGCCAATGGCGTGGTGACGAAGGCGCGGATCGGCGATCCGCAGCGCGTCGCCTATGGACCGACGCCGATCGAGGGTTTCGATCTCTATCGCAGCAAGGCGGCGAACGCGCCGATCCTGCTTTTCATTCACGGCGGCGCCTGGCGGAGCGGCGCGGCGTCGGAATTTGCCACGCTCGCCGAGCCCTTCGTAAATGCCGGCGCGCATTTCGCCGTGCTCGACTTCATCAATATCGACGAGGCCAAAGGCGATCTGTTTCCGATGGTCCATCAAGTGCGCCGCGCGGTGGCCGCTATCTATCGCAACGCCGACACGCTCGGTGGCGACCGCAACCGGCTTTATCTGGTCACGCATTCCTCCGGTTCGCATCTCGGCGGCTGCGTGGTGACGCATGATTGGGTGAAGGAGGGCCTGCCTGCCGACATCCTGAAAGGCGCGGCGCTCTCAAGCGGCATGTACGATCTTGCGCCGGTGCGGCTGTCGAAGCGTTCGAAATATGTGAACTTCACCGACGACATGGAGCAACAATTGAGCGCCATGCGTCATCTCGACAAACTCAACACGCCGCTGATCCTGACCTACGGCACATGCGAGACGCCGGAGTTTCAGCGCCAGTCGCGCGACTTCGCCGCCGCAGTCAAAGCCGCCGGCAAGCCGGTCGAGCTACTGGTCGGCGAGTCCTACAATCATTTTGAAATGCTGGAGACGCTGGCTAATCCGTACGGATTGCTCGGCCACGCGGTGTTGAAGCAGATGCGATTGAAAATCTGAGCCGAATTTATGCGGCTTCCGGCTTTTGTTCGGAGCCGGAGCGCGCGTTTTGGCGGAGCGAGGTACGGATCAATTCCGCCCCGCAGGATTTGCAAGCGTAGATCGTATCTTCGATGTCGACGGCGATGGCGCGGCGCGTGTGGAACACCATTCGGCCCGCGCAAACAGGGCAGGGCATCATCAGAGAGGGGAGACTTGATGCAGGGGAAACCGCTGGATGGCGCATGATTTACCCGGATGACCGTTTTATGAATTACCTGCCTGTTTTAATGAGGAGTCAAGGAAAATTGTGCATTGCACACTTTTCCACCGCGCTGCGGCAAGCCGCGTAGTTAAAACCCGCAGCGCGCTCCGAGCAGGTTTAACGGTTGAACGCGGCCAGCGTTCCCTGTCCCCAGATCGCGGGTCCGCTAAGCCTCTGACTTTCAGAGGATTTCAGCAGCGGTCACGCACGGGATCGCGAGGCTCTGAAAGCTTGCGCGGGTGGCCTCGACCGAGCCGCCGAGGTCGATGCCGCGGCAGGCGTCTTCGATGACGGCAACCGCGAAGTTTTCGCGATGCGCATCTTCGGCCGAGTAGCGGACGCAGAAATCAAAAGCGAGGCCGGCGACAAAAACGCGCCTCACGCCGCGCTCACGCAGACAGCCGGAAAGTCCGGTTGGGGTCTTCCGGTCGTTTTCGTAAAACGCCGAATAGGAATCGATCTCAGGGTTCATGCCTTTGCGCAGCACGAGATTGGCCTGCGGGATTTTTAGATCACGATGGAATTCCGCGCCGGGTGTTTGCTGCACGCAATGATCCGGCCACAAAACCTGCGGCCCATAAGAGACAGTGATCGAGTCGAAAGGTTTTTTGCCGGGGTGCGATGACGCGAAGGAGAGATGACCGCGCGGATGCCAATCCTGAGTCAAAACGACATGGGCGAACATGCCGGCGAGCCGGTTGACGATCGCCACCACGTCATCGCCATGCGGCACCGCAAGCGCGCCGCCGGGACAAAAATCATTCTGAATATCGACGACGATCAGAGCGTCGTCCGGCTTAACGCGACCAAAACTTTCAGGCATCGCTATCGTTCGCTTTTCAGCGCGTTACGCCTTCGGTGCCGCCGCGGGAGCGTTTCGCGCATCGATACGGCGATCGACCTCGGCGGCAAGCCGCACCAGATTCTCCGAGACCTCGACCGGATAGATGGCGTCGGCTTCCAAACGGCGCAACGGCTCTGGCAACCGTTCGAGTTCTTTCGCGGCGCGCTTGCGGACTTCGTCGAGCGAGGGTGATTTCCCGATGCGATGACCCTCTTTCATCACCTGATGCAGCATCGCTTCGCGGCCGCCCGCATAAGGCACGCGCGTTTCCAGCGCGAGGAGGTCGCTGCTCATGCGGCCGTCGGCCTCGAACCGCCGCCACACTTGTTTGCGTCCCGGCCAGGTCGCTTTCTTGTCGGAACGTTTACGCCGCGGCTGCCCGGCATAGTCCTGCATCTTATAAACGCAATCGATATACGGCACGTCGGCCGACGTCGTCATACTCGTGCCAATACCGAGCCCGTCGATCGGTGCGCCTTCACGCGCGAAGGTGAGCAGCGAGTGTTCGTCGAGACCGCCGCTTGCGAAGATCGTCACGTCTTTCAATCCGCCATTGTCGAGAATGGCGCGCACGCTTTTCGACAGCGCGATCAGATCGCCGGAATCGAGACGCACGCCACGGATGGCGATGCCCGCAGCTTTCAACTTCGGCGCCAGCGTCACGACTTTACGCGCCGCCGCTTCGGTATCGTAGGTGTCGAGCAGCAACACGACATTGTCGGGCCGAGCCCGGGCGAAGCTTTCGAAAGCGGCGGCTTCGTCGTCGAAGGCCTCGATGAAGGAATGCGCCATGGTGCCGTAAAGCGGGATGCCGAAATTCTCGCCGGCCAGCACCGTCGCGGTGCCGGCAAAGCCCGCGATGTAGCTCGCACGCGCGGCCATCAGTGCGGCCTCGGCGCCGTGGGCGCGGCGCATGCCGAAATCGACCAGTAATTTCCCCGGCGCGGCGAGCACGCAGCGCGCCGCTTTGGCGGCGACCAGCAACTGATAATGGATGATGTTGATGAGCCGGGACTCGACCAGTTGCGCCTGTGGCAAAGGCGCAGTGATCCGCAAGATCGGCTCGTTGGCGAAAAATGCGATGCCCTCGTCCATGGCATGGACGTCGCCGCTGAAGCGAAAGCTACGCAGATAATCGAGCAGGTTTTTACGGAACTTGCCGGTGTTTTCGAGCCAGGCGATCTCGGCGGATGTGAAGCGTAGGTTCTCGAGATAGTCGAGCGCTTGTTCGAGCCCCGCCGCCAGCAAGAATCCGCGCTGCGGCGGCAGCGTGCGCACGAACAATTCGAACACGGCGGTCTGCGTGTCGCCGCGGTCGAGATAGGCCTGCATCATATTGAGTTGGTAGAGATCCGTATTAAGCGGACTGGTCAGGGGCTGCATTGGGAAAAGCTTTCAAGGCGGGCGAGCAATCTCTATCTTGTAGCCGGTCTCGGTGGCAGAAGTCTTGCCGGCAGAGCACTGAGAAGCGGTCTGCGCTGGAAGCCGTGTCCGAGAGGGGCGCTGCGGAGGGGCGGTCTCAGAGGCTATGATTAAGCGCCGCGCCGGAGCGCGAAGCCGCTCGGTACAACCTTCCACAGCGTCTGAGCGTTAATCTAAGCCCGCGGTTGTCGGTTTAAGCTTCACGGAGACTGAAAAAGCTCACGTTTTCAAGAGAATTCAACGAACTCTACCAGCGGTTTGGAACGCGGACGAGTTCACCTTCTATTTACATTATTATTGCGCCGGGTATCCGGATGCGTCATTCTGCCCTGGTCCACAGCCGCTGGGGATGGGATCAGGGGCGGTGGTGGACTGTCTGCACGACGGGGATTTTTAGTCACGCTCTATGAGGGGCGGGGAATGTCTGCTGCGTTTTTAAGGGAGGGCGGTTACGGAGCTACGGCTTCCGTACTCGAGATCGATTCCTCTCACTCCGATCATCTCGTCGTTGACGATGCACAACTTCTCTTCACGGCTCAATTTCATCGCGCCGGACCTGATCTCGTTCTGATCGGCCAAGACGGCCGGCATCACATCATCCCAGATTATTTTGCCAGCGAGCATCGGGCTGCGCTGGTGGCGCCGAACGGCGCGAGCTTGACGGCTGACCTCGTCGAACTGCTGGCAGGTTCGCCGGCCTCCAATCAATACGCCCAAGCGCAACCGCCGGCGTCGCAACAGCCGATTGGCTCCGTCGAAAAAGTCACCGGCAATGTCACCGTGGTGCGCAACGGCGTCTCGGTCGCGCTCAATGTGGGCGACAAAGTCTACAAGAGCGATGTCGTCCAGACCGGCGCCGATTCGCAGGCCGGCATCAGCTTCCCCGACGGCACCGCGCTCAATCTCGTCGCCAATACGCGGATGGCGCTCAACGATTTCAGCTACGACGAGAACGCGACCTCCGGCAACAGCGCGCTGGTCAGTCTTGTCGAAGGTTCATTCTCTTTCGTCGCCGGTAAGGTCGCGCATACCGGCGACATGAAGCTCGACACGCCGGTCGCCACCATGGGAATCCGCGGCACGACCGGCTGGGTGCAGGAGCAAGTCGCGACAGTGTCCGCGACCGCCGGCAATGTGACGGTGTCATTCGCGATCGTGCCGGACATCGGCACCGATCGTGTCGGCGCCTATGACCTCATCGACCGCAACGGCAATGTCGTCACCACGGTGTCGCAGGCCGGCTTTGCCACCACGCTGACCAGCACCGGTTTCAACCTGCCGCCGTCGATAACGGTGACCCCGCTGACGCCGCAGCAGCAGCAATTTCAGAATAACGTCGTTCCGGCGATCGCCGATGTTATCCAGCAGGCCATTCAGAACGGTAATCAGCAGAATAATAATCAGAACAATCAAAACGGTCCGAACAACCAGCAAAATAATAATCAGCAGAACAACAACGACCAGAACAACAACGATCAGAACAATACGCAGAGTGGCCAGCACACTACGCAGTCGACGTCCGGTGCCGGTGGCAGTTCAACGTCGCAGTCCGATCAGCCTGGCGGTACGCAAAGCACGACTGTTTTCACCCAGCAGACAACGACGACCCAGACGCCTTCGGATTCTGGACCGCAGCAGACCATCATCAATGTAAACCCAACTAATCCCTCCTCGCCGCCGCCGCCAACTCAGACTCCGCCTCAGACGCAAACGCAAAGTGCAGGGAGCGATACGGGTAATCCGAACTGGACCGGCGGCAGCGGTAACTGGAATCCCAAGGCGAATTGGGACGATCAGACCACGCCGGCTGGGACGGACGTCGCGACGATCAACCCTTCTTCGCCCGTTACCGTCACCGTCGACGATCCGGAGACGGTCGGCGGCCTCAACGTCGGCAAGGGCAACACGCTTCAAGTTGTCGATAATCCGGCGAGTCCCAACAGCCCGGGCACAAGCTCGCTGGTGGTCACCGGCGGCAATGCCGACTTCGCAGGCATGGCGCAGGTCAATGCCACGATCACCGATCCGGTCCTGCAGTTCACGCAAACCACCGTCACGGTCGAGACCAGCGGACAGGTCGAAGCGACGGGCAGCGGCGCGAATATTATTTTCATGGGCGACACCATCACCAACAAGGGAACAATCATTGCCGACAATTCCGGCTTGGTGAATTTCAATACGCAGCTCGTCGGGTCCGCCGTTACCGGGGATACGATTTACAACTTTGGTCGGATCGCGGCGACCACGAGCGGCGGCGTCGAGATCCAGGTGGCCCAACTGATCACTAAAGCCGGCGCCAGCATCGAGGCGGATTCCGGTGGTCTCGTTGTTTTCATTGGCAGTAGCGACTCCAACGCTGGAACGATCGAGGCGGGCTCGGGCGGTGAGATCAGCATCGCCAACAGCATCGTGAATTTCAGCGGCGGCGCGATCACGGTCGACAACGGTGGCACACTCGCGCTTTCCACGGGCACGATCGACGGCGGCACCGTTGGCAATTCCGGATTGATCGACGTGCTTGCAAACGCAAGTGGGCCGAGCGTCCTTGAAGGAAACGTCACGGCCACCGGTGGCAACGTCACGATCGAGAGCGGTGCGACGCTGACGCTGGACGACGCCACCTTCTCCGGCGTGGCGCTTGCGGTGAAAAGCGACGGCACGACGCCGAGCATCGAGGTCGATGCCGGGCACACTTTCACTTGGGCGGGCGCGAGTTCGTTCGGCGCTCCGGGCAATGCCGGCGGCGTCATCATCGACAATAACGGCCATATTGTTCACACCGGCACGCTGACGATTGGCTTCACGTCGACGACCTTCGAGGGCTCCGGCACCGTTACCGAGAATGGTGGCAACACCGGCACGGTGCCGACGACGATCACCAATGAAGGCAATACGATCGATGGCTTCAACCAGTTTGGCAGCGGCCATGCTGGTTCGACGACTCTTATCAATCAGGCGGCCGGTATCTTCGACGCCGATATATCGGGCAAGTCGCTCATCCTCGACACCGGCAACTCCATCACCAATGCCGGCACGTTCGAAGCGACCAACGGCGGTACGCTGGTCATCGAAGGCACTGTCGCCGGCAATACCACGGTCGTCGCCAATACCGGCACGATCGACGCCGACACAGGTTCGACGGTTCAGCTCTCAAACGCGGTTATCAACGGCGGCGCCATTAATGACGGTGGCACCATCGCTATCACTGGCCCGACTACGCTCGACAATGCCACGCTCACCGGCGGTCAGGTGACGATCGATGTGCCGCTGCCGAATCTCACCGCTACCGTTCAGGGAACGGCGGTGCAGTTTGCCGGTTCAGGCTTCGATGCGGCGCGGGTGTTCAGCCCCGCGGTCGTCGAGGCCAACGGCGGTTACACCATGCTGTTCGCCGGCGAGCCTTCAGGCAGCAGCAATGCCGAGATCGGATTGGCGACTTCAAGCGATGGCGTGAACTGGACCGTCAGTCCGTCGAGCCCGGTCATCACCAATGCCGGCAGCCCGTCCTGGGCCTCGGGGAGTGAGGTCCCAGTCAGTCTGCTGTACACCAACGGGACCTATCAGCTGTATTTCAACGGCGACGACGGCGACAGCTTCGGCTATGCCACGTCGAGCAACGGTCTCAACTGGACGATCGGGACCAATCCCATTCGCGGCGGAATGCCCGGCAACGGCTACACGCTCGACGCCGTCGTGAATGTGAATAGCGACGGCGGTAGTCAGCCGCAATACATTGCCTACTACACCCAAGGCGGCGTTCTTTACAGCGCCAACTCGAACGACGGCGTCAATTTCTCGAACGACACGCCGGTCAACGTTCCGGCGGGATACGGTCTTCTCGCAACCGTGCTGACCACCATCGGCGGCCAGGGAGCACTCGTTGCGGCTTTCGCGGACGGCTCGGGCAACGGCTATTACGGCATCACCACCGACGGCACGAACTTCACCATCGAAGGCTCGGTCGCACTGCCCGCCGGCATGACCGTGAGCAGCCTTCTGATCGAGAATGGGCTGATCAAGTTCTATGGTGGGATTGCGGATAACGGCGGTTCCAACACCGCTATCGAACTGGCAACGGCGCCTGTCCCCCACGAGCAAGGGCTCACGCTCGATGGCACGACGATTTCCGGCACTGCTATCAGTGGCACGACCGCCGCGATCGACGTTGCCGGTTCGAGCGCGATCGGCGGCAACGCCAGCGTTACCGATGCGCAGATCAAAGTCGAGGCTCAACAGACGCTGAGCTTCGGCAATGCCGCGCTGATCGATCTGGCCCTCGTCAACGACGGCACCGTGTCGATCAATCCTGCAACGTCGGCGCATACGCTGACCTTGAACAGTGCGGCGTTAAGCGGCGGCACCGTGACGATCGGCGTTCTGGGTGTCGTTACGACCACCGCCCAGGACTTCGTGCATGGCGACAATTCGATCGACGGCGCGATCATCAACAATGCCGGCACTATCGAGTCGAACGGCGCGTTCCTCCATCTCGACGATGACGTCATCAACAATGCAGGCGGTACGCTTGGCGCGGTCGGCACCGATTCATTAGTCAGTTTGAACAACACGACAGTATTCGGCGGCGCACTGGTGTCGCAGCAGGGCGTCGATAACAACGGCCAGGACACCTTTTCCATCCAGGCCGACGCGAACGGCGCCAGTACAACTGTATTCGACGGCTCTACCGATGCAGTGACAGTCGATGCCAATATCGTGGTCTTTGGTGGGACACAGCTCGAGCTCAAGGGAACGATCCATCTCACGGATACCGACGGCTCGATCGGGGTCGGCAACACGCCGCCGGCCGGCACTCCCGGCGGGACCGGCACCGCAACGCTTGAGATCGGTGGGACAGTCACGCTCGACGGCGGCAGTCAGGTCAGTCTGCAAGGCACGACTGTTCAGCCCGAGTTGATCGCCGCGGCGGCCGGCGGCGGCACGCTCGATAATTCCGATCCCATCGTGGGCAGCGGCACGATCGGGCAGGGCGACGGCGCTCTTACATTGGTCAACGACGTCGGGGGCACCGTCGAGGCTGAGGTTCTCACGATCAATAACTCTTTCACCACCGGGCTTCTCACGATCGACACCGGCCACGGCCTGACCAATGACGGCACTTTCGCAGCAGCAAGCGGCAGCACGCTCGATGTCGTCGACGCCGTCAGCGGCACCGGTTCGGTGGCGATCTTCGGCGGTGGTACGGCTGAGTTCCAGAGCAGCTTCGATCAAAACGTTTTGTTCTCCGGCGCCGGTACGCTGGAACTCGCCCAACCTGCGACCTTCGACTCAAGCCACTCGATCGGCGGCTTTGCCGTTGGCAATGTCATCGATCTTGCGAACAATACGTCGGTCACTTCGACGTCGCTCAGTGGTTCTACGCTGACGGTGAATGAGAGCAGCGGTGGGCCGCTGACTTTCCAGGTCTCGGGTGCGCTCTCCGGCAACTATTTCGCGGTTCAAAGCGACAACAATGGCGGAACCGACCTGGTGCTGTCGTCCGGCGCGGCGCCGACCGTGGCCGTCGTCAGCGGCAGCCTGTCGGTGTCCGAAGACGGCCAAGTCGGACTTGGCATCAGCGACAATACCTCCAATGCGAACGACGCGGTCACCATCGCAATCACCGGCGTGCCGTCCGATGCGACGCTGTCGGCTGGAATGTTCAATGTGCAGACCGGAACCTGGACATTGACAGCGGCCGAACTCGGCGGACTCACGCTAAGGGCCGGCGAGGTCACGACCGCACAGTTGAAGATCACGGCGACAGATACCGTCGACAATGTTTCGTCGGCGCAGCAGACCATCAATCTCACCGTCGGTCCGGTCGCGCCGACGCTGACACTGGCGCATTCGTCGCTGTCGGTAAACGAGGACGGTACGGTGGCGCTCGGCCTCAGCGAGACGCCGGCCAATCCAAACGATCCGGTCACGGTCACCATCAGCGGCATCCCGTCGGATGCGACGCTGTCGGACAATAATAATGACACGCTGACGGTCACGAATGGCAGCATCACCCTGACCTCGACGGAGCTAGCCGGCCTGGCGTTGCACGCGGGCGAAGTGACCACTGCGCAGCTTACGGTGACCGCGACGAACACCGCGGGTTCGGCCGCGTCGTCGGCGGCACAGACCATCAATCTCACCGTCAACCCGGTGGCGCCGACGCTGTCGGCGCCGACGACGCTGTCGGTGAACGAAGACGGTGCAGTGGCGCTCGGCATCAGCGAGACGCCGGCCAATCCGAACGATGCCGTGACGGTTACTATCAGCGGCATTCCATCAGATGCGACGCTGTCCGACAGTAATGGCGACACGCTGACTGTAACCAATGGCAGCATCACGCTCACACCCTCGGAGCTTGCCGGGCTGACGCTTCATGCCGGCGAGGTCACGACCGCGTCGCTGACAGTCATCGCGACCAATACCGCGGGCGCGGAGTCGTCGGCGCCGCAGACCATCAATCTCACAGTCGATCCGGTGGCGCCGACTTTGACCGCGCCGGCGACACTGTCGGTGAACGAAGACGGCACGGTTGCGCTCGGTATCAGCGAGACCCCGTTCGATGCGCGGGACACGGTGTCGGTCACCATTGCCGGCATTCCAGCCGATGCGACCCTGACCGATAATGATAATGACACGCTGACCATCACCAATGGCAGCATCACGCTGACGCCGTCAGAACTCGCTGGGCTGACTTTCCATGCGGGCGCGACCAGCGCCAATCTCACGGTAACCGCGATCAACACTGCGGGCGGGACGGCATCGTCGGCGCCACAGGGAATCGCGATCACGGTCAATCCGGTTGCGCAGACCGATGAATGGCTCAACACCTCCGGCGGATCGTGGACCGATACGGCGAACGCGGCCACGAACTGGAGCGATCATGCGGTCCCACGGAGCATCGATGCCGCGCTTATCGATCAGGCCGGCTCCGGTCTTTACACTGTCACCATCGCCAACGGCGCTGCGGCGACAGCGACATCGCTGACGTTGAACGCTGCCAATGCGACGGTCTCGGATCAGGGCGCGCTCACGCTCAACGGCGCGCTTACCATCGATGCCGGCACGTTCCAACTTTCCGGAAGCGGCTCGCTGAGCGGCGAAACGTCGATTACCAACGCCGGCACGATCGAATTTACCGAATCGTTTGCGATCGGCGAAACCGTCGCGAATAGTGGCGGTTCGCTGCGGGTCGAGGCTGTAACGCTGACCCTCGATGGTGCCACCGTCATAGGCGGCACGATCGATGAAGTCGGGGGTAACAGCGTCGTTGCTGTCGGCAATAGCGATACACTGACGCTTGAGAATACGACGCTGAACGGTGGGACGCTGCAAATCGGCGCCGCGTTCGATCATGCCACGCTCGACCTCGACGGCGCCACGTTGACGGGCGGCGCGGGCACGCTGACGATTGATAACGTCGATACCATCGATGCCGTGACCGCTGCGAGCGCGATCGACAACGCGATCATCAACAACCAATCATTTAACGGCGTGATCGGCAAAGTGAACGTCGAGGGTGTGACGCTGACGCTGGACGACACCACGGTCAATAACGGCAGCATCGTCGAGACGGGAAGCGGCAGCCTGATCCAGGTCGATGCCGGCGATACGCTGACCCTGGCGAGCACGGCGCTGAACAACGGCGGGGTGCAGATCGGCAGCAGTGCCAGCCCCGGCGGCACGCTGTCGCTCAACAACACGACGCTGACGACGACGATCGGAACATTGACGGTCGCCAATTACGGCGAGATCGACGTCGTTACCAACAGCAGCGCCATCGACAATGCAGACATCACCGATGAAACGGGCGGCTCCGTCATTAAGGTCGAGAATGTCACGCTGACATTGGACAACACCACGTTCCACGGCGGCACGATCGACGAGATCGGTAGTAACAGCGTCGTTGCTGTCGGCAATAGCGATACACTGACGCTTGAGAACACGACGGACATGAACGGGACGCTGCAAATCGGCGCGGCGTTCGATCATGCCACGCTCGACCTCGACGGCGCCACGTTGACGGGCGGCGCGGGCACGCTGACGATTAATAGCGTCGATACCATCGATGCCGTGTCCGCCGCGAGTGAGATCGACAACGCGATCATCAACAACCAATCGTTTAATGGCGTGATCGGCACGGTCAATGTCGAGGGCGTGACGTTGACGCTGAACAACGTCACCGTAAACAGTGGCGTTGTTCACAATACGGGCACGCTCGAGGCGAACGGGGGAAAATTTACCATAAGCAGCGATGTCTCGATCACCGGCGGCGGCAATGTCGAGATCACGGGCAGCGGTACCGCCGATTTCCAAGATGCGTTCAACGAGAACGTAGCGTTTTCCGGCGCCGGCACGCTTGAGCTTGCTCAGCCCTTGAGCTTCGCGTCCACAATCGGCGGCCTCGCTCTCGGCGATGTCATCGACTTTGCGAACACGGCGATCACCTCGGCCATTATCGGATCGACGTCGACGACTGTCACCATCACCGAAAGCGGCGGCACGCAATTCACTTACAACATCGCGGGCGCGATCGCGGGGAACGCCTTCGCCATCCAAAGCGACAATAATGGTGGCGACGAGTTGGTGCTGTCATCGGCGCCCGCGCCCGCGGTGTCCGTCGTTAGCCACACGGCCACGACAAACGAGGGCGGCACGGTCGCGCTCGGCATCAGCGAGACATCGCTTAATCAGGGCGATGCGGTCACGCTCGCCATCAGCGGCGTGCCGTCTGACGCGCAGCTATCGGCCGGCCAACTCAGCAATGGCGTCTGGACGGTGACAGCAGGCGAGTTGAGCGGGCTTACACTGACAGCGGGTACGGCGACGAGTGCGGTACTTTCGATGACGGCCACCGACACCGTGTCGAACGCGACGTCCACGGCGCAGACGATCAACCTGACCGTCAATCCTGTCGCGCCGTCTCTGACGATCGCGCATGGCGCACTGTCGGTGAACGAGGACGGCAATGTCGCGCTCGGCATCAGCGAGACGCCGTTCAATCAAAACGACTCGGTGTCGGTCACGATCAGCGGCATTCCGACGGACGCGACTTTGACCGATACCAATAATGACACGCTGACGGTCACCAACGGCGCTATCACGCTGACGCCTTCGGAGCTTGCCGGCCTGACGCTTCAGGCCGGCAAGGTTACCACGGCGCAGTTGACGGTCACCGCGACCAACACCGCGGGTTCTGGTGCGTCTTCCGCACCGCAGACCATCAGCCTCACTGTCAATCCGATGGCGCCGGCGCTGACAGCACCGACGACATTGTCGGTGAGCGAAGACGGCAAGGTCGCCCTGAACGTCAGCGAGACGCCGGTCGATGCCCACGACACCGTATCCGTCACGATCACCGGCGTGCCGACCGATGCGACACTCTCCGTCGGCACGAACAACGGCGGTGGGTCATGGACGCTGACGCCGGCGCAACTCAGCGGCCTGACGCTGACGGCGGGCGGAGTGACCTCGGCGACACTCGTTGTGACCGCGACCAATACCGAGGGCGTGACGGCGGCCGCGATCAAGGACATCGCGCTGACGGTGAACCAGGCGCTCACAACAACGACCAACGCCGTAACGACCAATGAAAGCGTACCCTACGTCTTCAAAGTCTCCGACTTCCCATTCTCGGACCTAAACGGCGTTTCGCTTGCGGACGTCATCATTACCTCGGTGACTGAACCTCAAGGTTCGTCCCTGACGTTGAATGGAGCGGCAATCGGGCTCAACTCGCCAATTACCGCGGCGCAGATTGCGAACGGCGATTTGGTCTTTACTCCGGGACCCGACACCTCAGGAAACGCCTACGCCAGCTTTACTTTCGAGGTTCAGGACAATGCTTCGCATCCAGAAACCTCTTCTGTGGCAACGATGACGGTCAATGTGACCTCCACCACCCCCCCCGGCACGTCTTCTGCTGATCATTATGTGTGGGGGAGTGCGATAGCGGGCAGTTGGGACGTAGCAGGGAACTGGAACGACACGACGGCGGGTCAGACGCCTGCGTTGCTGGCGCCGGGAACGAACGACCTAGTGACGATCAATGCGGCAGGCGGCGGCGCGACGCATGTGATTACGGGAACGGGGGATGCGGCATCGCTGACGATTGCCGGGCCGACGGTTCTGGAAGGCCAGTTCTCGACCGGCACGCTGGCCCTGACCGGCAACACATCGATCGGTTCCGGCGACTCGCTGTCGGTGAGCGGCAATGCGACGGGCTCGGCGACGCTGACGGTTGCCGGCGGTGGACTGACGATCGGCGGCAATGCCTCGCCTAATCTTGTCATCAGCGATGGGACCGCGGCGACGGTCGGCGGGACCGATAACGGCTCGGTCAATGTCAGCGGCGCTTCATTGGCGATTACCGGTGGCCTCAATGGGTCGGTCACTGTCAGTGCCGACGGGACTGTGACCACCGGTGCGGCGGGCCTGAGTTCGGGTTCGGTGAATGTGAGCGGCGGCAGTTCGCTGACGGTTGGTGGAAGTTTTTCTTCTGATGATGGTTCAGCCACGGTCAATGCCGGCTCGATGAGCATTGAGGGAAGTGTTGAGAACACCGGCGCTGAGGGACCGTTGACATTGCTGGTTGAGAACGGCGGCACCCTGTCCGTTACCGGCAATCTCTCTGACGGGGGATTTATTAATTCCACAAGCAGCGCTGGCATTTTGAATGTCACAGTCCTCAAATCGTCTTTGGTCAATACCGCGGTCACGATTGGCGGTGACATCAATCTTTTGACTCCTTTTCCTTTTTTGGGCTCCGACACTTTTGATATCAACGGCGGCACGCTGACGGCGGCCGGGATTGCCGCGAGCGGAGGCGGGGCAGAGTTTGCCGTCAACAATGGCGGCACGCTGGCGATCACCGGCAACGTTGCCGACAACGCTTCAACTTACTCAATCAATGACGGCACCTTCACGATCGGCGGCACGCTGACTGAGAATGGCACTTCGATTGGCGTATCGAACGGCGGCACTGTCACAGTCGGCGGCACGATAAGCGCGAGCGGCGGATCGATCTCGGCATCCAATGGCAGCTTCATCGCCGATGGTGCGCTGACCGCCAGCGGCACTTCGATTGCGGCTTCGAACGGCGGGTCGGTTCATCTGGCGGGACTGAGCGGCTCGGACACGCTCACCGTCAGCGGCACGGCTTCGCTGGAGGTCGGCACGGCGGGTGGAGCGGCTGCAGGCAGTATCACTATCGATCCCAATGTGACGGTGACGCAGAGCGGCGGCTCGCTGACCGCGCCGCAGATCGTCATCGACGGCACGCTCGACGTGACCGGCAATGCGACGCTCAACGGCAGTCTCGGCGGCAACGGCCAGGTCGAGATCGGCAGCGGCGCCAATTTGACGGTCGAGGGCGCGGCGGCGGCCTCGAACACAACGACCGGACTTGCCTTCACCGGCTCAGGCAGCGTGCTGACCGTCGAGACGAGCGTTCTCAACGCGTCCAAGGATTATACGCCGGTCATCTCCGGCTTCACGGCGAGCGACGCCATCGACTTCGGCGGCGCCGTCACCAGCGCCAGCTATAACAGCGGCACCGGCGTCCTCACACTCCTCGATGCCTCCGCTACCGTCGCCCAAGTCAATCTCGCGGGGAACTATGCGGGCGCAACCTTCAACGTAACCGAGCTGAATTCGAACCTCACGCAAATCACGCCGATCGATGTCCGAACCTCGTGGAGCAATACCAACGGAGGTTCTTGGACCGATACAGTCCATGCTCCCGCAAACTGGAATACCGGCGCGGTTCCAAACAGCGCCGATGACGTGTCGGTCGTGCAAAATGCGGGCACCGGCTACATCGTCACAGTCGCCAGCGCGACTTCCGCCTATGGCGCCTCACTGACGATCAACAACGCCGAAGCAACAGTGCTCGATCAGGGTTTCTTGGCCCTGGAGAGCAGTCTGTCAGTGAGCGCCGGCAGCTTCGAGCTGTCGGGCGGCGTTTTGCAGGTTGAAGCGATCAGCGTTCAGGGGGCCGGCACCTTCGTTGGCGACGGGACCATCGAGGGACTTATTAGCAGTTCCGGAAACATCGAAGCGCAAGGCGGCACGCTGACGATTAACAGCGTCTATCCGATCAGCAATCTAGGTACGCTGACGGCAACGAGTGGCTCAGTATTGAATCTCGCTAGTTCACTAGGCGGTTCGGGGACGACTGTCATCGATGGTGGCGGTACGGTCGAGGTTGCAGCGAATGACAGCCAAACGGTCGATTTCTCCGGAGTCGGCACTCTGGTAATCGAGCCGACCGCGGTTCTGACCGGTGCAATCGCCGGTCTTGTCCAAGCCGACGTTATTGATTTCGTTGACACGACAATCAACAGCGCCGTGATTAATGGCTCTACGCTGACAGTAACTGAAAGCAGTGGCGCGCACCTGACATACCAGGTTTCAGGCACCCTGGCAGGGAACGCGTTCGTCATACAGAGCGATCATAATGGCGGCGACGAATTAGTTCTGAGCCCTGCCGCGCAGACCGACGAATGGCTCAATACTGCTGGCGGCACCTGGACCGATACGCAGAATGCCCCGACCAATTGGAGCGACGGCGCGGTGCCGCGCAGCATCGACAACGTGGTCGTCGATCTCGGCGGGCCGGGCCCCTACACTGTGACCATCCCGGGCGGCGCGTCGGCGACGGCGGCTTCACTGACATTGAACGCCGCCAATGCGACTGTCGCGGATCAAGGCGACCTGACGCTCGGCGGCATGCTCACGATCGACGCCGGCACGTTCGTTTTCGGAACAGGCAATTTGACTGTTGGCACAACGATCGCCAATTCCGGCACGTTCGAGTTTGCCAGTTCGCCGACAGACACCATCTCGATCATCAACACCGGCGGAACTGTGAAAGTTGATGCCAGCGACACGGTGACGCTATCCGGCGCCTCCATAGGCAGCACCGCGGTCGCGAACTCGGGCGGCACAATCTCGATTGCATCGAGCGGCGTGCTCGCCGGCACGGGCGCCAGCGCCATCGACCATGCCATTATCAACAATTCGGGCTTCCTCGAAACCGGCGGCACGTTCACGCTCGACGGCGACACCATCAATGGCGGCATCCTCACCGGAACAGGAACAGCCAACAGCAGCTTCAATACCGACTCCGGCAATTCGCTTTTTCTGAACGGCGTCACCGCTCTCGGCGGCAACGGCATTACCGCTACGCTCAATGATGGCGGCAACGTCACCGTTGAAAATACGCTGACACTCACAAGCTCCGGCCCGGCGTTCAGCACTACGCCGTTCACGCTTCTGCTCAACGGCACCGCCAGCGTGTTCCTCGGCACCGGCGCCAGCATTATCGCGACGGCGGCGGGCGAAACGCTCGAAAATAATGGCAGCACGCTGGTCGGAACCGGCGGACAGATCGGCAATGGCAATGGCGACCTGACGCTCGACAATGCGGCAGGAGCCATCGAGGTGGTCGGTAACAATCAGACCCTGACCATCGATACCGGCAACGCCATCACCAATGCCGGTACGCTGCTGACAGGGTCGGGTTCCAACACCACGACATTGAAGATCGACGACCCGTCGATCAGCAACAGCGGCAACATCCAGATCAACGGTAATGGCGCTTTCGAACTCGGGCTTGCCAGCCAGACGCTGACGCTCAATGGCGCCGGCACGGTGACCATGGGCACGGCGCTGCTCGGCGGCGGCAAAATCATAGGGACGGCGAGCGGCCAGACGCTTGAGAACAACGGCAATACGATCTCCGGCAGCGGTCTGATCGGCGACGGCACAACGGGCGATCTGACGCTCGATAATAATGCCGGCACTATCGAATCGCTCAACATGACGCTGACGATTTTCACCAACAACATCATTACCAATGCCAGCGGCGCCACGCTGGAGGCGGCAACGGGCACGCTACAAATCGACGATACGACGCTCGACAATGCCGGTAATGTCCAGGTGGACAGCTTCCTTGGACTGCAAGTCGCCAACCAGACATTGACGGTGAACGGCGCCGGCACCATCACGCTCGCCGGCGGCACGATCGAAGGCCAGAACACGGGCGAGGTGCTGAAGAATAACGGCAACACAATCTCCGGCACCGGCAAGATTGGCGACGGCTCTTCCAGCCTTCTGTCCTTGAACAATCATTCGGGAACGGTGGAAGCGCAGGGCGGAACGCTGACGATCCATACGAAGAACGCTGTCACCAACGCCGCATCGGCTGTGCTTGAGGCGGCGACCGGCGCGACGCTGGTGATCGACGATAGTGTCAACAACAGCGGCGCGATCGACGCTTTCGGCACCGTCACATTGAACGCTGACACGCTGACCGACAGCGGTTCAGGCGGTGTCACCGTCGAGAGCACCTCATCCGTCCTCAACCTCGCCGGCGCGACCGTGAACGGCGGCACCATCACCAATAGCGGCACGCTCGATGTCACCGGCACGTCGACCATTGAGGGCGGCGCGACAATCAGTGGCGGTTCGCTCTCGATTGCCAGCGGTGCGAAGCTCGATGTCGAAACGACCGGCGCCACGCTCAACGACGTAAACGTGACCAATAGCGGCACGGTTCAAGTCGATCTGGGCGGATCGGTCAAACTGATCCTGTCCGGCGGCACGGCGATAACCGGTGGTACTCTGACTCAAGGTGGGTCGACCGGAGCGTTGGAGATTTCAGTAGGTGCTGGCGGCTCGGGCGCTACGCTTGATGACGTTCAAGTCACCAATAATATCCCCCTGACGGTCGATGCGTTGGCCACACTGACCATCGACGGCGGCACGACGATCTCCGGCAGTGCCATCACCAATAGTGGCACCATCCTCGCGACCGGCACGGCCGCCATCGACAACGCGAACATCACCAATACCGGCGGCACGATCAGCGTTTCCAACACCACGCTGACGCTCGATAGCGACACCATCAGCGGCGGTACGATCACCGGCGGCGGTAACGGCATTATCGGCATTGATGCTGGAAAGACGCTGACCCTTAGCGGCACCGGTGGCGTCACGGCGCTGGGCAGTATCGTCAACGGTGTCGGCACCGTCGACAATTACGGCACCGTCACGCTCGGCGGTGCACTCACGCTTGCCGGTACGAACTTCAGGCTGGACTTTGAAGATGCCGGCACGCTTCTGCTCAACGGCAAGACCATCAAGTCGGCATCGTCAGGTGGCGAGACGCTGGAGAACGACGGCAATATCATCGAGGGTCCGGGCGTTCTCGGCAACGGCTCGACGACTCCGCTCAATATCAACAACGTATCCGGCACGATCGAAGCGGTCGGTGGAACGCTGACGATTCAGACCGGCGCGCCGCTGACCAATTCCGGATTGCTGGAAGCGGCGACGGGCGGCACCCTCGATATCACCATCGGCACGATCAAGAACAACGGCACCAGTCCACTGGCCGGCGCCAATCCGTCCGGCATTTTGATCGCCAATGGCGGCATCGTCGAAATCGACAATCCGACGGCGAGCTCCGCGCACGGCTCGGTGACTTTCGCCGGCGGTGGTTCGGGCGTCGTCGTGATGCAAGGCGGCACCATCGAAGGCAACAGCGCCAATGCCGAGACCTTTATTAATTCAAACAATCTGATTGTGGGCGCCGGTGCGATCGGCGTCGGCACCGATCAGCTGACGCTGCAGAACAACGCCACCATCGACGCTCAAGGCGGCGTCCTGACAATCGACACCGGCAACATCGTTACGAATGCGGGCACGCTAGAAGCGGGCGGGACCAGTGCCGGTACGCTGACGGTCGACGACGCAGTCAGCAATTCCGGCACTATCGAGAGCCTCGCAGGCGGCGGCGTCACGCTCGCAGGTTCGGGCGTGACCAATGCCTCGGACGGCATCATCAATGCCGCCGCTGGCACGTTGACCATCGACACCACGCTCTCGGGCCTGAACTCCGGACTCATCGAAACGACTGGCGGGTTGCTCACCATCGAGGGTGCTGGGGTGGCCAATGAATCCGGTGCCGCCATCGAGGTCCACAGCGGCGACACCGCGAAGTTCAATAACACCACCATCAGCAATGGCGGCACGATTGCGCTCGACGCTGCCGGTGCGGGTTCGCACACGACCTTGTTTGTCGACGGCACCGTCGCGCTGCAGTCGTTGAGCAATCCCACCGTGATCGGTTCGCTGACGCTTGCCGATAATGCTGAGGTGCTCAGCAATCTCGTTGCTGCGACACTGGACAATGCCGGCAATACGATCTCGGGCGGTGGCACAACTTCGGCCAGCGCTGCGGTCCTGGGCGACACGTTTCTCACGATTGAAAACGATGTGTCGGGCACGATCGACGCGACCGGCTTCCTCACCATCAATGCTGCGTCACTGACAAATAATGGCGGTCTGATCGAGGCCACATCCGGCGGTACACTGCAGCTCAGCAACATTGCGTCCTTCAGCAATTCCGGAACTATCGAGGCGGCAAGCGGCAGCACCGTCGATATCAACGCCAGCATCAGTAATTCCGGCACCATCGAAACGATCGGCGGCACGCTGATCGTTGACAACGCGGTCAGTGGCAGCGGCTCGGCGGCGATCTCCGGCGGCGGCACGCTCGATTTCACCGGCAGCTTCGACCAGAACGTCACTTTCTCCGACGCCGGCACGCTGCAGCTTGGCAATTCGGCGAGCCTCGACACCAGTCACACGATCTCGGGCTTCGGGTTTGGCGACTCGATTGACCTGACCGATCTGGCTCACAACACGACGTCGGGCGTGACCTTGCATTGGGACGCCGCCGACAATCTGTTGAGGGTCAGCGACGGCCCGCAAACGGACACGCTGCATCTCGCTGGCACTTACAACCAGGCCAATTTCGTCCTTTCGCAAGACAGCGGCACCGGTACCAAGGTCACCTGGACCGGACCGGTCGCGAACGCCGTCTCGATCACGAACACGACTGGACCCACGGCGAACCCCGTCGCCGACGGCTGGTCGCTCGATCCGGAGAACGGTCACTATTACAAGTTTGTCTCCGCGGCAGATGATTTTTCCGGCGCTGTGACGGACGCGTCGGGCGACAATGGCGCCTACCTCGCCACCATCACCGGCGGGGCTGAAAATAATTTTGTGGCGCAGCTGGTCGCGAACGCCGGCGCGTCGAACGTCTGGATTGGCGGCGAAACCACGCAGGATCCAACAGGCGGCCAAGCGAGCAATTCAGCGCCGTTCTATTGGGTCGACGGACCGGAAGCGAACACGCTGTTCACCTTCACGGACTGGGACAATAACGGCAATCCAGCGGGCAACACCGAACCGAATGGTGGCTTTGGGGCCAACGTTGCCGGAGTGCAAATCGCTCCATTCGGCCAATGGAACGATGTCCCCGCCGACTTTAACAGCGGCTATTCCTACGTCGAGGAATGGGGTGGTTTGCCGGGCCAGATCGCGTTTACTGAGAACACGACGACTGAGCTTACTGCCGCGCAACTTTTGGACGCCGACACCGGCAGCAATCTGTCGCTTTTTTCCGTGAGCACGACCAGCGCGCATGGCGGTACGGTAGCGCTCGACAACGGCATCATCGTCTACGCGCCGGGCGTCGATTTTTTTGGTAGCGACAGCTTCACCTACACGATCACCGACGGGACGTCGCTATCGACCAGCACGGTGTCTTTCGGTGTTGCCGCGGTGCCGACGCTGGAATGGAACGGGGGCGACGGCGACTTTACCGATACGAATTGGACACGGAATTCTGTTGCCAGCGACACCGTCCCGGCCGGCAGCGACGATGCGACTATCAATGCCGGCGGAACCTACACCGTTGCCATCGGCGGCGGCGACGCCGTCACCGCGCAAACCCTGACGGTCGACAATGCCGACGCGATCGTCGCCGACCAGGGTTCGCTGACGCTGACTGGCGGTCTTGTGATCGACGCCGGCAATTTCGCGCTTCAAGGCGGCAGCCTGAGTGCGTTGTCGATCGACGTGGGGAGCGGCGCGAGCTTCTCGGGTTACGGCATGATCGAAGGCCCGGTCGCCGTGAGCGGCACCATCGAGGCCAGCGGTCAGCCCGGCCAGGTTCTGGAATTTACCGACTTCGTCACTGGGAATGGCGCATTCACGATCGACGCCGGCGCGATCCTGCAGTTCGACAGCTCGACCTCCACCGGCCCTGTTGTCACTTTCGCCGCCGATACCGGCACGCTCGTTCTTGCAGAGCCGAATTACTTCCAGGGTCAAATTGCCAATCTGGCCGGACGTGATCTTCTCGATCTGGGGACGTTCTTCGACGGCAACGGCAACTCCGTTGCCGCACAGTCCGGCGACGCATTCCAGATTTCGACCGCTGCAGGCTTCGTCTCCGGAACGACGCTGCTGACTGTTGCCGATCAGACGCAGAATACTTCGGCCTTCGTGACGCTGATTGGCGATTATACCAACGAAAGCTTTGCCGCTACGAACGACGGCAATGGCGGCGCGGACGTTACGCTCGCCCCGCCCGTGGTCAGCTACAATACGACTTTCCTGACCGTCGCCGGCAGCGGCCCAGGCGCGATCGGACCGGTGCCATCTACGCAGGTCGACAATGTCACGCTGGCAGGCTGGTTCAATTGGAACGGCGGCGCGGCCGGCAGCAGCCAGATTCTGCTCTATAACGGCGATGCCTCCGTCCACGGCTATGGCCTGATTGGGACGCCTGACGGCGACGGTCACATCGACCTTCAATTCTTGGCCGGCGGCATTGCCGTCGATGACACGAACGTCCTGTTATCGGCGAACCAATGGAATTTCCTATCGGTGACGGCGTCCGGCGGAAATGTCGACGTCTATATCAACGGAACGGACGTCGCGACATTCACCGGCCAGGGAATTAACGGCATCGACGCCGGCGCCGATCATATGCAGATCGGCGCGGGTGACGACGGCAGCCATGTTTTCCAAGGCGCCATGTCCGATGTCAGCGCATGGAATACCGCGCTAAGCCAAACGCAAATCGAGGCGCTGCAAGGCACCGCGCTGACAGGCACCGAAAGCGGGCTTGCCGGCTTCTATCCTCTCAATGACGGCAGCGGCACGGCGGCGGTCGATCTGACCGACAGCGCCGGTAATTTGACGCTGTCCGCCAACCCGTCCTGGGTCACGGTCGGGAGTCTCACGACGGCACAAGATATGCCGCTCGCATTGCCCGATCGTCTCAGCGTAACGGAGGCGAATACCGATTCGCTCACGGTCACGCTCGATGCCAACAGCGGCACGCTCGCCATAGCCAACGCCGCAGGCGTAAGCGAAACCGGCGACGGCACGGCCGACATCACGCTCACCGGCACGGCCGCCGCGATCGACACTGCGCTCGGAAGCGGCGTCACTTACACGCCCGGCAGTGGCTTCACAGGCACCGATACGCTGACGCTGAATGCGAGCGATGGCGCAGTGGCAGCCAATCCGGCGACGTTCACCATTGTTGTGGCGCCCAATCTCGTCTCCAACGGCGGGTTCGAGACTGGCGATTTCAGCGACTGGATCCTTGGTGAGAACCAAGACTCCGTCACCGTGAGCTCCGGCGCACGGCACAGTGGAGATTATTCGCTCATAATCGCTTCAACCGGCGATTTCACTCTCGATCAGGATATCTCGACCACCGAAGGCGCGACTTATCAGGTTCAATTCTGGTTGAACACCGGCAGTGGGCAAACACCGAACGATTTCTCCGCGAGCTTCGGCAACACGCCGTTGATCAGCCTGACAAACATAACCAACACGAGTTTTGCCGAATATACATTCGATGTCACCGCAACCGGCACGTCGACCGATCTGCATTTTGCCGGATCGGATCCGAACTACCCCAATGACTTCTTGAGTCTGGACGATATCTCGGTCACGGCGCTCACCGGCGTGCCGGTGATTACGGTACCGGGGCCGCAGACGATGACCTCCGGCATTGCGACGGCGATTTCCGGCGTCAGCCTGGCGGAGACCGGTGCCTCGAGCGGCGACTTTACCGTGACGCTGACCGACACCAATGGCGACTTGTCGGTGACCGGAGATGGCACGATCACCGGCGCTGGGACAACGAGCCTGACGATTACCGGTTCGCTCAACGACGTGAACGATGACCTTGCCACTCTGACCGACACCGAGGGCGCGGCCGGATCCGACACCATCGTGCTGAACGCGTCCGATGGCAGCCATGTCACCGCGCTTCAGCAGACCATCGCGGTTGCGGCCAGCTCCGGCGGTGGCGGCGGCAGTACGACCGACAACTGGACCGGCGCGGACAGCGACAATCCGAACGACTGGTTCGATTCGGGCAATTGGAGTGTCGAGGTCCCGACCTCAAGCGATGACGCGGTCATCGGTCCCAGTTCTTCGGTGACGATTTCTCCTTCGAGCGTCTTCTACTCAGGCTCGCCGGCCGTCGCCGGGAGCCTGACCGTCAGCACATCGGCAACGCTCTATGTCTCCGGCGGCGGCATGCTTGACGTTTCCGGCACGGTGCAAAACGCCGGCACAATCACCGTGGCGGGGGGGACGACCTCCTCCAGTGCAGTTGTCGTGTCTTCCGCGACGTTCGCCGGGACGGTCATCAATACCGGCAATATCACGGTAGGGTCGTCAAGCACCACGTTCGCGAACACCGCGACTTTCACGGGCGGTGTCGTCAACACGGGAGGCACGATCGAGGCCTGCTTTGCAGGTACGATCACGTTCCAGGACGGCGCGACGGTAACCAATGGCATGCTGACCATTGACGCCGGTGGCGAGGTTAAGGTTGAGACCAGCGGCGCCACCTTCGATGGCGTCACCGTGCACGATTCCGGCACGTTACAGATCGACGGCTCGATCGGAAGCGCGCTGACCTTGATCGACGGCACCGTCATCGATGACTTCGGCACGATCGTGAACGGCCCAGTCGGCGTGATCGAGATCAGCGCGGGAAGTGGAGTCCAGCAGGCGGCCGCTTTTGACGGCGTGGCGGTGATGAACCAGGGCAATATCGAAATTGATCCGACAGGTTCGGGCGCAATTCTCACGCTGGAGGAGGGTACCCAGATTTCCGGCGGGACGATGACGGTCGACGGCAGCGGTTATCTCGACATCGCGCTCGGTGCTGACGGTCCGGGCGCGACGCTCGATGGTGTGAACGTGACCAATTTCGGCACGATCGATATCGAGGGCGGGTCGCAAAACAATCCCGGCGCGGTGCTGACACTTCAAGACGGCGTCTTGATCGCCGGCGGCCAGATGAATATCGGCGTGTCCTCAACCGGTGGCACGCTCGACGTCCAGCAGGGGCAGGACGGCGGTGCTGCGCTCGACGACGTCACGATCAACAATAACGGCACGATCGAGGTCAATTCGAACGCGACGCTGGCACTCACGGATGCAACGTCGGTGACCGACGGCGCTTTGACCGCCGCCGACGGCGCAACCGTCACCCTCGATGCTTCTTCCATGAACAACACGGCGATCACAATCGGCGTGTCCGATCCGTTCGCGGCGTTTTCGCCGCCGTCAGACGGCGAACTCATCCACGCGCTGGGCGACAGCGACTCGGGCCTTGTGGTCGGCGACTTCTTCGACAGCAACGAGATTGCGCACGGCTTTGTCACCGTCAGCGGCACTGTCATCCAGCTCGACGAACCCGATGCCGCCATCAACGATCAGGGTACGCAAGCAAACGGTATCAACGGAGCCGGGACAACGATCGTCGGCACCTATCAGGACACCAGCGGCGGCTTTCACGGTTTTGTTCTCACTCCGGATCAGTCCGGTGACTTTTCCGACGGCACTTACACCCCGTTCGACGAACCGGACGCGGATCAAAGTGCTAACCGTGGCACGTATCTGACTGCGATCGATCCCGGCCTGAACGGCGCGGCGACTCTGGTTGCCGGCTATTATTACGACCAATCCGGCACCGCCAACGGCTTCGTCTACAGCGGAAGCCTTTCGAGTATCGATCCTTCGCAATTCAGCGAGTTCACCGATCCAAACATGAGTTCAACCGGCGGCACCTTCGTCACCGGCATCAACGATAGCGGCGAGGTGGCTGGCTATTATTTCGGTACTGACGGTCACGTGCATGGTTTTACGTCCTTCCCGGGCGGCGCTGAATATACCACTTTCACCGACATCAACGACCCGTTCGCCGCCGGCGGCACCTATGTCACCGGCATCGATAACGCCGGAGATCTTACCGGCTTCTATTACGACGCCAATTTCAACATTCATGGCTTCATCGACAAGAACGGCGTCTTTGTAAATCTCGATGCGCCGCTCGCGTCGGACGGCACCTATGCGACAGCGATCGACGATAATGGTGAAATCGTCGGCTATTTTACCAACGCTGCCGACGGCAACGACGTTGATGGCTACACGATGAATCAGCCGGCAACGTTGGTCATCTCCGAAGATGCGGCGCTGCAGGGCAGCACGCTCACTCTCGATCCCGCGAGCCTGCTCGAGGTCGAGGCCGGTAATCTCGGCGCCGGCCACGGCGGCACGTTCGATGGTGTCGCGGTGACCAATCACGGCACGATTTATATCGATCCGACGGCGTCCGGCGCGATCCTCACGCTGGACGATGGCGCTTCCATTGTCGGAGGCGCATTGGAGATCGGCGCCGCGGGCGCTCTCGATGTCAGCGCGGGAACCGGCGTCATGCAAGCCGCCACGCTGGAAGGCGTGGAGGTGGCGAACGGCGGCACGATTAACGTCGATACGACCAATTCTGGCGCGATCCTCACACTCGACGATGATACGACCATTCTGAGCGGCACAATCACGGTCGGTGGCTTGGGCGAGCTTGCGGTCGAGCTCGATTCCGCCAACCCAACTGTCACCGTCGGCGCCACGCTCGACAACGTCAATGTTCAGCTCGAAACCGCCAACAGCGGCGCCAATCTCGGCATCCTCCAGGTCGACCAAAATCAGATTACTACGGTCACCCTGCAACTGACGGACGGCACGACCATCGGTGGCGGCGGCGAGCTGTCGATCGGGTCCGTCGGCACCGTCGAGATCGAAGGCAGCTTCTTCTTCGGTCCATCCGCGACCTTCGCCGGTATCACCGTCGATAATACGAATACGGGAGACGGCCTGCAGATCGATGCCGCTGCAACGCTGGAGATCGCCCAAACCGTCGTCCTCGATGGCGCCGGCACCGTGAATCTGGTTGCGCCCGCCACAGAACAAACCGGTGCTGCCATCACAGGCTTAGCTATCGGCCAATTCCCCAGTCAGACGATCATCGGCGGAACGCTCGACAACATCGACAACACCATTCATGGCACCGGTGATATCGGCGTCGGCGACAGCTCGTTGACCTTCGACAACGACACGAACGGCGTTGTCAACGCGGATGCGGCCGGGACCGGTCTCGTCATCGACACCGGCAATCAGGTCATCAATGCCGGCCTCATGGAGGCAACCGCTGGCACGCTGCGGATCGACGACAGCGTCAATAATACCGGTACGGTGGAGGCAAATGGCGGCGCTGTGATTTTCTCCAATGGCGCCTCTATCGACCTTTCCGGGGCAGGGACTGTCGAAATCGCCGGCAACGGCATCCTCGAATTTCTCGGCAACACTTTTCAAAATGTTACCTTCGCCGGGCCCGGTTATCTCGAGGCGGCGAGCTATCACGGCACCATCAGCGGCTTCGGCACCGGCGACGTGTACGACCTTGCGGACGACGTTCTGTATGCAGCGGGTGAGACGGCAGTCTGGACGCAAACCACCACCGGCAATAACGCGGCCGGCACTTTGCAGATATTTACCGGCTCGACGCTGGACGCCACGACTAATCTCAGCGGCACCTATACCTCGGCCGACTTTGCGGTGACGCCTGACAGCCCGTTTATGGGCGCTGGCACCGAAGTGGTGTGGGCGCACACTTGGACAAATGCTGATAACGACGGTGACTGGTTCGATGCCGCCAACTGGAGCGATGAGGCACTTCCCGCCTCCAGCGACCAGGCGCAAATCGGCAGTTCCGAAACGGTCACAGTCTCTTCGTCTTCGCCCGACTATTCGGGTTTGCAGAGCATTATCGGCAGCCTCGTGCTCGCGAGTGGCGCAACGCTCGATGTCGCGAACACGGCGCTGACTCTCGTCGCCCTAGGCTCCGCGATCGACGGCACTATCGATCTCACCACCAACGGCACGCTCCAGGTCGACAGTTCGATAACGCTGGAGAACGGTGCCGAGATCACCGGCGGCACGCTGGCGATCGACGGTACGGTCTATGTCGAGCCCGGCACGAATACCGATGTCACGCTCGACAATGTCAGCGTCAACAACAACGGCACCCTTCAGGTCGATGCCGGTGCGGTGGATCTGATCTTGACCGGCGGCACGACGATTGACGGCGGCACGCTGGCGATCGGCGCGGCCGGCGAGGTCGACATCGACGGCAGCGCGGAGTTTGACTCTGTCGACGTCAACAACAGTAATGTGCTGCAAATCGACGCCAATTCTACGCTATCCGTCGGAACCTTCGGCATCTTGCTGCCCATTTTAACGCTCGAGGGCGGCGGCGAAGTAACAATGGAGGCCGGCAGCAAGATTGTCGAACCATCGACAGACACGGGCTCCGTCATTTCCCTCGACAATACCGCCGACATTATCCAGGGCACGGGTCAGATTGGCGACGGCACCGGCCTTTTGGCGCTGACCAATTTCCAGGCTGCGACCATCGACGCCAATATTTCCGGCGCAACGCTCACACTTGAAACCGGCGACACGGTCATCAATTACGGCCTACTGGAAGCGACAAGCGGCGGCACGCTGGTCCTCGATGATCCGGTACGCGACTTTTTTACTGATTCCGTCATCAATGCGGGTGCAGGTTCAATCGTCGAGCTCTTGAACAGTACCATCACTGGCTCGGACACTGGTGACACTATCACGATTGCGGCGGCGAGCGGCCAGACACCGGCCGGCGTCCTTGTCGGCGACGGTATCAGCGCCCTCGACGAGGCCACTATCACCAACAACGGCATTCTTGAAGCCAATGGCGGTGTGTTCACCATCAACGCCACCACCACGATTAGCGGCACCGGCTCGGTCTTGATTACCGGCGGCGGCACAGCCGATTTCCAGGACAACTTCAATCAGAACGTCACATTCTCCGGCGCCGGAACGCTCGAACTCGCGAACCCCTCGAGTTTCCACGGCGCCGTGACCGGCATCACCGGATCGAGCCAGGTGTTCGATCTGATCGGGTACGACACTAATACCGTAGCGACACCCGGCAGTTTCTCGGGAGGTGATACGATTTTGACCGTAACCGATGCCGGCCACGCGGCTCTAACAATCACGTTGGTCGGTGATTATTCGAGTTCCTCCTGGTCCGTGACGACCGATGACCATGCAGGCATCGATCTGTTCGATCCGCCATCGGGCATTAGTCCGTCCGTAGGCGGCGGACTGCGAGCGAGCGCCGACACGCCGATCGTCATCGGCGCCGGCGAAAGTCACACGATCGATACGCTCTACGACCAGATCGTCACCTTCACTGGCAGCACCGGTTCGCTTGTCCTCAATGATGCTAAAGACTTCACCGGGCAGATCGCCGGCTTCACCGGCACCGCGCCCGATGCGGCGCATTCCGACACCATCGATCTCGTCGGCATCAATTATAATTCGTCGAATTTCGCCGAGAATTTCGATGCGAAGACCGGATTGTTGACGATCACCGATGGCGCCAATACCGCCCACATCACGTTTGACGATTTTAATGCCACGCTCGATTTCGCCTCAGACGGCAACGGCGGCACGCTCGTGACCGATCCGCCCGCGGGTAATACTCAGGCTAACGAAGATCATGCGCCTACCGCGTGGGGCATGAAGTTCGGTGACGATAAGATCGACATAACGCAGGCGCAGGCGCCGCCGCAGGATGCGGGCGGTCAGAAATATGTCGGCATCACTGGTGACGATAATTTCGTGTTCCACGCCAATCTCGGCGATGTCAACAATACCGTACTGAACGAGAACCAACTCGCCGAAGATCTGCAGAACCACCCGGCGACACAGGCGACGCAGCAAATTACCGCGTTGGTCACGCCGGAAGCGCATCACGAGGCTTTGGTCGACATGATGCACAGCGACAATGTCGTTGTGCCCGGAACCGGACCAGTGCAATGGCACCAGATCGTTGCTGGTACCGTGCATTTGCACTGACGGCCGCTACAGCATCTCCGGAATGCCGAGCCCTTCGATCTCTTTCAGCACGGCCGTCATGTTCTGATGGCCGGCGCCAAAATGGCTCTTTGGATCGGGTAACGCTGCCGCGTGCACGCCGTCGAGATGATAATATTTATCGTGTACCAGGCAGCGGCTCCGGATCAGCGGCCACAACATACTGCCGAGCATCTTCTGATCGTGGCCGTATTTCGCGGTCGGCCCATCGGTGAAATAGCGCCGCATCAAACCAACCATGTCGATGCCGGTGTCGGTTCGGCCGGCCCAGGTGCAGCCGATCATCAATTCGTTGTGCAACACATGATCGCGCACGACATGGAATGGCAATCCGCTGTCGATCCATTCCTGCACCAGTTCGGCTTCGGCAATGGAGAGGCGGGCGTCGCAGTCGCGGACCAAGAAGCGGCCGACGCTCAGGTCGTTCATCACCAAAAAGCGCTGAAACAGACCGACGCCGGGATATTCGTCCTCCATGGCGCGCACGTCGCCGCCATTGTCCTTGAGAAACGCGACGCAAGCACGCGGCACGTCGGCCGCCACGTAAAAGCGGCACTGCCAGTCCGGGTAGACCTTGCCGGCAAGCACAAGATTGATCATCGCTCCGTAGGCATAGAATTTCGCCGGGCCCCAAAGCGAAAATGAAATGACGTTCTTGCCTGTGGGCGGACTGTTCGGATCCTTCACGGCAACCGGCGGAGGATTGCGGCAAGCCTCGGCGTCGCGGAGCGTCAGCGCGCGTTGTCCATAGCGCACGGCTTCCGCGATCTTGCCGGTATAGAAATGCGCGACCTTGAGCGCGTCGAGCATGACCAGGTCTTCGCCATGACGGTCGATATAACGCGCCGCCTGCACGATGGCTTCTTCATATCGCTTCATATTCGACAGCGTCGCGATCAGCGCTTTTTGCAGACGAGCGACATTAGGCTGCGCGCGAACGAGTTGTTGGGCGAGCGCAAGCGCAGGCAGCCAATCGCGCTTCTGATAAAATGCGTCGAACAGAAGTTCTTTGATAATCGGATCGTCGGGCCGGATCGTGCCGATAGCGCAGAGCTTGACGATAGCTTCATCGTTCTTGCCCGCACGCAACAGGGTGCGGATCGCGTCATACACCTCACGCGCGATCTGTGGGGGCGCGACTTGCGGCGCTGCCTGTGTCGCCGTCGATAACGCGCTTTTGGGCGGCGCACTGCTTGCAGCATCGGACATGAAGGGACAAAGCCTCGCCCGGATAACCGGACAAGACTAGAGCACAATCACTTCAATTTGAAATGGCAGGCGGCGCCGAAGCCCGGCGCGCTATTTGCCCCAGCCGAAGTGATAGTTCAGCCCGGCGCGGACGATGTCCTGATGCATCGACACATTATCAACGCCGGCTGCGCCGCAATTTACCCCGCAGTCGAAATGGCCGAGATCGACGTGAAGATATTCCGCCTTTGCCGACCAGTTGCCGGGAAGCGCGACTTCGAGGCCGCCGCCAAGCGTCCATCCGGCGTTGGTGGCGGAGCCGGTGGCAAAGCCGGGGAAGCCGGCATTGATATCGCCGACGGTGAGGCCGCCGCTGACAAAGGGCATCACGCCGCCGAAGGCATAGCCGACGCGGCCGCGCACGGTCGACAGCCACGTGTTGCTGACATTGCAGCCGACCGGGCAGAGTGTCGACACGCTATTGCCTTTGAGGCCCGACCAATCGATGTCGCCTTCGACGCCGAACACGGCATTGTTAGGCGCCTGCCAATTGTAGCCGACAGTGCCGCCGACTTGTCCGCCGGACAAATTCACGCCGGTCGTATTGGCCTGCAGGAACGAATGGCCCCAACCGCCGCCACCATTGATGCCGCCATAGACGCCGGTCCAGCTGTAAGCCGGCACACGAACCGGCGACGGCGCTTTGTAAAGCGGCGCGACAGATAGATCAGCCGCGACGGCGCAAGACGCTGTCAGCAGCACGCCCAAGGCAAAACACGTAGCGACGCTTTTCTTCATTTCGTATTCCCGGCCTCACAAACGCCGGCGCTGTCAGGCGCGCCGTTCGTCCTGCGATCTACGCAGAACTTTGTTACGGAGGGCTTACCCCTAAGGTTAAAGCCCTGTGTCGCCGCCGCCGCGCGCTAGTCTATTGGCCAGAAAGGCGAAATTGTGCCGCCCGCAAGGCGCGGCGTGGGCATGAGCTAAGGAACCGGCGGTGGCTTTGGGCATGTCTTTTGGCGTCTCTTCGAGCATTTCTTGGGTCGTTTTCGCTTTTTTCGGCCCGGTTTTGTGGGCGATTTCGGTCCACCTGGACAAATACATCGTCGAACGCTTCTTCAAGACCAGCGATGTCGCGGTGCTGCTGCTATTCACCGCCTTCATCGGCGTACTGCTGCTGCCGTTCATATGGCTCTTTGAACCATCGGTGACCGATATCGGTCTGCGCAGCATCGCTTTGATCGTCGTATCCGGCATTCTCACGATGACCGGGCTTCTTCTTTATCTCCTGGCCTTGCAGGGCGAAGAGGCTTCCGTTGTGGCGCCATATTTCCAAGCAGGGCCGTTGTTCGGCTATGGGCTCGGTTATCTCGTCCTCGGCGAAACGCTATCGGGCCGGCAGATGCTGGGCGGCAGCTTGATCGTGATCGGCGCGCTGATCGTATCCATTCGCTTCGAGCATGGCGCTCGCCACTTCAAAGCCAAGCTTGTGGCGTTGATGCTCGCATGCGGCTTCATCATGGCTCTAGCCACGCTGATCTTTAAGATCTTTGCTTTGGAAGTAGAGTTCTGGACCACTACCTTCTGGATGTTTGTCGGCGAGGCGATTTTCGGCTGTGCGCTGCTTATGGTTCCCGCCTATCGCCGGGAGGCGATGACGATGCTGCGCAGTCATACCGCCGCGCTGCTCTCTATCAATGCCTCCAACGAATTGATCAATCTCGGTGGTGGACTGGGCAACCGTTATGCGCTGATGTTCGCGCCGCTGAGTCTGGTCCAGGCCATCGGCTCGACCACGACGCTGTTTGTCTTTGCCTTTGGCATCGTCATCAGCGTTTTGTGGCCGCGGCTCAGCGATGAAAATCTGTCGGGTCGCGAATTGCTGCAGAAAGGTTTTGCCGCGCTGCTGGTCGCCGGCGGCGTCGTTTTGGTAAGCGAGTGATCAAGAAGTCGAGGAAAATATTGGCATGACGGATAAGAACAAAATCGCCAACTCAACAGCTGCGATTGTCGAGACCCGCGAGGTGCATGCGGGATGGACCAAAATGTTGGTCGCTTCGATCCAAATGTCCGATGGTCACACCTTCAAGCGTGAGATCGAGGATCATGGCGAGGCCGTTTGCGTCCTGCCGTATCATCTTGGACGCAAGACCGCGGTGCTGGTGCGCCAGATGCGGGCGCCGGTGCTTTATGCCAGCAAGGAGCAGCAGACACTCGAAGCCATTGCCGGCGGGATCGAGGATAAGGACGCCGCGACCTGCGTCCATCGCGAGGCGATGGAGGAGGCGCAATTGACGCTCGATTCGCTCGAGCATCTGTTTACCGCTTGGACCATGCCCGGCATCTCGACCGAGCTGATGCATTTTTATCTGGCAACTTATTCCGGCGATGCGCGCGCCGAGGTCAGTGGCGGCGTTGATGAAGATGAAGACACGCTCGCTGTCGAGATCGGGCTTGCCGATCTGGCGCGGATGGCCGACGGCAACCGGCTGGCCGACTCCAAGACACTGGTGTTGTTACAGACGCTCCGGCTGCGACGGCCGGATTTGTTCTAACGCACCGTTCTAAAGTGCGGGCTGCAATTATGCCGTGTAGGGCCCGGCAATCGTTAACGCGGACCGTATCAGGCTCGTTATCAGGGCCTGTCATCATATATGAGCATGCTATAATGCCTGCCAACGGCGTTTAGGCGTTTTCTCACGGGTTAGGTGTCGATGAACTGGATCTCCAATGTCGTGCGGCCGAAGATCCGCAGCATTTTGCGGCGCGAGGTGCCGGAAAATCTCTGGATCAAATGTCCGGAAACCGGCCAGCTCGTCTTCTATAAAGACGTCGAGTCAAATCTGTTCGTCATTCCGGGGTCGAACTACCACATGCGGATGAGCGCGGTGGCGCGGCTCAAATCCATGTTCGACAACGAGACCTGGTTTGATATCGCGGTGCCCGAGGTGCCGGTCGATCCATTGAAATTCCGCGACGAGCGCCGTTATGTCGATCGGCTCAAAGATGCGCGCAGCAAAACTGGGCTCAATGACGCAGTGAAGCTCGGTTACGGCAAGCTCGATAATTTCGCCGTGGTCATCGGCGTACAGGATTTCGACTTCATGGGCGGTTCGCTCGGCATGGCGGCCGGTGAGGCGATCATTAAAGGTCTTGAAACGGCAGTGGAGAAAGGCTGTCCGTTTGTGTTGTTTGCCGCATCGGGTGGCGCGCGCATGCAGGAAGGCATTCTCTCGCTGATGCAGATGCCGCGCACGACCGTCGCGGTGCAGCGGCTGCGCGAAGCAAAGAAGCCTTACATTGTCGTGCTCACCAACCCGACCACCGGCGGCGTCACCGCGTCTTACGCGATGCTCGGCGACGTCCATATCGCCGAACCCGGAGCGCTGATCGGCTTTGCCGGCCCGCGTGTCATCGAACAGACCATTCGCGAGAAATTGCCGGACGGTTTCCAGAGAGCCGAATATCTGCGCGACCATGGCATGGTCGACATGGTCGTGCATCGGCGCGAATTGCGTCCGACCATCGCCAAACTCTGCCGGCTCCTGACCAAGTCGAATGCGGGTGCTCCGGCGCCGCGCGAATTGCCGGCCCCCGCAGCCGCCGTGCCGTGAGCGACCGGCAGCCGAGCAGCGCGCCGTTCGACGCCCTGCTGGCGCGGCTGTTGGCGCTGCATCCCAAGCGCATCGATCTTTCGCTCGACCGGATGCAGCGACTCCTCGCCGCGCTCGATCATCCGGAGCAGCATTTGCCGCCGGTCATTCACGTTGCCGGCACCAATGGCAAAGGCTCGACGGTCGCCTTCATGCGCGCGATCCTCGAAGCCGCCGGCAAACGCGTGCATGTCTACACCTCGCCCAATCTCGTGCGCATCAATGAACGCTTCCGGATAGGGCAAGAGGGCGGCGGCCATCTGGTCGATGATGCAGAACTGAGCGCGGTACTCGCGGAATGCGAGGTAAAAAACGGCGACGCGCCGATCACCGTGTTCGAGATGGAGACGGCGGCCGGCTTTTTGTTGTTTTCGCGCATTCCCGCCGACATTCTGCTTCTCGAGGTCGGTCTCGGTGGCAGGCTCGACGCCACCAATGTCGTCGATAAGCCGCTGGCCAGCATCATCACCCGGATTTCGCTCGATCACGCCGAATTTCTCGGCACGACGCTCACTTCGGTCGCGACCGAGAAGGCAGGCATCATAAAGGCCGGCGTTCCCGTGGTCGTTGCCGGTCAGCCGCGCGAAGTGCTTGCGGTGATCGAACGGCAAGCGGCGCGGCTGCACGCGCCGCTCCGCATCGCCGGTGAAAACTGGACCGCAACCGAGGAGCGGGGTCGTCTCGTCTATCAGGACGACGATGGCCTTCTCGATCTGCCAGCGCCGAAGCTTTATGGCCGTCATCAATTCGAGAATGCCGGTGCGGCCATTGCCGCGCTCCGCATTGCTGGCCTGAAGCTGCCGCCATCCGCCTATGAAGCCGGCATGACACAGGTCGATTGGCCCGCGCGCATGCAGCGCCTGTCGCATGGCCGGCTCGCGGAGCTTGCTCCGCCGGATAGTGAGCTCTGGCTCGACGGTGGCCACAATGCCGATGGCGGTCAGGCGATCGCCGCGGCGCTCGCCGATCTCGAGGAGCGCGTCTCACGGCCGCTGGTCATCATTGTCGGCATGCTGTCGACCAAAGATTCTGCGGGCTTTCTCAAGAATTTTTCGGGACTCGCCCGCCGCATCATCGCGGTGCCGATTCAGAACGACAAAGCCGTGCCGGCGGCAGCGTTGGCTGAAATCGGCGCCAGTGTCGGTATTCCTTCACTGGCGCAAGACTCGATCGAACACGCTATTGCCATTGCCGGTAAACTCGATCTGCATCCGGCGCCGCGCATTCTGATCACCGGTTCGCTTTATCTTGCCGGTGAGGTCTTGGCTGCCAACGGCACGCTGCCGGCGTGATCAGTTAGGCTCGATACCGGCGGCCTCGACCGATTTCTTCGCCGCCTCGACTTTGACGCGGAAATAAGCCGCGGTCTGCTCCGGCGTCCGCCCATCGGGCATGAAGCCGGATTTCTGCGTGACATTGATCACGGCTGGTTCTGTCAACGCATGACGGATCGCGGCATTGAGCTTGTCGATAATCGCTTGCGGCGTTTTCGCCGGCGCGAAGAACATGTTCCAGTTTTCGATGGGCGGATAATCCGGCACCGTTGCTTTCAGCAGTGGCACGTCCGGCAGTTCTGGAAACGGCTTACTGCCGGTGAAGGCGAGTGCGCGGAGCTTGCCGTCCTTGACCAGGCCGAGCACCGAAGGCGGCGTCACGAACATCACGTCAATATTGCCGCCCAGCAGAGCGGCCGAAACTTCGGAGGCGCCCTTGAACGGCACGTGCTCCATGTTCAAGCCGACGGTTTTGTTGAACTGCGCGGCGGCAAGATGCAGTCCATTGCCGATGCCCGGCGAGCCGTAAAGCACGCGGTGGGTTTTGGCGTAGGCGATGAATTCGCCGACGTTGTGCGCCGGCGATGATGGATTGACCAGCATCAACAGGCCGTCGAGTATGCCGATGGTCCCGATCGGCGTGATGTCCTTGAAGATGTCGTAGGGCAATTGTTTGTAAATGAACGGTGTCGGCGCGATCGAGTCGCTGGTCGAGAGCAGCGTGTAGCCATCGGGCGCCGCCTGCGCGACCACATTGGTGGCGATCGTGCCATTGGCGCCAGTACGATTCTCGACGATGAAATTCTGGCCGAGATCGGCGCCAAGCTGGGCAGCCACGGCGCGCGCCAGCACGTCCGGTCCGCTGCCGGCCGCGAAGCCGACCAGCACATGGACGGGGCGGTCGGGATAGTTCTGTGCGTGAGCGGTACCGATGAGACAGAGAAAAGCAGTTAGCGCAGCGATCGCATGACGTTTCATTGTCTGGTGGCCTTTTCTACTGAGACTGCGAGACGCTTGAAGTGGCTAATTCTATAACAATTCCATTGGGTTGTAAGCCGTTCGCCTGTGCCTTAGCGTCGCGCCTTCTAACGTCTAACGCGGCACAATGTTCTTCATCTCGTGCGTTTTGCGGGCGAGGAACAGCCGCATATTGTCGATGATCAGCGGCATCACGAACTCCTCATATTCGATGACATAGCCGCCGACATGCGGCGTGATGAAGACGTTCGGCAGGTTCCAGAATGGGCTATCGGGTGGCAGCGGCTCATCCTGGAAAACGTCGAGCGCTGCGCCGGCGATACGGCGTTCGCGCAACGCAGTGATCAGCGCTGCTTCGTCGACGGTCTGACCGCGGCCAGCATTGATGTAATAGGCGCTCTTTTTCATCGCGCCGAACACTTTGGCGTCGAACAGACCGATATTCCCCGCACTCGCAGGTAGAATGTTGATCAGATAATCGGCTTCGGCCGCGGCTTCGCTCAAGCGGTCCGCCGGCATCATGGCGTCGAAGCCGGTTTCCTGCCGCGGCGTGCGGCTGACGCCAACCACGCGCATGCCGAAAGCGTGCAAAAGTTCGGCAATGGCGATGCCGACGATGCCGGTGCCGACGAGCACTGCGGTCTTACCGTGCAGTGTGCTCCACAGCCGGCGCTGCCAGATGCGGTGTTGATGATCGTCGACCTGGCGGCGGGCATCGCGACTGACCGCCATCATCATATAAACCACCTGTTCGCGCATCGGCGGCCCATGAATGCCGCGGCCGCTGGTGATGATGACATCGGTTTTGAGCGAGGGGCTACGCAGGAAGTGATCGACGCCAGTCGCGAGCGATTGCACCCACTTCAGTTGCGGCGCCGTGCTGAACATCGAATCGCGCGCTTCGATGCCGAACATGATCATGACATCGACGTCGGAAAGGTCGCTCGCGACCTCGTCAGCTTTGTGCGCCAGCGCGAATTGCAGCGCCGGAAACTTGGCGGCCAATCCGTCGCGATACATTTCTGCGTGAATGTCGACGACTAGGACTTTGGTCATGCGGCGGGGAGGCCTAACAGCCGCACGGCGTTGCCAGAGGCAATCGCGTAGCGCAGTTTCTCGTCTATCGCAGCGTGATCCATGAATTCTCCGGCCTCGTGCGCCTCTTCGAACGGATAGTCAGCGCCGAACATCACATGCTCGGCGCCGAGCGCAGCGATGGTGCAGTTCAGCGGCTCGGCCGAACACATGCCCGACGTGGTGACGATGATGTTCTCTTTGATATAGCCGGACGGCGGCTTATTAAGTTTGATGCCATAGAGCTTGGCTCGGCTGTCGAAACGCCAGAGCAGAAACGGCAGCGTTTCGCCGAGATGGCCGAGCATGACTTTGGCGTGCGGAAAGCGGTCGAACAATCCACTGAAGACAAGCCGCAACGCATGCGAGCCGGTTTCGAAACCCCATTCCCAAGTGGCGCGGCGCAATCCGTTGAAGCCTTCCAGCGCCGGCGACGGCGTGATCGGATCAGTCGGATGGATATAGACCGGCACACCGAGCGCTTCGGCGCGTTCCCAGAACACATACAGCGACGGATGATCGAGATATTGTCCGCGGGTGTGGCCGTTGATCATCGCACCCGCGAATTTCAGGTCGCGGACGCTGCGCTCCAGTTCATCGGCGGCGGCGCTTGCATCCTGCATCGGAAGATGGGCAAACCCGGAATAGCGGTTCGGACGCTTTTGCACTTCGGCGGCAAGGAAATCGTTGGACTCGCGCGCGCGCTGGACGGCGACCTTCGCATCAGGCTCGTTTTGCACTCCAGGTCCGGCAACCGACAGCACCGAACGCGCGATGCTGGCCTCGTCCATGGATTTCAGGCGCATGTCGCCGAAATCGCTCAGGCGCGCGTAGAGGTTAGCCGCAAATTTCGGGTCGACATTGGCCACTGTCGGCCGCCAATAATCGTCGAGGCCAGGCGACAGGAAGTGCTCTTCGAGCGCGATTTTCTGAACCATGTTTCCCCCGGCTTACATTGATTGGTATTTTGGCGGGCGCGTTCTGCTGTACCGCATCCCGGTGATCCTGTATCAAAGCATAAAATGGCCAGCAAGGTTATGACCAAGACTAAAAAGGGAGGCGGCGTGAAGCCATCGCGTGCCAAGACACGAAAGGCGCCGCCGCGGCAGGTGCCGAACCGTATCCAGGTGATTGCACGCGCCGCTTCGATCCTTCGCGCGTTGGAAAACGAAGCGGAAGGCTTGAGCCTCGGCCAGATCGCACAACGCGTGAAGCTAGCCCGTTCCACGGTGCAGCGCATCGTTGCCGCGCTGGCCGCCGAAAAATTCTTGATCGCTGCGTCGCCGAATGGCCGGGTGCGGTTGGGCCCGACCATTCTGCGGCTCGCCGCCTCAGCGCGGACCGATTTCGTCGCCGCGGCGCGGTCGTTCCTGGTTCAGCTTTCCGCCGAGTTGAAAGAGACCGTGGATCTCGCAGTGGTGCGCGGCGATCATTTGGTGTTCGTCGACCAAGTGATCGGTTCGCATCGGTTGCGCGCAGTCTCCGCCGTCGGCGAGGCTTTTCCGCTGCATTGCACTGCCAATGGCAAGGCCTATCTCGCCGAGCTTGATGCCCCTGCTGTCGAAGCGTTAATCGGCTCGAGTTTCGAAGCGCGTACGCCCCGCAGCATCACACGGCTGGATAACCTCCTGCGCGAGCTCAAAACCATCCGCAAGACCGCCATCGCCATCGACCGCGAAGAGCATACCCAAGGCATTTGCGCCGCCGGTGTCGTCATCCACGATCCGCTCGGTAATGTGCTGGTCATTTCGGTGCCGGTGCCGGCGTTGCGGTTCTATGAAAATCAGCGACAGATCGTAGCGCGGCTGCAGGCGACCAAGGAGGCACTCGAGCGGCAGATGCTGGCGGCGGCGTGACGATAGCGCGCTTGTCGCCTATTTTGGAATTCGGTACAGTGTGTACCATCTGACGGTACAAGAGGCGGCCGCTGAAGCGGCGCGCCGATCAAGCAAAACGGAGGACGCCGTGGCGAAAAAGATTCGCGGGATAACGTTCGAAGAAAACCTCAACAATGCGATGGGGCTTGAGTTTTATAACCTCTCGCACCGTTTCGGTTATCAATCGCCGAATTGGCCCTATTTCGAAGACGTCAAAATCGAGCGCATCCACTACATGGCGAAATCGGGGGTGCTGTCGCAGCGCATCACCACCTCGATGCACAACACCACACATATCGACGCGCCGGCGCATGTCGTTCAGGGCACGCCGTTCATCGACGAAGTGCCGCTGCCGCACTTCTTCGGCTCCGGCATCGTCATCTCGCTGCCGAAGAAGAAATGGGAGCAGATCACCTATGACGATCTGGAAAAGGCGGCCGGCAAGATCGTGCGGCCGCGCGACGTGGTGATCGTCAATACCGGCTGGCACAAGCTCTACGAAGACAGCGAGGACTATTTCTGCCGTTCGCCGGGCTTCGTGGCGTCGGCCGGCGAATGGTTCGTCGAGAAGAAGGTCAAGGTCGTCGGTCACGATACGCAGGCCAATGACCATCCACTGGCGACGGCGATCGGCCCGCAGCGCAATGGCCCGCTGCACCCGCATCTCGCCGACGAATACAAAAAATGGTCGGGCGGGCGCGACTGGAAGGACGATTTCCCGGATTGGGAGCCGGTGCACCGCATCCTGTTCAAGGCCGGCATTCTCGGCATCGAAAATGTCGGCGGCGATATCGACAAGGTCACCGGCAAGCGCTGCACTTTTGCGTACTTCCCGTGGAATTGGGATCGCGGCGACGGCTGCATCATCCGTCTCGTCGCGATTGTCGACCCGAAGGGCAGCTATCGTATCGAGAAGGGGGAGAAGTTCTGATGATCGTCCGCAAATTTTCCGAGGCGAAAGCCTACGACGCGCCCAACCACCGCGATTATAAATCCTTCCGCGTCTACGGCGCGGAGATGGGCGTCTCGCAGACGCTGGTGTTCGGCATATCGCATTTCCTGCCTGGCGGGGGCGCCGGTCCGGACGCTTCGCCGCCGGAGAAAGTCTATTACATTCTGTCCGGTGAGCTCACGGTGATCGCGGGCGGCAAGGAGACGGTCGCTCGCGCCGGTGACAGCGTCTATATCGGCCCGAATGAAAGCCGCGAGATCATCAATCGCGGTCACGATGTCTGCACCATCGCGGTCGCTGTCGCGCCGGTGAAATGACGCGGCACGCGTCTTGGCCGGGCTTGTCTCGGCCATGACGGTGAGATCAACAACACTATGGGGACGCGTCCATGTCCGAAGATTTCCTGAAAAATCCAGCCTCGCTGTTCGACGTTAAAGGCAAGACCGCTGCGATCACCGGGGCGACCGGGGCGTTCGGTGCGATCGCGGCGAAGACGCTGGCGGCGTCCGGCGCCAATGTCGTTATCGCCGCTAATAATGCCGAGAACTTGAAGAAACTCGCCGCTGAATGCGTGGCGCTTGGCAGCAAAGCTGAGATCGTCGCCAAACGGCCGAACTCGGAAGCCAATTGCGACGCGATTGTCGCGGCGGCGGTCGAAAAATTCGGTGGCCTCGACATTTTGGTCGTGGCGTCAGGTCAAAACAAAGTTGCTAAAATCGTCGATCAGAAAGCTGAAGACTTTCTTGACGTGATGGACGCCAATGTCACGCAATCCTGGCTGATGGCGCGTGCCGCGTCGCGGCAAATGATCAAGCAGGGCCGTGGCGGCAAGATTGTTTTGATGTCTTCGGCGCGCGGTCTTCTCGGCCATCCGGCCGGTTACACCGCCTATTGCGCCTCGAAATCGGCGGTTGATGGCATCACCAAGGCGCTCGGCTGCGAACTCGGCGCGACCGGCATCACCGTCAACGCGCTCGGCCCGACCGTCTTCCGCTCGCCGCTGACCGAATGGATGTTTGCCGATGACGAGCGCGGCAAGACGGTGCGCGCGGGCTTCCTCACCCGTGTGCCGAAAGGGCGCCTCGGCGAGCCGTCCGATCTCGCCGGTCCGTTGTTGTTCCTGGCGTCGAAGGCGTCAGATTTCTACACCGGCCACATTCTCTACGCCGACGGCGGCTATACGGCAGGCTGAGAATGGCAGACGTGACAAAGGCGCGTATTGCCGTTGTCGGCGCCGGTCTGATGGGCCACGGCATCGCGCAAGTGTTCGCGCTTGCCGGTCACGACGTCACGATCACCGACTCGTTTGCCAAGAACCTGGAAACGGTTCTTGCGCGCATCGCCGCCAACCTGCGCGATCTCGGCGATGACGAAAGCCCGGTTTCGCGGGTGACGCCGCATGCGGACCTCGGTGACGCCGTGCGTGACGCGGATTATGTCGTCGAGGCGGTGCTGGAAGATCTGCCGCTCAAGCAAAAACTCTTTGCCGAGATCGAGCGTCACGTCCGGCCCGATACGATCCTTGCCAGCAACACCTCGGTCATGCCGATCACATCGATCATGCAGGGCTTGCAAAAGCGTGAGCGGGCGCTGGGTACGCATTGGTGGAATCCACCGTTCCTGGTGCCGCTGGTCGAAGTGATCGAGACGCAATGGACATCGTCGCAAGCCGTGGCCTGGACGATGGATCTGCATGCAGCGGCCGGCAAAACGCCCGCGCATGTGAAAAAGGACGTGCCGGGTTTTATCGGCAACCGGCTGCAGCATGCGCTATGGCGCGAAGCGATATCGCTTGTCGAAAACGGCATTTGCGATGCAGCCACCGTCGACGCCGTGATCAAAGCATCGTTCGGCCGGCGCATCGCGGTGCTGGGGCCACTCGAAAATGCCGATCTGGTCGGCACGGATTTGACGCTTGCGATTCACAATACCGTGCTGCCGGCGATCGAAAGCCGTCCGGCGGCGTCGCCCTATCTGGAAAAGCTCGTCGCCGACGGAAAGCTCGGTTTCAAATCAGGCGAGGGCTTCCGGAAGTGGAGCGCCGAAGATCTAGCTACGCTACGCGCCAAGGTCTTTGCCCATCTCAAAGCGGCGCGTGGCAAGTAGAAAAAGGTGGCGATCAGGCCGTTAGCAACCCGACGAGTTTGCGGGCATCCGATAGTTCATCGAGCCGCATAACGGCATCGATCAAAGCATCCTGACGCGCGTTGTCCATAACGTGATGTGTGAGCTTCTTGAACTTGTCGATAATGTCGCCTGTGCTGGCGAAGGATTGCTCGCTGCCGCGCGGCGCTTCGCGGGTCTCGCGTTCGATTGAGCCGTCGCGGAAAAACACCTCGACCCACACTTTGTGCCGCTGCGCCGCGCCAAGCGCAGTGATCTCCGGATCGTGCACGACTTCCACTTTGCGTGACAGCGCGATCCGCTTCCCGTCGGTGACGCAGTCGTCCGTGAACTGATCGACAAAGGCGTCGCCGGTGAGAAGAAGCGTGGCGACACAGAACGGCAGATTGAGCTGCGCCGAAGTAAGGCCCTGTGGCTTATACGGCCAGCCGACGTGATCAACGGTGACTTGCGAGCCGTGCACGACGATCCGCTCTATGTCATCAAGCGTGAACGGGTGCCGTGCGCGAATGTCGCGCAACGCGTCGAGCGTGGTGTGATTGCTGCCGACGCAGGAATAGAATTTGAGCGAGATCCGCATCGTCTCGAAGCGCTCGCCAAGGCCTGATGAAAGCTTCGTCAGATCGAAGCGGTCTTGCGAGCGCGAGAAGGTCGTGCAGAAGCCGCCATAAGGTGCCTCGAACACGTCAGCGATGCCGGTGAAGCCCTGTTGCGCCAACAGCGCGGCGTAAAGTCCGCTCTGTGCCGAGCGGCCGGCATGCATGCGTTTGACCATGGCGCCATATTGCGCCGCCATCAGACCGGACGACTGCGTGCCGCCAATGCCGAGCGCATGGACGGTCTGCTCCGGATCGAGTGACAGCGCGCGCGCCGCGCCGGCGGCCGCGGAGAACACGCCGACGGTCGCGCCCGAATGCCAGCCCTGGCCGATATGCTCAGGCCCCATGCACAGCCCGACGCGCGGACCGATCTCGTAGCCAGCAATGGTGGCCGTGAGCAGGTCACGACCGGAAAGTTGCGCGTGGCTTTCGGCGATTGCGATCACGCCCGGCAACGTCACCGCCCCGACATGCAGCACGCCCTGGCGATGCACGTCGTCGAGCTCAAAGCCTTGGACTTGAGTGCCATTGACCAGCGCCGCATGCGGTGAGGAGAGCCGCTCGCCGGTGCCCCAGATCGACGTGGTTCGCGTGGCGTCGATATCGGCGAGGGTGGACCGCAGGATGCGCGACCACGCGAGGTCGGCGCCGTAAATCGCGCAACCGAGCGAATCGAGCATCAGAAGCTTGATTCGCTCCCGAACCGCGTCGGGAATGCGCTCATAAGTCAGCTTTGAGACGAATTCTGCGATCGCCCGGGTGTGGACGTTATCGGCACCGGCATGAAGGGTCACGCTGTACTCCAGGCGAATTGGTGGCGAGATCGGCGGGGAACGCCTGAGGCGTCTTGCCGCAGTAATTCTCTACGCATAGCATAGCTTTACCGGGGGGCGCCGGTGAGCCAGATTCGCCGCGGGGAAGTCCGCATGAAGCGGCCACTGTCCGTTGTTATCATCGATACCGCGTGTCTCATTGCGAGCGCGCGGATGGGCGCAATCGGCTGACCATCATGGCGACAGCGTCACTGCTAGCCTTGTTCAATCGGCATATTCCGACGGTCGGCCGGAGCCGCGGCGCGGAAATTGCCTCTTTGGGCGACATGCCCACCGTCCCGTCCGTCGCCCTAAGCCGGCAACCGGTTGTCTGGTTCGAAGTGGAGGATTTCCTCCGCTATTTCGATCATTTCCGGAATCCGACCGGCCTGCAGCGCGTGCCTTTCGAGATCTATCTCGAAGCCGAGCGGCTGTATGGGAACAGCGGGCGCATCCGGTTCTGCCGGCTCAGCGCCTATAGCAAGCAGCTCAATCCGATCGGCTTCGAGGCCATCAGCACCCAATATCTCAATCCCCCCGGGGCCGCAGCGCCTTGGCACTCGATTTGGGCGCCGGCCCGCCTCTTTGAGGAACTCCGCAGCGCGCTGCCGATGATCGTTAGGCATCCGCGTTTTTTCTTTTCGCTGTTTCTCGACGCGGCGCGAGATTTGATCGGCAAGCGCTGGCATCGCCATCGTTTTGAGCGGCTGATCCAGCCCGGCGACATCATTGTTTCGCTGGGTGCGGCCTGGGGCGTGCCGCATTACATGAAGCATATGGCGGAGGCGAAGCGCCGCTACGGCATAAGGTTCGCCATCCTCATCCACGATCTGATTCCGATCGAATACGAAACGCTGGTCGAGCGGCGGCATGTCGTGCAATTTCGCAATTGGCTCGAAGAAGCGCTGCCCGTTGCCGATGTCGTGCTCACGGCATCGAAACATTCACGGAACGCGCTCACTAAGCTCGCCGCAGCTGCAGGCTGGCTCTTGCCGCGCGTTGAAGTGCTCGAGCCTGGCTCCGGCCTAAACGACCGGCTGACTTCTGGAAGTGCTGCCACACTCAATCTGCCGCAGCGCTATGTGCTGTTCGTGTCCACCATTGAAGTTCGCAAGAATCATCGTCTCCTGGTCAACGTATGGCGGCAACTGGTCGAACGGCACGGTGCAGATGCGGTGCCGGCCCTGGTCTTTGTCGGGCAGATCGGCTGGCTGGTCGATGATTTGCTCGAAGAGCTGAAGGATTGCGAGTATCTCGGCGGCAAGATCGTGCTGCTGGCAAAGCTGTCGGATGCAGAGTTGAGACAAGCCTATCGCTCTTCGCTGTTCACGGTGTTTCCAAGCTGGTGCGAGGGCTGGGGCCTGCCGATCGCGGAAAGCCTGATGCATGGCAAATTCTGCGTCGCCTCCAACCGCACCTCGATTCCCGAAGTCGGCGGCGATCTGATCGATTACTTCGATCCGTCTGATGAAGCCGATGCCCTTGCGAAGATAGAACGGCTTATGCTCGATCCCGGCTATCTGTCGGCCCGCGAGGCGCGATTGCGCGCCGAATACCGGCCGCGAAGCTGGGCCGATTGCGTCCATGCGCTGATCGGCAAGCTTGATCCGACGGTGCCGGCGGAAGTTTGAGCGCGCCCAGAGCGCCTTAGCCGCCAGTCGAACGCGATTTGACGCTGTCCCACCACGGACAAACGCCGGACATCACGTCGTAGTTGCCGTCCATCACCTGCACCGGGCGGCGATAGCCTTCCGCGGCATTCTTCATCCGCAAGGCGCGCGCCTTGGCTTTGTCGTCTTGCGACAGCCAGACTCGGTCGTGGCCCCAGAGACTTGGCCCTTCCTTGCGCTCATAAGCCTGCCAGCTATCGACATCGATCGAGCGCGCGCCCCAGCCGTATTCGACCATGAAGGCCGACGGCGTCCAGCTATAGAACGAGGTGATGAAATCGCTGGTGTGGCGGCCGAGCGTGGTCGCGACGCGGCCTTCCTGGCCAAGCGCGATATCGTAGCCTTGGCCGACATCATCGAAGCTGAATAGCTCCATCATGATGTGATGTACGGCATTCTTGCCGGTCTGGATGAAGGCAAGGCTGTGGTGCCGCGGATTGAGATGCAGGAAACGCGCGACAAAGGGCTCAGAATAGTAATCAGTCAGGCGAAAGCCGAGCACGTCGCGATAGAACGCCATCAGCCGCTCGATGGTCTGCGCGGTATCGACATTGAGCACGACATGGCCGAGCCCGAGCGGCCCGGTGCGAAAGCCAGAGATGGAGCGGCCTGGCTTGAACGGCTCGGCGGCAGTCTCGGCGCCACGAAAGATTTCGATGCGATTGCCGACCGGATCGTCGAACACGATCAGGTCTTTGACATGCCGCTCGTCAGCCAGCACGCGTGCGCCGTGAGCGACAGCGATATGATGGTGCTCAAGATGGGTGGCGAAGGCGTCGAGCGCTTTGGCGTCGGCGACTTCCCAGCCGAAGAAACTTATGCCTTCACCGCCATCGGCGTCGACCATGATTCGCTGCTTACGGTCGTCCATCCGGAAGGCAAGCGTGCGGCGGGATTTGTCGATGCGCTGGAGGCCGAGAAGACCCGAGCCATAGCTCGCCCAATCGCCTAAATCTTTGGCGCGAACACCCACATAACCGAGCGCTTGCGGTGCCGGAACCATGCCATGAGCCTCATGCCGTCGCTTTCCTTTTACAGGCAAGCGTCTCGCTCTTGAAGCGTTCCAGAATGCAGAAGGGCGGAGGCTGATCGGCAACCCGCCAATGCGGAATTTAGGACTTCGTCATCGCGAAAGGGCGCGACAAGCCCTCGGTGTCTTCAGCCTCGGCAGCCGCCTTGCTCAACACCATTTCCAGGCTGTGCAGCATGATTTTCTGTTCGCGAGTCCGTGCAGCCGTCGCCCAAGTCCGGCAACGTTCGGCCCATTGGCTGATTTCTTTCGCTGCCGAACTTAACGCCATGACTCTGAACCTTTTCAGGTCGCAACGGGCAACGTAAAGGCTGGACCGAGTAAGCTTCGTCCGCGTACCAGCGTGGCGCGTGCCGCGCGTGCGTCGAGTGCGGTCTGGAACAGCGCCGGCAATTCCCGCGGCCGCTTGATCACGGACCGCAGCATGGCGCCGATATCGGTGGTGCCGTTCGGCCGCATCGCGGCGACGGCGGAGGCCGGCAAAGCACGCTTGGCCGGATCGGTAATGACGCGGATGGCGGCGACAGGCAGATCATGCTGTTGACCGACCGCAGCGACGATATGGGATTCCATATCGACCGCGATGGCGCCCGTTTTCAGATAGAGCGCACGCTTCTCATCCGGATTGGCGATCGGCGTCGGGACACCGAGCAGCTTGCCCGCGACCGAGTCCGGTATCGCGTTGAGCAATTTTTCGGCCCACTCGGCGCTGATCGGCATACAATCTGTGCCGGAAACAACCGCCGAGCCGACGACGCAGGTGCCGGGCTTCAGGTTCGGTGCCAGCCCCCCGGCGACACCGAACGAGATAATGCCCGGACACCCGCGCACCAGCGTGCGGGCTTCCGCAATCGCTGCTGTCAGCTTTGCCGCAAGATTACGGCCGTCACCGCTGCAGATAACATGGACACCGGGTCCCGCGGCGATGCGGGCTTCGAATGCCAATCCAACGACGATGATCAAGTGGCCCCCCCACTTCGACTTTCAGACGGCGTGCGCCCGAAAGAATCGGTTCGCACGTGACGTCTCAACTTCGGAAGTCCTATCCAAACGTACCCCTGCCGTGCTGTTTGCAATTTCCATGCCCGCCACCCGGCAGTGGCGAGATGGAAAATCAAACTGCTGGGCTGGGTTTAGCCCTTGGTGACGACAGGCGGCGGAGCTTTGCCTTTGCCCGTCTGCGCGCAACCGGCCATGCTGAGAAGAGCCAGAATAACCGCTGTGCCGAACGCAACTTTCTTCATCTTAAGTCCCCATTTTTCTTGAGTAGTCTCGGCAAAATAAGAGCGGGGGACAGGTGTCTACTAGTGCTTAAAAGACACACCCCACAACGGATTTTCCCCTGATAAGGCGGGCGGCGGTTACCCAGAGCCAAATACGCGGTATGGGCGTCGCAAATGAAGTATTTCGCACCTTTCAGCGTAATCGTCGGGCTAGGCCTGCTGACGGCCCTAACCGCTTATTACGGCTTCGATTCCGTATTGCACGCCGCGTTGACGTCGCACTGGGCAACGGTGCTGGTGGTGCTTGCTCGTGCGATCGCGCTGATTGCGGCGGGCATCGGCTGGTGGCTTGTGCTCAGCCCGCTACCGCGTAGCGCTTTGTTTTTTATTGTCGTCCGCTTTGTTCGGGATGCGCTCAATGTGCTGTTTCCCTTTGCAGTGGTGGGCGGCGATATCATCGGCGCAAGGCTGCTGTCGCTTGCTGGAATAGGGACAAGCCCGGCGATCGCCAGTGTTTTGATCGACATTTTCATCCAGGTGGTCTGCCTCGCGATCTTCGCGGTGACCGGAGTCGTGATCATTTTCGACCTCGGCGGCGCCCATCAACTCAGCACCATGACCTTCGTCCTGCTGGCGGTCGCGCTTCCGGCTTTGCTCGGTTTTTTCTTGGCATTGAATTTCGGAGCTTTCGAACCTGCCGTGCGCTGGCTCATCGCCTTTGGCGAGAAGCGCAATTGGTCGATCTTCGGTCATGTCGTCGATCTGGGCGCGCGCCTGCAGGACATTTGGGGAAATCACCGCGGCCTATCAGTGTCGTTTGTGGTGCATCTCGCCGCCGTTTTTTTCGGCGCAAGCGAGGTGTGGATTGCGCTGCATTTCATGGGTTTTCCGGTCGGTGTGGCGCAGGCCATAGCTATTGAAGCCCTCGGCCAGGGCAGCCGCGCCGCGGCTTTCGTTCTGCCTGGCGGGCTCGGGGTTCAGGACGGGACCTTGATTGCCGTCTGCGCCATTTTTGGCATCCCGGCCGAGGTGGCTCTGGCGATGTCGCTGATCAAGCGCGTGCCTGATCTCGTGCTCGGCCTGCCGTCGCTTGCCGTCTGGCAATTGCTCGAACGCCACCGTTTTAAGGGTAAAAAGAAAACCGGCGAAGAGGGTTAAGGCTGTTCTTGTCGGTGCGACGATTTAGAGCCTAAATTTTGCCGTTTCTTTTGAGTGCATCGCGGCTCCGGCCGCCCTATAATCTACCGGGTGTCCGGGCTTTACGCTGAGGGGACGCGTGAGTGAGGGGATGACTTTGGGGGACATGTTCGCCCAAACCGCGGACTGGGCGGCGATCGTGTGTTACGCGATCGCGGCGATCGGCTGCGTTTACGCTCTGGTCGCAGCATGGTCCGTCCATAACTTTTTGCGCTCAGCCCCGACGGCACTTGCCGCAAGTGGCCCGGCGGTGACGATCCTGAAGCCGCTGCATGGATCGGAGCCGGATCTTTATGCCAATCTCGCCGGCTTCTGCGTCCAGGATTATCCCGGAGCGGTTCAGATCGTGTTCGGCCTCGACAGCCCCGACGATCCGGCCATCGACGTGGTGCACCGACTGATCGCCGATTTTCCCGATCGCGAACTGACTCTAACCGTCAACGCTCGCCGCCATGGCAGCAATGCCAAAGTGTCGAACCTGATCAACATGGTGGAACAGGCGCGCCACGATGTGCTGGTGCTGTCCGACAGCGATATCGCCGTCGATTGCGATTATCTCAAGCGTATTGTGGCAAGCCTCGAGCAACCCGGCGTCGGCCTGGTGACGTCGCTCTATCGCGGAGAGGCAGCGAGCGAGCAGTCGTCGCGTTTATGGTCGCGCTTCGCGGCGGCAGCCATCGATTATCACTTCTTACCGAATGTACTGGTCGGTCTGAGCTTCAATATGGCTGCGCCCTGTTTCGGTTCGACCATCGCGCTGCGCCGGGAAACACTGGCAGCCGTCGGTGGCTTTGAGGCCGTCGCCAATCAGCTCGCCGACGATTATGCGCTTGGTGCGCTGGTGCGCCGTGCCGGATTGACCGTCGCCATGCCTGCTTTGACGGTCACCCATGTCTGCGCCGAACGGTCTGCGCGCGAATTCTTCGCCCATGAACTGCGCTGGGCGCGCACCATTCGCTCGATCGATCCGCTGGGTTATGCCGGACTGGCGCTCACTCATGCACTTCCCTTAGCGCTTCTCGGCATCCTGTTTGGCGGTATCACGCCATTATCGATTATTGCGGTGGCGGCGCTTGCCTGCCGCTTTACCTTGCAAGTCGAGCTTGATCGTGCTTTCCGTCTGCGCGACGACGTGTTCTGGCTGGGCCCCGTTCGCGACATCCTTTCTTTCGCCGTGTTTGTCGCTAGTTTCTTCGGCCGCGGCGTCGAATGGCGTGGACGCCGCTACGGGGTGCGGGCCGATAGCACGCTCGCTTATTACGGTGAGGCGAAATCGTAATGCGCAGTCTATTTCTGCAAGCGCCGTCTTTTGACGGCTTCGATGGCGGCGCCGGTGCGCGCTATCAAATGAAGCGCGAGGTGAAGTCGTTCTGGTTCCCGACTTGGCTGGCGCAGGCCGCCGCCATGGTTCCGGGTTCCAAGCTGATCGACGCGCCGCCGCATGATCTGACCTTCGAAGACATCGAAGACGATGTGAAGTCCCACGACTTCATTGTCATTCACACATCGACACCGAGCTTCAAATCCGACGTCAAGACCGCGGAGATGATCCGCGCGATCAATCCGGCGGCCAAGATCGGTTTCATCGGCGCCAAGGTCGCGGTCGAGCCGCAGCAAAGCCTCGATGCTGCGCCGTCGATCGATTTCGTCTGCCGCAACGAATACGAACTCACCGTCAAGGAGCTGGCCGAGGGCGCCGATTGGTCGACCATCAAGGGCCTGTCTTACCGCACGGCGGACGGCAAGATCGTCCACAATCCGGAGCGCGAGATCCAGGCCGACATGGACAAGCTTCCGTCGGTGCTTCCGCTCTATAAGCAGCTCAATGTCGAAAAGTATTTCGGCGGCTATCTGCTGCACCCGTATATGAGCTGGTACACCGGCCGCGGCTGCAAATCGCGCTGCACTTTCTGTCTGTGGCCGCAGACCATCGGCGGCCACAAATATCGCTATCAGTCGACCAGCCGCGTGGTCGACGACGTGAAATACGTCATGAAGGAATTTCCGCAGGTGAAGGAAATTTTCTTCGATGACGATACGCTGACCGACGATCACGCCCGCGTCGAGGAACTCGCCCGTGCGCTTGGTCCGCTCGGTGTCACTTGGTCGTGCAATGCCAAAGCCAATGTGCCGCGCAAGACGCTCGAAGTGCTGAAGGAAAACGGCCTCCGGCTTCTGCTAGTCGGCTATGAGTCCGGCAATCAGAAGATCCTGCACAACATCAAGAAGGGTCTTCTTGTCGACGTGGCGCGCCGTTTCTCCAAGGATTGCCGCGAGCTCGGCATCATCGTGCACGGCACCTTTATTCTCGGTCTGCCGGGCGAAACCCGCGAGACCATTGAAGAGACGCTTCAATTCGCCAAGGATGTGAATCCGCGCACGCTGCAGGTTTCATTGGCCGCGCCGTATCCCGGCACATTCCTCTATAAGCAGGCCAAGGAAAACGGCTGGTTCGCGTCCGACGTCGACTTGCTGAAGGACGACGGCACGCAGATCGCGCCGCTTGATTACCCCCATTTGGGTCACGCCGAAATCTTCGACTCGGTGGAAAAGTTCTACAAGAAGTTCTATTTCCGCCCGTCGAAGATCGCGGAAATCGTCGGCGAGATGCTGCGCAGCCGCGACATGCTGGTCCGTCGGTTGCGTGAAGGCGTCGAGTTCTTCCACTTCCTGCGCGCACGTCGCGGAGCGGCCCACTAAAAACGCCGCGGAGCCGCCCACTGAAAAATCTGATCGTCACGGCGGATGACTTCGGGCTCGCGCTCGAAGTCAACGACGCCGTTGAAATGGCTCACATCAACGGCATTCTCACCGCCGCGAGCCTGATGGTCGGAGCACCGGCGACCGCCGACGCTGTCGCGCGTGCGCGTCGCTTGCCTGGTCTTAAGGTTGGATTGCATCTGGCGCTGGTCGAAAGCCGGCCGGTTTTGCCGCCGGCGCAGGTGCCGGCGCTGGTCGATGCCGATGGCCGTTTCCGTGACGGCATGCTCGGTCCGGCGATCCGTATTTTCTTCGATCCTGCAGCGCGTCGGCAACTCGCCGCCGAGATCGAAGCGCAATTTCAGGCCTATGCGGCGACCGGACTGCCGCTCGATCATGTCGACAGCCACAAGCATTTTCATCTGCATCCGACCGTCGGCGCCTTGGTCATCGACATCGGGCGGAAGTTTGGGATGAAGGCTTTACGCGTACCGATCGAGCCGTCGGCCATACTGAATAGCATCGAGAAGCAATCGCGTTCGCTAGACGTCGTGGTCGCCGGCCGTCAGGCGATGGGTCTGCAGAAGAAAGCGCGGCGTCACCACTTAATGGCCGCCGATCGTGTCTTCGGCCTTGCGTGGTCGGGCGCAATGACGGAAGCGCGTGTCGCGGCTTTGCTGGAGCAACTGCCTGACGGCGTGACCGAACTCTACACCCATCCGGCGACGGCAGGTTTGTTTGCCGGTGCGGCGCCGGGCTATCGCTATGCCGACGAGTTGGCGGCGCTGACGTCGCCGCGTGTCGTCGCTGTCGCAAAGCGCGGCGACATCAGGCTCATCGGTTATTCTGATCTCGCTGCTGAAGCGGCTTAAGCTTTTAAATAACCGTTCTGCCGAAACCAGGCGATGGCGTCGGCGACAGCCTGGCCATAAGGCCGCGCGCTGTAACCGAGTTCACGCTTCGCCTTCGCGGAAGAAAAAAACATCAGGTCTTTGGCAAGACGCAGTCCCGTGGTGGTCACGAAGGGTTCGCGGCCGGTGATCATGGCGATCGCCTCGGCTGTATAAGCAATCGGAAAAATAAGCTGCCGCGGTAACCGCACGGTCGGCGGCTTGCGTCCCATCTGGCGCGCGATTTCCGCAAGCATGTCGCCGAGCACCACATCGTCGCCACCGAGGACATAGCGCTCGCCGATCCGGCCGCGCTGCAACGCCGCGACATGGCCGGCAGCCACATCGTCGACATGCACGAGATTGAGACCGGTATCGACATAGGCCGGCATGCGGCCCGCTGCCGCCTCGACAATGATCCGTCCGGTCGGCGTAGGGCGCACATCGCTAGGTCCGATCGGTGTCGACGGATTGACGATGACAGCGGGCAGGCCGTTCTCGGCGATCATTTTCTCGACCAGACGTTCGGCGGCGGCCTTGCTGTATTTGTACGCGCCGATGGCGTCCTTGGGGTCGACGGGGTGGGTCTCGTCGCTCGGCGTGCCGTCTGGCAGCGGCTTCAGTGTGGCGACGCTCGACGTGTAGACGATGCGCTCGACGCCGGCGCGTTGCGCCGCTTCCATCACCAATCGCGTGCCTTCGACATTGGTGTGGATGATGTCATCGGGATTGCGCGCCCACAGCCGGTAATCGGCGGCGACATGAAAGACGAATTGCACGCCTTGCATTGCGCGGGTGATTGAATCCGCATCGCGCAGATCGCCGGTCGCAATATCGAGCCGCGGATCGGAGAGATTAACGTGCGAACTGGTCGCGCGCACCAGTACGCGGACATTATGTCCGGCATCGAGCAGTGTTCTGGCAACGGCCGAACCGACAAAGCCGCTGGCGCCGGTCACAAGGATCATCCAGGCCCCTTCATGCGTCGTGACAACGGGTATAGGCTTTCCGAACAAGAAGCCAATTGGAAGAGGGGCGCCTTCATGATCGCATTGCGGCGGCTGTTTGCGGTTTGGTGCGTGTTGACGACGATCTGCTTCATGGCACCGGACCAATTGGTCCCAACGGCCTTAGCACAGGCCGGCAAGCAGGCCGCGCCGATGCCCGCTTCGGTGCAGGTCGACCTGCTGCGGGGATTAGCCGACATATTTTCCCGCGGCCTCGACACGCTCGCCGTCCGGCTCAACAGCCAGGGCTACAGCGCGCGCGTCTATAGCACGGATGGCTGGCAGACGGTCGCGCGACAGACTGCCGAGCGTGCCACCCGCGGCCATAAGGATATCGTCGTGCTGATCGGCCACTCGCTCGGCGGTAATGCGGTGCTGCAGGTCGCCGACGCGCTCGACAGAAGGGGCATCGCGGTCGAGCTGGTCGTGGTGTTCGACGCCACCGAACCGATGCCGGTGCCGAAGAATGTCCTGCATATCGTGAATTTCTATCAGAACAACGGCTTCGGAAAGCCCCTTGTTGCCGGTCCGGGCTTTAAAGGCGAATTGAGCAATATCGATCTCTCCGCGGACAGCAGCATTCGCCACGTTACCATTGAGAAATCGCCACGGCTTCAGGCGCAGGTGGTCGCCAAGATCCAGGAGGTCGTGAACAAGGACCTCCAGGCAAAATTGAAGACGACCAAGAAGAAAAAGAAAAAAGCGCCGAAGCCGCAAGCGGTGCAACAATGAAATTGCCGAGCCGTATCGTCGATCTGTCGTCGCCGCTCGATAACGAGACGGTCTACGACTATCCGTTCATGCGGCCGAAGATCGAATACAAGAGCAACAAGGATACCGCGCCGCTCTTGTGCGATATCTTTCCGGGCCTGAAGCCGGACGATTTGCCGGAAGGCGAGGGCTGGGCGATCGAGGAGATCGCGCTCACCACCCATAACGGCACGCATATGGACGCGCCGGTTCATTTCCAATCGAAGACGATTGACGGCAAGCCGATGATGACCATCGACCAAGTGCCGCTCGACTGGTTCTTCCGGCCCGGCATCAAGTTCGATTTCCGCAAAAAGCCTGACGGCCATGTGGTGAATGCGGTCGAAGTCGAGGCCGAGCTCACGCGTATCGGCCATGAACTCAAGCCCTTCGACATCGTGCTGGTCAATACGCGCGCCAGCGAATGCGTCGGTACCGACGAATATCTCACCGCGGGTTGCGGCATGGGCCGCGAGGCGACGCTCTATCTCACCTCACGCGGCGTACGCGTCACCGGAATCGACGCCTGGGGCTGGGACGCGCCGTTCTCGCATATGCGCGAGCGCTGGCTGGAAACGCGCGATCCTTCGATCATCTGGGAAGGCCACAAAGCCGGGCGGGAAATTCCCTATTGCCACATGGAGAAGCTCGCCAATCTCGACCAGCTTCCCGACCACGGTTTCACGGTCGCCTGCTTTCCCTACAAGATCAAAGCCGCGTCGGCCGGCTGGACGCGGGCGGTCGCGCTGTTCGATTAGGCAGCAGCATCCATTGCGGATGGCCCGGCGTGATCTACATCAAGCGGAGCGCCGCACGGTCTTTGGATGGCATCCATGTCACCTTTATCACTGGTTCTGAATGTACTTTGGATCGTGTTCGGCGGCCTTTGGATGGCTGTCGGCTGGGTGATTGCCGCATTCATCATGGCAATTACCATCATAGGCCTGCCTTGGGCGTGGTCGGCGCTCAACATCGCCTCCTACACGCTGCTGCCGTTCGGCCGCAAAGCAGTGTCGCGCGCGTCCTATTCCGGCCATGACATCGGCACCGGCATGTTCGGTACGCTCGGCAATATCATCTGGCTGGTGCTGGCCGGCTGGTGGCTGGCGCTTGGTCATCTCATCACGGCGGTCGTGCTTGCGGTGACCATCATCGGCATCCCGTTCGCTTGGGTGCATCTGAAACTCGCCGGTGTTTCGCTCTGGCCGATCGGTAAGGAGATCGTGCCGGCTGATGCTGCGCCACTCTTGTTTTCGCAGCAGCGTAGCTGACTGGCTGCGGCGCCGGATTATTTTCGTTCGTCGGCGAGATAATGCAGCGGCAATTGCGTCGTCTGCTTGACGCGATCGAGCACGACCGACGTGCGCACATGGCCGACGCTGCGGTGTGGCAGCAGCACGTCGTTGAGAATGCGCGACAGCGTCTTGAGATCGGGCACGACCATTTTCACTAAAAAGTCTGTCTCGCCGGTCAGCGAAAACGCTTCCTGGATTTCCGGCATGCCGCGGACGAGTTTGGCAAAGGCCCGAGCGCTGTCGGGCGATTGGGTCGCCAGTCCGACCTGGATGAAGACCTGGACGCCGAGCCCAATGGCTTCAGTCGCTAAAGACGCGTGGTAGCCCGCAATCACGCCGGATTGCTCGAGCGCGGCGCGGCGGCGCGAACATTGCGATGGCGATAGGCCGATGCGCTCGGCCAGTTCGTTGTTGGTCAGCCTGCCGTCCTGCTGGAGCGCGGTGAGCAGTTTGATGTCGAATTCATCCATGCACATTTATAGCATATATATGCATATAAACGCGAGAATATTGCGTAATTATCAGAAAAATACTGAATTATTCACGAATTTTGCGAGCCTTATGCGGTAGCCTTAAGGCCGCTAGGAGTTCGGAGGGCCGACCATGGGACCGTTTCCGCACGACGCACCGCCCGCAAAGATCACGCCGCAAAATCCGATCGGCACCGACGGCTTTGAGTTCGTTGAATTCGCGCATCCGGAGCCCGAAGCTTTGGCGGAGCTTTTCACCCGCATGGGCTACACGCCTGTTGCCAAGCACAAGACCAAGGACATCACGGTCTATCGCCAGGGCGATATCAATTACGTGCTCAATGCCGAGCCGGATTCGTTTGCATCACGCTTTGTCGGCCATCACGGCCCGTGCGCGTCCTCGATGGCATGGCGTGTGGTCGATGCCGAACACGCTTTCAAACACGCGGCCAGCCGTGGCGCCGAGCCTTACACCGGCAAGGACAAGACGCTCGATGTACCGGCGATCAAGGGCATTGGCGGTTCGCTGATTTATTTTGTCGACCGCTACCACGGCGGTCAGTCGCCTTACGACGCCGAATTCAATTGGATTGGCGACCACAATCCGAAGCCGCACGGCGTTGGCTTTTATTATCTCGACCACCTCACCCATAATGTGAAACGCGGCAATATGGACAAGTGGTTCGGCTTCTATGTCGACATCTTCAATTTCCGCCAAATCCGTTTCTTCGATATCGAAGGCAAGCTCACCGGCCTGTTCTCGCGCGCGCTAACCAGCCCCTGCGGGCGCATCCGCATTCCGATCAACGAATCAGCCGACGAGCATTCGCAGATCGAAGAGTTCCTGCGCGAATATAACGGCGAAGGCATCCAGCACATCGCCGTCGCCACCGATGCGCTTTATGAAGCCACTGATGCGCTGGCGGCGAACGGCCTCAAATTCATGCCGGGACCGCCCGAGACCTATTATCAAAACAGTCATAAGCGCGTGCCTGGCCATGACGAGCCGATCGAGCGCATGAAGATGCACGGCATCCTGATCGACGGCGAAGGCGTGGTCGACGGCGGCGCTACCAAGATCCTGCTGCAGGTGTTCTCGAAAACCGTGATCGGCCCGATCTTTTTCGAATTCATTCAGCGCAAAGGCGACGACGGCTTTGGCGAAGGGAACTTCAAGGCGCTGTTCGAGTCGATTGAAGAGGACCAGATTCGCCGCGGCGTGCTGACGACAGAGACCGCGTGAGGTGAAGCGACAGGAGTGCGGTCATGGTTGTCGCCGTTCAGAATAAAGCGCCGCCTCCGCCTGCGAAAAATCGCTACCGCGATGCTCCGCGCCGCGCCGACTTCACCATCGATCAGAACTGGTCGTCCTATTCAGCCGCCGAACACGACCGCTGGGATCGGCTGTTTGCGCGTTCGCTCAGGGTTTTACAGGGCCGCGCCTGCGATGAGTTCTTGGCGGCGTTGCTTAAGCTTGAACTCTCCGAGTCCGGCATCCCCGATATGGAGCGCTTGAGCGATCGGCTGGAAAAGATTACCGGTTGGCGCGTCGTCCCGGTCAGCGAACTCGTTCCTGACGCTGTGTTCTTCGATCATCTCGCCAACCGGCGTTTTCCCGCCGGTGCCTTCATCCGGCCCGAGAATGAGATGGACTATCTCCAGGAGCCGGATATCTTCCACGACATCTTCGGCCATGTCCCGCTTCTCGCCAATCCGGCCTATTCCGACTTCATGCAAGCTTATGGCAAGGGCGGTCAGCGCGCGCTGGCGCTCGGACGTTTGCAGAACCTGGCGCGGCTTTACTGGTACACCGTTGAATTCGGATTGATCCGAAGCCCGAAAGGCCTGCGCATTTTCGGCGCTGGCATCATGTCGTCAGCGACGGAAAGCGTGTTTGCGCTCGAAAGCGCTTCCCCGCATCGCATCGGTTTCGATCTCGAACGGGTCATGCGCACCAAATATCTGATCGACGATTTTCAGCAGACTTATTTCGTGATCGACAGTTTCGAGAAACTGCTCGACGATTGCTATCGGGATTTTGCGCCGTATTACGAGCGGCTCGGGCACGCGTCCGACATCGAGCCGGATCGAATCGTCGCCGGCGATAACGTGCTGATAACCGGCACGCTCGATTATTTCCGCGACAAGACATCTTTGGCGCCAAAGCAATAAAGCGGGTCGCGGCGTTTCAGGTCGCCTTCCGCAGCCACACTTTATTATCGTGAAACGCGGCACCGCCGAATGGCGCGATCGGGTCCGAGCCGGTCAATGTGTTGATGCCGCGGCCGTCGGCGTAGGCCGAATTCGGCCAGATCGATTCCGCGATCACGACGCCACGCCGCACGCCGTCGAACAAACGCGCATGCAAGCGAACTTCGCCGCGGCGATTACCGAGCACGACAGAATCGCCGCTGGCGATACCGAGCGGCGCCGCATCCTCCGGATGCACGATGACTTCCGGCCGCCGCTCATTGCCGCGTGAGGTCTTGGTTTCCGTGAAGGTCGAATTGAGGAAGCCGCGCGCCGGCGATGTCGCGAGCCGGAACGGATGGTCGTTGTCGGCCTCCTCGATCACCTCCCAATGGTCCGGCAATTCCGGCATCGGCGTCGTGATCATGGTGCGGTGCCAGCGCCGGAACGGCACCGTCGGCCAGTCCGGCTTGAAGTGGAATTTCTTGTCCGGATAGCCGAAGCCGTCGAGATAATGCGCGGTGGCGAAATCCGGCTGGCAATCGATCCAGCGGTTCTTTTCCAGCTCCGCAAGCGTGCCCCACCCGGATTTTTGCAGCGATGTGTCGATCAGTTTGCGCGGCGTCATGTCGAACCCGGGATGCGTGACGCCAAGCCGCTTCGCCAAGCCGCAGATCACCTCGTGATTGTTGCGGCATTCGCCAGGCGGTTCGATCAGCTTCGGCCCGAGCAGAATGTACTGGCTGCCGCCGGCGGTATAGAAATCGTCGTGCTCGACGAACATGGTCGCCGGCAGCACGATGTCGGCGCGCTTCGCGGTATCGGTCATGAATTGCTCATGCACGCAGACGAAGAGATCGTCGCGGGCGAAGCCGCGCTTGACCAAATCCTGATCGGGCGCGACCGAGACCGGATTGGTGTTCTGGATCAGCATGGCGGTCACCGGCGGGCCGCCGAGAAGCGCATCTTTGTCCCCCGTCAAGATCGGACCAATGCGCGACTGATCGAGCATGCGGATCGATGGATCGCGCAATTCGCTGCCTTCGATCATGCTGGTGTTCAAATGAAACACCGCGCCGTTATTGTGGAAGGCGCCGCCGCCTTCGAGCTGCCATGCGCCGGTCACTGCCGGGATACAACTCGCCGCATGCATATTCACCGCGCCATTGCGCGAGCGCGAGAAGCCGTAGCCGAGCCGGAAGAAGGTGCGTTTGTTGTCACCGACGATGCGCGCAAAGGCTTCGATGGTTTCGACCGGACAGCCGGTGATCTTCGTCGCCCAGGCCGGGCCGCGCGTCGCCACATGCGCGGCGAGTTCGTGCGGCGCGTCGGTGTAGCGCTCCAGATAATCCCAATCGGCTTTGCCGTCGCGGAACAGGCAATGCATCACCGCGCAGGCAAGCGCGCCGTCAGTGCCGGGCCGGATCAGCACCGGCAGGTCGGCCTGCTTCATAGTCGAATTCATGTAGACATCGACCACCACCAGCTTGGCGCCGCGCTCCTTACGCGCGCGGGTCACATGCGTCATCACATTGACCTGGGTGTTCACCGGATTGGTGCCCCAGATCACGACGACATCGGCCTTCGCCATTTCGCGCGGATCGACACCGGCGAGCTTGCCGGTGCCAGCGATGAAGCCGGTGAAGGCCGGATTGACGCAGATCGTTCCGAAGAAGCCGGAATATTTCTTGGCGTGGCGCAGGCGATGGATGCCGTCGCGCATCACATAGCCCATGGTGCCGGCATAGAGATAAGGCCAAACCGTTTCCGAGCCGTATTTCGCTTCGGCGCGCTCGAATTCCTCGGTAACGATATCGAGCGCGTCGTCCCAGGAGATGCGCGCGAAGTCGCCGCCTTTTTTCCCGGTGCGCCGCAGCGGATGCTTGAGCCGGTCGGGATGATGCGCGCGCTCTGCGTAACGCGCGACCTTGGCGCAGACCACGCCCGCCGTATAGGCGTTGTCTTCGGCGCCGCGAACCCGGCCGATCGTGTGTCCGTCGAGGACTTCGACTTCCAGCGCGCATGTCGACGGGCAGTCGTGTGGACACACCGACGCCGCGATTCTGGGGCGAACGAGTTGGTTCATGAGTCTGACATTATCACAGGACAGCGGGACAGAAAGGCGTCTCTGTTCCGGTCCAAACAAGGACATCGGTCAGAAATCAGTCATGTCCGCTTCTCGCCAACTGGCGACATCGCCGTGTTTGATACCAAAATGAGCCGTTCAATGCCCTTTGACGAGGTGCCCCGCTCCCGTTGCCTGGCAAATGCGAAAAGATGCTCGATAAGCACGGTCCGGGCCATTGAGGGCTGTCGGCCTCCGATGCGGTAATCCCTGTCGATGATCGCGTAAAATAGACACACGCAGAGAAAAAAGAACGACAGTTCGCCTATTTGAGGAAACGGACCTTGAAATTGTCGTCGCTCGTCCACAGCTCGAAACAGACGGATAGAGAGGCGATAAACGCTCGCCGCCGGCGATTGTCTGGCTTAATTCTTTCTCCCAAGCATCGCGCTTCTCCACGATCGCCAATATCGATTATTCACGCCAGTCGCTCCGCATTGCCCGGCGTTAGCGATTTATCAATGTCGATCAAATCGCAAATAGGCACACACTATCTCGACCGAGCATCAGGGTGGGTTATGGCGATCGAACATGCGCGAGCGCAGGCCATAGCAAAACCTCGGGGCGTTGATGATTTGAGTCCTTGGAGTAATGCGTCTACCCATGATCGGGCATCGGAGACATTCGCTACGAGCGATCCAACGATACTGCAATTGATCCTTCGCTCCTGTTCAAACTCGCGCGTATCTCAAGCTTATAACTTGCAAGGACACGCATGATTGAACGCCGAGCCAAGCCTGCGGCATCGTCCGCTGGGCATTCGAACCGGTCGACGCGGAATGGTGACCGCTCCGGTTCCAGGCATTCCGCGAACGCACGGAAAGACTACGAGCGGTATCTAGCCCTCGCTCGCGCCGAAACTCAAATGGGCAATACGATCGGAGCAGAGAATTACTACCAATACGCAGAGCATTATTTTCGATCAATGCGATCGGACCCGGAAGGAATGTAAGAGAGTTTGTTCGAACGACAACACGTCGCAATGGCATCGCGCAATAATTCAACAGAGTAACCAAAGGATCGACAATGCAAGACCTCATGAACCGACACGTCGTCCCCCCGGAATCGACTTACCTTGGCGTTGAAGCGGGCTGGTACGGAACGAAAGTCAGCGGAACATTTGTGACCGGGCCGCACGCGACCGAGGCGGAATGTACCCGCAAAGTCAGCGAACTCACCGGCACAATCAAAAGAGCCAAATGACAGCCATCGTTACCGACGATGATGGAAAACGCGGCGGCGGCTCGCCGCACCAGATGAGCGCCGCGGCGGGGATGCCCGCATGTCCGTAACCTATTATGTAGCGTTGCCGTTTCTCAAGACCGAGGACGGCATCGCTGCCGGACAGGCGCAAGAGTTGCCTAGTGCATCGGCGGCGATCCGGCGTGCGGAACTCATGTCGCGGGATCCGCTTAATGCCGGCGCTCTCGCTTTCAGGCGAACCGGCAATCCGAATACTGGCGATTTCGGAGAGCCCTCGATCCTGAAATCGTTTGGTGATGTTCCGAATACTCTTGATGAAGCATAACGGCGCGGTCCTGCGTCCATGCGCGATCGAGAAAGTTCATTTCATGCACCATTAAGCGGCGCCATAAAGACAAAGCTATTTGAAGAAATCATTCGACCGCAACATAACTTCTTTTTTGATCTCGCCTTGTTCCACGAACTTAATGGAAGCTCGTGCCTCAATTTTTGCACGCAGCCTCATAAATTGATCCATGCGCTGATGTGATCCCACGTTACGGCTGCCTTCAAGGTCGTCCATAGCCGCCGTGGTAATGGCGCAGAGAATGATCTGGTCACTGTCGAGCATTGTGAAATGAACGATCATTCGATCGAAGTCGTAGCTTTCCACCACGCCTTGTTGCAGCGGCATTTGTGATTTCCTGCTCCAGACTTATCGTTGCTCTTCGACATGACGATCCTGCCGTTTGTTTATTCTCTTATCGGGCTTACCCCGCAGAACATGCGCCCGCCAACGTACAAACACCAGCGATTGGAGACCGTTTAGCAATGGTCAATTCGGTTATGCGTCTTTTCGAACTGCCTTCCCCCAGGTGATTTCAGGCCTGCGGAAACTCATCGCGATCCAAGCGGCGATCAGCTTCAACATAAACTTGCCAGAGCGGCCACTGTAGTTCGGTATGTCATCGGCAAGCGCGACGCCGGCGCGCCGCTCTTTTGTCATCACTCGCATTTCAAGGGGAGGTGCGGCTGCCGGAAAGCGGTTCCGGAACATCGACAACCAGTGTCCCTTGGTGAAGTCGAGGAACATTGCCGAATTACAGCACGTGGCGATGACCCGCCGGGTGGGAGAGTCGGGCTTGAGCCGATGATCTTCAAGATACTGCTGCCCCATCAGGCATTGCACACGATCCTTTCGATAGAGGATCATGCTTGTTCCACTGTCGAAATCGAGTGCGGGCGGCGCAGAAGCCAACTGCTCGAACTGACGTCCGGCTTCTTGGCAACTTGTGCAGTAGCAAGCCGCAGTCAAAATCGGTGGGCCGACGGCCTCAAACTTCACCTTACCGCATTGGCACATCGCGAAGAGATGCCTGTGCTGTTTCGGGTTCACGACGCTTTTCCGATTTCTATGCTCTAAAGCCTCGACCGGAGTTAGTCTGAAAGCTGCGTTCATTTCGCCCCGATGTCCAGCAGCACGAGGCAAAATCGGCAACAAAGATATTGTCACATTTGGCAAGACGACCTCTAATCGAAGCAGCTTTCGTGGCCTTCTCAAGGTGCTACCCGTGGTGATGCGAATACATTCGCGGGCCATTGTTTATTTCGACATGGTCCGTCGATGCGGCTCTGTTCGGCAGGCATCCCGGCGGTTGAATGTCTCGGCGTCCGCGGTCAACCGGCAACTTCTTTATTTGGAAAGCGAAGTCGGCGCGCCTTTGTTCGAGCGGCTGCCGAACGGCATGAAGCTCACGCCGGCCGGCGAAGTATTGGCGCGGCATTCGATCACGGTGATTCAGGACGCCCAACGCACGGCGTCCGAATTCGACAACCTTCGCGGCATCCGGCGGGGTAAAGTAACGCTGATCACTGCGGAAGGGGTGAATTCCGATTTCCTGCCCACCGTCATCGAGCGCATGTTGCACCTCCATCCCATGGTCGAGATCGAGGCGACGACGGCCGGCTCGCATGCCATTCCGGCGGTGGTGTTGTCCGGCGACGCCGATATCGGCTTGGCGTTTTCACTGCCCCGCAATGAGAATTTGCAGCAGCGCGCCGTCGGCCGGTTTCGTATCGGCGCCGTTGTCCAGCCGAACCATCCGTTGACAAAGGAGCGTCGCATCACATTTGCGGCTTGTGCGCGCTATCCTCTGATCCTTGGAACCGCCCCGCTATCCATCCATACGCTGATGGAGCCGTTATTGCGGCGTCACAAAGCGCCGCTCAAAACGATCGCTCAGACCTCCTCGATTGAACTCATGAAGTCGCTCGCGTTGCGGGGCTTGGGCGTCGCCTTCCAAACAACTTTCGGTCTTGAAGCCGAGCTTCGCGACGGCTTGCTGGTTCACCTGCCGCTGAACGACCCTGCGCCTTTGGTGTCGGAACTGGGCGCCTATGTCCGCGCCGGACGGCCGTTGCCCAGTGCGGTCGATGCCTTCCTGAACATGCTGAGCGACAATCTCACCAAGCGGCGGGCCAACGACTCGTAGGGTGCTACATTTTCGGCAACGGTCGGTGCTCTTTTATGTGTCTATGCGAGCACCCCATGACGGTTTAGGCGTAGTTATCAGTTAAATCACCGGAGGCTACGATGGTTGCGCTCGCTGCAAAGACAGTCGCTAGCAGCTCACTTCCCGTCATCGATGTTGCCGGCCTTGGCGGCGATTTTGCCGCGCGCCGCACGATCGCGCAGGAACTGCGCACGGCCTGCGTCGATACGGGGTTCTTCTATATCAAGGGCCATGGCGTGCCGGCCGCGCTGATCACGCAGGTCTTTCAGCAGTCGCGCGCGTTTTTCGCGCTCTCGATGGAGCAGAAGCTCGCGCTGGCCTCGGCCAATTCGCGCTGCCGGCATGGCTACGAGCCCCTAAAAGCGCAAACGCTCGAGCTGGGTGCGCCTCCGGACTTGAAGGAAGGATATCTCGCCGGCGACGATTTCGCTGCGGATCATCCGGCGGTGTTGAATGATCCCGTCAATATCGGCCCTAATCAGTGGCCGCCGCAGCTTCCGAGCTTCAAGGAGGCAATGACCTCTTATGTCGACCAGATGAAGGGACTGGGCAAAACACTCATGCAAGGTCTCGCGCTTTCACTCGATCTCGACGAGGATTATTTCGACGCTTTCTGCCACGATCCGGTTCTGACGTTGCGTCTGCTGCATTATCCACCGCAGCCCGCCAATCATGCGCCAAACGAAAAAGGCTGCGGCGCGCATACGGATTGGGGCGGCATCACGATCCTGCTGCAGGACGACGCCGGCGGACTGCAGGTTCAGCACGCCGACGGCTCCTGGATTTCCGCGCCGCCGATTGCGGGGACTTTCGTGGTCAATATCGGCGATTTGTTGGCGCGCTGGACCAACAATCTTTATCGGTCGACGGTCCACCGCGTCGTCAATATTTCAGGCCGCGATCGCTACTCGGTGCCGTTCTTTCTCGACGGGCAATCCGACCATATGGTGTCTTGCTTGCCGTCATGCGCGAGCGAAGGACGCCATTTCGCGGACACCACTGTCCGCGGACATCTCGAAGAAATGGTTCGGCGCACCTACGCGGCGGCGGGATGAGAACGGACGAAAACGATGGCTGAACTCGGCTATCTGAATATTTTTGCCGACGACATCGTCAAGCTCGCGGACTTCTATGCCGATCTCTTCGGGTTTGAGGAGATTGTCGCCAGCCGAACACCGATATTTCGCGGGCTCAAGACCAAGAAGGCGAACATCGGATTCAATGCCCACGACGCCTATGAATTGCTCAATCTGCAGAAATCGAATGACGGGACCGGGATCAAGTCATTCGTGACTTTCGACGTTGACAGCGTCGAAGAGGTCGATCGGCTGACGCCAATAGCTGTCGAAAAGGGCGCGACGCTTCTGAAGGCGCCCTTCACGACTTACTACGGATGGTATCAGTCGGTCTTGCTCGATCCAGAGGGCAATGCGTTCCGGATCAATTTCGGATCTGCACCCGGAGCTGCTGCGCCGCCTCGACCATAACTTTCAGCTTGGAATGTGCCATCTCCCGGCCGATCGTCATCAGTCCGCAGTCGGGCGCGAGCCAGACCTGCTTCGGATCGAGATGGTCGAGTGCCGCGCCGACCCGCCGCACGATCGAATCCACCGTCGGCACCGGTGTGTCGCCCGGGTCGACACAGCCGAACATCACGATCCGGTCGCCGCAAAGCCGCAACACTTCGGGATCGAAATCGCTGCGGCCGAATTCGACCGTGAAGCCGCCGATCCGCGTTGCCATCAGATGCGGCAGGAGGTCTTTGTAGTCGTATTGATGCTGCCGCTCGCCGCCGCCGGGATAGCCGTAGCAAAGATGCACCACCGTCGGCACGGTGATGCCATCGAGACAGCGATCAAGCGCTGCTGCGCCATAGCTGCCGACCTTGTCGTGGTAGCGCGTCATCGCCGGCTCATCGATCTGCAAGACCTCGCAGCCGGCAGCTTGTAGGTCGCGGAGCTCGCCATTGATGGCAACGGCGGCGTCCATCGCGAGTTCGGCTTCGTCTTTGTAGAAGATGTTGAGCGCGCTATCGGCGACCGTCATTGGGCCCGGTACCGCCATTTTCAGCGGCCGATCGGTATGCGTCTTGGCGGCGCGCAGGTCGCTGACTGAAGCCGCGGCGCGCCGTGCGATACGCCCGGTGATCCGCGGCACGACGCGATTGGCGGTGCGATTGCGATAGACAGTCTTGGTCGCGAGCGTTTGCGTATCGATGCCGTCCCAGGCGCCGGCGATATGAAAGATGAAATGCTTTCGCCGCAGTTCGCCATCGGTGAGGATGTCGAGGCCGAGCCGTTCCTGCTCGCGCAACACCAGCACGGTCGCGTCGTCGAGCGCGGTTTCGAGCGCGTTGCCTGATTGCCGAAAGGCGACTTCGTTGCGTTTGGTGTCGGCGAGCCAGGCGGGGCGCGGGAAACTGCCCACGCTGGTGGTGGCTAATGCTGGAAAACTCATCGTGCTTCCGGCGGGTTATTGAACTTGATCATTGGGGAGGGGAACGGCATGAACGATAGCACGAACGCGACAAAAGCAATGAACCGGGGGAAACCGTCATGAAGGCCGCAGACATGAAGGCCGCAGTTCTGGGCGAGAACGGGGTCGAAATTCGCGACGTGCCGAAGCCGTCGCCGAAGCCCAATGAAGTCCTGATCAAAGTCCGCGCGTCGAGCCTCAACCGCGCCGATCTTCTGGTCGCCTCGGGCGTGCAGCATGGTCCCGTCGGCGGAGTGGGCGCTCGGATCGGGCTCGAATGTTCCGGCGAGGTCGAAGATGTTGGCGCGGACGTAAGGGACATCAAAGCCGGCGACCGGGTGATGGGTTCGGCGCCAGGCGGTTTTGCCGAATATGCAGTGACCGATGCTGGACGCGTGCATCGCATCCCCGGCAACAACATGACCTATGAACAGGCCGCGTGCTTTCCGGTCGCGCTGCAGACCATGCACAATGCCGTCGTCACTGCCGGCCGCTTGAAGCGCGGGGAGGCGATGGTGATGCAGGGCGCTTCGACCGGCGTCGGCTTGATGGGCATGCAGATCGCGAAGCTGATGGGCGCCTCGCTGGTGATCGGCACCTCGACCAATGCTGGCCGCCGTGCCCGGCTGTCCGAATATGGCTGCGATCTCGCGCTCGACTCCGGCGATCCGAATTGGCCGGAAGCGGTCAAGAAAGCGACTGACGGCAAAGGCGTCGACCTGATCGTCGATATGATCTCGGGCGGCGTCGTCAACGGCAATCTGGAAGCGACCAAGATCCTCGGCCGCATCGTCAATGTCGGCCGGCTTGGCGGCAACAAAGGTGAGTTCGACTTCGACAAGCATGCGCTCAAGCGCATCGACTATATCGGGGTGACCTTTCGCACCCGGAGCGTCGAGGAGGTTCGCGAGATCAATCGGCTCTTGCGTGCCGATCTCTGGCCGGCGATCGAGGCCGGCAAGCTTTCATTGCCGATAGACAAGAGCTTCAAGCTTGCCGACATCGCTGAAGCGCTCGGAATGATGCGAGCGAACAAGCACTTCGGCAAGATTGTCATTGTTATGTCATGAACTGGAACCGTTAACGCCGCGCTGTAAAGCCGCGATTCGCTGCTTGCCCCTTGTAAAACCGTCCGGCATAAAAATAGGCATGGCTGATTCGATGAAGCGCCCCGCTCCGATTATGGCTGCGGGGGGAATAGTCCTCCGCGGCAACGCTCGTCCGCGCGTCGCTGTGGTGCGGTTGCGCCGGGAAAAAGCCTGGGTGCTGCCCAAGGGCAAGCTGATGTCGCGGGAGCATCCGCGCGATGCCGCCAAACGCGAAGTCATGGAAGAGACCGGTCACTCGGTGACCGTCCATGAGTTCCTCGGCTCGATGTCGTACGCGGTCGAGGGCAAGATCAAGATCGTGCAATTCTGGCTGATGCGCGCTTCGGCTCAGCCCGAGCACGAGTTGATGGACGACGTGAAAGCGGTGAAGTTTCTGCCGCTGCGCCAAGCCATCGACACGCTGACGCGCCCGCATGAAAAGGTTTTCCTCAACCATGTCGGGCCGATCGCGCTCGATCACATGAGGAAGTTCCGTCACCTGAAATCGAGGGGCGGCAACGGTAAGAGCCCCAAGCGGCGTGTCGCTAAAATCGCGCCGCTCGAGCATGTCGTCGCCATGGACGGCAAGACCAGGCCGAACGCCTTCATCAAGGCACTTGGCAATTGGATCGGCCGCGCGACGCAGACGGCGCTGCGCAAGGCAAGCTGACCCTCACAACAATTCCGACGCCGACCTCAACATCAATCGCCCATCTGCGATTGCTGCGGCGTGTCGGCCGCTTTATCCGGCTCGGTCTCGTGAAAGAGGTTGTAGTCGATCACGAGATGCCCGGCGGGCGATATGATGGTGATGTCGGTGTAGCGGGACTTCCACCTGATGTCGTGCGCCGTATAAAGCTGCCGGGCATAGAGTTCCTGTGCCGAACTGTCGTCGACGCCGCTTAAGTTGAGCGCGAAGGTCGCGTCGATCGCATGCAGATCCTCCGGCGTCGCGCGGTAGAGCGGGCTGGTCTCGTCGATCGTATGGAAGACGCTCCAGGTCAGCGCAAACATCGGATGTTCGCGGCGATCGAGCGGCAATTCATAATAGCGGCGGAACGGCCGGCCCTCGAGCGTCTGTTCCAGGCGGAACATCCATAGCCGCGCGGTCGCCCGCGAGATCGTATTGTTGCGTGTATTGGCGACGCGGATCATTAGGGTCGGGCGGCCCTGATGCCTGGTGACGACGGGATGCTTGGCGAAAATGAAACGGGGCCGCGGCCGTGAGAAGCGGGCGAAGGTCAACCCCGTCATTACCGCGAGGAAACACATGCCGGTGAAGATTTCGATGGTGGCGACGAGGTGCCCGTAGTCAGTCTGCGGATGCATGTCGCCATAGCCCACCGTCGCCAGCGTCTCGATCGAAAAGTAGAATAAAGCCAGCGGCAGGTCGGGTGCGGTATTGGCGATCGGATCTTTGCCGAGCCAATACAGCAACGCGAAGATCGAATTGAGAATTAAAAAAATCGCGGCCGCGGATCCGAAGAACACCGGCCAATAGACCCTCATCGAGCGGTGGTAGAGATCGGTCCAGAAGCCGGCGCTCAGACCGCGTGTCTCGATTTCCCGCAATCCGAACCGGACCATTTGCGACTTGCCCGAAGTACCGGGTGGCGGCGCTATTTTCGGTGTCTTTATTTTCCGAGCCAAGATTTTCCGCGCTAAGATTTTTGGAGCTTTAGGCAACGCCGCTTGGGCCTCCGCGCGCTAAATTTTCAGCCGCGGATAGACGCGGCGCGCATTGTCCTCGAAAATATTTTTCCGATCGGCCTCGCTGATCGGTGCCGCGTCGACATAGCGCTTGGTGTCGTCGAAGCCGAAGCCGGTTCTCGGATCGTTGCCTTTCACCGCACCGACCATCTCCGAGGCAAACAGGATATTCTTCACCGGCACCACTTTAGTCAGAAGGTCGATGCCCGGCTGATGATAGACGCAGGTGTCGAAGAAGATGTTGTCGCCCATGATCTCGGCGAGCTCGGGCTTGCCGTTGTTGAGGGCGATGCCGCGGAAACGGCCCCAATGGAACGGCACCGCGCCGCCGCCATGCGGGATGATGAATTTCAGCTTCGGGAAGGTCTTGAACAGGTCGGAGAGGAGGACCTGCATGAACACCATGGTGTCACCATTGAGATAATAGGAGCCGGTGGTGTGCATCGCTGGATTGCAGCAGCCCGAGACGTGGATCATGCACGGCACGTCGAGCTCGATCATCTTCTCGTAAATCGGAAACCAGGATTTGTCGGTCATTGGCGGCGAGTTGAAGTAGCCGCCCGACGGATCGGGATTGAGGTTGCAGCCGACGAAGCCCATTTTCACGCAGCGTTCGAGCTCGGCGACGGAATGCTCGGGCGGCGCGCCGGGCGATTGCGGCAGCTGGCACACCGGAATGAAGTTCTTCGGATAGAGCGACACCACGCGCGCGATCAGGTCGTTGCAGATTTGCGACCATTCCAGGCTGACGCTCTCATCGCCGACATGATGACCCATGCCTGAGGCGCGCGGTGAAAAGATCGTCACATCGGTGCCGCGCTCACGCTGCAGCTTCAGCTGGTTCTGCTCGATGCTTTCGCGGATTTCGTCATCCGACATTTTCAAGGCTGCGCGCGACGGCATCGCCATCTTGTCTTTGGCATTGGCGGCCGCGGTCTGCTCCTTGCGGAAGCGGTGCAGGTCCTTGGGCTCGGTGGTGTAATGGCCGTGGCAGTCGATGATCATGCGAAGCCTCTGATGAACGGTCACGCGGGGAGGGGGCGGATGCTACGAATGCGGACTTATCCCGTCAAATCGCCGCATTGTGAAGAGAGGTCGAGTTTCACAACGACCTTGGCTCTTCAGCGCGCATTGCGCTCTGCGTCGGCAGTCTCGTTTGCCGGCGCCGCTCCCTGCTGGTGTGGGCCTTGATGGCGCACTGGCGCCTGCGCCTATTGGCTTTCCGGAAGGCTGCGCATCCAGGTGGTGATGATGTCGAGCGGCACGCGTTCGGTGAAAATGCCGAAATGGTTGATGTCCGGCAGGATTTTCATCTGCGCCTGCGGAGCGGCGTCGGCCATCAATTCGCGCAATGCGTCGGCGTCGATGGCCTCGTCCTTGGTGCCGATCAGGACCAGCGTGCGCGGCGTCAGCGCCTTGATGTCGTTACGGTAGCGCGGCCGCGGAAGATAGGAGGCGTTCAGCCGGTAGGAATAGGACAGCGTCTCGGTGCCATCCCAAAATTCGGGAGGCTTGTTGAAGGCGATGACGGGAAGACCGTTGAAGCCGTGAATGCCGACGGCATTGAGTGCGATCAGTCCATAGAGGCGTTTCCAATGCAGGATCGACCAGCCGCCGGCGTCGCCGCCCCGCATCGTGTTCGACAATGGAATAATCGGAGAGAGCAACAGATAGCTCGACACCTCAGCGGCATGGGCGCCGCCGGCGAAGCGGATCGCAAACCCGCCACCGCTGGAATGACCGCCGAGCGTTATCGGTCCCGTGAGGCCCTGAACGCGCAAATAGCGGATGAGATCTTCGAGGTCGTCTTCGTATTGCCCGATATAGTCGACGTCGCCGCGGCGGCGTCCGGATTGATAATGGCCGCGCATATTGGGCAGCACGACTTTAGCGACGCCGGCGGCACTGATCGCACTGGCGAGAAGATGATACCCGCCGCCGTGATAGGACGAACCGTGGATGAAAATCAGCACCCGGTTTGAAGGCGAGTCGTAGAGCCTATACGCAAGCTCCTCGCCGTCACGGGCCGCGTATCGTTTGAGCGGCGGCAGGTCGGGCGGGAGTTTGCCGGCGGAGGCAAAACCGAACAAGTCTTTCGGCGCGGGAATTGGCGGCTCGGGCGTTGCCACCAGGACGAGCGCGGCGACGAGGCCAACCGCGAAAAAAACCAGGACGCCCCAAAGCACGCGCAATATCTTCCTCATTGAGCAACCTAGCATAGCGTTTGCGGTGAAGCGACCCGCTTGCACGCGGATTGGCGTTGTGCGAGGCCTTTTTTGTGATCGGGACAAAGTCGGTAGCGAGATCGACTTCGCGAGATAGGCTTGTAAGGGAGACCTGGGATGGCTGATTTACCGCGGCTCAATAGCGTCATTCGCGCGCTCGAAGCCGGCCAGCATGCGCTGACATGTTTTGCTCCGGCCGAGATCAGCTCGGCAGTCGGTATGGCGACATCGAAATTCGACGGTTGCGTCTTCGAAATGGAGCATCAGCCGTGGGATGGCCGTCTGCTGCGCGATTGTCTGCAATACATGCTCAACCGCGCCCAGATCGCCAAAGCTGCGTCGGTGGTGCCGGGCGTCGCGCCGATGGTGCGCATCCCCGTCAATGGCGTCGAGATGGCGCAATGGCAAGCCAAGCAGGCGCTCGATATGGGTTGCTATGGCGTCGTCTTCCCACATATTTCGACGGTCGAAGAAGCCGCCAACGCCGTCGGCGCTTGCCGCTATCCGCGGCTCAAGACAGCCGCGCATTACGAGCCCGTCGGCATCCGCGGCGATGGCCCGACTACCGCCGCGCGCTACTGGGGGCTTGGCCAGCAGGAGTATTATCAGAAGGCCGATGTCTGGCCGCTCAATCCGCAGGGCGAGATTTTCTGCATCCTGCAGATCGAGGATACGCGCGGCGTCGACAATCTCGACGACATGCTCAAAAACGTCCCCGGCATTGGCTGCATCCTGATCGGCGAAGGCGACCTCTCGCAAGAGCTCGGCTATCCGCGGCAATATGAGCACAAGGTCGTGCTCGAATGGATGAAGCGCGTCGTCGACACCTGCAAGAAGCATAATGTCGTCGTCGGTCATCCGCATGTCGAGGCGCACAATGTCGACCGCGTCGTCGCCGAAGGCTATCGCTTCCTGATGTGCGCGCCAGTGCAAAGCTACAGCCATCTCGAAGCGGCACGCAAAGCCACCAAACGGGCCTGATGCGCTTCAGCTTTTTTCGTAGAGCTTTTCGCCGCGCGGATTGAGGATTCGTGTCGACGTGGCGCCTCAGCC
>DATBAD010000027.1:0-12988 GCA_036271715.1 Xanthobacteraceae bacterium
CGCGGCCTGCGTTGAATCGCCGTTGTCGATCCGTCATCCTGATGTGAAAGGCCCGAACAAGGCCATCACGGGGTGAAACGATGCCGGGCGCGCTGGAGCGAAACTACGATGGGATCATCATCGGCGCGGGCCATCACGGCCTGGTGCTGGGCTCTTATCTCGCCAAAAGCGGTCTCGACATTCTGCTGGTCGACCGCAGGCTGAAATACGGCGGCGGGCTTTCGACCGAGGAAGTCACGGCGCCGGGCTTCTATCACAACCTGCATTCCATCAATCACTTCCACATCAGCGAGACGCCGTGGTTCAAGGACCTGAGCCTCGGCGACCGCGTCACCTACATCACGCCGCGCTATGAGCTCGGCCAGCCTCATCTCGACGGCAGTGCGCTGGTGTTCGGCCGCGACCTCGAAGAGACGCTGGCGAATGTCGAGCGCTTTTCCAAGCGCGACGCCGCGACCTTTCGCGACTGGAACCGCCGCGCCGAGCAGATCACACGTTCGATCTTCCTGCCCGAGCGCTATTCCGAGCCGCTGCCGCAGGCCGAGCGCGAGGCGCTGTTGTCACAAAGCGAGATCGGCCGCGATTTCCTCGCGGTGACGCGGCGGCAACCGTTCGAAGTGGTGAAAGAGCTGTTCGAAAACGAGCACGTGCAGCTCCTGTTCCTGTTCAAGGTGTCGCTGTTCGGCACTTGGCTGGTCGACACCATGTCAGGCACGAGCCCGATGGGTTCGGTGATCCGCGCCTTCGATCTCGAAAGCGGGTATCAGCTCTGCCAGGGCGGCTCATTCAATCTGGCCCGCGGCCTGATGGAGACTTTTATCGCTTCAGGCGGGCGCTATCAGCCACAAGTCAATATCGATCGCATCATGATGGAAGGCGGTCGCGCGACCGGCATCGCACTTGCCGATGGCCGCACCGTGCGCGCCCGGCAATTCGTCGCCTCGACGCTCGATGTGCATCAGACCTTCGAAAAGCTGATTGGCCGCGACCAGATGCCTGCAGCCTTCCTCCAGAAGATCGATAAATTCCAATACACCGCCTGGTCTTTGTTCGGTCTGCATCTGGCAATGCATGAGCCGGCGCGGCTTACCGCCGAAGCGTTCGATCCGAATATCTATCGCACCATGAAATGGAGCCTCGGTGCCGAGACCATGGAGGATCTCATGGCGGCGCATAAAGATGTCGTTGCTGGGCGCGTGCCGAATATCGTGCAGTTCGGCGCTGGACCGTTGAGCGTGCTCGATCCAACACAAGCTCCGCCCGGCAAGCACACGCAATACGCCTGGCATGTGATGCCGCTTGATCCGGAGCTTAACGGCAAGGACTACGAGAGTTTCAAGGAAGAATTCGCCGACAAGATCGTCGAAGTCTTCGCGCGCTATGCGCCGAACATGACGTCAAAAAACATCATCGCCCGCCACATTTATACCGGACGCGAATATGTCGCCGAGTTCCCGCAGATGCGCGGCGGCGATATTTTCATGGGCGCCTTCAATGCCGAGCAGGTGATGTACAATCATTTCGGCTATCGCACGCCGATCCCTAATCTCTATATGGCCGGCTCGTCGGGGCATCCGGGCGGAGCGATCTCCGGCGGCGCCGGCTACATCAGCGCCGGCATCATCGCGCGCGACCTCGGACTGAAGACTTGGTGGCAGCCGTGGGACGCGCGAGCGGCGCTGTCGGCGGCAGCTAAAGCGGCTTAGGCCCGCCGAAGGCTCAGATTGGCCTCACTCTTGCAGGCTGAAAATGCTGAATATTGTCAGTGCTTTCTTGCCAATAGAGCGACCTGATGTCAGGCCATTCCGAAGCGTCTGTCCTTGCCGTCCCGGGAGCCGATCCCAGGCTCTACAGCGAAGACTTGGCGCCAGTGTCGCCGTCCGGCCGTCATTGGGGCGTGTTCGATATTTTCGCGATGTGGATGTCGGACGTGCATTCGGTCGGCGGCTACACGTTTGCTGCAAGCCTATTTTTTCTCGGCCTGACCGGATGGCAGGTGCTGACCGCGATGGCTGTCGGCATCATTGCTGTTTATTTTTTGATGAACCTTATCGGCGGACCGTCGCAGAAATACGGTGTGCCTTATCCGGTGGTCGCACGGATGTCGTTCGGCGTGATGGGCGCCAATCTCGCCGCCGTGGTGCGCGGCATTGTCGGCATCGTCTGGTACGGCGTGCAGACCTATTTCGCCTCCAAGGCGGTCGAGGTGCTGGTCGTCACCATGGCGCCCGGAGCGGATGCCTGGCGGCATGGTACGGGCTTCGTCGGCCTGTCGCCGCTCGGCTGGGCGAGCTTCCTATTCATGTGGCTGTTCCAGCTCCTGATCTTTCTCAATGGCATGGAGACGATCCGCAAATTCATCGATTTCTGTGGCCCCGCCGTCTATGTCGTGATGTTCGCGCTTGCGGTCTGGATCGTGTCGCAGACCGGATTGTCGAGCCTGTCGCTGCAGCTTGCGGCACCGATCGAAGGCTCGAGCGCTGCGCATATGGCGAACGCGGCAATGCTGATCGTCGCCTATTTCGCCGCGCTTCTCCTCAACTTCGGCGACTTCTCGCGTTTCACCAAAAATCGCCGCGCCATGACATTCGGCAACCTTCTAGGCTTGCCGATCAATTTCATGGTGTTCGCCATCATCACCGTGATTGTGACTTCGGGCACGCTGAAGGTGTTCGGCGAAGCGGTGATGGATCCGGTTCGCATCGTCGAACACATTGGCAATCCCTGGATCGTCGCCGTCGGCTCGGTGACCTTCATTGTTGCGACCATGGGCATCAACATCGTCGCCAACTTCGTGTCGCCAGCCTATGACATCGTCAATCTCAACCCGGCACGGATCAGCTTTCGCCTTGGTGGGCTGATCACCTCGATTCTTTCCGTGCTGGTCTGCCCGTGGCTGTTCGTATCGAGCTCGCAGGCGATCACGATCTTTGTCTCGATCTTTGGCGCCGTGCTTGGCCCGATGTTCGGCATCATCGTCGCGGATTATTATGTCGTGAAGCGCCAGCAGGTGCCGCTCGATGATCTCTATTCCATGGCGCCGTCGGGATCGCTGTATTTCCAGAATGGCTGGAACAAAGCGGCCTTGGTCGCGCTCGCGGGTGCCGGCGTGATCTCGATCGGACTTGCGCTTCTCGGCAGCTACGGCGTCATTCTCAATGTCGGCGATTGGGGCTGGCTGATCGGATCCGCGCTTGGCGGCGTATTCTACCTCGCCGCCATGCGGTCTTTCAGCGAACGCAGCCTTGAAAAGGCCGCGCTCGCGTCGAGCCGATAGTGCGAACCTCTAGGTCTTGCTCAGGCGCGCTGGGCGGCTTCCTTGCTGCCAAGACCGTTGAAGAAGGTAGAATTTGATCGACCGGGTAAATCTCTCGTTGCATGATCAGCCCGTTGCTTCCCAGCAAAAACAAAATACGCTCCCGGCCATCTGTTTTGGCCTCAGATAAGCCGAGTGAATCCCCATATGCCGATCGTATTTTCCGAAATCACCTGGCCGACTGCGCGCAGCTATTGGCTTGCCGATGCGCGAGTTCCAGCGTGTTTGTTGGCGGGTACCGAATCCTTAGGCGCGCCGGATGGCGAAGGTGTCGTGCATGCCGATCTTCTGATCGGCGACGGAAAGATTACCCGCGTCGAGACGCCCGCCGGCTCTCGCAGCGATGGCATTGCACGCATTGACCTCGGCGGCCGTCAGGTCTGGCCGACTTTGGTCGATATCCATACGCATCTGGACAAGGGTCACACCGTCGCGCGCAGTCCCAATCCGGATGGAACTTTTCATAATGCGCGGCTTGCCGCCGCCGCCGACAGGCCGAACTGGACCGAGGCGGATTTGCGCCGCCGGGTCGAGTTCGGCTTGCGCTGCGCTTATGCCTATGGCGTGTCCGCGATCCGCAGCCATATCGACACCTATCAAGACACCGCGGAGCGAAGCTGGAAGGCGGTTTCGGCGATCCGCGACGAGTGGCGCGGCAAGGTCGACCTGCAAATGGTGGCGCTGTGTCCGATCGATTTGTTGACCGACGACTTCGGTGACAAGGTCGCCAAGGTCGTTTCTGATTGCGGTGGCCTTCTTGGCGGCGTCACCCGCGCGTCGATCGGCAATCACGGCGCGCCGATGGGCAATATCGACGCGTTGCTCGACCATCTCTTCATGCTGGCGAAACGGCATGATCTTAATGTCGATCTGCATGTCGACGAGACCCACGATCCGGCGGCGGCGACTTTGCCATTGGTCGCGCGCGCGGCGCTGCGCCGCGGCTACAAGGGGCGGGTGGTCTGCGGGCATTGCTGTAGCCTCGCCAATCAGCCGGAGGCCGAAGTCGATCGCACCCTCGATCTGGTCGCCGAAGCCGAGATTGCCATCATCACGTTGCCGACGGTGAACATGTATCTGCAGGACCGGACCGCTGGCCGCACGCCGCGCTGGCGTGGCGTTACCGTCGTTCATGAAATGAGGAAGCGCGGTATCCAGGTCGCTGCCGCCGGCGATAATTGCCGTGACAGTTTCTATGCCTATGGTGATCACGATGTGTTGGACACGTTTCGCGAGGCGGTGCGCATCCTGCATTTCGATCATCCGCTGACTGGCGCGCCCGCGCTAGTGGCTTCGACGCCCGCCGCGTTCGGTGGATTTGTTGGTCATGGCCGGATCGCGACCGGCGAACCGGCGCGGCTGATCGTACTCAACGCACGCACCCTCAATGAAATCGTCTGCCGTCCGCAATCGGATCGCGTGGTCATCGACCGCGGCGAAGTGCTAAAAGTGAAGGCACCGGATTATTCCGAGCTTTGGGATGGGAACGACGCGGCGCCGGTGCGCGAACCGGCGCTGGCGCGTTCATAAGGCTGATGGTTCCCGATGCGCATTCTTTATATTTATTGCCATCCGCTGCCGGAAAGCTTCCATGCTGCGATCAGAAAGCGCGCGCTGGCGGCGCTGAGCGAAGCCGGGCATGAAGTCGATCTTCTCGATCTCTATGCCGAGAAATTCGATCCGGTGTTGTCGGAGGAGGGACGGCGGCATTATCACGACACCGCGATCAACCGGCGCGGCCTCGAAGATTATGTGCGGCGGCTGACGACGGCGGACACGCTGGTTTTGCAATTTCCGACTTGGTGCTTCGGTGCGCCAGCGATGCTGAAGGGCTTTTTCGATCGCATGATCATGCCTGGTGTCGCTTTCGATCTCAGCGATCCGGCGCATGTCAAACCGCTCTTGGGCAATATCAAGCACATTGTCGGCGTCGTAACGTATGGCCGGCCGCGTTACATGGCCTGGTGGATGAGCGATCCGCCGCGCAAGATCGTGAAGCGCTATGTGCGCTGGTTCACCGGCGGAAAAGCGCGTGCGGATTATTACCCGCTTTATCATCTCAATGTTGCGACCGACGCCCAGCGCGCCGGCTTTATGGATCGGGTCGAGCGGGCCCTCCGCGCATTGTGATTTAGATTTCGGCCGCGATCTCGCGGATCGCCGCACGCAGCCACACCTGCAGCTGATCTGCGTCGGTGCGGCGGTGCCAGAACATATGTGGTGACACTTCGACGTCGGAGAGCGGCGGCGCCAGCAGCCGGACATTCGACATCGGCAGTAATCCTTGCACGATGCGGTTCGGCAATGTCGCGATCAGGTCGCTTGCCGCAACGACGAAGGGAATTCCGGCGGCGTTCGGCAAGACCAGCGCAATGCGCCGGCGCAAGCCCCGCGCGGTGAGGATGGCATCGACCACGCTCTTGCTGGTGCCGTCCGCTGACACCTGCACGTGGCCGGCGTCGACGAGATGCGCGGCAGCCGCATAATCCTCAATCGACAGCGGCTCACGCAGCGGATTGTCTTTGCCGACGAGAGTTACCAGCCGGTCGGTCCAGAGCGGCTCGGCCGACAGGTCCGGCGTCTTGTTGCCAAGCGGCGCGAAAGCGAGATCGACTTCGCCCAACGCTAATTGTTCATGCAGCTGGGAGCAATCATTGGCACGCACTTGCAGATCGACAAGCGGTGCATGCCGGCGCAAATGCGCGACCAGCAAGGGCAGGAGCTTAGTGTGATAGATGTCGATGGTCGCAATCTTCACCGTCGCTTTGGCGGTAGCTGGCTCGAAGGTTGAGGGTCCTGACAGCGTGCGCGAAATATCGGCAAGCGCACCATGGATCGGACCCGCAAGATCGCGAGCGCGTGCGGTCGGCTCCATGGCGCGGTCGCGCCGCACAAACAGTGGATCGTCGAACAGATAGCGGAGCCGGTTGAGTGCCTTGCTGACCGCCGGCTGGCTCAAGCCGTTGCGCTCAGCCGCACGCGTGACGTTGCGCTCGGCCATGAGCGCGTCGAATACGACCAGGAGATTGAGGTCGACGCTGCGTAGATTGCGTGCGGCCAAATTCCCTGCGGCTATGACATCCATATTGCTTTCTCATTTCTCCGGGGGCGCTCGATCCGGCATCATCGCGCCGTAACCGACATTTCGCTGCGGTACCCGATGCAATCCCGCTGGAACAGCGAGCCGGATCAAAGCCTTGGCTCTGACCATCATTGAGTTCGCCGAATCTCATGCCGCATCATGCCGACAAGGCATAGCGAGTTCGCTCTCAATAACTAAGCAAAATACATGCCGTGCCCACGGCTCTCGTTTGCCGGCAGCATGAGTATGGCTGGCGAAACCCCATTGCTGGCGGCTCGCGGCATCGTCAAACGTTTCGGCCCCGTTCTGGCCAATGACGTGGCGCAGTTCGACTTGCATGGCGGAGAGGTGCTGGCGCTGCTGGGCGAAAACGGTGCCGGCAAAAGCACGCTGGCCAAGATTCTCTACGGATATTACGCGCCCGACGCCGGCGAGATTTTTGTCGATGGCAAACCAGCCGCAATTGTCTCGCCACGCGACGCGCGTGCGCTTGGTATCGGCATGGTGTTTCAGAATTTCACGCTGGTGCCGGCGCTGAGCGTGTTCGACAATGTCGCGCTGTTCCAGAAAAATCTGCCGACCGTCGTGCCGCGTACGAAGATTCTCGACCGCATGCGACACTATGCCGATCGTTTTCATCTCGCCATCGATCCGTGGATGCCGGCGCGTCAACTCGCCGTCGGCGATCAGCAGAAGGTCGAAATCCTCAAGCAGCTCGTCGCCGGCGCGCGCGTCCTCATTCTGGACGAACCGACCAAGGTCCTCGCGCCGCAGGAGAGCGACGGTCTGTTCAGAACAATCGCGGAATTGCGCGCCGAAGGGCTCGGCATCGTCCTGATTACGCATAAATTGCGCGAAGTGCTTGCTTGTGCGGACCGTATCATGGTCATGCGGCAGGGCCGCGTGGCTGGGTTACTCGATCGGGGCGAAGCCAAAGAAGAAGACCTGCTCACGCTGATGTTCGGTGAGACGCCGACTCGTCCCGCGTCTCTATTGGAAGCCAATCGCCATGACCGCGGCCAGGTCGTTCTCGAACTGACCGGCGTTTCGACTGCGGGGAATGACGGCAGCATGCCGTTACATAATGCCGGCCTGACGCTGCGTTCGGGTGAGGTCGTCGGCATTGCTGGCGTGTCGGGCAACGGGCAGCGGGAACTCTGCGATTTAATTCTCGGTCTGCATCATCCGCAAAAAGGAACCAAATTTCTTTGGGGCGAGGACGCTTCGCGCTGGCCGATTGCCAAACTTCGCGAGGCTGGTATTGCCGCAATTCCCGAAGACCCATTCGCGTCGGCTTGCGTCGCCGGGTTGACGGTACGGCAGAATCTCGCGCTCGGAACCGGTGAGCGCTATCGCCGCGGCTTTGCCGTCGATTGGTCGCGGCTTGATGCCGACATGAGCAAAAGCTTCGCGCGGCTTTCCTTTCCGCGTCCGAACTTCGACATACACGCGGCGACGCTGTCCGGCGGTAATTTGCAACGCGTCGTGCTGGCACGCGAATTGGCGAGCCTTCCGCGCATGATCGTCGCGCTTTATCCGACGCGCGGGCTCGATGCCCGCAGCACTTTGATGGTGCGTTCGCTCCTGCGGGACATGCGCGATCGCGGCGCTGCGGTGCTTCTGGTCTCGGAGGATCTCGACGAACTTTTCGAAGTGAGCGACCGCATCTTGGTGATGTTTCGCGGTGCCATCACGGCCACCTTCAGGCCTGAGGATTTTCGCGCCGAAACGATAGGGCCGTTCATGGTTGGTGCGGTGGAGCAAGCCGATGCGGCATGACGGCGCCACTTTGATCGCCTGCGCATCGGTACGCGCGCGAGCCTTTGTGCTCGTCACCGCGGCCGCGCTTGCCGTGTTCGCCCTGCTGCTCATCGCGGCCGGGAAAAACCCAGTTCGCGCCTACGCCGACACGCTGGTTTACGTCTTCGGCAACACCTACGGATTTACCGAGCTTGTGGTGCGGATGATCCCGCTGATGCTGACCGCGGTCGCGGCGGCATTGCCGGCGCGGATCGGTCTCATCAATGTCGGCGCCGAAGGACAATTGTATATGGGCGCTTGCCTGGCCACGGCAGGAGCGCTCGCCTTTAGCGATCAGCCGGCCTTCATTCTCCTGCCGCTGTTGACGGTGTGCGGTTTTGTCGGCGGCGGCGCCTGGGCGCTCATTGCCGCCGCGTTACGTGCGCTTCGTCTGGTCAATGAGACGATCTCGACGCTTCTGCTCAACTATATCGCGCCGCTGATCGTGAGCTATTTCATCTTTGGCCCGTGGCGCAGCCCGGAAACTGCATCCTATCCGCAATCGCCTTTGTTCGCCGATGCCGCGCGGCTGCCAACTTTCTTTCATTCGCGTGTGCATTTCGGTCTCGTCTACGCGCTGGCAGCGCTTGTCTTGTATTGGTTCGTGCTCGCGCGGACGTGGATCGGCCTCGATATGCGCGCGATCGGCGGCAACCCCGAAGCCGCCCGGCGGCTGGGCATTCCCATCGGCCGCTTCATCCTTGTCGTGATGTTCGTCGCGGGTGGCGTTGCCGGTCTTGCCGGCATGGCCGAGGTCACCGCCATCCAAGGGCGTTTGGTGTCGGAAATTTCGCCGGGCTACGGCTTTATCGGCTTTCTGGTGTCTTGGCTCGCCGGCACGAGCGCCGGCGGCATCGTCATTATGTCGTTTCTGTTCGCGCTGATCAGTTCGGTTGGCGACGTCTTGCAGATCACGCAGGGCCTGCCTTACGCCGTCGTCAATATTCTGATGGCGGTTATTTTGTTCGTCGTGCTCGGCCGGCGGACCGTCGGGAGCGGACCGCGATGATGAACACAGCCCTCATCGTTGGACTGATCTCCGGCGCGATCCTATCGGGCACCTCGCTGCTTTACGCGACGCTCGGCGAAATCTTTGGCGAGCGCTCCGGCATCGTCAATCTCGGCCTTGAGGGCATTATGTTGATCGGGGCGGCGAGCGGTTTCGCCGCAACGGCGCTTACAGGATCGCCATATCTCGGAATCATCGCCGCCGCGTTCGCCGGAACGGCAGCCAATCTGATTTTCGCCTATGTCGTGATTTCGCGTAATGCCAATCAGCTCGCCGCCGGCTTGAGCCTGATGTTCTTCGGCATCGGCTTGAGCACGCTGATCGGTCAGCCCTTTGTCGGCAGTTTGATCACGGGCTTGCCGCGCTTGGCGCTCCCGGACTTCGAGGCCGCAAGCATCGGTGCGCGCATCCTAAGCTACGATCTCCTGGTTTATCTTGCGGTGCCGGTAGCGATCGCCGCTTGGTGGCTTCTCTTCCGCACGCGCTGGGGCTTGCAGCTCCGCACCGTCGGTGAGAGTCCGGCCGCCGCTTTCGCCGCCGGTGCGCAGCCGTGGCGGCTGCAATATCAAGCCCTGGCGATCGCGGGCGCGCTTGGCGGCATTGCCGGCGCGCATATGTCGATCGCCCTGACGCTCACTTGGGCCGACGGCATGACCGCGGGCCGCGGCTTCATCGCCATCGCGCTCGTGATCTTCGCTAAATGGAATCCGCTCTGGGCGATCGCCGGTGCGCTTTTGTTTGGCGCTGCGGAGGGTTTGCAACTGCAATTGCAGGCCGCGGGTGCGGACGTATCGCCTTTCATCATGAACATGACGCCGTATCTGCTGACGCTTGCGGTGCTGATCCTGTGGGGATGGCGGCGCCAATTCGCGGCGCCAGCGGCGCTCGGACGGAATTTTGCCGGGGTGGAATAGCGACTTGAGAGAAGCGCGGCGCTGCCGGGCGGCCGCAACAGAGGAGAAGAATGATGACACGCATGAAACTGATAACGGCGGCGTGCTGGGCGATGTTTGCCTTGTTCGCCATCGGCACGTTGATATCACCCGGCTTTGCGCCCGCTTTGGCGCAAGACAAGCCGCCGCTGATCGTCGGTGCGATCTATGTCGGTAGCGTCAACGACTATGGCTACAACCGCTCAATGAAAGACGGTCTTGAGGAGATGAAGAAGAACATCCCCGGGCTGAAATTGATCGAAGCCGAGAACGTGCCGGAGAGCGCCGAATCCGAACGCGTGATGGAAGGCATGATCCAGCAGGGCGCGAAGCTCATTTTCGCCACGAGCTTCGGCCACCAGCAATTCGCCTTCAATCTCGCCAAGGCGCATCCTGACGTTTATTTCGAACATGCCGGCGGCTGGATGCAGGCGCCGAATTTCGGCAACTATTTCGGCGCTACGCAGTCCGCCTGGTATCCGATGGGCGTTGCGGCGGGCAAGATGACGAAGTCGAATACGCTCGGCTTCGTCGTCGGCGTTCCGATCGGTTATGCCATCGGCAACGTCAACGCGTTCGAAATGGGCGCGCGCTCGGTCAATCCCAAGGCCGAGACCCGCGTCGTGGTCACCGGCGGCTGGTCCGATAAAGCGAAAGAAGCCACGGCCGCGAACGCGCTAATCGATCAGGGCGCCGACGTCGTTACCATGCATGTCGACTCGCCGGCGACCATCATCCAAGCCGCCGAAAGCCGCGGTAAATATTCGATCGGCTTCCAATCGATCGAGGCACGGGCGTGGGCGCCGAAAGGCTGGATCACGGGGCTCGGCTTCACCTGGGGTCCGTTCATGACCGATACGGCGAAGAGCGTGATCGCCGGCACTTTCCATCCGGCGATGGTCCGGCAGGGCCTCGGCCAGGGCATGATGGCGATTGCACCGTTCGGCAGTGAAGTTCCGGCCGATGTGCAAAGTCTCGTGCTCGCTGCTGGCGACAAGGTCGGCAAGGGCTTCAATCCGTTCACTGGTCCGGTCACCGACAATACCGGCGCGGTGAAGATTGCCGCCGGCGATTCCTGGGGCGGCGACAAGATGGGCAATTTCGACTGGTACGTCGAAGGTGTCATCGGCAAAGCGAAATAGCCGCATCGTCCAACGCAGCAACAACACCGGCGCTTCGTGGAAGCGTGAGCGCCGGTTGCGTCTCAAAGAGGCACGGGGAGAAGCCGATGCTCGAGGTGAATATTCCGGAAGTGGTTGCCGAAGTGACAGAAGCGTTCCAGCGTTACGAACGCGCACTGGTGGCGAATGACGTACAAGCGCTCGATGCGCTGTTCTGGAACGATCCCAACACGCTACGCTTCGGCATCGCCGAGAATCTCTATGGCTATGAAGCGATCGCTTCGTTTCGCAGTTCGCGGCAGCCGATCAATCTGACCCGCCGGCTCGAAAACACCAAGATCGTCACTTACGGGCGCGATCTCGCAGCGGCCAATACAGAATTTCAGCGCGTCGGTTCGACGATGACCGGCCGGCAAAGCCATGTCTGGGTTCGCACCGACGACGGTTGGCGCATTGCCGCTGCGCATGTCAGCCTGATGCCGGCGGCCATGCGCGACGCTTCGCGTAGCGCCGCGAGTGCCGCGACATGATTTCAGGCCGGGCTCGCAATGATCGCCGGCAGTTCCTCGATGCCGGCGATTTCGTATTCCGGCTTTAATGCGCGGCAGCGCTCGGCGTCGCCAAAGCCGTAAGCCGCCCAGCAGCACGCCATGCCGGTGGCTTTTGCGAAATGGATATCGGCTTCGGTATCGCCGACCATCAAAATGTCCTGGTTTCGCAGGCCTGCGAATTTCGGCAAAACATGATCGGTGAGCAATCTCGGATCAGGTTTGCGCGGCATGCCCGGGGCATCGGCGAGCACCATATCGATAAACGAAGTGAGATCGGCGATCGCCAGAGATCGCTCGATCGCGGCGATGCCTTTGTTGCTGATGACGATGCATTTGATGCAGTCGTCACGAAGTTGCCGCAGCACGTTATGCACACCGGCGAACGGATTCAACAATGGCATGCCTTCGGCGAGATAGATCGCGCGATAGGTTTTGATGCGATCCTGCAGCGTGGCGGGTTGCTGGCGCAGCACCCTGTCGAGGATCAGAAACGTATCGGGCAGCGCGGCACCACTCGCAATCGTCCGAACGATGTCTTCGAGCGGCGGCACCGGGCGCCCGGCATTCTCGAAGGTTCGTTGGATGCTGTGAACAATCGCTGGGCGCGTATCGAATAGCGTGCCGTCGTAGTCGAAGGCGACAGCTTTGAACGCGCCCATTGCAGCGAGGCGTGGGATCAGTGCCCCGCCATATGCTTGCCGATGGTGGAGCGGTCGGTCTGCCCGACCGGCGCTTGATAATTGACGGTACCTCCCGACATCACGGCGACGCTGTCGGCGAGCTCTAGGATCTCGTCGAGATCTTCGGAGACCAACAGCACCGCCGCGCCTTTATTGCGCTGCTCCATGATCTGCGAGCGGATTTCGGCGACGGACGCGAAATCGAGGCCGAAGCAGGGATTGGCGACGATCAGCACATCGACGTCGCCGGAAAGCTCGCGCGCCAGCACGGCGCGTTGGATGTTGCCGCCGGACAGATTCGAGATCGCGGTTTCCGGTGACGGCGTCTTGACGCGATAGCGTGCGATCAGATCGCGCGCCTTCTCGCGCATCGGGCCTGGCGAAAGCCACCAGCCGAGCTTCGCATGCGGCGGACGGTCGAACGAACGGAACGCCATGTTCTCGGCGACCGTCATATTCGGCACGGTCGCGTTCTTCAGCGGTTCTTCGGGCAGGCC
>DATBAD010000028.1:0-2753 GCA_036271715.1 Xanthobacteraceae bacterium
CAGGCAATTTTCCGGATGGATACCCGCGCAAGCCGAATAGAGCGAGAGCTTGCCGACCGGGATGCCCATGCCATGCGCGCCAAGGTCGCCAAGCCCGAGGATGCGCTCGCCGTCGGTGACGACGATGAGCTTGGCCTGGTAGGGCCAGTTGCTGAGGAGTTCGGCGATATGGCCGCGGTCGTTGGCGTTGATGAACATGCCGCGCGGCCGCTGGAAGATCAGGCCGAAGCGCTGGCAGGCGAGACCTACCGTCGGGGTATAGATCAGCGGCTGGATTTCATCGATGTTGTCGCAGACGACGCGAAAGAACAGGGCTTCATTGCGGTCATGCAGCGAATTCAGCGCGATGTATTTTTCCAGATCGTTGGGCAGGCTGCGCATGTTGGTCAAAAACCGCGCCACCTGCTCCTCCATCGAGAGCACGTGGGCCGGTAAAAAGCCGCGCAGGCCGAGTTCGTCCCGCTCGGCTTCCGTAAAGGCCGTTCCCCTGTTGAGAAGCGGATCGCGCAACAGCGCCAGGCCGCGCGGAGGGTCCATCATTTTCGAATTCGGCGTTGCCCGGACTGGCGCGGTCATGGTGTTTCCTCTCGTCTCTTTTTGCTTCTTGTCTCGTTTTGGCCTTCGCCGTCCGCTTGACGTGGAAGACGGCCATTTTGTGAAGAAGAGACCAATTGGCCGTCTTCCGCAATTGGTTTGCATTGACCAGAATTTTTCGTCGAAGGCAACACCGGTCGTTGGCCCGTGATGGGTCATAATTGATCGGATATTGCCGTCACGTCAGAGCAGCCATGACGGGGCCTGTTTGGACTCGAACCGAATTGACTCCAAACAAAACGATTCTATGACTTGATGGCGTGAATTGCGGTGCAAAAACATGCTCTGTTTTGGTCATTGCAGCGCGAAATAAAGCAGTGAGAAAACCCGTTCAGGCGTCAGGCCGTCATCCCGCGTATGACCGTACTTACGGATGAGGGGGCCGACGCGATCGCCTAAAGACGCAGTACGATAGGAACTTCGGAATCGGAGCACTAAATGTCAGGGTTTCTGCTCAAAGATCTATCCCGACAGGATCGCTACAAGCTGTTGTGCGCCGTCGTGGTGCCGCGACCGATCGCGCTGGTAACGACGCTCGACATCAATGGCGCGGTCAATGCCGCGCCGTTCAGTTTCTTCAACGTCTTTTCCGAGGACCCGCCGCTGATCGTGCTGGGACTTCAGCACAAGCCCGATCTCAGCCCAAAGGACACCACGCGTAACATCGAGCGGGACGGCGAATTCGTGGTCCAGATGGTCGATGAGGCGCTGGCAAAAGCGATGAACGATTGCGCGGTCGATTTTCCCGCCGGCGAAAGCGAAGTCAGCGCGCTGGGGCTCGCCACGGCGCCATCGGTCGATGTCAAGGTACCGCGCCTTGCGGCGGCGCCATTTGCGATGGAATGCAGGCGCACCGTATCACTGGCGTTTGGCCCGGGTCGCGCACTGATGGTGGGCGAAGTGCTCCGCGTCCACGCGCGCGAAGGATTGCTCGACACCAAGAACATGTATGTCGATTTTGCGGCTTACCGGCCGATCGGCCGTCTGTTCGGCAATCTCTACAGTTATCAGCGCGAGCCGTTCACGATGGTTCGCGAGACGCACGCGCAATGGGCCTCGCGACTTCTGACGGAAGGCGGCGAAGGCGGCTAGTTTCGCGAAAGCTGGACCGTGCCGAGCGCCATCGCCGTGGCGGCCTGGGTCGGATCGATCACGGGAATCTGGAGTGCATCTTCCAGGCCGCGGCGCAGACGGGCCATGCCGGCGCAGCCCATCACGATCGCGCCGGCGCCGTCCTGTTCTTTCAAGGCGCGTCCGACCTCGATCATCCGGGCGAGCGTGCCTTCGCCGGAAGCGGTCTCGGCGACGCTCATATTGAGCGGCCGTTCGCCGGCGAGCCGATCCATCAATCCCATTTGACGTAAATAGCGGATGTGCCGGCGGATCGAGCGCTGCGCAATCGCAATCACGCCAAAAGTCTCGGCCCGCGTCATCGCGGTCAATACGCCGCATTCGGCGATGCCGAACACGGGCCGGTCGGTGCCCTCCCGGCAGACATGGAGGCCGGGGTCGCTGTAGCAGGCAATGACAAACGCGGATGCGCTGTTGTCGCTTTCGATCAGCCGCCGCAGCGGCATCACGACGCTGTCGGCGTCGGCCTGGCTCTCGATTCCGTATGGTCCTTCGGCAAGCGTGGTACAGACAATTTCCGGTCCCTCCGTGAAATCGAGCGGCTTCAGCGCGTCCTCCAACCCCTTCGTCACGGTGACATTGGAATTGGGATTGATGACGAGGATGCGCGGGCGGGACATGTCTTTTCCTTGCAAACATAGGGGAGGTGATTTGACATTCGCGACAGTGCCTGCTGCAAACTCATACCGCGAATGTCAATCGAAGCCTCCACGACAAACGTCTATTGGCTGGTGGCCCTTTGATTCCAACATTAGCATAGGCGCATGCCGGAAACGGCGTGCGAATGTTGGAACCGGACCACTAGCGATGGCTTGCGGCTATTACCATAGTTTGCAAGGTTTGAACGCGGGTTTTGTACAACCCGGTCTCGCGTTTTTATGTTCCGGAGAAATTTATGGCCGAACCCGCTTATGACCTCGTGATCCGCGGCGGACGCGTGGCGACCGTATCCGATGTCTTTGAAGCGGACGTCGGCATTGTCGGCGAGACTATCGCTGCGGTTGGCCGCAATCTGCCGGCTGGCCAGC
>DATBAD010000029.1:0-1524 GCA_036271715.1 Xanthobacteraceae bacterium
CCGCCTTTGATCGGATTGTCCTCCATCAGCAATTCGTCGCCGATGGGGATGATGCCCTTCTGCGCTTCCTGAACGTTGGCGGTCTCGTCGACCAGCTGGAATGTCATCTTCGCGGTGGTGCCGAGCAGCGCGATCAAACGCGAAGGATCGGAAAGGCCCGGCACCTGCACAAGAATGCGATCCTCGCCCTGCCGTTCGATCGACGGCTCCTTCGTGCCGAGCGCGTCGATACGGCGGCGGACGACTTCGATGGACTGGTTGAGAATTTCGTTGCTGGTGCTGGCTTTGTAGTTGTCCGTCATTTTCATGACGACGGTGTCGCTGCCGGGCGTTGTCATGTCATAGGCATGCGAGCCAACCGACAGCACGCCGCCGCTCACCAGCGGATTGAGGTTCTTGAGTATCTCTTGCGCATCGTTAAAGCGTCCGGTGTCGATGACCCGCACCGACACAGTATCGCCCTGTGCGGAGAGATCGGTGTAAGCGATATGCGCCTTGCGAAGACCGACACGGATATCGGCGAGTAGATTCTCGACCTTGTCCTTCATCGCCTGATCGAGCTCGACTTCGAGCAGAAGATACGATCCGCCCTGCAGATCGAGGCCGAGGCTTACCTGGTCATGCGGCAGGAATCTCGGCAGCCGGTTCACGATATTTTCCGGCAGCGCGTTCGGCAGTGCGATCAAAATACCCGCCAGCACCACCAGCAAGGTGACCACGCGCGACCAGGTCGGGATCTGCATCATGGCGTTAGTCGTTCGCCGGTGTGTTCTTCGGACGGACTTCGGCGATCGTCGCTTTGACGACCTTCACTTGCACGCCATCGGCAATTTCGACCGTGATTTCCGCGTCGCCCGCATTCACCGGCTTTGCGACCTTGCCGACGAAACCGCCGGCCGTCACCACGGTGTCGCCGCGCGCGATGCCGTCGACCATCTTGCGCAGATCTTTCATTTTCTGCTGTTGCGGACGGATGAGCAGAAAATACATGATCGCAAACACCGCGATCAACGGGACAACGGATGTCAAAAATGAATCGGGCATGGAATAGTTGTCCGGCGAAGGGCGGTTCGGTTTGGGCGCGGACTATAGCCACGCGCGGCCCCTTTGCAACCGTGCAATTTCAAGGACTTAGCGTGTGAAAAAAGCTGGTGGAAGCGCTTTGGAACGGGTGCAGACCCGCATCGCGGATGCGCTGGAGCGGCTGGCACCGGCCGGTGCGAACGCAGGCATGCCGTCCAGCGGCGATGCGTTCGTGTGGGAGCCGACGCATGGCGGGCTCGTACCAGTCACGGACGTCGCGCGCGTGCCGATCGGATTGCTCAAAGGCATCGACGCCAATCGTGACACGCTGGTCGAAAACACACGCCGCTTCGCCGATGGATTGCCGGCGAACAACGCGCTTCTCTGGGGCGCGCGCGGCATGGGCAAGTCGTCGCTGGTGAAAGCCACGCATGCGCAAATAAATGCCGCCCGCAAAGGCGCCGCGCGATTGGCGCTGGTGGAAATTCACCGCGAAGAGAT
>DATBAD010000030.1:0-1605 GCA_036271715.1 Xanthobacteraceae bacterium
ATTGTAATCGTTCGCGAACTTCGCTGAAGCACCCGCCGAACCGCTGCCCGACTTGGCGGCGATGTAATTCTTCACTTGCTCGATAGACGCTTGGTCGCCGGGTGTCAGAGCGGCTGTGCCTTCGGCTTCGTGCAATTTGGCATTCGCACCACCCGTGTTGCCGGCTTTCGCAGCGGAGATCGCCTCGTTCAACAGCTTGGCGACAGCAGGGCGCGCACCGGCAGCATCCGCAGCGGTAGCCGACAGCGCAACAGCGCCAGCGCTCAGAAGAAGCGCCGCAGCAACGGCGCGAAAAGTTTGCGATTTCATGGCGTCCTCATTCAAAGGGCGCAGGTGAGAAGCTCATGCTCGCGCATGTGGCCTACGCCTGCAGGCACCCCTCTCCTACTGTACATATGTACCGGTATTGACGATTCCCATCTTTGCCACGCCGCGGCGCTGGGCGTCCGCCATCACTTTCGCGACAACATCGTATTTTGCCAGGCGGTCGGCCGTGATGTGGATTTCGTCCTGATCCACCGGATCCTTCTGACCCTCGTTATAAAGATAGCTGTCGAGGGTCGCGCCGTTCACGGCCTGGCCGTCCCATTCCACCGTTCCGTCGAAGTCCACATTGATATTGACGACGGTCGGTGGCGTCAGAGGCGGCTTCACGTTGGGCGGCGGCATGTCGAGCTTCACGGCATGGGTCTGGATCGGCAGCGTGACGATCAGCATGACGAGGAGAACGAGCATCACGTCGATCAACGGCGTGGTGTTCATCTCCACCATCACCTCGCCTTCGCCGCTGCCATCGCCGACATTCATTGCCATGAGAGAAATACCTTGTGCTTTGCGTTACGCGATTTACTCGGACGGGCCATTGTGCGGCTCGAGAATGAAGCCGACCTTCTGGATACCGGCACGCTGACAGTCGTAGACGAGCTTTCCGATGTCCTGAAAGCGCGCATCCTTGTCGCCACGAATATGAACTTCGGGTTGCGGCTTGTCGCGCGAGTGCTTCTCCAACTCGGCAATGACCGCGTTGTTGTCGTCAAATCGCACGTTGTTGACGTAGGTCGAGCCATCCCGGGTGACCGCCAACATAATGTTTTGCGGCTTGCTCTGCGTCGCGATGTTCTTCGCGTTGGGCAGATTCACCGGCACCACCTTCAACACCACCGGAATGGTGATGAGGAAAATGATGAGCAGCACCAACATCACGTCCACCAACGGAGTCGTGTTGATCGTGGTGTTCAGCGCCGCATCATCGCTGTGGTCAGGTGTGGAAACGTCCATCGCCATAAGGGCTACTCCGGAACTACTGGCTTATTTGCCCTTGGTGACGAGATAGGTCTGCAGATCGCTCGCGAAAGCGCGCAGCTTCTCGTTGATCACCTTATTGCGGCGGACCAGGAAGTTATAGAGCAACACTGCCGGAACGGCCACAAACAGACCGATGGCGGTCATGATCAGCGCTTCACCGACCGGGCCTGCGACCTTGTCGATCGATGGCTGACCGGACATGCCGATCGCGATGAGGGCGTGATAGATGCCCCACACCGTGCCGAACAGACCGACGAACGGAGCGGTCGAACCGACCGAGGCCAAAAAGGCGACGCCGCC
>DATBAD010000031.1:0-70619 GCA_036271715.1 Xanthobacteraceae bacterium
AATCTCGCGCACGTCACTGACAGCTTCACCACCATGTCCGGCCGCAAGGTCGCGCTCGAAATCTACGTCGAGCCCGGCAAAGAGGAGCGCTGCCCTTATGCGATGGACAGCCTCAAACGCTCGATGCGCTGGGATGAAACCGCATTCGGGCGCGAATACGATCTCGATATTTTCATGATCGTTGCCGTCTCCGCCTTCAATATGGGCGCGATGGAGAACAAGGGCCTCAACGTGTTTAACGACAAATACGTGCTGGCTTCCTCGGCGACCGCGACCGACGGCGACTTCGCCAATATCGAAGCGGTGATCGCGCACGAATATTTCCACAATTGGACCGGCGATCGCATCACCTGCCGCGACTGGTTTCAGCTTTGTCTGAAGGAAGGCCTGACGGTTTTTCGCGATCAGGAATTTACCGCCGATCAGCGCTCGCGTGCGGTCGAACGCATCAGCGATGTGCGCTCGCTGCGCTCATTCCAATTCGTCGAGGATGCAGGCCCCCTCGCCCATCCGGTGCGGCCCGAGGTCTATCGCGAGATCAACAATTTCTACACAACCACGGTCTACGACAAAGGCGCCGAGGTCGTGCGCATGATCCGGGCTCTGCTCGGACCGGAGACGTTTCGCAAAGGCATGGACCTCTATTTCGAGCGGCACGACGGCGAGGCCGCGACCGTCGAACAATTCGTGCAATGCTTCGCCGATGTCAGCAAGCGCGATATGAGACAATTCATGCGCTGGTATTCGCAGGCTGGAACGCCGGATGTGAAGATCGCGCCGCATTACGACTCCCGCGCCCGAACCTATCGGCTCGATATCGCGCAAACGGTTCAACCGACGCCGGGACAGCCGCACAAAGAGCCAATGGTGATCCCATTGGCATTGGGTCTTGTCGGCAAGGATGGCCACGATTTGCCGCTCGTTCTTGATGGCAAGCCGATCAGCCGAAGCGTCATCGAGGTCACGCAGCCGACCCAAAGCTTCCTGTTCACGGATGTCAGTGAGCGGCCGGTGCCCTCGATCAATCGCGGCTTCTCGGCGCCGATCAAGCTTGTTTTGCCGATTGATCCGGACGATCTCCGCTTTCTCGCTGCGCATGACAGCGACACATTTAACCGCTGGCAGGCGGTGCAAACCTTGGCGATGACGCTGCTTAAGGCCAATGTTGCCGCGCTCCGCGCCGCTGGAACGGCGCGCGATGACGATGGCCTGATGGCCGCGCTCGGCACGATCCTCGGCGAGGCCGCACTCGAGCCGGCCTTTATCGCGCTTGCGCTGGCGCCACCAAGCGACGCCGATATCGCGCGCGAGATCGGCGGCAATGTCGATCCGGATGCGATCTACACCGCGCGCCGAAAACTACGCGCTGCGATCGGCATGCGACACGGCGATGTGCTGGCTGCCACTTACCAGCGCATGATCGTTTCCGGCCCCTATCAGCCGGACGCCGCCGGCACCGGACGCCGGCAGCTTAAAAACGTCTGCTTGGATCTTTTGGCGATGACGGAAAAAGACGACGCGATCGCCCGCGCTTTCGCCCAATATCAGAGCGCGGACAATATGACCGACCGCATGGCCGCGTTGGATACGCTGTCCCAGCACGACCGGCCGGAGCGCACCGCCGCGCTTGAGGATTTCTATAAGCGCTATGCCGCCGATCCGTTGATCATCGACAAATGGCTCGCGCTGCAGGCCGCGATCCCGGAACGCGGCACACTCGACCGTGTACGCGGGCTGACCAGTCACCCGGCCTTCTCCGTCGCCAATCCCAATCGCGTGCGCTCGCTGATCGGTTCCTTCGCGCAAGTCAACCACACGCAGTTCAATCGCGCCGACGGCGCCGGCTACGATTTCGTAGCCGACTTCGTACTCGCGCTTGATCCCAAAAATCCGCAGGTCGCCGCCCGCCTGATGGGCGCGTTCCGGTCCTGGCGGGCACTGGAATCGGTGCGGCGCGGCCACGCCGAAGCAGCGCTTCGCCGTGTCGCCGCTGCGCCTTCGCTATCGCGCGATGTCCACGACATCGTCGCGCGTACGCTAGCCGATAGCTGACGAAAGATTTTCATCTCGACACGTCGTTGATCTGACTCGATTTTTCCGAGTCAGGCGCTTGCTTGCCGTGCGGCGCGGAATTTTTCTGTGTCGCAAAATGCTTGGGATAATTGTTAAAAATTAATTGACTCTGACTCTCGACAAATCAGCAAGCATGGATTCTTATCAGTCTCGATTCGAGAGCACGCGTGATTCTCTCGATTGCGGTTCTGGGGACAATCCTTAACGGAGGTAGGCATGGCGCGCGCCGAAGTGGCGAGTGCGTCTTTGCGTTCGGATTCAATCAAGGGCATGGCGGAATCAATCGCCAACCCAGCCTACAACCGCCTTCTGACGGCAGAGCCTTTGCTCCGCCGCGCGGTGCCGGTTCTCATCATCGCCTTCATGCTGACGATCTGCATCGGCGCCGGCGTGCAGGTTCTCGAACATCGCCGTCAAGTCGTTTACGACGCGACGCAGACCATCGAAGCGCTCGCCGATCATCTGTCCGCGCAATTGGATCAGCCTAGCCGTGACGGCCACACGCGGATCGCACGTAACTCCGATGCGCTCGAACAAGCACTGCCGGTTTGGGCGCGGGGCGCCGGTCGCCGCGTCCTGGTCGCCGACATCGACGGCAAGGTCGTCGCCGGTGTGGTGAACGATCCGCAGAACGTCGGGCGTCCCCTCCTCGACGTACTCGGTCCGTCGCAACCATTGACGACGTTCGGCGCTGCCGCGGGCACGATGGAGATCACGCTGCCGAACGGCGAAGCGGCCTTTGCGACTGTGCGCGCTCTGCATAATCCGGTTGGCCTTCTCGCTGTGGTGCAGGACCGCAATGATGCTCTCGCGAGTTGGCGCTCGACCACCGCTCTGACGGTTACGCTGTCGGCAACGACGGGCTTTGTCGTATTGATCCTCGGCTTCGCCTTCCACTGGCAAGCAACGCGCGCCCGCGAAGCCGATTTGATTCATGACACCGTGCGCAGCCGCATCGACACCGCGCTCAATCGCGGCCGCTGCGGCCTATGGGACTGGGATCTCGCTCGCGGCCGCGTGTTCTGGTCACATTCGATGTACGACCTCTTAGGCTTGCCGCAGAAGGACGATCTCCTAACTTTCGGCGAGGTCAACGCGCTGGTCCACAAGGACGACATCGACCTTTATGCGCTGGCGACACAATTGGCCGACTCAAAAGTACAAGCGATCGACCACGCCTTCCGCATGCGGCATGCCAATGGCACCTGGCTGTGGTTGCGGGCACGCTGCGAACTAGCGCGCCAGGACGGTGAGTCCGGCCTGCATCTGATCGGTATTGCCGTCGACATCACCGAACAGAAAATCCTCATCGAGCGCACCATGGCCGCGGATCTACGCTTGCGCGACGCCATCGAGACCATTCCCGAAGCCTTCGTGCTGTGGGACGCCGACAATCGCGTCGTCCTCTGCAATTCGAATTTCCAGGAACTGCATCATCTGCCCGATGCCGCAGTCGCTGCGGGCAGTTCCTACGAAGCGATCGTGGCGGCCGGCCGCAAACCGATCATCCGCACTGCCATTTCCAACGAAGACGGCCAATTGCGCGGCGCCCGTACCTTCGAAGCGCAACTCGACGACGGACGCTGGATGCATATCAGCGAGCGCCGTACCAAAGACGGCGGTTATGTTTCAGTCGGCACCGATATTACGAAGATCAAGCAGCACGAGGAAAAGCTCGTCGAGGGCGAGAAGCGTCAAATCGCGACTATCGTCGATCTGCGCCAGTCACAGCACACGCTCGAGAGACAGACAGCCGAGCTCGCCGATCTCGCCGAGAAATACGCCGAGGAAAAAACGCGCGCCGAAGACGCCAATGCCGCCAAGTCGAAATTCCTAGCCAATATGAGCCATGAGCTGCGCACGCCGCTCAACGCCATCATCGGCTTTTCCGAGATCATGGAAACGGCGATGTTCGGTCCGCTGGGTGCGGACAAATACACCGAATATTCCCGCGACATCCGCGAAAGCGGCGAATATCTGCTCGACGTCATCAACGACATTCTCGACATGTCGAAGATCGAGGCTGGGGTCATCCGCCTCACCCCAGAAGTCGTCGAGCTCGAACCGATCCTCGCCGATTGTCTGCGCGTGGTCTCGACCCGCGCCGGCGAAAAGAACCTCACTTTACAAGCCGACATCAATCCGGACATCAAACTCGATGCCGATCGCCGTGCGGTGAAGCAGGTCGCGCTCAATCTTCTGTCCAATGCCGTTAAATTCACACCCGATGGCGGCGCGGTTACAGTGCGCGGCCGCATTCGCGGTGGCATGGTCACCATCGCAATTGCCGACAACGGCATCGGCATTCCGAAAGAGGCGCTGCGCAAGCTCGGCAGGCCTTTCGAGCAGGTCGAAAGCCAGTTGACCAAGAAGTACCAAGGCTCGGGCCTCGGCCTCGCGATCGCCAAATCGCTCACCGAGATGCATGGCGGCACGATGCGCATCCGCTCCAAACTCGGCAGAGGCACCATGGTTGTGATCCGCCTGCCATTCGAGGCAAGACTGCCGTTGCGCATGGAAAAAGCCGGCGCCGCGGCTTGACGTGGCCTCTAGGCCATCTTCCCGACGATCCGCATGAAACAGGCGCGTACCTTTTGCTGCGTGTCCTCGACATAAGCGGCAAGTGACGGGAAGTCCGGCAAGTCGGCCGCACGCGCGAGCAGAACAAGCACGCCGGCACTTGCCGTCTTCGGGTCAAAGGCTGTTGGCAGACAGAGCCGCAGGATCTGCGTGAGATCGTGAAAGAGCCGCACTGCGGGTCTTAAAACTTCGGCATCTTCGGGCTTGAGTACACCAAGACGCGCGGCTTTCTCCAAAGTCCGCGCCGTGGACGTATCGAGGATATCGGGCGTGGCAGCGGCATGCGTGAGCTGCAGATATTGCGCGATGAACTCGATATCGACCAGCCCACCCGCGGCATATTTGAGGTCCCAGCGATCGGCCTCACCCTTTTCCTTGGCGATGGCCGCGCGCATGTCGGCAACATCGGCAGCGATCTTCGGCGCGTTGCGCCTGCGGCGCAGCACCTTACGGATAGCCGTTTCGATCTTGCGCGAAAAGTCCGGCGCCGCCGAAACCACGCGCGCGCGTGTGAGCGCCATATGCTCCCAGGTCCAGGCCTCGCCTTCCTGATAGTTGACAAAACCGCCAATTTGCGTCGCCAGCGGTCCCGACCGGCCGGAAGGTCGCAAGCGCATGTCGACCTGATAAAGCACGCCGTAATTGGTCTGCACCGTCAAAGCACTGATGAGGCGCTGGGTGAAGCGCGCGAAATACTGCCCGCCATAAAGCGGCCGCTTGCCGTCGGAATTTGGATGATCCTGATCGAAGTCGTAGATCACAATGAGGTCGAGATCGGAATTCGCGGTCATCTCATGGGCGCCGAGACGCCCAAGCGCGACGATCGCGCTAGTGCCGCCGCGGATACGGCCGTGGGTTAGCGCAAAGTCCTCTTCGACCAATTTATGCACCGCGCGCAGCAGCAAATCGGCAAGCCGCGCGAAAAACTCGCCAGCCTGCTCCGCCGACGCCGAGCCAGAGAGAATGCGCGCGCCGATCAGGAACATCTGCTCCTGGCCGAACAGACGGATGGCATCGAGCGCAGCCTCATACCCACGCGCCTCACCAAGTGAGTACGAAAGGTCCGCCGCGAGGCGCTTTTCGTCGGGCAGCGAGCCGAAGAAGCTCGGATCAATCAGCGCATCGATAACCTGTGGGCTACGTGCCAAAATGTCGGCGAGACGCGGCGCGGTGCCGAGAATGAGCGCGATGAAACGGAGCAATTCCGGATTCTGCCGCAGCAGGGAAAAGAAACGGCCGCCACCGCGCAGACCGGCCAGAAAGCGGTCAAAGGCCGCCAGCGCTGCATCCGGATTTTCCGCGCGCGCGAATTGATCGATGATCGTTGGCACAAGTTCGATCAGATAGGCGCGTGCCTGTTCGCCGCGCAGCGATCCATAGGCGCGATCGCGCCATTTGCGCACCGACGTCGCAACCTCCTGCGGCCGGCGATAGCCCATCACAGCCAATCGATCGTAGTTGTCCGCTTCGTCGGCTTGATCGAACGAAAGGTTTTGCCGTTGCGCTACATAGTCTGGCGCGCGTTCGAACAGCCGCACATAATGGCGCTCGACCCTGCGCATGTGATCGACTAGTGCAGCGGCAAAATCGTTACGGTCTTTGAAGCCGAGAAAACGCGCGAAGGTGCCAAGCACCGCCGCATCAGCGGGTAAAGTGTGGGTCTGTTCGTCTGCCAACATCTGCAAACGATGTTCGACGCGGCGTAAAAAGTCATAAGCCGCGGTCAATTCGTCGCGCACTTTGGCGTCGATCCAGCCGCCGGCCGCGAGCACGGCCAGCGTCGCGACAGTTGAACGGCCGCGCATTTCCTGATGCCGGCCGCCGGCAATGAGCTGCTGGGTCTGAGCAAAAAACTCGATCTCACGGATGCCGCCGCGGCCGAGCTTGATATTGTGCCCCTCGACGGCAATCTCGCCATGCCCACGATAGGCATGGATCTGCCGCTTCATTTCATGAACGTCGCCGATGGTCGCAAAATCGAGATACTTTCGCCAGACAAAGGGTGAGAGATCGCGCAGCAAACGCTCGCCGGCAGCGATATCACCCGCGCAAGGCCGAGCCTTGATCAGTGCCGCGCGCTCCCAGTTCTGACCGCGGCTTTCGTAATAGTCGAGTGCGGCCTGGGTCGAGATCGCGATCTGTGTCGACGACGGATCGGGACGAAGCCGCAGATCGACGCGAAAGACATAGCCATCCGGCGTGCGCTCTTGCAGAAGCTTCACCAGAGCGCGCGTGATGCCGATGAAAAACTGAGCCGGTTCGATGCCACGTTTGAGTTTTGCAGCGGCAGCATCAAAAAATACCATCAGGTCGATGTCGCTCGAATAATTAAGCTCATGTCCGCCCATTTTTCCCATAGCGAGAACGAAATAGCCGCTGCTCGCTTCGGGGTTTTTCAGATCGGCCGGCAGGAGCTTTTTGCTTTTCACCGCTTCGCGCAAAAGAAAATGCAATGCCGCGCGCAGCGCCGTGTCGGCCGTATCGGTGAGAGCCGACGTCACGCGCTCCACCGTCCAGGCTCCGCCGATATCGGCGAACGCGATCAGAAGCGCGGCGTCTGCTTTCATTCGACGGAGCGCGCGCATCGCTTCGTCTGTCGAACGCGCCGAAGCGACAGCTTGGAATGATGCGGCGAGCAGTGCGGCGAGTGTATGATCGGGATCGCTCTCTAAAAGCCGCACAAAGCGCGCGGCATCCGCTTGAATGAGGCCCCAAAGATAAGGCGAGGTCTCGGCGATGCCGGAGAGAATGCGGGACAGCGGCAGATTGGCCGTGATCAGAGTTTTGACCGACTTGCCCGCAGGCTTGGCGTTGAGCGTGTCGAGCCAGGCTGTAACCGCGGGCGACGCGGCGGACTTTGGCAGCGCGCCGCCAAAGCGCCGGATCAGTGCGGTCCCATCGCTCTCCTGCTTCGGCCGCTTTTTGACTGCAGCCCGCTTCATCCGCCGCTCATCCTTATCAGACTGCCGGTTCGGCGCGCGGCAACGCAATGGTGCTCAGTAACCCCGGATGATTGTCTTCGAGCTTTAATTCGCCGCCATGGAGCCGCGCGACAGCGGAGGCTAGGCTCAAGCCGAGCCCCGACCCTGGCTCGGAACGGCTTTTCTCCAGGCGAACGAAGCGCTCAACGACCCGGCCGCGGTCGGCCTCGGCAATGCCCGGACCGCGATCACCGACGCTCAAAGCGATACGATCACCATCGGCGCCGGCCTTGACCACGATCTCGGCGGGAGTGCCGTTCATTTCACCCTTGGGCCCGGCATATTTAATGGCGTTGTCGACAAGATTGGCGAGCGCCTGGCTGACAAGCTCGCGATTGCCGCGGACCGGCGCCGTGCTGGTGGCGTCGACTTTCAACGCTATGCCTTTTTGCTCAGCCAGTGGCTCGTAAAGCTCGCCGACGTCGCGCGCGATTTCGGCGGCATCGAATTCACCCATATTGTCGCGCGCCTGCCCGGATTCGGCGCGCGCGATCATCAACAGCGCATCGAAGGTGCGAATCAGATCGTCGGATTCGGCGATGGTCGCTTCCAATGCTGCGCGGCCATCGGCGCTCGGATCGCGCAGCGCCTGCTCGCAGCGATTCCGCAGCCGCGTCAGCGGCGTTTTCAAATCGTGCGCGATATTATCTGAGACTTCCTTCAAGCCGCGCATCAGCGCCTCGATGCGCTCGAGCATGGCGTTTAAGTTTTCGGCCAAACGATCAAGTTCATCACCTGTGCCAGCGACCGGCAGGCGCCCGGCAAGATCACCATGCATGATGGTCTGCGCGGTTTCGGTCATGGCATCGACGCGTTTGAGCAGGCGCTGGCTGACAAAGAAACCACCAACAAGCCCAAGCACGATGACCAGCGCCAGCGACCACTGGCCGGCATTGGCGATGATGCCGAACAGCCGTTCTCGCTCTTCGAGATCACGCCCGACCAAGAGGTGAAAGCCGCCTGGCAGCTGCACGACCTCGACCAGCGCGCGGTGATCGTTGCCTTCCGGTGCATCGAGACGACGATAATTCGTCTCCAGCCAGCCGGGGTGATCGAGCACACCGGGCTCGAGCGAGCCGACATTGCCGGCTAGCCCCTCTCCAGTCGCGGTCGTAACCAAATAAAGATTCGAGCCCGGACGCCGCGAGCGCAAATCGACGACGATCACCAGCCGCCGGATGCCGCCTTGCGAATATTGCTCGGAAAGCCCGTTGATTTCGCCTGTGACATTTGCCGTGATCTGCTCGGTGATCAAACGGCGGGTATTGAGCGCGAAATAGCCCAGGAGTGACGCTGCGAACAAGACGAAGATCGCGAGATAGAACAGCGTCAGCTTGAACGCCGTCGTGCGGACGATTTTGCCGAGTGCGATCACCGTGTCTTCTCAGTCTGCCGGCCAAGCTCCCCGTCGGAAAAATCGTCTTCCCAGAACTCCGCCGCCGCGCGGCGATCAGCGTCGCGGTTGGCAGCTTCGGTGCGGCGCAATTCGACCCGCCGGATTTTTCCGGAGATCGTTTTCGGCAATTCGGCGAATTCGATGCGGCGTATGCGCTTGAACGGGGCCAGTGCGGTGCGGCAATGCTGGAATATCGCAAGCGCCGTGGCGCGATCGGGCGCGTGGCCGGACGTCAGCGTGAGATAGGCTTTCGGCACCGCGAGCCGCAGCGGATCTGGCGATGGCACCACGGCCGCTTCCGCGACTGCCGGATGCTCGATCAGCACGCTCTCAAGCTCGAAAGGCGAGATTCGATAGTCCGACGATTTGAAGACATCGTCGGCGCGGCCGACATAAGTCAGGTAGCCGTCGCCATCGACCATCGCGACATCGCCGCTGCAGTAGACGGCGTCGCTCAATGGCGCCACGCTGCCGTCATCGTTCTGGTAGCCCTGCATCAACCCGGTCGGGCGCGGATCGAGCTGCAGGCAGACTTCGCCCTCGGTTTGCGGCTTACCGAAATGGTCCAGCAGCGCCACGCGATAGCCCGGCAACGGCCGGCCCATGGAACCCGGCTTGACCGTTTGGCCCGGCGTATTGCCGACCAGCGCTGAGGTTTCGGTCTGTCCGTAGCCGTCGCGGATTGTCATGCCCCAGGCCGCTTTGACTTGATCGATGACTTCCGGATTAAGCGGCTCACCTGCGCCGATCAATTCCTTGAAGCGGACCTTCCATGTTGCGAGATCCTCCTGGATCAGCATGCGCCACACCGTCGGCGGTGCGCAGAAGGTGGTGACGCCGCAGCGCACGATCGTATCGAGGAGCCCACGCGCGTTGAAGCGCTTTTGATTGACGATGAAAACGCAGGCCTGGGCATTCCAAGGCGCGAAGAAACAGCTCCAGGCGTGCTTGGCCCAGCCCGGCGACGAAATGTTCAGATGCACGTCGCCAGGGCGAACACCAATCCAATACATCGTCGACAGATGGCCGACGGGATAGCTTTGATGGCTGTGCAGCACGAGCTTCGGCCGCGCCGTGGTGCCGGAGGTGAAATAAAGAAGCAGCGGATCGCCGGCACGCGTCTCGCCATCCGGCGTAAATTGTGCCGGCGCGTCGTAACCCTTCTCGTAAGACACCCAGCCCGGCACGTCCTTGCCGACAACGATACGGGTGTAGTCGCCCGGCAGATCGGCGAATTTAGCAGCCGCATCGGCATTAGCGATGACATGACGGACGCGCCCGCGTGCAAACCGATCGCTCAGATCGCTTCGGTTCAGCAAGGTCGTCGCTGGCACGATGACCGCACCGAGCTTCATCGACGCCAGCATACACTCCCACAGTGGCACGACATTGCCGAGCATCACCAGGATACGGTCGCCGCGTTTGACGCCAAGTCCGCGTAGCGCATTGGCAATGCGGTTCGAGCGCTCGCTCAGTTCGGCGAAAGACAGTTTCGTCTCGCCGGCATCTTCGTCGACCAACCAGAGTGCCGGCTGCGTATTGCCGCGCGCGACGACATCAAAATAATCGAGCGCCCAATTGAAACGGTCGAGCTGCGGCCAACGGAATTCTCGATAGGCCGTAGCGTAATCGTCCCGGCAGCGCAGCAGAAAATCGCGCGCAGCAATAAACGGCGCGGCATTCCCCGATACGGCGGCGGTCGAATTCATAGACGAGTTCATGGCAGTCATCGTGGTGTCCCCCCGGTTGGACCCCGACTCCATCGCTCCTTTGATGCCAAGCCAATCAGCTCAGCGCGCGCCGTCGCGGATCATATAGCCGGCGCCGCGTACTGTATGCAGGAGCGGCTGTGCGAAGCCTTTGTCGATTTTAGATCGCAATCGCGAGATGTGCACGTCGATCACATTGGTCTGCGGATCGAAATGATAATCCCAGACATTCTCCAGAAGCATGGTGCGGGTCACCACCTGCCCGGCATGGCGCATCAGATATTCCAGCAAGCGGAACTCCCGCGGCTGCAATTGCACCTCTTGTCCGGCGCGGCTGACTTCGTGTGACAAACGGTTGAGCTCGAGATCGGCCACGCGATACACCGTTTCCTCGCCGCGGCTGCCACGACGGCGGGCTAGCGCTTCGACCCGCGCCAGCAATTCAGAGAAGGCGTAGGGCTTGGCGAGATAGTCGTCGCCGCCGGTGCGCAAGCCTTTGACGCGGTCATCGACCTGACCGAGTGCTGAAAGGATCAGAACGGGGGTCTCTTTAGTCTTGGCGCGCAGCGCACCGATCACCGAGAGACCGTCGCGCTTCGGCAGCATGCGATCGACAATCAGCACATCGTACTCGCCGTCGAGCGCAAGCTGCAGCCCTTCCTCGCCGTCTCCGGCCTGATCGGCGATATGGCCGACCTCGCGGAACGCTTTGACGAGATAATCCGCAGCGTCGCGGTCGTCCTCGATGATGAGTAGGCGCATGATTGATCAGTTAATGTTCAAAAACGGCGCTCGAAAGGCTCTAGGAATATTGTCGCGCCAAGCGCCGCAGGCAATATCGACGGCCCGGTCACCCACAGATCACCTTTGCGAAATCGGACGCAAGGCCTGGCACACCAAGACCTGGCAGCAAGGCTTGGAAAAAGTGAAGGGGTGGCGGGCTCTCGCCCGCCACCCCCACCTACCTTCCCCACTCCGGCGGGGGCGACGGATGCCGGTAGCAGAGTTGGTATTCAGCGGGGACGGGTCTTGCGACCCGTCCCCAGGAACGCCCGCCAGCGGGGGCGACGGATGCCAGCGGATGCCCCTTTTCCTTCAGGCCCCGAAACGGAGCCGTATGATCTCACGCTCAAGCGTTGCCGAGCGGCAGCGCCACGAATTTGGTGCCGTCTCCCGATTTCACCCGGAACAGAACGGTTCGCTTTCCAGCGCTGCGGGCGTCGGACAGGCTTTTGCGGACATCGGCCGGCGTCGCCACCGCGTTACCGCCGACATCAAGAATGACGTCACCGACTTGGAAGCCGTGATCAGCGGCAACACCGCCGCTAGCGACGGCTGTGACCAACACGCCTTTGCTGCCCGCCTTATCGGGCGCAAGCGTCAGGCCAAGCTTCGGAATATCGCTGTCCGGCACTTCGCGTTCGTTCTTTTGATCGTTCGACGCGACCTTGTCGTTCGGCAGAGTGCCGAGTGTCAGCGTCAAGGTCTTGTCGCCGCCTTGATGGATCACGCCGAGTTTGACCGTGGCGCCAGGCGCCATCGTACCGATCTTGCGCGCGAGTTCGCGCGCATCGTGGATCGGCGTGTCGTTGACGGTGGTGATCACATCACCGCTCTGAATGCCGGCCTTAGCCGCCGGGCTATCCTTTTGCGGCTCGGAGACAAGCGCGCCTGTCGTTTGCTTTAGTCCCATGCTGTCGGCGATATCCGGCGTCAGCGATTGGATTTGCACGCCGATCCAGCCACGGGTGACGCTGCCTTTATCGCGCAATTGCGCGATCACCGTTTTCACGGTGTCGGCAGGGATTGCGAAAGCGATACCAACCGAACCGCCCGACGGCGAGAAGATCGCGGTGTTGACGCCGATAACATTGCCGTCGACGTCGAATGTCGGACCGCCGGAATTGCCTTTGTTCACAGGTGCGTCGATCTGTACGAAATCGTCGTACGGTCCGGCGCCGATATCGCGGCCGCGCGCGGAGACGATGCCCGCGGTAACGGTGCCGCCAAGCCCAAACGGATTGCCGACGGCAATCACCCAATCGCCGACACGGGGCGGGCTGTCGGACAGCTTCACGAAGGGAAAGCTGCTGCCTTCGATCTTGATCAAAGCAAGATCGGTCCGCGGATCGGCGCCGATGACTTTGGCGTCGTAGGTCTTGCCGTCATCGGCTGTGACCTGGACGGTCTCGGCGTTCTGCACGACGTGATTGTTGGTCACCGCATAGCCGTCAGCCGAAATGAAGAAACCCGAACCTTGACCGGTGATCACCTGGCGCTCATGGCCATTCGGCGTATTAGGCATGCCAAAACGCTTGAAGAAGCGCTCGAACGGCGAACCGGGCGGGAACGGCATATCGTCGTCGCCGCCAAGCGTCTGATCGGCAGGGCGATCGATTTTGACGCGCACCGAAATGACGGAAGGCTTCACCTTCTCGACAATGTCGGCAAAGCCGACGGGACGCTGCGGCAGTTGCTGAACTTTTTCGGTCAGATTCTGCGCCTGTGCAGCGCTACCAAAATGTCCATTCGGCGCCAGCACAAAGACTGCGCCGCCGATCGCAAAAATTGTCGTCGCCAAAAGCGCAGCACGGCGAACCGAAAGATTGTTGCTCCGTCGCAGAGCACCGTTCATTACGCGTCTCCAAATCGAAAATGAAAGCCCGTCACCCGTCACAAAGCCCGTGGCGGCCGTCATCGCTGCAGAAACATGGAGGCGCGCGCCTTACCACGCTCTGTCGGGAGCATTAAATATTCGTAATGTTGTCGGAAATTGAAAAGCGCAGCCTTCGCAAGAGCTTAGGCCAGGAAACAGCCCACTTCAGGACCGCTTCGTTGGGATCAGCGCTCGTTCGCCAATAATTCGGCGACGCGTTTTTCCTCGGCAGCCGTCAGGGCTACCTGCGGCGCCGCCGCGTTCGCAGCACTGCGGCGGCGCGCAGCCAAGATCAGCATTGCGATACCCAGAATAACCGCCGCCGGCGCCAAGCCCCAGAGTGCCACGGTGTGCCAGGACAGCGGCGGCTTCAGCAGAATGAACTCGCCATAACGCGCGACCAGAAAATCGAGCACCTGCGCATCGCTGTCGCCGGCTTTGACCCGCTCTCGCACAAGCACGCGCAAATCATGCGCAAGCGGCGCGCCGGAATCATCGATCGATTCATTCTGGCAGACCATGCAGCGCAGCCCTTGCGACAATGCACGCGCACGCGCTTCCAGCGCCGGATCGGACAGCATTTCATTGGGTTCGACAGCCCAAAGGGGCGACGATGCCAACAACGCGGCAAGAAATGCCGTCGTGGTCAGGACCTTTCGTAAGCCACGTGTCATGACTTCATTCAGCCGGCACGGCGGCGAGCCGACTTCTCGCCGGCCGCGGCGCACCAACACGCAAGCGGCGATCGGACAGCGATAACGCGCCGCCGCAGAACATAAAGATGGCACCGAGCCAAATCATCAGAACATGCGGCTTGTAATAAAGCCGCACCGGCAGCGAGCCGTCGGGATTGGGATCGCCGATGGATAGATAAAGCTGGCTGAAACCGCGACTCATCAATGCGGCCTCTGTCGTCTGCTCGTTGCGGCTCGGGAAGTTGCGCCGAGTCGGCTCCAGGGTACCGATAATCTCGCCGCTGGCGCGATGGACGGTGAAGCGGCCGACCACATCGCGATAATTCGGACCAGGCCGATTAAACACACCGTTGAAGGTCACCCGGTAATGCGACAGTTCGATCGTCTCACCCGGTTTGATCTCGAGGATGCGCTCAGAGCCCCACGCGGTAACGCCGATGATGCCGAGAAGCGTCACGCCGATGCCGAAATGGGCGAAGGTGGTGCCCCATGCCGAGCGCGGCAAGCTGATGGCACGGCGCAACGCCGCCCCGACTGGAATGCGCATGATCATCGTGCGTTCGACGATGTCTACGACCGCGCCCGCCATGACGAAGATGGCAATCCCGACGCCGAACGGCGCCAATACCGGGCCGCCATGTTCGAGTGCGAAAGTCGCGGCGATGGCGATGGCGGCGAGTACGGCTGCTGCAATCAGCCGCTGCGCGGCGGCGAGAAGATCGCCGCGCTTCCATCCCAGCATCGGGCCGAACGGCATCACCAGCATCAGCGGAATGAATAGCGGACCAAAGGTCGAGTTGAAGAACGGCGGTCCCACCGAAATCTTGTCGCCGGCGAGAGATTCGAGCGCCAGCGGATAAAGCGTGCCCACAAAGACGGTCGCACAAGCCGACGTAAGAAACAGATTGTTGAACACCAGCGCGCCTTCGCGCGAAATTGGCGCGAACAGGCCACCCTGCTTGAGAAGCGGCGCACGCCAAGCGTAGAGCGCCAGCGCGCCACCGATAAACAAGACCAGAATTGCAAGAATGAAAACGCCACGCCGCGGATCGCTGGCGAAGGCATGCACTGAAGTGAGCACGCCGGAGCGCACTAGGAAGGTACCAATGAGCGACAATGAGAAGGTCAGAATCGCGAGCAGGATGGTCCAGACTTTCAGCGCGCCGCGCTTTTCCATCACCACCGCGGAATGCAAAAGCGCTGTGCCGGCGAGCCACGGCATCAGCGAGGCGTTTTCGACCGGGTCCCAGAACCAGAAGCCGCCCCAGCCGAGTTCGTAATAAGCCCAGTACGATCCGCCGGCGATGCCAAGTGTCAGGCACATCCACGCGCCGAGCGCCCAGGGCCGCACCCAACGCGCCCAAGCGGCGTCGATACGGCCCTCAAGCAGCGCCGCAATAGCGAAAGAAAACACGATCGAGAAACCGACATAGCCGAGATAGAGCATCGGCGGATGGAACGCCAAGCCGGGGTCTTGCAAGATCGGGTTGAGGTCGCGGCCCTGCACCGGCGCTTCCGGAATGCGCACAAACGGGTTCGACGTAATCAAAATGAAAAGATGAAAGGCTGCTGCGATCCACGCCTGCACCGCCAGCGCATAAGCTTTCAGCGTCGTCGGCAGATTACTGCCGAACACCGCGACCGTGGCGCCGAAGAAGGCGAGGATCGTCACCCACAGCATCATCGAGCCTTCGTGATTGCCCCAGACGCTGGTGAGCCGATAGAGGAGCGGCATCTGCGAATTCGAATTCTCGAAGACGTTGAATACAGAGAAATCCGAAATCACGTAGGACAGCGCTAGCGCGCCGAAGGCGATAGCGACGAAAAAGAAATGTGCTACCGCCGCCGGAACGGCGATGCTCATCAGAACCGGATCGTTGCTGCGTGCGCCGACGATCGGCATCGTGCCCTGGATCAGCGACAGGCCGAGCGCCAGCATCAGTGCATAATGGCCGAGTTCGGGGATCATGCTTGGTTCCGTCCTTGGCTTTTAATTTCGCAGACGAGCCATCTTACATTGATTATAACTGGCTCGCCATCACGCGCATCACTTCTTCGGATCGCCAGCGTTTTGACTACCGACCGGCATTGCCGCGCGCTGTGCGTATTCGTCTTTCCAGTGGCCGGACTTCTTCAAAGCGTCAGCGACTTCCTTCGGCATATAGGTCTCGTCATGCTTGGCGAGAATCGTGTCGGCGTTGAAGACGCCGCCATTACCGAGCGCACCTTCGGCTACGACCCCCTGCCCTTCGCGGAACAGATCTGGCAGCACGCCCTGATAGTGCACCAGTATTTCGCTCTTACCATCGGTCACATCGAAACGAATGGCGAGATTATCGCCGTGCACCACGCTACCATCTTTGACCAGCCCGCCGAGCCGGATGCGCGTCCCGGGTGGCACGTGCCTTTCCGCGACATCGCTTGGCGAGTTGAAGAAGACGATGGAATCGCGGAACGCGTTGAGCATCAGCGCGACAGCGACCGCAAGCACGGCAACTCCGCTGCCGATCAGAATCAGGCGCCGCTGCTTACGTGTCATTCTCTTTGTCTCCGCCGTCTAACCGATATCAGCCTTCGAGGCCGAGATCCTTCATCAGACCGTCGATCTGTTTGACGTCATCGGGATGACTTTGCAGCGCGCGTCGTGCGTCAGTCGCGGTGCCTTTAGCTTTGTCGCGATCGCCGAGAACGACATAAGCGCGCACCAGACGCAGCCAGCTTTCAACATCGCCGCCCTCTGAATGAAGCCGGTCGGCAAGCCGCTGCACCATGCCTTGGATCATCGCGTTGCGTTGCGACTCATCCATGTTATTGGCGGCCGCCATATCGGATGTGCTCGGCCCCGGCCCCGCCGTAGGCGCGCCTGAAACTGCCTGCGCCGGAGCGGGCGCAGCACCGCTTGGTGCCGGCTGACCGGCGACGCGGATCAATTCAGTGCGGACAAAATCTGCCCAAGGCGCACCATGTGGCGCATCATCCAAAAGTGCGCGCCATTTGGCAGCGGCGGCTTCGGGATGGCCATCCTGTTCGTCGGCGAGTCCAAGGAAGTAGCGCGCCTTTGGGTCTTTCGGATCACCGACGAGCGCCTGCTGGAACGTGCTTTTAGCATCGTCCTTCACGACGCCGTCAGCGGCGGCGACCATGGCCTCGCCGAGATTGGATACGCGCGCCGGATTGTCGCCATTAAGCGCGATCGCTTTGCGCCACGCCGCAACCGCGTCGTCATAGCGGCCGAGATGCAAATAGACCGGCGCGATCAATTCCCAGCCGGTGCCGTCATTGGGATTGCGCGCCAACCGCTGTTCGACGTTAGAGACGAGGTCGTCCATCGATTTATCGCCGTGCGGACTCTCGACGCGGGCGAAGGCCGATTGGGACGGAACATCCGGAGAGCCGAGATCGAGATAAAAGACGATGGCGATAACCGGCACCAAAACAATAGTGGTGAATGCCACGGCCCGGCGATAGGGACTCACCTTCTGCACGGCTTTGGCACGCGCGGGAGCCTGAGCGTCAGCAGACGCAAGGAGCCGCCGCGATATCTCGATGCGCGCGGATTCAGCCTCTGCTTCCCCGATCAGACCGGCAGCGCGATCACGTGCAACCTCTGCCAACTGGTCTTGATAAACTAGCCGGTCGCTGCCGCCCTGCGTCACAGCGGTCTTGCGCCAAAGCGGCCACAGCACGGCCGCAACGGCGCCGGCGGTCATTGCCGCGAAAATAATCCAAAGCAGCATGTCAAAACACTTCGCGGCGGGACGGCCCGTTTCGGTTCGATAGCGCCGGCCGCGTTCGGCGGCGCATTGGCCCGTGGCTATACATCACGCCCCGGATGCCGCCGCAATGGGACCTAAAGCGCGGCTTTTGCGTATCAGCGCGGCGGTTTTGTGGTGTTCCAGGCGGGCGCGGCGAAAACGCTCAGGCGCGCGCCGCTTTCCGGTCGCTCATCGCATTTTGGCCGGCGACTTCGGCCGCCTTGGCCAGCAAGCTTGCATATTCCGCTCCGAACACGCCGCGGCAGAAGCGGATCGCGGCTTCGACCTGGGACTGCCGGAACGGCCGGTCGGCATCGCCGGCGTGGCGCAGCGAATCAAGCAGAACCTTGGTCCCGGTTTCAAGATAGAGCGTCAGTTCCGAATGCGCCCGCGTCGTCACTTCGTTGATGGCGAGTTCGCTGGCGTAGTGGCGGCACGCATTGACGAATTCGACCTGGGTCTCGGTGTCGTTGACATCGACACTGTCGAGCACAGAGCCGGGGGCGATTTCTTTCGCGGGACGCGGCCGCAGCAGACGGCGCACGCGGCCCGGCGTGGTTTCGATCTCGGATTTGAGCAGGCTCGACACGTCAGCGCGGATCGCCGCCAATTGCCGGCTCCACGGCGAGTCCACAGTAAGGTCCAATTCCGTGCGCAATCCGCGCGCCGCATCGTGGATCGCCTTGAGCATCGAGACGATGGAGCGGCCGGATTTCAATTCCGTGCGCAACTCGCGCACCGTGCTCTCGATTTCGCCGAGGACGAGCGCCACCGCTGCGGCATAAGGCGTGTCGGCAATGCGGGAGGTCTCGTCGCTGTCGGCGGCGCGCGTCGCGATGCGGATCAGTTGCCACGGCGCAGTCAGCCGGTTCATGACCAGAATGAGCCCGTAAAGCAGAATGTCGGATTTGTTACCGGCGCCCGGCTCCAGCGAACATTGTGCGACCGCGGTGTCGAGCAGCGTTTTGATCGCGTCGATAAGGGCGCCTTCAAAGACGCGGATATGGCTCGGCAGACGGCGCGTAAGATCGCCGAGCATGTCGCGCAGCGTCAGGATCGAAACAATGGTGCTGAGATCTTCGACCGCACGCGGGGTACCGACATGGACGCCAAGCTTGCGGCGCGCCTTCTCATCGGTTCCTGTCGTCGCAACCGTTTGTTTCATGCGTTGCAGTGCGCGATCATGGAGCGCGCGCGCCAATTGATCAGCCTTGGCGGTATCGTTCGCGACCAAAGCGCGGCCGATATCCTCGCCGAGCGCCTTGGCTTCCGCGGGGATAAGATCGCGGGCGATCCACGCCCAGATCGGCTCCAACGACACGCGAGCAATACGGCCGATGCGTTTATGATCGGCTGCTGCGTCGACCAAAAACGGCTCAAGCGACGCGAAAAACAAACGTGCCGGATCCCCGATGCGGGGGACCGGCTGTGCGTCGGCGCGGATCGCGCGGCGCAGCTCTTGGAGGATGAGATCGTTGCCGGCGCTCTCCTCGCCGTTGAGCATATTGCGTTCGAGCTCCTGCACGAGCATCGCGCGCGCCTCGGGCTTTAGCGTCCGAAGGTATTCCCGCAACCGTTCGACGGGTTGACCATCGCTTGTCATATGCAGACCGACATGAGCTGACCGATTTGCGCAGATCGTCCTGGAAAGGCCCAAGAATCCTGAACGAAGGATCCCAACAGAAAATCCTGAAAGCTTGCGTTAACTTTCTTACCTGGACGGCGCTTAAAAAGCCGTTACGCGCGCATCGCGGTTTCTGCGCGATCACCGGTATTTTCCGGGATTTATTGGAGAATTCGCGCAAGCAGGCGCGGCGGCGACGAGCCACCGCGCCCTTAATGCCTAAAGTAATGCGCCGCCTATTGCGCTATTGCGGCGAAGCGACACAAACCGCGACCAGCGGGGAGTTTCCGGCGCTATTTTCGGGACCGCACGAAGCGCCTCTTTCGCCGAGGAACTGCGCTTGGTTGCGGGTAGGACCGCAATAGGCCGATATCATTATCTCGCCGTCTCCACACTGCACGGTGCACCCCGCGGAGCAATCCGTTTTCACGACCCGGATGCTGGGGCTGGCGGGGCCGACGGCGCCTTGCGGACCCGCAGGACCTGCTGGGCCGGCCGGACCGGCCGGTCCCACCGGACCGGCATCACCCTTCGGCCCTTGCGGACCGGCTGGGCCCTGATCGCCTTGCGGACCTTTTCCGCATCCCGCAAGCGTACCCGACAAACCAATGAGCAATGCTGCCGCAACCGCTAAATGCGCTGCACGCATTTCAGGATCTCCCCAATTTTTTCGAAGAAGCCGCTCCAGCGCCCCCGCTGACACAAGATCAAACTCGACAAATTGACGCAAGCCAATGCGGCAAAACGCGTGACTCAAATCGGTACAACATTCGCGCGAGGTTTCACGCAACCGTCATTTCAGTTCACAGCCGTCCAAGTTCCGTCGGGGTTACGGCAGGCCGCGCCGCGCGCGATCTGTGGTGTGCCATCGACATAGATCGTCTCGGTGAAGCTGCGGCAGGTGGCGCCGCTTGCTTGATAGGCCGGTCCCGGCACGACATTGCCGTAGCGTCCGGAATCCGGATTGCGCCATGGAACCGGCGCACCCGAGGGGCCGGAGTCAAGCGCCTGTACTTGCGCCGCATAAGCGCGGCGCCTGTCTTCATCGTCGAGCGAAGCGCCGATGCGATTGCCCACCATGCCGCCAATGGCAGCGCCAATCACCGTGCCGGCGAGCCGGTTGCCGGCGCTGCCGCCCACTGCATTGCCGATCAAACCGCCGACGACGGCACCGCCCACGGTCCCGCCGGCTTCCTTTGGTCCGGAATCGGCGGAACAGGCGGCGACACCGACAGTGAGTCCCAGTCCAAGCACGATGACGGCAACCCGTCGCTGTATCGACATAACGTTCTGGAAATCCCCAAAAACCCTTCGTGAAAAAGCTAGAGAGCCTCATTGGGGCAAAACTCTGTCGCTGGCGCTGATCTGGCGAGAGTTCCATGCTTTGGCTAAGGTCCCCATCGGCCAGCGCATTAATGGGGAGGCCATGCCAAAGAAAATTGCCGCGGCTGTCGGCCTCATCCTGGCTTGCACGCTCACCTCAACATTGGTCGCTCACGCCCAGACCTATCCGGCTCGCCCGGTAAAAATCGTAGTGCCCTTCCCCGCCGGCGGCACTGCCGACGCTGTGCCGCGCATCATTGGCGATTGGCTGTCACGGAAGTGGGGGCAGCCGGTAATCATCGACAACCGCACCGGCGCCGCCGGCAATATCGGCGCCGAATTCGTCGCCAAGGCGGATCCCGATGGCTACACATTGTTGGCCGCTCCGCCGCCGCCGCTGGTGATCAATCAAAATCTCTATCCGCATCTCGAATTTGATCCAGGGCAATTCGTGCCTATGGTCGTCATGGCGCGGGTGCCGAATGCGTTGGTCGTCAATCCGGACAAGATCGCCGCCAATACGGTGAAGGATTTCATCGCTTATGCGCAGGCGAATTCCGGCAAGGTTACAGACGCCACGCAAGGCAACGGCACGACCTCGCACCTGACATCCGAGCTGTTTCAGATGATGGCGCATGTGAAATTTCAGCATGTGCCGTATCGCGGCTCGGCACCGGCGCTCAACGATCTCGTCGCGGGTAGTGTTGACTGCATGTTCGACAATCTTGGCGTCTCCATGCAACTCGTGACAGCCGGCAAGCTCAAACTCATTGCAGTGGCATCGCCAAAGCGCATGGCGAGCCTGCCAGACAAGCCGACCATCGCCGAAACTTTGCCCGGCTTTTCGGCAACGGCCTGGTACGCGATTGTCGGTCCGCCGCATACACCGTCCGCCATCGCGGAAAAGGTCAATGCCGGCGTCAACGAGGCGCTCCGCGATCCCGAGATCATCAAAAAGATCGCCGAGCTCTCCGGAGAGCCGGTCGGCGGCTCGGTGCAGGAGACTGTGTTTTTCTTCCGCGATGACGAAGCGCGCTGGAAGCGCGTCATCACTTCGGCGCATGTCACGATCGAATAGCGTCACGATCGATTAGGCGTTATCTCGCGTCGCGCTATCGCAGGAAGCCGATTGAAATCCACGGCACTGCCGCAACGATGATCGTGCCGATCACCAGAACGAGCATATAGCCCCAGATCGGGCGCATGCCTTCAGCCGGCTCGACACGCCCTATCGCGCAAGCGGCGTAATAGCCGACGCCGAATGGCGGCGCGAAGAGTCCGATTCCCATCGCCAGGATTACGACCATCGCGTAGTGCACTTCGTGAATACCGACGGTGCGGGCGATGGGAAACAACAGCGGTCCGAACAGCACGATAGCCGGGATTCCTTCCAGAACCGAGCCGAGGATGATGAAAACGACAATCGAGGCGGTCATAAACACCGCTGCACCGCCTGGCAATCCACCCATGGCCGCCGCAAGTGTGCGCGAGAAGCCCGATTGCGTCAGACCCCAGGCCATTCCGGTCGCCGTGCCGATAATCAGCAGGATTGCGCCCGAAAGACATGCGGTCGAAACCAACATCGGCCGCAGCGCCGACCAATCGAAGCGGCGATACACCAGAAGACCCGCGATCGCCGAATAAGCGATGCCTATGGTCGACACTTCGGTCGCGGTAGCAACCCCTTCGACCACCGCAGCGCGGATCAGGAACGGAAGCGCCAGTGCCGGTAGCGCAATTAAAAAGCTGCGGGCAATTTGCCGCTTGGTCGCGCGCTCGCTTCGCTCAGTGTCTTCATTCGGCGCCGCACGATAGCGGACAATCGCGCACAACAGGATCGCCAGTACTATGCCAGGAAGAAGCCCTCCGGTGAACAGAGCGGCGATCGAGACGCCGGTCACCGAACCTATGGTGATGAGCACAAGACTTGGCGGAATTGTCTCGGTCTGTGCACCCGTCGCCGATAAAAGTGCAACAAGCTCGCCAGGACGCGCGCCCCGCGCCTTCATTTCCGGAAACAGCACCGGCGCTACTGCCGCCATATCAGCGGCTTTCGAACCAGAAATGCCAGACACCAGATACATCGCCGCGATCAGAACGTAGTGCAGGCCGCCTCGGACATGACCAAGCAAGCTTGCCAGAAACGCGACCATGGCACGCGCCATGCCGGTCATTTCGATCAGAAGCCCAAGAAAAATAAACAGCGGCACCGCAAGCAGGATGAGATGGCTCATCCCCTCATCCATACGACCGACCAGCACCATCAACGGCGTATGGGTCGCGAGCGCCAGATAGCCGAAAATCGCAAGACCGAAAGCAAACGCGATCGGTACGCCTGCGAAGACTCCGGCGGCGACAACGCCGACAAAAAATATCAGGAGATTGAGATTGCCGAGTTGATGAAAGATCGGCGCAGAAGACCAGAATAATGCGACGAGGATCACGACGACGCCGAGCGCAAACGCAAGGGTGCTTCGCGAGCCGCGGCGAACAAGTCGGACGCATGCGAAGATCGCCATCAAGATAATGCCGACCGGAAGCGCGGCCGCTCGCCAGGCATCCGTGATTTCCATTGCAGGCGTCGTGATCGCCAATTGATCGCGTGCATATTGATAGGCTGGCCACGCGATCAAAATGAGGAAAGTGAGCGCGGCGGCTGTCGCAAAGACATCGAACGTTGCGCGCCGTGCCGGCGGCAACATCCCGACAGCAGCCGACATCCGCATATGTTCGTTGCGTCGCAATGCTATGACCGCGCCCAGCATCGCCAGCCACAGAAATAGTGTTGACGCCAATTCGTCGGACCACACGAGCGGGCGCGCGAAGACATAACGCGACACCACACCGCCAAACAAAATGACGATCTCAGCGGCGACCAAAAGCGCCGCCGCGCTTTCGACGAGCATTCCGAGTGTGGCTTCAAAAGCGGTTACGAGCGGGCGTCTGGCAGCGCTGCTCTCATGGGCATCGGATGCAACGGCCGGCTCCGTCGCCATCACGCGAGCTTGCCGACGGCCTTTTCGAGGAGGCCCCAGGCCTCGTCGCCGTATTTGTTTTTCCACTCGGTGTAGAAGCCGGCGGCGCGCAGCTTGTCGCGGAACGGCCCCGGATCAAGCTTGTTAAAAGCGAGACCTTTGGCCGCCAAGTCTTGCTGTAGATTGGCGTTGAGCTTGGCGACATCATCACGCTCTTTCTCAGCGGCCGCGTTGATATTCTTAGCGACGGAGACGCGCACGTCGTCCGGCAGCGTTTCCCAGGCCCGTTTGTTGGCGAGAAACCAGAAGCCGTCCCACATGTGATTGGTCAGCGAGCAATATTTCTGCACCTCGTAGAGCTTCGCCGTAGAAATGATTGCCAGCGGATTTTCCTGGCCGTCGACGATCTTGGTCTGCAGCGCCGAATAGACCTCGTTGAAATTGATCGAAGCCGGCGCCGCGTCGAACGCCTTGAACATTGCCGTCCACAACGGCGACGGCGGCACCCGCAATTTCATGCCGCGGAAATCGTCAGGGGTCCGAATCGGCTTGGTCGAGGTCGTGGTCTGGCGGAAGCCATTGTCCCAGATCTTCTCCATAGCGACGAGGCCGGAGTTGGCGATCTGCGCCCGCACATAGGCACCGAGATCGCCGTCCATCGCCTTCCAGACGGTTTCGTAATCCGGAAACGCGAAGCCTATACCGTTGATCGAAGCGGCGGGAACGAGCGTCGACAGGATCAAGCCGGACAGCGTGAAGAATTCGACACCACCGGAACGGATCTGGCTCAGCGTGTCGGTATCGGAGCCCAATTGGCTCGACGGAAAGATCTGCAAGTCGAAGCGGCTGTTGGTTTCTTGTTTGATCGCCGCCGCCATCTCGCGCGCCCGCACATTCATCGGATGTGTGTCGGGGAGATTATTGGCGTATTTATAGCTCCACTGCGCCTGCTGAGCGCGAGCGACAAAAGGGGCGCCGATGCTGCTCGCGATCAACGGGAACGTAGCGGCTTTCAATAAACGGCGGCGCGATACCGTCATGGCGATCTTCCCCCTCTCCTCGCGGCCCATTGGTCTGGCTTCTCGCATGCGCTGCGGCACGCGCGATCATTGTGGCACATATCCGAAGCGTTAATGAAGGGAGGATGGCGGCTTGCGATCATCCGCCCGGCAGAGCGAGTTCGGCGCGCAAGCCACCGATCGGCGCGGTATCGAGCGTCAGCACGCCGCCATAGAGTCCGGCCAATTCCACCACGATTGAGAGACCGAGCCCCGAACCGGGCTTCGTCTCATCAAGCCGCTGGCCTCGCTTTGCCACGCGCTCGCGTTCGGCGGGATCGAGACCAGGCCCGTCGTCATCAACGACGATATGCACCCGCGGCTTCGGATTGGCGGGGGATGGCGCATCGGCAGTGACTTCGATCGCCACCCGTGACTGCGCCCATTTGCAGCCATTGTCGACGAGATTGCCGATCATCTCTTCGAGGTCCTGCTGCTCGCCGCGAAAGCGCGCATGCTCCGGCACATCGACATCGATGGCGATATCCCGCGCGCGATGGATCTTCTCCATAGTGCGGGCGAGCGCCGTGACCACCTGCGGCACGTCGATCAGTGTGCCAATGACACTCGAGCGCGCGGCGAGCCGTGCGCGCTCCAACTGTCGCGCCACCTGATCGCGCATGATGTCAGTCTGTTCGAGCACCTTGTGCGCCAGCGGATCGTTGCCGCGGGCCGCCGCCTCGTTGACGATCACCGACAATGGCGTCTTAAGCGCATGCGCCAGATTGCCGACATGGGTACGCGCGCGCTCGACGATTTCGCGATTGGCTTCGATCAGCGCGTTTGTCTCTCGCGCCAGCGGCGCGATCTCGACCGGGAATTCGCCTTCGAGCCGCTCGGCGCGGCCTGAGCGGATGGCAGCGAGACTTTCAGAAATGCGCTTGAGCGGCGAAAGCCCGAAGCGGACCTGGAGTGCCGTTGTGAGGAGGAGCGCCATCGTCAGCCCGGCGAAAGTCAGTCCGATAGCGCGGTCGAAACTGTGAGTCTCGTCATCGATTTCCGAGGCGTCGCCTGCTACCGCGATCAGATAACGGCCGTCGCTGCCGAGATCGACATTGCGCTCGACCATGCGCAAATCCTGGTCTTCGGGACCGTGAGCATAGCCTTGCCGGTATTCGGAGCTGGAGCCGATCTTGTCGTCAACGAGCCGTGGCAGATTGGAATCCCAGAGCGAGCGCGAAGAATGCACTTCCGGCGTCTTGGTATCGAGACGGGAGACCTGCCAATACCAGCCCGACAGCGGTAATTCGAACAACGGCTCGCCGATCGATTGCGGAAATTTGTCGGCGCCCTCCTCCGGAGAGGCGACGTCGGCGACCAGCGTGCGCAGATAGACATCGAGACGGCGATCGAATGAGCGTTCGACGGCATGGCGATAGAGTGTCGACAGCGCGATGCCGGTGACGATGAGGATGACCACCGTCCACCCGGTGGCCCAAAGGAATAGACGCAGCGCGAGCGAATTAGCGCGCATCGGGAGGTGTGAGCAGATAGCCCAGGCCACGGACTGTCTGGATCACATCGACGCCGAGCTTCTTGCGGATGCGGCCGACAAACACTTCGATGGTGTTGGAGTCGCGATCGAAGTCTTGATCGTAAAGATGCTCGACCAGTTCAGTCCGCGATACGACACGGCCAGTGTGATGCATCAGATAGGACAATAGCCGATATTCGTGGGAGGTGAGCTTGACCGGATTGCCGTCGACAGCGACGCGTCCGGTGCGGGTATCTAGACGAACCGGGCCGCAGGTGAATTCGCTCTTGGCGTGACCGGCGGAACGGCGCAGCAAAGCGCGCACGCGCGCGAGCACTTCTTCGAGGTGAAAGGGCTTGGCGACATAATCGTCAGCGCCGGCATCGAAGCCCTGCACCTTGTCGCTCCAGCGATCACGCGCGGTGAGGATCAATACCGGCATGGCGCGGCCGGCACGGCGCCAGGCTTCCAGAACGGAAATGCCGTCCATCTTCGGCAGACCGATGTCCAGGATCACGGCGTCGTAGGGTTCGCTTTCGCCGAGATAATGCCCCTCCTCGCCATCGAAGGCGCGATCGACGACGTAACCGGCGTCGGTCAATGCCGTGGCAAGCTGCCGGTTGAGATCGGGATCGTCTTCAACAACAAGAAGCCGCAAAGCGTGCTCCGCCTTTTGTTACGCCGGACGATCTAAAGACCGCCGACCAGCGTGCCTTTGACCGCATCGACGGCGATCCGGGCCACTTTGCCATCATGGGCGAGGACTGTCAGCACATAGACCAGCCCACCCTCCCGCCCCGCGATTTGGGCATGACAAAGCCGCACTTGCACCACGGTCCCGGGCATGCGGCCCCGGGCGGTGCGGATAGCGCTGGTGAGCGCAATGAATTTTCCGGTTTCAAGCTCAGCGCGCCGCTCCTTCTGGTTCAGGCAAGCGTGCTCGGCCGGCTTGGCGGGCGGTGGAACCGGCTCCTCGGCGCGTGCGGCGCAAAAGCCTACGGACAACGCGGCCGAAAGAAAAAGCGAGAATCGCAGCGATCGCATAGGGACGAGTTTGAACGCCGGGCCGTGAACCTTGGCTGAACGGCTGATATAGGAACAGGCGAGCCAAAGGACATGGAGAAGATGGTGGGTACCGCACGGCTTTCGGGCGTTTTCGGCATTGCCATCGCTATCGGCGCCATGGTTATCGGCATCGCGGTCGCGCCAGTTGCAGCCATGGTCGGAGGCGCGCCCTCGGCCGGCAGCGGCGCCGGGCGAGCCGTGGTGATGATCCTCGGCTCCTACGGCACAGTCTGCACCGCGACCGCCGTCGCGCGCGATCTTCTTCTCACTGCGGCGCATTGCGTGCAGCCCGGCGCCGACTACAAACTCATGGCCAGTAAGCCCGGCGAAAAACCTGTGCTGAAAGACTTCGCGCATATCGAGCGCGATCCGCAATTCGAGCTCAAACGGCTATTCGCGCATCTCGCGACCGCAGACGTCGCTCTCTTGAAACTTGCCGAGCCGCTGCCGGATACGATTGCCACCGTGGTGATTGCGGCGGACTCCGAAACCGTTGCCGCCGGCGATACCTTGACCGTCGCCGGCTATGGAGTCACCGCGCATGGCGCCGAGCGTCTTGATGGCGTCTTACGCTCAGCAACGCTGACCGTGACCGGCCAACCAGGCACATTACAAATCCGCTTGTTTGATGCAGCGACCAAAGGTGCGCGCGCGGGGCTCGGCGCTTGCACCGGCGATTCCGGCGCACCGGCCTTCCGCGATAAAGACGGCAACCCCGCGATTGTCGGGGTGGTCAGTTGGTCGACCGGTCCGAACCTGACTGGCGGCTGTGGCGGCCTCACCGGCATCACACCGCTCATGCGTTATCGCGCATGGATCGTCGACACCGCGCGCAAGCTTGGCTCACGACTACCGTAAGAAAATTATTCGCGCGAAAGATTTCGTCCAGCAGACCGGTTAAAACTTGATCATGTCGAGGCTGGTAAGCGTCACCTGATTGCTGATGCGCGCGGCGTTGGCGAGATGCCAAGCGGTATAAAGTTCCGGAAACAGATCGTCAGCAGACATTGCGTCGACCGGAACCACGACTTTGAAGCCGCGCAAGGCCGCTTCGCCGCCGGTATGCAGCACGGAGGTCTGTGCCTGCGTGCCCATGGCCACGACTGTCTTGATTCCTTTGTCGTGGAGCGTCTTTTCCAAATCGCTATTGATAAATTTGTCCGGTCCGAGCGGCGGCAGAACCTGCTCGCCGGCTGCCGGCATCAGCTCTTTGAGGATGTCGGCGGGAACCGAGTTCGGGACGGCGACGCTGTAAATGATAAGCGCGCCTTTAGCGCGCGCGGCCTCGACAAAGGTTTTTACTTTCGGCACCGAGTCGGCGCAGCGCTTGCGTTTCTCGACGGTGCAAGTTTGCACCGTAAAATCCATAACTAAAAGCGCGGTTTCCTTCGGCGCAAGCGTCACCGGCTTGAGCTGCGGCGGCGGCGGCAATTTCGCACTCGACCACTCGTCGATGATGGTCTCGCTTCGTGCCGTCACGGCAGCGAGGAGAAAAATGGCAACGATCGACATGCGCAACATACAATCCTCCCAAGATTTATTTTGAGAGAGCTTAAGCTCTCATCGTTACGAGAGCTACTCCGCGGCCTGTGCGCTTGTCTCGCGATCCGGCGATGGCGTCAGCACGGTCGACCTTAGCGGCCGCTCTTCCATCACGATCAGCGAGACGATGCCAACGATGAGGAAACCGGCCGCCATCGCGAAGATAAAACCGAATGTACGCACGAGCTGGTCTGGCGAGGCGCCGACCGTGGCGGTGACAACTGACGACGACGCGCCACCGCGCTGAGGCGCGGCGCCAAGGCCGGCGAGCATGATCGCACCCATGACCGCAACGACGAAAGCACTCGCCAGCGCTCGAAAGAAATTCATCGCCCCCATGGCGACGCCGACCTGACGATGTTCGACTGCGTTCTGGATCGACACCGTGACGGTCGGATAGGAACTGCCGGCGCCGAGCCCGACCAGACACATAACTAGGGCGACACCCCAAATCGGCATTAGCGGATCGAGTGCCAGCACACCAATGGCCAATGCACCGAAGATCAAGAGCACGAGCGGTACGCGCTTATAGTGTTTGGTACGAAGCATGGCACGGCTCGACATGAACGAGCCCGGGGTCACCATTATCATCAGTGGGATCAGGGCCAATCCAGAATCGCTCGCCGACAAACCGTGCAGCAACTCGTAATAGAGCGGCACGAAAATGGTCAATCCGATCGAAACGCCTTGCGAACAGGCCGAAACAAGAGAGCCAACCCGCATTACGGGATTGGTCAGGATCGAAATCGGCAGAAACGGCTCGTTCACCCGCAGCACCCACCAAATGAATGCGCCGCTGAGAACGACGGCCGCAATCAGCAGCGTGACGATCTGTTGTGAAAGCCAGTGGTACCGCGTGCCACCCCAGGTCAGCGCCAGCAGCAAGGCAGTCGCCGACAGCATCATCAAGGCAGCGCCGACAAGATCGAGTTTGTGAGCGCGTTCGTGACGCGGCAGCAATTTCAGCTGATGGTGTGACAACAGCGCCGCGACGAGAGTGAGCGGTATGTTGAGCCAGAAAATTCCTGACCAATGCAGATGCTCGGCAATGATGCCACCTAGGACCGGTCCACCGGCGCCGGCGAGCACCCAGATCGATCCGGTATAGGCTTGATAGTAACCGCGTTCGCGCGGCGGCACTGCATCGGCAATGATTGATTGCGCCAGCGGAACGATACCGCCGCCGCCAATTCCCTGCAGTCCACGCGCCAGGATCAGCATCAGCATGCTCGGCGCCGCGGCAGCAGCGGCGGACCCCGCCATGAACACGCCGAGCGCGACTAGCATCATGCCGCGCCGGCCGTAGATGTCGCTGAGCTTTCCATAGAGCGGCGCGACGACCGTGGAGGTGAGCAGATAGGAGATCACCACCCAGGACAGGTTTTCAAAATCGTTGAAAGCGCGACCGATGGTGGGGAGTGCCGTCGCGACAATCGTCTGATTGAGCGCCGACAAAAACATCGCCAGCGCCAATCCGCTGATGATGGTCAGCACCTCGCGCTTGCCGAGTTTCTGCTCGCCTGCCGGCTCAGCGTCGCTGGGTGGCGCTGACGCGTCCCCTTCCCGCTGCATGCTGATCTCGGCTTTGCGCTTTGCCGATACTGACGTCGACACCTTCAGACAGCCCCCGATTCAAGCGCAAGCTTTGCGCCCGGCGCATCCCTTGCGCAAGCGACGGGCGGCGGCGCTGTTATGCGCGGCTATTCCGCGGGATCTTCAGCGAGACGCACCGGACCATGCAGCGGCCGCTCTTCGACCGCCAAAAGGCAAGTAAATGAAATGGCGATAAAGACCGCCCCAACAACAAAAACCCAATGAAATGCCGGGGCAAGATCGCCATGAGTCCTGACGAGTTTCTCCAGCGTCACGGTGGTCGAACCGTCGGCGCCGCCACCGAGCACGATGGCGCCGAACACTGCGACAATGATCGCTCCACCGAGTGTACGGAAGAAATTCAGCGTTCCGGTCGCGGTGCCGAGCTGATGCGGCAGGACGCCATTCTGCATGACGATGGTGCTAACCGGATACATCGGTCCAAGCCCGAAGCCGACCACGAAGAGCAAGATCGCGACTTCGCGAATGGAGTGCGCGGCCGGATTCATTGACAGCACCGCAAGCGCAGCGACGGCGATGCCAAGCCCGAGCATCGGCAAGCGCATGTAATGCGAAACACGCACCATGATCCTGGAGACGATCTGTGCGCCGCACACGGTTCCGACCATGAAGCCGATCAGCACCATGCCCGAAAGGCTCGCGGATATCCCGAGCACGGTCTGGCAATAGAGCGGCATGTAGATCGTGATGCCAATAATCGATCCGATGGTGAAGAACGACGCGACCGTGATCGACGCGGTGACCCGGTTGCGCAAAACAGCCAAAGGGATGAACGGCTCGCGTGCCGACAACAACCGGATCGCAAACAACACCCAGAACGCAGCCGACGTGCCGAGCAAACCGATGATGCGCGGCGAGGTCCAGGGATAATGCGTGCCGCCCCAGGCCAGTGCGAGCATCAAAGAGATTGCGGCGCTCACCATCAAAGTCGCGCCGAGCACATCGAGTTGATGCTTGCGATCGTTGCGCGGCAAACGGCGCAGCGCTCGCTCTGTCATCACCAGCGCGATGAGGCCGAGCGGCAAATTGATCCAGAAGATTAGCGACCAATGCAGATGATCGGTCAACAATCCGCCCAGCACCGGTCCGAGGATGCTGGCGCACATGAACATGGTCGCCGTGCGACCCTGCACCACCGGGCGTTCGCGCGGCGATAATATATCGGCGATGATGGTCTGCGCGATCGGCAGCAGTCCGCCGCCGCCAATGCCTTGCAGACCGCGCGCAAGAACCAGCATCCAGATCGACGGCGCCAATGCACACGCGACCGAGCCGACGATGAATACCGTCGTCGCTGTCAGTAACATCGTACGACGGCCGTAGATGTCCGAGAGTTTGCCGAACAGCGGCGTCGTTGCCGTCGCGGCGAGCAAATACGCAGTCACCACCCACGACAATTCATCGACACCGCCGAGGCTCGCACCGATCGCCGGCAACGCCGGCGCGACGATGGTTTGTTCGAGGGCAGAGAGAAACATCGCCAGCATGATGCCGGCGACGATCGACCGCGCCGCCGCGTGATCAAGCGGCGAGGCAGGAGCTTGGGTTTCCGGAGATACGGTTTGACTGGTCATGCGGATTCGGCCTAGCGGCCTCACTTGCCGCTCGCGGCGGTTCAATTCAACCGCCTTGGATGCAGATCAGGACTGCGCGCCTATCGCCGTCGTCCGTTGTCACGTTTCCGCCGTGCGCCCTTCGGCAATTTCAGCGGCCAACTGACGATATAATCCTCGAGGTCTTCGTCCGGAACATCGACCTCGGATTTGGTGACTTTGCCGCGCACCGAAACGCCCGCGCTATGCACGGTTTCGGGATCGCCAGAGACCAGCGGATGCCACCAGTAGAGGTCCTGCCCCTCCCCAACCAGGACATAGGCGCAGGACGGCGGTAGCCAGGTGATCCGGTTGAGGTTCCGCGGTGTCAGCCGAACGCAGTCGTCGACCTTGGCCTGGCGATGCTTGTAATCGCGGCAACGGCAGGATTCGGTATTGAGAAGCCGACACCCGACATCGGTATAGAAAGTCCGGTCGGTGCCCTCTTCCTCGAGCTTATTGAGGCAGCATTTGCCGCAACCGTCGCAAAGGCTCTCCCATTCCGAATCCGTCATCTGCGCCAATGACTTGCGCCGCCAGAATGGGGCCTCGTCAGAGCCATCGTCCTGTTTTGCCATACAATTCTCCAAGCCGCCGGCGAAGCTATGCCAAATTTACCCGCAATTGCCATTCACCCTGTGAGCAGTGGTCCATTGGCCGTCGCGGCAAGGTCCATTAAAACTTTGGATAACAAGCTCTTGGCTTCCCCCTTGGCCAGCAAAACCGGCCTCGGCTAGAAGGACGATAGTTAGTGACCACCGCCGAGGCCTGGAGCGCGCTGCTGTGACCGAAATGTTTCCCGATCCGGGCGACAATTGGTGGACCAAGTTCAAGCGGGTCCTGCTCGACTTTGACGCCCGCATCGATTCGTCGATCTTCCAGGCCGGCAAATGGGCCCGCGAAATCTACGAGCGCTTCACCGCGATCATGGATAAGGCCCATGTCGCCGGCTGGCGGCGCTGGCTGATTGTCGAACCGCTGTCGGAAATGGCGACGCTCGGCACCGTCGGCCTTGTGGTGATGGCGGCGCTCGCCATTCCCGCCTTCCGTCAGACGTCGGATGACGATTGGTTGAAGAAGGCCGATCTCGCCGTCACCTTCCTCGACCGTTACGGCAATGAAATCGGCAGTCGCGGCATCAAGCACAATGAGTCCGTGCCGCTCGACGAATTTCCCGATCATTTGATCAAAGCGGTGCTGGCAACGGAAGACCGGCATTTCTATGAGCATTTCGGCATCGATGTCCAAGGCACATTCCGCGCCTTGATGACCAACGCGCAAGCCGGTGGCGTGGTTCAGGGCGGTTCGACGCTGACCCAGCAACTCGCCAAGAATCTGTTTCTGTCCAACGAGCGCACGCTCGAGCGCAAGATCAACGAAGCGTTCCTGGCGCTCTGGCTCGAATCGCATTTGGCTAAAAACGAAATTCTGAAACTTTACCTCGATCGCGCTTATCTCGGCGGTGGCGCCTTCGGCGTTGACGCGGCGGCGCAGTACTATTTCGGCAAATCGGTGCGCGACGTCACGCTGCCAGAAGCGGCAATGCTCGCCGGCATGTTCAAAGCGCCGACCAAATTCTCGCCGCTGGTCAATCTGCCGGCCGCGCGCGCGCGCGCGAATGTCGTGCTCGACAATCTGGTGCAAAACGGTTTCATGACCGAAGGTCAGGTCTATGGCGCGCGGCGTAATCCGGCGACGCCGATCGACCGCACAATCGAAGACGCGCCCAACTATTATCTCGACTACGCCTTCGACGAGATGCGCAAGCTTGTCGACACATTCCCGAAGTCGATGACCGATCGCTATTTCGTCGTCCGCACCGCTCTCGACTCGAATTTGCAGCGCTATGCCGAGCACGAAGTCGAGACCGAGTTGCGTCAGTTCGGCCACGATTATGGCGCGAGCCAATCGGCAGTCGTGATCGGCGATCTCGACGGCGGCGTTCGTGCCATGATCGGCGGCCGCGACTATGGTGCGAGCCAGTTCAACCGCGCGACCGACGCGCTACGCCAGCCTGGATCGTCGTTCAAGCCTTACGTCTATGCGACGGCGCTGGCGAACGGCTTCACGCCGAACTCGATCGTTGTCGACTCACCGGTCTGCATTGGCAATTGGTGCCCGCACAATTATTCCGGCGGTTACTCCGGCTCGTTGACCTTGATCGAGGCGATCACGCATTCGGTCAACGTCATTCCGGTCAAGCTCTCGATCATGCTCGGCAACGGCAATCCAAAGCTCGGCCGCGCCATGATTGTGCAGACCGCGCGCAATTTCGGCATCAAGGCACCCTTGCCGGATACACCGTCGCTGCCGATCGGCGCCGACGAAGTCTACGTGTATGAGCACGCGATCGCCTACGCGACCTTCCCAAATCTCGGCCGCGCGGTCGCGCCGCATGCCGCGCTCGAAGTGCGTACCGGCAACGGCCAATTGGTCTGGCGCTTCGACCGCGACGGACCGAAGCCGAAGCAGGTGATCAGCCCGAGTGTCGCGCTCGACATGATCAAAATGATGAATTCGGTCGTCGAGAACGGCACCGGTAAGCGTGCGATCCTCGACGGCATCAAGGTCGCCGGCAAAACCGGAACGACGAACAGTTGGCGCGACGCGTGGTTCGTCGGCTACACCGGCAATTTCGTCGGCGCCGTGTGGATGGGCAATGACGATTATTCGCCGACCAAGCGCATGACCGGCGGCACGCTGCCCGCCCAGGTTTGGCACAACATCATGGCCTATGCCCATCAGACTGTGGAACTGCGGCCGCTGCCGGGCTTCCCGGCGCCCGAACATGCACCGCCCCTCGCCGACACGTCATTTAAGGAGGGCGATCAGCCGCATCCGGCGCTGCTGACGCGTAAGGGTACCGAAGCTCTGACTGCGGTCGAGCGCATGCTTGACGATGCCGCGCAGGCGCTGGCCAAGAAAGGGGTTCCTGCGGCAGCCCTACCCTTAGGCGACGATGCCCAGAAGCCGGCGAAGATCGAGACCAACGGCAAATCGGCGGCGAGCCGCAACGATACTATTGCCAATGCCGCGTCGCCGCCGGCCGCGCGCGGCGACTAGATCATCATGCGCCTTTTATTTGGTTCGTGTTTTACTTTGCTGGTCGCAGCCGCGATCGGCCTTGGCGCGACCTGGTTCACCCTAACACGCGGCATCGCCTTCGGATCTTTGAGCATCGGCGCCTGGAAAGCATGGCCGAAAAGTGGGTCGGTCGATATCGATCCCTATGCCCGCGCGAGCATCGCGCGCTCAGGCGAATTGCCGATCGGTCTCGGCGACGGCGTAACCTTTTATGCACATACTGACGACGCCGGACGGAATTTCGATGGACGCTGCACGTTCTCCATCAGCGGTATGACCCCGCCGGCCCGCTATTGGACGGTAACGCTGTACGATCCCGAAGGCCGGCTGGTTGCCAACAGCATCGACCGCCACGGCTTCACCAGCGAAGAAATCGTTCGCGATATCGATGGCAGCTTCTCCATCGCCGCCGCGCCCCTGGCGCGCCCCGGCAACTGGCTGCCGACCGGCGGCATCGAGCAATTCATTCTGGTTTGGCGGCTTTACGACACGCCGATTGGCGTCGCCACCCGCACCACCAAGGAAGGCCCGATGCCGGCAATCGCGCGGAAAGGCTGCTCATGATGCGGTTCTTGATGTGGGTCCTGGGCGCCGTGCTGTTGGGCGGCATCGTGCATCTGTCGACCGTGCTCGCTTTGCCGCGCGCGGCAAACCAGGATGCCTATTCGCGCCTCACTCCGATCACGCCGGTAAATAGCATGGTCGCACTGCCGGGTCCGACGCCGGAGAATGCGACCATGCCTTTCATGGATCCGGCCTTCGCTGCTGCGGTCTGCCGCTACGATTTGAGCGATGGCTCACTCAAACTGATTGCGCCCGTGAGCCAAGCCTATACCTCGGTCACGTTCTACACCCGCAACAGCGTCGCCTATTACGCCATCAATGATCGCGCCGCCGGCCGGCGCTCCATCGAGCTCGACCTGATGACGCCGGACCAGCACGCGCAAGTGCCGGAAGAAGAAGATGTGACCGCAGCCGACCGGCTGATCATCGAGTCGCCCTCGACAAAGGGATTGATCGTATTGCGGGCGCTGGCAGCAGAACGCGGCCTGATGGGCGCCGCACGCGGCGCGCTATCACGCGCGACCTGCAGCATCCAACAAGTGCAATAGACTATTTCCTGGAGATTATTTGCTGACCTGCCGCGTCGCGACTGCAACCGGCATGACTGGATGGGCAATAGCAGCAACGATCACCGGATTAGCCGCAATCTTCTGCTGTAATTCTGTCAAAGCACGGTCGGCATCGGCCGCTAGCGATTCAGGTTCGGCGACTGCAAGATGCTCGAGTGCATAGCGATAGCCGGCGCAACGCTGTTCCAGCGAATTATGGACCCAGGCGATGGTAAGACTGTTCTCGCCGATGCGCGCCTGCGCGTTCACCCGCTCTGCCGGTGTGAGCGTGCCGATTTGCGCCATACTCGCCGCACGCCGCCGGTCGAGGTCCATAACCTTACGTGCCACCATGAAAAACGGCTCGACGCGAACGATGTCGTTGCGGATATCGTCGATCAGAATGTTGTAACGCCCCGCGCTCGTTCGCATCAGCGCGTTGGCCAGTTGCCGATAATAAGCTGTCAGATCGGTCGGTCCCCAAAGCTTGCGCTGGAACGATTTTTTGGTGCCGTATTCAAAGACCACGGCATCCCATCGATTTCGGTCGTAAGGCGCCTCGATCAGTGGAAAAGCGAGATCGCGCAGCGTGCGTTCGTCTTCGGTGAGATTATAGGCCGAGACCGGTTGACCGGCGCGTACAGCAGCCTCTTCGCCGACCCAGGCATGGATATCGTCAGTAACCAGCGCATCATCGAGCCGGCCGTAATCGCCGATGCTGGAGCAGCCGGAAAGTCCGCTGAGAGCAAGCCAGGCGAGCGCGGCCGCAGCGGCCGGCGCCGGGAACACGTCGCGTCGGCTGCACACGCGCACCGTCATGGCGAAGACTCCGCTTAGCGGCGCCTTACCCGTCGGCGGCCGCCGTTGCTTGCCGGCGGATGCGGTTTGGCCTCTTCCGCCTGCGGCTCGGCATAACGCTCGACCCGGATGACCGGAAGAATGATGATCGTCGCGGACTGCGACGCGTCACGGCCGAAGCGCACGATACGCCCCTCGTCGGGAAATTTGATTACGTTACCCACCAGCCGCTCTACCTTCGTCGCCGGCCCGGAACGTTCTGTCCCGCTGCGCGGAAATCGACATCGATATGATTAAGCGGCATGCAAGGTTAACGGCCTGCTAACGCCCGCGACTTAGGCTGTCCGCCCAACGGTCCCTCGGATCACCTGTTGCCGTCGAGTCACCTAGCATGGACAGTGGAACCCACTCCGGTCTCAACAATCTGGCCCAGCTCGGGCTGCGCGTCGGCGTCGATATGCGCCCGACGCTACTGCGGGTTCTGACCGATCTCTATGTCCAGAAGCTCACGCATACTCCGGACGAAGAGCGCCATTATACGGAACTGGCGATGCGGCTTCTCGACACCGTGGATGTCGCGACGCGGACTGCTATCGCTGGCCGTTTGGCCAAACATCTCGCACCGCCCCGTCGCGTGATCGAGCGGCTCGCTGCCGATGTGCCGGCTGTCGCGGAACCGGTGCGCACCCACCCCATCCTCCGGCGAACGATCAAGCTCGAGACGCCGAAAGCTTCTGCCCCGGCAGTGGCGCCGGTGATCGAAACCGCCAAGGCGCAGCCTCTGCCGGCCGCGGATTTCGCGATGTCACAAGAGCTGCATCGGGAACAGCGTCAGGAGTCACCCCAAGAGATCCACAAGGCAACGCCGCCGTGCGCCGACCTCAACGCGCCGATAAGCAACGCCGTCGCCAATGAGCTCAACGAACTTTTCTTCGCCGCCAATGCTGAAGAGCGCCGCCTGATCCTGCTCAATTTGGAAGTCGCGACGCCGCTGCCCGCGGGACGTATTTCGCTCCAGCACGATTCAATGATCTCGCAGAGGCTGGAACGCGCGGCGCTTGGGCGCAATCGCGAAGAATTCGCGACCGAGCTTGCCGAAGCGCTGCAAATTCCAAAAGTACAGGCGATGCGTATCGCCGACGACAAACTCGGCGAGCCGATCCTCACGGTGGCGAAGGCGCTGCGTATGCCACGCGATCTGGTCTATCGCATGCTGCTGTTCGTTAACACCGCGGTAGGTCATTCCGTCGAACGCGTGCACGCACTCGCCAATCTCTACGACGACATGACCGTGCAGACAGCCGACCACATGGTCGCGATCTGGCAGGCTATGCAAAAAGTGGAACGCCAGGAAGTATCTACAACGGATCGAGAGCAGGAACGAAAACCCGCGCGCTATCAGCCACTCTTGTGGAACGACGAAGGCCGCGTCCGCGCCCGCACCACGAGCGTCACCACGCGCCGCGCGCCGGCTCCACAACGGTCGAACGATCGCCGCGACGTTTCGTAGAACGCCCTAGCGAACGATATCGAGAAAGTTCCGGCCGCCTGGCTCTTCGACTTCGACGATCCATACGTCGGTATCGAATTTCACCTCGCGCGCGAGATAACTGTCGATGGTCGCGTCAGGCACCGGCTGATCGGCAAAGTTCGGCACGAAAGAGCGATCCGCACCCTGGCCGATTTCGATCGCACTTTGGGGTGCCGGGCTGAACAAGTCCGAGGTGCCATCGAGTCTGCAGATACGGACAAAGACGGCACCCGCCTCTTCCGCGCCACGTCGGCTCACCACCGCGAACGCGCCTTCGACCTGGCAGCGGCGGATATAGGCGGCGACCCAGAGTGCGGATTTAAGGCGCAAGGCGGATACCGGCTCGGCGTCAATGAAGCGAGCTTCGCAACAAATCGAAGCGATGCCAAACGCTATTCGGCGGCAAAGGCTATTCGACGGGATGACCGGCAAGCGTTCCAAGCTCAGACATTAGGCGATCCGAGACGCGGCCGGTGACCGGAATTTTGTGCTCGCGCTCAAACTTCTCGATGGCTTTGGCGGTCGCGTCGTCGAGCGACCCGGTCAGCTTGACCTGGCCATAACCAAAATCGGAGAGCACCTTCTGTGCCGCAGCGATACGCGGCGAAGGTCCGATGAGATCAGCAATCGGATCATTGCGCCGCGCCGCCGCCTGTTGCGGCACGGTCACCGGCGGCGCACCCGGAGCCACAATAGGGCGGACCGGCACTGTCGTTGCGGTTTGTTGCTGTGGCGTTGATTGTTGCTGCACGGATGACTGCTGCGGCTTTGCAGTGGGGAAATAAGGCGCTGGACGCGAGACCGATTGCAGGAAAGCGGCATTGACGACAATGATCAAGCTCGCCGCGGCAGCCGCAAGCACAGCGCCCGTATCCACCGGCCGCTGTATAGCTTTGGCACAAGTGCCTTGCGCGAGCGCCAATCCGGCACCAACAGCACGCATATGGAATGGACGAGGAGCTTGGCGACGCTTAGGCACGTTTTTTCACCGGTAAATCTTGAACGTTCGAATCTCGGTTGGCCTCACGCACGAGCGGCGCCGCATTGCCAGGCAGATAACTGACGACGCTGCCGACCGCTTTTGACTTCTTAGCCGGGCGCACGCGCTCGCAATCGAGCGGCAGGCGCACCGTCACCCGTGTGCCGTCGCCGACGCGGCTACGGATGGTGAGTTCGCCACCATGTAGTTCCACCAGACCTTTGACGATGGAGAGGCCGAGCCCGGTGCCGCCCTGGCGGCGATCGTAAGAGCTGCCAGCCTGGAAATAGGGCTCGCCGACCCGCGTAAGATCTTCGTCGCTAATGCCGACACCATTGTCCTCGACGGCAAACGTAACATGCGCCGCCTCGGCGCGTGCGGAGAGCGTGACCTTACCGCCACGATCAGAGAAACGAATGGCGTTCGACAAGAGATTGATCAGGACCTGACTGAGCGCGCGTTTGTCGGCAACAATCTCTGGCAAGTCGTCGCTGGCGACGGCCACCAATTCGATACCAGCTTCAAGCGCCCGCAGCGCGAGAATGCTGCAACAGCCGGTGACGACCGGCGCCGGCGCGAACGGCTCCGGCGTGATTTCAAAATTGCCAGTCTCGATCTTCGACATGTCGAGGACGCCGTTGACCACCGACAACAGATGTTGGCCCGAGCTATTGATAAGGCCGGCATATTCGTTGCGGCGCCTAGCATCGATCGCGTATGTCGTTTCCTTTGTCAGCATTTCCGAGAAGCCGATAATGGCATTGAGCGGCGTACGCAACTCGTGGCTCATGGTGGCGAGGAAGCGGCTTTTGGCGGCGTTGGCACGCTCGGTTTCTGCATGTGCGTCGAGCAAAGCCTGCTGGTGCGACTTGCGTTCGGTTACGTCGCGTAACACAGCGACGACCTCACGCTGACCGGCATCGCTGCCATCCGCTCCTTCCAGTGGACGGCAACGCATTTCAACCCAGATGAATTCGACTGTCGGCTGCCCATGGGCGTCGACGCTATCGCGACGCACTCGGAATTCGGCCGAACTCGTGTCCCCAAGCGCCGCGGTATCGCCGAGCGAGGTGAGGTAGGACGGACGATCAGCGACATGAACGCGATCGAACAAGCCATGGCCGTGAAGAGCGGCGGTCCTTACGCCGAATAATTTTTCCGCAGCCGGCGACACGAACAGCACAGCACCGTCGCGGCCATGCCGCGTGATGACATCAGTGATGTTGCGGGCGAGAAGCCGGTAGCGATCCTCTTCAGCATAGAGAAGCCAGAAGCTCGTACGCGCGAGCTTTTCGGCGCCGAGCGCAAGTCCGGTGGCGTAGAGCCCCGCAGACACGATGCCGAATGCCGCAAGACCGGCCGGCGTGCCCGCTGTAGGCGCAGGCAAGAGGTTATACGCACCGAGCACAACCAAGAGACCGGTCGCACCAAGCGCGAAAGTCGAGGCCGTGGCCACAACCCGCCGCGACGCCGACAGCGCCGCTTCCAGCGGCACGACGACAAACCAGATCGCAGCAAAAGATTCGATGCCGCCGGTCGCGGCGGATATCGCGGTCACCAGTCCGGTCAGCGCCAGCGATGACAGGACATGCGCGCTTTCATAGTTGCCCGTTCGGGATAGGAAATAAGCGGTAAATATCGGCGCGACCAGCCAGGCGACGACGATGAGTTCGATCGCACTCGGGGCGCCGCGCACAAGAAGATAAAGAGGAAACGTCGCCAGCAGCACGATGCTGCCAAGGAGGCGTGGTGCAATGAAAGCGCGATGGCGCGCCGAAGTGAGCGCGTCGTGCTGCGCCGACGGATGCACCAGCGTCTCAACATAATGGCGTATTGGCGTGAACGGCCCCACTGATCGACGCATGCGCGTCTTGACGAGACGCGCTCCCCTTTTTCTGTTGCCGGATCGTGGCAGAGGCGGCTTAAACGAAAGCTAAGGCGCATAACGCTTCGAGCGTGCGAGCGAGCGCCGGAAGCACCATCATGGTGAACGCCTCGTTGCTACGCGCGCCGGCGCAGAAGCGCGTGTTTAAAATCATCACGAAAATCGCGCATTATTTGATGCGACGGCACGCGGGGAAGCGTCGTTCGTTCAAATTTTAGGTAAATGATATTTTTTCCAATTCAATGAAAATTTGAAGCGTATTCTCGTCGATTATGGACAAAAACGTACCCGGCGCACGAACGTGGCCTTCAAAGCTCCCTGCTAGTTTCGGAGCACAGACGGCAAAGTATGCCGCAGGGGATGTGGGTCCGATGTTCTTTCTTTTGCGCATGGCATTTTGGCTCGGCCTGGTGCTGGTCTTGCTGCCGCTTGGCTCCTCGCAGCAGGTTCCGTCCAGCGACGTGGGCGCGACCGATGCGATCTCGGCCGCGTCGGCGACCGTCGGCGATCTGCGGCAATTCTGTACGCGTCAGCCCGACGCCTGCACGGTCGGCTCGCATGTCGCGACTGCGCTCGGCTACAAAGCGCAAGCCGGTGCGAAGATGCTTTATGATTTCTTGACGGAACAGATGGCACCGAAGGAAACCGGTTCGGTCGCGAACAACGGCTCGCGTTACGGCAAATCGCCACTGGTCAAACCCGCACTCGATAAAGCCGATCCGGGGTCACAGAATACGCTCACCCCCGCCGACATGACGCCGACTTGGCGCGCGCCCGTGCTGCGCAAAGACGGCAAACACGCCGCTTAGCTGCCTCGTTCCCACCTCATCGACCAACCCGTGACGGGCCTCTATATAGAGGCCGGACGGCGAACATGACCTATAACTTGGTCGATGTAGGACAATGGCTGAGATCAGCGAGATCCTCGATAATTTTTCGGTGCTCGACGACTGGGACGATCGGTATCGCTACCTGATCGAACTCGGGCGCGAGTTGCCGCCCCTTTCCGATGCCGCCCACAACGATGCCAACAAAGTCCAGGGCTGTGCCAGTCAGGTCTGGCTCGATACGGCTGTCGAGCCCAACGGCGCAGGCGGGCCGATCCTGACTTTTGTCGGCGACAGTGACGCCCATATCGTTCGCGGCCTGATCGCTGTCTTGTTCGCGATCCATTCCGGCAAGCCCGCCAAAGACATTTTGGCAACCGACGCGATCAAATTCTTCGAAGACATGGGGCTACGCGAACATCTCACGCCGCAGCGCTCAAACGGCTTCCGTTCCATGGTCGAGCGCATTCGCGCCGACGCCCAGGCAGCGCTCGCAGCGGCGGCTTAGCAAGTCACCCTCTATCACCACAGCAAATGGGCGCTTCTGGCCGCGCCCGCGAACCTATTGTAAGTGTGGTCGCGCAGGTGGGCATGACGCTGACGGATCAACGACTTCGCGCCGGACTAACAGACATATTCGCCGGCGCCGTATGCAGCGTCCTGTCGATTGCCTATTGCCTGTCTTACGCAGTCCTTATTTTCAGCGGCCCGCTCGAAAGCCTGCTCTCCAAGGGCATCGCAGTAACGTTCCTGTCCGCCACAGTCGCCGGCACGATCGTCGCGCTGCGGAGTTCCCTGCCCTTCGCGGTCGCCGGTCCGGACAGTTCGACGTCGGTCGTATTCGCCGCGCTGGTCACAACCCTCGTCCAGCGGCTGGTCGCCGGCGGCAACACCGATCTCCTGGCACCGACCTTGATCGCTATGTCGCTGACGACAGGCGTGACGGGAATCCTGCTCTTTGTCCTCGGCGTTGCTCGCGCCGGACGCGCGATCCGCTTCGTACCTTATCCAGTGATCGGCGGATTTCTTGGCGCCACCGGTTGGCTAATGATCACTGGCGCCATCCAGGTCGTCACCAATCAGCATGTCGGCCTGAGCACACTGGGCGGTTTCGTCAATGCCGGCATCGGTGAAAAACTCTTGCCGGCCGCATTAGTCGCGATCGCGTTGACTATTTTACGGCGTTACAAAAGTCCTTTTGTCCTGCCCGGTGTTTTGTTGTCGGCTTTCGTCGCCGCCCACCTTTTCCTTCTATCGACGGGCACGTCGGTCGCCGCGGCGCAGGACGGTGGTTGGATGTTCCACCTGCAATCAGCTGCGGGTTTAAGCTTGCCGTGGACGTCGAGCGCGCTTTCAAGATTTCCGTGGTCGGCGTTGCCGTCGATCTCCGCCGACGCACTCGCGGTCATGTTTGTGACCATAACAACGTTTCTTCTCAACACCACCGGGATCGAAATCGCGACCCGTACAGAGGCCGACGTCGAAGGCGATCTCAAAGTTCTTGGAATTGCCAATATCGCGAGCGCAGCGCTGGGCGGCTATGTGAGTTGCACGTCGCTCAGCCGTTCGATCTTGGTACGCAATGGCGGGGCGACCGGCCGTCTCACCGGCCTGACGGTCGCGGGCATCACCGCGATTTTGCTTTTCACCGACCCGTCTTTTCTCGGCTATGTGCCGAAATTCCTTCTCGGCGGATTGTTGTTCTATCTCGGGGCCGATCTTGTTCTGCAGTGGCTCGTTCAATCGTCGCGACGGCTGTTGCCCCTCGAATATCTATCGCTACTCGCAATCGCAATACTGATCGTCTATTCCGGCTTCGTCGCCGGCGTACTCATCGGCGTCGTAATCGGCTGCGCGACATTTGCTTTTAGCGCCAGCCGCGTCAGCGCTATCAAGTTTACCTTCGACGGTTTGGAGTACCGGTCGGCGCTCGACCGCGGACCTTACGAGTTATCGCTCCTGGCCGAAAACGGCCGCCAGATTCAAGGCGTGGCGCTGCAAAGCTATTTGTTTTTCGGTTCCGCTACTCGGCTCTATGAGCATGTGAAATCGCGGTTGGCGACGGAACCGGATTGCCGGTTTCTGATTTTCGATTTCCGTCTCGTCACCGGCATCGATTCTTCCGCGACGCATAGTTTCGCGCAGATAAAAGAGGCTGCGGGCAGTTGTAGTGCGCGGCTCGTCCTGGTGAATCTATCGCCTGACCTCGAACGCGCATTTCGGACGGCGCGATTCATCACCGGCGACGTCATTCTCGCAACTAATCTCGATCGCGCGCTGGAATCGTGCGAACAGCGCATCATCGAAATCCACCGGACCGAAGACGACGGCGAGCGCTCGTTCCGCACTTGGCTCGCCGATTCTCTAGGACAGCCGCAATTCGCCGAACGCTTGACCCAAATCTGCCGCCGGCTTGATATCTCGGCCGGCGGTGTCGTTGCCAAACAGGGCGACCCGGCAGACTCGATGCATTTCATCCTGGAAGGTCGGATCGGCATCGTCGTCGAACTCGGCGAAGGTCGCTCGATGCGTGTGCGCAGTCTCGGCCGCCACACCACCATCGGTGAAATGGGACTGATCACCGGACGGCCGCGCAGCGCCACCATCGCTGCCGAGACCGACAGCGTGCTTTATGAACTAAGCGCGGAGGCTTACGAGCGTATCAAGCGCGAAGAGCCGGCGCTGAGCACCGCTCTCCTAGGTTACGTTATTGCGGTGATGGCGGAGCGGCTCACATTCGCCAACCGGGCGCTGGGCGTCTTGCAGCGATAGTCGGGAGCCTAGCGGCGACGCCGCCGCTGCTGGCCCAGGCCCATTTGTTTCGCAAGCTGCGAACGTGCCGCTGCATAGTTCGACGCCACCATGGCGTAGTCCGGCGGCAGGCCCCACTTCTCGCGATATTGTTCGGGCGTCATGTTGTAGCGCGTGCGCAGATGTCGCTTGAGCGATTTGAATTTCAACCCGTCTTCCAGACAGACGATATATTCCGGCGTCACCGAACGTTTGATCGGCACCGCCGGCTTGAGCGGCTCTGCAGCCGCCGCCGCAGGAGCACCCGATGTCCGTTTCAGGGCGGAGTAGACTTGACTGATAAGATTGGGAATGTCGGCACTGGCCACCGAATTATGGCCGACATAGGCTGAGACAATATTCGCCGTCAGTTCGATATAAACATTATCAGACGAAGTCTCGGCCATGATTTAGTCTCGCCAATAAATGCTCCGGATAGTTTCGAGATATACTAGGTTGAACAGTAAAAGCAACGAAACGTGTCCTGTTTAAACAAGACACAGTGCAAATTGCCAATTTTTGGGAGACGCAAACGCGAAACCGCGTTTGCCGCGATCAAGCGCTTTGTTCGATATGATTGCGCAGTTCGGTGATCGAGCCGAAGCGCAAACGGCCTTGCGGCAACGCGGCCTCGATCGAGCCGTCGGAGAACAGCGTATAGGCCATGCCATCAACAACGCCCGATTTGAGGACCGTGATCGGTTCGGACGCCGTATCCGCAGCCAATGAAGGGGATAATGAAGGAGATGGCGTGTCCGACGTCTCTCGTGCTTTTGGCTCGGCAGCCGGCACCGGAGAAACTGGCGCGGGTTGATTGAGCCGCAACGGCCGCGGCCCTTTCGGCCACAGATCGAAACCGGGCTCCTTGCTACGCCCCGTAAACGATGCACGCGTGTTGAGATCGAGACGCGGCGCAATTCGCGCGGTACCGCCAATCCCGCGGCTAGCGCGCAAGCCGCCAAATTCGACGACTTCCTTCTCGACGACAAGAGTAGGCGTCGGAGCAGGCGTATCGAGACCAAGCGACTTCGCCATCGCAGTTGCGAGCTCAACGTCCTCCGCGGTCCGGACTGGTTCAGGCCGCGCCGGCGCGGCGAGCCGCTCGGATTCTTTCTCGGTGTTTTTGTCGAGCGTCTCATCGAGACGCTTTTCCGTGACGGGAACACGGCGGCTAGGCAGCGGGATTGGACGCGGCAAAGTCGGGATCGCGCCCGGCGCGGCTTCGCTCGTGGCGTCAGGCAACAAAACAGGCTCGCGCTGCTCCGCAGGATGCGTCGCGACCGCACGCTCAATCTTTTTGAGGATCCGAAGGGCCAGACCGAGAGCAAACAGGACCAAGCCGCCGACGAAAGCGACTACGCCTGGTGTCACAATTGCTGGATCGAAGTCATGGCCATGGATCGGTAAGCCCATGGCCGCAAGAGCGACGCCGGCAACCGCCAATACCGCACCAAACGCTAACAAAACCAGATACATACGCCAATCCCCGGCTCTGCAATTCAAGGCCGGTACAGCCAAATCGAACCCTAATGAGGCTCAAGAACGGCCCTGTTTAAGTATTGTGACGGTGAGCACCTAAGCGTGCAAGGATTAATAGCCGCACGGTTCCGTATTTCCGCTAATCTCGTTAACGCCGCGACCGTTGCCGAACACCCCGGCTTGGCCCTATCTAGAGGAACTTTTGGCTTTCCCAGGCGGTTTCATCCCGCACACCCCACGTTTCGCTTCACATTGAGGAGTAGACCAATGGCATTCACCCTGCCGGAACTTCCATACGCCTACGACGCGCTGGCGCCGCATATGTCGCGGGAGACACTCGAATTCCATCACGACAAACATCACAACGCCTATGTGACTGCGGGCAACAACCTCGCCAAAGGTACGGAATGGGAAGACAAGCCGGTCGAGGAAGTTGTCAAAGGCACCTTCGGCAAGATCCCCGGCCTCTTCAACAATGCGGCGCAGCACTACAATCACATCCATTTCTGGAAATGGATGAAGAAGGGCGGCGGGGGCGACAAGCTCCCTGGCAATCTTGAAAAGGCGATCACCTCCGACCTCGGCCCGCTCGCCAAAGTGAAAGAGGATCTGGTGCAGGCCGGCATTACTCAGTTCGGCTCGGGCTGGTGTTGGCTTGCGGTGAAGGATGGCAAGATCACGATCATGAAGACGCCGAACGGTGAGAACCCGCTGGTTCATGGTGGCAAGCCGATCCTCGGCTGCGACGTGTGGGAACACTCCTATTACATCGACTATCGCAACCGGCGTCCCGACTATCTGAAGGCGTTTTTCGACTCCCTGGTGAATTGGGATCACGTCGCGGAAATGTATGAAGCGGCGATAAAGTAACCGCCAACGGCTTTATGCGTCATCTTGCAGGCGGGACCGGGAAGTCCCGCCTGCAAGCATTTTTGCTACCGATTTGACGCATTGCGCCGCGCGGCGTGGCGCTCCATTAGATGCACTTCGCTGCCACTGGCGATTCGGAAATATCAGGACAAGTAAAGCTCAGGACGCTCGCCGATCGTGCATCAAGCTTCGTCGAATTCTTGGTTCTCACCGGTGCCTACGCCTTTCGCCGCACGTTGGCTTGATGCACTCGCGATCGGCGTTTTGATCATCGTCGCCGCGATCGCGTTCGCGACCTTCACAGATTACGGGCTCGGCTGGGACGACTTCACGCATTCGCAATACGGCGCGCTGCTGGTTGATCTCTACCGCTCCGGATTTACGGATCAGCGCGCGCTGTCCTTCGTCAATCTCTACATGTATGGCGGCGGCTTCGACACCATCGCCACTATTGCCGCAAAAATCCTCCCGCTCGGCGTATTCGAGACGCGGCGGCTGGTCGGCGTGATCATTGGCCTGATCGGCTTGTTTTTGACGTGGCGATCGGGACGGCGTCTCGGCGGCCCTTTTGCGGGCCTAGCAACGCTCATCCTGCTTGCCGCCTGCCCGCTCTATTACGGCCACATGTTCATGAATGCCAAGGACGCACCGTTCGCCACGGTGATGATGATCGCGCTCCTCGGCATCGTTCGCGCATTCGAGGAATATCCACGGCCCACTGCGCCCACTTTGGCACTATGCGGCATTGGTATTGGTCTTGCCATCGGCTCGCGCGTCCTAGGCGGCTTCGCTGTCGTCGACGCGGTGTTGACGCTTATCTTTTTGATCTTCGTCCGATCGCGAGCCAACGGATTGAAACTCGCCTTTGCCGAATGCGGAACATTTATCGTTCCCTTCGTTCCGGCCGCAGTCCTCGCTTATCTCGTCATGGGCCTAGTCTGGCCGTGGAGCGTGGTATCCCCGCTCAATCCCATTCATGCAGTCGATTATTTTTCGAGTTTCTTCGACAAGCCGTGGCGCGAATTGTTCGATGGCCGCCTCATCCTCGTGCCCGATATGCCGCGCAGCTACGCACCGACGCTGGAAGCACTGAAAAACACCGAACTTATGTTGGCACTCGGACTATCGGGAGCCGCAGGTATCATGATCGCAGTCGCAAGGAGCGACGGAGAGGGAGACTGCGGCGACACGCTCGGCAATCGCCGTGCTGCGCTTCTGGTCATGTTGCTTGCGACCTTCGTGCCGCTTCTCGTCACGGTCGCGACGCGGCCGTATATGTATAACGGCGTCCGCCACCTCCTTTTTACTCTGCCGCCTTTTGCAATCCTTGGTGGTCTTGCCGCGGCCTGGATTGCGCAAGGAGTCCTGCGCTTCGGCAAGACGGCGATCGCAGCGGCGGCGTTGATATTTGCCGCTGGCATCGCGTCGCCGGTCGTCGAAATGGTGCGGCTACACCCGTACCAATACACTTATTTCAATCACCTGATCGGCGGCGTTGCCGGCGCTCGGCCCTATTTCATGATCGATTATTGGGGCTTGTCGATGACGCAAGCCTCGCGCGAATTGAGCAAGCTCCTTTACGACCGCGGCGAGAAGCCATCGAAAGACATCTGGACCGTCGCCGTGTGCGGGCCGCACCCCAATGTAGCCGTTAATCTCGGCCCGAAATTCGAAGCGATCTGGGATCCGAAAGGTGCCGATTTCGCAATGATGCTCGAAGAATTCTATTGCGCCGATCTCGATGCGCCGGTGGTGCTGGAGATCAAACGCGAGGGCATCGTCTACGCGCGGGTTTATGATATCCGCGGGCGCAATTTCACGACGCTATTGCGCTACCCGAACGCCAACAACGAATAATGCGTTAGGTCGTACTCACTTGGCACTGCGCGCGAAGTCCCAGTACAGCGCGCGGGCTTTGGTATAGACCGGGCCGGGCTGCAGGTTGCGTTCGTCGATACGCGTCACCGGCGACACCTTGACGTAATTGCCGGTCGAAAAAATCTCGTCGGCCCCTCGGAAGTCGGAATAGCTCAGCGCTTTCTCGACCACCTCGATACCCGCTTCGCGCAAGAGCTTGATGATACGCGTTCGGGTGATGCCCGAAAGAAAAGTGCCATTCGGTGCCGGCGTGAAGGCGACGCCGTCTTTGACCATGAAGACGTTCGCAGTGGCGAGTTCCGCAACATTACCGTCGACGTCACACATGATGCAATTGTTGAAGCCGCGTGATCGCGCCTCAACCAGCGCCCGTCCATTATTCGGATAAAGACAACCAGCCTTGGCATCGAGAATTGCGCTATCGCGAGTCGGCTTGCGAAACGGCGACAGTGTGATTGCGGTGCCCACAGGCTTCGGCATGGGCGCTTCGAAGAGTGTGAGGCACCAGCGCGTCGATTCCGGATCGGGCTGCACGAGCCCTTGAACCGACCCCTCTTCCGCCCAGTACAAAGGCCGAATGTAAAGCTCGGCATTGGCTTCGAAGCGTTTGAGGCCTTCATGCGTGAGTGCGATCCAGTCTGCCGTCGATACCACCGGCTTGAGACCCATCGCGCTCGCGGACTGGTTGACCCGCGCGCAATGGAGATCGAGATCCGGCGTAACCCCTTCGAAAGCGCGGGCGCCGTCGAACACCGAGGTACCGAGCCAAGCGCCGTGCGTACGTGCGCCCATGATCGGTACGTTGCCTTCGTGCCAGGCATCCTCGAAAAAGGTGAGGGTCTTCGACCAGGCCATGGACGCATCATCCAATCATTGTCGCATCTATTGTCCGAGACTTTTGTTAATTTGGTCCTGCCTTCTAGAATGCCCGTACGGAGAGCAGCAGCCCATGAGCGAAACCAAACCGCGAGCCTATGTTTTTGATGCTTATGGCACCTTGTTCGATGTCCATGCCGCGCTTGCGCGCCACCGCGCGACGGCCGGTCCCGATGCTGATCGACTTTCCGAGTTGTGGCGGCAAAAGCAACTTGAATATAGCTGGACGCTGACACTTGCCGAACAATACGCCGATTTCTGGTCGCTAACCGAACGTGCCCTCGACTACGCCTTGGCCCGTTTTCCTTCCGTCGACCGGGCGCTGCGGCCGAAGCTCCTCGACGCCTACCTTTCGCTCGATGCCTATCCTGATGCGCCAGTGACAGTCAGCGCACTAAAAGAACGAGGTCTCGCCACCGCAATCCTCTCCAACGGCTCGCCGCAAATGCTTGAAGCCGCAGTGAAAGCATCCGGCATGACCGAGCTCTTCGACGCCGTGTTGTCGATCGATACGCTACGCGTCTACAAGCCGCGCAAAGATGTCTATGCGCTTGTGACCGATCGGTTTGGCATCCAGGCGAACGAGGTCGTTTTTATCTCGTCGAATCGATGGGACGTCATGGGTGCTGCGGCATTCGGCTTCCGGCCGATCTGGATCAATCGCGCCAACATTCCAGACGAATATGCGGATTGGCCGCCGATCCGCGTGCTGCGCAGCCTCGGTGAGTTGGCCGCAGCCTAGCTCCCTGCCGTAATTGCAATGGTCTTATAGGTATGCGACTGAATTTTCTAACTAGATCTGTACCTCTCTTGGAAGCCCCATGAACGAAAGCGTGACCGAAAATGGCCGTCCCGGCGCATCGCAGGATGCGATCGAGGCGCACTACGATCTCGGCAACGAATTCTTCCGCCTCTGGATCGGGCCCGAACTCGTCTACTCATCCGCGCTTTACGAAGGCGACGACGATCTCGCGGCCGCACAGCTTCGCAAGCTTGACCATCACATCAAGGCTGCAGGTGCTACTCAAGCATCGAATGTGCTCGACATCGGCTGCGGCTGGGGCGCTCTCCTGAACCGGCTTGTCACTCATTGGGGCGCCAAGCGCGCCGTCGGACTCACGCTCAGTCCATCGCAGGCGAGTTGGATACGCCAAATGGCTCTCCCGAACGTCGAGGTCCAGGTCGAAAGCTGGCGCGATCACAAGCCGGCGAAGCCTTATGATGCGATCATCTCCGTGGGCGCGTTCGAACATTTCTGTCACAGCGGCATGAAGCCCGCCGACAAACTACAATCCTATCGTGATTTCTTTTCAACCTGCCACGGCATGCTGGCCGACGGCGGCCGGCTTTCGCTGCAAACCATCGCCGCGGTGAAACCGCTGGAATTCGTGCCTTCGCTCATTCCGGAAAAGATTTTTCCGGAAAGTGAAATCCCGCTGATTTGGGAGCCGGTCGTCGCCGCGGAAGGACCGTTCGAATTGCTCGCGCTGCGCAACGATGCGGATCATTACTATCGGACGCTGCGGCAGTGGGAAAAAAACCTAACGGCTTGCCGCGATCAGGCAGTCAAAATGGTCGGCGAAGAAACCGTGCGCGATTTCCAGCAATATCTGCGCATCTCGGCCTTTGCCTTTAAGCGCAACCATATTTGTCTGCTGCGCATGAGCTTCGCTAAGCGCTGAGCGAAGCCGCAAAGCTTTAAGCCGAATAGAGTTATTCGGCCGGCGTAACGGCGATGTTGTGCGTCCTGATCAGGTAATGCGACTCGTCGTTCGGGCCGACAACGACAACCTTTTGCGCCAAGCCGAGAAGCATCAACAGCCGGACGGTGAGCCAGGTCACATCGAGCTCCCACCATTTGAGGCCGTGACGGGCGGAGCGCGGATGCGCGTGGTGGTTATTGTGCCAGCCTTCGCCGTTGCTGATCAGGCCGACAAAGACGTTGTTACGGCTGTCCTCATCGGTCTCGTAATTCCGATAGCCCCAGAGGTGAGCGAGAGAGTTCACCGACCAGGCTATATGCCAGCCTAAGACGGTGCGGACAAAAACGCCCCACACCAAAATGCTGGCGCCGAACTGAACGGCGTCCATCAGGCTGCCACCCATGAGCAGTTCGGACAAAAACCCGCCGAGAAAGAACAGCGCCCAGGACGCGACTACGACAACCATCCAGAAGCCGTTTCGCTCCAGCCGCTTGTAGAGCCGGTCGCGGAGGATGTCCTTCGCGTAGCGCTCGTATGTGCTCAGGCTCTTGAGATCGTCGTTCTTGATCAGAAGCCAGCCGACATGACCCCAGAAAAAATTCACCCACGGGCTATGTGGATCCGGCTGTTCGTCGGCGTACTGATGATGACGGCGATGGGTCGCGACCCACCGTGCCGGTGTATCTTGAAGACAGCAAACCGCAAGAATGGCGAAGCCATGCTCCAGCCATTTCGGGCAGACAAAGCCGCGATGTGTCAGGAGACGGTGATAACAGAGATTAATTCCGAGCGTTCCGAACACATACAGGCCGAGCACGGCGAGGACGACACCGGTGCGGCTGTAGAACCACGGCACGAAAGCAAGAAGCGCGATCAAATGGCAGACGACAATGCCAATGGTGTAATCCCAAGCGATACGCACCGGCTTCGTTGCCGACGGCAACGCAAGGCTCTTCACCGCTTCCGGCAAGCGGCTTTCTTCCACACTCGTGGCTTCAGCGAGACGCATATCCATTCAAACGATCCGATAGGCCGCCACAGCGGCCGGAGCTCCGCCCATCATTCCAGGGCCGATTGTTGCTGTGCAGTATGGCTGAATTGCTCGTAAATTCAAGGAGAAAGCCACTTTTTGCCTACGCGCCAGGGAACCGAAAAACGCGCGGCCGAACATGACGTTACCGGCTGTCTTGCGCGGTTTACAAGCTGGTCCGGAACGGTAGTTCCGGTAACGTGTAGTCTCGGCTTCCTGACTAAGGAACGATCCATGCGCGCCGCCTTTTACGAGCAGAACGGCCCTGCCAGCGACGTTATCAAACTCGGCGAGGTCGACACGCCTCGCCCCGGCCCCGGCGAAGTTCGCGTCAAGCTCGCGACCTCCGGAGTCAATCCGTCCGACGTGAAGGCGCGCGCCGGAAAGACCCGCAAGATCGCTTACCCACGCGTGATCCCACACAGCGACGGCGCCGGCGAAATCGACATGGTCGGCGATGGCGTGCCTTCGGCGCGCATAGGAGAACGCGTCTGGGTCTGGAACGCGCAATGGCTGCGCGCCTTCGGCACTTGTGCCGAATGCGTCACCCTCAAATCGGACCTCGCTGTGCCGCTACCGGCCGATGTGAGTTTCGATGTCGGCGCTTGCCTCGGCATTCCGGCGATGACGGCTAGTCACGCGATTGCGGTGTCCGGTGCAGTGCCGGGCACGACGATCCTCGTCTCCGGCGGCGCTGGTGGCGTCGGTCATCACGCAGTGCAATTCGCGAAAATGGCGGGCGCCACTGTGATCACAACAATAAGCTCGCCGGAGAAAGCCGAGATCGCGCGTGAAGCCGGCGCCGATCACACCATCGACTACAAGCGCGAGAATGTCGGCGAGCGCGTCATGGCGATCACGGGCAAGAAAGGTGTCGATGCCGTAATCGAGCTCGACATCGCCACCAATGCCAAACTCTTGCCGCAGGTGCTGCATGCGCGCAGCAAAGTCGTGATCTACGGCACCGGCGCGATGGAAGCACCGGTGCCGCTGTTTTTCTTTCTGCGCAATGCAATCACGTTGGAATTCGTCTATGTCTACGAGCTTGACGCTGCAGAGCGCGCGGCGGCGCTCAACGGCATCGCGCAGGCTCTCACATCTGGCAAGCTCAAGACCAATATCGGCAAGACTTTCTCGCTGGCCGAAACCGCGGCGGCGCATGAGGCGGTCGAAGCCGGCAATGTACTCGGGAATGTAGTGGTGACTTTGTAGAGCCAACTGTTCTGAGGCCGCATTCAATCGGCGGCCGCATCGTTGCAGCAACACACGGTACACAAAAGCTGCAGCTATTTTTGCGGCGTGAAAACTTGATTGGTGTAGGGCAGCGATGTCGGCTTCTGAATCACGATGAACGCATGATCCAGCGCATGGTGGCAGGCATTGCATCCAGATGTGAGCTTGTCGAAGGCGGCGAGAAATGCGGAGCGGTTCTTGTCGTCGACCGCCTTCTGCACGGCTTCGACGGGTCCGCCGACATGCTGCTTGATGATGTCCTCGCCAAGAAGCTTGCTGACATCTTCAAAGCCCTCACCCAATTCGCCGACCTCGTAATCGGCCAGCGGCCAATTGCCCGCACTGCCGGCGAACCATAATTTGCTATGGCGCATTTGCTGCAGCGCCATGATTTCTCCAAGACCGGGTTGATACGGCTGCGCCGATTCGGAGGATTTGGCCGCATCTTCCGCTCGCACTGGCATGGCGCACAGTGCCGCCGCAACGATGGCTGCAACAAAGCTCCGCATTGAATTGCTCCTCGATGGCGTTTTATCGCCAACCGGCCTCAGCTTGTCGGAATCTCGCCGCAGGCCTTGGAATATGTTTCGTGGCATGCCTGATAGAGTGCCGGACAGGTTTTAGCCGCACTCAGCGCTGCATCGATCGTTTTGACGCGGTTGCCCGCCGCGCGCGATTGCTCGTCATAGATCAACACCGCATCGACACGCTCAAGCCCACGATCGGCCATCAACAGACGCTCGGCGCCGGTGAAATAAAGCGTCGCGGTCTTGATCGCATCGTTGAGCTTCTTCGTATATTCGTTATTGAGCGTCGGATCGGGCTTCACGGCACGCGCATGCACCGCAATGTCGGTGTAAAGCGTGTTGAGCTTGAAATAGATGCCGCCGCATTGCGCCAGACCGAGCCAATACGGACGTCCGCCGAATGCGCCGGGTGCAGTGACCATGCTATCGCGTTTGTCGAACGATGGCGCGGGCGCCGGTTTCTCGATCTGCTTTGGTGTGACTTCCGGTCGCCGGCGTATCTGTGCGTCAGCAGCGCTTGCGACAAAAGCGAGACAGATCAAAGTAACAAACCAAGCACAGGTGGCGCGCGTCGTTTGAGTTTTTCGAACCGTTAAAACTTCCCAGGCCATCAGAACTTCTCAAGCCACGGCCGCAACTCGATCTCCCACGCCCAGGCACTACGCGGCTGTTGCAGGAGATGCCAGTAGCTCTCCGCGATCGCATCGGGATCAAGCATGCCGTCAGGCTTGTCGGGCGGGTTGGGCCGCTGCGCGCTCTTGATGCCGCCGTCGACGACGATATGCGCAACATGGATGCCTTGCGGCTGAAGTTCGCGCGCCATGCTTTGCGCCATGCCGCGGAGCGCGAATTTGCCCATGGCGAACGGCGCCGACTGGGCATAGCCCTTCACGCTTGCCGAAGCGCCGGTAAGCAGGATGGCGCCATGTTTATGCGGCAGCATGTGTTTGGCTGCCTCCTGCGCGACCAAGAAACCACCGAAGGCCGTAACCGCAAGCGCTTTCGCCACTTCATCAGGAACAAGATCGACAAACGGACCGCGGGTCCGATAACTCGCATTGTAGACGACCACATCGGGCGTCCCGATCGACGCCTCGACATCGGCAAAAAGCTTGGTCACCTGCGCGTGGTCTGTCGAGTCGCAGGCAAAGCTTTTGGCGCCAGTCTCCTGTGCGAGCGATTTGAGATTGTCCACGCGACGCGCGGCGAGCGCCACTTTCAATCCATTTTTTGTGAAGATGCGCGCCAGCGAGGCGGAGAGCCCCGCGCCGACACCGACAATCAATGCAGTTTTAAACGCTGTCTCGGCCATCGTTTCCTCCCGACACCAGTCCCAGAGATGTGGTCGCTCGACGGCTCAAGGTCAATCGACCACCGCGATAGCGTTGATTTCAACGAGGCAGCGCGGATCGGTGGCAAGCCGCACCACCTGCACCGTGGTCGTGGTCGGCTTGTTATCGGCGAAATATTCGCCCCAAACGCGGTTGAGCGCGTCCTGATCGGTCAGATCGGTCACGAAACGGTCCGCGGTCACAATGTCGGCAAACGTCGCGCCGACGGCTTCCAATCCGCGCTTGAGGTTCTCAAGCGCCGCTCGCGCTTGCCCAGTCATATCGCGCGGCATAGAATCGAACTCTTCCGGACGATGCGGATGGTGATGATAGACCGGCGCAGCAGTCACACCAGCGAGATAGACGGTAGTGCCGCCCTTGACCTTAATCGCCGGCGCATAAGGCATCCACAAATCCGGCGCGTCGGGCCAATGAACATGTTCGATGGATTTGGGCATCGGTATCTCCAATTAGTCGCTGCACGTTATCCGCCATTGAAATAAATGCTAAATTCAACTTATAGTATGCCCTCAGGATGAGGAGGCGGCATGACCGATATCGTAAATGGCGAAAGGCAGGAGTCTAATTTCGAAACCCGGATTCAACAATTTAAGGCCGTCTTAGATGAAACGAAAGAGTTTGCTAAGCAGCCGGCCTCCAACATCCTTTTTGGATGCGGCGTCAGTCTTTTGGTGTTCACCTATGCGGCAAAATTTTTGAGATTTCCGTTATTCAGTGACATGACGTCGGTAGAATTTATTTTCTCCGCTGCTCTCGGATTTATGTTTTTGGCTTCGGGATCTTTGATGCGGCTTTACATTTTCCAAACCGGCCTGAAGAGCGCCATCGAAGCAGAAGAGGCGTTGCAAACGGCAGAAGATAAGGTTTTAGATCGCCGCGTCGCTCAGAAGACGTTGCCTTCGCCCGGGACTGGCGGTGTATAGACTGTTACATCCGAAACACGCCGAACTTGGTCTCCAGGATCGGCGCATTCAGCGCCGCCGAGAAGCACAGCGCCAACACGCGGCGCGTCTCAGAGGGGATGATAATGCCGTCGTCCCACAGCCGAGCCGTAGCGTAATACGGATTGCCTTCGACCTCGTATTGCTCGCGGATCGGACGCTTGAACTCTTCTTCATTGGCCGCCGACCAGGTCTTGCCTTCGGCCTCGATATTGTCGCGCCGCACGGTGGCAAGCACGGATGAGGCCTGCTCGCCGCCCATCACCGAGATTCGTGCGTTCGGCCAAGTGAACAGAAAGCGTGGCCCATAGGCGCGCCCGCACATGCCGTAATTGCCGGCGCCATAGGAGCCGCCGATGACGATCGTGATTTTCGGCACCTGCGCGCAAGCGACGGCAGTGACCATCTTGGCACCATCCTTGGCGATGCCGCCGGCTTCATAGTCGCGGCCGACCATGAAGCCGGAAATATTTTGTAGGAACAGCAGCGGAACGCGGCGTTGACAGCATAATTCGATGAAATGCGCGGCCTTGAGCGCGCTTTCCGAAAACAGAATGCCGTTATTGCCGAGGATACCGACCGGCATGCCGTGGATGTGTGCGAAGCCCGTGACTAGGGTCGTACCATAAAGCGCCTTGAACTCGTCGAACTCCGAGGCATCGACAAGCCGCGCGATCACTTCGCGGACGTCGTATTGTTTTTTAAGATCGACCGGCACGATGCCGTCGAGTTCGGCCGCGTCGTATTTCGGTTCGCGCGGCTTGAGCAGCGCAATGTCGTTCGGTTTTTTGCTGTTGAGCGACGAGACGATGCGGCGGCAGAGCTCAAGCGCATGGCGATCATTCTCGGCCATGTAATCGGCAACGCCGGATTTTTTGGTATGGACCTCGGCCCCGCCAAGCTCTTCGGCGGTGACCACCTCACCGGTCGCCGCCTTCACCAGCGGCGGACCACCCAGAAAGATCGTGCCCTGATTGCGCACGATGACTGTCTCGTCCGACATCGCAGGGACGTAGGCGCCGCCCGCGGTGCAAGAGCCCATCACTACCGCGATCTGGGCAATGCCGAGCGACGACATGGTCGCCTGATTGTAGAAGATACGCCCGAAGTGCTCGCGGTCGGGGAACACCTCAGTCTGATGCGGCAGATTGGCGCCGCCGGAATCGACCAGATAAATGCACGGCAGCCTGTTCTCGCGTGCAATCTCCTGCGCGCGCAGATGCTTCTTTACCGTCATCGGATAATAAGTGCCGCCTTTGATCGTGGAGTCGTTACAGACGATGACGCATTCGCGGCCCGACACGCGGCCGACACCGGTGATGATGCCGGCGCCGTTGATGTCGTCGTCATACATGCCATTGGCGGCAAGCGGAGACAGTTCCAGAAATGGCGTACCGGGATCGATCAGCGTCATCACGCGGTCGCGCGGCAGAAGCTTGCCGCGCCCGAGATGGCGCTCACGCGCGCGCGGCGGGCCGCCCTCGGCGGCTTTAGCGCGGCGGCTTTGAAGGTCCGCAACAAGCGCCTGCATCGCCGCCTGATTGGCGTGATAGTCGGCGGACGTGACATCGACGCTTGAAGCGATGGCGTTCACGAATCCCCCTCCGGGTGGAGGTGGATTTCACTATGACGGGAGCCTTAGCGCAACGGCTAAGCCCGCACTTACGCTCTCACTTCTTGGCGCTGGAAGATCACATAGCCGATGACAAACAGCATGATCGCACCGGCGACCATGCCGACCATCTGCGGCCAGGCGATCAGCATGCTCTCGGCGAGCGGCAGTGGCGCACCGAGAACGGCGCCCTGCAATTGGCTCAGATAGATTGGGCCAAGCGCACGGGTCGTCGGATCGAGGAGCGCCACGACAACCTCGGCATAGAGTGTCGAGGGCGAGAACCGCGCCAGGATCTGCTCCAGCACCGCCGTACCCGGCGTCTGCAGGCCGAGCGCGGTGTAACGCGGATCGGGCGGCACGATGATCTGCGCAAAGGCGCCTGCCAGCACCGGCCAAATGAATGTAACCAGAAGCCAAAGTCCGAGGGTGATCAGCGCCGCGGTTGCTGCCGACCGGCATAGGATGGAGAACAGCAAAGCCAAAGCCAGCCAGACGCCGGCGTAGGCGATGGTCACGATCAGGAACATCACGCTCCGCGCGATCTCCTCGGCGCTCGGCGGAATGCCGATCATGAGAAGACCGAGGCCCACGACCAGCAACCAAAGTGCGATCAGGCTGATCGACAGCGTCACCAGGCCGGCGAGGAATTTACCGAACAGCAAAGCGTCACGGTAAATCGGCTGCGACAGGATGCGTGATAGCGTGCGCCGATTGTATTCACTGTTGACCGCATCGAAGCCGAGACCGATCGACATCAGCGGCACCAGGAACGACAGGAACGACACGAAGGACGGCAGCGGGTCGCGTGACGTCGTGAAGAGCCGCAGGAACAGGAACGGGTCCTCGGCTGTAGTGTCTTTGATCTGCTGGATCGCCCCGTAAAGCGCGGCAAGCGCCACCAGCACCACCAGCCATTCCAACACGCGCATACGGACGCTGGTGAGATGGTCGGAAAGCTCCTTGAGCATGACCACGCCGAGACCGGAAAAAGCCGAACCCTCACGCTGCATGGCGTTCTCCTTCCGGGGTCGGTTGTTCGGGCTTGGGCTGCTCAGGCTTGGCCTCGAAATAACGCGTGTAAATCGCGTCGAGGCTCGGCTCTTGCACACCTAGGAATTTAAGGCGGCCCTGCATCGCCACCACTTCAACAGCCGCCTCCGGACGCACGTCGCGATCGGCGTGGAGGCGAAGCTTGCCGATGCCGGTCTTTTCGACGCCGCTGACGCCAGGAATGAGCGCGAGCCGTTCGGCAAGTCCAACGCCGTCCGCTTCGATATCAACGACAAAGCCGCCGCCCAGCACTTCGCGGCCGAGATCGGCGACCGTGCCCATCAGCACGATCTTGCCGCCATTGAAGAGTGCCACGCGGTCGCAAACGCTTTGCACGCGTTCGAGCAGATGCGACGACAACATCACCGTTACACCCTCGGCCTTGAAGCCGCGGATGATGTCGAGGAGTTCTGTCGTCGCGTGCGGATCGAGTCCCGACGTCGGTTCGTCGAGGATCGCGATCTGTGCGCCCTTCATCAGAATTTCCGCAAGGCCTAAACGCTGCCGCATGCCGCGGGAAAACGTGCTGACGGCCTTGTCGGCGTTTTCAGAAAGGCCGACGCGATCGAGCGCCGACGCGATCCGTTGCTCGCGCTCGGCGGAGCGGAAGCCGATCAGACGCGCGGTGTAACGGAGATTATCGGCGGCCGTAAGGTTATCGTAGAAGCCGACGGTGTCCGGCATATAGCCGACACGCCGTTTCACCGACAAAGGCTGGCGCGCCGGATCGAAACCGAGCACGCGCACCTGCCCTTCCGAAATGTCGGTCAGCCCGAGCATCATCAGGATGGTCGTGGTCTTGCCCGCGCCGTTCGGGCCGAGGAGGCCGAAGATCTCGCCGCGCCCGACCGTGAAGTTGATGTGATCGACGGCCATCGCCGATCCATAGGTTTTCGTGAGGCTCTTGGCCTCGATGACGGCGGTGTTGTCTTCACTCATCGGCGGCCGAACCTTGCCACCGCACCCACCATGACCAGAAGCGCAACGCCGATGATGCCAACGCCGGCGATACCCCACATCGTCGAGGTCGTGACCGTGACACGGAAATTCGTCGACGCCGACTCGCCGCGCGCCGAAGCCCGCACCGTGGTCACGTAATCGCCGGCGATCGCCTTGTCGGTCGGAGTGATCAGCGCCTGAACTTCCTTGTTTTCGGTCGGGGCAATGCGCTCGATCGATTTCGGATCGAAGGTGATCTTCCAGCCGCTCGGCGCCGAGCCGCTAATCTGAATGTCCTCCGCCGGCGCGGTGCCGATATTGGTGATCACCACCGGCACCGATTGCTCTTTACCGGCGGAAGCGCGCGTCGATACCAGACCTTCGCGGCCGCCGATGTCGAGCTTCGGCTGACCGGTGATGGTCATGCCGAGATCGGTTGAGGCAGACGCGTCTTCGGCGCCGATCTTGGCCGTAACTTTATAATTGCCGGCAGCTGCAGTGTTCGGCGGCGTCACTTTCAGCTTCACGTCTTTGGCCTGGCCGGCATCGATCGGAACCGCATTGAGTTCCTGGCTGCCGTATTGCTCGGTGAATGTGGTGTCGAAATTCTGCGGCGCCTGCGCGGACAGGCTCACCGTGAGTTTCTTGCCGCTGTCGTTCTTGATGTTGAGCTGATACTCGAACGCGGATTTCGACGTGCCGCGCAATTCCGGTAGTTGCGGCGTGAGCGTGAGCTTGGCCGGAAGATCTTTGGCGAGAGTCACAGCGATCGGAAGCTGCTGCGTCGCGCTCGCGCCTGCGGCGGAGACTGTGAGTGTCTGCGTACCCATCGCCGCGGTCTTCGGCACATCGAGCCGCAGAGAGAGCGACACGCTGGAATTGCTTGCCGGCATCGCGGCCGCGATCGGTTGACCGCCGCCCAAAAGCGTCGCGGTCCAGCCATCCGGTACGCCGGAGACCGACAGTTGCAGCCGCTCGGGCGCTGAATTGTAATTCTGCAGGCGCAGATTGATGGTCGAGGTCTCACCGGGGCGCAGCGTCACCGCCGGGTAGTCGCTCATCAAATAGATGCCTTTGATGTCCTTGGGGGTGTCGTCCGCAAAGGCTTTTTGGGTAAAATCACCCAGCGGCGTGATCAGGACAGCGGCGGCCGAAAAAGCCGCCAGGGCGGCGACAAAACCATATCGCATTGCAGTAACTCCGTGAGCAATTGTCGGTCGGCCCCCGCCTGGCGTCCTGTAACACGGTTTCGCGCACGGCGACGGGCATTGTGGGCGTAATCGTGACAAAATCATGCAGACACCGGCTGGTTTGGCAAGACCTGGACGAAAAGTCCTGCGGTCGGTCGCCGCAGGGGCAAGAGGCAGCAAGGGCAGTATGAGCCGCAGCGGTCAAACCAGCGCAGGGCTTTTGGTGTATCGCCGCAAGGACGGACTGGAGGTTTTGCTCGGCCATCCCGGCGGACCGTTTTGGACCAAGAAAGACGCAGGCGCATGGACGATACCGAAGGGTCTGATCGATGCCGGTGAAGATCAGCTCGCAGCCGCACGCCGCGAATTCAAGGAAGAGACGAATCTATCCGCGACTGGCGAGATGATTGCGCTCACGCCGGTTAACCAAAAGAACGGAAAGAAGGTCTACGCCTTCGCGCTCGAGGCCGATCTCGATCTTAAAGATTTCGCCAGCAACACATTCGAGATGGAATGGCCGCAGAAATCAGGCCGCCAGAAAAGTTTTCCAGAGATCGATCGGATCGCTTATTTCACGCTCGACGTCGCGATGACTAAGATCATCGCCTATCAGCAGCCTCTGCTACGCGAGCTTGCAAAGCGCGTGTGATTATTCTTTGACGACTTCTGGCCAATCGACTTCGTCGTGCGGAAGTACCCAAGGCTCGCGCCGCGCAGCGTCACGCCACGCGGTAAAAGCTGGAAGCGCGATCACAGTGTCCATATAGGCGCGCGCGACAGATCCGATCTCGATCGCATAAGTGTGAAAGCGTGACACGACCGGCGCATACATCGCATCTGCCGCGCCGAATGCACCGAAAAGAAACGGACCGCCCTCCCCGAATTTCGAGCGGCACTCGTTCCAGATCGCTTCGATCCGCGCCACGTCGGTTTTGGCAGCATCGTCGAGTTCACGCGTCCGCACCGGCCGCCACATATTCATCGGCAGATGCCGCCGCACCCCTTGAAAGCCGGCATGCATTTCCGACGCAACGGCGCGGGCATGGCCTCGTGCGGCCGCTTGTTTCGGCCAAAGGCCGGTGTCGGGAAATTTGTCGGCGAGATATTCGAGGATCGCGAGCGATTCCCAGATTATAGTGTCGCCATCGATCAGAACCGGCACGCGCCCTACCGGACTGATTGCTCGCACGCGCGCTTTGAAATCGGATGCCTCCAGCGAGATCAGCGTTTCATCGAAAGCAACGCCGGCGACTTTCATCGCCAGCCAAGGACGGAACGACCAGGACGAATAATTCTTATTACCGATGATCAGACGCAGCGTCATAAGCGAGCCTCAAGCCAGCAACAACCGTGTTGTAGCCCGGAATTCGTTTCTACCAAATCGAGCTACAAGCGCCTTCGAGGAAATGCTTTCGCCCATGCCGCTCTTTTCCAAGCGTCGATCTTCTCGCCCTCGCTGGTTTCTCGGCGCTTGAATCGGTTATTCGCCGGTCATTGAAACGACGCCGCGCGGCTGATCGTGATCACGAACGCCATCGTGCAACGGCGGCGGCAATTCTTATCGCTGGCGCGGCAGTCCGTTCACGACTGACGGTGCGGCCGGATTAAACCAGCCCGGTAACGACAGCGAGAAAGGATACAAAGAGGACCGCCGTCGCGGTGAACATGATCGTGAGCGCGGTTTCGATCCATGCGCTTGGAACTGGCGCCGCACTAGAGACGTGCGGCACCGGATCAACAAGCACGACGGGCGTGTTGGTCGATTGCATGATGATCCTTCCCCAAAAGGACGAAAGCGCAGGCTCGGATTATCGAGCCGGCAGGGTGAAGGATCGGTAAAGACAGCGGCGTTTATCAGCTTCGCGACTTCCGCCACGCCGCATAACGCGCTTTGGCCTCGTCGTTCGGCGGATAAAGACCGGGAAGCTGCACTCCCTTTTCGACCTCGCTGAACACCCAGCTTTCGTAGAGTTCGTGTTCCGCACCTTCATGGGCGACGAATTCTTCCATTCCCTTCGGGATCACGACCGCGCCGTCGTTGTCGACGACAATCACATCACCGGGGAAGATCGCGCAACCGCCACAGGCGATTGGCTCGTTCCAGCCGACAAAGGTCAGGCCGTTGACCGAGGCCGGCGCAGCGACACCGGCACACCAGACCGGCAGCGCGCTGCGCAGCACGCCATCGAGATCGCGCATAACGCCATCGGTAACCAGCGCCGTAACATTACGCTTTTGCATTCGCGCGCAGAGGATATCGCCGAAGATCCCGGCACTCGAAACGCCCATCGCATCCGCCACCGCAATCACTCCTGCTGGCATGGCCTCGATCGCAGCGCGGGTCGAGATCGGGCTCGCCCAGCTTTCTGGTGTCGCTAGGTCCTCACGCACCGGCACGAAGCGGAGCGTAAAGGCCGGACCAACGAGACGTTCTCCGCCGGAGACGAGCGGCTTCGCCCCATTCATCCAACAGCGACGAATGCCTTTCTTTAAAAGCATAGTCGTGATCGTCGCGGTCGGTACTTTGCGGAGGATATCAAACAACTCGCTCATTCGCTCGCCTCAGTTTTTGGGAATAGTCGGTGTGATACTTCAAGACTTAAGCCACGCGCCAATGCGCGCCACGGCCTCGCGCATGTCATCGGGCGACCCAGCGTAACACAGCCGCAGAAAATTCCGTCCGTGCACTGGATCGAAATCGACTCCCGGCGTCGCGGCAACGCCCGCCTCTTCCAGCATGCGCGCGGCAAAGTCGGAGCTGTCGATCGAGAAGCGCGAGATGTCCGCATAAAGATAGAACGCGCCGTCGACCGGCAGGAACGAGGTCAAACCGGCGCGCGGCAAACCGTCGAGCAGAATGCGGCGGTTTTCCTCGTAGCGTTGCTTAATGGTCTCAAGTTCGGCCCGGCCGTCGAACGCGGCTTCTGCCGCGATCTGCGACAGCGTTGGAACAGAAATCGCCAGGTTCTGCTGTAGCCGCTCAATCGGTCGGACGAGAACCGACGGGACAATCATCCAGCCGATCCGCCAGCCGGTCATGCAAAAATATTTCGAGAACGAGTTGATGATGATCGCATCGCTCGATATGCGCGCGGCGCTTTCCGCCGCGAAGGAATAATCGAGCCCGTGATAGATCTCGTCCGATATGACAGCGATACCGGCGTCCTCGGCGCAGCGGATCAATTCATTAAGCGCTGCGGCTGACATCATCGTGCCGGTCGGATTAGCCGGTGAAGCGACGATCACACCTTTGAGCGGCTGCACGCGATGGCTCGCGAGCAGCGCCTCACCGGTCATCAACCATCCGGACTCGGCATTGGTTTCGATCAGAACCGGCTCGCAGCCGAGCGCTGTCAGAATATGCCGATAAGGCGGATAGCCCGGCACTGCGACTGCAACGCGGTCACCCGCGGCAAAAGTCGAGAGGAAGGCAAGCATGAAACCGGCCGATGAGCCGGTGGTAATGATCACACGCTCCGGATCGATCTCGATGGAATGCCATTCCGCATAAGCCCGCGCGATACGCCGCCGCAACGAGCCGATGCCCAGCGCTTCGGTATAGCCATGCGGGCCGCTTTTGAGCGCCGTTTGGACGGCAGCAACCGCAGTCGCTGGCGCACCCGCCGCGGGCTGTCCAACTTCCATATGAACGATATGCCGGCCCTGCGCCTCAAGCCGCGCCGCCGCAGCAATGACGTCCATGACCATGAATGGCGGCACGTCGCTACGGGCGGAGGGCTGCAATCGGCTTTTTGCCTTTTCGAGCATCGGCTCATCCATTAATTCGCCTACGGATTCCGCCCCGCTGATGCCGCATTCAACGGCTTTTGTGGCTCAGGGGCCGTGTTGACGTGAATTTGAAGCGTTTGTCGATCCGATGGTTGACCGGTTGTTGACCCTTGGGCCCCAGGCCCATAGTTATCGGCACGGCATTTAGACACGGCAGAACGGGGACTGGACCGTCGTCTCGCATGACTTTTGCTCGATTTCCTAGCAAGACGCGAAGCGTGAAACCAGCGTCGCGCGCCGTTGCCATTGCGACGGCCGCGGCGATTGCGCTGACGAGCATACCGGCGAGTACGCCGGTCTTTGCGCAAACCGGATCGAATGTCGGAATTCCGATGATCCGGGACGCCGAGATCGAACAACTGATGCGCGACTACACTGCGCCGATTTTGAAAGTAGCTGGACTGGCGCAGCAGAACGTCCAGGTCGTCATCATCAATGACAAGTCCTTCAACGCCTTTGTAATGGATGCGCACCGGATCTTCGTGAACACCGGTGCGCTGATGGAATCGACGACGCCAAATCAGATGATCGGCGTCTTCGCTCACGAGACCGGTCACATCGTCGGCGGCCATCTCTCCAAGATGCGCCAGGAGCTGGCGAATGCGCAGACCGCAATGATCATCGGCATGTTGCTTGGCGTCGGCGCTATGGTCGCCGGTTCGCGCTCAAGCAACACCGACATGGGTAATGTGGGCGGCGCGGTTTTCACCGCGCCGCAAGCTTTGGCGATGAATACGCTTCTGTCCTACCAGCGGGCACAAGAAGAATCGGCCGATCGCGCCGGCGTGCGCTTTTTGACCATGAGCGGTCAGTCGGCAAAGGGAATGTACGAAACGTTCAAGCGCTTCGCCGACGATTCGCTATTTGCAGCTCATGGCGCCAATCCCTACGCGCAGAACCATCCGATGCCGCAAGAGCGCATGGACGCGCTCGCCGAGATGGCAAGGACACCCTATTGGGACAAAAAAGACTCCCCGGAACTACAATTCCGTCACGACATGATGCGGGCGAAGCTCTACGGCTTCATCGAACGGCCGCTGACGGTGCTTCGGCACTATCCATCGACCGATACTAGCCTGCCGGCGCGTTATGCGCGGGCGATCTCGGCCTATCGCTATGGCGGCGATATGCGCAGCGCCATTGCGCTGATCGATAGCTTGATCCAGTCGATGCCGAACAATCCCTATTTCTATGAACTCAAGGGTCAGGCGCTGCTTGAAAATGCGCATCCAGCCGAAGCGATTGCGCCATTGCAACGCGCGGTCCAGCTTGCGCCAAATCCTGCCTTGATCCAGATTCTCCTGTCGCAGGCTTTGGTAGCCACCAACGATGCCAAAATGTCGGAAGAGTCCATTCCAATCCTGCGTACCGCGCTGTTGAAGGAACCGGAATCAACCGAGGCCTATACGACGCTGGCAATGGCTTATGGCCGCAAGAACGACCTCGCCGATGCCGACCTTGCATCCGCGCAGGCTGCCTTTGCGCGTGGCGACAACAAGACCGCCCGTGAACTTGCAGCCCGCGCCAAACAGCGTTTCCCGATCGGCTCGCCCGGTTGGGTGCGTGCCGACGACATCGTCGCTTTCAACAAGAACGACAAGAACCCGCTCTTCAAATGATCTCCAGCAGGACATGCAGCAGGACTTACCCATGAACAACCCAACGAAGAACCATCGTTTCGATCTCCGCCCTCTCTTGTGCGCGAGTGCTGCGGCAGCCGCGCTGGTGCTGATGCCCGCCTTGGCCTCCGCACAGTCACCGGCGCCCGCAATGTCGGCCCCGGCTGCCGGTTCGGCCTCTTCATTCTCGACCGATCAGCGTCAGGCCATCGAAAGCATCGTCAAGGACTATCTCGTCGCCCATCCGGAAGTGGTGCAGGAAGCGATGGACGCGCTCGACAAGCGCCAGAAGGAAGCGGACGCGGCAAAAGCGAGCGCGACCATCGTCGACAACAAGACCACGATCTTCAACTCGCCGCATCAAGTCGTGCTCGGCAATCCGCAGGGCAAGACCACGATGGTCGAGTTCTTCGATTACAATTGCGGCTACTGCAAGCGCGCGCTTCCGGACATGGTCGATCTAATGAAGACCAATCCCGATCTGCGCTTCGTGCTGAAGGAATTCCCCGTACTTGGTCCGGGCTCGGTCGAAGCGGCGCATGTCGCGGTAGCGGCACGCATGCAGGATCCGACGGGTAAGAAATATCTCGATTTCCATCTCAAACTTCTCGGCGGCCGCGGCCAGGCCGACAAAGCGCGCGCTCTCGCCGTTGCCAAGGATGTCGGCTTCGACATGGCGCGCATCGAGAAAGACATGGAGAGCGACGAGGTCAAAGCGACCATCGACGAGGACATGAAGCTCGCCGATGCACTGGGCGTGAACGGCACGCCGTCCTATGTCGTCGGCAACGAAGTCGTTGTCGGTGCAGTTGGCCTGGATGAACTTAAGGCGAAACTCAAGACGGGTCAGAACTAGTTAATTTTAGCGTGCCTAATCGGCGGGGAACCGCCGCTTAGGCTGCAATATTCGGGTCCTTATTCTTTGGCCCGTTCCGGCTTCCCCTTTGCCGGGCCCTTCCCTATAACGGTCACGGCGCGGCCTTAAGCCGCGCCGATCCTTTTTGCCGGGATATGCTTTTCGATGACGACGATCTACGTCCTTAACGGACCTAATCTTAATTTGCTCGGCACGCGCGAGCCGCAAATCTACGGCCATGACACACTTGCCGATGTTCAAAAGCTTTGCGAAACAGCGGCGAAGCGCCACGCCTTCACGATTGTATTCAAACAATCCAATCATGAAGGCCAGATCGTCGACTGGATCCAAGAAGCGCTAACCGAGAAAGCGGTTGGCCTCATCATCAATCCTGCGGGTTTCACCACCACCTCGATCGCGATCCTCGATGCGCTGATGATGTTGAAAGCACCGGTTATCGAGGTGCATATCAGCAACATCCATAAGCGCGAAGAATTCCGTCATCATTCCTATGTGTCGAAAGTCGCGCGCGCGGTGATCTGCGGATTCGGCACGCAAGGCTATACGCTCGCGATCGACGGTCTCGCCGCGCTTGTTGGGGCGAAGGCGTAGCCGTGGCGAAAAAACCCGAAAGCGCTGCGACGCCTGCAGTGGATCACGATCTGATCCGTGACTTGGCGCGGCTCCTCGATGAAACCGGCCTCACTGAGATTGAATTCGAACGCGACGGCACTTCCATTCGCGTCGCGCGCCACGTCCAAGCGGCGCCTGCAGCACGCGGCCGCGGCGTAGAAGCCGCTGTCGTCGTTCCCGGCGCCGCAATACCTGCCACAATGGAGCCGGAACAGCATCCAGGCGCGGTGGCGTCGCCGATGGTCGGGACCGCCTATCTCGGTCCAGCGCCTGGCGCGCGGCCCTTTGTCGAAGTGGGCAATCAGGTGAAAGCCGGCGACACGCTCATCATCATCGAAGCCATGAAGACGATGAACCAGATCCCCGCCCCGCGCGGTGGCAAGGTGATCCAAATCCTCATCGAAGACGGCCAGCCGGTGGAATACGGCCAGCCTCTTTTGATCATCGACTGACGCGACCAGCGAGCCGCGATGTTCGATAAAATTCTGATTGCCAACCGTGGGGAGATCGCGCTGCGGGTGCTTCGCGCCTGCAAGGAGCTCGGCATTGCCAGCGTGGCAGTTCACTCGACGGCCGACGAAGACGCCATGCATGTGCGCCTTGCCGACGAGAGCGTCTGCATCGGCCCACCGCCGGCCAAGGACAGCTATCTCAATATCCCTGCCCTGCTTGCGGCTTGCGAGATCACCGGCGCCGATGCCGTACATCCCGGTTACGGTTTTCTCTCTGAGAATGCGCGCTTTGCCGAGATCCTCGGCGAGCACAATGTGCATTTCATCGGCCCTCGGCCCGAACATATCCGGCTCATGGGCGACAAGATCGCGGCCAAACGCGCCGCGAAGCAACTCGGCATTCCTGTTGTTCCCGGCTCGGATGGCGGCATTAGTTCGGATGCAGAAGCACTGACGCTCGCCGGAGAAGTCGGCTATCCGCTGATGCTCAAGGCAGCATCAGGCGGCGGCGGCCGCGGTATGCGTTTGGTGCGCAATGTCGGCGAACTAGGTGCTGCGCTTGCCGCAGCGCGTGCCGAGGCTAAAGCCGCCTTCGGCGATGACACGCTCTACCTCGAGAAATATCTGGAGCGGCCGCGCCATATCGAAATCCAAGTGCTCGGCGACGGCAAAGGTGGCGCCATTCATCTCGGCGAGCGCGATTGTTCCCTGCAGCGCCGCCACCAGAAAGTTTGGGAAGAAAGCCCGTCGCCCGCGCTCAATCTCGAAGCCCGCGATAAAATCGGCGAAACCGTCGCCAAGGCCATGCGCGATATCAAATATCTCGGCGCCGGCACGGTCGAGTTCCTCTATGAGGACGGCAAGTTCTATTTCATCGAAATGAACACGCGCATCCAGGTCGAACATCCGGTGACCGAGATGATCACCGGTTTTGATCTCGTGAACGAGCAGATCAAGATCGCGGCCGGATCGCCGCTATCGATCACGCAGGACGAGATCGTGTTTCGCGGCCACGCGATCGAGTGCCGGATCAACGCCGAACACCCGACCAGCTTCCGTCCCTCGCCCGGCAAGATCAAATATTATCACCCACCGGGCGGTCTCGGCGTTCGCGTCGATAGCGCGGTCTATGCCGGCTACACGATCCCGCCGAACTACGATTCCCTCGTCGGAAAGCTGATCGTTCACGGCCGCACACGGAACGAGGCGCTGATGCGCCTGCGTCGTTCCCTCGACGAATTCATCATCGACGGCATCGACACGACGATCCCGCTGTTCCGCACGCTGGTTCGCAACGCCGACATGCAGAACGGCGATTACGACATCCACTGGCTCGAACATTACCTGGCCGAACACGCCAGCGAAATCAAAACGGAAAGCTGAGATTCTAGCTTTCGACCTTCAGCAGCACATGTCGTTTTCGGCCAAACGAAAGCTTGATCGCGCCGTCCCGTAGGTCCGCTTGTCCG
>DATBAD010000032.1:0-1866 GCA_036271715.1 Xanthobacteraceae bacterium
GCGACGGCGTCTGCAGCGTCGCGGAATCGATTTTGACCGCGCCGGACGTCCCGGCAAGTCCGCCGCAAACCGACGCGGCATCGTCAGCCAGCGTTGCCGCGCGCGAAACGCTGATGGTTGCCAAACTTGCCAGAATTGCCAGCATGACCGCCGGCGGCGCGCGCCAATCGAATCCAAGCCGTTCGAATCCAAGCCGTTCGAAACCAAGCCGTCCCATCCTGTCCTCCCGTTTTGCTTTCTGTTTGCCGCGCCCGGCGTCTTGCCGGCCGCGGATCGATCAACGGCCCTTTGCCGCGCCGCGCACGAAGTCGGCCAGTTCGGAATTGAAGCGCGGCGCGTCCTCGTAGAACGGAGAATGGCCGATGTGTTGATAGACCGAGAGTTTGGCGCCGGGGATGACGGAGGCGGTGTACTGCGCGGCGCCGAGCTTGATGTTGCGGTCCTCCGCGCCATGGGTCACCAGCACCGGGATTTTCAGCTTCGACAACATTTCTGTGGCGTCGTGCGGCCGGCCGCCCATCGCGCCGCGCACCGCCGGCGGCACCATCATGTTGAAGGCCAGCATGATCTCGTAATCTTCAGTGGTTGGCTGTTTGGAGAAACAGCCGTGCACGAAGCTGCGGGTGGCCGCGATGTTGGTGACGAGGTCTTCCGACGCCATCAGCGGCAGGTTCACGATATTGTCGCCGACCGTTGCCGGGTCGACCCTGATCGAGGAGCCGACGTAATTGATGCCCGCGAGTTTTGCCGCACCATGGGTCGCGATGTAATCCGAGATCACCCGCCCGGCATAGGACCAGCCTGATAGCACCGGGCGCTTCAGTCCGGCGGCATCGATGACCGCCTGCACCTCATCGCCCCACGCCTTGGTATCGCGGTAGCGCGCGGGATCCAGCGGCTTGTCGGAGTTGCCGTGACCGCGCAGGTCGTAAGTGACGATGTGGAATTCATTGGTCAGTTCGCTGTCGACCTGGCGCATCCACGACAGATAGCTTTGCGCAAAGCCATGGATGAAAAGGATTTCGGGGCCGTTCGGATTGCCCCATTGCTGTGCGGAGATCGTCAGCCCGTCGGGCGTCTTCACGGAAAGAGGCTTGAATTGCATTTTATTCCCGGACCCTGTTGATTTTTTTCGGCCGCCGGCGCGGCTTGTCCACGATAGCATAGCCCCGCCGCGCTTTGTTAGCTTCGAACAGGCCCCGGCTGCGCGTGACAGATATTCCGCCGCGCTTCACACGCGTGTATGCTGGGCGTGCCACTATCTCGGGGTTTGCGGCGCACAACGCCTTGTACGCGGGATCAGGCCAAAAGCAGACGCGCTTTCACCAAGCCATTCAGGGGAAGAAACGAATGAACAGAATACTGACCACACTCGCGCTGGGCGCCGGCCTGTTTGCAAGCCCGTTCGTGGGCCTCGCCGCAGCAGCCGAAACCGCCGACCTGTCGATGGTCCGGCTGGATTGCGGCACGTCGCCGCCGCCGATCGCCGTCAATGAGCGCTTCTCGGACACCTATGCCTTCCCCGGCCTGAAGCTGACGTTCGTCTTCAGTTGCTACCTGATCAAGCATGGCGACGACTACATGCTGTGGGACACCGGTCATGCGATGACGATGCCCGATGTCGCGCCGAAGGTGAGCATCGTCGATCAACTCGCCAAGATCGACGTCAAGCCCGACCAGATCAAATATGTCGGCATCAGCCATTACCACGCCGATCACACCGGGCAGATTGCCTCGTTCCCGAAGGCCACGCTGTTGATCGGCGCCAAGGAATGGGACGCGATCTCGGCTCCGAAGCCCGCGCAAGGCGTCAACTACAAGCCGTTCGAAAGTTGGCTCAAGGGTGACAGCAAGGTCGAGCCGCAG
>DATBAD010000033.1:0-437693 GCA_036271715.1 Xanthobacteraceae bacterium
ATAGACGCAGGACTGAGCGTTCATGGCCTCGATCATCGCCCGTGCGGCGCCTTCCACCGGGCGATCCAGGCCAGCTCCGAACAAGGCATCCACGACAACGTCGGCCGGCATCAGAGCTGCCGGTGCGGCGGTTACACAAGAACCCCGCCAGCGCTGCGCGGCGATCGCGGCATCGCCTTTGAGCCGATGGGGGTCGCCGACCCGAAGCGTTCGCACCCGGTATCCGCGCTCGGCGAGAACACGCGCGACAACAAAACCATCGCCTCCATTGTTGCCCGGCCCCGCAACGACTGCGACGTGAACGCCGGGGGGATGGCGGGCAGCGATCGCCTCGGCCACGGCGCGACCGGCATTTTCCATGAGGTCGATCCCGGCAACGCCCGCCGCAATGGTGCGGCGGTCCGCCTCTGCCATCTCGGCGGTGGTGAGCAATTCGAGCATTGGCTGAAGAGTACTGCCGCCTGCTGGCGCGCGCGACTCCGCGTCAATTCCTTCGTTCCCAGCGCGGGATAGTCGCCAATGATCACAAAATAGGCAAATTGCTCAAATTGTAATCCCGGGGCTGGTCGCAGCAAGCGCACCGCCGCGCGTGACGTCGGCTAAATGACTGACCGGCAGCCGGTTTTTGGTCCGTTCGCGCTTGGCACGGACCCTGCTAACCGTTGGCGCGGCCACGCCGGCGGTCGCCGCCGGCAGGCCAGGGGAAGGAAACGCGATGAAGAAGATCGAGGCGGTGATCAAGCCCTTCAAACTCGACGAGGTAAAGGAGGCGCTGCAGGAGGTCGGACTGCAAGGCATTACCGTCACGGAAGCCAAAGGCTTCGGACGCCAGAAAGGACACACCGAGCTTTATCGCGGAGCCGAATACGTCGTCGATTTTCTTCCCAAGGTGAAGATCGAGATTGTGCTCGGCGACGACATGGTCGAAAAAGCCGTTGAGGCGATCCGTCGCGCCGCCCAGACTGGGCGGATCGGTGACGGAAAAATCTTCGTCTCGAATATCGAAGAGGCCATCCGGATCAGAACAGGCGAATCCGGAGTCGACGCGATCTAATCTCATTTGCTGTTTCGACCCGCCACAGCCGGGTGTGGTCCAACACAGCGAGGCATCCAACAGCATCATCACGAAAGGGTACGCATTCCATGACGACGCCCAAGAATGTCATGAAAATGATTAAGGACAACGACGTCAAATACGTCGATTTCCGTTTCACCGATCCGCGCGGCAAGTGGCAGCACGTCACCTTCGACGTCAGTATGATCGAAGAAGACACCTTTGCCGAAGGCCAGATGTTCGACGGCTCCTCAATCGCCGGTTGGAAGGCGATCAACGAATCCGACATGTGCTTGATGCCGGATCCCGCCAGCGCCTGCATCGATCCGTTCTTCGCCGAAACCACGATGTCGCTGATCTGCGACATTCTCGAGCCGACCACCGGCGAGCCCTATAACCGCGATCCGCGCGGCATCGCCAAGAAGGCCGAGGGCATGGTGAAATCCATGGGCATCGGCGACACCATCTTCTTCGGACCGGAAGCCGAATTCTTCGTGTTCGACGACGTCAAATTCAAAGCCGAGCCCTACAACACCGGCTTCAAGCTCGACTCCATCGAACTGCCGTCGAACTCCGACACCGATTACGAAGGCGGCAATCTTGGCCACCGCATCGGCGTCAAGAAGGGCTATTTCCCGGTACCGCCGCAGGACTCCGCGCAAGACATGCGTTCGGAAATGCTCGCCGCCATGGCGCGCATGGGCTGCGTGGTTGAGAAGCATCACCACGAAGTGGCTTCGGCGCAGCACGAACTCGGCCTGAAATTCTCGCCGCTCACGGTGATGGCCGACCGGCTGATCATCTATAAATATTGCATCCAGCAAGTCGCGCAGGTCTACGGCAAGACCGCGACCTTCATGCCGAAGCCGGTCTATGGCGACAACGGCTCGGGTATGCACTGCCATCAGTCGATCTGGAAGTCGGGCAAGCCGGTTTTCGCCGGCAACAAATATGCCGATCTTTCGGAGACCTGCCTGCAGTACATCGCCGGCATCATCAAACATGCGAAGGCGATCAACGCCTTCACCAACCCGACCACCAACTCCTATAAGCGTCTGGTGCCGGGCTTCGAGGCGCCGGTGCTGCTTGCCTATTCGGCGCGCAACCGCTCCGCTTCATGCCGCATTCCGTTCACGACCAATCCGAAGGCGAAGCGCGTCGAAGTCCGTTTCCCCGATCCGATGGCCAATCCGTATCTCGCTTTTGCGGCGATGCTGATGGCCGGCCTCGACGGCATCAAGAACAAACTCAGCCCGGGCGACGCGATCGACAAGGACCTCTACGATCTGCCGCCGAAGGAACTGAAGAAAATCCCGACCGTGTGCGGCTCGCTGCGCCAAGCGCTCGACGAGCTCAACAAGGATCGCGACTTCCTCAAAGCCGGCGGCGTGTTCGACGACGACTTCATCGACTCCTATATCGATCTGAAGATGACCGAAGTCATCCGCTTCGAGCACACCCCGCATCCGGTCGAGTTTGAAATGTATTACTCGTTGTAAGCGTGGCATATCATCCTCCCTGCATCGCCTAGCGATGCAAACTAAAGGGCGCCCTCGCGGCGCCCTTTTTCTTTTTAAAGTTGTATAATCGAAAATTGCAGTTCAATCTAAATAGACGAAACTGAGGATTGGGGAGGCCGATGAAACATAATTATCTTTCGGTGAGTGCGCTGTTCGCCCAGCCCGGACGTTATGTCGTGCCGCTCTTCCAGCGACCCTATGTTTGGACTGAAGACGAGCAATGGACACCACTCTGGGAAGATATCCGTCGGGTTGCAGACGACATCGTCGCGAACAAAAGCAACGTTCGTTCACATTTTCTTGGTTCTGTTGTTCTCGAATTGCAACGCACGCCTGCAGGTCATCTCGCGACACGGGAAGTAATCGACGGCCAGCAACGGTTGACGACGCTCCAATTATTTCTCAAAGCCGCCGCAGACGCCGCGGCCACGGCCGGAGCGACACTCGCAGCCGGTCAGCTTTCCGATCTCGTGAGTAATCGATATGTCCCGGAGCATGATTCTGATGGGCGCTTCAAAGTGTGGCCAACCGAGGCAGATCAGCCAGCTTACGCCACGGTTATCGATGCTCACGATGGAACGATACCTTTAGATTTCAAGGATCATCCTTTCGCCAGAGCATACAGCTATTTTTCCGAGACCATCACGGGGTGGCTCAGATCAGGTCAGGCAAATCTAGCTGAGAAAGCCGACGCTCTTTCGACGGCTCTTCATCAGCAGATTAAGCTTATGGCTCTTGACATCGATCCTGGCGAGGACGCCCAAGTCATATTTGAGACGCTTAATGCGCGAGGCACCCCGCTTTTGCCGATTGACCTCGTGAAAAACTGGCTTTTACGCGAGGCTACCAGGAGAAAAGCGGACGTAAAAAAGCTTTACTATGGACATTGGCGAAAGCCATTCGATTTGGAAATCGAATATTGGCGAGAAGAAGTCGGTCGCGGTCACGCTCAACGACCCCGAGCAGATCTGTTCCTTCAATACTTCCTCACAATGAGACTTCGCCAAGAGGTGGCTAGCGACAGACTTTATTATCGTTTTCTCGATGAGGTTGAAAAACATCCAGATCAGAAAATTGACGATCGCCTTGCAATGCTCGAACAAAGCGCGGCGATCTTTCGCGAACTCGATGAACCAGATGAAGAAACCAAGATCGGTTGGCGGTTGGCCCGTCTCAAAGAGCTCGATTTTGTTACCGTTTATCCATTTTTGATGGCATTGCGAAGGTCCGTCAACGACTCGGAATTTCTTTCGGTAATGGAAATTATCGAGTCGTTTATTGTACGGCGCCTAGTTTGCGGCCTTAGCACACGCGGCTATGGTACGCTATTTGTCGACCTGATGAACGCAGTTATTGACCACAGCGACAAACAGACGGCGTTGCATCGCGTTGTCGATTTTCTTTTACGCTCTGACGCCGAAAGTTCGCGTTGGCCAAATAATGCGGAATTTGGCAGAGCTTGGAAAGAATCTCCGCTGTATGAACGACTTGCCCGACCACGGCTGCGCTTCATTTTACGAGCTTTGGAAGAATATCTGCGTACGGCAGATGGTTTGACTGAGCCATTTTCGGTTTCAGCCAAGCTAGAAATAGAGCACGTCATGCCTCAAAGTTGGGAATCAAATTGGCCACTGCCAGCCGGCGAACCATTAAATGGAAAAGCCGCTGAAAATCGCAGAATAGTTATTCACACAGTCGGCAATCTGACGCTTTTGACAAAGAAGCTCAACATCACGCTCTCAAACGCCGCGTGGACAACCGACAATAAAGCTACGTCAAGTAAACAAAACTCCATCAAAAAATATAGCTTAATGATGTTAAGCAAAGAGATTCTCGATAAATCAGAATGGAACGAAATTGAAATTTCCAACCGCACGACAGCCCTCTTCGACCACGCTTGCCAAGTTTGGCCAGAACCGCCAATAAAATCTGTTTGAAGCGCGCTTAATCACCCTGAGTTTTGTCAGCGCAAGATCGGCACTGCAAGCGCCGGTACCGGCTGCAACAGCGGCTGCATCGCGGGGATCTTCCGCACATCGGCACGCTGCGCCGCGCCCGGGATACGACCGTCGGTTTTCTGCTCCGCCTTAGGCACGACAGGGGGCGCCGGCAGAACGAATTCCCTGTCCGGCTCGACGCGGTTGCGGCCGCTTTCCTTGGCGCGATAGAGCATCGCGTCAGCGCGTTCGATCATCAGATCGATCGACGCTGTCGGCGAACCCGAGGCGATGCCGATGCTCACCGTCGCCGGAATTTGCGGACTGTCAGGAGATAGCGCCGCGACCTGGAAAGCTGCGCGTACGCGCTCAGCGGCGATGCACGCTTCATCAATCGTTCCGGAGATGACGGCGATAAATTCTTCGCCACCGATACGGCCAAGGATGTCGTTTCCGCGCATCGTCTTGCGCGCGGTCTTTGCGAACAACGTCAGCACCGCGTCGCCTGTCTTGTGGCCGTAATTGTCATTGATCGATTTGAACTTATCGAGGTCGAAAGCGAGCACGGTGATCGGCGCCTGCTTCGGCGCGTTACGCACCATCAGCGCGCCGACAGCTTCGAAAAATCCACGGCGATTGAGAAGACCGGTCAGCGCATCGCTTTCGGCGGCGGCCTTGTAGTGGCTGACGCTGCGATCTTTGGCCAAGACCAGCACGATGAAAGCGGCACCAACCACATAGAGCACGACTTGGATCGCGAACACCGCCGTCCAGCCGGTCGCAAGCGTCTTTACGCCCATGCTCGCCAACGCCACCGGCATGAGAAAGATCGCGCCATGCAGCATCGGCACGAACAGCGCCGGCCAGCGCCGCATCACCGATTTGCGCCGTTCGCGCGATAGTTCGGCGGCGATCATGAAAGTGTAAACGGCGACGATCATCGAGCTTAGGATGATGCGATCGGTCGGCGATTGCGGGCCAATAGGCGAGAGATAGGCAGCGAGCCAAACTACGGCGCCGAAACACATTGCACCCCAGCGGATCGGCCGGCCGTGAAACAGCCGGGCAGCCGTCCAGATCATACCGAGGGCAATGAACAGCATTTCGTCGGCAAGCCCATGCGGCAGCGGTAGACTGACAACATCCTCGAGACGCCAAAGCGCCCCGGAGAAGCCACCGATCAGATAGGCAAGCCCCCACCATGCCAGCGCTTTGATCCGCTCTTGCATCCAGGCAAAAAGCAGGAACAAGCCTAGTAAGGTCGCGACGCAAGTCGCGATGACAAACAAAGTGCCAATGTCGAGCGAAATCGCCGCCCGTGAGATGGGTGCGAACATTTATAGGAACTCCTCACCACAAAAAGCTCCGCCAGCACGTTAGGCGTAACAGCGATTTCTTTGCCGAGGGTGAGAAGCACAGCGCGGGTTTTCGACAAAATACTTCGGAAAATTGCAGGCGTAAAAGCAGAAAATTTGATCAGTGAAAATTGTCACGATCGCGTTTGCCGCCTCCCAAGCCGTTTGTTTCCCTAGTTAGCCCTTTAAAGCCCGCGGGAAGAGGCCAAAACTGCGGACGGAAAGGGATTCCGGAATGTACGTTTCCGTAATCCGGCAAACCGGAGCATGGGCTTTCCCGCCGCGGCCAACTAATGAAGAGTTATTCCAACCGCTTCACTTAGCGCGTTTCCGCTCCTAGATTGTAGACAACGATAGGAGAGCCCCATGCTCGAAGCCGTTGAACGTCCCGCCCCGCAGGTCGAAAAAGAACCCGAGAGCATCGAAGCGGTGCTCAATTACATCGTTGACGATGGCAGCAAGGTTTTCACGATCGTTGCGACGCCAGGCGCTAACGATACACGTACCGGCGGCACGCCCGATCCACGCCGCGTGACCATCCATAACGGCCGCCCGCATATCAAGAGCTTTGAGCTCGAGCGCAATGGCTTCCGCTTCGTCCCTCACAACACCAAAGTGAAAGACTTCTACGACGAAGAAGAAATCAAACGGGTCTACTATCCGGAGATGATCGAACTGATCAAAGCCGAAAGCGGCGCCAAACGCGTCGTGGTGTTTGATCACACACTACGTACCGCCGACGACGAAGCGCGGGAAGCAAAGAAGATCCGCGAAGTCGTACGTCGCGTACACAACGACTACACCGAATGGTCGGCACCGCAGCGCGTGCGCGATATTCTTCCCGACGAGGCCGATGATTTATTGCAGCGCCGCTTCGCTATCATTCAGGCGTGGCGGCCGATCCGCCTGCCGGTCGAAACCTTCCCGCTCGCTATGGCGGATGCGCAGACTTTGTCACCGGACGACATGATCGTGTCAGAGCGGCACGCACCGGGCCGCGTCGGCCAGACCTATGCGATCAGATATAATCCGGCGCACAAATGGTATTGGTTCCCGCGCATGCGGCGCGAGGAAGCTTATGTCTTCAAGGTGTTCGACTCGATGAAAGACGGCCGCGCCCGCTGGACCGCGCATACTGCCTTCGACGATCCGACCTCACCGCCGCACGCCAATCCGCGCGAGAGCATCGAAATCCGCACGATGGCGTTTTTCTAAATCCAAAAAATTAGGGCGGGCAAAGGCGCTTGGCGCCGTGCCCACCCTTTTTGGATGCGAGGACTGTGTGGGCTTCGCTGTCGCTCAGCCCACCCAGGAAAATTAACGCTTCGAGAACTGGAAGCTACGGCGGGCTTTGGCGCGGCCGTATTTCTTGCGCTCGACCACGCGGCTGTCGCGGGTGAGAAAGCCGCCGCGCTTGAGCACGCCGCGGAGATCCGGTTCGTGCCGCATCAGCGCCTTCGACAGGCCGTGACGCACCGCGCCGGCCTGGCCGGACAGTCCGCCGCCCGACACCGTACAGACGACATCGAACTGGCCCTGACGGTTCGCGGCAGCCAACGGCTGCTGGATCAGCATGCGCAGCACCGGACGGGCGAAATAGGTTTCGACCGGACGATCGTTGATGGTGATCTTGCCGGCGCCCATCTTCACCCAAACGCGGGCGACAGCGTCCTTGCGCTTGCCGGTGGCATAGGCGCGGCCCTGCTTGTCGAGCTTCTGGACATATTTCGGCGGCTGCGGCGCTGCAGCGGGCTTCAGCGAAGACAGGTCTTCGAGCGTGTGCGTGGTCTCGGCCATTAGGCGACTCTCTTATTCTTGCGATTCATGGCGCCGATATCGACGGTCTCCGGCTTCTGCGCTTCATGCGGATGCTCGGCGGTCGGATAGACGCGCAGATTGGCGAACAGGCGGCGACCAAGCGGGCCTTCAGGGAGCATGCGCTCCACGGCCTTCTCGACAATGCGCTCGGGGAAACGGCCGGCCAGGATCGACTTAGCAGAGCGTTCTTTGATGCCGCCGATATAGCCGGTGTGCTTGTAGTACATCTTCTGCTGCACTTTGCGACCGGTCAGCACGACCTTGGCAGCATTGATGACGATGACATTGTCGCCGGTGTCGACATGCGGGGTGAAGGTCGGCTTGTGCTTGCCGCGCAGCCGCAGTGCGATCAGCGAAGCGAGACGGCCGACGACGAGGCCTTCGGCGTCGATCATCACCCACTTCTTGTCGACTTCGGCAGGCTTGGCCGAAAAGGTTTTCATTTTGCGTCCACTGACTTTGCGTCTGTTGCGATTTCGTTGGGAATGGCGTCCGGCCGAAGCCCGCGCCGCGTGCGGGTGTTTAGCCGCACGTTTTCGCGGCGTCAACGCCAAAACGCATTCTGAATATATTTCAAGTGCTTGGCTTAGAGGTATTTTATTACCATCTACGCTTTTACCACCGGGATCGAATAGGTCGACGTGACGTGCGCCGCGAGTTCGTCGTCGCCATCGGAGCGGATGCCGACCTCGCCGACCGCAAGCCGCTTGCCGAGCTTGATCAGTCGCGCATCGGCTAGAATGTCCCGCGGACCCGGCTTTTTCAGGAAATTGATGTTGAGATTGGTGGTCACCGCGAGCGGCACCCAGCCGATCGCCGAAAGCACGGCGAGGTACATGGTGAAGTCGGCCAGCGCCATCATAACCGGACCCGAGACGGTCCCGCCCGGCCGCAGCGCGCCCTCGTGATGAGGCCGGCGCACCCGGCAGCCGCCATACCAAACCTCTTCGACCTCATATCGGCCGACCGCATGGCTGGCTTCCGGAAACTCGGCTGCCAGCCGTTCGATCAACTCCTTGCGGGTCAGCTTTGGTGGCGCCAACTCTTTTGGAGCGAAATTGCTGCCGGTCATGTTCCCTGCCCTCGCCTTTGCGATTGGGATACAGTAACGCAACGATAAAATCTCAGGAAACGCCGGACCAGGAACGGTCAAATGAACGCCCAAACCGCTACAGCCAAAAGCGCAACAGACAAAGCTGCCGCCCATTCGCGCGAGCTGATCCTGTTGCGCGAAGATCGGAGCGGCATCGCCATACTGACCTTGAACCGGCCGCAAGCGCGCAACAGCCTTTCCCAAGCTCTGTTGGAAAGCTTAAGCGACGCGCTCACAGCCATCGCGCATGAGCGTTCGGTGCGCGCCGTCATTATCGCCGCGAACGGCCCGGTCTTTTCCGCAGGCCATGATCTGAAAGAGCTGAATGCGCACCGTTCCGATCCCGATCGCGGCCGTGCCTTCTTCAAACACATTATGGGATTGTGCAGCACGGTGATGCAGCAGATCGTCATGCTGCCGCAGCCGGTGATCGCCGCCGTTCATGCCACGGCAACCGCCGCCGGGTGCCAGCTGGTGGCGAGTTGCGATCTTGCGATCGCGTCGCACGCAGCGAAATTCGCGACCCCCGGCGTCAATATCGGGCTGTTCTGCTCGACGCCGATGGTGGCGGTGTCGCGCAATGTCCCTCGCAAACATGCGATGGAAATGCTGCTCACCGGCGACATGATTTCGGCCGAGGACGCGCAGCAGATCGGCCTCGTCAATCGCGTGGTCGCGGCGGGACAAGAACATGCCGAGGCGTTCAAGCTTGCCGAGAAGATCGCCGGCAAATCGATGTTGACAGTGAAGATCGGCAAGGAAGCGTTCTATCGCCAGGCGGAAATGCCGCTTGCAGAAGCGTACAAATACACATCCGACGTGATGGTCGAGAACATGCTGGCGCGCGATGCCGAGGAAGGCATCTCCGCTTTCATCGAGAAGCGCGACCCGACCTGGCAAGACAAGTAACAAAGACAAGTAGAAACACTTTCGATGGATCACGACGCTTACTCTGACACTTACATTCGCGGCATTCTCAACACCGTGAAGACCATCGCCATGGTCGGTGCCTCGGGCAAAGAGAATCGGCCGAGCTATTTCGCGTTCAAATATCTGCTCGAGCGCGGCTATCATATGATCCCGGTCAATCCGGGCCATGGCGGACAAAGCATCCTCGGCCAAAAAATCTACGCCAAGCTCGCCGATATCCCCGAGCCGATCGACATCGTCGATATCTTTCGGGCCTCGCAACATGCGCTGCCGATCGTGCAGGAGGCGCTGGCGCTTAACCCGCGGCCGCAGGTGATCTGGATGCAGCTCGGCATCCGCAATGACGAGGCCGCCGCGCTTGCCGAAGCCAACGGCGTCAAGGTTGTCATGAACCGCTGCCCCAAAATCGAATACGGTCGGCTGTCGTCGGAGATCGCCTGGATGGGCGTGAACACCCGCACCATCAGTTCGCGCAAAGGCACGGTCGGCGGCGTCCAGCGCATGTCGCTCAACAGAGCGAGCGCGCCGGGCGGTGCCACAACTGCGGCTGACCGCGTGCAGCGCGAAGACTCCAGCCGTTAAAATCGCACGCAAAGCCAGCTATTTAACGCGTGCTTCACTCTGCGCCGCCGGCAGAGCTGGCTTGCTTTGCCACGATTTGAACCTTTTCGCCCTTTCGCGCGTCATATTATGCGGCCGATTGGGCCGATCCGGATTTTCTCAAGGGGACGACGCCATGAAAATCCAAACCAAAATCCAAGCTGCAGTCGCGTTGACGCTTTTCGCCTTGGCCTACACCCCATCCGCCGCAACGGCGGAGGAAGGCAGCCAGTCCTGCATGCAGGACGCTTTCTCGATCTGCGGTCAATTCATTCCCGATCGCGAGCGGGTGGCGGCTTGCTTGATCTCGAACCGCGCCAAGGTTTCGGCGGCCTGCCGGAGTTCGCTGGCGCATTTCAAGCCGGCGGCGACCTGAGTTTCGCGCCGGCTAGAAGCAAGAGTTTTCTTCCCCACTGCGTCCGCATAGCCGGATATCGTGTCACCTCGTCCGTTAACGACAGTCGCATTCCTTTGCGTTTTTCTGCGCCTTGACGGGGCTACCTTGTCCTATAAACGGGGCTGTCCCGCACGAGGTTTGGCGCAAAGGAACGACCTATGAGCGAACGCATTCCGGGATTTTCGACGCTTGCCGTTCACGCCGGCGCGCAACCCGATCCGACCACCGGCGCGCGCGCCACGCCGATCTATCAGACCACATCCTATGTGTTCGAAAGCGTCGATCACGCAGCGTCACTGTTCGGCCTGCAGACCTTCGGCAACATCTATACGCGCATCGGCAATCCGACCAATGCCGTGCTCGAGGAGCGCGTCGCAGCCCTTGAAGGCGGCACCGCGGGCTTAGCCGTCGCATCCGGACACGCCGCGCAGTTTTTGATCTTTCATTGCCTGCTGCAGCCCGGCGACGAATTCGTTGCGTCGAAGAAGCTCTATGGCGGCTCGATTAACCAGTTTAATCACGCCTTCAAGAATTTCGGCTGGAATGTCGTGTGGGCGGACCCGGACGACATCGCTTCGTTCGAGCGCGCCATCAGCCCGAAGACAAAAGCGATTTTCACCGAGTCGATCGCCAATCCCGGAGGGGTCATCACCGACATGGCGGCGGTGGCGCAGATCGCACGCCGCGCCGGCGTTCCCTATATCGTCGATAACACCCTCGCCACGCCGTATCTCTGCAAACCGTTCGAGCACGGTGCCGACATCGTCGTGCATTCGCTGACCAAATTTCTCGGCGGCCACGGCAATTCGCTCGGCGGCATGATCGTCGACGGCGGCACATTCAACTGGTCGCGCGAGCGGCGTTATCCGATGCTGTCCGAGCCGCGGCCGGAATATCATGGCATCGTCCTGCACGAGACCTTCGGCAATTTCGCCTTCGCCATCGCCTGCCGCGTGCTGGCGCTGCGCGACATCGGCCCGGCGCTGTCGCCATTCAACGCGTTCCTGATCCTCACCGGTATCGAGACTTTGCCGCTTCGCATGCAGAAACATTGCGACAATGCGCTGGCGGTGGCGCAATGGATCTCAAACCATCCGCAAGTCGCCTGGGCGAGCTATCCGGGATTGCCCGGCGACCGCTATCACAACCTCGCCAAAAAATACTGCCCGAACGGCGCCGGCGCGGTGTTCACTTTCGGTCTCAAGGGCGGCTATGACGCAGGCGTCAAGCTCGTCTCGAACGTGCAGTTGTTCTCGCATCTCGCCAATATCGGCGACACGCGCTCGCTGATCATTCACCCAGCCTCGACCACGCATCGCCAGCTCACCGACACGCAGAAGGTCCAGGCCGGCGCTGGGCCCGACGTGGTGCGCCTGTCGATCGGCATCGAAGACAAAGACGACATTATTGCGGACTTGGAACAGGCGCTGGCGAGTTGATCGCCCCTTCATTCGCGCCCGCATGGTGCAAAGGCGATGACGGCGAAACTCGATTTCATGAGACGAGCGATCGCGCTTGCGCGTCACGCCGTTGACAGCAAATCCGGCGGTCCGTTCGGCTGCGTCATCGTTAAAGATGGTGCGATCATCGCGGAAGGTTTCAATCAAGTTCGCTCAACGTGCGATCCAACGGCTCACGGCGAAATCGTCGGGCTGCGCGCCGCCGCAAGCAGGCTTGGAACCTCCGACCTCTCGGGATGCGAGATTTACAATATCTCGGTGCCCTGCCCGATGTGTCTGGCAGCGCTTTATTGGGCGAAGGTCGAAAAAATCTACTACTGCTGTTTGCCTGAAGATGCCGACGCTGCGGGTTTCGACAACGTCAAAATCGCACGCTTTCTTCAGCAGCCTATCCAAGACCAGCCTATGAAGTTCGATCGCATCGAAGAGCTCTATGACGATGCGCTCGCTGTGTACCGGGACGCTGTGATCTCAACTAGAAAATAGACGGTGAGCGAGCGACCTCCGTCGAAAACGATCCGCGCAGCACAACTTCGGTATCAAGGCCGAGCGAATGTTTTCGTACATTGCCGACGCGTCAGCACGAGTTAGAAAGCCACTTGGGTCCGCATGGCGAGCGCGTTGAATTTCGAACCAGTATCGGTGAAATTGGTGGGACTTACCTGCTTGGCGATATCGCCGTGAAGGTAATCAAACATGAACCGCACGTTGCGATTGGCGTACCAGTTCAGGCCTGCGGTGAAGACTGTCTGCCGGCCGCCGGCGACACCGTTTGCGCTGGCAAGCTGATCGTTAAGGTCGATTTGGCTGATGCGGCCCGCAATTTCCCACGCGCCCCAGCCGCCTTCCGTTAACGAGAACGGATTTGCCGGCACGATGCCATTGTAGGCGGCATTCCCCGAATTGTAGGTATGAGTTTCGCCGGTCAGCGCATAGCTGGCCTCTGCATAACCGCCGTTAAATTTCAGACTTGGCGCGCCAACGGGTGGCAATCCAGTGGTAGCGTTACGATCGATATTGAACCAGAAATATTCTCCCTGGAAGTAAAGGGGTCCGTAGGTCGCCGCCGCTTCTACACTATAGACTTGAGCGCCAGACACATTCGCAATGGCGCCGGTCGAGATCAGCGTCGTCGGATCGAGCCGCAGTTCCGGACGGTCGCTGAGCGTCAATGTTTCCGCCTGCGTTACCAGATTGTGTGCGGGATCGATCAGGAATTCTGCTTCACCGCCGATGTGCAGAGTGTAGTCCTTGCTGCTGACGACCTGCGCAGCAACACGGGCAAACGTGCCAAACTGTTCCGTCGCGCCATTCGGGTTGAGGCTTGAGGCTGAGTGGATCGAGCCGGATACCGGGCCTGTTGCGTAAGCTCCGGCCCAGAACGTGTCGGTGTACCACCGCAAGCCGGCCGCGGAGCGGAAGTCGCCAGCGGCAATATTGGCGGCGATAACCCCCGGCGAGGCGCGTTCCATGAACATGATGTCGTTGGAACTCGTCGCCTCGTCCAGAGTATAAAGGGTGTCCATGTAACCGCCTTCGATCGCAAGTTTGCCACCGAGGGGTTTGAAACCAGTGTAACTGAGGTACGCCGCCTCAATTCCGGATACAGCGCCGCCGGGAAGGAAACCAACCGCCGTGCCTCCGGCCGGTGGAGCGGCGCCGAAACTTCCGGTGCCGCCAAAGCCGTCGGACGTGCCGCCGAAATCATAGATCAGCGAATAATTCCAATCCCCCATGAACTTGCCGATGACGCCGATGCGTGCGCGCCGAGCGTTGACGCCATCATCAAGACGCTGCGGATTTGTTGCCGCACTGTTGGCACGATAGTCGTAGCCGCCGGCATCGAAGTGGAGTCGGCTGGTAATGGAAATGCAGTTGAGATTGTCAGCCGTACAAAAGGTGGGCCTATTACCCGGCATCGTTACGACCACGCTGGAAGGCGCGACCGGGCCTTTGGTTGAGTAGGTTGCGCTGCCGTTCGGCGCTCTTGCATCAACTTTGGCGTTTGCATTGGCGGCAGCCACAGCGTTGGCCGAAGTCTGCTTCTGCAGTTTGTCGAGTTTTTGCTCCATTAATTTTAGTTGTTGTTTCAAGAGCACGATCTCAGCGTCGGCGTTGTCTGCGGACTGAGCATATGCCTGCGGACTAAGCATGATGCCGGTTAGACTCACCGTTGCTACGACTACGAGTTTCGCTGTGGAAGACATCGTCGCCTCCTGATCACGCGATTAGATAAGTTAAGTCGTCGTCGGCTTGTCCAAGCGAAACCGTTCTTGGTGCCGCGAGCGCGCCGCGATCGAAAACTCGCACTCATGCTAAAAACTGGCCGTGACACCTGGACGACACATGATGCCGATGACACGGCATTCGTAATGAGGGAGACATTATTGCCACACGTGCCGTCACGGGGCTCACCGCGAGTCCGCTTTTGGCACTGAGCAGACATCCATGCGCGCAACGCGGACCCGAAATCTATATCCGCCGTTGTCAGGCATTCTTTACTTAAGCGACAATCGCGCTTGGCGTGATTATGGATTCCGGCTCGTTGCTTCGACCTACGCGCTGATGCGCGTCGGCGAATGCAAACCTTCCGAAGCGCGCGGCGCAAGCGAAGGAAGATCGCTCGGTCCTGGAATGACCGCCGCTGCATGCAGCGTCGCAGCAGTCAGCACAACCATCGCCATGGCTTGATGCATCAGCGCCAGCGAGAGCGGCACGACTTCCAGCAAAGCGAAAATCCCGAGCGATGCTTGCAGCACGACCGCGGCGGCCAAGAGCCACGCGCCGGTCACAGCAGGCCCTGACACCACATAGCGCGTCGTGCGGATCGCATGCACAATCGCTGCGATCAGGATCACATAAGCCAGCATGCGGTGATCGAACTGCGCCGTGAGTGTGTTTTCAAAGAAATTCCGCCACAACGGCACATTGAAAAACAGCCGCGACGAGTCTGGCACGAAGGTGCCGTCGATCAGCGGCCAGGTGTTGTAGATGCGCCCGGCGCGCAAACCGGCGACGATGGCGCCGAGATAGATTTGCAGCAAGACCAGAACGAGCAGCGCCGACGCGCCGAACCGCATGCGCAGCGGCATGTCTGTCTCAGCAGGCGGCTCATCGAGCCGCCGCGCCGTCCAGACGATCGCGACATAGATCACGCAAGCGAGAATGAGATGCGTCGCCAAACGATATTGCGAGACTTCGACGCGATCGGCGAGGCCCGAAGCGACCATCCACCAGCCGACGGCACCTTGCAGACCACCAAGCGCGAAGATGATCCACAGTCGTCCGCGCAGGCCGGGCTCGACCCAGCCACGCCACAGGAACCAGAGAAACGGCAACAGGAACACCATGCCGATGCTTCGGCCAAGCAGTCGATGCGTCCATTCCCACCAATAAATGGATTTGAACGCATCAAGGCTCATGCCGCGATTGAGTTCCTTATATTGCGGGATGGCCTGATATTTTTGGAACTCGTCCTGCCACTGCGCGTCTGAGAGCGGCGGCAGCGTGCCCATCACCGGCTTCCATTCGGTGATCGACAGGCCGGACTCCGTGAGCCGCGTGGCGCCACCGACCAGCACCATGGCGAGCACCAGCGCGGCCACGGCGTAAAGCCATAGCCGAATTGCGCGGTGATGCCGTTCAGAAGGCGTCATAACTGCTGTGTGCGACAATGCTTGTTTTGGCCGCGCGGACCCTATACTGCAGCCCCTGCCCTCGCAACCAAAGGCGCCGCGCTCCTGCCATGCCGATCCGTCTGCGTAAATTTATCGGCGCCATCGCGCTGTTTATTCTTGTTATCGTCTGGGCGCTTCTGGCGATGGCGCTTGCGCAAGCGCCGGCGATCAACGACCACGCAGTTCTCTCGGTCGTGTATTATGTGATCGCGGGGATCGGCTGGGTGCTGCCGGCGATGCCGATCGTCTCTTGGATGGGCCGCAAAACCACTTAAGCGATCACGCAGCGTCGAGCCGGCGGAAGCCGTTCCACATCGCGGTGGCGCTGCCGGACAGTAAAACCCGCACGTAACGGCGTCGCTGATATTCACCGTTCAAGGAAAGCCGCGGCAGCGCGGTCATATGTTTGGCGTGCGTTGGAAACAGCACGCCGGGGCGCGTCGTCACTGCCGTCTTGAAACCGAGTTCGGCAGCAATGGCGAATTCGCGCGGTCCGGCAGAACTCGCGTCGCCATAGGGATAAGACAAATGCTGCGGCCGGATCGACAACGCCGCCTCGATTACCGAGGCGCTTAGGTCCATTTCCGAACGCGCGGTCCGCTCTGGCAACTTCGCCAGGAACGGATGATTGACCGTATGCGCGCCGATGGTGACCAGCGGATCGGCGGCAAGCTGCGCGAGTTCCGGCCAGGTCATACAGAGATCGCTGCAAAAGGCCGCGACATCGACGTGATACACCGCGGCGAGATTGCGCACCGCTTCGCGGATCTCGCTTTCTGTCGGCAGGCTACGCAGCCACCAGTAGAGTTCATCGTACAGCGCGCGCTTGTCGGCCACTGTACGGCAATCGAAATTGCGATTGCGGCCGCCGATCACCACACCGACGCGGTCGTTGCGGGCAATGACCGCTTCGAGCACCAGCCACCACAATTCGCCAAGCCGGTCCGGAAAACTCGTCGGCACATAGACCGCGAACGGGACATTGGCTTCTTTCAGGATCGGATGGGCCCACTGCATCGTGTCGCGATAGCCGTCATCGAAAGTCAGGCAGACGAAGCGGCGGGAAAAATCGCCTTCCGTGATGCGCCGGTGCATTTCGTCGAGGCTGATGATGTCGCGGCCGGAGCGTCGCAGATCTTTGATCACCCGCGTCAGGAAGCGCGGCGTCACTTCAAGCAGGCGGTTGGGTTGAAAGCGATCCGGCCGCGGCGGACGGACGTTATGCAATGTCAGGATGGCGCCGACGCCGCCGACAAACGGCTGCAGCATCCGATAGACGCCGGTGAAGTAAAGCGACTCCAGCCCGCCGCGAATGATCTTTGGTCTTAATCCGGCCACGCACTCAGCCTTATCACGCCAACGCTACGAAACGATTGCGCCCCCGCGCCCACACTCTCCGCTGTACTGATCTTTCGCTAAGACCAAGAAGCGGTCAACGCACACTTTCAGATCATGCTGCCGCGCAATGTGGAACTTAGGCCGCGGCCGCACCCTCCGGAGCGGCATAGGCGCCGACAAAGATCCGTACATCGCTAAATCCGTTCGCCACCAAGCGCTCGCGCGCCGCGGTCGTTACAGGATTGCCCACGGCGTCGGCGACCAGCACCGCATGCGGCGCCACTTCGGCAATGCGTTCGATCTCGGGGCCGGCGACATCGCCGGCATCGATGACGACATGATCGTAGCTGCGTGCCAGCGCGCTGAAGCTCAAGACCATGCCCGGCAAGGCCAGAAGCTCGATGCGATCCATCGGCGTCCGGCCGGGCGCGATCAGATGCAGCGGCGACAGCCGGTCCTTGGTGATGACGCTGCCAATGGATGCTGTGCCGCCGGCAAGCTCGGAGAGACCGTCGGCGCTGGGTTCGTTGGAAATTCCACGGATCAAGTGCCGGGCCGAAGCAAGGCCGACAAGCACGACGCGGGAGTCTTCGGCGAGAGAGCGGGCCAATTTGATCGCAGTCTGGCCGGCATTCAATCCGGGCGCGGTACTGAATATCGCAACTGCGCCATCGCCGGACCGTTTGATGGCAGCAGTCAGGCCGGCAACCGAACTGTTCGACGTCGCCGTTGCAACACCGCCCACGCGCGGACCGCCGAACAGGTCAGCGACCCGCGGCGATGCATCTTCATATCCAACCGGAACCCCGGTACGCACCGGCACGAAGCTCGGTGCAGCCAGGATTTCGCGCGTCATCAAGAAACCCGCGCTCAAGACCAAGGTCGCGAATGCCGCGATCAAAACCGTCGGCATTTTTTTCGGATATGTCGCGATATTCGATACTGTCGCGCGCGAAACGATCCGTGCATCGGCCGGTGTCGAATTGACCGTGTCGTGCGACGAGGCCTCACGGTATTTGGCGAGATAAGATTCCAGAAGATCGCGCTGCGATTTCGCGTCGCGCTCGAGCGCACGCAATTGCACATCCTGCCCGTTGGTCGAAGTTGCTTGTTTCTTGACCTGATCGAGCATCGCGCTCTGCGAGTCGACACGCGCGCCGGCAAGCTTGGCATCGTTTTCGAACGCCCGCGCAAGCTGATCGGCAGCCGTCCTGATCTGGCTATCGAGTTCGCCAATCTGCGCCCGCAATTCCTTGATGCGCGGATGATTATCGAGAAGCGTCGCCGACTGTTCCGCGAGCTGCGCCCGCAACGTGGTGCGCTGTTCTGAAAGCCTGCGGATCATATCCGAGTTGAGGATATCCGACGCTTCGAGCGACTGCCCCGAATGCATCAGATCGCGGATCATCTTCGCTTTGGCCTCGGCGTCGGCTTTCTGCGAACGCGCGACGCCAAGCTGCGCATTGACCTCAGTGAGCTGCTGTGCCGACAGCGTGACATTGTTGGCGCCGGTCAAAAGATTAGACTTGCCGCGATAATCCTCGACCTTGCCCTCGGCATCCTCGACCTTCTTGCGCATGGTCTCGATCTGACCGGCCAGCCAGTCGCCGGCGCTTTCCGCCTGCTGCTGCTTGGCCTGACCTTGGCGCTCCAGATAAGCTTCGGCAACGGCGTTAGCGACACGCGCGGCGAGTTCAGGATCATTCGACGTAAAATCGATATTGATGACGCTCGATTTGTCGACCGGGATCACTGCGAGACGATCGTAATAGGCCGACAACACCCGCTCTTCCGGCGTCATGCTCAGCGGATCTTTGACGATACCGAGAAGCCCAAGGATCGCCGTGATCGGCGAAACGCCTTTGAGCGCAGGATCGAATTCCGGACGCTCGTTGAGCTTGAGCTTCTTGATGACTTCAAGCGCCAGATCGCGCGACAGGATGACCTGCGCCTGGCTGGTCACCATCTGCTCATCGACCGTGCGGTCGGCGGCATTGCGGTCGGCGTCGGGGCGCAGATAGATGTTGTCACGCCCTTCGATCAAAACGCGCGATTCCGATTGATAGCGCGGCGTGACCAACTGAACGGCGACGAGAGCAAGCACCGCGACCAAAATCGTCGGCCGCAGGATCTGCCATTTCTTGCGCCACAGCGACGCCCCAAGTGCAGGAAGATCGAGCTCGCCGTTCGCGGAAGCGACGCTGCGCGGCGGCGTTACCTCCGGCGGTGGAGACACCGGAACCGCCGGAGCTCTCGCGGAACGCTTACCAAACAACTGACTGACTGATTTAAGAGCCATGACTGAACAGCTACGATCTCGATACGCTGACCCCCATCACAAACGATTATGGTTGCTATCGGGTTAAGACCGCGCGCTCGCACGGCTGCCGCAGACACAAACGACGGCTTCGTCAGGCTTTATTAACCGGCAATGCCCTCAATCTGGTTTAACGCCTTCACGCAAGGTTTAAGGTTTAGGAATCTGCCCCATGGGCGACGTGCTGAGCGAATTGCGTCCGACGAACGTGTTCAATCGGCTGGCATCCGATCCGATTACGGACTCCGATATTACGACCGGCGCATTCGCACATAGCCGCCACAGCCTCAAAATCCTGCACATCTTGCGCGCGCCATTCGGCGGCCTGTTTCGTCATGTCGTCGATGTCACGCAAGGCCAGATCGCGCGCGGCCACCGCGTTGGACTTATCGTCGATTCCATGACCGGCGGTGCGCGCGCGGAAGCAGCCCTTGCCGAACTTGGTCCGCAACTCGCGCTCGGCATTTTGCGCGCCCCAATCAGGCGGCAAATCAGCTGGCGCGACGCCAAGACGCTGTGGACCGCGGCGCGGCGTATCAAGCTTCTGGCGCCCGATGTCCTGCACGGCCACGGCGCCAAGGGCGCAGCTATTGCGCGCCTGACATTCGCTGCTCCAGATGCGATCCGTGCCTACACGCCGCATGGCGGTTCGCTGGTCTATTCACCGGGCACGCTGAGCGGCGGCTTCTATCGTTCGCTGGAGCGGATTCTTAATCCGCTGACAGACTTATTCTTGTTCGAAAGCGGCTATGTCGCCGAGCTTTTCCGCACCCGGATCGGCCGGCCGCGCGCCATGGTGCGCGTGGTGCGCAACGGCATTTCGGAAGCGGAATTCGAACCGATCCCGCCGCGGCCGGACGCGACCGATCTCGTCTGCGTCGGCGAATTGCGGCCGGTGAAAGCCTTCGACGTTCTGATCGAGGCACTGGCCATTCTCAAACAGTCCGGCCGCACGGTTACCGTGACCGTTGCGGGCGAAGGCCCCGATTCGGAAAAGCTGCAGGCACTCGCGCTTCACTATGGCGTAGCCGAGCAGATCAAATTCATCGGCCATTGCCCGGCGCGCACTGCCTTTTCCATGGGACGTATCTTTGCCATCCCCTCGCGCGCGGAATCGCTGCCCTATGTTGTGCTCGAGGCTGCAGCCGCCGGCCTGCCGATTATCGCCACCGATGTCGGCGGCGTCCCGGAAGTGTTCGGCAAGCAGGTGGACAAGCTGATCCCACCCGACGACATCAGCGCGCTGGTTTACGCAATCGCCTCGGCCTTGGACCATCCCGACGAGATGCAGAGCGCCGCCCAAGTGTTGCGCTCGCGCGTCCGCAACGAGTTTTCACTGAGCAATATGGTGGAAAGCAATCTCGCGGCTTATCGCGAAGCACTGGCGGAACGCCAACTTGCCGAATCCGTATAACCAGCTTGCCGATCCGAATAACCAATTTTTGAACATTCTTTACTATGTTCCCTCCCGCGCGCAGGAAATGGCCCGAGGGACCTAAACCCGGGCCGCAGCAGTTGGTTTTGCAATGTCCGGTTCCGAACCAAATACGATTTTTGAGAGCACAGGCTCGATGTCGTCCGCCGTGCGGGCGCTGCCACGAAACGAGGCAAAACCGCCGGAGCCGACGCCTTTGTCCGCTGCCGCGCGCGCGGTTGCCGCACAGCGCTTTGAGCCGGCCTATTCGCCGATCGTCGTCGCCGGCTTTGTCCGCCTGATCGAGTTCGCGATCGTCGCGCTGGTCGGGTTTGCCTTGTATATCGGTTACGTCGTGCCGCAGGCTGGTTTCGAGAAGTTCTACGCCTTCGCTATCGTCGGCATTTCTTTGCTTTCGATGCTCGCGTTCCAGGCTGCCGACGTCTATCAGATCCAGGCGTTCCGCGGTCACGAAAAGCAATATATGCGGCTCGCTTCGGCGTGGTCGGTGGTATTCCTTCTCGTCATCGCCGCATCGTTTTTTGCCAAGACGAATGAGGAAATTTCGCGCGCCTGGCTCGGCAGTTTCTATGTCGTCGGCCTGATTGCGCTGCTTGCCTTTCGTCGCGCTCTATTCCTTTTGGTGCGGCACTGGACGCGGGAAGGACGGCTCGACCGCCGCACTGTCGTTGTCGGCGCTGGCGAAAACGGCCAGACGCTGATCCGCGAACTCGCGGCACAGCGCGATTCAGACGTGCGTGTCATCGGCGTTTTCGACGACCGCGGCGACGATCGTAGCGCGCCGCTTTGCGAGGGCGTGCTCAAGCTCGGCACCGTCGACAATCTCGTCGAATTCGCCCGCCAAACCCGGGTCGACCTCGTCATCTTCTCGATGCCGATCTCGGCCGAAGGCCGCATCCTGCAGATGCTGAAAAAGCTCTGGGTGTTGCCGCTCGATATCCGGCTGGCCGCGCACAGCAACAAATTGCGGTTCCGCCCCCGCTCCTATTCCTATATCGGCCGCGTCCCGGTGCTCGATATTTTCGACCGTCCCATTGCCGATTGGGACGTCGTCATGAAATGGCTGTTCGACAAGATCATCGGCACGCTGGCGCTGATCTGCCTCTCGCCGGTCATGCTGTTGGTCGCGCTCGCCATCAAGCTCGACAGCAAGGGGCCAATCTTCTTCAAACAGCGGCGCTACGGCTTCAACAACGAGCTCGTCGAGATCTACAAATTCCGCTCGATGTATGCCGAAGCTGCCGATGCCACGGCGAGCAAGCTCGTGACCAAGGGCGATCCGCGCGTCACCCGCGTCGGCCGCTTCATCCGCAAGACGAGCCTCGACGAATTGCCGCAGCTCTTCAACGTCGTTTTCACCGGCAATCTGTCGCTGGTCGGGCCGCGGCCGCATGCCGTGCATGCAAAAGCCGACAATCATCTCTACGACGACGCGGTCGACGGCTATTTCGCCCGCCATCGCGTCAAACCCGGCATCACCGGCTGGGCCCAGATCAACGGCTGGCGCGGCGAAACAGACAGCCGCGAGAAGATCCTGCGCCGCGTCGAGCACGATCTCTATTACATCGAGAACTGGTCTTTCATGCTTGACCTTTACATCCTGGCGCTGACGCCGTTTGCGCTGCTGCGCAGTGAAAGCGCTTATTGATGGCGGTCGGACAGTCCGATGTCGCGCTGGGTCATTATTCGCCCGGCGCACGCGCATCCATTGGCATCGACAAAATTCTGAATTTCATTCTTTTCTGCACTGTCACGACAAGCTTCATCGCGTTTATCGAACCGTCGCCGCACGACGTGATGATGCTCGTGCTGTTGTTCACCTGCGTCATCGCGCGCATCCCGTTCGATCGGCGGCTGGCACCGCTTCTTGTCCTCATCATTATCTGGCTGATTGGCGGCGCCTTCTCTCTGATGGAAGTCGCCGGCAAGACAGAAATCCATCCGACGCTGCATCAAATCCCGACGCAATATTTCGCCACGTCCATCTATATGTGCCTGGCGACGCTCACATTTGCTTGCCTTGTCAGCGACGGAAATCCGACGCGGCTGTTGATCATACGGCGCGCCAGCATTCTTTCTGCGATGATCTCTACGGCTGCGGGCTATGCCGGCTTCTTCCATTTGGTGCCCGGCGCCGCCACTCTGTTCCTGGAATACGCGCGCGTCAGCGGCACGTTCAAAGACCCGAACGTATACGGCCCCTTCCTGATCTTGCCGATCGTGCTGCTGATGGTTGGCTTTTTGACGCAACGCGTAACCGCCGTCGGCTTGACCATAGCGGCGTTCTTGTCCGGCGGACTGTTCTTGAGCTTCTCGCGCGGCGCCTGGGTTCACCTCGCCGTGTCGGCCGTGATTGCCGCGATCCTGTGCTTCCTGACTGCGCCGAACACCAAACAACGAACCCGCATTGTCGGCTTCGCGATATTGACAACGTTTGCGATGGCGATTGCGCTTGTTGCGCTGCTCTCAATCAGTTCTGTCCACGACATGTTCGTCGAGCGCGCGAAGGTGCTGCAGCCTTATGACAGCGCCGGATCGGGCGGCCGCTTCTCGTTGCAACAGCTCGCGCTTGGTCAGATCCTCGATCATCCCAACGGGATGGGTCCTTATGGATTCTCGGACGCAACGATCGGCGGTCAGCAGCACAACGTCTACCTTCAGGTTTTCCTGGTTTATGGCTGGCTCGGCGGCGCGGCTTATTTGGCGATGATCTTCGCGACCATCACGACCGGTTTGCGCTGCGTCTTTCAACGGACGCCATGGCAGACTTACCTCATTGCGGCTTACGGAACCTGCATCGGTGAAATCGGCGAAGGCATCATCATCGACACAGACCACTGGCGCCACTTCTTCCTCGTGCTCGGGCTGGTCTGGGGACTGTCGGTCGCCACGATCAATTGGCAATATCGGCAAGTTTCCCGTGAGCAAGTTTCCACGAGACTTATGCCGCACAATAACGCGGCTGCAACGCTGCCGTAGCCTGCGATAATGGCTAAAGGTCACAAAGCCGTCTGGTTGTATTCATAAAATGGTCGTCTTTAAATAGAACGATCAAAGCTTACTACCATTTTGCAATGGAGGAAGCTTTGCCAACCGTAACCGCACTGAATGCCGCCGATTATGGGATGGTTCCGAACACCAGTACGAACCAGACCAGTAATTTTCAAAGCGCAATCAACGCTGCGCAAAGCCAAAACTTGCCGCTTTTCATTCCAACCGGCGGTTACGAAATAACGACCGTCAACATCACGTCGCCCGTTGAAATTTATTCAACGCAGCGCGGCGCCACCATCCTCGGTTACGGCCAGTCTCCGCAAATCAATATCGGGAGCAGTGGCTGGATCAATTACGTCAAAATATCCGATCTTACGATTGATGCTCAAAATCAAGCGTTTGCGGGCTCTCCGTCCGACGCCGTTTAATTCAAGCGACCGACGTCAGCACGCTTATAATTGAGAACTGTACGATCAACAATTCCGCACTTGAGGGCATCTATCTCACCGGCCTCGCCGGACAGGCTCAATTGCTCGGTAACAGCATCGGCGCGGCTGCGAAGTTCGGCATCTTCGCGCAAAACTCAAACGTGCTGATTGAAAACAACGTCATTGTGAATTCGGGAAACGGAGGCGTTGCTATTTATGAATCATCAGAGGCCGGAAACAACAGTATAGTTAGAGGAAATACCATAGGCCAAACGAGCGCGACACTCGGTGGAACAGGACCGTATGGCAACGCCATCAGTGTCTATCTGTCTGACTATGTCATGGTCGCAAATAACACTATTTATGATTCGGCTTTTTCTGCAATTAGATACAACCAGTCGAGCTTCGGCCAGATTCTCGGCAATAATTGTTACGGGAGCACGGCCACTGGAATCGTGATCGAAGCTCCCGGCCCGGATGGAAGCTATAGCGGCGGCATCATCGCAAATAATATTGTCGATACTGCTGGTGAAGGCATAGGCGTCGGCAATACGCCCGGCCACCGAGTCGTTATCAGCAACAACCAAGTCTCGAACATGGTGGTTCAAGAAGTCGTGCCCGGCCTGATGAGTACCGGTCGCGGCATCGGTGGTGAGTCGGACATCCTCGTATCTGGCAACCAAATCGAGAATACCGCCGACTGGGCAATCGTGTTGCTGCCCTTCACAATCGATGGAACGTGGACGATTGCACAGGCCGAAAACAACATGATCAAAACATGCGCTGGCGGCATTGCTTTTCTGCAGAGCAATTCCGACACCGCGATCTTTATCGGCGGCAACACGATCTATAATTACACTGAGACGAGTAAGTACGCCGCGATCGTGGCCTGTACATACGACGGCGGCACCGGCGATATTTCGCGGGTTAGCGGCTCGACCGACCTCGGAAATGCGACATCAAGTGGATACTCCAACGTCAAACTTCTTTTGAATTACTCCTTCACTTGAGCGAAGCGAGTTCAAAGAAGTGAGGTCGCTGTGACAGGCGCAGTCGCCATGATGGCGACTGCGGCCTAAGCCCGCTTGCCAACGGCCGGCAGCGTACGCCCGTTGTCGAAACCCAGCGCTTCGCGGATATGCCGCATCTCGAAGCCGTTGAGCCAGCGTGTGACCGGCCGCTCGAATAGCCGGTAAGCAATAATAGCTACCAGTGACGTCTGCACGAGCCCGGCAGGCACAAAAGCCCACAGCGGCAAAATCGTGCCGAGCGAGCCCTTAAGCCACACGAGATAGGACGCGCGCAGCAAAAACGGATGCAGCAGATAAAGACTATATGAAGCATCGCCAATCAGCAGAGCGGGCAACCACACGCGCCGTGCTTCGTTGATTTGCGGTCCTAGCGCAACGGCCGCCACCACGACAGCCGACGGAGGCACGGTCGCGAGGAACACCCAAAGTTCATCTTCCTCGCCCGGCGGCCGCACGAACAGAATGGCGATCCCGATTGCCATCAACGGAACGGCCAACCAGCCCGAGAGGCGAACGCCGCGATTGTAAAGGATTCCGATAACCGCACCGGCCAAGAATCCCAGCACGATCGGTTGACCCCAGAAATTGAGTACGACGCCCGGAAGGAAGCCGCATGCGCGCGCTACCGTCAAAAGCCCGAGCGAGCCGAAAAGCACCGCAAACCCGATCCGTCGCGGAAACACCAGGGCTATTGCAAAGACAGTGTAGAACAGCATTTCGAGATTGAGCGTCCAGCCCTGCGTCGCCAGCGGCCGCACGTCACCGGCAAGCCGCATGTACGGCCAGAACAAATACGACGCCACGGCATACATGTGATCGCTGCCGGATTCTTTCGGCATCAGGCTCGGCGTAAACACGACGATGGCGAGCATCACCGTCGTCAGCGCCCAATAGAGCGGCACGATGCGGATGATCCGGCGGCGCATGAAATCGACTGCGGTAGCGCCAGAGCCGAACGCCTTGGTTGTCGTGACAACCATGATGAAGCCGCTGATGGCGAAGAACAGTGCAACGCCTGCGCCCCACGGATCGACGTTGTAGAGTTTTGCTGTACCGGACAGTTCTGCGAGACGCCCCGTTTCGATGCCGCAATGAAAGACGACAATCATCAGCGCCGCACACGCTCGCAGAATTTGAATGTTCGGCAGCTTCATCGGAGAGACCTCCTCCAATCGGTCGCGTGCCATAGCACGCCAAAGCGATTTTGAGGGAAAATGGCGGTATTAACGTTATGTAGTTGCATGTGCGTCGCACGCATTTTGACTGATCGTGTCAAAACACGATTAACCACGGCCTTGCGCTTTTGCAGCGGACGTTACGTTCAGGTGGAGGATCAAACAAAAAGCGTCAGACGCTCGCGCCCGTCTGTCTGAGCGCCGGCTTAACGGCCACGTTTCGGTTCTGCGCGCTAACGGCCTTGAAGCAAAGATCGACAAGCACGCCGGTGGTCGAACGCCACGTGTAACGCGCGGCGCGCGCCCTGCCCGCATCTATCAACTCCTGGCGGCGCGTCGAATCGTTGTGGATGATCCGCATCAAACCCGCAAGTTTGCCGACATCGTCAGCGCCGCATTGCAGCGCGGCGTCGCCGCAGATTTCGACCATCGCCGGCGTGTCGCTGATGATGGCCGGACATCCCAGCACCATGCCTTCGACCGGCGGCAAACCGAAGCCTTCGTAATGCGATGGCGACACCAGCGCCAAAGCGTGCTCGTAGAGCGAGCGCAGCTCACCGTCGGTCACGAAACCGGCCGGCCTGATATTCTCCCAGTCGAGCGCGCTTTGCGGCCCGTTGACCTTCCAGGCCCGACTGCCGGTGATCACCAAAAGCGTGTCGTCAAGGCCGGCTTTCTTCATCGCAGCGACAATCGTCTCGGTGTTTTTATTGTTGGTCGAACCGACGGCGAGGAAGAATTTACGGCCGGCAAGACCGAGCCGCTCGATGACGGAAGGATCGGAGACGATCTTGGACACATGGTCCGCGCCCAGATAACAGACGCGCATATTGCTGGTATCGACGCCGTACCATTTGGCGATTTCCCGGCGCGAAAACTCCGACACCGTCGCCGTGCATTGCGAACGGCGGCAGAGCCGCGGGATCAGGAAGTTGTAAGCGGCGCGGAACATCGGCCCGAAATTCGCCGGCCGCGCGCGCACCGTGGCGTCGTGAACGACGACAAGCTGATCGCGCTTGGCCACCGGACCGACGCTGCAGAAGTTCAGCAGGAACATGCCGCGCGTGTAATAGGGCAGCTCGACCTGTTCCCAGAAATAGCCGCTGCCGACGCCCATCTGATGCACGGGAATATGACGCAGCGGGAGCGGAAACGCGCGCGCGCCCGGTGGCGTGAATATCTCGATCCGGCCTTTCAGGTCCGCATATTCGCCGCTCTCGATGAGCGCATCGATTGTGCTGATGACCTGGGTGGCGAAACGCTGCACCCCGGTCATGGGTTGAGTCAGAAAGCGGCCATTGATGACGAATTTCGATTGCACAGCGATGCCCCACAAGCCAGGCGCAGCCGGATTTCGGCAGAGGCATTACGGGGTAACTCTGCGCCCTTAAGATCGCGCTAAAACGAATGGTAAACGATTGCCGGGCAGCCATTGACCGCATCACAGTTTTTGATGGCCCAGAGGCTTTTTTGATAGCCGCAACGCGGCGTCGCTGCCCCCGCTTATTAAGAACGCGTTACACACTCCCTGCCATTGTCCGCTGCAATGTCCGAATTGATCGGGCTTGCGGAGCCGAAGCGCCGGACGATGCACGCCAATATCGGAACCCAGACAGCAGACGCCGCGCCGGCCGAAACGCCGCCGCGGGAGCGGCTGATCTCGATCGCCTATCTGCTGCTGCGCGGGATGTCGGCGGGCGGCGCTTTCGCCATGGGCTTCGTCCAGACTTTCACCTTCGCGCGCGTTCTCACGCCCGATCGCTTTTCGGTCTTCATCGTGGTCGGCGCCATCGGCTATACGCTGTGGCTGACCGATCTCGGGCTCGCCAAAATTCTGTTCGTCAATCTGCGCGCGCCGCATCTCGACGGCCGCCGCGACGAACGCGCTGCAAGCCAGGCGACTGCCGTCATCGCCTTCTATATCGCGCTTGCTGTCGGCGCATCGCTGGTTTGCTTCGCGATCTCGCTCTTGCATCACGCATCGAGCGCGCGCGGCGCAATGGACCTTGCGCTTTTCATGCTGTTCATCACGCTCAATCTGGCGTGGTTCTCGCTGCGCACACTCAGCATCGCCGTCGATATCTTCATCTTCTTCGAACGGCTCGAACTGGTGCGCCGCGTGGTCAATATCGCGACCATGCTGGCCATGCTTGTCGGCTTGCCGTTCAGCGCGTTTTTGATTCTTTCGAATGTTCTCTGGGCGGCCTTGTTCGCGGTTGCTGTGACCACGCTGATCAGCCGCGGCGCGCTGACGCCGCATCTGCGCAATACCCCGCACGATCTGATTGCCTTCTTCCGGCTGAATGCGCATTCGGTCGCACGCAGCAGCACAGGTGCGCTCAGCGGCTTGGTGGTCGCGACGTTCCCTTATTATTTCGTGTCGCTAGTCTACGGCCTGGGCGCAGCGCCGATCATTCTCGAAGTCACGTTCCGGATCTTCCGCGGCGCCTGTGTGATCTTTGCCGCGATCTGCGACCTCGCCATCCCCGGGCAGACGCGGGCGCTCGCGGCGCGTGACGTCGATCGCCTGGTGCGCACGACGCTGCTTGCTGTGGCGATGTGCTGCGTGCCGGCGGCGATCGGATGCGGAATACTGATTTTCGCTGGCGACTGGCTGTTCAAATTTCTGCTGCATTCCGCAGCCGTCGTTCCGCACGCGATCGTGCCGATCCTGGTTGCGCTTCTGCTCGCGAGCATTCTGCAGATCGTGATGGAAGCGCTGCTGCAATATTCCGGCTATTTCCGGAGCCTCGCCTATAACGGTTTAGCCGTGATTGCCGGCATGACTGCGGTCGTCATTGTCGCGCTACTCGGAAAATTCGATATCGTTGTCTTCCTCGCCGCCTATACGGCGGTTTACAGCATCGGCGCGTTGGTGTTCACGATCTCAGCCGTCCTCGGCCCGATCCGGGCGACAGCGCAACAGGCAGACACGGCTTCACCGAGCGGTTTGAGCAAATTCATTCGCTGGACGCTACAGCGCTCGCCGGCCTGAACTCAGATCAGGTCAGGTTACATAAGACCAAAGCGGACCGCGCCCGCGACAAGCCAGACGAGCCCCAACAGGCACAATCCGCAAAACACGGCCGCCGAGCCGAAATCCTTGATCCGGCCGATCTGATTGTGCTGCTCCGGCGTCACATGGTCGGCGAGCTTTTCGATCGCCGTGTTCAAGAACTCGACCGCAAGCACGATCAAGAGCACGCCGATCATGACGGCAAACCAGACCAAATTCGGCGCCAGCAGATAGCCGAGCGGGAAAGAAGCGGCCAGCATCACGGCTTCGTCGCGCACCGCAGGTTCGGTACGCACGCCGTCAATGATGCCGCGGATGGAATTGCGGGTCGCGCTGACCAGTCGGATCAAGGGAGAATCCAGTTTTGCAAAGAACCGGGTTTCCGGATTTGGCGGGAACGGCGCGATTCGGGACGCGGCGCACTTTACGTCGCGCAACGGCAATGCGCGAGCAGCTGTTGATGTCGCGGTTAGCGCCGCTCTCCATCGCGCCCCAGATGGCAAAGCCGTTTAGCGATAATCGCGTCAACACAAAGACTTATCGGAAAGCCTAAATGCAAAGACCCCGGCCGGAGTGCCGGCCGGGGTCTCTGAAACGACATCGCTTCGTAAGGCGAAGCGATCAATCCGACGAACGCTTAGCGGCCGTTTTGCGGATTCGTACCGGCGCCGTAATTCGCACCGGCGGGACCGGCAGGTCCGGTCGATGACGGAGCCGCGGACGCAGATGCGGTCGGCTGACGCGCGGAGTTATAGAGCGTCCGCGATGTCGGCTGCGGAGACGTCGTTCCCGCGACCGGCTGACCGCCCGATTGCGGGCCGGAACCGGCACCGAAATAGGAGCCGCCGGGGCCGGCAGTCTGCGCCGAGGCCGGCACAGCATTGAGAACAACGCCAAGCGAAAGCGCGCCAAAAGTAAACGCACCAAGAGCGGTACGCGAAAGCAGTTTTTGCATGAAGTCCTCCATAAACGCCGCGCTGCCTGGGGGATCGAGCACGCGGCGCAATCATGTCGCCGTGGAGGACTTAGAGGCCGGCGCGAAATAAAGGCTATTGCCTGAGGCGTAAAAGCCAAACACCGTCACGTATCCATTTAGTAAAAATTACAGCGACGATACGTATTGACCCTCGAAATACATCGTATCGCTAGATAAATTACGGTTTTATTCATGTGAATATTTGATGTCTTTAGTGCGGCGCGCTTTGTTTGCCAGCGCCCCGGAAAATCATTAGAACGCCCGCACGGACGCCGACATAGTCGACGTTCGGGTGTCGGAGCGTAGCGCAGCCCGGTTAGCGCACTAGTCTGGGAGACTAGGGGTCGCGAGTTCAAATCTCGCCGCTCCGACCATTTGTCGCCGTGCGTATTGCTTCGATCACGAAGTCGGGACCGCACGTGCAAATCCTCATCAACGATTTCATCGGCGGCGTGCTCGATCGCGGCATGCCGCTTTATGTGCGCAACCTGATCGACGGCCTGCGGGAAGAAGGCTTTGGCGTTCGCGCCATTCGCGCGCCGGCGATATGCCGCAAGCTGCCGCGCAATCTGTTTTATGTGTTCGCCATTCTCGTCGAGCAGTTTTTCTTGCCATTGATGAGCTTGGTCTGGCGCGCCGACCTGACGCTTTATCCGTATAATTCAGTCTCGGTCATCGATCTGCTCAGGCGCCGCGGACGGATCGTGGTGCACGATCTCGAACAGCTCAATCGCCCGATGTCGCCGTCGAAGGCCTACTATCTCGCCTGCTATCGCGCGATCCGCTGGCTCAATCGTCCGGTGTTCACGATCTCCAAACTGTCGCGTGAGCGATTGAGCGCGAGCGAATTATTTGGCCACGGCGCGATCACCATTCTGCCGAACACGTTTTACGCGTTTGAGCGTTTCGCCGCTGCCGCGGATCCGCCGCGCGAGCCCAAGACCTCGATCCTCCTCTGCAGCGGCTCGACGGCGAACAAGGACCTGGAAACAGTGATCGGCAGCTATCTGCCGCAGGTGCTGGCGGCCGGCTATCGCGTCGCGATCCTAGGACTGCACAAGGCGAACGACGCCGCGCGCTTTGCTCCGCTCGATACATATCTGCGCTCCGGGCAATTGCGCATGCTCGGCCAATTAACCGATGCCGAAGTCGCCGCGGAATATCGCAAGCACGAAATCGTCTGGGTGCATTCGCTGCGCGAAGGTTTCGGCCGCTGCGTGGTCGAAGGCCGTCTCGCCGGCGGCCGCGTCATCTGCACGGATATTCCGGAATTCGCCGAACTGCGCGATGCAGATGTCCATCTCTACGCCGACGCGAACGCGTTCATGACAACGCTGGACGACCTTGTGCAAGCCGACACGCCGATCGGCTCTTATACCGCCTACCCCTATCGCGCGTTGTTGCGCAGCGCGATCCAAAGCGGACTGTGAAGCGCCGATAAATTTTCAGGCCTGCGTTAGCGCGGCTTCAATTACGCCGCGGCAAGCCACCAGTTCATCAAGTGCTTCCTGCAGCTTGCGGCGATCGTCAGCGCTCAGCGAAGGCGGCGCAACTGGCGCTGGTGTTTCGAGCACCGGTTCACGCCGAACGGGAGTAGACGGCGCGGCGCTTTCCTTGGGCTGCGGCGCTGATGCAAACAGGCTCGGCGGTTCAAGACGCGTTGCCGCTACCGGCTCACTGACTTCTTCGTCGTGAGCGTCATCGACGCCGTCTTGGTCGAGCTCCGGCGCCGGCTGTTTGGCACCGGCACGCCAAACCTCCTGGACGAAGGCAGCGCCCTGCTCGCGCAAAATCCGCTGCACGCCGCGGATGGTATAGCCCTCGCCGTAAAGAAGATGACGCACACCGCGCAAGAGATCGACATCGTCGGGACGATAATAGCGGCGGCCGCCGCCGCGCTTCATCGGCTTGATCTGCTGAAACCGGGTTTCCCAGAAACGCAGCACGTGTTGCGGCACATCGATCTCGTCAGCGACCTCGCTGATAGTGCGAAATGCGTCGGGCGACTTGTCCAAAAGAACAATCTCCGCGTGCGTGTGTCCCGAACTAAACCTGCGACGTCCGCGCGTCAGACCGGCTCTTCAGCCTCGTCAGGCGTGACGTCATCGCCGTTGATGCGCAGCTTGAGGATCGCCGACGGCTTGAACACCATCACCCGCCGCGGCGAGATCGGAACTTCCTTGCCGGTCTTGGGGTTACGGCCGATCCGCTGACCCTTTTTGCGAACAACAAAAGAACCGAAAGACGAGAGCTTCACCGTCTCGCCGCGCTCCAGGCAGTCGGTGATTTCCTTTAAAACCAATTCAACGAGAGTCGCGGACTCGGTGCGCGACAACCCGACTTTTTGATAGACCGCTTCACACAAATCCGCTCGTGTGACCGTCTTGCCCGTCATCGCCAGCCCCGCCGCACGGCGATCGATCGTTAATCGATCGAGATATCGTGCTGAATTATCTACAATATTAGCTCGCCCGCAGATGTACGGTCAACGGGGATCAACAGCAATTTGCGGCTGTATCCCCGCGCCCTACCAGCGTACCAGCGCTGCGCCCCAGGTGAAACCACCACCCATGGCCTCAAAAAGGAGAAGGTCGCCGCGCTTGATCCGCCGGTCGGCGATGGCATCCGCCAGCGCCAGGGGGATCGACGCCGCCGAGGTGTTGCCGTGGCGGTCGACGGTGGTGACGATCTTGCCCGGCGGAATGCCAAGCTTGTGTGCGGAGCCGTCGATGATGCGCTTATTGGCCTGATGCGGGATGAACCAATCGATGTCGGCGGCCGTGTAACCCGTGACCTTGAAAGCGTCCTCGACCACATCGGTGATCATCGCCACGGCGTGGCGGAAAACCTCCCGGCCTTCCATACGCAGATGGCCGACGGTGCCGGTCGAAGACGGCCCGCCATCGACATACAGCTTCAATTTGTGCCGCCCGTCCGAGCGTAGCCGCGCGGTCAGAATGCCTCTGTCTTCGCGCGTTCCCGGCTGCTCTTGCGCGTCGAGAACGACAGCGCCGGCCCCGTCGCCAAACAGCACGCAGGTGCCACGGTCAGTCCAGTCGAGGAGCCGCGAAAACGTCTCGGCGCCGATCACCAGCGCACGTTTGAACGATCCGGCGCGCAGAAAGGCGTCGGCGGTGGACAGCGCATAGACGAAGCCGGAGCAGACCGCCTGCAGATCGAAGGCCGCGCCGTGATGGATACCGAGCTCGGCCTGCACCGATACGGCGCTGGCGGGAAACGTGTTGTCCGGTGTCGAGGTCGCAAGCAGCACCAGATCGATCGACTGCGCGTCGACATGCGCATGCGCCAGCGCCGCCTTCGCCGCCCGCACTGCGAGCTCCGAAGTCACCTCACCGGGCGCCGCGATGCGCCGCTCATGGATCCCGGTGCGCTGGACGATCCATTCGTCCGACGTATCGACCCTCTTGGCGAGGTCTTCATTGGTGAGAACCTGGCTCGGCAGATAGCTGCCGCAGCCGAGGATAACCGAACGTAACACCGTCACGAGGCCGCTCCGCTCATCGCTTGGAGCGGTACCGGTTTTCCCGGGCGTTCCAGCGCGGCCCGTACTTTGCTCAAAAGTTGGTCATGGACAACCCCATGGCCGACCTCGATAGCGGCCGCAAAGCCCTCGGCATCGGCCCCGCCGTGGCTCTTGATGACAAGGCCGTTGAGACCGAGGAAGACGCCGCCATTGGCGCGGCTGGGGTTCATCCGCTCGCGGAGCTGAGCGAAGGCCGAGCGCGCGAACAGATAGCCGAGGCGCGCGCTCCACGAGCTGTTCATGGCATCGCGAATATATTGGCCGAGCTGACGCGCGGTGCCTTCGGCAGCCTTGAGCGCAATATTGCCGGCGAAGCCTTCGGTAACGACGACGTCGACCTTGCCCTTGCCGATATCGTCGCCTTCGACGAAGCCGCGATAGTCGAGATCGGGCAGCGGCTCTTCGCGCAAAATGCGGCCGGCCTCGCGGACTTCCTCAAGCCCTTTGACCTCCTCGACGCCGATGTTGAGGAGACCGACGGTCGGGCGGCTCACGCCAAAGAGAATGCGCGCCATGGCAGCGCCCATCACCGCCAGATCCACCAGATGCTCGGCGTCCGCGCCGATCGACGCGCCGACATCGAGCACGATCGACTCGCCGCGCAGCGTCGGCCACAAGGCCGCGATCGCCGGGCGGTCGATGCCGCTGAGCATTTTGAGATTGAAGCGCGACATCGCCATCAGCGCGCCAGTATTGCCGCCGGACACGGCCGCATCGGCCTCGCCCTTTTTGACAGCGTCGATGGCAAGCCACATCGAAGATTTCCAGCGGCCAGAGCGCAGCGCCTGGCTGGGCTTGTCCTCCATCCGCACTGCGACATCGGTATGGATAAGCCTTGAGACCGCTTTGAGTGCCGGCCGCGCATTGAGAAGCGGCGTGAGCTGCGCGGAGTCGCCAAAGAACAGGAAGCTCGTGTCGGCATGGCGCGAGCGCGCCAAGTCGGCGCCTGCCACAACCACGGCGGGCCCACGGTCTCCTCCCATTGCATCGAGAGCAATACGCACTGTGTCTGGCATGGCTGACTGTGCGATCACCAGTTTCCCGATTCCGAAATTCGCATGCGGTTGCGACCTCAGGTCATGCGAATTTTGAAACAGAGAACACTAGCAAAGTGATGATTCTCGTGCGGTTTTTGGGTGAATCGTCCGTTCGGGCACGAGGTCGATTATAGAAAATCCAAACCCGCCGCACTAGCCCCGCTGTCGTGCCCCGGTGTCGTGCCCAGTGTCCTGCCCCGCGTTCCCTGTCTAGCTCTTGAGCTTGGCCAGCGCCGAAAACGGACCTTCGCCGGCCTTATCCTGCGCCGGCGGCTCGAAAACCGCGTCGGCTTTGCGCGGATAGGGATCAAGCCCCAGGATCAGGAATTCGGTCGCCACGGCGCCGAGATCGACCGTGCCGCCGATCAGCGGTTCCGGGTCGTTCCATTTGATCTCGCGCGGTTCGACCGCCTCTTCGTCGCCTGACTGCAGCCGCTCCAGGACTGCTTGCGGCAGAAACACCAGATCGACCTTCTCTTCGACCGCATTGGTCAGCGGCTCGAGTGTCACCACGCAGGTCTGGCCTACGGTTGCCGAGACGAGGCCTGTGACATGCAGTCCGTCCGCTCCGCGCCGCATGACATCGAAATGCGCCTTGAGTTGCGGCAGTTCGCGCAGACCTGCGACTTTTGCAATCGCCGCACGCAGAGCCTCGTCGGCAACCAGATCGATATGCTTGCCCTCTTCAGGGACCTGTTCGACCGTGAGCGGCGCCGACCAGGGTGAGGACGTTGTGTTTGGCGTTTGCTGTTTCGTCATGAGCGTCAATCTTAGATCTAGGTCTCACTTAGGTAATGGCCTCGGGCGCTGGAAAAACAACCGCGCCGCGCAGTAACGCGTCGTCTTGCTGATCTTCAAGAAGCGCCAGAACTGCGCGGGCATAACGTGCCAATCGCGCGGCACCAGCCGCAGAGTCGTTCTCACCGAAGATATTGCGCGCCAGCGCCTTCTCAAGCGGCTTCAGATCGGACACAACGAGTGCCTCCAGATAGGCCGCTTGCCGGCCGTAAAAGGCCTCGCCGAATTTTTTCATGCGCTTGGGCACGGCGAGATCGCCGACGCCCATTTCCCGCAGATTGGCGTCGAGATCGCTGCAAAACACGTCGAAAAGCGCCTGCCCGACGCCACGTCCCGCGCCTTCCTCGCCCTCAAGCCGCGCCAGGGCCAGCACCAGATGCAGCACGATCAGGTCGAACCGGCCCTCGACCGTGTCCGGCACGCCGTAGTCGCGATAGAAGGCCGCGGCGCGCGCCTGCGCCACGATAGCGCCATAGAGGTCGCCGATCTTGTTGGCTTGGGATCGGGATAGAAAACGACTTAAGATCATAAGGTTAATCGAGGTTACTGAGAGCGTTCCGTAATAGCCGAGTAAGCGTCCGGATTGCCAATACGGGACTTTGGGGGTACGGCACGCGGGCGCCCGGGGCAAGTTTTGGGGTAAGTTGAGTTGTGATGCGGGGGAAATTGACCGGAAGCAACGCGAAAAGCGTCCGGCTGGTGCGAGGCGCACTGGTGGTCGTTGCGCTTGCGCTCACGCTTCCCGGCTGTGGCACCGGCGAGACTTTCCAGCGCGGCTATGTGCTGCCCGACGGCGCACTTGAACAAGTCCCGCTTGGCGCCTCGCAGGAGCAGGTCCTGCTGGTGCTCGGCACACCATCGACGGTCGCGACCGTCAGCGGCGAAGCTTTCTATTATATCTCTCAAAAAGCCGATCGCCCGATCGCCTTCGTGCAGGCGAAAGTCACCGACCAGCGTGTGATCGCAGTCTATTTCGACAAGCAGAGACGCGTGCAACGGCTTGCCGAATACGGGATGAAGGACGGCCACGTCTTCGATTTCGTCAGCGCCACGACGCCGACAACCGGCAACGACCTCAACATGATCACCACGCTCATTCACAACCTACAAGGCCGCGGCTCGTAAAAGCCACGGCCCTGCAGTTTTTGTCGATCGCGCTCGCGTTTAGTGCGCCAGCACCGCCAGCAGCAGCAGCGCCACGATATTGGTGATCTTGATCATCGGATTGATGGCCGGACCCGCGGTGTCCTTGTACGGATCGCCGACGGTATCGCCGGTCACGGCCGCCTTATGGGCGTCCGAACCCTTGCCGCCGTAATGGCCGTCCTCGATATATTTCTTCGCATTGTCCCAGGCGCCACCACCCGAGGTCATCGAGATGGCGACGAACAGGCCGGTGACGATGACGCCGAGCAGCATCGCGCCGAGCGCCGAGAATGCCGCCGACTTGCCAGCAGCTCCGCCGCCGGCAACGAAGTAGATGACGAAGTAAACGACGATCGGGGAGAGCACGGGCAATAGCGACGGCACGATCATTTCCTTGATCGCGGCGCGGGTGAGCATGTCGACCGCGGCGCCGTAATCCGGCTTGTCGGTGCCCTGCATGATGCCAGGACGCTCGCGGAATTGCCGCCGCACTTCCTCGACGATCGAGGACGCAGCGCGGCCGACCGCGGTCATGCCCATCGCGCCGAACAGATAAGGCAGCAAGCCGCCGAACAAGAGGCCCGCCACGACATACGGATTGTTCAGCGAGAAGTCCGGCATAACGCCCTGGAAGTAGGGATGCTCGCTGGCGCCGGCAATGAAGAATTTGAGGTCTTCATTATAGGCCGCGAACAGCACCAGCGCGCCGAGACCCGCCGAGCCGATGGCATAGCCCTTGGTCACTGCTTTGGTGGTGTTGCCGACCGCGTCGAGCGCATCGGTCGACTTGCGCACTTCCTTCGGCAGACCGGCCATTTCGGCTATGCCGCCGGCATTGTCGGTCACCGGGCCGAAGGCGTCGAGCGCGACGACGATACCGGCCAGCGCCAGCATTGTGGTCACCGCGATGGCGATGCCGAACAGACCGGCGAGATTGTAGCTGACCAGGATACCGCCAATGATGACGAGCGCCGGCAGCGCTGTCGACTCAAGTGAGATCGCGAGACCCTGGATCACGTTGGTGCCATGGCCGGTCACCGAGGCCGCCGCGATCGACTGCACCGGGCGGAAATTGGTGCCGGTGTAGTATTCGGTAATCACGATGATCAGTGCGGTCACAACGAGCCCGACGATGCCGCAGATGAACAGCGTCTGGCCGGAATAAGCCACGCCCGGAAGCGGGCCGAAGCCGATCGTTTGATGCGTAACGATAGCGATACCGATCAGCGACAAGATCGCGGTCGCGATCATGCCCTTATACAGCGCACCCATGATCGACTGGTTCGAGCCGAGCTTGACGAAGAAGGTGCCGATGATCGAGGCGATGATGCAGACGCCGCCAATGGCGAGCGGGTAGGTCATCATGGTTGTCACGACGCCCTCGCCGGCTTTGGCAAAGAAGATCGCCGCCAACACCATGGTTGCGACCGTGGTCACCGCGTAGGTTTCGAACAGGTCGGCCGCCATGCCGGCGCAGTCTCCGACATTGTCGCCGACATTGTCGGCGATGGTCGCAGGGTTACGAGGATCGTCTTCGGGAATACCGGCTTCGACCTTGCCGACAAGGTCACCACCGACGTCAGCGCCTTTGGTGAAAATGCCGCCGCCGAGACGGGCGAAGATCGAGATCAACGAGGCGCCAAAGCCGAGCGCCACCATAGAATCGATCACCTCACGGTTGTTCGGCGCCAGATGCAGCGTGCCGGTGAGGAAGCCGAAATAGAGGGTGACGCCGAGGAGCGCGAGACCGGCGACCAAGAGGCCGGTGATGGCGCCGGCGCGGAACGCGATTTCAAGGCCGCCAGCGAGCGAACTGATAGCAGCTTGGGCGGTGCGGACATTGGCGCGCACCGAGACATTCATGCCGATAAAGCCCGCGGCGCCGGAAAGAATCGCGCCCACCGCGAAGCCGACGGCGACCAGCCAGCCAAGGAAATAACCCACGATAAAAAAGATCACGATGCCGACCACGGCAATCGTCGAATATTGGCGTTTCAAATAGGCCTGTGCGCCTTCGCGGACGGCAGCAGAAATCTCCTGCATCCGCGCGCTGCCGGCGTCGGCACTCATCACCGAGCGCGTGGCCCAGATCGCGTAAACGATGGCTAGCGCGCCACAAAGGACGATGAGCCACAAAGTCGTCATTGGAAGGTCCCCGGTCTAATGAAAGGGCTGGGATTTTATGCCGGCCCGGAAGAAAGGACGCCCCGCATACAACGGACAGACAGGCGCCGCAAATCGGCGCGGACATCGCATAAAATACCCGTCTACGCAACGCGTTGTTGGCATCTTCCCCCTCCTATCGCGAGCGGATGAAGGCCATTGCTCTCGCGATGCGGCTGCATCCGAGTTTTGCGTCACGCCATTCCTTCAAGGCCCTTCCCAAGAGGGAGGCGGAGCGCCGTGAGGCGCGCATTTATGGAAGCCGCATCAGCGGATGCGGCCGCCCCCTCCGAATGCTCCGCATTTAACGAAGCATACGGAGGGGGCTCGCCTCTCGGCGCTCCACCGCGGCGCTTGCCCCGCAAATTAATGCCGGGGCTCAGTCCAGGCCGTGTTTCCTGCGACTTGTAGCGTTGCGGGCGTTACCCGGCGCCACTGTCCCAGTCCAGCGGGGCACCCCGCAGACCGGTCATCATGCCGGCCGAAGCGATGCCCAGACCGCCCGGGAGCAAGGCTACGAACCCTGCCCGCGGGAACCGCACCCGCCCCACCAATCGGCCGTCACCGGTTGACGTCCCTCAATGGGCGGGCAGCATGTATGTAATTATATTGGTGACGTATGTCAATAATAATGAGACAACAAAACCCGTCATTCTGAGGCGGCCGCAAAGCGGCCCTCGAAGGAGACGGCGGAGGCGCTGTGGCCGTCGCTCCAACGAAATCGGCTTTACCGATTTGGTGACGGGTTGTAGCTGACGCCGATAGTGCGATCACATAGACTGCTGCTTTCGAAGGTGGGGACAGCCGATGCGGCGGCGGGATTTTCTCGCGTTCACGGCAAACGCTGCGGCGTCAGCCGCAATCGCCTGGCCGCTTACAGCGCGCGCGCAAACCGACCGACCGCGGCTTTTAGGCGTGCTGATGCCGCTCTCCGCAAACGATCCGGAGGCCAAAGCCCGTATCGGCGCATTCCTGCAAGTCATGGCCGATCTGGGCTGGAACGACGGGCGAAATTTACGGATCGAATATCGATGGGGCACTGGCGATATCGAACGCAACCGCAAAAATGCCGCGGAATTGGCTGTCCTCGCTCCCGATGTAATTTTGACAACCGGTTCGCCCACTCTGGAGCCGCTGCTGCAGGCGACACGCACCGTGCCGGTGGTGTTTGTGCAGGTTTCCGACCCGGTCGGCGCCGGCGTCGTGGAAAGCCTGGCGCGGCCGGGCGGCAACGCGACAGGCTTTACCAGCTCAGATTACGTTGCCGCCGGCAAATGGCTTGAACTTCTCAAGGAGGTCGCACCAAACGCAAAACGCGTGGCGCTTTTGCGCGAGGCGAACAATGCCACCGGGATTGGCCAATGGGGGGCATCGGAGGCCTTTGCCGGGTCGTTCAATCTGGATTTGCAACCCATCAATACCGTGGCCTTCAGCGAACTCGAGCGCGCGATCACGCATTTCGCGACCGGCGCCGATTGCGGCATGGTCGTTACCAATGGCGCGCCGGCGATCGTGCATCGCGATCTGATCATCGGATTGGCGGCGCGTCACCGTTTGCCGGCCATCTATCCGCAACGTTTATTTGCCACTGCGGGCGGCCTGATCTCCTATGGCAGCGATGCTGCTGATTCCTATCGCCGTGCCGCGGCCTATATCGATCGTATCCTCAAAGGAACCAAGCCGAGCGACCTGCCAGTGCAGAATCCGACCAAATACGAACTGGTGATCAATCTGAAGACGGCGAAAGCGCAAGGTCTTACCGTGCCCCCTTCCCTGCTCACGCGCGCCGACGAGGTGATCGAATGAAACGACGCGATTTCATGATGCTGTCGGCCAGTGCCGCGGCATCGATGCTCTTTGAGCCGCCGGCGGCGCGGGCGCAATACACCACCGACGCACGCAACCAGCGTGCCTTTGACAAGCTCAAACGCGGCTTTGGTCAAATCACCAAGCCGAGCGAGCGGGCGCGTATGGCTTACGTCAGCAATCTCATCCCGTTGCGCGACAAGGCCGCGAAAACTAAGAGTGACCTGTGGCAGACGATCGATGCCGAGGTCAAAGCCCATCCGGCGCCGACGAATTCAGACAGCAAAGCTTTGTCGGCACTTCTGGCCGGCCAGTGGACATCGCCGCGGCACGATTATCTGTACCGAGCCGACGGCACCTGGACGATGCTGCCGGCCGATCCCGGCGCTACCAACGGCACTTGGCGCATCGAAGGCAATCAATATTACGACAGCGGTTCGCTTGATCCATCGCAGACGTCGCAATACACGATCGTTCTGATCACGAAACGCGACTTTGTGTTCTTCAACGACAAGGGCGTCTTTTACGAGACCCGGATCAAATAAAGCGCTGCGCTACGCCATCGATACATCAATCGCATCCTAAAGGGCGCAATATCCGCTAAGCTATCGCCGCAACTCTCAGGCAAAGCGATACTGAGGGTTGCTCCCATGAAGACAATGCGCGTTGCGGCCTTAGTTGTCCTGATTGCCGCGAGTGCACTCGCGCTAGTTGCTGCGCGCGCCCAGAATGTGGTGCCCGGCGTCAGTCACACCGACCTGCAGCGGCACGATATCAGCATTCCCGGACACGAAGCCTACCAGATCCGCGTCGACTTCGATCCTGGCGCGAGTTTTCCCAAGCACACCCATCCCGGCGAAGAAGTCATCTACGTACTCGCCGGCGCGCTCGAATATGACATCGAGGGGCAACCGCCGGTCACGCTCAAGACCGGCGATGTCATCTTTATCCCGGCCGGAACGGTCCACGCGGCTAAAAATGTCGGCAGCGGTCCGGCGTCCGAGCTTGCCACTTACATCCTGGAAAAAGGCAAGCCACCGCTCACGATTGTGAAGTGATCATTCGTAACCGGCGTTTTTTACTTGGCCAGGAAGCTTCTCCGCATCGGCTTGAGCACGAACAGCGCCAACAGCCCGGTTAGAATATCCATGCCAATGACTAGGCCGAACACCGGCATCCAGCTGCCGGTGGATTCATAGATCATCGCCGCGACCGGTGCGCCAAGGATAGAGCCGACGCCCTGCGCCATATAGAGGAAGCCGTAATTGGTGATGGCGTGCTTGGCGCCGAAAGTGTCGGTCAACGTCGAGGGAAACAGCGAAAAGATTTCACCCCAACCGAAGAACACCAGGCCCGACAGCACCACCAGCATGAACGGATCGGTGCGGTATTGCAGCAGCAGGAAGATGGCGAGGCCTTCGAGGATGAAGGCGATCGCCATCGTATTCTCGCGGCCGATCTGGTCGGACACCCAGCCGAAGAACGGCCGCGTCAGTCCGTTGGTAATGCGATCGAAGGTCAGCGCTGTCGGGATTGCCGCCAGCGTCGCACCGAGAATGACGACCGTTGTTTGCGGGCCGATGCCGAAGGCTTTGGCGAAGCTCGTGAACTGGGTGAGGACCATCAGCCCGCCGGTCGACATCATCGACATCATCACGAACATCAGCCAGAACACCGGCGATTTTAGCATCATGGCCGGTGTGTAGCCGCCCTGCTCTGCCAACGCCGACCGGCCCGTTGTTTCCGGCGGCGATTTCAACATCAGCGCACCGAGCAATCCGACTGCGGCAAAGATCGCGCCGAACACGACGAGCGTATGTTGATAGCCCGATGCCTTGAGCATCGTGTCGATCGGAAACGTGGTCAGCATGGCGCCGAAGCCGTAGCCGGCCGCGACCACGCCAGTAGCAAAACCGCGCCGCTCGGGAAACCATTTCACCATCAAGCCGACGATGCCGATATAGACGATGCCGGTGCCGACGCCGCAGAGAAGACCGTAGGTCGCGTAGAGACCCCAGAGGCTCGTGATATAGGACGAGGCGATCCAGCCGAGACCGCTGAGCACTGCGCCGAGCCCGATCAGGACTTTCGGTCCGAACTTTTCGACTAAAAATCCTTGCACCGGCGACAGCCAGGTTTGCAGCACGATCAGCGCTGTGATCGTCCACTGCACCTCGGACAGAATCGCGCCGGTGGTCTTCTGAAACGACGGCACAAACAGCGTCCACACATATTGCGGGCTCGAGATCGCCATCATGACGATGAAGCCGATGAAAAGCTGCATCCAGCGCGAGCTGGCGGCATCTGTTTGTACGGACGGTGTCGCTCCGATCGCCTGAATTGCCATGTCTGACGTACCCCTTATTTGCGGCTTTTTGCCCGATCCCGCCGTGTTGAGTGGCAAGTTCTGTGCCAGCAATTTCACTTCGCCATGAGGGCCTTGCGGAGCTTCGCGCACGGCACTGAACAAATAATCCGCGCCGTGCCTAGGATTTGGCGGGTCTTCGACGAGCAAAGCGCGGTCGCGTTATGTGAAACGGAACTAAGGCTTTGTTCAGACAGAGAATACTGCCCGCGCGGCGAGGAACATTCGTCCACGATGATACGTTCTTTCAACGGAGACGCGGCATCGCCGCGCGCTGCTCCCACAACCCAAAACAAGGAACAAACGAATGGGACTGTTTACCCGCGACATTAAAAAAATGGATGACCTGTTCATGCACACGCTGCAGGACATCTACTATGCTGAGCAACAGATCACGAAGGCGCTGCCGGACATGGTCGAGAAGGCGCACAACCCGCAACTCAAGCAGGGCTTCCAGTCGCATTTACGTGAGACGGAAAATCACGTGAAGCGCTTGGAGCAAGCCTTCCAACTCCTCGGCAAGAAGGCCAAGGGCGTCGACTGCCCGGCGATCGACGGCATTCTCAAGGAGGCCAATGAAGTCGCCGGTGAAGTCGATGACCAAGCCGTGCTCGATGCCGCACTGATCGCGGCAGCACAGGCCGTCGAGCATTACGAGATGACCCGGTACGGCACGCTGATCGCCTGGGCGAAACAGCTTGGCCATAACAACGTCGTCACGCTGCTCAACCAGACGCTGGAAGAGGAAAAAGCCGCCGACAAGAAATTGACGGCCGTGGCCGACTCTCAGGTCAATCGAAGAGCCGCGTAACGCCAACAGTCATTGCGAGCGAAGCGAAGCAATCCAGGGCGGCTTGCTCAGAAAGACTGGATTGCTTCGTCGCGGAGCCTGTCATCGGGCCGCGCTTTGCGCGGACCCGTTGGCTCCTCGCAATGACACGGAGGTTTACGCCGCTCCCAAATATCGGATTGGACGGCCCGGCGCGATCGATTGCGCGGCGGCGATGATGGCGTTGGCGTCGATGCCGTAGTGGCGATAGAGATCGGCGAGTGAGCCGGTCTGGCCAAAATGCTCAACGCCGAGCGGGCGCACGCGATGGCCACCGACGGCGCCGAGCCAGGCGAGCGTCGCCGGATGCGCGTCCATCACCGTGACGATGCCACAATGGTGCGGCAGACCGGCGAACAGCCGCTCGATATGTGAGCGTGCATGGACAAGGCCACGCTCGCGGGCGCGACAGGCTGCGGTCCAGCCGGCGTTGAGGCGGTCGGCGGAAGTGACGGCGAGCAAACCGACATCGCGGCGGTCTTCGGCCATCAACCCGATGGCTTGGATCGCCTCCGGCGCGATGGTGCCGCTGTAAGCGACGACCACTTGGCAATTCGGTCCGGGCTCACGCAGCCAATAGGCGCCGTCGACGATTGAATGCCGCAACTCGTCCGTCATTTCGCGCTTGATTTGATCGACGGGCCGCGTCGACAGCCGCAGATAGATCGAGCCACCGGTCTCGTCGCGCAGCCAATTGCGTTCGGATGCTTCATCAGATCCCGAATGCTGCAACCCTTGGCGCTGAATGTAATCGAGCGCGAAGGCGAGGATCACCGCGAGCTCGTCGACAAAGGCCGGCTCGAAAGCGGCGATGCCGTCTTGCGCCAGACCAATCAGCGGCTCGGCGATCGATTGATGGGCGCCGCCTTCGGGCGCGAGCGTGATGCCTGACGGCGTCGCGACAAGAATGAAACGCGCGTCCTGATAACAGGCGTAATTGAGCGCATCGAGGCCGCGAGCGATGAACGGATCGTAGAGCGTGCCGATCGGCAGCAGCCGCTCGCCATTGATGGCGTGCGATAGTCCGAGCGCGGACAGCGCGATGAAGAGATTCATCTCGGCAATGCCGAGTTCGAGATGCTGGCCCTTGGGTGAGAATTCCCAATTGAAGGTCGAGGGAATGCGCTCGCTCTTGAAGGTGTCGGCGAGAGATTCGCGCGCGAACAGCCCGCGGCGATTGACCCACGGTCCGAGATTGGTCGACACCGTCACGTCGGGTGACGTCGTCACGATGCGCGCGGCAAGATCCGACGTGCCGCGGGCGATTTCGTTGAGTAGCGCGCCGAAGCCCGCCTGTGTCGACATTTCCGGCGCGATGGTGATGGCAAGCTCGCGCGGCACCGCGATGCGCGGCGCATCGAGCGGCTCTTTGCTGCGTTTCGCAAACGGCACGCGTTCGAGATAGGCCTCGATATCGGCGACCGGCTGGCCGAGCCCTTCAAACGGCGACCATTCCTCGCCGGTGCGGATATGCATCGCCGTACGGAATGTCTCCATCTGCGACGGCGTCATCAGCCCGGCGTGATTGTCCTTATGGCCGGCAAGCGGCAGGCCGTAGCCTTTGATCGTGTAAGCGATGAAACAGACCGGCCGGTCGTGGTCGATAGCGTCGAAAGCTTCGGTGATGGCGGTGAGATCATGGCCGCCGAGATTGTTCATCAGGCGGGCGAGCTCGTCGTCGCTACGCCGCTCGATAAGCTTCGTCACCACACCCTGATCGCCGATCTCGTCAAGCAAGCGTTTGCGCCATGCCGCGCCGCCCTGGAACACCAGCGCCGAATAAAGCTGGTTCGGACAACGATCGATCCAGCGCCGCAACACGTCGCCGCCTGGTTCGGTAAAGGCGGCCTGCTGCAGCGAACCGTATTTGAGAACAACAACATCCCAGCCGAAATTACGGAACAGATTTTCGTAGCGCTCCCACAAGCCTTCGCGCACCACGGCGTCGAGACTCTGGCGATTGTAATCGACCACCCACCAGCAATTGCGCAGGCCCTGCTTCCAGCCTTCGAGCAGCGATTCAAAGATGTTACCTTCGTCGAGCTCGGCATCGCCAAGGAGAGCGATCATGCGGCCTTCGGGGCGATCGAGACCCCAGCCATGGGCGCGGACATAATCCTGCACCAGCGACGAGAACAAAGTCTGCGCCACGCCCAAGCCCACCGAGCCGGTGGAGAAATCGACGTCGTCGGTATCCTTGGTCCGCGACGGATAGGACTGCACGCCTTTATAGCCGCGGAAGTTTTCGAGCTTCTCCCGTGTCTGGCGACCGAGGAGATATTGGATGGCGTGAAAATTCGGTCCCGCATGCGGCTTCACCGCGACGCGGTCCTGCGGGCGGAGCGCGTGGAAATAAAGCGCCGTCATGATGGTAGCGAGCGAAGCCGACGAGGCTTGATGGCCGCCGACCTTCAGCCCGTCAGTGCTCTCGCGTACATGGTTGGCGTGGTGGATCGTCCAGGTGGCGAGCCACAGCACCTTGCGTTCGAGTTCCGAGAGAATCGACAGGTCGTGCGCGCTTAAAGCCATGGCACACTTGTATCACATACGCGCTTCTTATCACACCGGACGCAGGCGGTGTGGCAGCGAACCCCAGGCCAGAAGCGCCGCGGCGACGATAATCACCGGGAAAACCATCGCATTGATGATGGTCCAGCCATAGGTCGCAAGCAGCGCGCCGGAAGAGAACGATGCAATCGCCATCGAGCCGAACACCAGGAAATCGTTGAGAGCCTGGACCTTATTGCGCTCGTGTGGATCGTGGCACTCGGTCACCAAGGTCGTGGCGCCGATAAAGGCAAAATTCCAGCCGACGCCAAGGAGCGCGAGGCCGATCCAGAAATTCCACAGCCCGTCGCCGGAAAGACTGATGACTGCGGCGACGAGGATCAGGCTGAAGCCACAGGCGATCATGGGGCGGACGCCGAAACGCGCGATCAGCGAGCCGGTGACAAAGCTCGGCGCGTACATGCCCATGACATGCCATTGAATACCGAGCGCAGCGTCGCTCACCGAGTGATGGCAAGCGACCATCGCCAGCGGCGCAGACGTCATGATCATATTCATCATCGCGTAGCTTGCGAGCCCGCAGACCACGGCGATGAGGAATTTCGGCTGCATGGCGATGACGGAGATCGGCCGGCCGTCACGCAGGGAATGCGACACGGGCGGGCGCGGGATTTTCAGTTGCGTGAGAACCAGCGCAGCAAGCAAAGCGCAAATGGATTGCGCGACGTAGGTCGCGGCGAACAGATAAGCCGGCCACAGATCCTTGGTGTGGATCACGATCTGCGGACCGATGATGGCGGCGAAGACGCCGCCGGCCAGCACCCACGCGACCGCCTTGGCGCGGAATTGTGGGCTCGCGGTATCGGTCGCAGCGAAGCGGTAGGACTGATGCGCCGCGGCATAGAGGCCGCCGCACAACGTGCCGAGGAGAAGAAGCGCGAACGAGCCCTGTAGCATCGCCGCGCATGAGATGAAGCCGGAGAGAATGCCGAAGGCCGAACCGGTCTGCAGCGCGAAGCGGCGGCCGTAGGCTTTGGACAAGGCACCGACTGGGATGGTGCCGAGCCACATGCCGGCGACCATGAAGCTGATGGGAAGCGTGGCCAGCGCCGGCGTCGGCGCCAAAACTGCCCCAACGATGCTGCTGGTGGCGACGATCACAGTGTTGTTGCCGCCGGCAAGCGCCTGCGTCACCGCGAGCACCACAGCGTTGCGGGCAGCGAGGCGATCATCGGTGAGATCGAGGGGTTCGGCGATGACCGTCACGGCGTCCTGCGTTTCCTACCCTGTGTCGTAAAATCTTGTTCCTCTTCTATAGGCCAAGACAGGACGATGCCACTGCCCCCACCGCAGGTCAGATGTGCAGCGCGCCGTTGTGGCGGATGACGACTGAGCGGACTTCTTCGGGCGTATCCGCACCCAATTGGCCAAGCGCGGCTCGGGTCTCCTCGATCAGAAGATCGATGACATGGCCCGGACCCTCCTCGCCGAGTGCGCCCAGCCCCCAAAGAAACGCCTTGCCGGCAAAAGCCGCTGCGGCGCCGAGCGCGTAAGCGCGCACCACATCGGTGCCGCTGCGGACGCCTGAATCGTACATCACGGTCGCGCGCTTGCCGACCTGTTTGACGATCGCCGGCAGTGCATCGATCGGTCCCGGCAACGCCTCGATCTGGCGGCCGCCGTGATTGGACACGAACATGCCATCGACGCCGAGTGACACGGCTTTCTCGGCATCCTCCGGATGCAGGATACCTTTGACGATCAGCGTGCGCTTCCAGCGATCGCGATAGCGCGCGACTTCGTCCCAGGTGAAAGCGCCACCCATTTCGCGGCGGGCGAAATCGATCACATCGTTGATCGACGGATTGGCGCCGGCGTAATGACGGAGCGTTGCGAAGCGCGGAATGCCGTGGCGCATCAGCGCGCGCGTCCAGCTTGGCGAACGCGCCATCTGATAAAGCATTTTCAGATCGGGATGGAACGCCGCACCGCCGAGCCCGACGACGACTTCGCGAGCGCGACTGGTCCGCACCGGCACGTCCATGGTGAGGACGACGGTGCTGCAGTCGGTCGCTTCGAGGCGCCGCAACATATCGAAGCCGATGGCGTGTTCGTTGCGGGCGAAGCGATAAAACTGAAACCAGAACACATCCGGCGCGATCGCCGCAATCTCTTCGATCGTAGCGCCGCCCGCCATGCCAAGCGTATAAGGCACGCGCGCCCGCTGCGCGGCGCTGGCGAGAATCCGATCAGCACCCGGCCAGACGATCGCGGGCCCACCCATCGGCGCGATCCCAATCGGCGCGGCATAACGGCGGCCGAACAGTTCAACCTCGCATGGCGGCAGCGACGGCATCACGCCATAGCGCGGCACCATCTCTATCGCATCGAGCGCGGCCCAATTGCGCTTGATCCCGGCGTCGTCCCTGCCCGAGCCGCCGTCGCTATATTCGAAAGCGAAATGCGGCAGCCGCGCGCGAGCGCCGCGGCGCACATAATCGATTGTCGGATAATGCCGATAGAGCGCGGCATAGCGCGGATTGTCGGCCTTGGTTCCGGTCGACAGGCTGCCGCTCTCCGGCTTCAGCGCCGTGGTGTCATGCATGAGCATCTCTCCCTCGGCGCATTATACATCTTGAAAAGCGAACGGCGCTACTCGGGCTTTATGCCTGCGATCTTGGCAGCCTCGATCATTCGCGACACTTCGCTTTTGAAAAAAGCCTCGGTCGCATCGGCATCGCGTGCGTCGGGGAAATCGCCGTTCCGGGAGAAGACCTGTTCAACCTCGGGCTCTTTCAATGCAGCGTGAATGGCCTTGTTCAAATACGAGATCGCGTCGTCCGGGGTATTTGCCGGCGCAAAGAACATTCCCCACGATCCAATCGGTTCGTAGCCGGGCACGAGGTCTTTGAGCAAAGGAACGTCGGTGAAACCCGGAAACGGTTTGGTGCCGGTGAAAGCCAGCGCACGGAGTTGTCCGCCCTTGATTAAAGCGCCCACCGTGGTCGGCGTCACGAACATGACCTGGATATCGCCCGCGAGGAGCGCCGTAACCGCCTGAGAACTGCCATTGTACGGAACGTGCGTCAGGGTGATGCCGGCTGTCTTGCTGAACAGTTCGGTGGCGAGATGCAGGATGTTACCGACGCCGGGCGTGCCGTAGAGCAGTCTGCCGTTTTTGGCATGATCAATGAACTCTGCCACGGACTTGATATCGGAGTCGGCGCGCACCACCATGAACAGACCATCGACAATGCCTGCGGTCGATACGGCACGCAAATCCTTCAAAAGATCGAAACCAGGATTTTTGTAGACATAGGGCGCAGGCGCAATTCCCGAACTGGCGAAGAGGAGCGTGTAACCGTTCGGTTCCGATTGCGCGACGAGGTGTGCGGCGATCGTCTGGTTCGCACCTGGCCGGTTTTCAACATAAAACGACTGCTTCAAAGTCTTGCCAAGCTGCGCTGCTACGGTCCGCGCCTCGATATCCGGCGCGCTGCCGGCGGTAATGCCGACTAGGATTTTCACCGGCCGATCAGGAAAATCGCCCGCACCTGCGGGCGCGCACATGAAAACGGCACAAACTGCCAGGCAGAAGGCCCAAATTCGAAGCATGATTCTTATCCGTAAATTGAATTTACCGGCGCAAATCTCGAAACTGCGTTGCGCTCTGTCACGTCGCCAATAAGGTAACGCACCACTCAGCAGGCCGTCGGCAGCGGCACCGAAAGGTCTTTGATCGACAATCGCTCCGATAGGCGCGCGCCCTTGGCATAGACCTGCTGAAACGCCGGCCGTTGCTGTAACCGCCGGTACCAGTCGGTGACGCGAGGATAACGCTCCTCCCACATGACCGACATGCGCAGGTCGCTCATTCGGTCGATAGTTGGAGCGACAATGATGTCACCGATCGTGAACTGCTCGCCCATCAGCCACGGCCCTTTCTCGAGCCGTCCTTCCATGCGTTCAAGCGTCAGGTCGAGCTGCTCGATCGCCTTGGCGACATCTTCATTGTCGAACCCGTGCAACCCCATACGCTGATAAAAATGCTTTTTGAGTGGGCGTCTTTCGATTTCCTGGGTGCGAAAGCGCTGTTCGTCGAAACCTTTGTACCGCTGCGACAGCGCAAGATGAAACGACGGCACCCGAATAGCGGGGGTCGGAACCTCTTCGCAAAATCGCATCCATGAACGCATTTTGGCGCGGCCGGCCGCGCCCTCGGGGCTCAGCGGAATTTCGGGAAACGTCTCGTCGAGGTATTCGCAGATCACGCTTGAATCGAGGACGACCTCGTCATCGTGCTTGAGCGTCGGAACGACACCATTCGGATTCAATTTCAAATATTCCGGACTCAAATGCTCGTTCGTCTGCGTATTGATCCAGATCGCCGTAAACGGCAAGTTTTTCTCATGGAGGCACAACCGGACTTTCTGGCTGCAGGTCGATCCGGGCGAATGATAGAGTTCAAGCATTCCAATCCTCATGACGCGAAATCCGCTCGTGCTCGACGGGCGTTTTATTTGCAACACGCTGTTGTCGATTTTTCGCGCAGCGGAACTTCGAAGCGCCGCGCAAGCAAGCATCATTGTCTGCTAGCGGCAAGGCAGACAATCGTCGCACGCGCCGTTGATTTCCCGCGACAACCGCTGGACGCGGCGGCTATTTGCTGCACTTCTGCGCGTTGCAAGTGCCGGCGCAGCAATCGGCATCGCTGCTGCAGGAGCCGCCTTTGTAGGAGCAGTACGCGAGTCTCGTTAAAGGCGTAGACGCATTAGCCGTGTGTCGCGTTGTTGTAGCCGTGCCTTCAGCTCGGGCGTGGTGAGGCATTACCAGAACAAATGCGACGAAGAGCAGTGTAGCGAATTTCGTCATTGTGGTTCTCCCTAAGGTCGCGCGCCGTTGTTTTAGTGTGCCAGCCGCTTTGCAAGCGTCATCCGCTCAGTCCAATACCGTGATGAACAGGTCGCCGAACAACGTCGCGCTGTCGGCCTTGCTCCAAACCCCGAAACGCCCTGGCGCGGCGATCGCATCGTCACGTGCTTCGAACAGCGGCACACCGTTGAGCGACACAGCAAAAGCCTCGTCGCGTAGCGTTACCTTAAGGGATTGTGCAGCGCCGGTTTGAAGGCTCGCCGAGCGGATTGCGATCTCGCGGCGCTCGCCGTTGAGAACACGGATCAGGCGCACCGCACGGCCAAGCACATCGGCTTCAACCGCATAAAAATCTTGCGGATCGGCAAAGCGCAAGACAATTCCCGCCGTGCGCGCGACCGTGCCGGCATGCGCCACGAAAGACAGTTCCACCTCGGCATTCTTCGCGACCGGCAAATCGGCAATGCAGAGTGGAAAGCGGTTCGCATCCGCTTGGCGCGTGACTTCGACGAGGCCTTTGCCGTCGAGCAGATAGCGCTCGACGCGCACTTCCCATGCCGACGGTCCGCCGAGACCGTTCACTGCCGGCGTGCAGCCGTCGGGGCCGGAGCCCTCCTCCACGAGCGGCGACGCGAGAACTTTATGCAAGGTTTGCGCATTGGCCGCGCTGGAGAAACCAGCGACAAGAATAATAATGACTGCAGATCGGAAACGGGTGCGCATTCGACGATCGAACATGATGCGCACCGTTTGCGCAATCTCTTTACTTGCGACCCGCCTTCTCCGCACGCGTACAGGCTTCCTGGATGATCCTATGGGCTTCATCGCGCTCGCCCCAACGGATCACTTTTACCCATTTGCCCTCTTCGAGGTCCTTATAGTGCTCGAAGAAATGCTGGACCTGTTGCCGCGTGATCTCGGGCAGGTCGCTGCAGGTCGTGACGGCTTCGTAGCGCTTGGTCAGCCAGGTCGACGGCACCGCAATGACCTTTTCATCGCCGCCGGCCTCGTCTTCCATGAACAGCACACCGAGCGGCCGGACGCTCAGCATCGCACCGGGCGTGATGGCGCGGGTGTTGACCACAAGGACGTCGCATGGGTCTCCATCATCCGACAGCGTGTGCGGAATGAAGCCGTAATTTCCAGGATAGCGCATCGACGTGTAAAGAAAACGATCGACGACCAAGAGCCCCGACGCCTTGTCGAGCTCATATTTGATCGGCTCGCCGCCGAGCGGCACTTCGATAATGACATTGACGTCGTTTGGCGGATCGCGCCCGATGCGAACGGCACTGAGATCCATGAGTGGACTTAGCCTCCTTAAAAATGGCTATAGGAAGATCGGGCGAATTGCATCGGCTTGCCATCACGAAGAAAGCGCGTGCCCTGGCCCGTGCTGACGCGGCCGATTTCGGTCGCGGCGATGCCCACCTTCTCCGCCGCGGCCTGGAAAGCCGCCAGCTTGGCCTGCGGCAGCGTCAAAAGAATTTCGTAGTCATCGCCGCCGCTGAGAATGGTTTCGATCAGCGCCGGATCGGCAGCGGATGCATCACGCGCCGCGTCCGAGAGCGGCACACGCGCCACATCGATATCCGCCGCAACACCTGACGCGCGACATAATTTATTGAGATCGCCGGCAAGACCGTCGGAGACATCCATGGCCGCGCTCGCATGGACGAGCAGTGCCTCGGCGAGCGCATTGCGCGGCTGCGGCAAGCGATAACGATCTTTGAGAAAGGCCTCCCGTGTGGCGGTCAGCTTCCAGCCATCGCTCTTGCCTTGACGCACCAGTAAACCGAGTGCCGCATCCCCGATGGTGCCGGTCACCACAAGACTGTCGCCAGACTTCGCCGTCGAACGTTTCACCATCAGCGCCTGCGGCACCGCGCCGAACGCTGTGACGGAAACCGACAAAAGTCCCGGCGTGTGGTCGGTGTCGCCGCCGAACAGCGGACAGTCGTAATGTCGCGCATCCTCGCCGAGTCCCTTGGCGAAGGCCGCGATCCAGTCTTCGCCGATGCCGGGCGGCAAAGCGATCGCCAGCAGGAAGCCGAGCGGCTTCGCGCCCTTCGCGGCGAGATCAGACAGATTCATGCGCAGCACACGCCGCGCGATATCCTCGGCCGGATCGCCTTCGAAAAAATGCACGCCGGCAATCACGCCGTCAGTGGTGAGAACGAGATCGCAGCCAGACGGCGGCGTGATGGCAGCCGCATCGTCGCTCAAGCCGAAAGCGCCGGGCGCCGTTGCCAGCGGCCGAAAGTACCTGGCAATCAGCCGCTCTTCCGCAGAAAGTTCGTCGTCGGAGGCCATGCGTTCCATCGCCGCCGATGTTACTTGAAACGAGCGTTTCTGGAAAACCGGCCGGCCAAAGGCATGAACTCATAGACAGTGAGCGAGTTTGTGCTACGGCTCCCACAGCTTACAAACGCCGCAGGGCGGAGCGAATTTCGCCGGAGGCAATAGTGAAAAGGCGCGACTTCATAACGGCGCTCTTCGGCACGGCCGTTGCCGTCGATCTGCTGCCGCTTGCTGCGCAAGCACAACACAAACCTATGGCGGTGATCGGCTATCTTCACTTTGCCAATGCCGACTATGTTCCGGGAGCCAAGGAATTCCTGCAAGGACTTCAAGAGAAGGGCTACGCCGATGGAAAGGACGTGGTGCTCGAATTCCGCTGGGCAGAGGGACATTACGACCGGTTGCCGGCGCTCGCAGCCGAACTCGTGGCGCGCAAGGTCGATCTGATCGTTGCGTTCGGGCCGCCGTCGGCGCACGCCGCCAAAATGGCGACGTCAACAATTCCGATCGTATTTGAAGTCGGCAATGACGCGGTCGAGGCCGGACTGGTGGCCAGTCTGTCGCGCCCCGGCGGCAACGCGACCGGTTTCAACGTGCTCTTCACCCAGGTGATCCCAAAGCTCGTCGATCTGCTAAGCCAACTGATTCCCAGCACGAAACGGATCGCGCTCTTGGTGAACCCAAACAGCCCGACAGCCGCACCGTCAATCCAAGGCGCACAGGAAGGCGCCCGTTCAAGAAACGTGCAGCTCGCCATCGTAAAAGCAGCGAACGAAAGCGACATCGATACGGCATTTGCGAGTATAGGCAATCTGCAGGGCGACGGAATCGTTGTCTCCCCCGATCCCTTCTTCGATACCCGAAGAGCGCAGCTCGTGGATGCTGCCGCTCGTTACAAGATTCCGGCGATCTATTTCGAGCGCGGTTTCTGCACAGTAGGCGGTCTGATCAGCTACGGCTCCGATCTCGCCGCCGTTTATCGGCAAATGGGCGTTTACGCCGGACGAATTTTAAGCGCCGAAAAGCCTGCGGATCTTCCTGTCGTGCAGCCGACGAAATACGATCTGGTCGTCAACCTCAAGACCGCCAAGACACTCGGCATCGATGTGCCTCAAAGTCTGCTTGTGACAGCCGACGAGGTGATCGAGTAGCTGATTTATAGGGCACGCTAATGTCGCCAAGTGGCTAGCTGAACTCAGCGGCGCGTCGTTGAAGCCCGCAATAGCGAGAGATCGACAGAATGAGCCCCGCATCTTCTCCACAATCCAGTCAAAGCAAGGCAGCGGTCGTGCGCCGCAAAGGCGGCCCGTTTCAAATCGAGATGGTCTCGCTCGAAGAACCGCGCCCCGACGAAGTTCTGGTGCGGATTGTCGCGACCGGGATGTGTCACACCGACCTGGTCATTCGCGATCAGGTTTATCCCGTGCCGATGCCGATCGTGCTCGGGCACGAGGGCGCGGGCATCGTCGAGCGCGTGGGTGCTGCAGTCCGCAAAGTGTTGCCGGGCGATCATGTCGTCTTGAGTTTCATGTCGTGCGGACACTGTGGGCGCTGCGCGATGGGGCAGCCGGCCTATTGCGAAAAGGGACACCCGCTTTGCTTTGGCGGAACCCGCGAGGACGGCAGCACCGCGATGCGCGATACCGCGTCCACGCCGGTCCATGATCACTTTTTCGGTCAGTCCTCTTTTGGCACCTACGCGCTCGCGAACGAGCGCACCGTTGTCAAAGTGCCGAAGGATCTTCCGCTCGAACGGCTTGGACCTCTCGGCTGCGGCGTTCAGACCGGTGCAGGCGCAGTCATGAATGCGCTGAAGATCGGTCCCGGCGCGAGCTTCGCCGCCTTCGGTTCCGGCAGCGTCGGACTGAGCGCGATCATGGCGGCAAAGGTCGTCGGCGCCACGACCGTCATCGCTGTCGACGTCATTCCAAGCCGCTTGGCGTTGGCAAAAGAACTCGGAGCCACCCACACGGTGAATCCGACCGAGACCGATCCCATCGCCGCAATCCGTGCGGCAACGAACGGCGGGGCTGATTTCGCTCTGGAAACAACCGGCCTGCCGGCGGTTGTGCGTCTCGCCGTCGATGCGCTGGGGACGCGCGGCACCTGCGGCATTGTCGGCGCCGCACCCATTGGCACGACAGGGAGTTTCGATATGGGCGGCCTGATGTCGCCCGGCAAAGGCATTCGCGGCATTATCCAAGGCGACAGCGTGCCGGAGCTCTTCATCCCACAACTGATCGAACTGCATCGCCAGGGCCGATTTCCATTCGACCGTTTGCTAAAGTTCTACAGCTTTGACGACATCAATCAGGCTGCGGCGGACAGCGAAACAGGCGTGACGATCAAGCCCGTTCTGCGCATGGGCTGAACGCGCACGACACAAAACGTTCCCTAGCCGCTCAGACGCGCCAGGACAGCGCGCCGACATTGGGCGCGCTGTCCAGTGCCGCAATGGCATCAAATACAGCGGCCGGCCTGCCCTGCCGCACACCGGCGGTGATCGTCTCGAACTTCTCACGCAATCCGGCGCGGTCGAGCGGCTGATCCGGCGTGCCGGGAAAATTCTCAAGCTCCTCGACGAACTCACGGCCGTCTTTCAATTTCACCGTCACGCGGCTTCCCAACAAAGCCTGACCCGGCTTGCGATTGCGCAATTCGAGTTTCACGTTCCGGCACAGCGCACGGATCGCCGGATCGTTGAGCGATGTTTCCGAAACGACGCTTGGATCGCGCGGATCGGCGTAGCTCGCAAGTGCGACGCAAAACGGCGTGCTGTATTGCGCCATCGCGAGATCGCGCGGCTCGGGAATGTTGTGATGGCTGAGCATCTTCTCGCTGCCAGCGACCGTAATCCCGGCAACATCATCTCCGGTAAAACCGTGATGGCTTTTCAACGCCAGGACGGCGGTGACCGGGACATGCGCTGTGATGTGACAGGAATAACGCTTGAACATCACGCGCATTGTCCGCCAGTCCTGGCCCAAATCGACCGTGAGGCGGTCCGGAGCGCCGTCGCGGCAAAAGACATTCAGATAGCCGAACTTGCCCTCAAGGATGGTCGTAGGCCCGGCAAAGCCGCTACGGGCCATCGTTGCTGCCATGACGCCCGATTGCGCGCCGTGGCCAAGATGCATCCGCTTCACCGTGCCGCCGCCGGACTTCGCAAACTCCAACACGCCTGCTGCCAGCGAGCCGGCAATTCCGAGCGCATTGGTCATTTGCTCGGCGTTCAGTTTCAACAGACGGCCCGCGATAATTGCGCCGCCGAATGGTCCCGTCACGCCGGGCGCGTGGAAGCCGAGTTTCTCGACCGACTCCAGCGCTGCGTCGCCGATCCGATGCATCGCCTCGAAACCGGCAACAAAAGCGGTGATGAATTCGCGTCCCGAAACATCAATCTCCTCCGCCACCGCGAGGCCCGGCGGCAGCAGCGAAGCGCCGGGATGCACGCCGACGCTTGGTGACACCAGATTGTCCATCTCGAAAGAATGCGCGAACACGCCGTTGGCGAGAGCCGCCATCGGCGCCTGCAGTTTCAGTGACGTCCCCAAGACGGTGCTGCGCCCGCCCGCTCCATACTGTTCGGCATAAGCCAGCACGGGCTTCGAGGAAGCGACTGTGCTGCCGAACGCGCACACGCCGACAATGTCGATCATGCAGTCTTTGGCGCGTTCGACGACTGCTGGCGGAATCTGTTCGAATTGCAGCTTCGTCGCGAAGTCGGCAAGTTTTTGCGCAGCAGTCATCGTTTGGGCAGCAGTCGTCATGTTTGAATTCTCACAGGTGTTAGCGGAATGCTTCGCTTGGCGCTTACGCTACACAAGCGCGATCGCGACCTCATCGCCTTGCGGCGCGAGCTTGCTGCCGAGTTTTGCCGTTCCGGCGGTGACCAGACCAAGCACTTCACCTTCATTCTTCAGCGGGCAAAGCACGGTCTCGTTACTGTCATTGTGGCGGGCAAATTGAAACTTGGCTTCTTTTACGGCTGTGCCGTCGAAGATCACTTTCGCGAGCATGCCAACCCAATCGCCGTGCTTAACCCCGCCATGCCCTGTGTGGAAGGAGAAGCTGCCAAGACCGTAATAGATCGGCTTGCCGCGATAGCTTTCGACCGGCAGCGAGTAATGCGGACCGTGCCCGAAGACGACATCGGCGCCGGCATCGATCGCGGTCTGCGCGATTTCCTGCATATACTCCAACACCGCCTGATCCATGCCCCAGTGACACGACGCGATAACGATATCGCATTTGGCTTTGAGCGCCGCGACGTCATCGCGGAAACGCTTCAAGGATGGCGGATCGGCCCAAGTGATGATCGCCGGTGGAACGCCGGGACGGTTCAGCGGGATTGCGCTCGGCCCGGCCCGGAACATCGGCACTTGGTAGGCCGTGTGGCCACGGATGGTGGCGACGCCGACGGCGTTGTCGGCTGCCTCATGATCTGTCGTCCAGAACACGGACGTCCGTTGCATCATGCCGATACGCAGGCCCTGACGCTCAAGGATCACAGGCTCGCGCGCCTTTTGCAGGGTTGCGCCCGCGCCGGTATGCGGAATGCCCAATTGGTCGAGCCGCGCGATCGACGACAAAATCGGCGCGGTGCCGTAATTGACATTGTTGGCGAGACCAACTGCACCGATACCGGCAATCTTCAGCGCATCAGCTGATGCGAGCGGAGCAAAAAATCCTTCGCGGTCGAGCGCATGACCGGCATCCGGTTCGTAGAAGCAACATTCGAGATTGCTAAAAACCAAGTCGGCCGACTTGAACTCCGCCGCGACTTTCGCGAAGGGCACGACGGGATCGGTGACGTTCATCAGGTTAACGTCGCCAGTCAGAAGAATTTTCAAGGTCATGCAGATCGAACCTGCTTTGTGTGGGTTTTCAATACGAGTGAATACAGGCTATGCGCGCCGTCATTCCGGCTTGATGTTGTTATCGCGGATGACCTTGCGCCATTTGTCGGTGAAGCCGACGATAAATTTTGCGAAGTCGGCCTGCGAACTCGCAAACGGAGCAAGCGCGAGCTCGGCGAGCTTCGCTTTGAACCCCGGATCGGCGAGAGCGGCATTCACCTGGGTATGAAGGAGCGCGATGATCTCAGGTGGCGTTTTGGCAGGCGCACCCAAGCCAACCCAGCCGGCGGCTTCATAGCCTTTCACATATTCGCCGAGAGCGGGAACGTCCGGGAATATCTCCGCGCGCTTCGCCGTCGTCACACCGAGTGCACGCAGCTTGTTCTCTTTGATGTAGCCGATCACCGAAACGAGCGAGGTAAAGACCGCATCGAGACGGCCAGCGATCAGATCGGTGAGCACCGGCCCGATGCCGCGATAATTCACCGTTGTAAGTTCGATCCCCGCCATCGACTTGAAGAACACGCCGATGAGCTGCGACGGACTGCCCGGCCCAAGCGAGCCGACATTGATCTTGCCCGGATTGGCTTTGGCATAGGCGAGGAATTCGGAAACGGTTTTAGCGGGGAATGCCGGATTCACCACCAGCACGAATGGAGCGTCGATCAGGCTCGCCACCGGAGCGATATCGCGGACGAAATCGAAATTGAGATTATCGTACAGCGTCGCGTTATAGGCGTTGCCATCGCCGATCTGCAGTAATGTATAGCCGTCCGGATCGGAGCGGGCGACGAATTCGGTGGCGATATTGCTGCTGGCGCCGGGGCGGTTCTCGACGACGAACTGCTGGCCGAGTTTCTCCGACAGCCATGCCGAAATCAGCCGCGTCGTGGTGTCGGTAAAACCCGCTGGCGGAAAGCCGACCACGACGCGCACCGGACGCGCCGGATAATCGAGCGCCCAAGACGGGCGAGCGGCGACGGGCAACGTAGCGGCGCCCGCGGCAAGCTTGAGCACATGTCGGCGCGCGAACTGCATCGCGGATCGTCCTCCCTTGTCGCTTCGCAATTGGCCAAGAACGATGGCTGCGAAGCTTGGCAGGCAAAATACGTCGCCCTTCCATCCTCCGCTAATGCTATTTTTGCATTGAGCCGCTTGGCCGCACGCAGGTCGGCATCGTGACGCGGAAGAACCGCGCCACGATCGGACAGCGCCTACGAAGAAGCGCAACGAGGGAGTTAGAAATGCGTTCTGTTCCGTATGACGTTTGGATGGAGTCTTCTCGCTCGGCCGCGATACGCTGCATCGTCGCTATGCTGATCCTGTTCGGTCTTGTGACATCTGACGCGCTGGCCGGCGAGATTCATGTCCTCGCAGCCGTTGCGGTGCAGGATCCGCTCGATCGCCTGGCGGCAGCTTTTACTCAAGCGACCGGCAACAAAGTCGACATTGGGTACGGACTCACCGGTCCGATCCTGACCGACATCAAGGCCGGAAAGCCGGCGGATGCGATCGTGCTGCCAGAGGCCGGACGAACGGGCTTGAAGGATGCAGGCTTATTGCTGTCGGACACGCCGGTCGCGGTAAGTTTTGCGGGGGTCGGCGTACCTGCCGACACGCCGTCGCCCGACATCTCTTCCTTGGAAAAGTTCATCGCGCTGCTGCGCGTGACCCCGTCGCTATCCTATACGGCCCCGAAGAGCGGCGGAGCCTTCGGGCAAAGCTTCGATCGCACCCTGGTCCAACTCGGACTAGCAGACGAGGTTCGGCGCAAGGCGGTGCTGGTATCCGGCAGCCAAGAGATTGTAGCGGCGGTGGTAAGTGGAAAGGCCGCCTTTGCAGTCACTTTCAAAAGCGCGATCGTGACGACACCGGGCCTGAAATTCGCCGGCGTCCTGCCATCCCCGTTTGATAGTCAGGAGCCATTTGCAGCGGGTGTACTCAAGACCGCGGCATCGCCTGATATTGCCCGCGCCTTCATCGACAGCATGCTAACGCCGGAGGGACGAGCGATCTGGAACGATCGCGGCTTCGTGCCGGCCGACGCCAAGGCCCGCTAAAGGTCTCAGCCGAACTCCGCGGCGCGCCATTGATGCGCTAGCGCATCGAGCACGGCGTTGATCATGCCGGTCTCTTCCTTGTCGACGAAAGCTTGGGCGACATCGACATATTCCGCGGTGACGACGCGCGCCGGCACGTCGTTTCGATAGGCAAGCTCATAAGCGCCGGCGCGCAGCACCGCGCGCAGCACGGTCTCAACACGCTTGAGCGGCCAGCCCTTTGTGAGCGCCGCGTCGATCTGCGGATCGAGCTTGGTCTGCTCTCGCACGACGCCTCCGACAATGTCACGAAAATAGGCCGCTTCGGCGGGCAGATATTGCACGCCTTCGACTTCGCCGCCGAGCCAATAGCTTTCGAATTCGGCCATGATCTCATTCAAGCCGGCGCCGGCAAGATCCATCTGATAAAGTGCTTGCACGGCCGCAAGCCGTGCTGCGCCGCGCTTATTGGCTTTGCGCGGTTCGTTGTTGGGACCTGCAGCCATCAGCGCTTTCCGAACTGCTTTTGCAGAGCGATCAGCGAAAGCGCCGCGCGGGCGGCGTCGCCGCCTTTGTCCTGCTCTTCGACGCGCGCGCGAGCGAAGGCCTGCGCCTCGGTCTCGACAGTAAGAATGCCGTTGCCAATCGGCATTTTGCGCGCGACCGACAGCGCCATCAAAGCGTGTGCGGATTCCTGCGACACGATCTCGAAATGGATGGTTTCGCCGCGAATGACACAGCCGAGCGCGACGACACCGTCATAGGGTCGCCGCCGGCGCTGCGCGCCGTCGAGCGCAATCGCGATCGCAGTCGGGATTTCGAGCGCGCCAGGTACGCTGAGCGTATCAAACACCGCGCCGGTGTCCCGCAGCACCTTGGTCGCGCCAGCGAGGAGCGCATCGGCGATGGCATCGTAATAACGCGCCTCGACGATAAGGACGCGAGCGCCTTTTCTTATACTCTTCTCGCGCTTACCTTGCCGTGGTCCGGCCATTCTTAAGCTCAGCTCCAATTCGCGGCTGGTCGTAGCAAGCGCGCGCTAGCGCGGCAATGTCTCGATCAAGCGCGCTGCATAGCGCGCCATCTGGTCGACCTCGAGATTGACGCGCGCGCCGGCCGCAAGCGCGCCGAACGTCGTGACTTTCAGCGTGTGCGGGATGATCAGCACTGAAAACATATCGTCCTTAACGGTATTCACCGTGAGCGAAATACCGTCGAGCGCGACCGATCCTTTGGCTGCGATAAAGCGAGCGAGTGCATGCGGCGCGCGGAACGTCAGCCGTGCCATGTCGGGCAGGTCCTCTCGCGTCATCAGCTCGGTGATGCCGTCGACATGGCCGCTGACCATGTGGCCGCCGAGTTCGTCGCCCATGCGCAGCGCGCGCTCGAGATTGAGCTTGGTGCCGGCCTGCCAGGTCACGGCGGTGGTCACGGCCAATGTCTCGGCCGCAGCGTCGACCGCGAATTGGGAGCGATTGCCGGCCGGTTTGCGCTCAACCACGGTCAGGCAGACGCCGGAACAGGCGATCGAGGCGCCGATATCGATCGACACGGCATCGTAGCTTGAGCCGATCACGAGACGGCGCAGACCTTCAGCCTTTTGCTGAACTTCAATGATGTCGCCCAAGTCACTGACAATACCGGTGAACATGCTGCTATCGGTGCTGGAAAATCTCGGCCCGGTCGGAGCCGACCGCTTCACTTCTTACGCGATCCAGGTGCCGTGCCAAGTGCGCCTGCGCCTCGGCCCCGAGCGCCGCGACCCCGTCTGCGCCCACGACCTTGCCAGAATGGAACAGGACGGCTTCGTCGACCAGATCGGCAGCCAGGAGCGCTGCAGCCAGGGTCGGCCCGCCCTCGACCATCAGCCGGGTGATGCCGCGCTTCGCCAGACGCTTGAGCACGGCTGCGAGATCGAGGCGGCCCCCCTGCTCCTCACCCTGTAGGACTTCGACTCCGTGAGACCGTAGGGCATCCGCCGCGGAGGCCGGAGCTCGCAGGCCTGCGATCACCCAAACCGGCGTCCTCCGCGCGGTCTGCACCAGATGCGAGGCAAGCGGCAGCCGGAGCATGCTGTCGGCAACGACGCGCATCGGCGAGTTCTTCTCCAAGCCGGGCAACCGGCAGGTCAGCATCGGATCGTCGGCAAGGACGGTGCCGATGCCGACCATAATCGCATCATTCTGTGCGCGCAGCAGATGGACGCGCTCGCGCACTGCTCCACCGGTGATCGCAACCGGCTTGCCACCCGCGGCGCCGACTTTCCCATCAGAAGAGATCGCGAGCTTCAAAAGCACATTTGGCCTGCCCTCGCGCATGCGCCGGATATGCCCGGCGTGATCGTGTCGGGCTTCGGCGGCGCCGATGCCGACATCGACTTGAATGCCAGCAGCGCGCAGCAGCGCATGGCCCTCGCCTGCCACTTCCGGATTGGGGTCTTCGATTGCAGACACGACCCGCGCAATGCCGGACGCGATCACTGCATCAGCGCAGGGCGGCGACTTGCCGTGATGCGAACACGGCTCGAGCGTCACATAAAGCGTCGCACCACGCGCCGCCGCGCCTGCCCGCCGCAAGGCCTCGACTTCGGCATGCGGCCTCCCACCGGGCTGCGTCCAGCCGCGGCCGACAATCACACCGTCTTTGATGATCACCGCACCGACTGCGGGATTGGGCCACGTCCGGCCAAGCCCACGCCGGCCAAGCGCCAGCGCCAGTGCCATGAAGCGCGTGTCGTCGATCTTCGTGGAAGTCATTCCCGCGGAGGACGGCGCGCTCACTCCGCCGCCTCGTCCCCCGACAATTCGGCGAGCGCCGCCTCGAAATCCTTGGCTTCGCGGAAATTGCGATAGACAGAGGCGAAGCGCACATAGGCGACATCGTCGAGATCGCGCAAATGCGCCATCACGGTTTCGCCGATCACCTCCGAGGACACTTCGCTCTCGCCGGCACTTTCAAGTTCGCGGACGATCTTCGACACGACTTGGTCGAGCCGTTCGGGATCGACCGGCCGCTTGCGGCAGGCGATCTGCACCGAGCGCAGGAGCTTGTCCCGGTCGAACGGCACGCGGCGGCCATTGCGCTTGATCACCACGAGTTCGCGTAGCTGCACCCGCTCGAACGTGGTGAAGCGGAAATTACAGGCGAGGCAAACGCGGCGGCGACGGATGACCGAGGAATCCTCGGTCGGCCGCGAATCTTTCACCTGGGTGTCGAGGCTTGAGCAACTCGGGCACCGCATCCCTTACCCCTCGTAGATCGGGAACCGGCTGACCAACCGCTTCACTTTCTCACGCACGTTCGCTTCCGCTTGCGCGTCTTCGTCCGTATTGCGATGCGCGAGCGCGTCGAGCACTTCCGCGATCATGTCGCCGACCTGACGGAATTCGGCGATGCCGAAGCCACGCGTGGTGCCGGCCGGCGTGCCAAGCCGCACCCCCGAGGTGACCATCGGCTTTTCGGGGTCGAAAGGGATGCCGTTCTTATTGCAAGTGATATGCGCGCGGCCGAGCGCGAGTTCGGCGACTTTGCCCGTGAGCCGCTTCTTGCGCAGATCGACCAGCATCAAATGCGTATCGGTGCCGCCGGAGACGATATCAAGGCCGCGGGCTTTAAGCGTCTCGGCAAGGGCCTTGGCGTTCTCGACCACGCTCTTGGCGTACAGCTTGAACGACGGCCGCAGCGCTTCGCCGAAGGCCACTGCCTTCGCCGCGACCACATGCATCAGCGGGCCGCCCTGCATGCCGGGGAACACCGCCGAATTGAGCTTCTTCGCCAGATCCTCGTCATTGGTGAGGATGGTGCCGCCGCGCGGACCACGCAGCGTCTTATGCGTCGTCGTGGTGACGACATGCGCATGCGGAAACGGCGACGGATGCGCGCCGCCGGCAACCAGACCGGCGAAATGCGCCATATCGACCATCAGATAAGCGCCGACGCTGTCGGCGATCTCACGGAAGCGGCGGAAATCGATGATGCGCGGATAGGCCGAGCCGCCGGCGACAATCACCTTCGGCTTATGCTCTTTGGCGAGCCGCTCGACTTCATCCATGTCGATGAGATGGTCTTCGCGGCGCACGCCATAGGGCACGACCTTGAACCATTTGCCGGACATGTTGACCGGCGAGCCGTGCGTCAGATGTCCGCCGGCAGCGAGGTTCAGCCCCATGAAAGTGTCGCCGGGCTGCATCAGCGCCATGAATACTTCGGCATTGGCCGAGGCGCCGGAATGCGGCTGCACATTGGCAAAGCTGCAGCCGAACAGTTTGGTGACGCGCTCGATCGCGAGCCGCTCGGCGACGTCGACATACTGACAGCCGCCATAATAGCGCTTCCCCGGCAGACCTTCCGCGTATTTGTTGGTGAGCACCGAGCCCTGCGCTTCGAGCACGGCGCGGCTAACGATATTCTCCGACGCGATCAACTCGATCTCGTCGCGCTGGCGGCCAAGTTCAAGCCGTACCGCTTCGGCGATCTCGGGATCGGCGTCGGCAAGCGAGGCGGTGAAAAAGTCTTCTGCCGTGGGTTTGGTGTCGCGCTGGGCCTGATAGGGTGCCGACATTGCTGAAGTCCTGCTCTTAAAGTCTTGCGCTTGAAGTCCAAAAAGTTCGGTTTTTGCCGGGCCGGTGATACACCGCAGGCGGCCACCATACCAGCGGCCAGCCGCAAGGGCTTGCGATATTTCTACCGATAACCCCGCTATATTTGGGGCTGAGGCCGATAAGGACAAGTCATCACGGACCCTTTTGACAGCATGTCTTTAGGCCGATGACTTGGACGCGTGGAAGATTTTTCGCCTGCCTGTCGTTTGGGCGAGAGCATAGCCGACATAGCAATGACGGCACCGACGCCGCCGAGTGTGAGATTGAGGAGAACGTCATGAAATACCTGCTGCTGATCTACGGCAATGAAGCCGCCGCGCAGAACGCCAGCCAAAGCGATATCGAGCAGATGATGGCGGCCTATGGCGCCTACACCCAGGCGCTGCAAAAGGGCGGCGTGCTGGTCGACGGCAATCGGCTGAAGGGCTCGTCCACTGCGACCACCGTCCGCGCCAATGGCGGCAAGACCAATGTGCTGGACGGCCCCTATGCCGAAACCAAAGAACAACTCGCCGGCTACTATATGATCGACGTACCCGATCTCGACGCGGCTCTGTCCTGGGCCGGACGCTGTCCGGGCACGAACTTCGGCGCCGTCGAGGTGCGGCCGATCATGGCCATGTAACTTCGAGATGTAGTTGCTATGGGAGAGAGACAGTTTGCAGGCCGGCTTGCATGCGCCTGACGCGATCGCACGCGAAACGGCGGAAGCCATCGCGCGTGGCAGCTACGGCAAACTGATCGCCTTTCTCGCTGCACGCACCGGCGATGTCGCGGGAGCGCAGGATGCTTTATCCGATGCTTTCGCGGCCGCCCTCGCCGAATGGCCGGCAGCGGGGATTCCGAATAATCCAGAAGCTTGGCTGATCGCGGTGGCCCGCCGCAAGACTATCGACACGTTTCGCAAACGCGGCACCACCGAACAGTCTTCCGGACATCTCGCTCTTATCACCGAAGAGCTGGCGGAATTGGCCGCGAGTGCGAGTGGCGCCGCGCCGATCCCCGATCGGCGTCTCGCTTTGATGTTCGCCTGCGCCCATCCGTCGATTGATCCCGGCTTGCGCGCACCGCTGATCCTGCAGACAGTGCTCGGCTTCGACGCTGCAACCATCGCCTCGGCCTTTCTGATCTCCCCGGCCACGATGAATCAGCGGCTTGTGCGCGCGAAGGCGAAGATCAAACAAGCTGGTGTGCCGTTTCGCGTGCCCGAGCGCGACGAGCTCGCGGGCCGGCTCGATGCCGTTCTTGAAGCGATCTATGCGGTCTTTGCCGAAGGCTGGTCCGATCCGGCCGGCACCGAAACCCGCCGCCGCAATCTTTCGGAAGAAGGCATCTGGCTCGGGCGGCTGGTGGTCACACTCCTCCCGGATGAACCTGAAGCGCTTGGTCTCGTCGCACTGATCCTGCACGCCGAAGCACGCCGTGGAGCAAGGCGCGACGCCAACGGCAATTATGTGCCGCTTGCAGAGCAGGAGCCTGCCCTCTGGGACCACGCCATGATCGCGGACGCGGAAGCATTCCTCGTCCGCGCCAGTCAGATGCATGCCATCGGCCGCTATCAGCTCGAAGCCGCGATCCAGTCCGCACATGTCGTGCGCCGCCGCACCGGTAAAGCAGATTGGGACGCGATCGAGAAACTTTACGGCGCACTCGCCACACTCACTGGCTCGCCGGTGGTGACTATCAATCGCGCGATCGCAGTCGCCGAAACGCAAGGTCCGGCGGCCGGTCTAGCTCTACTCGATTCATTGTCTGAGGATTCTCGCTTGCGCGACTACCAACCCTATTGGGCGGCGCGCGCCGATCTCTCAGCACAAGCCGGCGAAGTCATTAAGGCGGAGGAAGCTTATGATCGCGCGATCGGCCTAGAATCCGATCCATCGGTGCGGCGCTTCCTACAGCAACGCCGCGCTGCGTTGCGCTAAAGCTTAGTCGTCGCCGGAATGGCCGGCGCGCCTAATCCATCGCGGCTGTAAATGTCTTCGCGGAATTGTACGACGCCGTCGGAGGCCGCCCAGGCGGTGACATAGACCCAATGCAGCGGCACGGGCTTGGTCAGGTTCGCGTTCTTCTGCTCGCCGGATTTGATGACCTTGTCGATCTCTTCCGACGACCAGCCTTTGGTGCCGTCGAGGAGCCAGCCGACCAGCTGGCGGACGTTCTGCACGCGCATGCAGCCTGAGGAGTGAAAGCGGAAATCGTCGCCGAACAGATTCTTCAGCGGCGTGTCATGCATATAGACGCCGAAAGCGCTCGGGAAATTGATGCGGATCGATCCGAGCGAATTGAAGCTACCGGGATCCTGCTTGAAGGTGTAGCTGGTCGCGTCGTTGGTATACCAATTGATCTGCGACGGCTGCAGCTCTTTCTGCTGCGAGGTGAAGATGCGGATGTGATTGTCGGACAAATATTCCGGCTGATCCTGCATCTTCGGAATGAGATCCTTGCGCACGATCGAGGCCGGCACCGTCCAATACGGATTGAAATTGATCTGGATGATCTTGGAATTGATGTCGGGCGACGCGCGATCCGGCTTGCCGGCGACCGCGGTGTGGCGCGACACCGCGACGTCGTTCTCGATCGCCTCGACGCGCGCCGCCGGAATATTCGCGACTACATAACGCGGACCGAGATTGGTCGTCAGCGTCTTGAGCCGTTCGATATTCACCTTGAGCTGATCGCGCCGCGTCGTTGCCGGCACATTGAGCGCATCGAGTGTTGACTCGCGTACCACGCCGTCGATGGTCAGCCCATGCCGGGCCTGGAAGCGCCGTACCGCTTCCGAGAGGTAAGAGTCATAAATGTCATTGCCGACGGCACTGGCATTGGGGTCGAGATCGCCGGACACCGCAAGCCGTGCGCGCAGATCGGCGACCGCCGGATCGTGGCTGCCTATTTTCAGCACATCGACCTTGCCGACGCTGCGCCAACCGCCGCGCGAAACGATGCCGTCATAGGTCTCGATGGCGCGCTTGGTGTTTTCCGCCGTCATCGGCGACAGCATTGGCGCAGTCGCCTTGGGCATATGGACGGTGCGCGAGGCCTGGTCGAAATTCTGGCCGAAATCGCTGTGGTCGGTGTCGTTCAGAAGCGCGTCTAGCGGCGAGCCGTCCTCGGCGAAAGCCGCCCGCGCAGTTAAACCAGTGAGCGCAACGCCACCCGCCCGCGCCAAAAAAGCGCGCCGGTTCGGCCGAAAAGCTCCGGCCTTGGCCCCTGAATCATCCCCATCCGTCATTGGTGTGGTCTTGCGCCAGCATTGCGGCCGAAAATCGGCCATCTCGGCGCCGCCCCACGATGCAATTACCACAAGCCGTTAGCGAAAAAAAAGACCCCGGCCTTCGCCGGGGTCAAGGCTCGCCAGTACACTCTGAATTCTGGCGTGAAGTCGCGACTTCTTGATCGCGACTTCTTAATCGTGTGCCGTTTACGCGGGCGTAATGCCGCCCGCTGATCGCGCTCTTACAGCCGATAGAGGATCTGGTCGGTCCAGAAGCGCTCGAGCCGGTGCAGCGCCTTGTTGAGCACGGAGAACTCGTCGGCACTGATGCCGCCGACCTGCTCCACGGTGCGCACATGCTTCTGATAGAGCGTCTCGACGGTGTCGCGCACCTCGCGGCCTTTGTCGGTCAGCTTGATACGCACCGAGCGGCGGTCGACCCGCGAACGCTGATGATCGAGGAAGCCCATCTCTACGAGCTTCTTGAGATTGTAGGAGACGTTGGAGCCGAGATAGTAGCCGCGCGTGCGCAACTCGCCCGCGGTCAGCTCCTTGTCGCCGATATTGTAGAGAAGCAATGCCTGGACCGAATTGATGTCGGCACGGCCGCGGCGATCGAATTCATCTTTGATGACGTCGAGCAGGCGGCGGTGCAGACGCTCGACCAAGGTCAGCGCCTCGAGATAATGCGGTCGGATGTGGTCGAAGCGCGCCTCACGATCGGCGGGCTCGACCGTCTTGACGACGGCTTTCATTGTGACGCCTTTCCCAGTCTTGTTTCGAGCCAATCTTGTTTGCACAAGTACCGCTCGATTGTTTTGTTTCCGACGGGCCCTGTCTCCCGCCGTATGCCGTCAACATACGGATCAGGGTCTAAGATCAGTTTAAATAACACGCTAAAAATAACGTTTATTCGCGGCTCTATGGGCGGCTAATATGGCTAAATCCGTGCGAGATTCTTTGACGTTTTGTTCACTGCATCTCCGCGAGTTTTCTTGCGGATTTAAGTATTGGCGGGAGGCCCTTACCTGTCGCACTTGCCTTATGCATATCGGACTGATCCGGCAGTGCCGCGTTTTGCCGACGACCGCCCGATCATCATCTTCGACGGTAAATGCGTGCTCTGCTCATCCTTCGCGCGATTCATTATGCGCGTCGATGGTTCACATCGTTTCCGATTGCTTGCCGCACAATCGCCCCTTGGCGAAGCGCTTTATCGGCACTTCGAACTCAACACGCCCCAATACGAAACCTATGTCCTGTTGGATAATGGTATGGCCCTCTTCAAATCGGAAGCGTCGATCCGGATTTTCGGAGGATTGGGCTGGCCGTGGCGGCTTGTTGCAATAGGAAGATTTTTACCACGCACGGCGCTTGACCGGTTTTATGATCTTGTCGCGCGAAATCGTTTACGCTGGCTCGGAGCACGGCAAACTTGCTTTTTGCCCGATCCATGCCAGGCCGATCGCTTCGTTTCATGACCGCAAGCCTGAAAGTCCTGATCATCGGCGGCTACGGCATATTCGGCGGTCGTATCGTTGAATTACTCGAAGATGAAGCGCGGCTCACTTTGGTCGTCGGCGGCCGTTCCATCGCCAAAGCGCGGGACTTCATTGCCTCACGAAAAGACGTCAAGGCCGCGTTGTTGCCTGCAGCCTTTGATCGCAACGGCGACGTCAGCCGCCAAATGTCCGCGATCGATCCCCACGTCGTTATCGACGCCAGTGGTCCGTTCCAGGATTACGGTGACGATCGTTATCGTGTGGTTGAAGCCTGCTTGAACCATGGCGCGAATTACCTTGATCTCGCCGACGGCTCGGACTTTGTCGCGGCGATCGGGGCATTCAACGATCACGCTCGTGCCACCGGTCTCTTTATTCTGTCCGGCGTATCGAGCTTTCCGGTTCTGACCGCGGCGGCAGTGCGACGATTGTCGGCCGGCATGACTCACGTGAAATCGATCCGCGGCGGCATTGCACCCTCCCCTTATGCGGTCGTCGGCGAAAACGTCATCCGCGCAATTGCGAGTTACGCCGGCCAGCGGATCACACTCATGCGAAATGGCGCATTCGCCACCGGTTGGCCGCTGACCGAACGCGTCCGCTATACAGTTGCGACACCGGGATACGTGCCGCTTCGCAACACGCTGTTTTCGTTGGTCGATGTGCCCGACCTACGGGCACTGCCGCAACTATGGTCCGAGGCGAGTGATATCTGGATGGGCGCTGGTCCGCGTCCCGAAGTGCTGCACCGTTTTCTCATATGCCTGGCTTGGCTGGTACGGCTACGTCTGTTGCCGTCAATTTCGCCGATCGCTCCGCTGATGCATGTCGTCGCCAATCGCATTCGCTGGGGCGAGCATCGCGGCGGAATGTTCATCGAAGTCGAGGGCGTCACGGAGCCCGGCGTACCGTGCACGCGCTCATGGCATATGATTGCCGAAGGCGACGACGGCCCTTTCATTCCGTCGATGGCAGTTGAGGCACTCATCCGCAATATGTTGCGGGGCCACCCGCCTGCTCCCGGAGCGCGCTCTTCCGTGCACGACCTTGAACTCGAAGATTACGACAGACTGTTTTCCCGACGTGCGATCGTCACGGGATTTCGCGACGACTCTGAACAAACCGGCGCGCTAACCCTCTACGCCGTTATACTCGGCGACGCGTTGAACCGGTTGCCGCTTCAAATTCGTGACATACATGATGTTCGGAGCAGCATGACCGCCGAAGGCCGCGCGCGCGTCGAACGAGGAAACGGCTTACTGGCGTGGCTCACCGCTGCGGTTTTCGGTTTTCCAACGACCAATCCGGATATCTATGTCCGCGTGCGTTTCGATGTGTCAAATGGCGTCGAAACCTGGACCCGGCAGTTTGGAGATGATCGCTTCCAGAGCCAGCAATTCGCCGGCAGCAGCCGATCGGATCGGCTTTTATGCGAGCGCTTCGGGCCGTTCACTTTTGCGATGGCGCTTGTGGTCGAAGGCGACCGCCTGTCTTTGGTGTTGCGGCGATGGAGCTTTTTTGGCCTGCCGTTGCCGTTATGGCTTTGTCCGCATTCTGATTCATACGAAAGCGCCGAACAAGAACGCTTTAATTTTCATGTCAAAATCAGCCATCCCCTGACCGGCCTCATCATCCGTTATGACGGCTGGCTGGTGCCGGTCAAAACGGAGGCTTCGCGATCATGAGCCAAAAGATCGCCAGCACCGAACCAAAGCCGGGAAAACCGAAAGCGAACCATAGCCAGAACAGCCGGTGATAGCTCGCCGGCAAAGGCTCTCCGGCGTCGGCAGCCGCTGCAGCAAGGTCGCGCATCCGCATTTGCATCCACACCACGGGAAGCCAGAACGCTGCCGCCACGCTATAGAGGACAAGCGACGCAACAATCCAACTCTCGGACATCGGCACGCCGCTTTCGCGGCTGAGCAGATAACCGGTAAGCGGTTGCACGATCACGGCCGTCGCCGTGAACACGAAATCCGCCAAGACGACGATGGCGGCGGTGCGCGCGACAAACCGGACGTCACGGCTCACATGCGCCATTAACATGAAAAACGCGATGCCGGCCCCCGTGCCGAGAATGACGGTCGCACCGATCACATGCAAAAATTTGAGTAGAAAAAAATAGATCACGATAGGCGCTCGTAATTTTGGCGCGAACTAGTGTGGAGCAATCCTGCGAAGCGCGTCAGCGCGAAGCAGGATGGTGGGAGAGGTAGGACTCGAACCTACGAAGGCGTAAGCCAGCGGATTTACAGTCCGCCCCCTTTGCCACTCGGGACACTCTCCCGCGACCCGTAATGGGCGCTGGCCGGCTGGACCGGCCGAGGGCGCTATATGGTTGGACCGCCTCCACTAGTCAATCGAAAAGGGGCGAATTGCCAACCCTCCGCCCGCATGACAGAAGCGGGCATGCCTGAAAAGCGATGGCAGCGAAAGACCAGGGAACGGCGCGAGCGTGACGTGCGCCAGGAGCAATTGCGCGCCGCGGCTGGTGACGCGGTCGTGCTCTATGGCTGGCACACCGTGATCGCAGCGCTCGCCAATCCGGCACGACGGTTCCGCAAGCTCCTGGTCACCGAGAACGCGTTGCGCCGCCTCACCGAGGAGAATGTGCCGCTGCCGCTCGCGCCGGACGTGGTGCGGCCGGATGCGCTCGCGGAACAGCTCACCCCCGACGCTGTGCATCAAGGCCTGCTTGCCGAGGCCGATCCCCTGCCCTCGCCGGGCATCGAAGACATGCCGACGTCGGGCATCGTACTGGTGCTCGATCAGATCACCGATCCGCATAATGTCGGCGCGATCCTGCGCACCGCCGCGGCTTTTGCGGTGACCGCGATTGTCACCACCGCGCGGCACAGTCCCGAAATGACTGGCGTGCTGGCGAAGGCGGCGTCCGGTGCGCTCGAGCTTGTGCCGATCACGACCGTGCAAAACCTTGCGCGCGCGCTCACCGCGCTTAAAGGGCGCGGCTTCCTCACCGTCGGTCTGGATACGAATGCGCCCGACGATCTTGCCGCGCTCGACATGCGCGCGCCATTGGCGCTGGTACTTGGCGCCGAAGGCAAAGGCTTGCGGCAATTAACGGCAGAGACCTGCGATCGGCTGGCGCGGCTCGATCTGCCCGGCGAAATCAAAAGCCTCAACGTCTCGAATGCGGCAGCGCTTGCGCTCTATATCGGATCGCGCGCGATCGCGACCAAATAATCGTCATTGCAAGCGAACGCAATGCAATGACGGAACGAAAAAACAAAGGCCCGCGCCGAAGCGCGGGCCTTCGCATTTGACGCCCCGAATGTTTGCTTACGGATATTGACGATAGTGTCCGTAGTTGCGCGGTGCCGCGTAACGCGGACCGTAAGCGCGCGCGCCATAGTAGCGCGCACCACCACCGTAGTAGCGCGGGCCGCCGTAATAGCGCGGATGCATATAGGCCGGTGCGTTATACGCGTAGCGGTGACGATAATACGGCGACGCGTAATAGCCCGGATAAGACGGACGGCCGTAGCCGTAGCCCGGCACATACGGATAGTCGCTCGCCGGCGCATAAGCTGCGGTCGGCGAATAAGTCGCGTACGGGATGGTCGCCGCCGGGCCGGAATAGACCGGGCCCTGATTGACGACATAGAGCGACGACTGGGAATAACCACCGCCGCAATTGCCGCAACCGCCACAGTTGCCGCAGCCTCCACCCCAGCCGCCGCCGCCACTCCAGCCGCCGCCGCAATTGCCGCAGCCAACAGCCACACCGATGGAGCCACCGCCGCAGCTGTTACAACCGCCGCTCCAATCCGTCGGTCCGCAATTGCCGCAGCCATTCCAGCCGCAGCACGGACCGCCGAACGCTGTCGGATAGACCGGGCTCAGAGCAATCGGCGCCACAGCGACCGGCGGCGCATAGACCGCCGGAGCGCCGCAGCCGCCACAACCATTGTAAGCGACGGGCGCAACAGCGACCGACGCACCGCAACCGCCGCAGCCGCTGTAAGCGGGTGCGTAGGAAACCGGGGCGTTATAGCCCCAGCCGCAGCAATCGGCGGACGCCATCGACGTCATGCCGAGAGTGAAGGCGGCTGCAAGGGCCGCCAAGGTTACGCGAAACACAGACATTGTACTCCCCTTACTCAACACTGACTGACCAACTCAAACTCCGAGCCGACGCGCGGCTCGTTCGACGACTTCAAGATCACGGTTTAGGCGCAGGCGAATTGTTGTTGTTGTGCGGCCGTCTGCGACGACCGAAATACGGTGAGACCTCCACGCCGATCGGTCCGACCGACGGCTGAGCAACAACCGGATCGGGCGGCGCTCCCGCCGACCAGTTGCGGTAATAAGTCGGCGCCGGCGGCGGCAACTGGCGATTGGCCGGCGGGATGATTTCCAAACGTCCATAGCCGGGACGGCGGCCGTCTTTCGGACGATAAGCGGGCGGCTCGGGCTGTGGCGCGGACACCACCAGCGGCCGGTAAATCACGGTCGGCGTCACGAGCCCGGGCCGATCGAGACCGAACTCACCTTCGACCACGCCCCAGGATGCATCGATGCCATTGATATAAACGGGCACGCCGGCCTTGCCGGGAATAACGATCTGCGGCTCGCGTTGGGCAAGCGCAGGCGTTGCCGTGACGGCAAGCAGCAGAGTCGCGTGAACAGCCCGCATGGACGACCCGAAATTGCACAAGCGCACAACTGGCGCAGGCCGTCACTGTAGGCAGCCGCCGGGACGAATGAGTTTAAATTGGGCCATCCGAGAAACTGAATTATTTAGTAACATTAATTGGATACTACCCCCGCGCGGCGTTCCCACACTTTGGCGCCCTACCCAAAAGCCCCCTAACCCTCGACTTTCGGCTTACGACCTCTGGCGGACAGACAGCGGTGCGGGCCCGGAATACGGTTAATCCGGGAAGGCTTCGTGCGCCGGAAACGGCGTATCGGACGCGATCTCTAACGAACCAAAGATATCACAGGGGGACCACGCCCATGACCACGATGGCAGTGAACACGCCCGCCACCGGAGGCATGACCAGCGAACATAAGCTCGTCATCTTCGCCTCGTCGCTCGGCACCGTGTTCGAATGGTACGACTTCTATATTTACGGCACGCTCGCGGTGTTCTTGGCGAAATACTTCTTCGCCAATGTGCCGGCAAACGTCGCCTTCATCTTCACGCTGCTCGCTTTCGCCGCCGGCTTCGCGGTGCGCCCGTTCGGCGCGCTGATCTTCGGCCGGCTCGGCGATATGATCGGCCGCAAATACACCTTCCTCATCACCATGAGCCTGATGGGCGTCGGCACCTTCTTCATCGGCGTGCTGCCGGGCTTTGCGACCTGGGGCATCATGGCGCCGATCGTTCTGATCGCGTTGCGTCTGGTACAGGGCCTCGCGCTTGGCGGCGAATATGGTGGCGCGGCGATCTATGTCGCCGAACATGCTCCGCCAGGTAAGCGCGGCTATTACACTTCGTGGATTCAGACCACCGCTACGCTCGGCCTATTCATGGCGATCCTGATCGTCCTCGGCATCCGCACGTCGATGGGCGAAGGCGCATTCGGCGATTGGGGCTGGCGCATTCCGTTCCTGCTCTCCGCGATCCTGCTCGCAGTATCGGTCTGGATCCGGCTTAAGCTCAATGAATCGCCGCTGTTCCAGAAGATGGTCGCTGAAGGCAAGCAATCGAAGCGGCCGCTGTCGGAAGCGTTCGGCCAATGGTCGAACCTGAAGATCGCGATCCTCGCGCTCCTTGGCGCCACCGCCGGCGAGGCAGTTGTTTGGTACGGTGGACAGTTCTATGCGCTGTTCTTCCTCACCCAGACGCTGAAAGTGCCGGCGATCAATGCCAGCATCATGATCGCGATCGCGCTTGCCATCGGCACGCCCTGCTTCATCCTGTTCGGCTGGCTTTCGGACCGGATCGGCCGCAAGCCGATCATGCTCGCCGGCTTTGCGCTTGCAGCGGTGACCTATTTCTACCTCTTCCAGGGCATCACCCACTTCGCCAATCCGAAGCTGGAAGCAGCGCTCAATGGCTCGCCGATCACAGTGACGGCCGATCCGGCAGAGTGCTCGTTCCAGTTCAAGGCAACGGGCGTCGAGAAGTACACCACCGGCTGCGATAACATCAAAACGTCCCTGGTCGGTCTCTCGGTGAACTACAACAACATCACCGCGCCGGCCGGGACCAAAGCGAGCGTGAAGATCGGCGATCAGACCATCGCCGCCGACACGCCTGACCTCGCCAAGACCATCGCCGCCGCCGTGAAGGCGCACGGTTATCCTGCGAGTGCCGATCCGGCTGACATCAACTATCCGATGACGGTTATCTTGCTGGCCATCCTGGTCGTCTACGTGACCATGGTTTACGGCCCGATTGCCGCGTGGCTCGTTGAAATGTTCCCGACCCGCATCCGCTACTCAGGCCTGTCGCTGCCGTATCACATCGGCAACGGCTGGTTCGGCGGCTTCCTGCCGGCCACCGTATTCGCCATCGTCGCAGCGACCGGCAATATCTACTCCGGCCTCTGGTATCCGATCGTGATCGCGGCGATGAGCTTCGTCGTCGCGCTCCTGTTCCTGCCGGAGACCAAGGACCGCGATATCAGTCACCTCGGGTAAGTAACGCGAAATACGAAATGCGCGGGGCGGCCTCACGGCCGCCCCGTTTTTATTTGTAAGCGCCTAGTGATTTTGTGATGAGTGATTTTCCGGCGCGATCAGCCGCCGAACAATGAGATTGCGCAACGCCGCAGCAAGCCCGCACAACAGCGCAAAAGCGAGCGAGGCGCCGATCAGTTCTTCGGCGATGGCCATCGGTGCGTGGGTTTGCGCCCACGGCGCGAACAGCTTGAACGCGGCGGCGATGAAGCCAATTCCCGCGCCGTACAACATGGCGCGACGGGTGTCCCAAGGATTTGTATTCGATGATCGCATGGCGAAAGCATAACCCGGACGCGCGCTATGCACGAGCCGCGTGGCGATTTGCCAACACCCGCAGGCGATGACAAATATCCCGCCGCAAATCTATCTGCGCATAAGTCGTCGTGAGGTGCGTCTCTATGAATAATAAGCCTGAAAACACCGCCCCGGTGGTGATAGTCGGCGGTGGGCCGGTCGGCGTCGGTTTGGCGATCGATCTCGGGCTGCGCGGTATTCGCTCGATCCTGGTCGAGCGCTACGAGAATCCGCAACCGATCCCCAAAGGACAGAACCTCACCCAGCGCACGATGGAGCACTTCTACTTTTGGGGTGCCGAGAAGGAATTGCGCGACGCGCGCACTATTCCGACGGATTACGGCATGGGCGGCCTCACGTCCTATGGCACACTGCTCAGCGGCTATTATTACGATTGGCTACAGCGCGAACTGGTGCGGCCGTTTTACTTCACCGGTAATGAACGCCTGCCGCAATACGCAACCGAGGCGGTGTTGCGGCAAAGAGCGGCGCAGATCCCGGCCATCACCACCATGTATGGCTGGACCTGCGAGGACCTACGACAAGATGTTTCCGGCGTTGACGTCGACATCGTCGATCGCGCCGGCAACAAACAAAGCTTGCGCGCCACTTATGTCGTTGGCTGCGACGGCAGCCGTTCGATCGTGCGTCAAAAGGCCGGCATCACACAGACGCTGTCCGACCACGATCGCTTGATGGTGCTGGTCGTCTTCCGCTCAACTGGGCTGCACAAACTTCTCGAGCGTTATCCGGGAAAGTCATTCTTCTGCGTGCTGCACCCGGAGCTCGAAGGCTATTGGAAGTTCTTTGGCCGCGTCGACCTCGGCACCACGTGGTTCTTCCACGCTCCCGTGCCGCCGGACACGACCCGTGACAATTTCGATTTCCGAAGCTTCATGCACGGGGCAGCCGGGGCCGACTTCGATGTCGAATTCGAACATATCGGTTTCTGGGATTTGCGCTTTGCCGTCGCCGATAATTATCGTGCCGGGCGCATGTTCATTGCCGGCGATGCGGCACACAGCCATCCGCCTTATGGCGGCTATGGCGTCAACAGCGGCCTGGAAGACTCGGTCAACCTGTCATGGAAACTTGCAGCAGTGCTGCAGGGCTGGGCGCCGCCTGCCCTCCTCGACAGTTACAGCGCCGAACGCCAGCCAGTGTTTGCGACGACCGCGGGCGAGTTCATCGAAAAAGCGATCTTCAAAGACCGCGAATTCCTGAACACACATAATCCATCCGGCGACAAAGCCGATTTCGAAGCGGCTTGGCAAAAGCGCAAGTCCGGCACCTTCGACGAAGTGAATTCATTCAATCCAAATTATGCTGGATCGCCGATCGTGTCTGGGCGGCCCCACGCCGTCAGCAGCGCGATCGGCTCACATCAATATGCGGCGCTCGCCGGATTCCATCTCACGCCGCAACTGCTGTCGTCCGGCAAGAATGTTTACGAAGAACTCGGCGAAGGCTTCACACTGATCGACCTCGGCGGCAACGACGCGGCATCGGCCTTCGAGCAGGCCGCGGCCGCGCTGCACATGCCACTCAAGACCATCAAGGACACCGCAAAAGGCAACCGGGAAAAATACCAAGTGCCGCTCATTTTGGTGCGGCCCGACCAATTTGTAGCCTGGGTGGGTGAGTCTTCGTCAATCGACAAAGCCGAGGCCGTGCAGGTCTTGAAACGCGCGATCGGACAGGCTGTTTAACGCGCGCCAAGCGCTGCCGCGTTCGCAGCTAAGGCTTCACCGGCGTGAGTTGGTATGAACCGGCGTGCTCGCCACTCACCGCCGTCTCCACCAGGAGACCGGCTAAGCCGCCGACTATCCCGGCGACCGTGTGTTGGGTGCGCTTCGACACTTGGAAAGCATAGGTCCTTCCCGGAACTGCGTTGAAGCGAACGATATATTGGCCGATGTCTGCCGTACCACTCACGGTCACGCTCACCGGGCCGGTGCGCAAGCCACCTTTGTAGGTCTGGCCCTCAGCAAGGTCAGCAACTTTGACGTCATTGACGGCGATGTGGACGGTACTTCCGAACAATGAAGAACCATCGACCCGCGTGATCGACAGCCGTGCCGGTCCCGCGGCAGTTGCCGGCGCAGTTGACTGCGGTGCCGTTGGCTTTGGCGTTGTTAGCTGCGGCGTTGTTGACTGCTGCTGCGCCGCCTGCGCCGTGCAGCCAGCCCAGCAAATAACAACCGAAACAAGTAATTTATGAATGCCCCAACGCATAGTTGAAACGTAGCGCGGTCAAATACTCGCTGCAACTAAATAGTGCAGTGGTTTCTTCTTCACTCTCGGCTTTGGTCGGTAGCGTCTGGCAGATTCCGGACGATCAATGCCCCGCAGCACCACCCGCCGGCGCCTGCGGCTTCTTCATGAACAGCGCGAACGCGGCGAGCACGAGAAAGATGACCGTCAGCATCAGAAAGACGTCGGCGTAGCTCATCACCGCCGCTTGCATGCGCACCATCGCCGTCAGCCGCGCCAACGCCTGGTTTTGTGCATCCGAGCCACCGAAGCGCGACGCCATATTGGCAAGCGTGTCGTTGGCCATAAGGTTCGACGGGTTCACTGCGTCATGCAGGCGCTGCAGATGCAGATCCATGCGGTCGTTGAACCAGGTGTTGATCGCGGCAAGTCCGATCGCGCCGCCGAGATTGCGCATCAGATTGAACAGGCCTGATGCATTCTTCACCCGCTCCGGCGGCAGCGTGCCGAGCGAGGCATTGGTCACCGGGATGATCGCGAACATCAGTCCGACGCCGCGGAAGATTTGCGGCCAGAGCAGCTCCCAGAAATCCCAATCCGAGGTGAGATAGGTCATCTGCCACGTGCCAATGGCAAACGACACGAAACCGGTCGCCAAAATGATGCGCGGATCGAGCCGCTCATTGAGTTGACCGGCAATCGGCGCGCAGACGAACATCACCAGGCCGGAGATGAACATGGTCTCGCCGATCATCAACGAGTTATAGCCGCGCACCTGCGCGAGATAGACCGGATAGAGATAGGTCAGCCCGTAGAGACCGATGCCAAGCACGAAAGAGAACAGGCTACCGACGGCGAAATTGCGGTTGAGAAAAGCGCGCAGATCGACAATCGGCGCTTTCGCAGTCAGCACGCGGGCGAAGAACGCGATTGCGGACAGCCCCGAAATGATCGCCACCATGAAGATAGTATCGTCGTCTAACCACTCGTAACGCGGCCCCTCCTCCAGCACATATTCGAGCGCTCCGAGAAAGCCGCCCATGCTGATCAGACCGATCCAGTCGAAATTGTTGAGAAGCGAAAAGTCCGGCTTGTCGAAGTCGACCAGCGTGATGGTGGCAATGGTGACGATAATGCCGGGCACGACATTGATGAAAAACAGCCAGTGCCATGAATAAGCATCGGTGAGATAACCCCCGACGGTCGGGCCGATGGTCGGCGCCAAGGTCGCAATCAGCCCGACAATGGGCGCGATCAGCTTCTGCCGCGGGCCTTGGAAGATCAGATAGGACGAGGCGAACACCGTCGGCACCATGCCGCCTCCAATGAAGCCCTGCAGCGCGCGCCACACGATCATGCTGTCGATCGAGCCCGCGGTCGCGCACATGACGCTGGTGAGCGTGAAGCCCGCAGATGCGATCGAGAACAAGATCCGCGTGCCTAGCGCGCGCGAGAGAAATCCCGACAGCGGGATCGCGATCACTTCAGCAATCAGATAGGCCGTCTGCACCCACGGAATTTCGTCGGCCGACGCGGAGAGGCCTGCTTGAATGTCGTTAAGCGACGACGACACAATCTGAATATCGAGAAACGCCATGAACATGCCGAAGCACATGGCGACAAACGCAAGTAGGCGCCGCGTCGGAATCGGCTCGAGCTTCAGCGCCGCGGCGGGCGCGCGATTTGCAGGAAGTGCGGCGGCTTGTGCGGCCATAACAGCCTCCCGCGCTTAGCGATGATTCATCGCGATTTGAGGAGCAGCAGGCGAAGCTGCATTCGCCTCGGTCACATATCCCGGCTTGGTGTCGACATCGACCACAACTGACATGCCGGGCCGCAGCATGCGCTCCGCGACAACGCCTTCTGGAACCTCGATACGCACCGGCAGGCGCTGCACGATCTTGGTGAAATTGCCGGTGGCATTGTCGGGCGGCAGCAGCGAGAACACCGCACCCGACGCCGGCGCGAGGCTCGCGACTCTGCCATGAATGGCGTGCTCCGGCAGCGCGTCCACGCTGATCGACACCGGCTGGCCTGGGCGCAGACGTTGGAGCTGCGTCTCCTTGAAATTGGCTTCGACATAAACTTCGCCGAGCGGCACCAGGCTCGCGACGCGCTGGCCGGTCTGCACATAATCGCCGGTCTGCACCGCGCGATTGGAGAACACACCGTCAACCGGCGCGCGGATCACTGCGAAGGAGAGATCGCGCTCGGCTTTGGCTTGCGCCGTCTGCAATTCGTTCAGCGTGCGCGCCGCTTCCTGCTGCTGCGCCTTGAACACTTCTAGATTGGCGATCGCCGCGTCGATCATCGCTTGCGCGCTCAGTACCGCCGCCGCTGCTTGATCGCGCGCGGCCTCGGCCTGTTCGAATTGCTGCTGGCTCGCATATTTCTGGCTCGCCAGCGCTTGCTGCCGCTCGAATTCGAGCTGCGTCTTCTTAGCGTCCGCCTGCGCCGAAACCATCTGCGCCCGCGACTGCGCCACCGCAGCCTGCTGCGCGACGACCTGCCGGCCGATGCGATCAACGGTCGCCTGCTCCGTCGCGACTTTCTCGCGTGCGGCGTCGGCCGCAAGCTTGTAGTCGCCGTCATCGATCGTGGCGATCACGTCACCTGCATGCACTGGCGTATTATCTTCGATCGGAATGCTGGCGACGTAGCCTGAAATCTTCGAAGCGAGCGTGGTGTTGTGCGCGCGCACATAGGCATCGTCGGTCGAGATCATATAGCGGCCGGTGATCCACCAATGCGTGGCAAAGCTGCCGCCAGCGACAATCGCGATCACGGCAGCGCCTGCGATCAGCGTACGCTTGCCTAAGGCGAGCTTGCGGCGGGCTACCGGCTTTTCGGTCAGACAGACGCCCGCCTGCTCGACACGAACGCCTGGGCCTTGATGGGTTTGGCTTTGATCGATTTGGCTTTGATCCGGAAAATCGTCGCCTGGCTTGCGGTACATGGCGCACTCCTCGGTTCGCCGTAATTTCAAACCGCCCGACCACTACGCAGAACTCATTGACCGAACGGTTCGGTCAGTTTATATAGGTACCGAACCGCCCTGTCAACATGACCGAACCGTTCGGTCAATAAAAAGAGATGAGGGGGGCTAAGGCATTGCAAGAGCTTGGTAATAAGCTCATGTTGCCGATGGAGACTCTGCGATGAACGCCCTTGCCCAAATTAAAGCGGTTTCTCAAACCGACGACAGCGCCAAGCGGCGCCAGATCGTCGAGGGCGCGCGTTCGATCTTCCTCGCCAACGGCTTCGACGCCGCCAGCATGAATGACATCGCCCGCGCCGCTGGCGTCTCCAAGGGCACGCTCTACGTCTATTTCACCAATAAAGAGCAGTTGTTCGAGGCGATCGTTCACGCCGAATGCCTGGTCCATGCCGAGACCACCTTCCAATTCGACCACAATGAGCGCGACGTTGAAGCCGCCCTGCTTCGCCTGGGCAAAGGCTTCATCGCTTTCCTCTGCGCGCCGCAAAAAGCGTCCGCGCTCCGCACCGTGATCGCCATCGCCGACCGCATGCCGGAGATCGGCAAGGTGTTTTACGAGACCGGACCGGCGGTTGGCATCGCCAAGCTCTCCGCCTATCTGCAGGCACAGAATGAGGCCGGCATACTCGTCATCGACGACTGCGATGTGGCCGCGGCGCAATTTCTCGATTCCTGCCAATCGATGCTATTCAAGCCGGTGCTGTTTAATTTCAGCCCGGCGCCGAAGGACGACGTGGTCGACCATGTCGTCGGCATCGCGGTGCGGACTTTCCTGCGCTCGTATAAAAAATAACGCCAACACCTGCGCCCCTCTGAGCGTCAGTTTCCCGCATGGCGTCCGTGGAACTCACGCGCGGATAGATCGTTTCGCATCAGGCCCTTGCAAGCGCCGCCTCTCCACCCTCCCCCGATCCGCCTCGTGGCGAAAGCCGGTGTTTGCGCAGGAAATTCGGTTCCGTTCCGGATAAAATGGCGCAGAAACTGAAGAATCAGATGCGCATTTATTCCGGCACGATCGATCAAGCCATTCGATTTCCGTTCGATTATTCAAGGCAATAACCGGCCAAAGACTCTGGCAAGGACTCTGCGATGAACCCGCTCAAATCGCTGCAGGATTACGGCCAGGCCGTCTGGCTCGATTTTTTATCACGCGGCTTCACCGCCAAAGGCGGTTTGAAGAAGCTCGTCGACGAGGACGGCATTCGCGGCGTCACCTCGAACCCTTCGATCTTCGAGCACGCCATCGGCCATACCGACGAATATGACGACGCCATCGGCCGGCTGTTGCGAGAGCGCGATCTTTCCGCCGGTGACATCTTCGAACACCTTGCGATCGAAGACATCCAGGCCACCGCCGACGTGCTGCGTCCGGTTTATCACGCAACGCGCGGCGCCGACGGTTTTGTCAGCATGGAAGTCTCGCCCTATCTCGCCAAGGACACGGCAGCGACCATTGCCGAAGCCAAGCGCCTATGGAGCGCCATCCACCGCGACAATCTCATGATCAAAGTGCCGGCGACGCCCGAAGGCCTGCCGGCGATCCGCGATCTCATTGGCGAAGGCATCAACGTCAATATCACGCTCTTGTTTGCACAAAGCGTTTACGAACAGGTGGTCGAGGCCTATCTCGCCGGTCTTGAAAAGCTTGCCGCCAGAGGCGGCGATCTGAAAAAGATCGCAAGCGTCGCAAGCTTCTTTGTCAGCCGCATTGACACAGCCATCGATAAATTGCTCGACGACGCAATCGCGCGCGCCAATGATCCCGACGAGAAAGCGCGTCTCACCGCGCTCAAAGGCAAGACCGCAATCGCCAATGCCAAGCTTGCTTATCAGCGCTATCTGCGGCTTTTCGCCGGCGAACGCTGGGACGCTTTGCAGGGCAAAGGCGCGAAGCCGCAGCGGCTGCTTTGGGCGTCGACCGGCACCAAGAACAAAGCCTATAGCGACGTGCTCTATGTCGAGGAGCTGATCGGCCACAACACCGTCAACACCATGCCGACGCCGACCATGGATGCGTTCCGCGACCACGGCAAATTACGCGAAAGCCTGGCCGAGAACATTCCAGACGCACAGCGCACGCTCGATCAGCTCGATCGCTCCGGCATTTCGCTCGACGATGTGACCGCGAAGCTCGTCGAGGATGGCGTAAAACTGTTCGCCGATGCCGCCGACAAGCTTTTCGGCGCAGTCGCAAAGAAGCGCCAGGACATCCTCAAAGAAAAAGTCGATCCGCAGCAACTTTCGCTCGGCAATGGTCTTGCCAAAAAAAGCGAGGAGATCGCTGAAGAATGGCGTGCCAACGGCAATATCCGCAAGCTTTGGGCGCGCGACAAATCGCTCTGGACCAATGCCGACGAAGACAAATGGCTTGGCTGGCTCGACAGCGTGAGCGACGAACAGATCGCTGACTACACTGCGTTCGCGCAATCGATTAAGCGCGATGGCTTCACCGACGCGGTGTTGCTCGGCATGGGTGGATCGAGCCTCGGGCCTGAAGTACTCACGGTCACGTTCGGTCACAACAAAGGCTGGCCACGCTTACACATTCTCGATTCCACGGTGCCAGCGCAAATCACCGCCATCGAAAAAGACATCGACGTCACGAAGACGCTGTTTATCGTCTCCAGCAAATCCGGCGGCACGACCGAGCCTAACGTACTCGCCGATTACTTCTTCAAGCGCGTTGCGGACAAAACCAGCGCCGACAAGGCCGGAAACCATTTCATCGCTGTTACCGATCCCAGCTCGTCGCTGGAAAAGCGCGCCAAGGAGCAAGGCTTCCGCCACGTCTTCTTTGGCGTGCCGAGCATCGGCGGCCGCTATTCGGTGCTCTCGCCCTTCGGCCTCGTGCCAGCGGCCATCGCCGGTATCGATGTTCAAGAGCTGATCGCCGCAACGCGCATAATGATGCGCTCTTGCGGGCCCGACGTGCCGCCGCCGGAAAATCCCGGCATCGCGCTTGGCATCGCGCTTGGTGCCGCAGCAGCCCGCGGCCGCGACAAGGTGACGATCTTTGCGACGCCGGGAGTGGCAAGTTTCGGCGCCTGGGCCGAACAGCTCTTCGCCGAGTCGACGGGCAAGCACGGTAAAGGACTCATCCCGATCGATGGCGAGCCGATCGCCCGCACCGAAATTTATGGCGACGATCGCTTCTTCATCGACCTCACGCTTCTCGGTGAAGCCGATGCTGAGCATGAGGCCAAGCTCGCCAAACTGGAAAAAGCCGGTCACCCGGTCGTGCGCATCGTGCAAAACGCGAAATCCGATATCGGCCAGGAATTCTTCCGCTTCGAGATTGCCACGGCGATCGCCGGCGCTGTCATCGGCATCAATCCGTTCGATCAGCCCGACGTCGAAGCGAGCAAAACCAAGACGCGCGAGCTTACGTCAGCATTTGAGAAGACCGGCTCGCTGCCCAGCGAAACCCCAGTCTGCTCCGATCAATCGTTGGCGCTCTACACCGACAAAGCCAACGCCGACGCCCTTCGGAAGGCGGGGGCCAATGGCGGCGTCGAGAGCTGGCTGCGGGCGCATTTCTCGCGGGTCGGCGCTGGTGATTACGTGGCGTTTCTGGCCTATCTCGCTTATGGCGGCGCTGATGCGGACAAGCTGCAGAAACTACGCCTCGATCTCCGCGACCGGCAGCATGTCGCGACCTGCCTCGAATTCGGACCGCGCTTCCTGCATTCCACCGGGCAAGCTTACAAAGGCGGCCCCGACAGTGGCGTGTTCTTGCAGATCACGTCCGACGATGCAGCGGATCTCGCTATCCCCGAACACCGCGCGAGCTTCGGTGTCGTGAAAGCGGCGCAAGCGCGCGGCGACTTCGATGTGCTGGCCGAGCGCGGCCGGCGTGCGCTACGTGTCCATCTCGGCAGCGATGTGGCGCAAGGCATCGCGGCGCTCACCGCCGCAATCGAACGTGCTTTGTCCTAAAAGCTTTTCAGAAACGGAGCGGCTCGCATGCAGATCGGCATCATCGGTCTCGGGCGCATGGGCGGTAATATCACCCGCCGCCTGATGAAAAACGGCCACGAGACCGTCGTCTACGATCACGATCCCAAAGCCATCACGGCCTTGAGCAATGACGGCGCGACCGGCGCCGGCGGCCTCGACAAGCTTGTCGCGCAATTGCGTGCGCCGCGCGCAGTCTGGGTGATGTTACCTGCGGGCAAGATCACCGATGACACGATCATGCAGCTCGGCAAGCTGATGCAGTCCGGCGACATCATCATCGACGGCGGTAATACGTTTTGGAAGGACGACATCCGCCGCGCCAAGGCGTTGAAAGAGCGCGGCATCCATCATGTCGATGTCGGCACTAGCGGCGGCATCTGGGGGCTCGAGCGCGGCTATTGCATGATGATCGGCGGCGATAAGGAAATGGTCGATCACCTCGATCCGATCTTCAAGGCACTGGCGCCGGGGCTTGGCGACGCGACGCGCACGCCCGGCCGCGACGGCCGCGATCCGCGCGCCGAGCAAGGCTACATTCATGCCGGCCCGAACGGCGCCGGGCATTTCGTGAAAATGATCCACAACGGCATCGAATATGGGCTGATGCAGGCTTTCGCCGAAGGCTTCGATATTTTGAAAAACGCTAATAGCGAAGCGCTGGCAACCGACGAGCGCTTCACTCTTGATCTTACCGACATCGCCGAAGTCTGGCGGCGCGGCAGCGTGATCAGCTCCTGGCTGCTCGATCTCACTGCAAGCGCGCTGACGCAAGATCCAAAGCTCGACAGCTTTGAAGGCGTGGTCGAAGATTCCGGCGAAGGCCGCTGGACTATCATGGCCGCGATCGAGGAAGCCGTGCCTGCGGATGTTCTCTCCGCCGCCCTCTATACCCGCTTCCGTTCGCGTCAGGATCACACCTTCGCGGAGAAAATCCTCTCGGCGATGCGCAAAGGTTTTGGCGCGCATGTCGAACCGAAGCATGATGCGCCCAACTCTGCTGCGTCCAAAGCGAAGGCGTCATGATGGCACGCACCGTCGGCAACGGCCGTAAGGCGTCCGCCACCAATGCAAAAGTCGCCGACCCGTGCTCGTTCGTCATCTTCGGCGCTTCGGGCGACCTCACACATCGCCTTCTGGTGCCCGCACTCTATAACCTTGAAGCCTCCGGCTTGCTTCCGGAAGCCTTTGCCCTGATCGGCGTCGCACGTTCGGAAATGTCAGACGACGCGTTCCGCGACGATCTTGCCAAGAGCCTGCCGAAATTCGCCACCCGCAAGATCGACGATGCTGTGGTGAAGCGGCTCCTCGACAGCGTCTCCTACGTACAAGGTTCGCCCGAAGACGATTCCACTTACGACAAACTCGGCAAGGTGCTCGACGGTATCGAGAAAAAGCGCGAGACCAAAGGCAACCGGCTGTTCTATCTGGCAACGCCGCCGACAGCCTTCGCTCCGATCGGCTGCCATCTCGGCCGCTCCGGTCTCGCCAAAGAAGCCAATGGCACTGCGGCGAAAGGGCCTTGGCGCCGCGTTGTCATCGAAAAGCCATTCGGCACCGACCTCGCCTCGGCGCGCGCGCTGAACAAGGAGCTTCTGAGCATCCTCGATGAGGATCAGATTTTTCGCATCGATCACTATCTCGGCAAAGAGACGGTGCAGAACATCCTGGTGTTACGTTTCGCTAATGGCCTGTTCGAGCCTATCTGGAATCGTCATCACATCGAGCATGTGCAGATCACGGTCGCGGAGTCGCTCGACGTCGGCCGCCGCGGCAATTACTATGATGCCACCGGCGCGCTGCGCGACATGGTGCCGAACCATCTGTTGCAGCTTCTGTCGCTGATCGCGATGGAACCGCCGTCGCGCTTTGCCGCAGATTCCGTGCGCGCCGAGAAAGCCCAGCTTCTCGATGCCGTGCAGATCCAGACCCATGAGGAGGCGCTGCGCAACGTCGTGCGCGCGCAATACGATTCCGGCCGCGCCGGCGATGAAAAGATCGAAGCCTATCGCTCAGCCAAAGACGTCAAGCCCGACAGCACCACCGAAACCTATGTCGCGCTCAAATTGATGATCGACAATTGGCGCTGGGCCGGCATTCCATTTTATCTGCGTACCGGCAAGGCGCTCTCCGGCAAGAAAACCGAAGTCGCGATCAAATTTCGTCAGGCACCGGTTGCCATGTTTCGCGACACGCCGGTCGATCGGCTTGCCGACAATTTCCTGGTCATCGGCATTCAGCCGGACGAATTCATCGGGCTTGAATTCAACGCCAAAATTCCAGGCCCAACGATCTCCATCGGCGGCGTCGGCATGACGTTTAATTACGGCGACTATTTCGACACTACGCCGTCGACCGGCTACGAAACGCTGATCTATGACTGCATGATCGGCGACGCCATTCTTTATCCGCGCGCCGACGGCATCGAAGCCGGCTGGCGTATCGTGCAGCCCTTTCTCGATGCTTGGCGCGAAGCGCTGCGTCAGGGCCTCGCGACCTATCAAGGCGGCAGCGAAGGTCCGAAGGAAGCCGACGATCTTCTGCGGCGCGACGGCCGCCGCTGGCGGCCAATTGCGTGAGTGCACCGATGATCAAGCCGCAAATCGTCACCGCCGAAGACTCCGCCAAGCTTGCGCAAATAGCGGCACAGCACCTGATCGACCGCGTAGCGAATAAAGACCGCGCTGCGGTCTGCCTCACCGGCGGTTCGAGTCCCGAAGGCCTTTACCACCTGCTGGCAGAAGAACCTTGGCGCAGCAAAGTGCCGTGGCCGCGTGTGCATTGGTTCATAGGCGACGACCGCTTCGTGCCGCAAAGCGATCCGCTCAGCAATATGGGTATGGCGCATCGCTTGTTCCTCAACAAAAGCGGCGCACCGGCCGCCAACATCCATCCGATCCCGACGGACGCCGGCGACCCCGACGCATCCGCGCGCCGGTACGAGGACGAGCTCAAACGCTTCTACGGTGCCGATCGGCTCGATCCATCGCGGCCGCTGTTTGATCTGGTGCTGATGGGGCTCGGCCCGGACGGCCATACCGCCTCACTGTTTCCCGGCGCGCCCACACTTACGGAGAAGGAGCGCTGGGTCGTCGGTGTCGCCAAAGCTGGAATGACGCCCTTCGTGCCCCGCGTCACGCTGACGTTTCCGACGCTCGCCGCGACGCGCGAAATGCTGTTTCTGATCGACAGCCCCGACAAGCGCGCTATCCTGCAGCGTGTTCTCGGCGGCGAAGACCTGCCGGCGAAGCACGCTTGTGCCGATGGCGATCTTGTTTGGCTTGTCGTCCGCGGCGCGTTACCGGAGACCTGAAAGCATGGCGGATTCTACGGCCGACGGCGCGCCTGCCGTACTTGTGGTGATGGGCGTGTCCGGCTCCGGCAAAAGCACCATCGCCGCCATGCTCGCCCATCAGCTGCAATGGGTCTACGAAGACGCCGACTGGCTACATCCGAAATCGAATATCGAAAAGATGCATCACGGCGAGCCACTCAATGACGCCGATCGCTGGCCCTGGCTCTACGCCATTGCCGATTGGATCGACGCCACGCGCAAAGCCGGCAAGCATGGCGTTATCGCCTGCTCAGCGCTCAAGCGCGCCTATCGCGAAATCCTCATCGGCGACCGCCCCGACGTACGTCTGGTTTTCCTTAAAGGCGGCCGCGATCTGATCGCCAGACGCGTCGCTGCCCGCTCCGATCACTTCATGCCTCCTGAACTGCTCGACAGCCAGTTCGAGGCGCTGGAGGAACCAAAAAAGGACGAGCATCCGATCACCGTTTCGGTCGCGCCGCATCCGCGCGAGATCGTAAAAAACATCATCAAGAAGCTCAACATCGACGAGAAGAGCGGCCACAGCACCGCTTCGGCCACCTGATCTCACGATGGACGACACGACAGCCCTAGCGCATACCGCCGCGCCCACAGAGCCGCAACAGCGGACGCTCACGCATCGCCTCTTGCTGTTCTTCGCATTGGTCTATGTCGTCGAAGGCCTGGGCCAGATCGGCGGCTTGGTCGCTCAACCGCTCAATTATTACCTGAAAGAAGCGCAGAGCTTCACGCCGCTACAGATCACCGCCTTCATCACGCTGTTCAACGTCCCTTGGATCATCAAGCCGGTTTACGGGCTCGTTTCCGATTTCATTCCGCTGTTCGGCTACCGGCGCAAGAGCTATCTCGTCATTGCTAATCTCGCTGCGATAGCCGGCTATCTCTGGACCGCGACGCTCGATACGCCGAGCCAGTTGCTGCTGGCGCTGATGATCACCGCTTACGCGATGGCGATATCGAGCACGCTGTGCGGCGCCGTGCTGGTGGAGAACGGCCACGCGCTCCATGAGAGCGGTACCTTCGTCAATCAACAATGGCTGTGGCTCAATATCGCGACCATGGTGGCGGCCGTTCTCGGCGGCCAATTGGTCGAGCGCCTGACACCCAGCGGCGCGCTTCACGCTGCCGCTTTGATCGTTTCCGTAGCCCCGCTTGCCGTCGTCGTCGCGAGCTTGACCCTCATTCCGGAAAAGAAAACGACGATCAATCTCACGGGCTTTAAGGCAACACTGGCCGGACTGACCACGTCGTTCAAGCGGCGCGAATTGTGGATCGTCGCCGGCTTCATGTTTCTCTACTACTTCAGCCCGGGCCTGAGCACGCCGCTCTATTTCCACATGACCGACGAATTGAAATATTCGCAGGCCTATATCGGCATATTGGGATCGATCTCGGCGGGCGGCTGGGTGGTCGGCGCGCTGCTCTATCGGAATTTTTTAAGCGACATGCCGCTGCGGCGGCTTCTGTATCTCAGCATCGCCACCGGCACCGTGACCACGCTTGCCTACCTCCTGTTGGGTAACGAGGTCTCAGCCGCGGTGATTTATTTCTGCTCCGGATTTTCCGGCATGCTCGCGACCGTCAGCACGCTGACGCTGGCCGCCGACTATTCGCCGCCGCGCGCCGAAGGCTTCACCTTCGCCGTGTTGATGTCGCTGATCAATTTCGCCAATTCCACCGCCGACAATATCGGCTCGTTCCTCTACGAGCACGTTTTCACCCACCGTTTGCCACCGCTGGTGATGATATCGGCCGCGGTCACGGCCTTTGCCTATGTTCTGGTGCCGCTCCTGCGACTTGGCGACAAGCGGCAGGGCGAGCCGGCAGCAGTCATGAAATGAGGCGGCAAACGGGCGAAGGGAACTAGGCGGCCACACGGGGCGTTGAACCTTGCACTCCCCTCAAGGCACCAAATTACGGGTGCCACATTCGGATGTTCGGTCATGCGCATGAGCCAAAAGATCAGTGCCGCTATCGCACTTGGTGCTTTGGCAGCCACGCTGGGCGCTTCTTCGCCGGCGGCGGCCTTCGGTTTGCGAATTGGGCCGTTCCATATCGGCATTCCCACTCCGTGGTACCACCATCGGCATCCGCTTTACGCGCGCGCCAATCCGGATGACATGTCGCGTTCGGAAAGCCAGAGCGCGCAAAACGTACCGTCGAATGCGTCGCTGTTCTATCCGAATGACGCCGTGCCCGCGATTTTCCAGAACATTTTCTGGCCGGCTTACTCATCGGCGTGGCCGTTCGGCTATCAGGCAATCTTCGCCACGGCCTTTGCCAAAGCGGCACCGGACAAAGGTGGACTATGTCAGCCGACGGCCAATGCTCAAGACATGATCGGCCGGCTGGCCCAAGAACTGTCGCCGACGCCGGAACAGATGCCACTCGTCCAGAAGCTTGGCGGCGCCATGGGCGCGGCCTCGGCGACGCTGGCGAAATCGTGTCCGGATACGATCCCGGCGCAGCCTGTGGCGCGGCTCCAGCTCATGCAAGGACAATTGCAGCAGCTCGCGGTCGCGATCGATATGATCCGCCAACCGCTGATCGATCTCGCGCAAACGCTTACTGACGATCAGCGCGCGAAATTCGACGCCATTCCGGCCGCGATCGCGGATCGTAAGCAGACTGATATGGCGCTGGCTTCATGCGCCGGCACGGCGACTGCCATCGACTGGTCGGTCGACCGCATCGACCGCTCGGTGCAGCCGACCGATACGCAACGCACTGACATCAACACCTTGCGCGACGCGTTCAGTCAGGCCGCGAACGATCTGCAGGCGCATTGCCCAACCTCAATGCCGGCAACCCCGTTCGGGCGGCTGGAAGCGATCGAAGCACGTCTCGACGCCACTTGGCGCTCGGTGCTATCGATCCAGGTCGCGCTGTCGAACTTCGAGACCAAGCTCAGCGCCGAGCAGAAAGACCGCTTCGAGACGATCAACTTCGCGTCGCGATAAGCGCACGCGGCTTCACGCCTTCCGGTTCTGCGCATTCCAATGCCGTTCGAGATTGGCGATCAGCGCCGGGCTGAAATGGCAATAGGCCTGCTCGCGCGCATATACCGCCATATAGCGGCGGAACAGATCGAGCGGCTCCTGGCTTACGCGCAGCGCACGCCGATTGCCCGCAGCACTGACTACCCCTGAACTCGTGAAGTTATCGATCACGATATCGAGCGCCGCATCGATTGACGCCGTCGGCGCGATTTCATCACAGATCATCCGCCCTTCCGGGGTATCGCAATCGAGACGGCGGCCATAGAGGATCGCCTGGCGCGCGATACGATCGCCAGTGAAACGCCACAGCCGCAAATTCGCGGCACCGGGAATGATGCCCTCTTTGCGCGCCGGCAGGGTCATATACGCGTCCTGCGCCGCCAGCACGTAATCAAGCACCAAGAGAAGCTGACAGCCGCCGCCGATGGCAAAGCCGTCAACGACCCCGACCCACGGCTTCTCCGTCGTCCCGCCCGCCAACTCGTCCGGGCTCATGTCCGGCCGTGCCACGCCGCGGAACAGCTTATTCACCAGCCCCATATCGCGCTTGATGTACCAGACATAAGAAATCTTGCCGTAATAGAGATGCGTGAGATTGATGCCGGCGGAGAACAGCCGGCGGCCGCGATATTTGCTGTGCTCGACCGTATCGCCGCGCAACACCGCGATATCGGTTTCGCGATCAAGCGTGGCGACGTCGATTGTGGCTTCGAGTCCGTCGACCGTCGCTTCATCTTCGGCATTGAGAAAGCGCGGATTGCGCATGGTGACGATCGCGGCCTTGCCATGCCGTTCGAGCGTCGCGCCTTCGAGATCCAGTCTACCGTCTTTGGCGAAGCGCCGGCTCGCTTCTGCAGTTGCGGGATGAGGCAGCAGCATGGCGTGGCATAGATGCATGCCGCAAGCCGGATCTGCCAGCACATGCGACAGGAACAAGCCTTGATCGATTTCGGCGCCGTCCTTCTCCCGTTGCTGCGGCTTGCTGCCTTCGCCGCTCAGCGTCCTTTCATCTGGCACGAGGCCGGGCAGATGCACTGCGGCATCGCCGACCAATTGCTCGATACGCTTGAATTTCGTCAGATCGCCGGTAATCGCGCGATAGATCGTTGGGGCGTGAACGTTGAGAAATTTTCGCCGCGCCGTGCGATCGCGCTCCAGGATCGTGGACGCGGCTGCAGCCTGCGCCGCGCTGCGCGACGGCTTTGCCGGCAGGAAAGCCAGCATCTCGGTGCCGATGCGCCATTGCCGCGAAAAATCCTCCGCATCGCGGCGATAGTCGCCGGACACGACGCCGTCGCTGCCATACCACGACGCGACCGCATCGCGCGGCAGACCGGCCTGGCTGAGCGCGTCTTGCAAATTGTCTCGCGTATTGTCTTCCGTGATGGCCATTGCGATGTCCGCCGTGTCAGTTGCGCGGTCTTTTGTCGATGACGCGCTTGGCTTTGCCCTGCGAGCGTTCGATGCTGCCTGGGATCACCGGCCGCACCCGCGCCGTGACCCCGACATGCGCCTTGATCAGATGCGCGCCGCGTTCGGCGAGCGCAAGCGTCAAATCCGGCGCCAGCGTATCGCGCGTCTCGACGATGACTTCGAGTTCGTCGAGCCGTTCCGGTCGCGTTACTTCGAGAATGTAGTGCGGTGCGAATAGCTGCTCCGCGGCAAGCGCCGCCTCGACCTGGGTCGGAAACACATTGACGCCGCGGATGATCAGCATGTCGTCGCTGCGGCCCTTGATGCGCTCCATCCGCCGCATTGCGCGGCCGCCGCTGCCCGGTAGGAGCCGCGTGAGATCACGGGTGCGGTAGCGCATGATCGGCATCGCTTCCTTGGTCAGCGCGGTGAAGACGAGTTCGCCCTCCTCGCCGTCCGGCAGCACCGCGCCGGTTTCCGGATCGATGATCTCGGGAAAGAAATGATCCTCCCAGACCGTCAAGCCGTCTTTGGTCGCAGCGAATTCCTGGCCGACGCCGGGGCCGATGATCTCCGACAGGCCGTAGACATTGACCGCATCGAGACCCATGCGCCGTTCGATTTCGTCGCGCATGGATTCCGTCCACGGCTCGGCGCCGAGAAGCGCAATGCGTAGCGAAGATTTCCGCGCATCGATGCCCTGGCGGTCGAACTCGTCAGCGATAGCGAGCAGATAAGACGGCGTCACTGCGATGATGTCAGGTTCGAAATCGCAGATCAGTTGAACCTGCCGCTCGGTGAAGCCGCCGCTTACTGGAATGACGGCACAGCCGAGATATTCCGCACCGTAATGCAAGCCCAAGCCGCCGGTGAAAAGGCCATAGCCATAAGCATTGTGCATCTTGTCGCCGGGCTTACCGCCGGCGGCCCGGATCGAGCGCGCAATCAGCTTCGCCCACAATTCGATGTCGCCCCGCGTGTAGCCGACCACTGTCGGCTTGCCGGTGGTGCCGCTCGAGGCGTGGATGCGCACGATCTGATCCATCGGCACGGCGAACATGCCGAACGGATAATGCTGGCGTAGATCGTCCTTGGTGGTGAAAGGAAGCTTGGCGAGATCGTCGAGGCCTTTCACATCGCCTGGCGCGACGCCGAGCTTGGCAAATTGCTTTTGATAATGCGGCAGGCGCACCGCGCGTGCGACCGCCTCTTGCAGCCGCTTGGTCTGCACGGCGCGCAATTCGTCGAGGCTTGCGGTCTCGATCGGCTCCGGCTGGCTGCGAGGTGCCATTTGCGGGCGATCAGCCATCGCGTCTTTCCTCCCCTTCGCCCGCGTTTTCGCTTTTGCTGGTTTTCGCGCTCCCAAAATCCTAGCACAATCAGGCAACAGGTCGATCCGGACGAAAGGCGGAATTGGTTATGGCAGAGGCGACAACCCTCGTCGTCGGCGGCGGGTTAGCCGGCGCAGCCTGCGCCATCGCCTTGGCGCGTGAAGGCCGCAGCGTCATCGTGCTCGAGCGAACGCCCGGGCCGCATCACAAGGTCTGCGGTGAATTCCTAAGCGCCGAGGCGCAGGCACTGCTCGCCGATTTGGGCCTTGATGTCTGGGCGATGGGCGCCAGTCCGGCGCGTGAGCTCGGGCTCGAATTCGGTGGCCATCTCACCCGCGTGACGCTGCCTTTTCGCGGCGCCGGCTTATCACGCCTGAAACTCGATCAGGCGCTACTTGATGTTGCCGCCCATGCTGGCGCGCAAATCCAACGCGGCGTTACGGTCACGCGGCTCGACCACGCCACGTCGTCTCTCGCCGTTCAAACGACCGCCGAAACATTGGCGGCCAGCCAAGTCGTACTAGCGACCGGCAAGCATAATCTGCGCGGCGTGCCGCGGCCACCGACGGCCAATGTCGCGTTCAAGATGCATGTACGTCCCAGCGCGGCCGGCGCCGCGACACTCGGCAACCTTGTCCACTTGTCGATGTTTCGTGGCGGCTATGCCGGCATCTGCATGGTGGAAGACGGCATCGCCACCATCGCCTGGGTCATCGAACACGAGGTGCTCGGCGATACCGACGGCTGGGCGGATCACGCCGAATATCTATCGAACCGTTCGCCGTTCTTCACTGCGATCCTCTCTGACGCAACCGCATTATGGGAGAAGCCGGTCGCAGTGGCGTCAGTGCCTTACGGTTTCCTGCGCGAAGACACGATCGCCGAGGCTGTCTATCCGGTCGGCGATCAGTTGGTCGTCATCCCCTCTTATACTGGCGACGGCACATCGATCGCACTTCACACTGGCCTCGCCGCAGCGAAGGCCATTCTTGGCGGAGAAACTGCGCCACAATTTCAGAAAGAGACGCTCAAACGGCTGCGGTCGCAAATCGCCTGGGCGAAGCTCGCGGATATCGCTTTCGTCAACACGACTGCGCAACGCGTCACCGCCGCCCTAGCGCGGCTCATACCCTGGGCGATGCCGCCGATCGCACGTTTTGTCACCCATAAAACGCGGCTTCGCGTTTAGGCCTTCCGGCAAGCCACCACATAGCGGAACGGAAAGAACCACCGGATCGCGTAGCGCTCGGGCGCGATGCCAGCTTGAGCGAGAATGCGCCGCCAATCATCGGCACGAAAGGCACGCGTGATCGAAATCGGGCCGTCGCTTCGCATCATGCGGTTGAACGGCAGCGCGTTGAATACCGTTTTGATGAACCAATAAGGCAGCCAGTGCCGGTGCAGATCGTTGATTAGCCAGCCGCGCCGCGCATGCGTCTCCATCCAACGAATAAAGGTCACAAGCTCCGCGTCGGTCAGATGATGCGTGAAATTGCAGCTGATGATGAAGTCCGCTTGGCGTGATGAGTCGAACGAGAAGATGTTCGACGTCTCATAGAGGATGTCCATCGTCGCGGGCGTCGTCTCTTCTGCCGAACGCTTCGAGAACGCGTTGAGATCGACGCCGACAAGGTCGGGTTTAAAGCCGCGGCTCTGCAATCGCTTCCAGATACGGCGCAGCATGTCGCCGCCGCCGGAGCCGACATCGAAGATCGAGACCGATGCGCCGGGCGCTGTTCCCCGCAAAACCTCACCCAGCCAGCGCAACGTCGGCCGGTAAGCGAGCGACAGGATATTGACGATTTCAAGCTGCTGCAGGCACTGATGAAGCAGTGCGTAGTCGGACACTTCCGTGTCCATCAGTTCGGACTGCATGCTGCGGCGGCTGAAATCGACGGCCACGAGTTCCTCTCGGTGGGCTTACCCTGTCAAACTGCCCGATCTCCGGGCACGTTGCCCGGTCGATGTAACACGGCGTTGCCAACTTAACATGCCGCAGGGCTGCCAAACACGACAAGGGCAACGGCCAAGTGGGTGTGATTCTATTTTCCGTTGTAATTTCATAAAACTAATTACAATTTATGATGAGTTTCTTCTTGCGTTCATTTTTTAGTTGTGTTCGGTTTGTGGAGGGATTTAGGGGTGGGTCGTGCGCGTAGTCATTGCGTTCCTTTTGCTGTTTGTCGGTCTGATCGAGTCCGGATGCACCATCTGGGACAAGGAGACTACGAACCGCGGCGGTTATCTGGACTACGTTCTCGACCAGCATTGGATTCAAGCCGACTCGAAACGCATGCGCGCGCTTCGCGCCTTTGCCATCGAGGTATCGTTGGCGAGGATCGCGTCAGTCTCCAACAAAAATCAGTCGGACCGAAACGTGCTGGCGACGCGCATCGGCAGCACAACCACGCAATTCCTGCCGGTTTACGGCTGTGCGATGCGGGACCTTCCCACCGCGCAAGCCGGAACGGAAAAAGGGCCTTGCTTTTACTACGACAGCGCCATGGTCGATTACACGACAGGGCTGTTCGATCTTGCCATGGCCGCTCTACCGATCGCCGACGCCAAGAATCTCGTGAACGCGATACCGACAAGCGCGGTCTCCCCAATCGCGTGGGCCGACCTCCTCAACGCGCTTCTGGTTATCGGCAGAGACGCGATTAGTCTGGGGCGCGTCGCCGGCGGAATCTATCGCGACACGATCGAGCTTGAAGTTCAACTCTGGTTGGCGACGCCGGCGATCGACAAGCGGCCGCCGCCTTATAATGTCACCGCGGCGCAAGTGGAGCCGTTGCGCGAAATCTACGAACGCGGCAACGACGACATGCCGGCTTGGATCGCGCAGATCGCGGCCTTGCGCAGCCAGGGACTGGAGCCCTACCCTGATCCGGCGTTCTTCGACAAATTGAACGACCTGCTCAACTATGTTTGCGATCTGATCACCAAAGATCCGAAGGTCAATCCAACCTGCAAGACCAATAACCTCGCTCAGGCTTTGACCAATCAAACATCCGTCAGCCAGTTAACCCTAGGCAGCACATCCTTTCGTCGTCGCTGATCGGGCAAGCGCTGCACCGGTAAGCCGAACTGGCAAGTGGATCGGAAACCGCGAATTCCGCTTGTCGCTGGGGCGGCTTTAGTTCTGGAAAAACCGATTGCGCGGCCGCGGCAGGCCGAGATGGTCGCGCAAGGTGGTGCCTTCATATTCCTTCCGAAACAGCCCGCGGCGCTGCAATTCAGGCACTACGGTGGTGACGAAATCATCCAGCCCGCCCGGCAGATACGGAAACATCATCGTGAAGCCGTCGGAGGCTTCGCTCTCGATCCACTCTTCCATTTCGTCGGCGATGGTCTGCGGCGTGCCGACCATGGCGAGGCCGGAATAGCCGCCGAGCCGCTGCGCGACCTGACGCACGGTGAGATTTTCGCTGCGGCCGAGCTTGATCGCCCGCTCACGGCCGCTCTTCGACGCATTGCTCTCCGGGATGTTGTCCGGCAGTGGCTTGTCGGGATCGAATTTCGAAGCATCATGGCCGAGCGCGATCGAGAGCGACGCGATCGCATTGGCGTAGTCGACGAGACTATCGAGCTTAGCGCGTTTCGCCTTCGCCTCTTCGACCGTTTCGCCGACCACGACAAAACACGCCGGCAGGATCTTCATATGATCGCGCGCGCGGCCGAGCCCTTCCATGCGCCCCTTCACATCGGCATAGAAGACCTTGCCGGCGTTGATATCGCTCTGCGCAGTGAACACCGCTTCCGCGGTTTCGGCGGCAAGCTGGCGGCCCGACTCCGAAGCGCCGGCCTGCACGATCACCGGCCAGCCCTGCACCGGCCGCGCGATATTCACCGGACCACGCACCGAGAAATATTTGCCCTTGTGATCGAGCACATGCATTTTCGCCGGATCGAAGAAGACGCCGTCATCGACATCGCGCAACCAGGCATCGTCGGCCCAACTGTCCCACAGGCCGGTCACCACATCGTAGAATTCACGCGCGCGGTGATAACGCTCGCCGTGCTCCATATGCTCTTCAAGCCCAAAATTGAGCGCGGCATCCGGGTTCGACGTGGTCACGATATTCCAGCCGGCGCGGCCATTGCTCAGCCAATCCAGCGAAGCGAAACGGCGGGCGATATGATACGGCGCGTCGAAAGTCGTCGAGCCGGTGGCGACAAGCCCGATGCGCTCGGTCACTTGCGATAGCGCCGACAGCAGCGTGAATGGCTCGAACGAAGTCGAGGTGTGGCTTCGCTTGAGCGCGTCCATCGGCATGTTCAACACCGCCATATGATCGGCCATGAAGAAGGCGTCGAACTTCGCCCGCTCGAGCTTCTGCGTGCATTCCTTCATATGCGCGAAGTTGAAATTCATGTCCGGCCAGGCACCGGGATAACGCCAAGCCCCGGTATGGATGCTGGCGGGGCGCATGAAGGCGCCGAGATGAAGCTGACGGGCCATGAAATTCTCCTCACTGCGGGAGGACATAATATAGGTACGGTCTGCAACACGCACGTCACCACCGCTTGATATCGCGTGATGGCTTAAGGCGCCCGTCCCACAAAAGCGCGGGTACGCAATGCGATCCTTTCATGCCAAAGCGTCTGGAAAGAAAAAGGCCGCCCGGCATCGCGGACGGCCCTCCTTGGTCTGCAATGTTACGCGGGTCTTATCCCCAGCGGATCGCGATGACGCCAGCGAGCGAGCGCGCCCGGGTCCGCAACGCGCGGCCATCATTGCCGGACTGGATCAGCCACTGCCCGTTCTCCTGGCCGACGATCTTGCCGACATGGTGCGGCCACACGACGACCGCGCCGACGCCGGCCGGCCCCGACGAACCCCACTTCGTCCAATTGCGCGCGAGATTGTATTCGGTGCCAGGATCGCTGCCGACGAGTTGACGCATCTCCCAGCCGCACCAGCGGGACGGTCTTCCGCCAAGATGAGCGGTTGTCGTCCCTGTATTGGCGGCAGCAGGTTGAAAGACGTTCCACAAGCCGAAGGTTTGCGGCGCGGTGCCGGCCTCCACCGGGATCGCATGCCGGTAGGTGTGATGGGCCCGCGCATGGCGCTCGTGAGCTTGTGCTTGCGTGCCGTGAGCAAACAAATACACAGCCGCGAGCGCGGCGGACATGGTCATTACCTTCATTCCATCTGTCTCCGAGTTTGTTAGAAACAAGGCTTCTTGCTTTGCGCTTCCCCAGCAAACGAAAGCCCCGCCAAACCGTACGGTTATGGCGGGGCATCAAACAAAGACGCCGAAGAAACGGGCCGGGTTGATAGCATCTCAGGCGCGTGCGTCACGCCCTTGATTTGCATGGCTTGGGTTCAATTCACGGGACGCAGGCGTCAAATTCTCGCCCCATTGCGACACACGGAAAATTGCGGCGAAGCGCGCCTTATTTGTTAATTCGTCCGCATCAAACAAATAAACGGTCACAGCTAACAACCGATCAGGAGCGGAAGCGCCGAAAAACCTATTTCTCGCAGCCCTCGTTTCTTATTGCAATTCTTGGTAGAACTAATCATTCTTGCGTGAGTCAACGCGCAAGGCGTCAGCAATGGCCCAAGACTTCCTTCACCGCTATACCAATCTTCCGGCTCTGATCTATTTGTTGAAGGAGCGGAAGATCACGTTGCTTGACCCACAATCGTGGGATGACAAAAACGATTCTTATTTTCTTCAGCTGTACAAGGAGAAAAAGAATTTAAAGACTGTCCTTGCGCTATGCTTTACGCAGCAAGGCGAGACTTACCAGCACTGGCATATTTTCGCTCCCGGCTCGAGCGGCATTCGTGTTGAGTTTCGTCGTGAGCCGTTGCTGAAGGCACTGAAAAAGAAGGCCGGAATAAGAGACGGCCGGGTCGATTATCTGACTTTGAATGGTATCGACAAAACCCCGATTGCACTTGAAAAGCTTCCGTTTCTCAAACGGCACGCATTCAAGCCAGAAGACGAGTATCGTCTGACCTTTGAATCGAAAACAACGAAGATGCCAAGCCTAAATATTCCAATCCCTCTTACGTGCATTCGGCGAATAACCCTAAGTCCGTGGATGCCTCCAGTGCTTGACGCTCACGTCAAGGACGTCATTAAAACGCTAGCACCCCGCGCCAAAATCTACAGATCCACTTTGATCAGCAATGATCGCTGGAAGAAGGCTGGCGAAGGCGCCGTTTGATCGCAATGCGCCGGTTAAGCGGCAGCTCAGAAACAGAGCGTCGTCAGCCGCTGGCCTTTTTTGTCCGACAGCATCAGCGGGCAATTGATCCGCTCGAGCCCGGCCTTGGCACTGTCATTGCCGAGCGCAATGGCGCGCTCGTAATAGGCCTTGGCGACGGCCTTGTCCTTCGGACCGCCGCGGCCGTTTTCGGCAAAGTTACCGGCCCACTCTAAAGCGCCGGGATGATTTTGCGCCGCAGCCTTTTCGAACAAAGCCCGCGCGGCGACATCGTCCTTCGGACCGCCGGCGCCGTTCGCTTCCATCAGGCCGAGCTGGAATTGCCCTTCGGCCGATCCGGTCTCCGACACCGCGCGGGTCAGCAGCGCGCGCGCTTGCACCGGATCCATCGGCGGGCCGCCATTATCGGCCAGCGCCACAAGATTGATGACGCCGCGCGCATTGCCGGCTTCCGCGGCGCGCTGGAACAGCGCATGCGCGGCATTGGGGTCTTTGCCGACACCCGTTCCGTTCGCGGACAGCACACCAAGCTCGACCATGGCCGAAGAGCTGCCTTTGTCGGCGGCCTTGCGGTAAGCGGCGGTCGCTTCAGACATTTGCCCGTTGGCGGCATAAGCGCGGCCGAGCTGATACATCGCGCGGCGCGAGCCGCCCGAAGCGGTCTTGCAGTAGCGGATCGCCTGCGCGGTGTCGGCGGCAGCAATCGCGGTCACGCCATTAACGCCCGCCGGACGGTCAGGGTCGGATGGGTCGGCGGCAAGGCGGTCGCAGAGCGCCAAGTCGGCAGACGGCACGCCAGCGGAATGCGTAGCCGGCCGCGGGCTCTCGGCGAAGGCCGGAGAAACGAGGCTTGAGGCCGTTAGCGCCAGGATCGCAGCGACAAAGATCGCGGCGACAAATGTTGGACGATTGGTAAAGCGCGTCGTCATGCGCACTTTATACCACGCCACACGGCACATCTATGGCGTGCGGCGGCCACTGTAAATCGGGGGCGCGCATGGCGCGCCCCCGTCGCAAGCTGCATTCGACGGCGAAAATTACCGTCCAACCTTTAGATTTTCAGCCGAGGCCTTGCCGCGATTTTCGACAACCTCGTATTCGACTGATTGGCCTTCGTTCAAAGAGCTAAGGCCCGCGCGCTCGACCGCGGAAATATGCACAAAGACATCTTTGCCGCCGCCACCGGTCGGCTGAATGAAACCATAGCCCTTTTGGGCGTTAAACCACTTCACGGTACCTTTAGCCATTTCTCGGCTCTCCTGCTCGGCTTCGTAAAGAAGCATCATAACCGAGAATTCGGCAAATCTATAATAGGTAAACCGCCATGGACGCTAAGCCGTGGAAAATCGCGGAAATTACCTCCCTAAAGGTACGAACCGGAGAAAAAGCCGCTGTTGGCAATCTGGTGGCAATTTCCAGCGTAACCCCTTAAAAAGCCGCGTAATGCCGGGTTAGCTCAGCGGTAGAGCAGCGGTTTTGTAATTCTATTATTGCCGTGCCGCTTGGTACCGTCTTTGCCGGTTACGTCCGAAAAACCGGTACGTTTAGGCTAATCCCATAGGCGCCAATCATGTCTAGTTCCGTCTAGTATCGGCTGGTCCGGTGGCAAATCCGGTGGCACCCCGTCCCAACTGGTCGCGCCCGCTGCCCGGCCGGGGCATTAGCCGCTTGGCGGGGATTTCATCCGGTAAACGTAATGGTACACCGGGCCGTGGTTGAGCATCGCGATTCCGCAAAGGACATTCCAGCCGGTCCAAATCGCGCCATCAGCCGCGAGACGAATAGCGCTCGTTTCGAATGCGATCAGCACCACCATTGAAAACAGACCGATCAAAATACCAATAAGGCCAAGCGCCGGTGCGGTATGATTGAATCGTTTTTCCTCTAAGTGCGCGATCTGAATGTGATCGTCAGTCGGCATCGTCGTCCCCCAATGAAAGACCTACTTCCAGTCCATAGTGTTGGCTCGCGATATCGCAAATCGCCTGCTTAAACGCGGCGCGCTGCGCGTCCTGCCGGTCCATTTCCGCAACCATCTTCTTTAGCCGAGCCGATGTAAATTCATTCATCGCAACCGTCCCCCCAATTTGACTAACGACCATGTGAGATTCGGCCGCAACTTCATATTTCATCAATATCAAAAATAGTCAAGTTATATCAATATGTTACGTTGACAATCAACATATGCGTTGACTGTCCGCACAATCCCATGTTCTCATTTTGTTCTAATGAATATGAACCCTTTCGATCGACGCCGCCGTTTCCCCGCGCCATGGGCAATCCGTGAAACGGACGCAAGCGTAATCGTTGTTGATAGCAACGGTCGGACGCTTGCTTATTTGTATTTTGAAGATAGCGAGCAACGACGATCCGCAACAAATCTTTTGACTCGCGAAGAAGCACGGCGGATCGGAAGGGGGATTGCTCGATTGCCGGAGCTAATTACGAAAGAGAAAATGAGGAGTAGTTAGAATCGACGGTGGGTCGACTATTGCTTGAAATATCTTTCGACCACTTTTCGGATGACCTCGCGCCGTTCTGTCCCTTCGGCGATCCTTTGTTTTATGGCGTCATCCAAACGTCTCAATGAAGCGCGGATGGCGAGAAAGGTAGTGACCTCTTTCGTATTACTAATAAGAACTTTCTCTGCTATTGATCGAACTGCATCACGCGAATTTTCCGCATACTGATCGATTTCCCTCAAAGTTTGTTGTGTTCGTTGTATTTCTTCGTGCATCACCTTTAGCATCTCCGCCTGTGTCGATAGCTGGAAAACTGCCGCTGTTACCTCACGGCGCAATTCCGGGTCGGCAAGCGGTACCATTCGCTCTACGAGCCTTTCATAAGTTTCACCGTCCTGCGGGCGGATGATGTCCTGTATCACTTGGCGCGCGTGGTATCGAAGTCTGTCGGACAAATCCGTTTGTTCCAGCAAGAGATTAAGTAGGTCGTGCGTTTGGCGCAGACCCGGTAATATTTTATCTATCCGTTCTTCTTCCCTGGTCATCACGCTGATGCGCTGCGTTGTCCAAACGTTGATGTACGCCACACCCGCTGCAATAATTGCGATCAACATACCGCCGAACGGCTGCCACTCGTGGACTTTGAAGCCTTCTTGCACCCCGAGGATATTGCCGTAAGCAAAACCCAATACGAATGTCAGCAGCCCAATTGCGGCCGCGAAAACTGCCGAGTTACGCATGATGATTGCTAAGCCCGCGCCAGAACGTTGCTAACGGTCGCAGCATACCATTTCCCGCCCCGTGCTGTCGTTGCTGAGAGGCCATGGCCGATAACCGCGCTTCTCAGCTACAGCAAGCCCGCGCCGGCATGGTTGTCGAATAATTCCGCGTCGCGGACATAGGTACGGAGCATTTCAAGGCTCTTGTGACCGGACGTGTCGCAAATCTTAAAGAGATTCGCGCCACGCTTTGCAGCGGACGTAATGAAGCCGGCGCGTAGCGAGTGGGCGCCAAACTTAGCTGCGTCCAATCCGAGGCGTGTGGCGGCGCTCTGAACGATTGTCGCGACCATTCGGGGCGTAAGTTGATCCGCGCCTACGCGTTGCCTGTAGCGGTTCCAGACGCGACGGAATAGCGGGCCAGCGGTGATGCCAGCGGCGGCACGCCACGCTGCAAGCGCTGCTACCGGGCACGCGGTATCGCCGCGCGGGATAGCGACCGTGCGCCCCTGCCCGTCCTGGTCGGTCTTTGATCGGCGGATCGTCACAAGTAAGCCTTGGGGCGTTTCGGCAAGGTCCGCCGTGTCGAGCGCGACCAGTTCACTACGGCGGAACGCGCCGGCAAAGCCGAGCAAAAGGATTGCCCGATCACGGAGGTCGCGGAGCGACGCATTCGGCGACGGCGCGGCCATAGCTAGCACCACGTCCGAAGTCGCGGCCTTCTTACGCTTGGGCGCGGCGCCGACCGTGCGGCGTATACCGGCAAGGACCGCACGCACCCGTTCATCGCCGGTCGGCGTATCGTGTCCGGCTGCGCGGTGCGCATAGCGGATTGCCGCTAGCCGACGATTAAGCGTCGATGGTTGCGCACCGGATGCAGCCTGGTCGGCCAAGAACGCCGCTATCGTGTCTGGCGTGGCAGGTAGCGCTATTAATGTCCGAACACGGCACCACGTCGCGAAGATCGCCGCGTCCGATCGGTAAGCGCGTTGCGTGGCCGACGATTTAGATGCCTTGGCGAAGTCTGCGGCAAGATCGAGCGCATCGCTGTAAGCTTCGAGTGATTGCGATGAAATGGGGGTTAGCATTAAGCTTGCCATGGGCGTCCTTCCGGTGGTTACACGGTGGGCCGTCAAGAGCCCGTCACGCGCTCCAACGCTTGGCGGGCTCGCCTATTTTTCTACTCTTATTTGATGTTGAGAACAATCATTATCGGCAGTGATTAGCGTCGATCTTTGTTTGATCTATTTGCCAGTGCGCTGATTTAACGGCGTTATTTTCGCTTTTTAGATCAAGATCAACAAGACTAACGATTCAAAAGTCTTTCTCAGAATGATTTAGAACAGTGAACTTATATGTTGACTGTCAACACAAGCAGGATGCGCGAGTAAGTGTTAGAAACCCGTCGATCTTCGATCTTGTCGATCTAGCGCACGGGAACTGGCGGCATCATCGAACTTGGCGCAATGGAAGCCGAAGCAACGTGCACGACGACACGCGGCCTTCCATGAACGTCCGTTGCGGTAGTAAAGCGCGCCGCGTGCTCGATCGCAACGCTATCTGGGCCGCGCAGCCATATCCACGTTTGCTTGCCTGCGACGTGCGCTCTGTCGCGACGGAATCCCAATCGCTGCATGATCGCGCTCCGGTACGCGTTGCCGCCGCGCAGACCCGCCATCCTGCAAAGTTCGACTAAATCGGCCCCAACGATATAAGCCGAGCCGACAACAGCGCCATCACCGAACCAATTGGCTAAAAGTGTTTCGGTATCCGACTCCGATCGCGCCGCCTCAGCGTGTTCGGCCGCAAGCGCCCATACCTCGCGCGGAATGCTAAAATCGTTGCCCTGCGTTTCTAAGGCCGCCGTCTCGCCTACGAGATGGCAAATGTTCTCACGTAGCCAATCGAGATTTATTTCTTGGTCGCAACGCACCGGCATGAAGCGTCTATTGCCGCTTGGATCGGACAGCGGCTCACTGTCATTAGTCGTGCCCAGGAATATGTTTCGCCTGCCTCGCGTGCTCACCGCGCGCGCGTACGCCGTCCGCCCTTCATCGGTTTGACGGCTCACCATTGCTTTTATGCCGCTTGCGTTGGCGGAATTCCGCGCGGACATTTCGCTGATTTCGACGACTAACTTTCCGGCCAACGACAACACCAACTCTTTAGCCGCCTCTCCAAGCTGAATGGATTCAGAGAACCAAGCGCTGTCGAGCGCGAGTAACGAGGCGAGCGTGGACTTCCCAGTACCTTGGGCACCGAACAGCACAGCCATCGTATCGTGCTTGCATCCCGGATGGCGCGCCCGCCGCACAATCCCGCCTATTATGTTCCGGCCAACCGCACGATGGTAAGCATCGTCCGCAACACCGACGACTTGGGATAGCCAACTGTCCAACCGCGACCGGCCATCCCAAGCGGCTTCTAGCTCCGCGATCTTATCGATTACCGGATCGGTCGAGTTCTTAAGAGCGGTATCGAGCAACACTTCCCATAGGAACTCGCGTGCTGGCTTAAATCGCGTGCCGCTGCGGGTCGCGCGAGTTCGAAGTTTTGCGATCACTGCGTCGTCCAGATAAGTCCAATCCAGCCACCTTAGTTCGGGATCGTTACCGCCCCGAATTTCGGCGCGCTCCTTCCACGCGTTCCAGCGGACTTCGGCCCCTATGACGCCCAAAAACACAAGGACGTTATCAGAATTGTCGCTTTCGATTTGGCCCTTTACATCGCGCGACCAGTCGTCAGTCTTAAGATTGCGTCCGACACGATCGGCAAGCGCCGTCGCAGCGTGTTTTACTTTTCGATCCTGCAATTCGCACCCGAATGATGCCATGCGGCGCCGGACCGCTTCGAACGTATCAGCGTGCACGATCTGCAGAACGGCTAACGGGTCAATTACCGCCGTCGCGAAGAGCTTGAAGAGTTTCGGTCCGTTTTCCGTCATTGCAATGATGCGTGTGATTGAGGCGCGTAGTGGTTCATACAGTACGTGCCATGCCATCACTTCGGGCAGCGTGGGATATTCAGAGCGCGGCGCCGGCACGTCGGCTGTATTGCGTAGGAAGTCACCAAGCGTCGGCGCGGCAATGTCGCTTAGAATTTTCTGCCCCTGCAGCATCGGCATGGACGATGATAATGGCGTCGCAGGCGATAAATTTACACCCTCAAACATAGCGGAAATTGATCTTCGAATCTGGCCTTTCCAGCCTAATTCGTGGGCGCGCCGCATCCAGGTATTGAGCGTGACGGAATTCGATTTGGTGTCGGTAGAAAACGAACGCCACTTTGTCGCTTCGACTTCGGGCGTGACAGTGCCGTTAAACGTCAGACGCCAAATATCTAGTCCGGCGTCGGCACCCATTTCGAGCTTAAGCGCCATGCCTATGGAAACCCAATCTTCGTAAGCTTCAAACGCGCCGGCATCTGTGAGCCAATGAACCATTCCGGCAACATCGCCAGCGTCGCGCTCGCCGATCGAGACGGCTGTAGTTTCGGGTACGTGTTCCGCCTCAAAGTGTGGCGCTAGTACCGAGCGTAGCCGTTCGACGCTCGTGCGGCTCGTGCCGTCCCATTGACGAACGACCGAAACTTGAAACGGCTCTGGCGATCGGCCGCGCTTAAGCTTTGCGGCGCCCGGATGATTGAGCGCACCCGGCACCCTCCAAACGTGGGACAGGTCGTCTGCGCAGTCGGCGCCGGTCGAACGTTTAAGCGCGCGCGATAGTGGCTTGGCTTCGTCCCGCGCAAGCGGCTTATCGAAGAACAAGAAATACTGAAAATTTCCGGGCGACGTGCACAGGGTGTAATCCGCCTCAACGGGCGGTCGAGCGGCGTTGCCCTTGTCCGCGTCGGAATCCACCACCGCGCCGAGCACCGCAAGGATATCCGCTTCGCTGCCTTTCGCGCCTTCCGGCAAGTCCGGACGAAAAACCGCAAGCGGCATAAATAAATTGGTACCCGGCACGTTCTCGAATTGCCGTGCAAGATTAGCGACGGCTTCAATCGTCGCAACGGTATTACCAATTGGAAAATGGAACACGGCGGGCGGCGCATTCTCATTGAATGCCGCCAACACCAACTTACCGGTTTGGCCTTCAGCCAGTCGATGAATCACTCCGACATGGCGCGCGATATCAGCGAGCAAAAAGTTACCCATAAATCCCCTCACTTCAAAATTCTTGATTTGCGAGGCGTTTTGGGATATGTTTCTGCCTGTCAGGTCAGTACCCCAAATCACCTAGTTTTGCGCCGGTCTCCGCCAAGAGCCGGCGCATTTTTTATGTCATAAGCCTACCGTCAACATTTCGATTTGGCTGTCGCTTAAATCTGTATCAAGCGACGCACTCGCGCATATAAATCGCCGCGCACGAATTCCGGGCTTTAATTGCGCCACGACGGCAAACCAACGCTGCCCATCCGGCAATTGCGGTAGCGCTTCCGCTTCGACGAAATAAGCGCGCCGCAACCGCAATTGCCGTCTAGGCCGGCGCCGGAAGAATTTTGCATCCGACTTCATGACCTCGTCGAGTCGGGAAGCGGAGTCTAGCAGTGCATCCGTGCTCATTCTCCGCTTCCCTTCTCAGCCGCGCGAGCACGATCTTTCGCGCGACGTTCCGCGACCTTTTTGGACATTCCAAAGTCAGACTTGCGCTTTAAAATCATCGGCGAGCCGTCCGGGTTAAGAAACGGCGTACCATCCGCCTTTATGATCGGGCGATGGACCCAGAATTCGACGGTGGGCTGAGGCGCTTGCGCTTCGGCCTTCTGCAGCCGAGTTTTAATTCCTCGCGCCACGATTTTCCTCCAAAGATTGTTCTATCGCGGCAAGTCGGGTTTCGTGCTCAACGACTTCGACAGAAGAGATATAATTTTGCAAAATGCCGCTCATTCCGGCAGCTTCCTCAATGGTCATCGACCCCGAAGCTACGAGTTCGACTAGTCGTTTTTGCAATATCGGCACGTCCGCTACGGATTGGACTTTCGGCAGGTCTAACGTGAGCAACCGTCCCTTTGCCGGTGCGACCCGTTCCAAAATTAAGCGCAGCGCTGGAACGTCGCCGCGCCTTGCAAGTAAGAGCGCCGTCGCGATGATATCCGGCGCATGTTCACGCCAAGCCGTCGCCAGCGCCGCCGAAACGTCACCACTGGGAAGTGGCTGCACCGGATTGCCGGGCGGCGGCGGCATTTTGGTGATCACGCTGCGCTCAATTCGGCCGTGTTCGTTTTCAAAAGCTGATCGACAAGACTCATGCGTTCGGCGAGCGGCAACCCCGCTGCATCCGTTTGCACGATCTCGGCCTTAAACTTGACTGTTTCGGCTTCACGCTCCGTCACGTCGATCGGAGCGACTTCGCCAATCCACTTTTCGAAGCCGTAAGCGTTGATGCCCGCAGCGTCGACCAAAGTTGCCGACGCGGTATCACAGGCAGCCGCGAGCAACTCGATAGCTTCCTCCTGTTCGTTGATACCGCCTAATACAGCGTCGCCCGCGCGGTCGGTGATTATCTTAAGGAGATTATCGCGCGTGTTCTGATCGATGCCGACCAAATAATTCGGCGCCTCTAGCATCGCTTCAAGGACGACCGTTTCAGTGTTGGGATCGGCGGCAACAGCGAGGATTTCTCCCGGCTTCATTGTTCGCAGGCCGCTCCTAATTTCCTGGCGTAGCATTGTACTTGCCAAGTCGGCTCTATCTTTGACCGCTGGCAGCAACGCTCGGCGCTGATCGCGAATGTTGACCTTGGCCATGTCAACGGCGCGACGTGCCTTCGCGACGTGCCGAGCTTCCAAGGTGGCCACGCTAGCGCGCTCTTTAGCTTTGCCAGTTTCGGAAAGGTCGTTGTTCTTTGCGAGCGCCGCTACAGTTGCGCCAACGCGCTCTTGAGCATCAAGGACGGCACTGAAATGTTTTTTCAGTGCAACCGCCAAACCGTGGCTTTCCAGATTTTCAGTCCAACGCGCTTTCAGGGTTTCGGAAACAGACATTGCTTTGTTCCTTTAGTTATTTAATCGACCAAGCGCACGCCGGATCGAAGTTTCGCTGCCCGTTCATATGCAGGCATCGCATCGAATTCAGTGCGCGTAATGACGTTTTTGGGTGCCGCTCCTTGCCGTGGCGGAGTGCCGCCGCCGCCCGCACCGGTCCCTTCGAACAAACTTGGGAATTGCGCCTTGGCATCGCGAACAAGATCGGCGAACGAAGCGGGCTTTCCGGATACAAGCATCGGTGTCTTGCCATCGCGACCTAAGATCGTCGCGACGCGCTTTCCCTCTTTCGTTTCGAGTTGAACGCGCGCGGACAATCGGTCCGATAGAAGGTCATGACCTTCCGCCGTCGCCTTGGCGTTGCCCAATGCCGCTGCGATCGTCGCGCCGACAATCGCAGCGCGCTCATTGGCTCGCGCAATGTTCAATTCGGCATGAATCTTGGCTGTCTCTTGCTCGGCACTTGCGGCGGCTTGTCGCGTCAACGTTTCGAGATTTGCCGATTTCGCAGCTACGTCGGCTTCGCGATCTAGCAACGCTTGAATCGCGGCCGGTGTCTTGCCAAAGCGCTTGAACGCCTTGTTATTGTCGCGCTCTTTGTCGAGCGCTGATTTTAGTCCCATAGGCTCGGGCAGATTTTCGACGGCAAGTCGAAATTTTCCGCCATCGTGTGGCGCGTAATGCTCGCGCAACGGCTCGGGCAACGAATCAAGAGAATCAATTTCAAATTCAAGCGTCATTTATTTTCTCCCTCTTGGAGATTAGAGCCGGCATCGCACCGGGTAATTTCGCCAGCTACGCTAACCGGCCTATCAGAACACAGTCGGCTTAAATTTCAGTGTCCAATCTTCATTGGTCCCACCGTTTGATGATGCGCTGCGTAATTTTCGTCTCGCTGACTGTGGCAAGCGTTATGAATTTTCCGGGGCGAAGGTCTCCCGGCGAATTACGCCACACTTCCGCGATGCGACTGGCCTCATGCTCAATATCCAGGTCGTCCAAATTTTTGTAATGCGGCGGCAAGCCCGCAACGATTTGCCCAATCAAATCGGGCTCGCCCGGCACGAACGCCGATCCGTCAATATCGACCGCTGAGAAAGCCGGAAGCCCGTGGCTTTCGGTATTCTGAATCATCCATGCGGCCGGACCGTTAGATGCCCAGCCGGCAACGTACATTTCGAACGCGCCTACCGGTGATGCGGACAACTCATGCAACAATCTACGAAGCGTTTCCGGCGCCTTTTCCCTAGCCTCGTCAAATGATCGGCCGTTCGCTGCTATCGCCTGGGGCGCGAGTGCAGAACCAAGGGCAGACCCGCGTGCGCATACGATCAAATTTAGGTGCGGCACGGGACTGATCTTCGCGATTGGCCAATTAAAGGTATCGCCTGACGCATAGGCAGCCTCACCGTCGCTGAAAAGATGCGCGGCGCGGGACTGCAAGAAAATTCCCACGCAGGTCATAGGCCACCGATCGCAAGCGATCCGCCAACTGGCACCACGAGACTCGCGGAAATCGAGGCAAACGTTCCGCCTGCGAACGCCGGCCCTAAAACTGGACCTAGCGCGCCGGCACTGATCGCAACGGATGCAACGAGGATTGCGATTTGCGCGACCGTTTGAAGGGTTTTGTTATCGCCGGGTGTAACGTGAAACGTAACGACGTTCCCGCCAACGCGCGGACGCACGCAATGCCAGTATTCGCGTTTAATTTCGTGGCCGTTGATGCGAATACAACCGTTCGTTTCGAACCCGAGCGGCAGATTGGAAATCGATTCGACGATGTCTAAAAGCGAATCGCCTTCGTCGCGATAGGCGCTATGAACCTTCGTATCGAACATGTTGTCGCGCCAACGGACTGCGATCGTTCCGGGCGGTTTTACGTGAGCGGTCATACTTACCGCCTCGCGACCGGTTGATGACCGTTAGGCCGGGCTTGCAAGGCGGACGTGATTTTCGGATCGCCCTTGGCAATGCGATTGCCAACTTGGCCAACCATAATGTCAACGATATCGGTTCCGTTATCCGAGCGCTTCGATTGCTGGATTTGCTCGCCCGTGTAATTCGTGATGTTCACTTGCGTATTGCTGCCACCGCCGCGACCTACTGGCGCGAGCGCGGACATTTGACCGGGCGTCAACACGCTTTCATCGTCACGGATGACGGCCGCGTGTTCACCGGGTCCGATACCGTCGTGGTGGCGCGGCGCACCAACGAATGCGTCAGGCGATACAACGCGCCAGCTTGAAAAGCCGTCGCCGGGTCCGTAGCCGCCGTGGTGTATAGCTTCTAGATTGCCGGTCGTGCCGCCGATCGTGCCGGTGTTGCCATCCGGCGTAAAAGTGTTCGTGAGATACTTCGTGCCTGCGCCGATAATGTTCGAAACTTCCTGATTGGCGATAATGTCGAACGCTTTGTTTTCCAGGTTCGTAAGCGCGTCTTGAAACGCAACGGCGCCGGTCTTACCGTCGCGCAAATCCTGCAGGAACGACGTAAGCGCGCCCGTGGCTGCGGACTTCGTATCGCGAAGCGTATCGTTGAGCCGGATTTGACCCGCAACGGCGTCGTTTAGGTGTGACTTGTAGTCATCACCGTAAAGGCTGCGCAGCGCGCTTGCCGCGTCCGCGTCGCCATCCGAGCGGCCAAGCTGCAACGTGTTAAAGTCCGTGTCGTCCTGCAACCGGCGTTGCGCTGCGGCCTGTGTCGCCTGTCCAAGCGCTGCGGCTTCGTCATGGAGCGCGGAGGCTTGTGCGGCCGTTAGTGTAATGCCACGTTGGCGAAATTCGGCTAGCCGCTCTTGCTCCGCACGGAATGCGGCCGTCGCGCCGACGCCCATTCCGATCGATTGCGCTTCGATATTCTGCGCATCGGTCTGGACGCGGATTTGTGCGGTTCCGAGCGCTTGCGCGGCTGTATAGGAGAGGATCGCGGATTCTTCGCTGCGCGTGATCGCGACATGACCAAGCCGCGAAAGTGCGATTGAATCTTCGCGTGATTTAACTTCGTCCTCAACACTGGCAAGCTGGCCGAGCGCCGAAATGTGGGCTTGGTCTAGTTCGATAGTGCTCCGTTCCGCTTCCGGGTCGACGGTAGGCTTTCTCGAATTGGCGTTCCCGCCGCCGTTCTGATTACCAAGCCAATCGGATGCCGTCGTTCCCGCTGCGAAGCGCTGTGAATTACCGGCCGCGCGCTGGTCCTGATAAGTCTGTGACCCATACGCGGCGTGATATGCGTCGATGCCCAACCCGATCGCAGGACCGATAACCGGAATGGCACGCGCGATCCGGCTAAGATTTCCCGACTTCTGCAAGTCGTCGAGTTTCGCAGCGGTATTGATGATCGCTGTTTGAGCGCTATCTTCGAAGTTGCGCCAAGCCTTTGACCAGCCATCCTCGAAATCGCGAGCCTTATTGACAAGCGTGCGGTCGGCATCGTCACTAAACTGCGCCGCGCTCGCAGATGCACGCTGGATATTGGCCGAACCTTGCGAGAGGAAATCGACCCATTGTCGCGTCGCGGGCAAACCGGCTTGCTGAATGATCGAATATTTTTCGGCTTCGGTCGACGAATTCGCTACAAGATCGGCAACGTGCAAAAGGTTCTGTTGCAGCGTACCGGCTTCTAGACCGTTCGCGTGCAACAGTGTGGCGAGCGAGCCGACGTTGATGTTAGCGCGTTCCGTGGCTTGTTCGAACCCCGTCATATTTGACAGGAAGTCTTTACTATCGATCCCCTGGAATCCGGCCGCCGAACCGATGCCGTGTAGCGCACTGATCGCGGTATTGGAGCGCGACGAAAGATCGTCGTAAGCCTTTTCTTGCGCGATGATTGCGGCGGTCACGTCATAGGCCGCAACGCCCACGGCAGCCATGCCGGCGACGACAAGCGTTGTTGGTGAAATTATTTCGCCGATCGCGGTTTTGAGTCCTTGCCAGCCTTCGACAAGGTGCGCGTTTTCGACGTATAGCAGCGCAGCCGTTTGCGCAGCTTGGCCCATGCCCCCGCCAAACAACGCAATGTCGGTCGTGATGCCGGAAAGAACTTGGCGTTGACCGCGCAGCGATTCGGTCGCGCTATCGTTTAGGGTCGTGCCGTTCTTTTGCGCGGCTGCGAGAACTTGCAGATCGCCAACGGCCTGATCGAGACTCTTAGAAAAGTCGGATATTTGTTCGGTAGTACGACCGGCCGACGCTGTTAAATTATCAAGATTAGTTGACGCGGTGACGACGCCCGACGAATCAACAGCTAATCCTAGCGTGGCAATGTCGTCGGACATTTACGAAGCCCGAAGGACTGCCATGCGCGCTTGAATGGCATCTTCAAGGCGCACGTAATCAGGCAGCGCATATTGCGGGTGCTGCAAAGTCAGCAAATCGATTCTTCCCGGCAAGTCGTTAAACTTCGCGCCGAAGGGCGGCAGGCTGCTATTTTCTAAAATCCGTTCCTTCGCGGCCAAATCGATATAAGCCGTTTTCCATGTGGCAAGTGCTGTCGCATATGCGGCGCCGGCAGTATCGCGATCGGAGAGAGTGACGCTCATTGAGAGAGTCCTTTGATTTCATAGGTCGTCATGCGGCAACGGAGTCATCTGCCAAGCCGAGTTTTTTGCGGAGATGCACGGTAGGCACCTTAATAAGCTTGCCGATACGAAAGGATTGGATATCCCCGCGTTGGATTGCCTCGTAAGTTGCCTGTCGCTTCATTTCCAAAATTCGCCCGGCTTCGGCTGGCGTTACCGCAGGCTTTCGCAAAAGCTCAAGTATTTCGGGGGTCATCATCACGGACCAATCCATCGTGTGTGTGTTGTACATATCACATATGATCTAGTGCTGTCAATATGTGGTATGTACGTCGTACGTATTGCAATCGTGGTGCCGCCTGTTTAATGTTGTCGGTATGGATCGTTCTCTCAAAAGCGTACTCGGCGACTTGGCCGACATCTTAAACGTGTCGCCCGACGCACTTTATGAGCGCCAGCGCGCTCTGGTCCGCGAGAGATTGCTGAAATTTACTCCCGGCACTCGGCGAAAAATTGGAGTTAGCGCGAACCTGGATACTATCGCGACGCTGGTGGTGGGTATGCTTGCCAGTTCGAGTCTGACGGACTCAGGTCTGCGTACTCGATCGATGTTGAAAGCACTTCCCGGCCCTGCCGGCCAAGTGTGCAAGCTAACCGGCGCAAAGAATTTCCAAGATGCAATCGAGGCAATTTTATCTAGCCTTCAAATAAGCAGCCGAGTGAAGCGAATTCGTGTGAGCGGCCCAAGCGGTACTGCGCAAATATTCTTCGATAAGGACGATCAAACCGTATTTCTCGCTAATAGGCACGACGAGTCGGGACTTCTTGTCAGCGTTGATATCGTCCACGACACGATTCATGAACTGACGAAACGCGTCCTCGTTCTCTTGGCGGAGAGTGAGAAAGCAAAATGACCGGACACGTTCGCCGACGTGGAAAGCAATCCTTTGAGTTGAAATATGATGCCGATCCCGACCCGGTCACAGGGCGTCGACGCATCCGTTATGTGAGCTTTAAAGGTTCAAAACGCGGGGCCGAGATAGAGCTTGCGCGACTAATTTCCTCGAAAGCTAATGGCACCGACGTTGACGTAAAGAAAACGACGGTCGCTGAGTTTTTGGAGCGATGGGATCGAGATTGGGCGTCAAGCAACGTCGAAGGCAAAACGATCGAGCGCTACCGCGAACTGATAGAACTCTACATCAAACGCCATATAGGCGAAGTTCGCATCCAAAAACTACGGCCCGTGCATCTCAACGAATTGTACGCAAAGCTGTTACGTGAAGGCGGAAAGGCTGGCCGGGCGCTCGCGCCGCGAACAGTCGGTCATGTGCACCGCCTTCTGCACCGCTCACTTGGGCACGCCGCAACCTGGGGCGTCGTTCTGCAGAACGTCGCATCGGTCGTAAACCCACCGAAGGTTCCCGACACTGAACTGACGATTTTGACCGAAAGCCAAATCGGAACTGTCTTGGAGCGCTTGAACGGTCGCACGCTGCGGCCGATCGTTTCCTTTTTGCTTGGCACTGGATGCCGCCGAGGTGAAGTTCTGGCGGTACGTTGGCGGGACATAGATTGGGATAACGGCCGCGTTCGAATAGAACGCTCCGTAGAGCAAACGAAAAAGGGCGGTTTGCGCTTTAAATCCCCCAAGACAAAGAATAGCCGACGCAATATCTCAATCTCGCCCTGGCTTTTGTCCGAATTGAAGGCTCATCGGACACGCCAGCACGAACGCCGCCTCACGTTGGGACTTGGGAAAGCGCCCGAAGAGTCGTTGGTGTTTGCGCTATGGGACGGTTCCACTAGGGCGCCGCATTGGCTTACTCAGAAATTCAGTCTAGCGATGGACGTTCTCAAAATCGATTGCACCCTACACGCCCTACGGCACACCCACGTCTCGCAGCTCATCGCCGCAGGCCTAGACATCCTGACGATCAGCCGACGCCTGGGGCACGCTTCCGCCGCGATAACGCTTCGGATATATGGGCACCTCTTCGCGAACACCGACGCCAGAGCCGCCGATATTATGGAACTGGCTTTCGCCAAGGTGCGAACCGAAGAGGAACGCCTCGCCAACATCGGCGGTGGCAATCTGGTGGCAATTTCCAGCGTAACCCCTTAAAAAGCCGCGTAATGCCGGGTTAGCTCAGCGGTAGAGCAGCGGTTTTGTAAACCGTTGGTCGGGAGTTCAATCCTCTCACCCGGCACCAACAGACCCCCCGACGTGAGGGGCAGTCCTCCCACCCCAATTGGCGAAGAAGCCGGGAGTAGCCTTCACAATCGCGCCCGACGCAATGTGCGATGGGCGCGCGACTTTCTCCGTCTCAGCCACGGAACGAAATGTCTGCGTATTGGCAAGGAAGGCTAGGTCGCCCTTCACAACTATTCCCGGCGGGGTGCCGGCAGGCGACTGCATGATTGTTACGGTTTCAACCATAGAACGTAGGGTCCTGGCCGCCTCACTATCGCCGGCGGCCAAGTTAGCATTCATGACCTCGTTAAGCCGGCTGAGATCGCGCAAATACGTGTCGACTGCCGCCGGCACTAACGCCACGACCGCGGGCGGCGAATCGAGTTCGGCGAACTCGGCGGCAAGCAGAGCACTGCGCCTACGAAGCTCGGGTAAGTGCACCTCCGCCTCGGCTTCCGTGATGCGTCCATCGATCATTGCACGAACGGCACGATTGATCTGGCGATCGAGAGCGCGAATTTGCGCCTCCATCTCTTCGCGTTGCTCGCGGCGCCCAGCCCCCCTTCGTCGGCGCTCTTCGTTGTAGCAACGCACAAAGTAAGTGATTGCCTCTGGACTACCGAGTTCGTCGCGAATGCCGTTGACGACTATGGTCTCGATTTCATCAAGGTAATAGCGCCGCCGGTTTTCACAGGTGCGCGCTTCCATCATGCGCGTGCAGACAATACGCGGCCGGCCGTGGTCAATGTCCTTCTTTGACATACCGGCGCCACAACAGCCGCAACGGAGAAGCCCCGAAAGAATGCGTTTCGGCCGCGCACGAAAACCGCCGACAACACGCGCGCGTTTTGCCCGAAGGCGCTGTGCTTCCGCAAAGGTAGCGTCATCAATGATGCGGAGATGATTGGCCTCAGCGCGTTGCCAGTCGCTCTCCGATCGATATCGCCAAACGCGTTGACCCGAGTCCGGATCACGGACGCGATAGCAACGGTTCCAGATCATTCGACCGCAATAAATCTCGTTCTGTAGGATTCCAGTCTTTCGCTTGGTATGGCCGTTGATAGTCGACGCGCGCCAATAAGTGCCTCGTGGCGGGGGCACCTGCTCGACATTAAGCCTTCCCGCGATCGCTCGTGGCGTCTCACCGTTAGTGTATTCACGAAAAATTCGCCGCACGATGCCGGCCTGATCCGCCACAACCTCTAAATCTCCTCGTGGCTCATCTGGTAACCTCGCTACGCTTCGATAACCGTAGATCGCACCCCCGGCATGGCGTCCATCCCGGATCACCGCCGACATGCCGCGCCAAACCATTCGCTTTAGGTCTTCTAACTGGTGGGCGTCCATGACGGCTTTGATGCCGTCGACCACGCGGCTAACCACGCCATCGGCCGGTGTCATGATCGTTACGGCCGCAAATGTTAATCGCTTGCGCGCCGCGGCACGATCTTCTTCATCGCGCCCATACCGGCTGGTTGTTTCAGCACAGACAGCTTCGAATTTTCCAGCCTTCGCGGCGGCCAGCATTCGTTGAAAATCAGTACGCTCCAGCACCGAAGCTCCGGACTTCGCACGGTCGACAAAGACTGCAACCACATTGAAGCCGAGTCCTTCCATGTACGGCCGGCAGACCGCCTCTTGATCCTCCGGCGATCGTTCATTTTGCCGATCGGATGAATACCGCAAATAGAGCGCGCAACGTTTCATTTCATCGACCTGCGTTGGAGGTTTGCTTTTGGGAAACGGCTTCCACGACTCTCTGGCGATTTTCCCTCTCAACAATATCAATCGCAAGCGCCTCGATAAGACGCTTGATTTCTGGCGCCAAATGCCTTCCTGCAGCGGCTTCGGCGGCAGTCCCCCGGACTCTAGACGCCCCCGAGGGCGATCCAGCCGCCGGTTCTCCACGGCCTCCAGAGACAATGGCGAACCGCGTTGAGGGCAATTTTAGCTTGCTCATTCGGAACACTCGATTTGATTTGGAGAAAAGCCGCGCGCAGTGGCCCGGGAGCGAATTAGCGGCCGCGCGCCGTCTCATCGCACTCATCGGTCAGATTTTGCACTGAGTTGCTGGCGATTTTTCGGGAGCAGCGCGCCCGTATGCAGTTTTCTGCCAGGAAGGACCCGCGCTTTGTTCTGAGGGGTCCGTCACATGCGTCACACCCTTACAGGGTTGTGACGCATGTGACGCCCCGGGGTCCCTTATTCCACCGTCACGGTGACGCGGTGTGACGCTACGTGACGACCCATACGTTGTCGTCCCAAATACCTATCGCGCCGGCGTTTTTAAGCGTCACGCGTAATCGCCGAAATTGTTCGCGGAAGCCGCCTTCGCGATTAATTAGTCCGAGCTTAATTAGATACTCGCGCCATTCAGTAAGCGTAACGCACGCAACGCCGGCCGGAAAATGCTGGGAATCCGGCGGTGATCTGCCGGTGCTGGCTAAACACTCGTTCAAGGCGCGAAGTCCCGCAATAGCAATTGGCGATAGGCGTGGGCGCTTTGGACCAACGCCGTTGCCTTCGGTCGGAACAATGACGCATGACGTAATCGGGTCGCCTTCATCATCAATGCCAAGCTCGCATCGATCGAGTCGGCTTGAGATAACCGCTCCGGCCTCGGCGTCTTTCATGTGCTCGACGGTGACCGTGATAACGCCGGCATCGTTCCGTTCGACGCTGATCAACGCGTCGTCCGCTCCGGGCAATGCGCTATGTCCACGGGGTCGGCCGCCGGCCAAGCCGGTATGGTGCACGATGATAACCGTACAACTGAACGCTTCTCGGATAGCGTCGGCGGCCCTGATAAAGCTAGCCATATCGCTGCTTTTATTCTCGTCACCCAACAATGCGCGATTCAAAGTATCAACAACAACGACCGCGGGCGGCGTAATGGTTTGCGCATTGATATCGAGGATCAGCCTAGGGTGGTCGGCTATCAGATCAACAGAGACGTCAATCAGATTAAACGCGACATCGTCATGCTCCTCGGGGAGAAAGCGCTGTCGCCACGCCTCGATCCGTGCGCAGAAGCCGCCCCCTCCTTCAAGAGCAAGGTAAACGACAGGCCCCTGGCGTACCTTATGCCCGCGATACGGGCGGCCAAGCGCGACGTGCATGACAAGATCAAAAGTCCAAAAGCTTTTGCCGCATTTGGGTGGCCCATACGTCACCACCAACGCCCTCGCCGGAATAATGCCTTTAACGAGATAATCAGGCGCCGTTGAAAGCCGAATATTGCCGAACCGACGTAATCGGAAGCGCGTTTGGATATCAGTTATTTCAGGGGTGTGGGGCAACGCGGACTCAGCCCCCTCGATTAACGATACGATTTCCTCGTCTACACTCAACATTACAATCTACCTCAAGGTTCGATGCCGCCAACGTTATTCGAGCGGCGCGGTGCTAATCGATAAAAAATAAAAATGGAATTGTACGATTTTGAAACAACGCTACGAGACTGATGATCAGGACGGCAGCCGACGGCCCGGCGTGTCCGGCGATTTATCTGACACCGCGGTCGCAGGACGAGGCTCGAACTTCCATTGTTTCGCTAGCTCGAAAACGGTTGCGATGAGATATGCCGCCAATACTCGACTGCCACCTTTCGCACGGGCCGCGTCTGGCGAGCGCGCACAATGGCGGCGCGCTGCACAATTGATAAGTGCTGTGGTGACTTCCCACGGCTCCACGGTACATTCAATTGCGATGATTGCTTTATCAATCTCCCAAGAAAACAATTGTGCCTGCTCTTCGCTGTAATCGTAGTCCATTGATTGTCCTCGTGTGATTTAAAACGCGCGTGGCTTTCGCTTCGCCGTCGGCGCGCAATGTAACGGTGGAAAAGATCCCGCCGCCGCCGTCGCGGTCGCGATCGGCAGGCGGCGTCGGGCACGGCAGCTTAAGAACAGCGCAATCGAAGTGATGCACAATCCGAGCGCGGCCGCTCCAATTCAGAATGTTAATCCGACCACGTCATGGGCGCGCGCGACTCTGGCACACGATAAGGCGGATCATCTCGCTTAAGGCCCGGCAAAAGCGCCACGTCGTATAAGGGGCGTGGGTTGAACGCGGCCACTCCCTCTTTGACGAGGCGCTTGACCACCCGTGCCTCTCCATGTGGGACCCTTTCGCCTGGACGGAGATAAGGATGAACAGAAGTCCCAGTGGTGACCCCAGTCTCTACTTCTACATCGCCATAGACGGCGGGTGTCGCTGGTTCATGCCGCAATGGTGGCTCGACCAGCAAAAGCGGCGGCAGGCCTTCGGGCAGTCTCTGATTGGCGGCAAGGACGGCGAGGTCGGCGGCGCGCTGACGCGTAAGAATGGCGATCACTTCCGTGACAATGGTCGGATACCGGGTTCTGACTTCCTCGCGTGACCGCTCGGCGGCATCGGCTGCGTTATTATAGTCAGCCCTCCTCGCCTCGTTATCTTCATCGGCGTACGCCTGATCGCGTAATCGTGCCGCTTCGTCGGCGCGGGCAGCGGCAACATCGCGACGGAGCGTGACTTCGTCATATTTCGCCCGATGCTTTTGTAGCGCCGCGACGCCGGCACGCGCCGCATCTGCCTCGGCAGTACGGAGCTGCTCGGCCTCAGCCGCGGCGACCTCTCCGGCAGCGACGAAATCGATGCGCTGCGCTTCAAAATCTGCTGCGGATTTATCTGGTCTAAGCATTTTTCAATTTCCTTTTGGGTTAAAAAAACGGTGCTATTTGTCGAGTCGCTTTGCGCCGCGGAACGCACCAATTTTCCGTGGCGGTCTAGGACGATGCGAATTGTTGTGTGGTAGCGAGCAGCTGATGGTGCCGACGCGATCTTTTGTTGATCGAGAAACTCGGCGCCGAACGAAGTTGCCCGCGGGGGCGTCACTTCGAGACGCAGTTATTCATCATTTCCATAAAGTGGAACGTACTCAGATTTCACCCGGAGAGTCGAAAACGCAGCAAAATCTTTGATCGCCCGGCAAACTAAGCATTCATGCGGCTTTCTTGTCGCCGCACCAAATCAGTGCGGGACGATCTTCGTGTCGGCGCGATGAGGCGCAGTTATTCATCATTTCCCATGGCCGAACCTTAGTCAGAATTTCACCGGGAGAAAGGAAAATGCAGCAAAACGCAGCAAAACCTGGAATCACCGGGAAAATGACGTATTTGTGCGCCGTTCCTTTGTCGCGGCATTAAACCAACGCGAGCCAGCCTTCGCTGTGGTGGCGCAACAAGACGCGGTTATTCATTATTTCCAATGAACGCTATTATAGCCATATTTTACCGGGATGCCGTTTGCGCATCATAAAAATCTAATCGTCGGGAATACGCAGCTCCAGTGCGGCTTTCTCGTCGCCGTACCAAATCAGCGCTTGCCGATCTTCGCGGGATGGCGCGTCCTGATGCAAGCTATTCATCATTCCCAATCGGTGAAACAAACAAATGGTTTCAAAAGGAGATGAAAAACGTAGCAAACATTTAAACTGCCGGGATAACTAAGTGCTTATGGGACATTGTTACGTATCACTAGGTCGCAGTGATATTGGGTGCTGCCGTCGAAAAGTCAGGCGGATGACCCGGCGGATGCACCACGGCACCGCGATTTGGCGAGGCTACTTCTCGGTATCGCGTTGCCAATGCGCTTTTGTGAATCGTCGGCGGCGCGACCGGCGCTCGGCTCCACGGATCGGCAGCTGCAGTAAGTGGCAACGCCTCGTGGTCGATCAAGCGCCCAACCAAATGTCTCTGCAAGAGTGAGATCGCCTTCGACCAAATGAAATGTTCGGCTCGTTGCTCGGCGATTGTTGTAATCATTGGGTTATCCCAGACGAGCGAGCAATACGGCTTACCGGCAAAAGCCGCTCGCTCCTTTGGCCGCCAATGATCGGCGAACGCGCGAACCTCCTCGCCCGTCGAATCGCGTCGCCACACTGCTGGCCGCCGACGATCGCCGCCAACATACTCTGGACGCGGCTGTGGGTGATTGAGGTTAAGCACTGGCCGCCGCTTGAGAATGGCGCACCTTAACAGCAATGCGGCTATGTTTGGTCGCACGCCGAGCGCCGCCGAGACAGCGCGCCCATCAAGTTGCGCGAAGTGTCCGAGCAAAGCGCGTGCCGCTTCTTCATTGGGGATACCTACGGAACGGTCAAAGCGTTGGAGCACTTTGACAATCGTTAGGGCATCGGGGTGCGGCGCTCCGTCAAGATAACATCCTGTGAGTTTATCGAGCTGGATCGTGAGCAACTTCCGTCCGGTGCCGGGCTTTGTATGCTTCTCAATGGTGCGCGCTACGTCTTGCATGACGTGCTCACCTTTCGGCAGTTCGTCGTTGACCGCCCACTGCAACAATTTATCGGCTTCAACGCGCTTCATGGCCGCCTCGGCTTTAGCTACCGAGATTTATAGGCATGCTCACGCGCGGCCGACTACCCCCCGATGCGCAACCAATAGATCGGATTTTATATAGTTAGATCAGCTTCTTAGATCAGGCCTGCTACTGGCGCTTTAGAGAGAATTATTTCTGCTACCAAAAATATGATTAATTCAAAGCTTAAAGTTTAGCTACGCAACTGCTACATATTAGACGAGCGTGCTCGTGACCGCGATATGTGTCGGACACATCGAGTCTGGCCGACGTTCCAACAACAAAAGGAAAACGTAGCAACACTTGCGGGGGGACAGGTGAATACAGTTTACGCATTTATTGCCGTCTGCAGCTTTGCGGTTAGCATTGGATCCTTGTTGGCTCTCTTGAGCAAAAAGCTGCATCGGCGCGCTGCAGCAATACTCGGCTTATCTGTTGTAGCGTTCGTTGTCTCTCTTTCGTTTTTTAATCCTGACAAGTCTACGAGCCACGCGGCCATCGACGGGCGGACTGGCGCCATACCTGTCCCTCAAAGTGCGCCAGCAGCAGGCGAGGTTAAAGCAGGTGCTTCGCCAGCAGGGACCGGCTCACCCGGGGTCGCCAGAGTTTGTCTTACCGACAATGACGCGCACCTTGGCCCGAATGACGAGCTTGCGATCCCAGCCACCACCGTCTTCGAGGATGACGGACCGAACGGCGGAAAGGTAGACGATCCCTCTAGCTGGGCTTATGAGACCAAAGAAGGATTCTTCCACGCTGCCTTGGTCACTCTCTCCCCTATCGTTTTGAGACAAAAGGCTCGTTGCGCCGAAACAAAAGTCCAGATGCTAACGGACTCATTACGGACGGCAACGTCAGAGACTGCGGCAGGACATCATCTATTCGCTATCGCGGACGTACTCGTTTACCCAATTCCGGCGAAACAACCCCCTATCGAAATCGGAAAGCTGATCGACGACATCAGCATCGAGGCAGTTCTTTTAAGCGATGTGACCCAGTTCATCACCTCGCCTCAAAAGACTCTTGATGATGCTACGCGATCTGCACAGTGTCTTGTTGGAGCAAAGAATCTCGCCGCTTACGTTGGCGGCGGTGTCGGACGGCAGACCGATAGGATTGTAGGAATTGGCGCCGTCGCGGCTACGGACGTATCCTATGGCTGCGCTTTCGGCCCCAAGGACACGACTAACCTCTTCGTAGGCTGGGACGGGCAAGCCCAACCGCCGGCGCCTACCGTAGCGTTCATTATGAAAGCCGGTGAGTACTTAACGGGTGCCATGCAGTCCGAGCTGAGACGGGAAACTACAGCGTGCGTAAGCGATGCGCTTAAGCCGGATTCAGGCGAACTAGCAGACCGTCAATTCAGGGGTGTGAAGATCGAGTGCCAAGCCTTTACTCGCGATGGGGGCGGCGGAGACGTCACCATCTATCGGCGGTTCGGCTCCGCTCCCGAGAGACCCGAACCATCCGCCGCCGCTCTCGAATCCGTTAGTCGCAACTCCAATGCCATCAAGCTCGCCGATAGTAAGAACGCCTCAGATGCTTTGCAATTTGCGCGATGGTATCGGGACCCATCAATACCGCAGAAGATCAAAGTCTTTGCCATGATGACCGCGCGGATTATTACACTTGGTGAGCGATGTCCGTCTGCAAAGCCGCGCGGGGACAAAATCGCACAATGGGCAGCCGATGCCGGAATAACGAACCAGGACATTCAGCTGGGTGGTCGCTACGCTCCGCTCATCGCGATGATGATGACATCGATGCGCGCGGGCGCCGCTAAAGAAAGCGTCGAGAAAGCGTGCGAGGCAGCAAAACAATACGACTGAATCAGTAAGCGTCGGAAAGCCAAATGTTTGACGGTCCATGACATAAAGCCTGGGTGTTTTGAGCCTTCTTACCTTCATCGTAGCGCAACAGTCGAGCGCACGGGAGAGTTACAAACTTCTCTCGCTGATATCAGTCAGGCCACCTTCTAATTAAAAGAGGCCTATTATTATCAATTAGGCTCTGAACATTCTATCACGCATTTTTACCGTCACTATCGTCGGGGGATTTTCCAAAAAAGTGCGATATCGCAGTCCCGACAGCCATTGTTGCAGAAATACAAATTATAATAATCACGCCTGTGCCCGCGCTCGTGTTCGGCTCAATCCACCACACTGCAAAAATACCAAAAAGGAATCCGACTCCTGCCCAGCCGCTCAGTTTGAGGATGGATGCAATCATGGCTTGCCACCAAATAAGCTCAATATTTGAGGACCGAATTGATCTGCCCATTCTCGCATTTCGGTACGAACGCGCTCAACGTTCCAGCCGGGGTTCCAAATATCGGCATTCTCCAAAATATTCTTCTTCCATCTAATAAATCTGTACTTCGCCTCATCGGAGGTGGTGACATTGGAGAGATTCGCCACAAGCACCAGCGAGTCTGGCTTTCCCTTTTGCGTTGAGGGTGACCAAGCAAGAAGGAATGGACCCCGCCCGTTGAGTTCGGCCTTTTCATTCGTGGCGTCTCGCAAGGCTTCGTCGGCGACAACCAGACCATAGCCATCAACAGCTTGATCGCAAATTTCATCGCGGGGCTGGCGATTGAGGCGGGTGGCGGCGGGGTCTGAAGATACTGGCCAAACGGTGACCATTTGCTGTGAATCAGGAAGATCGAGTTCCGACGCGTGAGGCAATACCGCGACGTAGGCTTCGCAAATCATAATGTACCGGTCACGATCTGCTGTCGTTGGGCGCGCGGGAAAAGCAACTATCCCATAGGCGGCGAAGTCTGCTGGTGGGTATTGGTTTGGACCGGCAAATAGTCGAGATGCTGCCCGCTCAGGTGGTAATGAGGCAGGAACTGCGACCGGGTTGCTATCTGATCGGATTATGGGTGGGGGCGATGGTGGCGTTGCGCCAGAGGATAGAAGGTTAGCCAGAATATCTAAACTGCCCAGCAAAAAGATCGCGGCGCCAAAAAGCCCAGAGGCGAGCGCTACAGGCTTTTCCCCCAGTGCTTTGATTCCCTTGCGTATGCCGAAAATCGTGAAATAGAGAAGCGAAGCGCCAATACCCGACATGGAGAGCAAGACGAGAGTGTGCTGCATGTAGCTTCTCTAAGAAATATATTTAACTTACTCTACAACTTACCCGGGACCTATCGCAATAGTTGGTCATCTGCTTTTCGTTCCGGTCTCGATTTTTGTGGGCTATGAAGTCAACGTCCACGCGGCTTTAATTCGCGCTAAATTTCCAATCTGACGATTGGTAGTGAACAGCCCTCAAGAAGCCACCGGGCAGAGCGCCGCAAAAATGAAAGAAGCTGATAAATCTGAAGGTTTTCTAAGAAAGAACGCCGTCGCACTTTGCTCTCTATTTGTTGCGGGGTGCTCGGCTTTTGTGGCCGCCCTTTCGCTATTTTATACAATCGAAGCACAGCGAAGAGACGCGAAATATCGTGAGGCGACGATTTGGCCCAAGCTCATCATCGAGGTCTATCCAACAGATTTTGGCATTGGAATTAGAAATCAGGGGTTGGGTCCGGCAGTAATAAAGAGAATTGCGGTGCGCGTGAGTGGCGAATGCTATGATTCGAGTAACTCGAACAAAGATTCTTTCTATAAGGTAACTACGGGTTTTATGGAGAGCACCGAGGCCTTCTTTGAACAAGCGCTATTCCCCGTTCTTAGCCCTTTGTCGTCGCAACTGTTCACATTTAAAAACTTTCCTGTTGTTGGGGAAATCATTCCAGGCCAATCAACGTTTATGATCCGGCATCTAACCGAGCCGTCTCAACAATTGCTGGAAAAAGTAAAGCCCGCCGCGCTAGTTGCGGCCTCAACAATATTTCGCGATAGCGCTTATAAAATGCCCCTGACGATCGAATATTGTTCGATCACAGGACTGACATGCGACATCACTTCAATCGTGAACGACGACTGCGATCTGAATTAGATGTCCTGGCTGGTCCACTTTACCCAGCAGCCGCGAATGCTGGTTGGCTAGCGGCTCCAATTCAGCTCATACGTCGCTAGGGAATTTCCGCATACCGATAGAGGAACTGACGAACCGATTGATCATTCCAGTTGTTCTTTCCGAGGATCAGCAGTGATACGGTCGTGATACCAAAAAGATCGCGGCAGGTGTTCGCGGTGATCAACATGTATTGGTACTCGTCGGGACCGCCCGGCGGCTGTGACATTCTGGCAGGATCTACGATGATTGGCAGGAGGCTGCCGGGGTATTCCAATTTTGCCCCCTGCGCCGAATAGCCGGCATCGACGCAAACGCGATAATTCTTCCCGGCCTGGAGGGCGCTCATCGGGCAGTACCCCCAATAGTCCGCGGTGTCGAATGGTACGCCGGGCGCTGGCGGCGCGCAGGACGAAACCGCGGAGTGGAAATCTCCGACCTTGATCCTTTTGTCTTCGACACCATTGGTGGGCAGGCCGCTTCGCGGCGTCTGCGATAATATTCCCGGCGCAAACAGTGCATAGGAGCCGAACTCGTCGACCGTCACCGTGTCGGGCGTTCGAAAGAAAACCCGCGCGGGCTGATCGACCTCAAGGCATGACCCCATTTTTACGACGACGTCCTGCGATAGACCAATGTCGAACGCTATATCCGCGCCACCGAGCAGATTGCATGCACGAATGCCGTAGGGCACCGGACCTTTTGTCGTTCGCGCGACTGCAACGGTGCTGCCGCCGAGACCCAAATTGCTGAATGGCGCACTGGGACCGGCAGGTGTTAAATCCGGCACGATATGGCAACCAACGATCTTTGCTGTCGTAAGTACAAACGCGTTTGCCGTCCGCGCGCCAGCTTTGCATGAATAGCCGTTCGCTATAGATTTTTGCCAGAAAAGGACGGACGGTTCTTCCGGGTGGGGACTTCCGGGGGTTCCGAGCCACGTTTGAAAATCGCAACCGCCAGCGACAATTGTATCACTGGCGTCGAGCTTCGGATTGGAATTCGATCTGTCAACGACGACTTCCTGAGCGCCGTTGTAAACGCCGGAACCATTCGTCGTACCTGTTTCGCATTGCAATGTCTGAGCTGAAACACCGCTAGTGGCCGCAATCACAAACAATAATGCGCCGATTGTACGAAGCATTTCCCCCTCCCAAATAATTTGTAGCATCAAAACTAAGATTTAATCGCACGATTGTATATCTGAAGAAAGCCTCTTTTACTGGAAACTTCGATGTTTTGGCTCGTCCTAAAAAATGGAAGGGACACCGTTGTAACCATCCAGCCGGCGGACCAGCTGGTTATGGCGCGGATGCGAGCCTCGATCGCCGGCATCAAGGGCGAGTTTGTGGAAGCGTTTCGCCTGGATGCCAAAACCGCGAGGAAAATTCCGAAAGCTATGATCGGCACGGCGATGTCGCGGGCACAAGCGGCCAAGCTTCTGAAGAAATTGGGCTAGGGAATCTCGCGCTCCGGCAGTCACACCCGGCAACGCCCTGACGACTATTAGCGTCTGGTCCCTCGCTTCAATTCCGCGTTGAGCGCCTCGATAAATTCTGTGGCCGTCTTGGGACGAAATTCGTCGCAAACCCGAGCCAGCGCGTCGGTGAAAAACACATTGAATAGTGCGGGATGTATTCTCTCAAGGGCCGCGGTTTCGCGTAGCAATTTGAGCGGAATATCGCCAACGGACTTTTCGAGCGTCCGGAAGGTTTTGATATTCCGGTCCTGCTCACGGGTGAGGGTCTCGTAAAAGTCGAACTCCTTTTCGAGATACCAGATTGCAGAGTACTCGAACTTTTCGGCGATCCGTTCCCTAAGCGTAAGGGCAGCGTCAAAGGCCATGGTCTTATTGGAGCGAAACTCTAGACGACTGGAAACCAGCATCGCAGGTATTTCCAAAGGCGGCGAAGCTCCCACCTGTTTCACCTCCGCTACCTCCAGCACCAAAAAGTCCGATCGCGACATCTTCTCGGACAAAAACTATCAGGCTAATCGCCGGTGCGCTGATCCTCATTGCTATCCCCATCGGCGCTGTAATCGTCGTCAATAAACCGGGATTGCTGTCCTCGACCACGTCGAGTGGCAGTCAGAACGGCAAAGTTTGTTTTAAATGTACGCTCGAACCACTCGGCGTTCACGGCGAATGGCATATCGCCATCGATATAAATCGGAGTGTTTATTCCGCGGGGGTAGGTACCGCCATATTGAGACGCGACCAAGACGTTCAACCGATACTCGATTTTACGCACATCACCCCATCGGCTCGCGGCGTAAAGCTTGCGCTCAACAATAATACTCCGAACCAGCACTGGCTCTACATCGAAAACAGCGGGCAAGCATCCACATCTGCAATGGACGGAAGCTTTTTGACGCCCGCTGGTAGTTGCACGGGTGAGCCATACGCGACCGCCTACGCCCCTTTAATGTCTTGGATATCGTATCTCACGCCCTAATATTTGTTCTGCGGGCAAGAACTCATCGCTTCCGTTCTCAAAAATAACCCTTCCCTTTTCCACTCATCCTACCCTCCCGTTTTGTTTACCCGACAGCCACGAACACACCGCGGCTGGAATCGCCCCAACAAGGCAGGCCATCAGAACTGGCCAATAGCCGGGAAAAAATCCCCACATGAAAAGCGCGACCGAGCCGGTAATCACCGCTCCCGCAACTGCGGTTCCTACGATGCTGAAACGCATTGCAGAAAGCGACCAGTCCACCGCCGCCACCAACCACGCGGGGATAATTGCGACCCCGTAAGCAATTCCCACTGTCCACAAATCGAAAGGTGGAAACTTCCCCAAGGTATCGGGCGCGCTGAATACGGCAAGCGCGAGCGGCGGAAAGAACACCGTGAAGATTAGAAATCTCTTCATGGCTTTCCTCCATCTTGTTTATCGACTAAGTACCGAACGCCATTGTCGTTCGGCCAACGCTTTCGCTTGCGGATTTGTTCGTTTGCCTTTTCAATAACCGCTTCGAGTTCTCGCTCGGCTTCGAGGAAATGCTCGTTGCCATTCTCCCAAAATAATTTTTCCACGTTCCAGTCACCCTACCCTCCTATTGAAATAGCGCATTCCATCGGCCTTCGTATTTTGAGCCTTTGAGGCCAACACCGATGTTATCGATCGCTCTCACCATGAAATAAATCGCTGCCCAAAACGCCAACCAAACAACCAGAGCTTGCCCGGCCGAAAAGTATAATATGTCATGTGAAAACTTCCATATACCGACATAGAGCGATGCAAGCGCTACAATAAGCTCGAAGATGCCGTAGGCTAGACGACTTGTTGATCTCAACCGATAGAAAAGGAATGCCATCGGCAACAATCCAAGCGTCCAAAACAAGTCCGCGAGCCAATTGTTCTCGGCAAGCATCGTATTCGCGATGTCGCCGCAGGACGCCATAACCACCGTGGCCGCGAAGCACACCACCAAAACTCTGAAGCGATCCCAGAATGTCTTCATGCAGCCCTCCCCTGATGAACCATCGCCCAAATCTCATCATCCGATTTCCGCGGATGTTCTCGCGCTAATTTCTTGAATTCCTCGAACGATGCAACCTCGGCTTCGGCCTTAGCCCTTTTCTCAAACGGCATGTCACGCACGCGGGCTTCATCGGGCTTGGTTTCGCCGGCAGGCGGGTTTGCAAGCCACCGCTCTTCGTCCAGGAACGTCGAAGGATTTGGAATGATGCCGCGGGCGAACCTGTCCGATGCAAGCCAACGCTTTAGCCCAGCGGCAACTTGGTCAGCCGTGGCATCGAGTTGCTTATTCCCCGAGCGATCTTATTCGGATAGAGCTACCAGAATTCATGGAAGCGCGCGCTAGTGTGTTCCTCGGATGTTAAGACTGGAGAATTAGTATGAACGTCATTCACCCCATGGGGTGAACCTAATTCACCCGAGGGGTGAACGTCGTTCAGCCCACATGGCCAGCACGCGACGTATTCGTTCGCGGCCCAATTACCCTCCACGCGACTACTCGATCAACGGCCGAAGTTTTGAAATAGGCCAGAGCCGCGACCTCGATGCCGCGAAGGCGCGACGAACAAAATGGGATAATCACTAGAATGAGGTCGACTAATCCAAAATCGGCAGCGTATCTTTGTTGCTCAATAGGGATATTTAAGCCGCGCTTTCTCCAGTAGGGGATGAACTGCGCTGGTGAATTCTACAAGAATAGAACTCAGTCTCTTTTCAAGGCTATCTGGCTTTTGTAACGCATCTCGTGTGAGCACGTCTTGTAGATGACGTCTGACAAAAACGTACGCGTTGTCTTCGTCAACGTAGCGGGCGATTTTGTCCCCCAGCTTTTGGGGAATCTGATGAATGGCAGATGCAAGAGTGTCCCCAGCCATCCTTGTGTGCGTTTTTGACTTTCCTAAAAAATAAAGACCAAGGCGGGGTATATAGCTTGGTTCGTTTTCTGAGCTGACCCAAGCACAGTCATACGGCACCCAGACGCCGATCATCGTCCCTTTCCATTTTTCAGTATCATAGCCGCCGTTTAGAAACAAAATTGCCTCAACTCCCTCGGGGGACTCGCCTTGATGAACACGATATGGGCTTGTGCCTATTTTGCCTTTTTTTTGCTGCAACTCATCAATCGCCGTTTTTGCAGCGCTCGCACACAGGCTCGCCACCTGACGAGGAAAGTCATTTCGTACCAGTCTGACCCATTTTTCGAACGTTGATATCTTATCAGCATTTCCTGCGAACCACTGAGCATTTTTATTCAGCATTCTAGAGTCTCCCGTAGAATTGGGCGAAACCGAGAATTGTCATTGCCGACGAATCGACTTGCCGTTTCGAATGTATTTTTCGTATGACCGTTCTTTTAATCGCCTCCGCGAATTGAGCATACGAGATGCTCCCGAATTCTCGATTTGCCGCGGGCTTTCCTTCGGGGCTTAGTAAAATGAATATGATGTTGTCGGGACTAATCTGTAATTCATCGACGAGTGAACGCGCATCGACTGTCAGCCGATCTGTTTGACGCGAACCCTTGATATAAGTCTCTGTGCCGAACCTAATTTTGTGCTCAATACGCACAAGAAAATTACCTTCTGGTGAGAAAATGTCGATATCGGCCCGGCTTAAGTCTCCCCGCTGCTCGCGCTTGATCGAAAAACGGCGTCGTCCACGAGATAGGAATCGGACAATTCGTTTGACCGTCGACGATTGTGTTTTCGTTAGTGAGGCGTTGTTGTGAAGAACGGACAGAACTTCCTTCAAGACGTTCTGTCCATAATTGTGCCCCCAATTGTCATTAAAAATGGCGGCAATGACGTTACTCATTTGATTCTCATTCGGTTGCCAACCGGCAATGCTGAAACAATCAAATGGATCGATTTGTGAAATGAACGATGTGAGTAGCCGCTCAGAATCCGCGCTATCATCCCATAGCCTGGAGGCCTCCAAACATTCGTTTCTCCAGCGCATTAAAGTCGCCGCGGCGCTGATGTCTGCAAATTCGGTTCGCCACGAAGTAATAAGGCCTTCCGCGTCTCGCCGCCCAAAGTTCTTGATCATAAAAGCGCTTCTCAACAATCGAGATATTACGTTTCAAATTGAGTGGGTCACCAAGCCTAACTATGACGTTATTTCGTGGCTACGTACTGTGACCGCCCTACACCTTACGAAGCCTGAGCAGGCCGGAGTACCGCGTGGGGCATAGGAACTATGTCTTGCGTTGAGGCTATTTCAGCCGTGCCACCTTTCGAGGTCTGTAGATCAAAGCGCCGCCCCAACTCGCCAATTGTACTACGCAATCTTCGGCAAAGAAGGTCCGCCAGAGCAGCATCCTCGACGGCGATAATGATTTGGCGACCGCTTCGTCGAATTGCAGCGAGCGTTTCTACCAAGTTAAGCGCCCGATAATCATCGATGTGTTGAACCGGATCATCGAGAAGTAAGGAGTTCCAGTTGCACCACCTGCGTGACAGATGAATTGCTAAGAGAAAAGCGAGGCCTGTGGCGCGCCTTTGTCCACTGCTAAAAAGAAACTGAAGGTTATGACCATTCCCTACAGTGAAATTAAGTGATGCTCGAACCTTGCCTCCAAAATCAGAATCAATTTCCGTCCAAGCTGCATGCGGCCGCAGTCGGCGATACAATTCCTTTAAGAGTGGCATGACAGTATCAAACTGCTCTTGGAGGATTTGGTTCGCGGTAGTCCGCGAACTCTCATCGATTTGCTTTGCTGCTTGAACAGATTTGTGCGTGGATTCCAACTTTGCCGTTTCTGCATCAAAACGCTCTCGCTGATCCGCAACTCTAGCCCGCAATGTTGCGACCCGATCTGCTGCGCTCGAAGCTTCCAGAACATAAAGCGCGCGCTCGACACGCGTAAGGTTCTGTCGCTCATCAAGGAGCAGCCTCTGCGCATCTTTTGGATTTTCGGGAGATCCGCTAAATTGGTTATCCGTGTACACTCGACTGATCGTGCTCAAGGCCCGCTCGGCCGTCGATCGACGCGCTCTTTCTTCTTCTAACCGCCGCGATGCGTTCGTAAAGATCGATGTTGCCGTAGCCACGGCTTGGCTCGCGTCGAGAACTGCCTGCCTGGACGCGGATAAGCGGGCACCCCGCTCGGCGAGACGTTTTCTGGCTGCGTCGATCGCCCCGGCAAACTCACTTGGTGTCCGTTTCGCAGCGCATAAGGGACAATGTCCATCCTGCAGGCCAAGATGTTCGCCGTGTTCGAGAATTGCCACAAGGTGGGTTGCTAAGACGTTGCCTTCCTTCTCCGCCGCGTCGGCGCGTTCGGCGGCAGCCAATAACTGCTCGGTACGTTCCTTTTCTTTTATCGCGTTCTGCTGGGAGGTTTGAGCTATCTCTAGGCTGCGGGCCGCCTCCTCCGAGCGAATATAACTTAGCTCTGGAGCCATAACTTCAGACTGAGCACGCGCACTCTCGATCCTCTGTAACGCTTGATTCTTGGATGCGACGTAGCCGCGAAGCCATACTGACCTCTCCCTTGGATTCGCAGGTAATTCCAGACCAGCACTGGCGACTGCTTTGAGCGCATCTGCGACATCAGGCAGACGCTCAACCGCACTACGGGCTTCAGTCAACTCCGAGAGAAATCGACCCAACTGTAACTGAATATCGTCCACGCGGTATTGTTGCTGCTCTTCGGCCCATTTGGCCGCGCCAAGAAGCTCGCCTGTGCGTTTGGAGTGGTCAGGGCCTGCCAACCCTCCAATGGCCGCTCGGACAGCAGAAAAACGCTGTTGCTCTGGTAGGTCCACGCTCAAGGCGACGATTGATTCATCCCGTATAAGCGTCGTCTGCAGAAGTGTTTCTATCGTAGAGGTGGAAGCGGGCAGAGTTTCATGGCAGAGCCGTTTGAAGGGATTGTTTATATTTGAGCGCATGCCGCGATCGCGGCTGCGCGTAACAGTAAACGCGTTGTTTCCCGAATCAGAAAAGCCAACCGAAACATAGTGTTCTTCAGCTCTTCCGGCTCCAACCCACCACACATGGTCCTCTAAACCGCCGCCACGGGCGGACTTCACGGAGAATTTGTTGATGGAGCCTGTGAGTGCGAAGTCCACAGCATCTAGAACGGTACTCTTCCCAGCGCCGTTGCGGCCGCAAAAAACCACAAACCCTCCGGGGAAGTCGAACCTAGCTTTGTCACGAAAACCCCTGAAACCAGCAATTTCTACGAAATCGAGTTTCATGATTCCGTTCCTAGCAGCGGAACAACCTCGCTCACGCCCACATCTTCATTCAATGCGACATCGACCGCCTGCGGCGCGATCGCGGCGATGCGCTTTTTTAGACGCTCAGTGAAATCCTCGCTTTCGAGTGACGGCCTATATTGAATTGGAAGCACGGGAAGCAACGCGTTAACGACATCTTCGTGACCAGCAAGTCCGCACGCCGCAATTTTGCGCGTACGTTCGAGATTCTCGTCGATTCTCGCTATTTCCCTTTTTTGCTCTTCCGTTCCATCTTTCGCACACAGAAATATCGTGTAGACATTCCACGCCTTATCCTCCGCCGCGCGGAACCGCGAAGCGTACCGAAAGAGCAAACTAGCTTCGATCGACTTCCAGTGTGAAAGAAGGTCCCCAGGCTCAGTAAAGACGCAGACAAATCCCATGATCGTGTCGTCTTCGAAGCACAAGCCCGTCAGCCGATCTAATGGAAGGAGCCACGTGGTGTAGCCCACATTCTCAAGCACGATCTGTACGGTCGCATCGATATTTGTCATACGTTCAGCTCTGCGCGCCCTTCTTCAAAGGTGAGCCAGCGTGCTCCGCCGCCAGGAGCAGGCCGTACGATGCTTGCCCCCGTCCCACTTGCAATCACTGATCCCGGCGTACCGATCACCTGGGCGCCGACGCATACAACAATGTCCGGGTTCGCTAACGCAGGAGGCTCATTGTAAGTCTGACGAACGCTTTCTAACGCTTTGCCTGCGCCATGAACCACTCGAACCCTTTGGCCGTCTTTGACGTACATTCCGCGATCCCGGGTCGCGCCGGCCGCTGTCAGTAGCCAATGCATATAAGCAGCCGTCGCAGCCTCTGCCGGCGGTTCTCTGCCTCTAGCTGCGTGATCATAGGGCATCCCCTCGGCATCACGTCGCAAGTCGTAAAGCTCCTCACAGGTCCAAAGCGCTGGACTCAGGGCCATCGGATCGTAGATGCCTCCTGCCACCTGAACAAACGGCTCTGCCAACTGGAAGAATTTTCTGGCCCACACTTTTGAGAATTCGGTGCGCAGTTCGGCGAGTGCGTCAGTTGCCGAAGCTTCCACGTGCTCGAATGGTCCACCCGCATTCATGAGCTTCTGCCAAAGGGTGGGCGCTTTTGTTTGAAGTTCAGCTGTCGTTGAAATGTCGACCACCGTGACCGAAGCTGCGTTCTGAACGGCAAATGCATTTGCGAGAACATCATTTAAATATCCCCAATCTGTCCAGAAGCCCACGATCAGAAGGTCTTTCCCCGGCAAGTGAAGGTTAATCCACTGAGAGCAACTGCCGACACGCAACTGTACAGCAGCTTCGTTGAGCTGGCCCTGAGTCCAGAGCGTATCGGCGCGCCCGCGATTTAAACAGCCGTGAAATTTTACCAATGGACTGGTGTTCGCATTAAATTGAACTGCCTCAACTCCTGTCAGCGCACCTCGCATTGCAATCTTTCGCGTGTTGCTCCATTGCTCGATCAACGGATCGAAATTCGACGAAAGTGCAGCATGCGCGGCTCGGCAAATCAAAAAATCGGCTACCGCTGCGTGACCGGCGTTTGGTTCGCCGACCAGACCGTCCCATGGAACCAACGTTTGGATAAAGACGCTCTGGAGCGTTCCAGCGGTGTAGAAATGGGCGGCGAGAGCGTCGATATTCTCGCGCATGTTTTGCGGAAGCGGCTCCGTCGCAACCCATTTGTCGTAGCAGGCGCGTGACACCCCCACAGCGGACATAAGATTACTCGGACCGGGAATAGAAAGCCCGGCACCGCAAAGCACGACAAGATTGCCGGCCTCAATGCTTCCCAAGAGTCTGGTGAGTAACGGCTGATTAAAAACCGGCATGAAAGCGGACGACGATAGGGCACAACCCCGTTAATACACGTTAGAATAGTGAGTTCTCGTAAAAAGGAAAGGAGCCAGATTTAGTGACAATTAGACGTTGGCTGGAGGGAGAGTTTTGCAAAACGGGCCATAATCGTCACTGCACAGTGGGTTTTGTGCAGAATTTCGTGGGCGGTAGTTTCACGCAAGAGATTTAAGTCGGAAAAGCGGTGTGGGGAGCGCTGGTTTGCGACCTACAGCAACCACCGCTCCACTCCCGACCGCTTACGCAGTCTTGAGACCTCCAAGTAGCAGAGTAAAGCCAATCATTTCAGTCGGGGGGTCAGAAGGAAACGGCCACCCGGCACCAACGGCCCCAGGACACACTTCGTCGGTGCTCTTCATCGTAGCCGCGTACAAAGCAAGATTGCGTCCGGACTACCGAATTCGTCGCGAATGCCATCGACGACCATGGTATCGATTTCATCAGAGGTAATAGCGCCGCAGGGTACCACCCGGACGAGCGAGGCTCTCGAGGAGCCCTACTTTTACCGGATCATCTCCGCTGGTGAACACAACGGCACATGTTGCAGCCGAGATAGCCGTTGGCCTAACTCGGCAGCACTGGAACCAAATCGCCGGTAACAAGCCTCTCGCTCAGATGCCGCGCGGCAACACATTCCCCAATTTGCAAAGCCCCCTTGAAAGTCTGTCCGCGCTGAATTGACAGGGCGTTGCCACGAACCATTATGACGACTGCAACTTTGGGCTTTGGGGACATCGGATGCGTCGGGGCGACTGTAGGTTTGTGTTGCGGGGATTTTTGCTCGCGGCTGCGCTGAGCTTCGCTTGTTCAGAGCAAAGCCTTGCCGCTGGCGTCGGAGGCGCCGGAGCCGGTAGTACCACTCCAATTCCCGCCTTTGTCACTGTCTTCCCCTCAGTCACCGCTTTCCAAGCTCAGGCAGCTGAGGCGTGGGCTCCTCCAACGCTCAGCGAACTCAGATCCAGTCTTGATCAGTACGAGAATGATAGATTTGAACAAACACTACTTGTCACCAGACTCGAAGAGCAATGTGCGGCCGACGAGTGCAGTAAGCTGGCCATTGATGGTACCCCCACGAAAGAATTTGTTGATCTCCTGGGCGCGAGACTCAGTTTGCAAATAATCCAGAGTAATATTCGCTTAATGGAAGACGATATCGCTCTCGCGAACAAACAATCGAAAGAAGAAGCAGACGAGTCGGCGCCACCTGAGGGTTTAGGAGGGGCATTTGGCATCTCACTAACTCGAGGAGGGTCAGGTCTTCGTTTTGCGCCTTCTGATGAAGCTGGCTTCCCTCCTGATATCGCGCTCGCTTATGCCAAGGTACTCAGGGCCCGGAAACCCAGCGTGCCCGCGTTCAGGCCATACTGGAGTGCTTGGACCTCGGGCTTCGGCGGCTACAACAAGACCGATGTTGACTCAACCAGTCTCACGTCGCGCCTCTTTGGTGGTGTCACCGGCTTAGATTACCATTATTCGCGAAACACGGTGTTCGGCGTTACGCTGGGTGGTTCGAACGGAACCTGGAGCGTGCCGCAAGGGCTTGGCAGCGGCCGCAGCGATTCGTTGCAGGTCGGCGTCTCGGGCAAGACGCATTACGGGCGGACTTATGTCTCCGCCGCGCTCGGCTTCAGCAACAATTGGATGACGACCGACCGTTTCGCCGCCGGCGACGAGATCACCGCGCGTTTCAGTCAGCAAACTTACAGCGGGCGGCTCGAGGCCGGCTATCGCTACGTGACGCGTCTCGCGATCGCCGTTACGCCTTACGCAGCATTGCAGGTGCAAGACTTCTATACGCCCAACTTCAGCGAAACCGATCTCGGCGGCGGCGCTAACGCGTTCGCCTACAACGCCCGGAACTCGGTCGATACCAGGAGCGAACTCGGCGCGCGCTTCGACAACATGCAGTCGATCAATGGAATGCCACTGCAGTTGAGTGCGCGTGCCGCCTATGCGCACGACTGGATAACAAATCCGCTCGTGCAAGGAGCGCTTGAATCGTTGCCGACTGCGGGTCTTTCCGTTAGCCCCGTGATCCCACCAACTGATTCCGCGCTGGCTTCGGCGAGTGCCGAACTGCACATAACCCCCGCGTTTTCCGTGGGTGGCCAATTCTACAGCGCATCGGCCGCCAACTCGCAGACTTTCGCGGGCTCCGCCAGTCTTCGATACGCTTGGTAGCTCGAGCCAGGATCTGCAGAGGATCAGGTGTGGCTGCGGCGCCGCGGACCGTACGCGACGACGGCGGGCAGCAAGTTCATCGGCGACAACGATGCCTGGCACTGAACCGGCCGGCGGCTGCGTGATCGTGACGCTTTCGTTCAGTCGGCGCAGACCAAGAGGGGGCGTCTGGTCACCCCCGCTTTGCCAAGTGGACGGGGTGCGGGGCCATAGGATAACGATGGAGCCGCCTGCCGGAGCCGTCGTAGACTAATCAATAACGTTTAATCGACAGGGAACAGACCAAGGAACGACCGTCATGTATTATGAGATTGCAAACAACGATCATGGCCTTCCTTTTAATCCGCTCAAGGGCTGCGTCGTTCCCCGGCCCATTGCGTGGATTTCGACGCTGAGCAAGGCTGGGCGAGTCAATCTCGCCCCATTCAGCTTCTTCAATATGTTCAGCTATGATCCGCCCTACATTGCGTTTTCCGGAGCCGGAAATCCGAAAGATCAGGGCATCAAGGACTCGATTGTAAACGCCGAAGAGACTGGCGAGTTTGTTTACAATCTCGCCACCTGGTCGCAGCGGCATGAAGTCACCAAGACAGCGCTTATCCTTGATCGCGATGTTGACGAAATGGCCGCCGCTGGCTTGGAGTCTTTGCCCTCCCGGCTTGTGAAACCACCGCGCGTCAAAGGCGCGCCGGTGCATTTTGAATGCCGCTATACGCAAACGGTCGTCCTAAAAGGAAATCGACCGGTTTCGCACCACCGTGTGGTGTTTGGCGAAGTCATTGCGGTTCATATCGACGACGATGTCATCACTCCCGAAGGCACGGTCGATATTTTGAAAATGCGCCCCTTGGCCCGGCTAGGCTATCGCGACTACAGCTCCGTCGACTCCTTCTTCCAGATGGACAAGGCAGTGCCGGAGGAAGCCACGACCAAGCGGCCCAACGCCAAATATGCAAACGTCGCGGCGCGCTAGAGAAACGCGCCGGGTTTGTGCCGAGCTGCCAGCATGCACATCATCAGGCTAATAGCGATTGTCGCACTTGCTGCGGTGAGCACTTCCGTCTCCGCACAGTGGCGCGGCGACCCGATGAAGATCATCGTTCCGTTTGCTGCCGGCGGAGCCGTGGATCAAATCGCACGAATCATTGCGTCAAATATGCCACCGGAGATTTCTGCGATCGTCGACAACCGAGGTGGCGCGGGCGGCGACCTCGGCGTGATAGCGGCGGAATCTGCCGCTCCGGACGGCAGAACAGTTTTGCTTCATACAAGCTCGATGGTCATAAATCCGATCGTTCGGGGGAAGGCCGATGACGCCTCGCGTCAATTCGAGCCGCTGGCGCGCGTCGGCGATGTAAAGTTTGTGCTGGTTGTTCCAGACAAATTTCCCGCCGCGACATTCCCCGAATTTTTGGCGGCCGCTAAAAAGGGAAAGGCGCTGAGCTACGGCTCCACGGGTCCGGGAACGACACTTCAAATCGCCGCGGAAATGCTCAAGGACGCGACGGGAATTGCCGCCGTGCACGTCCCCTATCGAGGTTTAAATCCCGCGTTTACAGACTTACTCGCCGGCAATATCGACTTCATGGTCACTTCGGTCACGGGAATATTGCCTTACGTCAAGTCGGGATTGCTTCGGCCATTGGCGACATTCAACGCTGAGCGAGCGAACGAATTACCGCAAGTCCCGACCACCATCGAGCTAGGCTATCCAAGTCTAAAAATATCGAACTGGTACGGACTGTTCGTTTCCTCTGGTGTCCCAGCAAGCAAGCGCAAGGAGCTTGAGGATATCTTCATCCAAGTGCTGCGCACTCCCCACGTACGGTCGCAGCTGGAGGCACTGGGAGTGAGCGGGATTCAGTCAAGCAGCGAATTTAAGGATAGCATCGCGCAAGAATCGAGCTATCTGCAGAAATTGGTGAAACGCCTAGGTATTGTTGCGGAATAATACGTCGTCTTGCTTAGCCGGAAGGCCTTTTCCACAGTGGCCCTGAGATCGGCAATCCGACTGCCGCGGGTCAACAGGGCGCGACCGCGGGTGCGCCGGCGCGCCTTCGCACTTTCGACCCGCCTCCCAATCTCGCGGTTTCGGTGATCTCGTATTTGCAGCGCGAGCACTGATACGTCCGCCGGTTAAAACGGAGTCCGCCCGTCAGGATGCGAACCAGCCACAGATACGTGCCGCATTTGGGACAGGCTGAATGCGCAAAAAGCGGCAGCGGAATTGCTTTAAGCTTGGTCATCGTCACCTCGCTATCAACCCCGACTGGACTATGCGCGATTCGTCTGCAGAACGATGACGGCAGTCGAAACCGTCATCCCGTCAGATACCGAGACGTTGACTTCGCAGCGACGGCCGGAACTTCGATCACTTAATTAAACTTTCATGAGAATCATGTATCTTTGAAATGTGATGATGACCTCTACGGTTATGATCTGATGAGTAGACCGGCGTATCCTTACCGAGGATGCCATTGTTTGCCGCCGCTCGCTCAGTACCCTACGCTGCCCCTACCCCTCCAAAATATGATCCTTCTTGGCCTCCGCGTCTTCGCGCGGGGGTGCTCATGACTATTCCTCTTGGTCCAACAAAAGGAGTACACCCTTGGGTAAGCAGTTCAGCAACAAGCACTTCAACAAGAAACGCCGGCGCGACGCACGCGCACTTGAAACCGCTGAGATCATAGAGTTCCAGTCCAAATTCGAACGCGAACGCTCGCTTCCCCCGATCAAGGCGCTTAACCCGACGCAGGCCGATTATCTCGATGCCCTGCGGACCGGCCCGCAGGTCATCGTCCTCGGACCAGCCGGCACCGGCAAGACCTGGATTGCAGCGACTCACGCCGCCGATCTTTTCCGCAATGGGCTGATAAAGAAGATCATCCTGACGCGGCCGAATGTGCCCTGCGGACGCTCGCTCGGATATTTCCCCGGCACGCTTGAAGACAAGTTCGCGCCTTGGGCCGTCCCCGTGACAGAAGCGATCAAGGAACGGATCGGCAAGGCCGCTTATGAGATCGCCTTGAAGCGAGGCGACATCGAAATGGTTCCTTTCGAAGTCATGCGCGGCCGGTCGTGGAAGAATGCTTTCATCCTGCTAGACGAAGCGCAGAACGCAACAGCTTCAGAGATAAAGACGTTTTTGACCCGGATCGGCGAAGACTGCACCGTCGTCGTCAATGGCGACGTCAGCCAATGCGATCTCGCCCAGGAAAGCGGCTTGCGCGCGGTCATTCAGTTGATCAAATCGCAGAGACTACCGGTCCCCGTGGTTGAATTCACGCGGGAGGACATCGTCCGATCCGGCGTTTGCGCGATGTGGGTTCGCGCATTCGATCAGGCAAACCTCTAGGCGGCAGCGAGCATTATCGCGGCGGCTCAACACCTGCGCGGCGGAAATATCCGCCGCGGTGGACTTCGCTTCGCTTAGTCGCTGATCCTTCTCACCCGCGCCTGAAAAGAAACATCTGGTGCCTCGGCGGCGTTGCCCCAAAAAGTCGCGGCTGTGCCGAAGGCCTTGCCTTTCAATGTAAGATGCGCCTGCTTGATCTCGGGCCCGAACACGCTGGCCACGCCGGTGCCCATCGTATGGAATCTGCTTTGCACGTCGGCTGCCAGATCCTCGCCGTTTTCAGTCAGCGTGCCGACGTAGAACATCGCGGAATCGCCACCGCGAATCTTGCCGTCTTGCAGAAAGACGATGCCGGCGCGCGTCCCCAATGGAGTTTCAAACTCGACTTTATAAAGTCCATTTTTCATTTCATTTCCGTCTCAGTCGAAATGCTTGCACCGCCAATGATTAAGGCTCTACCGCCAGCATCATACGGAAACTAGCCGTGCCGCGCTTCATTCTCCCGGAACAGGCACGGCTCTTGCACGTATGATTAGAGGGAGCCGACCAGAAACCGAAAGCTCTCAGCCGTGACCATGATCACAGCCAGCGAGCTGCAATTTGTCCACCCCTACGATGCAACTTTGGAATAGGAGCATGCAGTGAGCGATCGGACAATCATAACGGCAACGTCGAAAGCATCCCGTTCCCGGACCTCCACGGAATTGGACTGGTGGCCTGTCGCCGCGTTCTCGATTATCGGCCTGTTACTCACTCTCAATGTGATGCTGCGCTTCCCGGACTGGGGCGCCATTATTTCGCAATACAATCAGTTTTAAGTCACTTTCAGCTTGGCACAACGGCGTTGCTCATGGTGGGCGACGCCGTCGTCACAAGAACGCAATAAATCCCTATTCAGCCTCGATACCCGCGGCATGAACAACGTCGCCCCACTGCTTGCGTTCGCGGGCGATCGTATCCTTCGTCGTCTGTAGGTCGCCGCCGGCGACAAAGAGCTGAAGGCTTTGGAAGCGTTCACGCGTTTCCGGTTGCGCCAGAATCGCATTCACCGTGCTGTTGATCGTCTTGAGAACTGAATCCGGCGTGCCCGGCGGAGCACTCAGCGCATTCCATGTCGAGGTGACGACTGCGCCATATCCAATCTCGGTGAAGGTCGGCGTTTGCGGCAGGGGCCCCAATCGTTCAGCCGTGGCAACCGCTAGAATCCGCAGCTTACCGGCCTGGGCGAGCGCGATTGCCGTCGACGACGGCAGGAAGGCGCAATCGATCTGCCCGGCCAAGAGATCGTTGATGACCGGGTTCGAGCCTTTGTAAGGCACATGAACAAGCTTTGTGCCGGTTAGCGACATGAAGAGTTCGGTCGTCAGATGTGAGGCCGTCCCCTGCCCTTGCGTTCCATAAGTGAGCTTGTCCGGATTGGCCTTGGCGTAAGCGATAAAGCCTTTGATATCGGGCACATCCAAATTATTGCGGACCGCAAGTACATTTGGAATGCGCGACATGATGACGATCGGCTCAAACTTCTTCGGCTCGTAGCTGAGTTTCTTATAGAGCCAGCCGTCGATCGCCAGCGGCGATCCCGACGAAGACAGAAGCGTGTAGCCGTCAGGATCGGCATGATACACCGCGTCGGCGCCGACAATCCCGGATGCGCTGGGGCGGTTTTCGACAACAAACGGCTTGCCAAGCTTTTCGCTTAAAGCTTGCGCAACGATCCTCGTCGCGGTGTCGACGCCACCGCCCGGACTGACATTGACAATGATACGCACCGGCCTGGTCGGATAGGCGCTGTCGTCGGCCACGGCGAACGAACTCGCCCACGCGGCAGCAACCGCAATAACGATTCCACACCAAGCCTTACGCATTATCGCCTCCCAGTAAGTCTCGTTGTTGCCCGCGCCGACGCGCCGTTGCCGGCCTATACCGCATATCGAAAGAACGCTGGACGGTGCCGAAGCCATCTTGGCCCAATCGCGAAGCAATTCGACCCAGAATGAAAGGCTGAACCGAAGCCGAGGCTATTTTTCATAGTGCAGGACCGATAAAAACGAATCGCTCCAGTGAACGGCTGATGCCGCAAGAACATGTGGGAACGCTCATGTCGAAACTATCGATGACCTTCGCCTGCGGACTTTACGATCGGATGTTCGCGTTACAGACCGGCGAAGTTCAACTCGATGGCATCGACATGAATTTCGTTCCCGTGCATCACCCGCGCGATCTGTTTGATCGGATGGTCGCCGGCAAGGAATTCGACGCGTCGGAAATGTCGGCGTCCGAATACATCACGCGCCATATCGCGGGAAAATCCGACTTCATCGCCATTCCGGTGTTTCCGTCGCGCATGTTTCGGCACGGCTTCATCACCGTGAACACCAACTTCATCAAATCGCCGAAGGATCTGGAAGGCAAGAAGATCGGCGTTCAACTCTATACCATGACCGCAGCGGTCTGGATCCGCGCGCTCCTTGCGCAAGACCTCAATCTCGATCTATCCGGTGTCGAATGGGTGGAAGGCGCCTTCGAGTCGCCGGCGCCGCACGGCAAGCCGACAGTTCTGCCGCCGCTCAAGCCCGTCGCCATCATCCCCAACCGCAGCGGCAAATCGCTGAGCACGCTGCTCGAACAGGGCGAAGTGCAGGCCGTGATCGGCGCCGACCTGCCGCAATGCTATGGCAAGGCGCCACACATCAAGCGCCTGTTCGAAGATTTCAAACAAGAAGAAAAATCCTATTACAAGCGCACGGGCGTGTTTCCGATCATGCATCTCGTCGTACTGCGGCGTGGCTTCTACGAAAAACATCCCTTCGTCGCGACAAGCCTGTTCAACGCCTTTGAAGAATCAAAATCGCTTGCGCAGAAGCGCATGCGCTATTTGGGCGCGCTCCGCTATATGCTGCCTTGGTTGCCGTCCGAACTCGACGAAATTGCCGAGACATTTGGCGACGAACCTTGGCCTTATGGCGTCGAGTCCAACCGGCCGACCTTAGAGGCGCTGATACGCGCATTGGTCGATCAATCGATGGCTGAGAAGAAAATCCCGATCGAAGAGCTCTTTGCGCCGGTGCGGGCGCATAATTGGAACCGCGATACGTCACGCTGAGGAATCACGCGCCTAACGCGAACGCCGTTTCCTCCGGGCGCGTGAGACCTTGCCAGTTTCTTTGAGGCTCGCCGCCAATTGTTCGCGAAGCGTCGAGCCGCGTTTTGCTGACGAAGCGGCCTTGAGCCGCGCACGCAACAAAGCGAGCACCGCCGCTTCCTCAGGCTCGAGATCGGCCAAGTCCTTACGCAATAGCGCTTCCGAACGGGCGGTTAGCTCTTTAACGAGCGTTCCTTCCATATAGGCGCCGAGCACTTCAGGATGCACATAGCATTTGCGGCAGATCGCCGGCGTGTTGCCGAGGCGCTTTGCCACCCGTTCGATGGCCTCGCGTACATTTCTCTTTGCTTGCGCCTGGCTATCGAAGGCTTCGATTTCCTTCAGCGCGATACCGGCAAGAACCGTACCGGCCCACGTTCTGAAATCCTTCGCGGTGATGTCCTGTCCGGTGATTTCGCGCAAATAGCTGTTCACGTCAGTCGACGTGACATCCGTAACAGCGCCGTTTTCATCCTGGTATTGCAAAAGCTCTTGCCCCGGCAATTCCTGGCAAGCCCTGATGATTTTTGCGACGCGCCGATCGCGGATCTTCGTCGTCCATTGTTTTCCGCTCTTGCCCACGAAATGAAAGCGGACTTCGGTCCCCTCCACTTCTACATGGCGATTTTTGAGCGTGGTCAGGCCGTAGCTTTTATTTTGCTTGGCATAGTCGTCGTTGCCGATGCGGATCAAGGTTTTGTCGAGAAGATAAACGACCGTGGCGACGACCTTTTCACGCGGCAAGCCAGAAAGCGCCATATGCGCGCTTACTTTCTTTCTGATGGCCGGGACGGCCTGCGCAAATGCGACAACATGTTCATATTTGACGCTGTCGCGGACCTCGCGAAAACGCGGATGATAGCGATATTGCTTGCGGCCGCGCGCATCGCGCCCGGTCGCTTGAATATGGCCATCCGGATAGGGGCAAATCCAAACATCCGACCAGGCCGGAGGAATCGCGAGCGAGCGGATCCGCTTGATGGCCACCCGATCGGAAAGGCCCCTTCCATCGGGGCGCACATATCTAAAACGGCTGCCGCTTCTGCGTCTGGCGACGCCGGGCCGCTGATCGGAGACGTATCTTAAGCCAACCGAGGCTGCTGCTTCGGCAGGCTCCGCTATAATCGCCAGATTGTCAGCCTGCGCATCGAGCACGTTCCACTCCGCTTCTGGTGGCGCAAGGCAAAACATTCGCAAAAGCAATCGGTTCCACGCAGTTTGCGAATGCCTCCTTGGAATCGACCCGGCTCTTACTTTTGCGCACACACAAAAAAGCCCGCGGGGCGCTTATGCGCACAACGGGCTCCAAAGGATGATTGAATTATTTGTTGTTGTCTTTCTTCTTGTCCATCGTCGATTTGTTCATCATGCCGGAACTGTAGCCGGTTTGCCATTCAGCCTATTGCAACGCATGCGGTGACGATCCGTTCCGAACCCGCCATTGGACGAAAATAACGCCCGAGGGGCGTGACGCTCGGTCTCCCCTTTTCCTCGGAACCTTAAGTTTCGTCAGCGATTGAATTTTTTCAAAGGCCACTCGAGCGTCGAGCGGCCTCCCGATGATCAGCGCAGGAGAAGTTTATGAAGCGTCTTTTGACACTCGTGGCGACAACGATCTTGATTGGTTCGGCGGCGGCACAGGCGGCACCGACGATGTCGAGCGTTCCATCGTCAAGCAAAACGGTCTCGGACTGGTACAAGCAAGACGTCTATGACCCGTCCAACACGTCGATTGGAAAGATCGACGACGTCCTGGTGTCCGACAACGGGCAGATCAGCGCCCTTGTTATCGGCGTAGGCGGGTTCCTCGGCGCCGGCGAGAAGGACGTCGCCGTGCCCTTCAACTCCGTCAAATGGACCACCAAGGACAAGAAGAACTACCTCACGCTCAATGCAACCAAGGACGATCTGAAGTCGGCACAAGGTCTGAAATACGATAGTGACAAAACGGTCTGGGTCACCGACAAAAGCAAGTAAGGCGCAGAACCGTCACTTAGCTGGATTAGGACTAAGGGGGTCGCTCTCAACAGGAGCGGCTCCTTTTTTCATTGCGCAAGTTTTCATTGCGCAAGGCAGGACAAACCTCGGCACGCTGGTTCAATCTTGCCCACCAAGCGAAGGAGACGCTGGCCTATGCCGCTGACAAAAATCTGTGCCGCATTCGCAATCCTCGCTGCGGCTTCCTTAACGTTTGCGGCCAGGGATGCCCGGGCCCAAAATCCATCGCTCGCCGTCGGGCCACAATACGGCACGGTGCACGTTTATGTCGGGCCCGGAGAACTTGAGCATTTCACCAATAGTCTGGTCGCGACTTTCGGCGGCAGCAAAATGCAGGCGCTGGCGGTCACCGTCACGCCGACCCCGAGCGAGACATTATGGCAGGCGGTGGTGACGCCGGTCGGCTCTTTCTCGGCATTCGGCTTCAAGACACCGATCCCCTACCCATTCGGCAGAGAGCGTACCGGCTATCTGGTTTCGGATTTCGATGCCGCCGTCACCTCCGCCAAGACCAACCACGCCGACATCGTGGTCGCGCCGTTTCCCGATCCTATCGGCCGCGACGTGATTGTCGTCTGGCCGGGCGGCGTTTCCATGCAGCTTTATTGGCACAACACGCCGCCGCACGCGCCTCCGCTGCATAGCGTTCCCGATAATCGCGTTTACATCTCGCCGGACCGCACCGACGAGTTTGTCCGCGACTATGGCGCTTTCGCCCAGGCGAAAGTGATATCGGATGACGGTAATGCGCCCGGCATCGAGATCGGGCAGCCAAATGACTCATATCGCCGCGTGCAAATGGAGTCGCAGTTCGGGAAAATCACCGTGCTCGCGACCGACGGCCATCTTCCTTATCCCTACGGCCACGAAATAACCGGATACGGTGTCGACGATCTCGCCGACACGCTTGCGAAAGCAAAAGCCGCTGGCGTGACTGTCGTAGCGGCGCCCTATGATGCGGGCGGCCGCCGCGCAGCGATGGTGCAATTCCCCGGCGGATTTATCGCGGAAATCCATTCCGGCGCCACTCAGTAAGGATCTCGCGCATGGCAACCCGCGCATCAGTCAATGAATTTGTGGCGCGCCGCGCGCACGCGTTTTCGCGATGTCCTTGATCGCCTCCGCGATTTCCGGCCGCAGCAGCGACTTGAACAGCTCTATTGCCTTGTTCGCCGATCGATCTTTCCGGGTGATGATAAAGCGCTGCACCGCGAGCTGCTGAATGGGATAACCGGCCAATTCGCGCCGGCGCAGCTGATCGACGAAGGTCAGATAAGGCGCGACGGTGTAGCCGAGCCCGGCTTTCATCATGTCGAGCATCAACCGCGGCGAATCCGTTTCCGCAACGATATTGAGACGGCGCCCGGCCCCGAGCACTTTGTGCTCCACAAGATCCCGCGCCGCATTGTTGGAATGGGTAAGGATCATAGGCAGTTCATGCAGCTTATGGCGGCGAAGCGCGTCGCGCTGGTCCCTTGGCCCAAAGGCCCACCGGCTCCTTGAACAGCGGCTCGGCCTGGAAATGCGAGCCCGCTTCCGGAACGGTCGAACTCACCAGCGCAACGTCAAGCCGGTCGAGCAGCACCGCACGCGAAAGCTGATCGCTGATGCTTTCTTGCACCTCGACGATCACCTTAGGGTGCAGCTTCATGAATTGATGGAGCGGACGCAGCAAAAGCCGCGGCAGCGAGGGCGGACAGCCGATCCGAAGCCGTCCGCTTGGAGCAAATGACGTATCCGACACGTCGACCGAGATTTGATCCAATTCCCGCAGTTGCCGCGACGCCCGATCCGACAAAATCTGACCGGAGTCGGTAAGCTCAACGCCGCGCGGATGCCGCTCCAGAAGCTTGCATTCAAGCTCACTTTCCAGAAGTTTGATCTGGCGCGTCAACGCCGGCTGCGAGACATTGAGTTCTCGCGCCGCGCGGCTCACACTCTTGTGGCGCGCCACCGATACGAAGTAGCGCAATTGCGTCAGCGTCATTCCGCGACCTATCAGAAAATGTTATATCGGACGGCATAAAAAACGATTGGCGATTACCACGCAATAGGCTTAAGGCCGATACAAAGGCCGCAGGAGGAAACCAAGCATGATCGTCGATTGGCACGCCCATATCTACACGCCCGAAGAAGCCGCCGATGATAAAGGCGCCTGGGACGGCCATGGCGGACCCCGCTGGGGCGTCCGCGGCTGCCCGATGGTTCTCGAAAACTTCCTCAGAGCACACGAAGAAAACGACATTGATGTAAGCGTCGTCAGCAACGCCGCGCATTATTTACGCGGCAAACGCGCCGACGAAGAACTCGCCGCCGTACAGAAGTGGAACGACTATGCCGCCAAAGTGCAGAGCGACCACAAGGGCGTGCTCTACGCCTTCGCTACCATTCTCCCCTGCAGCGGCCCTGCCCTGATCAAGGAGACTGAGCGCGCGATCCGCGAGCTTGGACTGAAAGGCGTCTTCATCCATTCGAGCCACAAAGGCAGCTATCCCGACGACGACGAGGCGCGGCCGTTCTGGGAGCTCATCCAGGATCTCGATGTACCGGTGATGATCCATCCGCCGAATGCCGGCTTCGGTGAGGAACGGATGCGTGAATATCGCTTGGCGTCCAGCATCGGCCGGCCGTTCGACCTCTGCTTGTCGCTCGGGCGCCTGATCGTCCGCGGCGTACTTGAAGAGTTTCCGCGTCTCAAGATCGTGGCGTCGCATGGCGGCGGCGGCATTTGCGAGACCATCAGCCGCATGGACTACGCCTATGAAATGGGTGACGAGGCGTTCTTCCTTGGGCCTTACGAGCCGATGAAGATCACGCGCAAGCCGAGCGACTATCTGAAGATGATGTATCTCGATAGCGTCACTTATAACGAGCCCGCGGTGAAAATGGTGCTCGAATGGGTCGGGCCGGATCATGTTATCTACGGCAGCGACGCGCCGCCGCTCACCTCTATGAAACCGCGCGCCATCAAGCTCATTCGTGATCTCGATATCCCGGTGGCCGACAAAGACAAGATTTTCTCTGGCAATGCTCTGCGCTTGTTGAAGCTGAATTGACGTAAGCCGGCGGGTGCGAACAATGAAGCCAATACTTGCACTGGTCCTTGCTTTGTCCGCGCTGGTCGCCGAGGCGGAATACGCCTCGGCCGAAGATTATCCGACCCGGCCGATCCGCGTTCTGACTGCGAACAGCGTCGGCGGCACCAGCGACATTTTTGTCCGCGCGCTTGCCGACAAATTGCAGCAGCGCCTCGGTCAGCCGATCATCGTCGACAATCGTCCGGGCGGCGCCATGATGATCGCCGGACGCGCCTGCGCGGATGCCGCGAATGACGGCTATACGATTTGCCTTCTGCCGAACGAGACCCTGACGCTCAATCAATACATCTACAAATCCATTTCCTACGATCCGGAAAAGGATTTCGTGCCGATCACTAACGCCTTCATCAATACGCAGGTGATGGTGGTGAGTTCGTCGCTGCATGTCGATTCGCTCGCGGGCCTTGCCGAGACGTCGAAGGCAAAGCCCGGCACGCTGAGCTATAGTGCGCTCGCGATCCCAATGCAGATCGTCATCGAGAACTGGAAGAAGACGTCGGGCGCCGACTTGGTGTTCGTGCCTGTGCGTGGCGGCGGCGATATGGTCAATGGCCTACTGACGGGCACCACGCCTGTAGCTCTCGTCGGACTGCCGAATTTTATTTCCTACATCCGCGACGGCACGGTGAAAGCCATTGCCGTCGACTCCGAAGAACGATCGCCGCTGTTTCCGAATGTGCCGACGCTGAAGGAACTGGGCTTTACGAGTTTCGCGCGGGTCTATTTCGCCTTTGTCGCACCGGCCGGCGTGCCGCGGCCGATCATCGATCGCCTGCATGATGAGATTGCCACCATTGGCAACGACCCGGAATTCCGCAAAGCCCGCCTTCTCGATATCGGCATCGTTCCGGTATTCGACACGCCGGAGCATCTCGGTACGTATCTGAAGGAGCAGCGCGCGATCAGCGCAAAGCTGATCAAAGATTCAAATTTTCAGGCCCGTCAGTAGAATTAAATTGCCGGCCGTCGAATGATCACACCCGCATCCTGCCGGACTTGAGCCGTCTGACCTAAGCTGCCGGCAAAGGACGCTGCTGCGTCGTTGGATCCACTTCCGTGGTTCCGTGCATATCGCCTTCCGTGTAATTCACGTGCGAGCTTGATGTTTTATCCGGGGACTCGGGCAATTCAGAATATCCCCGCGCCGCCAGCCATTTCCTTCGGCCCTCACCGCTAAGCCACACGCGCGCCTCGGCCTCGTCTATGAAGCCTGCGATATATTGCTCTTCGCCATTCGGATGCTTGGCGACGATGCGCCATTCCTCGTCGACCTTCACGGGAGATGTGTCGAAGGTGATTTGCGGTGGCGGATGGGTCATGGCTTTTCGCCTCAAAAGTCACGGAACAGACGTTGGATAACGCACAATTGCGCCAATCGTTCTCTCAGCAAACAAGCGAAGCCGCCTCGGCGTTTGCCGAGGCGGCTTCAAGAACTTGTCAGCGGATGATCTAGTGTCCGGTGCCGGGCTTGTTGGTCTTGGGCGGTTTGCCGTCCTCGACCCGCCCTTCGTTGCGAAGGTCGCGGCCTTCCTGCGCCTTTCTCTGGCTCTCAGGAGACTTGCCGTGCTCGTAAGCCTCTTCCTTCACGAAGCCGGCGGCTTCTTTGATTTCGCCTTTAACGCTCATTGGGTAACTCCCTGTGAATTTGCATTCAGGAAGTAAACCCGCGCGCAGCACCTTCGGTTCCAATGGCGCGTACCAGTCCGGCTAAGCGCAAGCCGCAGGTTACGATGTGCAATTTTCAGTGATAGCCGACGTCCGCTCGGACCTTACCGCGAAAGACCCAATAAGCCCAGGCCGTATAGACCGCGATTGTCGGCAACAGAAACAGGGTTCCGATCAGAAGAAAAGCCTGCGTGCTTTGCGAGGACGCCGCTTGCTCAAGAGTGAAATGGCCAGGAACGATCATCGGCCAAAAGCTGATGGCGATCCCGAGATAAGAAAGCGAAAACAATCCAATGGCGCCGGCGAATGGCGTGTAGTCCGGCCCGTTCTTGAGCGTCGACCACTCGAACCACGCCAGCGCTGCGGTCAGGATCGGGACAGGTGCGAGATAGACGATATTGGGCCATGAAAACCAACGGCTCGCGATGGACGGATCGACCAGCGGCGTCCATACGCTCACGCCGCCGATCGCGAGCAATGTCAGCACCAAGCATGACCGGCCGGCGCGTCGCGCCCAAAGCTGTAAATCGCCCTCCGTCTTGATGATGAGCCAGCAAGCTCCCAGCAATGCGTAGCCAGCCACGAGCGAGACACCGGTCGCGATCGAGAACGGCGTGAAACAATCGAAAGAGCTGCCGACAAAGTGTCGTCCGTCGACATGGAAGCCTTGGATGAAAGCGCCGAGGACGACGCCTTGCGAAAAGGCAGCAAGCGTCGACCCCAGGGCAAAGCCGTGATCCCAAAAGGTTCGATGCTCAGAATCGCGATACCGGAATTCAAAAGCCAAGCCGCGAAAAATCAGCGCGAGCAGCATCAACAAGATCGGGAAATACACCGCAGGAATGATGATGGCGAAAGCGACGGGAAACGCCGTGAAGAGACCGACGCCGCCAAGGATAAGCCACGTCTCGTTGCCGTCCCAAACCGGCGCGATGGAACTGATCACCAGATCACGGTCTCTACCGTTGGCAATGAAATTGTAGAGAACGCCAACCCCGAGATCGAACCCGTCAAGCGCGACATATAGGAAAACGCCGACGGCGAGTATCGCGGTCCATATCGGCACGAGATCGAGCGCGGGGGTCACGATGCACCTCCTGTCTCCGCTGCCGGCAAGGCCTCAATCGGACCTTTGTGCCGTCCAGCCTGAATCGGCTCGGCCGGTGCGTCTGCCGTTGGCCCGGTCCAAACGCGCTTGAGCATCATAGACAGGCCGACCGGATAGATGACCAGATAAACCGCGACGTAGAGACAAAGTGAAAGAAGAACATCGCTCCCGGTCAGCGACGGCGACACGGACTGATCCGTTCTCAAGAGTCCATAGATCGTCCAGGGCTGACGTCCCACCTCGGTCGTTATCCAACCCGCGATGACTGCGATGAAACCCAGGCAGGGAGAAAGCTGGCACAGCCGAAGGTACCAAGACGAGTCGTCGAGGCGACGTTTCCAGAGCAGCACCAAACCTACGATCACGGTAGTGAGCATGAGCATGGCGACGCCGACCATGATCCTGAAGGAGAAGTAGACGACAACAACCGGCGGCCGTTGATCAGGCGGAAAATCCTTCAGACCTTTGACCGCCCCGTCCCACGAATGCGTCAAATAGAGGCTGCCCAGACCGGGTATCGCGATCTCGTCGAGATTCTTTTCTTTCGCCTGGTCCGGCCAACCGATGATCGACGCCGCAACGCCGCGGCCGCCGTCCCAGAGTCCTTCAATCGCGGCCAGTTTTGCAGGTTGGTATTCGAGAGTGTTACGGCCGTGCAGGTCGCCTACGATCATCTGCCACGGCACCGTTATCAAGAGAAAGAACAGCGCGAGACGGATCATGGTCCGTCCTTCCGCGACAGCCCTTCCGCGGCGCAGAGTGTAGGCGCCGACGCCGAGCACGACAAAAGCTGTCGTCACATAAAAGGCGGTCACCGTATGGGTCAGCCTATAGGGAAAGGAAGGATTGAAGACGACCTGCCACCAGTCCGTTGGATAGAACAGGCCGTTATTGATCTGATATCCAGCCGGGGTCTGCATCCAGCTGTTGGTGGAGAGGATCCAGAACGAAGAAAAAAGCGTGCCGACTGCAACCAACAGTGCGGCCAAAAAATGCATGGCAGGAGGAACCAGGCTGCGGCCAAACAGGAGAATGCCCAGAAACGTTGCCTCCAGAAAGAACGCTGTCAGTCCTTCATAGGCCAGCAGCGGCGATATGATGTTTGCCGCGCCGTCGGCGAAGCGGCTCCAGTTCGTGCCGAACTGGAACGGCATAACGATCCCGGTAACGACTCCCATGCCGAAAGAGATCGCGAAAATGCCCAGCCAGAACTTGGACAGGCTAAGAAAGACGGGGCGTTTCGTCAGCGCATAGGCGCCTTCAAGGAAAGCTATGAAAGAAGCTAGCCCGACCGTAAAAGCCGGCAGCAAAATATGCCAACCGATGACCCACCCAAACTGAATGCGAGACAGGAGGACAGGATCTAAATGCACGTTGAATCCCTCTGACAGCCCGTTTCGGTGCCGAAAAAGCTAATCGCGCAGAAGCGTCAATTTCGCGATATAAAGCTATGGTGCGACAATAGGATTTTTGATCCCAGAAGATTGTGTTTATCGGCGCTCATGCCTATCCGTTTCGCCGATCAGCCCCGCGTCAAATGCATCACAGTCGGAAACGGATTTTGCTACCGCGGCGGCCGACCGCCGCGGTGACCTACTTCGTGCCCGCTCAGTAACCGATCAAGATTTCGCTCACGATCGGCTTCGTCTTGGCAACGGCCGGATCGTTCGAACTGTATTCCTGATCCGCCGCCACGGCACCGATCGCATCTGCAGACGCTTTCGGATCGGCATGCAGGCTGGCGCTGGGCTTGCAGCCGCCGGGCAATGTCGCCAAGGCGCCACCATCCCAATTATCAACCGTCGCCACGCCGTTGGCGTCGAAGCCTTTGAGCTTGAACGGTTTGTGATTGAGCTTTTCGAGTTGCGGCAAAGTCAGACCGAGACGTAATCCGTCAGGCCCGGACCAATCCGATTTTCCGGCGATGTCCATCAGATAAAGCCCGGTGCGGTTTGGATTTTGCCACCACACTTCAAGCCGACGCTTGGGATCTTTCGGAAACAGCACGGTGACGCCGACTTTGCTGTCCTGCACTTTTTCTTCGGTGTAGGTCATGTTCATCGAGCCGAAGACCATGGCCAATTCGAGCATGCCGGAATCCGGCGCAAACGGACCGTTGCAGGCGATCACGGTACGTGACGCTGACGGCATTGCCGGTTTGTGCGCAGCGGTGGGCGCGGCGTCCGGTGCGGCGGCGCTTGTTGCATTCGCGCTTCTTGCAGCATGCGGGTATGGAGGGCTCGCTGCGCTGTCCGATGTGCCCGGCGCATCCGCTGCGGCGGCCGGAATAGGCTGCTTCATTTGCGACGGCGCGAGCTGATCCTCAGCGCTCAAGTTTGGCGTCGATCGCGTTGCGTAACCGCGCGCTTGCGCCAAGACCGGACTTACGTCCGCGCAATAAAGTGACAATGCGATGGTGCAGCCAAGCACCAATGATGACGCGCCGGCCCGCATCATTCCCTCCCCGACTAGTTCCCCCGGGATTAGTTTAGCACGGCACCGGGCTTAGGCACGCCCTGCGCGGCGAGGCGCCGCAGACGCGAGAGATGCTTGAAGAAATGCCCCAAAAAGCACAAAGCCCGGCATTGCCGGGCGTCGCGGACTAAGTCGGGCCGATGGAACCCAGCGCAGGCAGCGGAGAAATTAGAGTGTCCGCTGCTCGACGCCGCATTCCTTACATTTATAGGTGACGCGGGTCTGGCCCGGCGTCGCGGTCACCCGGTTTGGCGCGCCGCACTTGCCGCATCGCGTCTCGATCCTGGTGTCGCCCTGCTTAATGGTGAGGCTTTTCTTGGCCATAGCCTCTTGGATGAGGCGTTCGGCCTCGTCTCGCATCGCCTGTTTTGACATGATCCCGCTCGCTGACCCAGTCTGCCCGCTTTTGCCGCGCTGGTCCTACATGCGATTGCGCATCGGCGCAACGCGGCAAAAGGGAATATTCGCATGCGGGTTTCGGTTATATGGTCCGCTTCGTGGAAAACGTGAGGAATAGGATGATCGAGAAGAAAGTGCCCTACCAGGTCGACGGCCGTTCGTTTGAAGGCATGATCGTCCATGACGAGACGGTGACGGGCAAGCGTCCCGTCCTTTTCATGCAGCCGGACTGGAAGGGGGTCGCGCCCCGGACCATCGACCAGGCGCGCGCCATCGCCGGCAAGAATTATGTGGTGCTGATGGCCGACATGTTCGGCGCGGGCTATGGTGACAGGCCGAAATCGCAAGATGAATTGCGTACTGGCATGCTCGCGGTGCACACCAACCTGCCGTTTACGCTCGCCTGCGGCAAGACTGCCTACGATGCGCTGATCAGCGCGGCGGGCGGCCTTGGCCTCATCGACACCAGTAAGATTTTTGCCGTCGGTTACTGCGCCGGCGGCGGTTATGCGCTGGAACAGGCGCGCGCGGGCGCGCCGTTCAAGGCGCTGGCCGTGCTCCATGTCACCAATCCGAATCCGGTCGTTCCCGGCACGCCATGCAACATCAAAGGCCGGGTACTGGCGCTACACGGCGCCGACGACCCGATCACGCCGAAAGCCAAGATGGACGCCTTCGAGCAGGAATTGACCGACGCCAAGATCGATTGGGAGGTGATGATGTTCGGCGGCGCCGTGCATTCATTCTGCGATGTCGGCGTCAACACCGCCGCGCAGCGCTATGACGAAAAGCTCTGCCGCAAATCCTACGCAATGATGCACGACTTCTTCACCGAGACGCTTTAGCGGGCTGGACGCTTTAGAGGGCGACTTCAAAGAGCGAGTGAGGACGAAGCATGTCCGATCTGACACGCCGCGCCGTGCTGGCCGGCTCTGCGGCTGCGGCGCTTGCGGCGAACGCTGCGCCGGCCACGGCGGAGGTGGCGCCTGCGGGCACCACGACGCCCGGCATCTTTCGCTACAAGATCGGCAGCTTCGAACTCACCGCACTCTATGACGGCATCTGGTACCGGCCGATCACCGACCAGTTCATTAAAAACGCATCATTCGGCGACGTCGAGCGCGCGCTTGATTTAGCCTTCATGCCGCACGACAAATTGACGACGCCGTTTACGACGCTCATCGTCAATACCGGCAAGCAGCTTGTGTTGCTCGACACCGGCACCGGCGGCCAGATTTCTCCGTCGGCGGGCGTGCTACGTGACAATCTCGCGGCCGCCGGCATCGATCCGAAAGCGGTTGACCGCATCGTCATCTCGCATTTCCATCCCGATCACATCAACGGCATCAAAGACAAAGACAACGCGCTGATCTTTCCCAATGCCGAGATCATGGTGCCGGCTCCGGAATGGGCGTACTGGATGGACGACGCCAACATGAATGCGGCGGCGGCGGATCTGAAACTCACATTCCGCAATCAGCGCCGCATCTTTTCCGATATTGAAAAGCAAGTGACGCAGTTTCAGCCGGGCAAGGAAGTTGCGCCCGGCATTGAGACCATGCTGGCGGCGGGGCACACGCCGGGCCACACAGTCTTTGCCGTCCACTCCGGCGACACGTCGTTGCTCGTGCTCGGCGACACCGCGCAGCATCCCGCCGTGTTCGCGCGTCATCCGGACTGGCAGGCGGCGTTCGACATCGAAGGCGCGGAAGCGGTGGCGACAAGGAAACGCATTTTCGATCGCGCCGCGTCCGACCGCATGCTGGTCACCGGCTATCACTTCCCCTTCCCGGCTTGTGGCCATCTGATCAAGACCGCCAGCGGCGGCTACGAGCATGTGCCGGTCGAGTGGCAGACGGCGCTGTGATTGAAAAAGGATCGGAGGCCGGCGTTGCCGCCAGCCTCCTTGATCCCGGCTCATCTTGATGTTGTTCAGCGGCGGGACGACTTTCTGAGCGTGATCTTTTTCGGAAAACCGGTACCCACTTTTCCGGATCACACTTTAAATTTTCCGGCTTGCGGACGAAGGTCTGGCGCCGACGCCCGCAAGCCGGTGCTTACAATCCGGGCCTCGGTTCGCACCTGGTTAAGGGTGCATTCTCCGGATCGCAGGCAACTGAAGAAGACTTAGGAGCGCTTCGCAGCCTTGCTGACGTTATTGGCCTGATGCGCCTTCGCCTTGGTCACGTGGCGCGCCTGATGCACGGTCTTTCCGCGCGAGGCGTGCTTGCTGGCATGTTTGGTCACATGCTTCGCGATGTGTTTGACCTTGGTCTGCGCAACGGGCTTCTGCGCGTCGATCTTCGGCGTCGTCGCCTTATCGGTCTTCATTTGAGTCTGAGCCGCGGGCGCGGCGGGCGCGGTGGCGTTGTTGGTCTGCGCTAAAGCCGGCGCCGCAATCAGGGTGGTGGCGATCAGCGCTGCAGTGATTCCGTTCAACATGGCGTTCTCCTTTTTGATTCCATGTTCTCGTTCTGATGCTCGGTACGATTTTGGGGACCGCTCCGAGCTTGGGTGAAGGTTTAAGCTCCCCGCGCTGAACGCGCCCTGAAGTACGGATGTGGACTTCGTTCACCTACGTGAAATCTTGGTAATCCTCGCTTTGCGGTAGCCCGGAACCGGCAAGAGAATTTCAATCGAAAATCCAACGGATAATTCAACGAATAATTCAGCGTGCAGGCCTGGGATTATCGGGTAAGATGCCGGTGTTTATCGCTTCGCCAGAGCTACCCCGCGCCCTGACCCGGAGAGAGACATGCGCAAAACCATTCACTTTGCAGCGGCTGCCGCTTTACTTTTGGGCGTCGCCCAAATCCCGACTTTCGCGCCGAATTCCGCCTATGCCGTGGAGGGCTCAAGCCCAGCGGCGCCTTCGTCAGGGCAGCAGGGCGGAGGTAGCAGCACTAAGAAGCCCGACAAGAAAAAGGACAAGTCGAGCGAACTGAAGCAATTCTACGACAATTGGCATACGGCCTATGCGCTGGTTTACGACAAGGAAGACTATTCCGGCGGCATCGCCGTGCTGGAATCGATGGGCTACGACAACAACCCGGACGTCGCGACCTTGATCGGCTACGCCAGCCGCAAGCTCGGCCGCTATGACGACGCCAAGCTCTGGTATGATCGCGCGCTCGCCGCCGATCCGGAACACGCCCAGACCTGGTCCTATTACGGCATGTGGCATGCCGAACAGGGCAACATCATCAAGGCCAAGGAATATCTCGCCAAGGTCGAGAGCATCTGCGGCACCAAGTGCCATGAATACATCGCGCTCCGCGACGTGATCGACGGCACTGCGACGTATTAATAGTCGCGCACTTCTCGTTCGTCATCGCCGGGCTGGTCCCGGCGATTTCGATTCCGGAGGCAATGCCTTGCCAAATTGTCGGGATGGCCGGAACAAGTCCGGCCATGACGGCGGGCAAGACGCCGCCCCTTACCCGCCTTTTGTCTCGGCCTTTTCCGTCTCCGCCACGATCCAAGCGTGATAGTCCGGATCGACGCTTTCGACCGGAAGCGCCAGGACCGCGGGCGTAGAGTAAGAGTGCATCTCCCGCACCGCGGCCCGCACGGCTTCAGCGAGGCTCGCGCGGGTCTTGATGATCATCACCACTTCCTCGCCGCGCTCGACCGCGCCCTGCCACCAATAAAGCGACACCATGCCGGGCAGGATATTAACGCAGGCGCATAGCCGCCGCTCAACCAGCGTCCGTCCCGTCGCCTCCGCCTCGACAATCGAGGGATAGGTCGTATAGACGAGGACCGCGCGTTCCATGAATTAGCCCTTTAAGTCAGTCCCAAATGGCGAAACGCCCCGCCACCGCCCACTACCGGCAGATCGCCTTTGTCGCCAGCGAGGTCGCCGCGGCGCAGCAGGCGAAGAAGCGCCTGATCCGCCGCTATGGCGACACCAAGCCCGGTGACGCCGATGTTATTGTCGCGCTCGGCGGCGACGGCCTGATGCTCGCGACCCTGCAACGCTTCATGAATTCCGGCAAGCCGATCTATGGCATGCATCGCGGCACCGTCGGCTTTCTGATGAACGAATATGTCGAGGTGGGCTTGCGCGAGCGCCTCACCGCAGCCCATGTCAATGTCATCCATCCTTTGTTGATGCGGGCGCGCGACGCCGCCGGCAAGATGCATCGCCATCGCGCCATCAATGAAGTGTCGTTATTCCGCCAGACCTATCAGGCGGCGCGGCTGCGCATCATGGTCGACGGCAAGGAGCGGCTTGCCGAGCTGATGGCCGATGGCATTCTGCTGGCGACGCCGGCAGGCTCGACCGCTTACAATTTTTCCGTCCAGGGTCCGATCATTCCGATCGGGACGCCGCTTCTTGCGCTGACGCCGATCAGTCCGTTCCGGCCGCGGCGCTGGCGCGGCGCGCTGCTGCCCGATCGCGCCAAGGTCGTGATCGATGTGCTCGAAGGTGGCAAGCGTCCGGTCGCCGCCGTCGCCGATCATGACGAAGTCCGTTCGGTGCGCTCGGTCGAGATCACGCTCGACCACGACACCGCGATGCCGATGCTGTTCGATCCCGGCCACAGCCTCGAGGAGCGCATCCTCGGCGAGCAGTTCGGCTATTGATGACTTCGTCATTGCGAGCCAACGGGTCCGCGCGAAGCGCGCGGACCGATGACAGGCTCCGCAAAGCAATCCAGGGCGGCTTAGGGGGATGCGGCCGCGATTCTAAGCCCCGCGGTGAGGCTCTATCATCCTAACGTTCTCTCGCATGCGGGGAGAAGGAACGCGCAGGCGTCGGAATCGGGACGGCCGCGATAAGCGCGGGCATGACGGTGGGAAATCGATCGGCGCTGGCCACCAACCTGCAATGCTTAACCGCGAATTAACGACGATTGTTTACGCTTCGATGTTGCATAACTTGGCCTGGCAATCAGCGGCGCGACGCATCCTGCGGCGCATCGGGCAAGGCCTCGTGCGGCAGGCGCGCCGCGCGGGAGTTCGTATGGTCCGTATCGATTTCAACCGCCTGCGCTTTCTGGTCATCGATGACAACGCGCATATGCGGCGTATTTTGCGCACGCTGCTGCACGGCTTCGGCGCCCGCGAAGTCTACGAGGCTGAAGACGGCGCCGCGGGTCTCGAATCCTTCACCCATTACGTGCCCGACATCGTGCTTACCGATTGGGTGATGCCGATCTTCGACGGACTCGAACTGACGCAGATGATCCGCCAGCCCGGCGCCAACGCCAACCCTTACGTGCCGATCATCATGCTGACCGGCCATTCCGAGAAGAAGCGCGTGGTCGGCTCGCGCGACGCCGGCGTCACCGAATTCCTCGCCAAGCCGATTTCGGCGAAAGCGCTCTACGAACGCATCCTCAACGTGGTCGCCAATCCGCGACCATTCATCAAAAGCAAAACCTATTTCGGGCCCGACCGCCGCCGTGGCGTCAATCCGAATTATGTCGGGCCGGAACGCCGCAAAGGCGGCAAGTCGGAAATCACTCGTCAACAACCACTCATCGACAAGGCCAAGGTCTTGATCTGACGTTCTTTGGGGGAACGGAAATGGCCAATCGCAAAGACGACGCGTCGGTCGCAACCTATGCCGACCACGAAATCATCACGCCGCCGCATAAGCTCAACCGCGTCATATCGTTCGCCTCAGCCGGCGACGACGATCCGGTCGCGCGCGCCGAAGCGGCGCTAAGCGAACTCTCCGGCGAATTCTCGACCTGGATGCAGTCGGAATGTGACCGGCTCGACAACACGCGGCGCGAGGTGAAGAACGCGGGCTTCACTGAAAAAAATCACGGCGCGCTGTTCCGCGCCGCTCACGACATCAAGGGCGAGGCTGCGACCTTTGGCTATCCCGAAGTCGCCGGCGCCGCGGAGAGCCTGTGCCGGCTTCTCGAGCACACACCGAAAATCGAGAGCATCCCGATGATGCTGGTCGACCAGCATGTCGATGCGGTGAAAGCGATCATCCGCGAACATGCCCGTAGCGACGTCGCCGATGTCGCCTTGGCCCTGACCCGGCGGCTGCGCGAGGTCACCGACGATTATCTCAAGCGCGAAAACAGCTTCCGCCCGGATTATCTGAAGAGCATCTTCTCGCCGCCGCTCGCGCCGGAGATGTGAGGGTCGTCATTGCGAGGAGCCAAGGGGTCCGTGCGAAGCGCGCGGACCAATGACAGGCTCCGCTAACGCTCGCAATGACGCGGGGCTTAAGCCGCTTGCGAATGCCCCTCGCCTGCCGCGACCAGATCGTCGCAGAACAGACGGGCCTCTTCGCGGGCCGCTTCGGTGGCGAAGCGGCGTAATAGCGTAAGTAGCGGCGCGAGCTCGCCGAGATCGGCGTCCTCGCAGCGGGTCAGCACCCGCTCGATCATGCGGCGCTTGAGGCGCGTGGCATTCACAGGCAAATAACCGAAACCCTGGCCGAAGCCTTCGCGCATCGCTTCGATCGCTTCCTTGAACGCAGGATAGGTGGAGGGCGGCAATTGCGCCTTTTCGAACAATGCGCGCAGACCGACAGTGCCACGGTCATGAACTAGCGCCGAGATGCGGCCGACCGGCATGTCGGTCAATTCAGCGAGCGACTCTTCGAACAGCGCGACGTTGCCGCAGAGAAGAGCGCGCAGGATAAGGCCCGCGGTCAGCTGTCCGCTGGCGCACAAATGACGGATCAGCGGACGCAGTTCGCGGTCCGGCGTGTCCGCGGCGATCGTGACGGTTGCCTTCTCACAAGCCTCACGTGCGATCCGCTGTGCATGATCAGGATCGAGCCAGGCGCAGGCCGAAACGAAACCGGCGAGCGTCTCGGAGACTTTGATCACCAAAACCTGCCGGGTCGCAGCCGGAATATCGTCGCGAATGAGCAGCGCCTCGCGGATCGCCGCAAGATGGCCGAAGCGCTCGACAATACGGTCGAGCGAAATCGACGCCAGATCCGCAGTCGCGTTTTCGAGGAGCAACAGACAAGATTCCGCCGAACCGACCTCTGCTATTGCGGCAGCCACCGAGCACGGCAATGCGGCGCGGCTTGCAATCGCGGCATGAATGGTCGGACTGCCGGTCGCGACGGCGTCGACCAAATCGGCATCGACGAACAGCGGCGACAATGCATAGACCGGTGCCGCGATCTGCGGCTGGTCGGCGGCGAGCGCGATCACGATGGCAGGCGGGGCGCTCGGGCTCGCCGCAAGCACATCGGCGAGCGCACGTCGCACCAGCGGCGACGGATCGTCGAGCAGCATCAGCATCGCGCCTTCGGCAGCGCCGAGATCGTCTTCGGAGAGGTCGGAATAAAGATAGGCCCGCGCAAGCGCGCTCGTGGCCTCAGCCCGCTCGCTGGCCGGCGCAGTGCGTACCCATTGGAGAAAATCGCGGACGATCATGGTCCTGGCGCGCTACGCAATTTCAATTCGTGGGTTGATCCTAAAAGGCGGCGCTTAACAAAGCGTTCACCATAAATACCCGCGTTTTTATTGTGTTATTTGAACAAGGCAGGATAGTGGGAGCATTTGCCTATGTCCCGCGCGTGCCATCGTCCTTGAACAGGTTAAGCAGCGTGCCCGACGAGGGGGACGATTGTTGACCCGACGCACCGGCGACGCCCCAGAGCTGGCTGACCACGTTTGAAACCGGCCCGGTGCGATCCGGATCGGAAAACAGGCCGTGGAAGACGGCTGTGTCGTTCGTCTTCCGCTGCGGGATAGCTGCAGCGAAAGCGCTGGTCATGCCCGCGGTGTCGGGAACGGCGGCACTTGCCGTCTGCGCGGCCGTGGCGGTCATTTGTACCGTCGTGGCGATCGGCGGCAACGGATAACTCGAAATCGTCGCTGGAGTAACCTGAGCGACGCTTGTCGCCTGCCCGGGCACGTTGCTCGCAGCGACATCGTAGCGCGCGGTGAGAATGTCGCGCACTTGCGCCAAGCTCCTTGGTGCACCCGTCGCGCGATCGTAGAAGATCGAGGTATTGGCATGCGCGGCACTGGGGAAAGAACTTGCGCCGCTGGCACTTGGATCGCTCGCCGCGGCCGAGATCAGCTGCGCCGCACCGCCAGCACCGAGGAAATGCGCGATATAGAGTTCGCCCTCGCTCGGCGAGCGGCCGAGCTTTTCAGCAAGCAGCTCGGAATTCGCTTGCGTGAAAGCTCCCGCCATCACTGCATTCGCGGTCGGATCGTTGCGCAGCTTGAGAATTTCGTTGCGCATCGTCGGATCGGTCACCTCGTAGTGGCCGGATGCGTCCTTGCTGATGGCGTCGGCATATTGCCCATAGCCGAGCGACGCGCCGGCCTGCTTGAGCGTGCCCAGCCAGGTCTGCTCGACGAATTGAAACAGTCCGCGCGCCGACGAGGTCGAAGCGCCGGCTTGCGGGTCGAGCCCGGATTCGACCTTTGCGGTAGCAAGGAGGTAATGGAAACTCGTCCCGGTGGCCTGAGCCGCCTGGCGAATTGCGCCGGTCACCGCAGAGCCTGCGGTGGAATTGCTGGAATCGACCAGCATGTTGTCTCCCCTGCCGACTCCCATCGGCAGCCTTAAGGATCATTAACGGTTATGGTAAACACGGTCTTAACGGACACTTACTCAACAGACTTGGCGTGCAGGAGACGGATATGACGCAGCAAACGGCGGTTCGGCATAAGCGAGGCGGGCTTTATTTCGAGGACATGATCCCCGGCGAACTCACCGAGCACCGCTATACGCGGACCGTCACCCAGATGGACAACATGCTGTTCTCCAACATGACACTCAATCCGCAGCCGCTCCATATCGACCGGCATTTCTGCGAGCAGGAGACCGAATGGGGCCAGCCCCTGATGAACTCGCTGTTCACGCTCGGGCTGATGATCGGCATCCAGGTCTCCGACATGACTGTCGGCACCACGATCGCCAATCTCGGCATGAGCGACGTCAAGTTCCCCCATCCCTTGTTCGAGGGCGACACCATCCATTGCACCACCGAAGTGGTCGGTAGGCGCGAATCAAAGTCACGCCCCGAGGCCGGCATCGTCGAATTTCATCACTGCGCTTACAACCAGGACAACAAGCTCGTCGCCGAATGCCATCGCAACGTCTTCATTCGGATGCGGCCGAAGTGATTGCAGTGAACTGACGTAATGCGCTCCTATCTGTTCACCCCCGCCGACAGCCCGAAGAAACTCGACAAGGCGATGGCGAGCGGCGCCGATGCCGTGATTGTCGATCTTGAGGACTCCATCGCGCTCGACGGCAAAGCGCGCGCGCGGGAGAGCGCGGCGGCGTTTCTGAAAGAAGCCGTGCCGGCGAAAGCGCGGCCCTATCTCTTGGTGCGCGTCAACGGGCTGCAGACCGGCTTCACCGACGCCGATCTCGATGCGATCGTGCCGGCGAAACCCGACGCCATCATGCTGCCGAAAGCCGAAGGTGGCGCCTCGGTCGTCCATGCCGACGCCAAGCTTGCCGTGCGCGAAGCGCTCGCCGATCTGCCTGACGGTCACGTCAAGATCATGCCGATCGCGACCGAAACTGCCGCCGCGCTTTTTGTTGCGGGTACGTTTGCCGGATCGAGCGCGCGGCTTCTTTCACTGACCTGGGGCGCCGAAGATCTCTCAGCCGAACTCGGTGCCAGCGCCAATCGCGATGCGCGTGGCGACTGGCTCGATCCATACCGGCTGGCGCGTTCGCTGTGCATCGCCGGCGCAGCGGCAGCACAAATCCCGGCGATCGACACCGTCTATGTCGATTTCCGCAATGCCGAAGGTTTTCGCCACGAATGCGAGGAAGCAAGCCGCGACGGCTTTGTCGGCAAGATGGCGATCCATCCCACACAAGTCCCGGTCATCAATGAGGTGTTCACGCCGTCAGCCGAGACATTGGCGCGTGCGCGTGCGGTGGTCGAGGCTTTTGCGGCCGTGCCGGGCGCCGGTGTCGTCGGCATCGGCGGCGTGATGTATGACCGCCCTCACCTCGCCCGCGCCGAACAATTGCTCAAGCGCGCGCGGTAAGTTCGGCAGCGGCTTATTTGCGATATGCAGCCTTCGGATCAAACACACGATCGCCAACAAATTCGAGCTTCACCGCGCCGCCGCTACCCAGCGGCACCGCACGATAGAAGCACGAGCGGCGTCCAGTATGGCACGCGCCCTCAACCTGCTCGACCTTGATCCACACCGCGTCCTGATCGCAATCCATACGCATCTCGACGACGCGTTGGGTGTGACCGGAGGTTTCACCTTTGCGCCACAGCGCGCGGCGCGAGCGGCTGAAATACCACGCCTCGCCGGTGGTGATGGTCTTTTGTAACGCCTCTGCATTCATGTGCGCGACCATCAGCACGTCGCCCGACACTGCATCGGTGGCGACCGCGGTCACCAAACCGTCAGCATCGAATTTCGGAGTTAGCGCGTGGCCTTCTTCAAGCTCAGCGCTTGGTCCAGGCGGCGCGAATGGTGATTGGTCCGGCAATAGATCCCCCACATCGCCGGCGTGCGACGTTAACGCGCCGGTCCGTCCGCGCGCGCCGCAGCGCCACGAATAAGCGTGACAAAACGCATCTGATCTTCGGTGCTGTCGCGGAACGAGCCGAGAAAGCGTGTCGTGATCGTCGACACGCCGGGCTTGGCGACGCCGCGCACCGACATGCAGGTGTGCTCGGCTTCGAGCATCACCGCGACGCCATGCGGCTTGAGCACCTCTTCGATCGCGGTCGCGATCTGCGAGGTCATATGCTCCTGCGTCTGCAAACGCCGCGCATAGATGTCGACAAGCCGGGCGAGTTTCGACAGTCCGACCACCCGGTCCACCGGACGATAGGCGATATGCGCCTTGCCGTAAAACGGCATCATATGGTGCTCGCAATGCGAGGTGAAACCGATGTCGCGCACCAGCACGAAATCGTCGTAATCCTCGGTTTCCCCAAAAGTGCGCTTGAGCGCTTCAGCAGGCACATCACGGTAACCGTGATAAAGCTCGTCGAACGCGGCAACGACGCGCTTCGGTGTGCCGACCAAGCCTTCACGGGCCGGGTCGTCACCGAGATAGGCGATCAACGCCTTCACGGCGGCTTCGGCCTCCTCGCGCGACGGCCGGTTCGCGACCGGCGCCTGGGCCTGGCGAACATGATCGGCGGCCTGGTCCGCAGTCTGGCTTGCGGCTTGGCCTTTCGGCCAAGGCTTAATAATCGCGTCCATTACGTCTCCGTACCCGGCCGGAAGCCGGCAAAGCCGCAACTTCAAAACCGCCGCGGCAGCGCCTATATAGTGTATCGCCGGATAGACACAATAAATGACAGCGGATCAGTAGGTTTGCCGGTTTCGCAATGCTCAATGACGTCTATAACCGCCGGATCATCGAATTGGCCGGCAATATTCCGCGGATCGGGCGGCTTGCCGAGCCCGACGCCAGCGCCAGCGCTTTGTCCAAGCTCTGCGGCTCAACCGTCACCATCGACCTGAAAATGGACGGCGACACGATCACCGATTTTGCCCATGAGGTGAAGGCCTGTGCCCTCGGCCAAGCATCGTCCTCGATCATGGCGCGCAATATCATCGGCTCGAACGCCAAAGAGCTCCGCGAATTGCGCGACGGCGTGCGCAAAATGCTCAAAGAAAACGGCACGCCGCCGGTAGACGGCAAATGGGCCGATATCGCCGTGCTCGAGCCAGTGCGTGACTTCAAAGCGCGGCACGCTTCGACCTTGCTGACGTTTGATGCCGTTGTCGATGCCATCGGCCAGATCGAGAAGAAGCGCGCGGCGAAGTAACTTCCTTCGCTCGTCATTGCCGGGCTTTGACCCGGCAATCCACTGGGCGGAGGGGCTGCATGGATGCGCGGGTCAAGCCCGCGCATGACGATGAGAGAGAAACCGGCATTCATGACTCTGGACGCTCTCTTCGACGCTTCGCGAAAAACCCCTCGCCTCGCTGGCCGCGGTCTCATCAAAGTCTATCGCTATACGCTCTCGCCGCTGGTCGGCTATCGCTGCCGGCATCTGCCGACCTGTTCCGACTATGCGGATCAAGCGCTTGATCGTTACGGACTTTGGGCCGGCGGCTGGATGACACTGGCGCGCCTCTTACGTTGCCAGCCCTGGGGAACATCCGGCCTCGACTTCTTATCGCAAACGTTGCCGCCCCAAGCGCGCTGGTATATGCCGTGGCGATATGCACGCTGGCGCGGAACGAATCACGAGCCAGCAGAGTGATTGAAGTCATCTGTATTCCGCTTACGCCGCATCGGTAGGCAGCGAGTGAGCAACAGGAGTGAAGCATGGTCGCCGTGACCTTTCCCGACGGCGCGCGTCGGGACTATCCGGAAAACACCACCGGCCTCGATATCGCCAAAGGCATTTCGCCATCACTTGCCAAGCGCACGGTCGCCATGGCGCTTGATGGCAAGGTCGCCGATCTTGCCGATCCGATCGATCATGACGCCAAGATCGAATTCCTCACCCGCGACGATCCGCGCGCGCTGGAACTCATCCGCCATGACGCGGCGCATGTGCTTGCTGAAGCCGTGCAGTCGCTCTGGCCCGGTACGCAGGTCACCATCGGCCCGGTGATCGAGAACGGCTTCTATTACGACTTCTTCCGCAATGAGCCGTTCACGCCGGAAGATTTCGTCGCGATCGAAAAAAAGATGCGCGAGATCATCGCGCGCGACAAACCGTTCACCAAAGACGTTATCTCGCGCGACGCGGCGAAAACGCTGTTCCGCGACAAAGGTGAAGCGTTCAAAGTCGAACTGGTCGACGCCATTCCGGCGGACCAGCAGATCAATATCTACAAGCAAGGCGACTGGTTCGATCTGTGCCGCGGGCCGCATATGACCTCGACCGGCAAGATCGGTAATGCATTCAAGCTGATGAAAGTCGCTGGCGCCTATTGGCGCGGCGATTCCAATCGCGAGATGTTGTCACGCATCTACGGCACCGCTTTCGCCAAGCAAGAAGAGCTCGACGCTTATATCAAGCAGCTTGAGGAAGCTGAGAAGCGCGACCATCGCCGTCTCGGCCGCGAGATGGATCTGTTTCATTTACAGGAAGAAGCGCCCGGCTCGGTGTTTTGGCATCCGAAAGGCTGGACGCTGTTCCAGACACTGGAAAACTATATCCGCCGCCGGCAGATGGAGACCGGCTACGCCGAAGTGAATGCGCCGCAGATGATCGATTCATCGCTATGGGTCGCGTCGGGTCATATGGCGACTTTCCGCGACGGCATGTTCCTGGTGCAGCCGCGCGAAGAAGACGAGCGCACTTTCGTCATCAAGCCGATGAACTGCCCCGGCCATATCCAGATCTTCAAGAACGGGCTCAAATCCTATCGCGACCTGCCCTACAAGATCGCCGAATTCGGCAAGGTGCATCGCTTCGAGCCGTCCGGCGCATTGCACGGGCTGATGCGGGTGCGCGCGTTTACACAAGACGACGCGCATATCTTCATCACCGACCAGCAGATCGCCGAAGAGGTGATCAAGGTCAACGACCTGATCCTGTCGATCTATCAGGATTTCGGCTTTGACGATGTGCGCATCAAATTCTCCGATCGCCCGGACAAGCGAATCGGCGATGACGCGGTATGGGACAAGGCCGAAGCCGCGCTGATGCAGGCGCTCGAAGCCTCGGGCCGGCCGTGGGCCTTGAACAAAGGCGAAGGCGCGTTCTACGGACCGAAGCTTGAATATGTGCTGCGCGACGCTATCGGCCGTGATTGGCAGTGCGGCACGGTGCAGGTCGACCTCAACATGCCGGGCCGGCTCGGCGCGTTCTATATCGACGAACATTCCAACAAAGTGACGCCGGTGATGCTGCACCGCGCGATGTTCGGTTCACTCGAACGGTTCACCGGCATCATGATCGAGCATTATGCCGGTCATATGCCGCTGTGGCTGTCGCCTTTGCAGGCGGTGATCGCGACCATCACCTCGGATGCCGACGATTACGCCCGGGAGGCAATCGCTGCTGCGCGGCGCCTCGGGCTTCGCGCCGAAAGCGATCTGCGTAACGAGAAGATCAATTACAAGGTTCGCGAGCACTCGCTCGCCAAGGTGCCGGCGCTGCTCGTCGTCGGTAAAAAAGAAGCGGCGGAACGTACCGTCTCGATCCGCCGTCTCGGCAGCGACAAGCAGCAAACTATGCCGCTCGACGCCGCGCTCGCGGCACTTGCCCAAGAAGCGGTGCCGCCCGACGTGGCGCGGCTGCAAAAGGCGGCGTAGCCCGTCAGCTACCGGACTTGGCCAGCACTTCGACTTCGCCATCGACGCCGGTGATGACCTTCAAGTCGCGCTGAAAGCTTTTGCCTTCGTTGCGCGCGATGATGTGATAGTCGCCTTCGGCAAGCACCATGCGCGAGAAGGCGCCGATCGACTCCTTGATCACGTCGCCGCCCGGCGTGAGGACCGTCCACTGCGTATTGGCAAGCGCTTCGCCGCCGGAATTGTTGACGAGCTTGAGCGTAATCACGGCAGCGCGATGCGTGACTACGATATCGGTGAGCTTGGCCGCATCGATATGCACGTCGGAGCGCACCACCGAATTGCCTTCGCCGTAGTTGGACACGATGTAATAGGTGCCTTCAGGCAGCAGCACGACATCGCCTTCGCCGACGTTCTGCGCGACCGGGCGGCGATCCGAGGTGTCGAATTGGCTGCCGGCGAAAATATCGAACGCAATCTGGCCGATGGGAATGCGCGCGTCGCCGACGCGACCTTCGAGCCGCAAGGCGCCGGCGGGAATATCGAACATCTCACGCACCGTTTCAGCACGAAGCTGAACCGATTTCGCCGTACTGGCGAGACCAAGGCTCGCATTCACGACATAAGTACCCGGCGGCAGGACGAAGGTCGGCGCCGGCGTGCGATCTTCCTTGACAAGATGGTAGATGCCGGTGGCGTCAGGCTTGGCATCGAACACGCGCCAGATCACTCCGGCGCCGATGGGCTGCGCGTCACGCCCGAAACGCGCGGCGACGCTCAAGGCAACGCGGCCAGCCGGAATAACAGCAGGCGCAGATCCGGATGTCGGCGGTCCCGGAATCGGCTGTGCCGACTGTGGGAGCGTTTGAGGCAAAGTCTGAGGTATGGTGTCGGGCGCGATCAGCGTTGCGCCTGGCACGCCGGTTCCCGGCACCAGCGGTGCAGGCGCCAATGAATCCGGCGCCGCGAGGCTGCGCGATTGCGCAAAGGCTAAAGCTGGCGGCAACAGGACAAACCCCGCCACCACCGCGACCACTAACGCAGCTTTGGCGCGCTTGCACAAAATGATCGTGCCCCACCCGGACATCGGGTTTTTTGTCGTGCCAAATCGCGGCAATTTCAAGCCTCGCCGACATCGCAGGGAGGCGCCGCAGCCCGAGCGCCACCTTTATGAAGGTGCCAAAAACAACACGCAATCATGCCCTTAAGCCATGGAGCAAGCCATCGACACGGCTGACGAGGGCGTGCGTTTTAGCCTATTATTGCTGCGGCTTGCGGTGGCGAAGCGCGCGGCCGGACAATAGACTCGATGGTATGGGTTGGCTCGTGTGTGAGGGTATCCGTGAGTAACACCGACATCGCCGGCAAGACCGTGGATGCCGGACAGGTCGGCATCAAGCATGGCGGTCCCGCCATCGGCCTCGTGCTCGGCAGCGGTGCGGCGCGCGGCTTTGCCCATATCGGCGTGATGCGCGCGCTGCAGGCGCATGGCATCAAACCCGACATTATCGTCGGCACCTCGATGGGCGCACTGGTCGGCGGCTGTTACATCATGAACCAACTCGACGCGCTTGAAGATTGGGCGCGGTCGCTCACCCGCCGCCGCATCATCGGCTATCTCGACGTCGCGCTTGGTAGTTCCGGACTGATCGGCGGTGCCCGTCTTGCCGACCGTCTGGAAGATTCACTTGGTCCCATCGCGATCGAGAATATGCCGACGCGTTTTGCCGCAATCGCGACCGAGATCGGCACCGGCCACGAGGTCTGGCTGACACGCGGCTCGCTGACGCTGGCGCTGCGAGCGTCTTATGCGCTGCCGGGAATTTTCGCGCCGGTGCGTGTCGGCGGCCGCTGGCTGGTCGATGGTGCGCTGGTCAATCCGGTTCCAGTCTCCGCGGCCCGCGCGCTTGGTGCCCGCGTGGTCATCGCAGTCAATATGGACGCCGATCGTTTCGGCCGCGGTGCGACCATCGCCAGCCATGGTGCGGTGCCGGACGACAGTGCCATCCCGGTGCCGGACCCGGACGCGCGGCCGAAAAACGGCTTCGCCCGTCTGCGCGGCATGTTCAGCGCCGAACGCGCGCTCAAGCGTCAGATGATTACCGGCAACGGCCGGCCGGGCTTCTCCACCGTAATGATCGAATCCTTCAACATCATGCAGGATCGCCTCACCCGCATGCGGCTCGCCGGCGATCCACCCGACGTGCACATCACGCCGCATATCGGCCATGTAGGCTGGCTCGATTTTCATCGCGCCGCGGAGTCGATCACGGTCGGTCGCACCGCGACCGAAAAAGCACTTGAGTCGATTGCGGAGTCGATCGCCGAACTGAGCTGAACGATTTACTGCGACGGCGAATTTCGTGCGCAGATCGACTGACACGCGATCTGCTGCGTCGAACAACCGAGCTGGCAATTTGCCGAGCTCGTAGTGTTGCTCGTCGTGCTGTTGCCGCCTTGCTGCCAGGGCACAATGCAATTCGACTGACAGTTCGCGGATTGCGCGTTACAGGTCATCATGCAGGTCGTGACGACCGAGCTTTGCGCGAGGCGTATTTTCCCGGCAGATGCTATTCCGCCCCAGCCAACAACGCTTGCCGTCACTACGGCACATAAGAGTGCAAGCCAGCGCATGATGCCCCTCGTTTATCCAGGGCGGCATCATAGCGCTATGTCGCGCGCCGGGAAATGCCGGCGCGCTTAGTTTCGACGTCTTAGTTGCCTGCGCCGCTATGCCGACAGGATGTAGTCGTGCATCGCCGCGCTGTCGCGTTCCATCTCGTGGAGGCGATGTTTAACAACGTCCCCGATCGAGATGACACCTTTGATCTGGCCCTGATCGACCACCGGGACATGACGGAATTTTCCTTCCGTCATCCGCTCCATGATGCTGGCAACAGCCTCGCCTTCGGTCGCGGTCGAGACCTTGCGTGTCATCGACTGACTGACCGGTTCGTTGAGCGCGCCGGCGCCGCGTTCGGCAATGGCACGGACAATATCGCGTTCGGAAAGAATACCGGCGATGCGGTGCCCAGCGCCGAGAATAAGCAAGGCGCCGATGCGTTTCTCGGCAAGCAACGCTACGGCCTCTGAAAGCGTTGCGGTCGGTTCGATGCTAACGACCTCGCGGCCTTTTCCCGCGAGGATCAAGCTGACTGTCATGTGAGCCTCCCTGGCCCGCATGCCTTCGCCTCTTCATGGAACGCCGAAGCGAAGCGACGACATGAGGCAGTTGGTTTAACGGCATTATACGCCCGCCTGTTCCGTTGCTGCAAAGCGGTAATGCGCTGCGGCGCAGCATCGGTTCATTCGCAACCGATTACGTTTCTGAAGTATCGAATTCGGCTGCAGGAGCAGGCCGATCAAAAGCGTCAAAGAGAAAAAGGCCGGCGAAAAAGCCGCCAACATGCGCTTGCCAGGCGATCTGTTGTCCGGGCTCGGTGCCGAAAGCAATGGTGCCGATACCAAACAACGTATTCAAGCCAAGCCACACCGCAAGAAACAAAAGAAAGCGCGGATTGCGCAGCGTCGAAGACAAAGACGCGGCTGGGATCCGCCGATAGGACTCAGCGCTACCTTCACGCAAAAGCGCGAGTGCGCCGCGTTCCTGAAAAACAAAACGCATCGCCGCTGCCATGGCGCCGGAAAGCGCGGCGGACGCTCCGATCACCGGCTCCATAGCGCCGAGATGGGTCGCTAAATGTGCCAGCGCGCCGATCGCTGCCGTCACCAACATGAAGAGGCAATAGCGCCAAGCACCAAAGCGTCGCGCTACAGCAGTGCCGAATGGAACAAGCCAGGCGAGATTGAGACCGAGATGCGTAAAGTCGGCATGGATGAAGGCGTAGGAGAAAAACGTCCACAGATCGGCAGCGAAGCCGCCGGGAAACGCGCCGGCTGCCGCGACATCCGTGCCATAGCGCGCCGGGATGAACGCAAAGGTGAGCAGAAACCAGACGTCTTGTTCGTCCGTCAGTAAATACTCGCGCACGACATGGACGAGAATCAGCACCGCCGCGGTCGCGACAACGACCGCCGGCACATTGAATATCGGCTCGGAGGATTGGGACTCGATTTGCGTCACGCAAGGCTGAGATAAGCCCGTGCCGTAACAAGGACAAGCGGCTTGCGGCGGCCGGATCGCTCGCCGAGGCACAAAAGCAAAATAAAAGGGGAGCAAAAATAAAAAGGGAGGATGTCGCCATCCTCCCTTTTCGCCTGCGGAGGTTCCGCGGCCGGCATCGCCGATGCGCTTTGCATCATTGATGCCGGGTCACATCCCTCGCCTCTCCCGTATTCGATGCGCGCACCCTAGGTCGCCTCAGCCTGCTCGCCAACGTCAATGTTTCGTTAAGTTTAATTGCGGCTCGACGCTGCAATCCCCGCGCATCGCGCCCTGCGGCACGACGCCTGCTCCTTCGCTCCCGAATAAGCCGATCCGCGCAAGTCCTGTCCCGAACCGGGACAGCCTGTGCGGCCGCGGCACGGTCACAGGGGATCGGACAAGGACTGGGGAACATTATGAAACACGCAGCGAGCCGCGAACTCTATGCGTATTGGGAGGAGAAGCGCGGCCGGCGCTCGGCGCCGGAGCGGGCGGAGATCGAGCCCGGCGCCATTCGCCATGTGTTGAGCGATGCCTTCATTCTCGCGCTCGATACCCGCGCCGGACATCCGTTCCGCTTGGCCGGAACGCGGGTTTGCGCCCTGTTCGGCCGCGAACTTAAAGCTGTGCCCTTTATCGGATTATGGGCGGCGGCGAGCCAGCCGGCCGTTGCGGGCCTTCTCGATGTGCTCGATCAGGAGCGCGTCGGCACCGTTGCCGCCGTGACCGCAAAGAGCGACGCCGGCGATCCAATCGACCTCGAACTCCTGCTCCTGCCGCTCGCGGCAAGCCGGCCAAGCCTGGCGCGTACCATCGGCATCTTGGGGCCGCTTACAATCCCAACCTGGCTTGGCGCGAGCCCGATCGGCACGCTCACGCTCGGCGGCCGGCGGCATATCGGAGCTTCGGTCGAAACCCGGCTGCTACCCCGCTTCATGGCGGCGGGCCGGCGTCCCGCTTTGGTTGTGCATGAGGGTGGCCGCGCCTGACAAGGTGTGGTTGCGCCGTTCGCGGAGCTAACGCCTCGTTAAGCTCAGACGCCTAGGTTTTCGTCTTAGCCTTAGGCGTAGCGAAGCATGCCTTTAGCCGTTGCACGAAGTCCAAGCCTGCGCTCACTCAATGATGAGCGGCGCCGCCACCAGCGGGTCAAAGTCAACCTGCTGGGCCGCTATATGCTTGCCGACCGGCGCGAATATCCGTGTCAGGTTGTCAATATGTCGCCGGGCGGTATGGCTTTGATCGCTCCGGTCGGCGGCGCATCAGGCGAGCGTGTTATAGCTTATGTTGACCATCTCGGCCGGCTCGAAGGCAAGATCGCACGCATCTTCCAAAACGGTTTCGCCATGTCGATCTCGGCGACCGCGCGCAAACGCGACAAGCTTGCAGCGCAGCTCACTTGGCTGGCGAACCGCCACATCCTCGGTCTGCCCGAAGATCGCCGCCACGGCCGTATCGTGCCGCGCAATCCGGTCGGCCGCCTGATCATGCCGAACGGCGTCAATCTCACCTGCCGGATCATCGACGTGTCGGAATCCGGCGCCGGTGTCAAAACCGATCAGCGGCCGCCGCTCGGCGCTCTGGTCACGCTCGGCAAAGTTCAGGGCCGCGTGGTGCGCCATCTCGAGGAAGGCTTCGCCATCGAGTTCACCCGGCTGCAGCATCCGGACTTCCTCGAAGACAATATCTGTAGCGGCTAACCCGCTCCGCGACGGCTGATGCGGCTGCCGCGTACCGCCCGCAGCCAACGCTTCTGCGGGAATATCTGAAGCGTTTCGCGCTGAGCGTCACTAGAACGTAAATCCCAATCCTTCAATTGCGTGTTTTCTCAGTGTCGCGAGGCGCGCTTTTGCGGGCGCCGGCCACATTGATTGAGCCTCTCTCCCGCATCGGCGATCAAACCGGCAAGACGCGTCGCTTCAAGGAAAGCGTTGGCACACTGCGCTTTTCCACCTTTAGATAAAATTTGAATCAAAATAGAATAGATTGAATTTTAGACGACATTTAAGCAGTAGATCGTTCCAGTTTTGCTTGGTGTTGAAGCGTTTTTACTTCAAATTGAACTACTCGACTTAGCCGACCCGCAAAAGCTTTGTGCGAAACGTGACCCTGACGAGACGGGAAGGGGTCACAATGAAAACGGGTGTAAAAAACATCCTCAAGGGCGGCGCGACTGCGGCGTTGGTCGCGGTATCGCTGTTCGCCGCGCCAAGCGCAGGCACCGCGGAAGATCGTCCGCTGTTCATTTCGGTTGGCGCAGTTGCGCGTCCGCCGATCGGCTGGGTCGAGTTCTGCGTCGAATACGATCCGGAATGCAAAACCAAGCCGTCCGCGCCGCGCGATGTGGTGCTCTCGAGCGCGGCCTGGAAGGATCTCCAGCGCATCAATCTCTGGGCCAACACCAACATCAAACCGATGACCGACATGGATCATTGGGGTGTCGTCGAGCGCTGGAATTATCCGGACGACGGCTATGGCGATTGCGAGGACTACGTCCTGCAGAAGCGCAAAATGCTGACGCAAGCCGGCTGGCCACGCGAAGCGCTGCTGATCACCGTGGTGCGCGACAAGAACGGCGACGGTCACGCGGTCCTCACCGTCAAGACCGATCGCGGTGAGTATGTGCTCGACAATCAGACCGACACGATCCTGCTCTGGGCCGACACCGGCTACCGCTTCGTCAAACGTCAGTCGCAGTCCGATCCAAACGTTTGGGTGGCTCTCGGCGATACGGCTCCTGCGCCGGCCACCGCTTCTTCACGCTGAACGCTGAGCAAAGAAAAGAGATACGCAACCCCGGTCACGTCCCCACCCCTCCCCGTCCCCAGACCGGGTTTGCGGCGGCCAGCTCTTCCCCAGGAGCTGGCCGCACCCTTTTTGAAAACGACTTCCTGATCTGATATTGCAAGTGTGCAGAGAGAAGCAGCGCGCGCTCCCGCTTTCGCAAATTCCGTCAATATGACGGTCGCGTGACACTCAGATCAATTTGTCATTCACCATTTCAATTCAAACTCTGCGGATTGCCCGCTCCGCTTTTCTCCGCACGAGTCCAGCAATGAACGTCATCGCCTTTGCGTCGCGCAAAGGAGGCTCCGGCAAAAGCACGCTCGCCGCGCATCTTGCGGCGCATGTGCATCGGCCGAGCCGGCCTTGTCTCTTGGTCGACGACGATCCGCAGAAATCGCTCTCGTTATGGAACGAGTTGCGGCACGACGCAGCGCTGCCGATCAAGACCCTGAAGTGGCCTGTTTCGAACATTCTGCGGAAAGCGGCCTACCAAGGCACGCAGTGGGCTTTCATCGACACGCCAGCAAACGTCTCTGCGTCCGTTATGGAAGCGATTGAAGCCGCAACGCTCGCCATCATTCCTTGCCGACCCGGCCTCTTCGATATCGACGCCGTCCAGGAAACGATCGCATTGGCGCGCCGTGCCCGCACGCCCTACTTTGTCGTTCTTAATGGCGCAGCGCCCAAACGCCGCGATACTGAATCGCACGCCATCGCATCCGCACGCGAATGTCTTGCCGAACTCGGCGTTCCCGTCTGGGGCGGACAGATCACGCATCGCGCCAGTTTTTCTCTAAGCGTTGCCGACGGCAAAGGCGTGCGCGAATACAATGCCGATCCGTTTTCGGTCGCCGAAATCAGCCGTCTATGGTCGGCCATCGAAAAGTCGATCGGGGTCATCAAAGACACGACGGAAAAAGCCGCGAAACGGCAATTCTCAATCCTTCCGGCAGCCCAGGCGGTCTAACGCCCAAACGTCCGCCAACGGACGCATTGAGGCCTCGCCTCGTGCCGCGTTGCAATTATTTCCTAACTTGCCGAAACTGACAGCACATTCGCGCTCACGGGTTGCGCTAACATTGCGCGGTTGGGGAAACCATGAGTATTGAGAGCCCTGCGCCGAGTGCTGCGGAACAGAACCGATCGGTCGAGGACTGGTCGCAATTATCTGCCGCCGCGGAACGAACCGGCAATTATCTCGGCGCCTGCGACACGGCGCTGATCGGCCTCGAGCAACATCCGCAATCGCGCGAACTGCAGTACCGCGCCATCCTCAATTTGTCGCGCACCGGCGCCGTCAAAGGCGCGCGGCAATTGTGGATCGAGCATGGCTTGCAGCCAAATTTCGAAAGCGACAGCGGCAACGCAAAACTCGAGGAAAATATCGCGGCACTCGGCGCTCGCCTCGATCGCGAGGAAGCCTACGCGGGCGATCCGGTGGAGCGGCCGGCGAAGCTGCGCAAGGCGGCCGAGCATTATGAATCGATCTATCGCCGCACCGACACCACTTTCGCTGGCGTCAATGCCGCGGTGCTCTACGAGTTCAGCGGCGACACCACCCGGGCCAAGGAGATCGCCGCACGCGTCGTTGATGCTTGTGCAAAAGCCAGGCCGCAATCAAACGAAGACGCCTATCAGCTTGCCGCCGATCGGGCTGCGGCGAGCCTCCTGGTCGACGATCTGGACGATGCTCGCAAGACGATCGAACAGGCCGCCACGCTATCGGGCAGTGCGGCGTCGGTCGCCTCGACGCGCAAGCAGCTGATGCAGATCTGCGAACACAAAGGAATCGATCCCGCCATCGTCAGCCCGCTACGCAACCGCAATGTCATTCACTACACCGGCCATATGATCTCTCCCGAAGGGACATCGGGTCGCTTCCCGGCGCATGCGGAGGCTCGCGTCGCAGGCAAGATCGCAGAGCAACTCACCGCTCACAATGTCGGTTATGGCTACGGATCGCTCGCTTGCGGCGCCGACACGCTGATCGTCGAGGCACTGCTCAAACGCCAAGCCGAGATCGATGTCGTACTGCCGTTTGAGCCTTCGTCATTTCTCGAAGAATCGGTCGCCAATGGTGGAGCTGAATGGCTCGGTCGCTTCGAAGAATGCCGCAAGCAGGTCAAAGTCACGCAAGCAACCGACGGCGAGTATGTTGGCGATGCCGAAGTCTTCGCCTACACCTCACGTCTTGCGATGGGAATGGCGATCCTGCGCGCGCAACAACTGTCTTCTGACGTGATCCAACTCGCCGTCTGGGACGGCCAGGAGACGTCACTGAAAGCCGGCAGCTATGCCGACATCAAAGAGTGGCAAAGCTACGGACTAAAAACCATCAAGATCGCAAGCGAAGGAAACGTCGCCGGCGGCGAGACAACGAGCACGCGGGAGCCGCCGCGGCGGTCGCGCAAAGTGCGCGCGATCATGTTCGGCGACTACAAAGGTTTCAGCAAACTCTCCGATCGTCAGATGCTGATCTTCTACGATTCCGTCGTGCCGAAGATCGCAGCCGTGATCGAGAAATATTCATCCGGCATCGCCACCCGCAACACCTGGGGTGACGGCCTCTTTCTCGTTTTCAGCGATCTCGCCGCGGCCGCCTATTGCGGACTCGAAATTCAATCGACATTGGCCGCTATGGATATGGATGCGATTGGGCTACCACAGACGTTCAGTCTGCGGCTCGGAGTCGATGCCGGCGCCGTCTTTGAAATCAACGATCCCATCCTGCGCTCGATTTCGTTCACCGGCAGCCATGTCAACCGCACGGCACGGCTTGAGCCAAGCACCCCGCCGGGCGAAGTTTACGTCACCGAAGCTTTTGCCGCTTTGTTTACGCTGCTCGCAGACAAGGAACTGACCTGCGACTATGTCGGCCTCATGCGGGCCGCCAAGAATTATGGCCGTATGCGCACCTACCGGCTGCGGCATCGCCTGTGAACTCCTATGAACTTGGCGCCAGCTTTTGCTGGGTTGCGAATAAATTTTTCATAAACAAGCCTCTGCATTCCGCGGCGATCTGTCATTAGCCGCCATGCGCTCTTTTCAGTATTCGGCGGGCTCCAAATCCTTCATTATGGCTCTGCTTCGGGCTAGTGGGCGGATGATGCGGCCGGCGTGTATGCCGGCTGCTTTGCAATTGAGGGGAACACTGCCGAATGATTGGCATTGTCCGCATCGCATTGCGGCGGCCGTATACGTTCGTCGTCCTAGCGCTCGTTATTCTCATCATCGGCCCTCTGGCCGCGCTACGGACACCGGTCGACATTTTTCCAGACATCCGCATTCCGGTCGTCGCTATCGTTTGGCAGTACACCGGGCTTGAGCCGGCTGATATGGCCGGGCGCATCACCACGCAATCCGAGCGGGCGCTGACGACGACGGTCAACGATATCGAACACATCGAAGCCAGTTCCTATAACAGCATCGGCATCATCAAGGTTTTCTTCCAGCCGGGGGCGGATATCCGGCTCGCAAATGCGCAGATCACCGCGATCTCGCAGACGCAGCTCAAACAGATGCCGCCCAGCACGACGCCGCCGCTTATTCTCAATTACAGCGCTTCGACGGTGCCGATCCTCCAATTGGCGCTGTCGGGCTCCGGGCTGTCCGAGCAAGCGCTTGCCGACATCGGCCTCAATACGTTGCGTACACCGCTGGTCACGATCCCGGGCGCCGCCATTCCCCTGCCCTATGGCGGTAAGCTGCGTCAGGTGCAGATCGATCTCGATCCGGTCGCGATGCAGGCGCGCGGACTTTCAGGCCAGGACGTCGCCAATGCGCTCGCCGCGCAAAACCTGATCACGCCGGTCGGCACGCAGAAAATCGGCTCGTTCGAATACGCCATTCAGCTCAACAACGCGCCGTCGGTGATTTCCGATCTTGGCGACCTGCCGATCAAAAGCATCAATGGCGCCATCGTCTATATCCACGACGTCGCCCATGTCCGCGATGGCAATCCGCCGCAAACCAATATCGTGCATGTCGAAGGCAACCGCTCGGTGCTGATGCAGGTCTTGAAGAGCGGCTCGGTTTCGACGCTGGCGATCATCGACGGCATCAAACAGAAGCTTGTCGAGATCAAAGACATCCTGCCGCCGAATCTCAAGATCGGACTAATCGGCGATCAATCGATCTTCATCAAGGGCGCGGTGAATAGCGTTATCCGCGAAGGCGTCATTGCCGCGGCGCTGACGAGCCTGATGATCCTGATCTTCCTTGGCAGCTGGCGCTCGACGGTTATCATCGCAACCTCGATCCCGCTTTCGATCCTTGGGTCGATCGCAATCCTGTCCGCGCTCGGCGAGACGCTCAACATCATGACGCTCGGCGGGCTCGCACTCGCCGTCGGCATCCTGGTGGACGACGCCACGGTGACGATCGAGAACATCAACTACCATCTCGAACAAGGCAAAGAGGTAGAGACCGCGATCCTCGACGGCGCGGCGCAGATCGTGACGCCAGCCTTCGTTTCGCTGCTCTGCATCTGTATCGTGTTCGTGCCGATGTTCTTCCTGCCCGGCGTGTCGCGATTTCTGTTCGTGCCGATGGCCGAAGCCGTGATGTCGGCCATGGCCTGTTCGTTCATCCTGTCGCGCACGCTGGTGCCGACAATGGCGAACTATCTTTTGAAAAAACACGATGTGCACACCGACGCACACGCGGCGCCACGGCCCTCGCGCAATCCGCTGGTTCGCGGCCAACGCGCCTTCGAACGCGGCTTCGAGCGCTTACGCCGCGTTTATTTCGAACTTCTGTCAATGGCGATGCAGCGCCGGACGAGCTTCGTGATTTGTTTTCTTGCTGTTGTCTTCGGCTCGTTTGCACTGGTGCCGTTTCTCGGCCGCGACTTCTTTCCGACAGTCGACGCCGGTCAGATCCTGATGCATGCGCGCGTGCGCGTCGGCACTCGAATCGAGCAAAGCGCGCAGCAATTCGCCGAAATTCAGAAAGCCATCCGGCAGATCATTCCGCCGGAAGAGCTCGCGACTCTGGTCGACAATATCGGCATGCCGTCGAGCGGCATCAACATGACCTACAACAATAGCGGCACGATCGGAGCGGCCGACGGCGATATTCAGATCAAGCTCACCGAAGATCATCGTCCGACCGCTGACTATGTCCGTATTTTGCGTGAGGAACTGCCGGCGCGTTTCCCAGGCGTTACTTTCTCCTTCCTGCCGGCCGACATCATCAGCCAAATCCTGAATTTCGGCGCGCCAGCCCCGATCGATCTCCAAGTGCGCGGCCCCGAGCTTGAGCTCGACAATGCCTATGCGCAGCGGCTCCTGCGCGACTTGCGTCACGTCCCGGGCTTTGCCGATGCGCGCATCGAGCAATCGCTCAACTATCCGGCCTTCAATGTCGATGTCGATCGCACGCGTGCACAATTTGTCGGCCTGACCGAGCGCGACGTGACCAACAGCATGGTGGTCAATCTCGCCGGCAGCAGCCAAGTGGCGCCGACCTACTGGCTCAATCCGGTCAACGGCGTGAACTACGCGATCGTGATGCAGACGCCGCAATATCAGATCGATTCATTGAACGCATTGCAGGGCCTGCCGATCACCGCCGCCGCCGCACCGTCACAAGTGCTCGGCGCCGTCGCCGACATTTCGCGCGTGACCAGCCCCGCGGTTTATTCGCAATACAACATCATGCCGATGGTACAGATCTACGGTACCACGCAAGACCGCGACCTTGGCGCGGTCGCAGCCGACGTGCAAAAGGTCGTCGATGCTTCGGCGCAAAAACTGCCCAAGGGCGCGCAGGTCGTCTTGCTCGGCCAAGTGCGCACGATGAACAGCGCCTTCTCCGGTCTTTTGTTCGGCCTCCTTGGCGCCATCGTTCTGATCTATCTCCTGATCGTGGTGAACTTTCAGTCCTGGGGCGATCCCTTCGTCATCATTACGGCTTTGCCGGCGGCGCTCGCGGGCATCGTCTGGATCTTGTTCGCCACCCACACCACACTGTCGGTGCCGGCGCTGACCGGCGCAATCATGTGCATGGGCGTCGCCACCGCGAACAGTGTGCTGGTGGTGAGCTTCGCGCGCGAACAGCTCGATCTGACTGGCGACGCGATGAAGGCCGCGCTCGAAGCAGGCTTTGTCCGCTTCCGTCCGGTGCTGATGACCGCGCTCGCCATGATCATCGGGATGGCGCCCATGGCGCTCGGCCTTGGCGAAGGCGGCGAACAGAACGCACCGCTCGGCCGCGCAGTGGTCGGTGGCCTCATTTGTGCAACGATCGCGACGCTGGTGTTCGTCCCCGTCGTTTTCAGCATCTTACATAGACGTCACGGCAAGCTGGCCGCGACAGTTGGAGAACCGCATGTCGCCTGAAGTTGTTTCATCGACGGCCGATCCCGCGCCCGCGATGGTGTCACGCCGCAGTCTTGTGATTGCCGGCTTCACCATCGCCGCCGTCGCAGCGATCGTCGTGATCATGGGCGTGACGACCCGCCATATGGCCGATGCGAAACTCAGCGAATGGACGGAGAACCAGGCCGTTCCCACTGTCGCTGTGAACAAGCCGGACACCAATGGCAAGAAGAGCGGCTTCTCTCTTCCCGGCCGGCTCGAAGGATTTTCGCAAGCACAAATCTACGCGCGCGTGAGTGGCTATCTGAAAGACTGGAAAGTCGATATCGGCGCCGCGGTCAAAGCCGGCGATCTTTTGGGCGAAATCGATGCGCCCGATCTCGATCAGCAGATCATGCAGGCCGAAGCCGAACTCGCCGCATCGCAAGCCAATTCAAACCTGGCGCAGATGACATTGCAGCGCGGCCAGCAGCTTGTGCCGTCTGGAGCGGTCTCAAAGCAGGACCTTGATCAGCGCCAGGCCGACGCGTCGAACAAAATGGGGATGTCGAAATCGGCGCAGGCCAATCTCGACCGGCTGCGCGTCCTCGAAAAATATAAGCGCATCACCGCGCCGTTCGACGGGCTTGTCACCGCGCGCAACACCGACCTCGGCGCGCTGATCAATGCCGGCGCCTCGAGCGGACCGCCACTCTTTGTGGTGTCCGACACCAGCAAACTGCGCGCCTATGTGAACGTGCCGCAGAACTTTGTCCCGAATATCCGCCTCGGCACCAAAGCGCATATCGCCGTTCCAGAATATCCGGGCCGGCAATTCTCCGGAACCGTGGAGGCGTCAGCGCAAGCCGTCGATGCCGCCTCTGGCACGACGCGCATGCTGATCGTAATCGACAATGCCACCGGCGAACTAATGTCCGGCGCGTTCACCACCGTCAGTTTCGATCTGCCGCATGCCGACGTGTCCATCAATGTGCCGGCAAGCGCGCTGATCTTCGACCGCAGTGGGCTTCACATCGCGACCGTCGATAAGGACAATCGCGTGGTGCTCAAAGCCGTCACAATCGCCCGCGATCTCGGCCGCGAAGTCGAAATCGCCTCTGGTCTCACCGCCGACGACCGTGTGATCGAAAGCCCGCCGGACGGCGTCGCCACCGGAGACAAAGTCCGGGTCGCTAATGAAGCAGGCACGCCCGCACAACCGGAAACCGCTGCAAAATAAAGCGCTTACGAAGCGGATCAGCCGATCCGCTTCAAGCCCTTTGCGTATTGCTTGAAGCGCTGGACGTAGATGTCGGCGCCGGCAGCGATGCCTTTGATCGCCGCTTCATCGAGCGTGCGGATCGCACGCGCCGGCGAGCCGACGATCAGCGCTCCATCCGGAAAGCTCTTGCCTTCGGTGACTAGCGCGCCAGCCCCCACAAGGCTATTGGCGCCGATCTTCGCGCCGTTGAGCAAGATCGCGCCCATGCCGATCAGGCTGTTGGCGCCGATGGTGCAGCCATGAAGGATGACATTGTGGCCGATCACGCAATTCGGCCCGATGGTCATCGGAAATCCCGGATCGGTGTGCAGTGTGGCATTGTCCTGGATCTGCGAGCGTTCGCCGAGTTCGATCCATTCATTGTCGCCACGCAGCACCGCGCCGAACCAGATGCTGGCGTCGCGCTTGAGCCGCACTTTGCCGATGACGGACGCATTGTCCGCGATCCAATAGCTGCCTTCTTCCGGCAGTTCCGGCCGGTTGCCGTCGAGTTCGTAGATCATGGACGAAGAGATATCAGACGTTCAGCAGCGCTTGAAGGGCGAGCACCACCACGGTTCCAGACATCAGGCTCCAGAAGCCGGCGATGATGGTCGCGACCATCACGACTTCGGTGCGGCGGCCTTCCAAACGGCGGCCGCGAATGGTGTTGCGCATGATGATGAAGGGCGCGGAGAACATCAGCAGTGGGATCGCAGCAAAGCGTGCCGGGACCGGTCCCACTTCGAGCAGGCGGAAGCTCGGAAAGTGACGCATGAATAACCGGTAGCCGCTGGCGCAAAGGCCGGCGAAGCCAAAACCGAAGGCCAACGAAAAAAACGACGCGATGGTCTCCGGCGACAATGTCGGCACTGCAACGAACATGCACTTCCCCCTCAGCAGGAGAAGCCATTGCAGAGGTTGCGGCGCACCGCTACGGAATGCTTAAGGAACGGTTAACGCGTCAGCCTTGGCGCCGTTTTCAGGGATAAAAACATGCGGGTTTGGCGCGATCTCATCCTCGCGGCGGCGCTGATATTGGCTGCGGCAATGCCGGCCGCAGCGCTCAATATCGTTGCCATCGGCGCCAGCAATACGACCGGCTTCGGCGTCGGCGAGCAGAACGCTTATCCTGCCGTGCTGCAGGCGCTCTTACGTAAGCGCGGCATCGACGCCAAGGTCACCAATGCCGGGTCCAATGGCGACGTCACCGCCGGCATGCTTCGCCGCATCGACGAAGCGGTGCCGAAGGGCACCGACCTCGTCATCCTGCAGCCCGGCGGCAACGATTTGCGCTTCTTCGGCACTAAGGCAGCGCGCAGCGCCAACATTGCCGCAATGGCCGCGCGTGTGCGCGCCCGCGGCATCCGCGTCATCGTCTACGATCCCGATCCTATTCCGGCTGATTGGTATCAGTGGGATCACATCCACTTTAACGCCGCAGCTCATGCGAAGATCGCGGCGGCGCTTGCGGCGCAGATTGCCGGTTCCATGAAACCCGCAGCGAAACCTGCCTCAGTCAAAGAACCGGCGGCAGCACCGAAACAGTAAAGCTTAACCGGCATGCGATACTCACCGCTGATTCGACGCCAGCGGTGAAGAAGCATGACGGCGCACGCGGTTCCGCAACGCAGAAAAGCCCGGATCGGACGCGCCATGCTCACGCTGCCGTTTCTCGGCGCGATCACTATCGTCGCGGCGGTCGCAGGCTTTGTCGCCTATGTGCTTTGGCCAACTTGGCCGAGCGAGCCGACGGCGGTCGATGCGCCTTCCATTCCCATTACGGTCGCGGGCGTTTTATTCGATGTGCCGCCGGCGGCGATCCGCGCCAACGTGCAGCGGCATCCCGGCCAGCAGGAGCGGATCGACCTCGCTTTCGAATGGCCTTCGCTCTTGCCGCCGAAGCCGGACGCAAAGCCGAGCGAAAAGATGGCGCTCGACGCCGACAATGCAGTGGCCTCCGCGACAGCGCATGAGGCGACCCGCCTCTTCATCACTATTGCTGGTTTAGGTGCAGTGCTGCCGCCGATCGAACGGTTGCGCACGATTTATCCGCGCTACATCGAAACGCAGGCCGCAGCTGGACCGGATGGGCTCGCTATTTTGCCGTTCCGCGCCGGCACGCCTTATGACGGCGAAGACCTCGTTTATGTCGGCGGCAATCCCGAGCAGTTCTATGCGCGCTGCACACGCCCTGCCCGCGCCGTGCCCGGCACCTGCATCAATGAACGCTCCATCGACAAAGCCGATATCACGCTGCGCTTTCCACGCGAGTGGCTGTCAGACTGGCGCAACGTGTCAGCCGGCTTCGACCGGCTGATCGCGCAATTGCATCCGCAAGGGAAATAAGCCGGCGCGAAACGCGCCTATTCCAGATCGAGATCGGTGGCGAGGATCGCCATCTGGAAATTATAGGACCGCTCGTCGTCTTCATCGTCGACAAAGAGCACGCCGACGAATTCATCGCCGACATAGACTTCGGCTGAATCGTCTTTCTTCGGGCGCGGCACCACGCGGATACGCGCATTGCCGAACAATTTCTTGAGATAAGCGTCGAGCTTTCTGACTTCCTGAACGTCCACGTGTGTCTCCAGTCGGGCAATTAGGCTTCGTCGTGAAAAATCTGGTCCATGCTGCGCGCGGGCTCGGGGCAGCCGGCGACACCGACCACCTTCGCCGGCACGCCGGCGACCGTGACATTGTTCGGCACCGTCTTGATTACGACGGAACCGGCGGCGATACGCGCGCAATGCCCGACTTCGATATTGCCGAGGATCTTGGCGCCGGCGCCGATCATGACGCCATAGCGGATTTTCGGATGGCGGTCGCCACCCTGTTTGCCGGTGCCGCCGAGCGTCACGTCATGCAGGATCGAAACGTCATCTTCGATCAATGCGGTTTCGCCGACCACAAGGCCGGTGGCGTGATCGAGGAAAATGCCGCGGCCGAGTTTGGCGGCGGGGTGAATGTCGCATTGGAACACCGCCGACGAACGGCTCTGCAGATAGAGCGAGAAATCGCGGCGGTCCTTGCTCCACAGCCAATGCGCTAGGCGATGCGTTTGGATGGCGTGGAAGCCTTTGTAATAGAGCACCGGCTCGATCAGCCGGTAGGTCGCGGGATCGCGATCCGCGATGGCCATCAGGTCGGCCCGGAATGCTTCGCCGATCGCAGGCTCGGTCGCCAGCGCCTCGGCATAGGTCTGGCGGATCATGTCGCTTGAGACGGCGGCATGGTCGAGGCGTTCGGCCAGGCGATAGATGACAGCCGCCTCGAGCGTCTCGTGATGCAGGATGGTCGAATAGATAAAAGTGGCGAGTTCCGGCTCACGCCGGACCACGTCTTCAGCTTCGCGCCGGACCCGGCCCCAAACTGGGTCGAGCTTGTCTATGGCCGGCTTAGCCTGAGATTGCGCCATCGCTACTTCTCCCGGAAACGCGTGACCTTCTATCATATTGGACACTCGATCGACGATAGCCACTCCGCCGGCCCGGTAAGGTCGGCCGCAGATACGGGTGATCGGCCATTGACCGCGCAACTAGGCCATTGGCCTTATTCTCAGGCCCATTCGGAGAGGAAAGCCGTAACTGCAGACTTAAAGGCCCGATCCCCGACCGCCAACATGTGGTCGCGGTCCGGAATGGCAAGGGCACGGGCGCCGGGAATGAGCGCGGCCAGTTCCTCGGCAGAGCCGGCGATCAGATCCCTGGTGCCGACCGCTACCATAACCGGGGCGGAAATCCGGCCAACCTCCTCGCGGCTCAAGGTCTGGCGCGAGCCGCGCAGGCAGGCGGCGAGCGCCCGGAGATCCGATTTGGTCTGTTCGGCAAAGGCGCGAAACAGATAAGCGGTGGGGTCGGAAACCTCGGCGAGCGATGGGCCTTCCAGCGCATCGGCAATCGTGTCCGGCAGACCTACCCCCTCGACCAACCGGATGCCGAGCCCACCGAGGATCGCGGATCGCACCCGGTCCGGATGCGCCAGCGCCAGAAACGCGGTGATGCGCGCGCCCATCGAATAACCCATCACGTCGGCCCGCTGTACACCAAGATGGTCGAGCAACGCGAGGACGTCCTCGGCCATGATCGTGCTGTGATAATCGGCCGGATCGTAAAGCTTGGTCGAAGCGCCGTGGCCGCGATCGTCGAGCGCGATGACGCGCCGGCCGGCGCGGGTCAGCGTCGTCACCCAGCCGGGCGCAACCCAATTGGCTTCCTTGTTGGAGGCGAAGCCGTGCACCAGCACGATCGGCTCGCCCTCACCTTCGTCGAGAAACGCGATCTCGACACCGTCATGCGTGAAACTTGGCATAGCCGTTTTTTTTGCCTCTGCACTTCCCACCGCGACTTCAGTGCAATTGACCGGAACGCTAGCGCGGTTCAGCATTGTAGCATCGGCAACGATCCGGCGCACAAGACAGACGGATGTTGCAAAAAAGAACGATAATGAACGCCGCTCAAAAGCGGCAAAGATTGAATGGGAGGGAGTGTCATGAATCGGCAACGTTTCAGACAACGCGTCGCGGTCATCGGGCTCGCAAGCGTGCTTGCGTCGCTCGGCGGCCTCGCTCAAGCACAAGTCTCCGACGATGTGGTCAAGATCGGCGTGCTCACCGATCTGTCGGGTCCGGCAGCGACCGCGACCGGTCAGGGATCCGTCGCCGCAGCACAGATGGCGATCGACGATTTCGGCGGCAAAGTTTTGGGCAAGCCGATCGCGCTGACATCGTCCGATACACAGAACAAACCGGACATTGCCGCCGGGACCGCGCGGCAGTGGTACGACACCCAGCAAGTCGATCTGATTGTCGATGTGCCGGTGTCGGCCGTCGGGCTCGCCGTGCAGCAAGTCGCCAATGAACGCAAGAAGCTCTTCATTACGCATTCGACCGGCACCGCCGACTTCCACGGCAAGTTCTGCACGCCCTATTCGATCCAATGGGTGTTCGACACGCATGCGCTTGCGGTCGGCACTGCGCAAGAAGTCACCAAGCGTGGCGGCAATAGCTGGTTCTTTCTCACGGCGGACTACGCATTCGGCCACGCTTTGGAACGCGACGCCACCGCAGTGATCGAGCAGAACGGCGGCAAGGTCGTGGGCTCCGTGGCGCATCCGTTCTCCACGCCGGACCTCTCGTCTTTCATCCTGCAAGCGCAAGCTTCGAAAGCAAAGATCATAGGCATCGCCAGTGGGCCGCCCGACAACGTTAATGCCATCAAGCTCGGCGGCGAGTTCGGCATCTTCGCCGGCGGCCAGCAAATGGCCGGGCTTTTGGTGCTGATCACCGACGTCAATGCACTCGGGCTGAAAGCCGCGCAGGGACTTCTGCTCACCACCTCGTTCTATTGGGACATGGACGACAAGACCCGCGAGTGGTCGAAGCGCTACTTCGCTAAGATCAACCGCATGCCGACCATGTGGCAGGCTGGCGTCTATTCCTCGGTGATGCATTATCTGAAAGCCGTCGCCGCGGCCGGCACTGACGATCCGCTCAAAGTGGCTGCCAAGATGCGCGAAATACCGGTCGAGGATTTCTTTTCGCGCAATGGCCATTTGCGAGAGGACAATCTGATGGTGCACGACCTCGTGCTGGTGCAGGTGAAGAAGCCGGAAGAGTCCAAATATCCATGGGACTATTATCAGATCCTCTCGCACATTCCGGGCGCGCAGGCTTTCGGCCCACCCAATCCGGCGTGTTCGCTGGTCAAGCAATGAGTGTTGCGGAAAGCGGCGTGCGAGCGATTTCGCTGCACACCGCAGCCGCATTCGATCTGAAGAAACTCAGCGCCGAATTTCTCGACGATCCATATCCGACCTACCGTGCGCTACGCGAATACGATCCAATCCATCGTATGCCGGACGGCTCGTATTTCTTGAGCCGTTACGCCGACTGTCTCGCGGTCTATCGCGACACGGGTGTATGGAGCTCGGACAAGACGCTCGACTTCAAACCGAACTTTGCCGATAGCCTGCTTTACGAGCACCACACCACAAGCCTCGTTTTCAACGATCCGCCCTACCACACCCGTGTGCGCAAGCTCCTTGCACCGGCGTTCACGCCGCGCGCTCTCAAAGCGCTGCAGACGCGCATTGAAGCCTTAGTCGATCAGCTTCTCGCTGTGGCAGCGAGGCGCGGCGAGATCGATCTGATCACCGATTTCGCCGCGGCTATTCCCATTGCGCTGATCGGCGACATGCTCGGCATTCCACAAGACGAGCGCGAACCGTTACGCGACTGGTCGCTTGCTATCCTGGGCGCTCTCGAGCCTGTTTTAAGCCGCCAGCAATTCGACACCGGCGTTACCGCGGTCGCCGATTTCAAAACCTACCTGCACGAGGTGATTTCCGACCGCGTGCGCAATGCCGCCAGTGATCCGGCGGAAATCTTGTCGAAGCTCATCGCAGCCAGCGCCTATGCGCAAGCGCCGAGCGAAGACGAGCAGCTTTCAGAATTGGAGCTGATCCACAACTGCATCTTCCTGCTCAATGCCGGGCATGAGACCACGACCAATCTGATTGGCAATGCCGTCGATTTGTTGATCCAGAATCCCGACGCCATGCGCGATTTGCGCGATCATCCCGACGCGATCGAGACCGCGGTGGAAGAATTCCTGCGGATGGAAAGCTCTAATCAGCTCGGCAATCGCCGCGCGGCAAAAGGCACTAAGCTTGGCGGCATCACGATGCCGGCCGGCACCTGTGTGCATATCGGCATCGGCGCGGCCAATCGCGACCCGGCGCAATTTGTCGACCCTGATCGTTTGGACATTCGCCGCGAGCCGAACCGGCATCTCGCTTTCGGCACCGGCATCCATGCCTGCGCCGGGATGTCGCTTGCGCGCATGGAGGCACAGGTCGCGATCGGACGGCTCTTGCAACGTTTCGAGAGGATTGAACCTGCCGGCGCTTTCGTGCGGGGCGGCCGTGCACGCTTCCGTGGCTTTCGGTCTTATCCGATCAGCGTCGCCGTGGCGTAACGCAGCCGTTGCGAACGGCGCGCGTCGAGATAGCGCTGAGTCAGCCGTTCGGTTGCCGATTTGCACGAAGCGCAGAAGCCGAATAGCGCGAACGCAGCCCACAACACCCACATCGCAAGATCGAGCGCACTGGCGCTGAGGATAATCGCGGCACGGCCGAGAAGTTTGACGATGGCGCGCGTCTTGCCGCCTTCGACGGTCGAGAGGCGGGCAAGCCGCGCCATGTCTTCCGGTTCTTCGGCGACGGCAAGACTGTCGAGCGCCGCCTGCGCGCCGGCCTTGCTCTCGACCTTGCCGGCATTCTCGGCCAGCGCGACAAGGCCGCCGCCTTCTTCGACCTTCACAGCTTCGCGCGCCGCACGCACCATCAGAACCGGATTGAGCTTGCCGGTGCGCTTCGCGGCCTTGATCACCGACAGGCCGAGCCGCTCCGGCACGGCAGCGCCGGCGCTGGCGTAAGTTGCCACAGTCAGCCCGATACCGACGCCGGCGAGCCCGAGAATCCAAGGATCGTAATGTGCGCCGGAGAGATACCGCGTGCCTTCGCGGGCGGCGTCGCGGATATCACCGAATACGAAAAGGTCGCCAACGGCGGTGCCGGCAAGGCTTTCGACGTCAGTCGGCTCGCCGGTCCACAACCCGCGAATAAAGCGCCCGGCCCTGCTGGTCAGCGTTGCCTGCTGCGCAGTCACCTGCTTGGTCTGGTCCACTAAAGCCTGGTCGACCGGAACATCGCGATCCGCAGCCAGTTCGACAAAACTTCGCGCCAAATCGACATCCCCCGCGGCCAGCGCCGAGCGAATTTCGCGTTCGGCGACATCGCGATTGAAGCTTTGCGCCAGCGCCCGCTCGCTGATCTTCACCGGATCGGTCTCACTGGCGCGCGCCTGGGCCGCCATGCCGGCACGAATGAAACTGGCCGCCGCCACGCCAAAAACCGTAGCCACGACAAGCGCTAACACCGAACCGCCCAAGGTGAGTCGTCTTAAATTCATAGGACGCATTTAGTGATGATTTGCGGCATTTTTAATGGTGCACATCGACTTTACGGCCTCGCTGGAAATCGGCCTCGGGGCTGATTATGGTGCGGCAGTTAACGGGCGCGCTGGCGCCCATAAGGCGGATGAAAAGCATGTCCGAGCACGTCGTCCCGCACTTCCACAACGATGCCGGCGTTGCCGTCATCGAGATCGGCGCCAAGGAGTTCATGTGCGTCGGCGCCTTGCCGCCGTTCGATCATCCGCATGTGTTCTGTGACATGGGCGACGACATCGAACATGTCTGTCCGTATTGCTCGACGCTCTACCGCCACGATCCCAAGCTTGCGGAAAACGCCGCGCGCCCGGCGGAATGCGCCCTGGCGGCCGACACCGTCTAACACTCTCTCCAGCCCACGATGCCCGACCGAACCGTCATCGTCGCGGGCGCCGGGATAGGCGGCCTGACGGCGTCGCTGGCTTTGGCGCGCAAGGGATTTCGCGTCGTCACGCTGGAACAGGCGCCGCGTCTCGAAGAGACTGGCGCAGGCATTCAGCTCTCGCCGAATGCGGCGCGGACGCTAATCGCGCTCGGACTCGGCGACCGGTTGCGGCCGCATGTGGTCGTCCCACAGGAACTGCGCGTCTTCTCTTCCGATGGACGCGATATCGTGCGCACGCCGCTCGGCGACGTCGCGGCCGAGCGCTATGGCGCACCCTTTTGGGTGATCCATCGCGGCGATCTGCAAGCTGCGCTCGTCAGCGCGGTGGCGCAAGAGCTTGAGGTTTCGCTCAAGCTCGGCATGCGGATGGATGATTTCGTGACCCATCCGAACGGCGTCACCGTGTCGGCACATGGCGACAATGGCTACTGGGACGAACATGGCGACGCGCTGATTGCCGCCGATGGCTTGTGGTCGATCGCAGCCGAACGCATGGGCCACAAAGACGCGCCACGATTTTCTGGCCGCAGCGCGTGGCGAACGCTGGTGCCGGCGAGTTCCGTCGCTCCGGAATTTCGCGAGCCCGCCATTCATCTTTGGCTCGGGCACGATACCCATCTCGTGCACTATCCGGTCAAAGGTGGCGCGGTGATTAATATCGTCGTCATCACGACCGACGCGTGGAACGCGCCGGGCTGGAGCAAGCCGGCAAGCCGCGTCGAATTGCTGCCCCATCTGCCCTCGGAGTACTGGGCAGCACGAGCGCGTGCGCTCGTGCGTGAGCCGGAGACTTGGTTGAAATGGGCGCTCTATGAGCGCGCGCCATTGCCGAATTGGTCCCGAGGCGCCGCAGCGCTTCTCGGGGATGCCGCTCATCCGATGCTGCCGTTCCTTGCTCAGGGCGCGGCGATGGCCATCGAAGACGCTGCCGTTGTTGCGCATTGCCTCGCGCGTAAGCCCGACGACATGCCAGGCGCGTTGCGGACTTATGTTGCAGCGCGGCGTAACCGTGCCGGCAAAGTCCAACAAATGGCGGCGAAGAACGGCGCCCGCTATCACTTCGGCGGTGCGATGGCTAAGCTGCGCAACGCCGCGATGCGAACGATGGGCGGCAAGCGTCTCCTTCATCACTACGACTGGATCTATTCATGGCAACCGCCGGGCAAATAAACACGGTGCCGCAAGCCTTGCTACAAGACTCTCTGTTTCCGACCACCATCGCCGGCAGTCTCCCTAAACCGTCTTGGCTCGCGGTGCCAAACAAATTATGGGCGCCGTGGCAGCTCGAAGGCGACGAACTACAAGACGCCAAAGACGACGCCACGCTGTTGGCGCTCAAGCTGCAGGAAGATTGCGGCATCGATATCGTCGGCGACGGCGAACAGGCGCGACAGCATTTCGTGCATGGTTTTCTTGAAGCTGTTGATGGCATCGACTTCAACCAACGCGTCGAGATGGGCATCCGCAACGATCGCTACAAAGCAATGTGCCCGACCGTCACCGGCCCGTTGCGGCTGCGCTCACGCGTGCATGAGCGCGAGGCGCGGCTGGCGCGCGCTCACACCACGCGTAAGCTCAAATTCACATTGCCCGGTCCGATGACCATCGTCGACACCATCGCCGATGCCCATTACGGCGACCGCGTGAAAATGGCATTCGCATTCGCCGATTTGCTCAATGAAGAAATACGCGGGCTCGCCGCCGACGGCGTCGATGTCATCCAGTTCGATGAGCCGGCCTTCAATGTCTATATGGACGCGGCCGCCGAATGGGGCATCGAGGCCCTGCATCGCGCGATGGACGGTGTCGCCTGCACCAGCGCCGTCCACATCTGTTACGGCTATGGGATCACCGCCAATATCGAATGGAAAGCGACGCTCGGCACCGAGTGGCGTCAATATGAGCAGTTTTTCCCGGCACTAGCGAAAAGCAGAATCGATCAGGTCTCGATCGAATGCATCAACTCATACGTGCCGATGAACGTGCTGAAACTTCTTGGCGACAAGCAGATCCAGCTCGGGGTCATCGATGTCGCAACCGATAAAATCGAGACCCCAGAAGAGATTGCGGCCGTGCTCAGCGAAGCGGCAAAGCTCATTCCTGCGCAAAATATAATCGCCAGCACGAATTGCGGTATGGCCCCGATGCGCCGCGAAATCGCCGCAATGAAGCTTGAAGCACTCGGCCGGGGCGCAGGACTTGCGCGCAAAAACCATAAGTAATCCGCGCGGGTACTGTCTTTAAACCTTCTTCTCACTTCAATCCGAAGGAACTTCGGCTCCGTAGGCCGCAGGTAGCATTTTGTTAAAGTTTAACCGATTGGATGGGACAAATTAAAAAGGGAAGCGCTATGCAGGTGCCGTTCGTCACCACCGTTTCATTTGCCAGTCGCGATGGAATGACTGTCCAATTGCAATATGGCGTCGCCGCGCAGACCGAGAACGAAGCGCGCAGCGAGTTGCAACGCCGGCTGATCAATCAGGAAGTCCATAACTATCGGATTTCAGAAGTCCGCCGCGCGACCTCCAGCGAAGCCGAATCGCTGAACCTGCCCGCCGGCGCGATCATTCTCCTGAACTAATCGGTACACACTAAGTGACGTCTTCGAACTGACGCCTCACGGCGCGACCACAGTGGTCACCCCTCACCTTCCCCAAACTTATCTTTCCAGGACCTCGCGCAATACGATCGCGTGACTGAGATCGATTTCGCGCGTTGCCGTCAGCAAAGTCGCCGTGCGGCCTTTTAGTTTGGTTTTCAACGCCTCGAGCGCGTCGCGATGCGGCGCAAGCTCTTTCAAATAACGGCGCCGGAATTCTGCGGCGCGCTTCGGATCGTGACCGTACCATTTGCGCAATTCGTTCGACGGCGCGAGTTCTTTTGGCCATTCGTCGAATTTGAACGACGCCTTCGACAGACCGCGCGGCCATAACCGATCGATCAAGATGCGGATCCCGTCGTCTTTCTCCGCCGGCTCATAAGCGCGTTTGATCTTGATCGCCGTTGATTGCCGCGGCTTGGCGCGTGTTTTGGCGGCGCTGATTTTGGACGCCGCGCGCTTCATCGGTCACTGCGCGAAATCACGTCGATCAATTCCGCGACCTTGCGCCGCTGCTCGGCCTTATTGCCCGAGGCGATGGCGTGCTCGACGCAATGCGCCGCATGATCGGCAAGGATTTCTTCTTCCGCACGACGCAAGGCTGCGCGCACCGCGGAAAGCTGCGTGACAATGTCGATGCAATAGCGTTCGTCCTGCACCATGCGCGAAAGCCCGCGCACCTGACCTTCGATCCGTTGCAGCCTTTTCAGCACTGATGTCTTGGCATCGTCTCGCATGCCGTCTATATACCCCCCTAGGGTATCTGTTGCAAGACTGGTTGTGAGGCGCTCGGACATGGATCATTCGGCCCACGGACACAGCGATCACTCGCGCACTGACCATGCGCACGATGCTGCGGCAGCGACCGTCATCGATCCGGTTTGCGGTATGACGGTCGATCCGGCGACATCGCCACACCGTCACGTCCATAAGGATCACAGCTATCATTTCTGCAGCAGCGGCTGCCGCACAAAATTCGCCGGCGATCCAGACAAATATCTCAACAAGAACGAAACGCCCGCTCCGGTCGAAGGCGCGATCTACACCTGCCCGATGCATCCCGAGATCAGGCAACTCGGTCCTGGCACCTGCCCGATCTGCGGCATGGCGCTCGAACCGGAAGCAGGTGGCGCCGACGACGGCGCCGAGCTTGCCGACATGACGCGCCGGTTCTGGGTTTCACTTGCGCTCGCGCTTCCCGTTGTCGCGATCGACATGGGCGGCCATTTCGGCCTTTTCCATCTCGATGGCAATCTTTCCGCACTGCTGCAGTTCTCTCTGGCGACGCCGGTGGTGCTGTGGGGCGGCTGGCCGTTTTTTGTACGCGGCGTGCAGTCGCTCATATCGCGCCATCTCAACATGTTCACGCTGATCGCGATGGGCACCGGTATTGCTTACGCCTATAGCGTCATCGCCGCAGCAGCACCGGGCTTATTTCCAGCGGCGTTTCGTGACGTGCATGGCGCGATCGCGCTTTATTTCGAAGCCGCTGCCGTCATCACCGTCCTCGTCCTCCTCGGCCAAGTTTTGGAATTGCGCGCCCGTGCTTCGACTGCTGACGCGATCCGCGCGCTGATGGAGCTCGCGCCAAAGACTGCACGCCGGGTCAAAGACGATGGCAGCGACGAGGACGTATCGCTTGATATTGTCGCCGTCGGCGATCGTCTGCGCGTACGGCCGGGCGAGAAAATCCCGGTCGATGGCATGTTGATCGAAGGCACTTCCGCGGTCGATGAAGCGATGATCACCGGCGAGGCGATGCCAGTGCAAAAGACCGTGGGCGCCAAGCTGATCGGCGGCACACTCAATCAGAGCGGCGGCTTTGTCATGCGCACCGAGAAGATCGGCGCCGATACCGTGCTGTCGCATATCGTCAGCTTGGTCGCGACGGCACAGCGCTCACGCGCGCCGATCGCGCGGCTCGCCGATCAGGTCGCTGGCTGGTTCGTGCCCGTGGTGATCGCGATTGCCATGGCGGCCTTTGCCGCATGGGCGACATTCGGCCCGGAGCCGCGCTTTTCCTTCGGCCTCGTCGCCGCGGTCACTGTTCTCATCATTGCCTGCCCTTGCGCACTCGGCCTTGCTACGCCGATGTCGATCATGGTCGGCGTCGGCCGCGCGGCGCGTTACGGCATTCTGATCAAGGATGCCGAGGCGCTGGAGCGCATGGAAAAGGTCGACACACTGGTGGTCGACAAGACCGGCACTTTGACCGAAGGCAAACCGAAACTTGTCGCGATCGTGCCAGCGCCAGATTTTAATGAGACGACATTGCTGCGATTGGCGGCAAGCGTCGAACGTGGCAGCGAACATCCGCTGGCTGCGGCCGTTGTCGCCGCCGCGACCGAGCGCGCTATAGAATTGCCCCCGGCGCGCGGCTTCAACGCCACGTCCGGCAAAGGCGCGGTCGGCTTGGTCGAGCGGCGGCGCGTCGCGCTTGGCAATGCCGCCTTTCTGGAAGAACTCGGCATTGCGACCGATGTCTTGCAAGCCGAAGCTGAGCGGCGCCGAGCCGATGGCGCGACCGTCGTCTTCGCCGCCGTCGACGGCAAGCTCGCGGGCCTTCTTGCGATTGCTGATCCCGTGAAGGCGACCAGCCGCGCCGCGATAGATGCCCTTAAGGCCGAGGGTATCAGCATCGTGATGCTCACCGGCGACAATGCGACCACAGCAAAAGCCATCGCGCGCCAACTCGGCATCACCGATGTCGAGGCAGAAGTCTTGCCCGAGCATAAAAGCGCCGCGGTGGAAGCGTTGCGCAGCAAAGGCCATATCGTCGCCATGGCCGGCGACGGCGTCAACGACGCACCGGCGCTGGCCGCAGCCGATGTCGGCATCGCCATGGGCACCGGCACCGATGTCGCCATCGCCAGTGCCGGCATGACGCTCCTCAAAGGCGACCTCATGGGCATCGTGCGGGCGCGCAAACTTTCTGCCGCCACCATGCGCAATATCCGGCAAAACTTGCTGTTCGCATTTCTCTATAACGGGCTCGGCGTGCCGGTTGCCGCCGGCGTGCTCTATCCGATATTCGGCATCCTGCTGTCGCCCGCGGTCGGTGCGGCGGCCATGGCGCTCTCCTCCTTCAGCGTCGTCGCCAACGCGCTGCGGTTGCGGCGTATGACGCTTTGAGCCTTATTTTGCCTGCCGCAGCAATCTGATAGGCTCATAGCTGAGGGCGGTGCACTTCGCCGCATGCTGGGCCCATTATGATCACGACGCCGTCCCCCGCGAGTGTTGCGCTCCTTCTCGGCTTGAGCTTTTTCCTCGGGCTCGCTTTCGAGGAATTCTTTGCACATACCGACGAGCGACGGCCGGGCGGCATCCGCACCTTTCCGCTGTTAGCTCTGGTGGGCGGCGCGCTTTATCTCTTCGATCAAACGCATTTGATCCCATTCACTGGCGGCTTAGTCGTCCTCGGCGGCTGGCTCTTCATCTACTACAAAGAGCACGTCAAAGAGCATGTGGAGCAGCCTGATCCGCCCGACGAGCCGAATGTCGGCCTCGTCGTGCCGCTGCTCAATCTGCTGGCTTATCTGCTCGGCGCCGTTGCGCTCGCTTTGCCGCATTGGATCGCGGTGACGATCACGGTCGCAGCAGTTCTTCTGCTCACCGGCCGTGAAAAACTGCATCAGCTCGCGCGCCGCGTCGAGATGCGCGAGATCGTGACGCTCGGCGAATTCCTGATCCTCACCGGCATCGTGCTGCCGCTGTTGCCGAACCACCCGGTGTCGACGCTGACCGACATTACGCCGCGCCAAGTGTGGCTGGCGCTGATCGTGGTCTGCACGTTTTCCTATATCAGCTATCTGGCGCAGCGTTACTGGGCCGCCGCCGCGCAAGGCTTATGGATGGCGGCGCTCGGCGGTCTCTATTCGTCGACAGCGACGACCGTCGTGCTGGCGCGGCAAGCCAAGGCCGATCCAGCCTATAAACGGCAGGCACAAGCCGGCATCACCCTCGCTACCGCGATCATGTATCTGCGCATCCTTGCGGTGGTCGCGATCTTCAATCTCGCATTGGCACGCGTGCTCGCGCTACCTATGGGCGCGCTCGCGCTTGCCGGTTTCATCATTTGCATTCTGCAATATCGGATGGAAAAGCCGGCGGCAGGTGCAGTGGAAGCAAGCGGGTCACAACCGAGCGCGCCGGTGGCAGCCAAGAGCCACAATCCGCTTGAGCTCGGCGCCGCCGCGATCTTTGCCGCACTGTTCGTCGCCGTGTCCGTTGTGTCGGCCGTCGCCAAATCGCAATTCGGCGTGTCCGGCATCTACGGCCTCGCGGCCATCGTCGGCGTCACCGACATCGACCCGTTTGTTCTGAACCTCGCCCAAGGCGGCGTGACCGGCGTATCGAACGGCGCGATCGCCGCGGCCATCCTGATCGCGGCGTCCTCGAACAATTTCCTCAAAGCGCTCTATGCCGCGTTCTTCGCAGGCGGCAAGGCGACCTTTCCGAGCGCCATTGCACTTGTCGCACTCGCCGCTGCCGGCATTGCGGCCGCGATCGGCGTCGCGCATTTCTGATCGTCGCGGCGATTAGCGGATCGTTTGATCGCTCTGAAATTCCGGCGTGAAGCCGCACTTCTTTTCCATTGCGGTGCGTTGCAGGAGCTTTTCCTCGCTCAGTACAGACTCGTAGTCGGTCCGATAAGCAAGTGAGCCGACGACGGCCCCGCCGGGACCCTCACTCGCTTTGTCCATCAAGCCGTGGAGTTCTCTTTCGCGCGCGACCAGCACCTTCCATTGCGTGGCAAGATCCTCGCAGTGATAGGCAGTGTAATGCGCCGGATCGATCAAAAAGGCGCCCGGGCCATCCTGCATGCCGCAACCAGCGAGCATGACGGCCGCGAGGCCCAGAAGTCCGCGATGCAGAAATACGCTGTGCATGACCGTCGAAAAGCCCATTCGCGCGGGAGCTTACGCGAATTCCCCAACGTCAAATGGTGCCAGCGGGCTGCGCCGCAAATAAGGCGCCCCAAACAAGACGGCCTCGGCAATCAGGCTGCGGCAGGGTCTTCAGATGGCGGGAACTCGACACCAAGAGTTACCCCGTCCCGCCAGATCACACGGCATTCACGGCGCGGGTGGCCGCGCGGCGTCAGCAGAAGCACGAATTGTTCAGGGACTTCGCCGTCGTTTTCCAAGACCAGGCGCGCACCGACTTCAGAGATATCGGCAACCGAACAGGCGACCAGCGAGTCGCCCACCACGATGCGTGCGGTGTGATGGAAGGCCCGCCGCGGCTTTCTGCGCAACTCGGCGCGGTTACGGAAATTGCCGACCACGACCATGTCAAACCCCGTGCACCGCCGACCGAGGCGGTCAGGCCAAAAAACCTAGGGAAAGCAGATTAATGAGGCGTAAATCGCGACTTATGGATTGCACCCAACCGCAGCCGAAAAAGCCGCGACCCCGAGACCTTGCATTCGCCGCATGTGTCGAATTTATTACCATCTGATGAGGGCGATGTGACGAACGAGAACACGGGACGGGTGCGGTAAATGGGTCTCTGGCTAAATTTTTCTAATCTTGCCTGGCTGACCTGGTCGAACCCGGTAGCTGTCTGGTGGCTGTTCCTGATCGCCATCTCCGCCGTCAATATCCTGTTCTGGCATCAGCTCCGCACGCTGATCCGCCGCGCAGCCCCTCCCCGCGGCGCGGTGCGCCTTTTCGCCGCCGAGACTCTTCTGTTCCTAAGCGCCGCTTACGTCTTCGGCTGCGCCTTCCGTTCGATCCTGCCGCGGGCCGATGTGCAGCGCATTTGCTTGTTCGATACCTGGCTGTCGAACGTTCTGGTCGGCCGCTCGGTCGCGACCGTCGCTGAACTCTGCTTCGTCATCCAATGGGCGATCGTGCTCTATGAACTCGGCAAGATCACCCGCTCGGATACGGCGAAGAATATCGCCTGGCTCATTGTGCCGCTGATCGTCGGCGCGGAATGCTGCTCCTGGTACGCCGTGATCACCACCGACTTCCTCGGCAATGTTCTGGAAAACTCGCTGTGGGCGGTGACCTTCATGATGATTGCCATCGCGCTCATCCGCCTATCTTTCAGCTTCCGCGGCATCGCCCAGGCCGCGATCGCAGCGACAGCAATCGGTGTTGCCGGCTATGTCGTATTCATGTCGTTTGTCGACGTGCCGATGTATGCCGCACGCTGGCAAGCGGAATTGGCCGACGGCGCGCCGACACTCGGCTTCTTCGCCGGTCTGCATGATCTCGCCACCCGCTGGGTTGTCACGCACGACATCGCCGATTGGCGGTTCGAGATTCCCTGGATGTCGCTTTATTTCAGCGTCGCGGTGTGGACGAGCCTTGCGCTCGGCGGCTTCAGCCTGATCCGCCACCGGCTGCCGGCCTATCGCGTGCGCCGGCCGCTGATCAAGCCGTCGCGAAGGCCGATTCCGGTTCCGGTGCGCAGCTCCTGAAACTTCGCCTTCCGGAAGCAAATAAACGCTTGCCGATAGGCAGTTTGCCGCGAATCAAATAGCATCTCTGCGCCGATTCGCGCTCGCGTCTGATGGAGCGTCGTTCTTGATCGCGAGGTGAGGCGCATGATCATCACGGTAGCAACTATGAAAGGCGGCAGCGGCAAGAGCACGCTCGCAAGCTGCCTTGCCGTGCACTGGCATTTGCGCGGCCGTCATCCGACTTTAATCGATGCCGATCCGCAGCGTTCCATCATGCGGCTCGTTGCACGCGAACGTGCGCTTGGCGGTGTCGCGGTGGTCGAGGACGCAACCGAAGATGCGTCGAAGACAGCGCGGCGTCTCGCCGGCAATGGCGGCATGGTGATCATCGACACACCCGGCTTCCGCTCGCAGACCACGCTCGACTGCGTCGCGATCGCAGACTTCGTGGTGGTACCGGTCAAGCCATCGCCCTTCGATGTCGACCGCATGCTCGATACGCTTAATATCCTCGCCGATCACGGCGACGGACGGCAGCCGCTGTTCCGCTGTCTGCTGACGCAGACCACGCGCGACTCTGTCATCGCCCGGCATATCCGCTCCGAACTCGCCGAAGCCGGCTTGCCGGTCCTGAACAGTGAAATGACCAACCGGGTCGCCTATCCGGAAGCGAGTCTGTGGGGCGCAACGCCGAGTCTCATCAGCTGGAAAGGCACGGCTGCAAAAGAGATCGCCACCATCGCCGACGAGATCGATGTCGTGCTCGGCGCGCAAAAGGCTGCCGCATGAGCCGCAAACCGCTCCCCAAGGCCATCCGCCAAACATTAACGCCATTCCGCGACACTGCGCTTGTGCTTGATGAGGAAGCGCCGGCTAAACCACCGCGGGTCGAAAGAACTGCCGCGAAGACGGAGACCGAAGCGGCGCTTGCCGTCTCTTCGGCCCCGATCGCCAATGATGCAGCGCCGTCGCCGCAACAGCAGGCTTCGCCTGAGGACAGGGCATTCGCGGAGAAGCGCCGCGCGCGTGCGCTTAAGATCGTCGATCGGCACCGCAATCTCGCCGCCGTCGGCGGCCTCGTACCGCTGCCGGTCGCCAATATCGCAAGCGTCACCGCCGTCAATCTGCGTATGGTGAAACAGCTGAGCGATCTTTATCAGGTGCCGTTCGAGCGCGACCGCACCCGCTCGCTCATCGTCTCGCTGGTCGGCGGCGCCGTGCCGACCGGGCTTGGCACCGCGACCTCGACGACCTTGATGTGGATCGTCCCCGGCGGTCTGGTTTACGGCATGGGCGTCGCGGCGATCGCCGCAGCGGCAATCACCCGCGGTATCGGGCTCGTCTTTGTCGACAGCTTCGAGACTGGCGCGACACTTGGTACGACACCTGGCGCGACGGCTTAAGCAGCGCTCGATTTTCCAACCCGCTAAGACTTTCGCCCGGTCAGCCCAATTACGGCCGACATGCCGGCATGCGCGGCGCCCTCGTGCATTTCGCGCTCTTCCTCAACGAACTTCACGTCGTGGAAATCGCCGAAGGCACCTTCGAGTATCGCGCGCGTATAAAGGTTCTCGATCTGCTTCGGTCCGCCGGTGCCATATTGCAATTGCTTCGGCGTATAGCCCTGCAGGATCAAAAGCCCACCGGATTTAAGCGCGCGGCGCATACCGGCCCATTTCACGGCGCGTTCGTCAGGCGTCGAGAACTGCGTGAATATCTCGGCAACGACGTCAAATGTGTCGGCCGGATAAAGCCAGCGATGCACATCGGTCTGCTCGAAATTCACCTTCACGCCACGCTCCGCCGCCAAGGTCCGCGCCTTGGCTTGCGCCGACGGCGAGAAGTCGATCGAAGTCACATCGAGGCCCTGCTCCGCGAGCCACACACCGTTGCGGCCTTCGCCGTCAGCGACCGCAAGCGCCCTGCCCGCCGACGGCAATAGCGACTTGCATGAAGCGAGGAAGTAATTCGGGGTCTTACCGAAAGTGTATTCAGGAGTGCCGTAGCGGGTCTCCCAGCGTTCGTATTCGCTCAATGCTTTTTCTCCGAAACTTGACGGGAGGAATTATCGCCGCGCGGAAATGCCATGCGGGGCAGGCTCGGACTCGTCGTTTAAATTTCTCCGGATATCGAGACTGATGCTCTCGGCTTCATCGATCGAACCGCATGTCGGAAACGGCGTGCCGGGAAACAGCGTCCGCCATAGACGAATGAAGTCAGCGTCGGGTTTGCACGTGCGTGATGCCATTGCGGTGCACTCTCATAGGTCGTGCGTATAATATAATGGCCAAATAAATTTTTACGACCGCGACACCTCTGCCGCTCATTCCCGTTTAGCGGGAACGAGCGGCAGGCTTGTTGCAAAAGCTTAGCCGACGAGCGCCGGATAGTCGGTGTAGCCCTTCGGGCCCGGTGTATAGAACGTCGACATGTCCGGCGCGTTGACCGCCGCGCCGGTTTTCCAGCGTTCGACCAGATCCGGATTGGCGAGGAACGGCTTACCCACCGCGATCAGATCGCATTTGCCGGCTTCGAGATCGGCCTCGGCGCGCGCTGCGTCATAGCCGCCGGACAGGATGAGCGCGCCTTTGAACTCGTGGCGGAACGCGGCCTTGATCGAGTCCGGCACTTTCGGTGCGCCCATCGGCGAGTGATCGACCAGATGGATGTAGAGCAGGCCCAAGCCGTTGAGCTTCTGCGCGAGATAAGTGTAGTCGGCTTCCATCTCCGGATAGAGCGGCATGTCGTTGAACACGCCGTAGGGCGACAGACGGATGCCGACCTTCTCCTTGCCGATGGTAGCAATCGACGCAGCGGCCACTTCAAGCACAAAGCGAGCGCGGTTCTCGATGCTGCCGCCATAGCTGTCGGTGCGCTGGTTTGAATTCGGGCGGATGAATTGCTCGATCAGATAACCATTGGCGCCGTGCAGTTCGATACCCTCGAAGCCGGCCGCGACCGCGTTCTTCGCGGCCTGCGCATATTCGCCGATAGTCGCCTTCACCTCCGCTTCCGTCATGGCATGCGGCGCGGGCTGCGGCTTCATGCCTTCGGCGTCGGTAAACATGTCTCCTTTGGCAGCGATCGCCGATGGTCCTACCATTTTGGCGCCGGCCGGCAGGTTCAGCGGATGAGTGACGCGGCCGGTATGCATAAGCTGCACGAACATCTTGGCGCCGCGGGCATGAACCGCGTCGGTGACTTTCTTCCATCCGGCAACCTGTTCGGCGGAGAAAATTCCAGGGATGCGAGCATAGCCCAGTCCGTTCGGCGACGGCGAAGTGCCTTCGGTCACGATCATGCCCGCGGAGGCGCGTTGCGCGTAATACTCCACCATCAGATCGTTCGGGACGTTGCCGACGGCGCGGCCGCGGGTCAGCGGACACATGACGAGATGATTCTGCAGTTGCAGCGGTCCCAAAGTGGTCTTGGAATACAAAAGCGACACGTGGTGCTCCCAATGTGATTATCCCGGCAGAGACGCCGTACATGGGGGACGGATTTGAAACGGCAACAGGTATAATCCGTGTGCCTATCGGGCTTTCTGGCGTAATGCTTGTTCAAGCCGAGCCCATGATCGGCAAACGTGCGTAGAACGGAGTAAACACCGAGTGTGGACGGTGTCGATTTTGAAGCGCTGGAAGCGCAGGCCCAGGCCAGATGCCGCCGGCCTCGTCAGACGCGCAGTGCAAACGAGATAATCGAACAGAGACCCATCACTTCCACTGTGAAGTTCGCCCTACCGGCGAGCAACGCTGGACGCCCAGGGCAGCTTCCAACCCTATCGGGTGTTGCATTGAGCCGGTACGATGTCACCAGATTGAGCATAGGTGCGGACTTGAAGCGGCGCGATTTCATTATGCTTGTCGGTGGAGCGGCAGCCGCGTGGCCACTCACCGCGAAGGCGCAGCAAACCGCGATCCCGGTGGTTGGGTTTCTAAGCAGCGGGTGGTCCGACGCTTACGCACCTATGGTTGACGCGTTCCGTCAGGGGCTGCGGGAATTTGGCTACATCGAAGGTCAGAACGTCGCGATAGAATATCGTTGGGCGGAAGGTCGAAACGATCGGCTGACAGCGATGGCTGCTGATCTGGTTCAGCGTAATGTCTCGGTAATTGTTGGGACAAGTACTCCTGGCGCACTTGCGGCGAAAGCGGCAACAAAGACTATACCGATTGTCTTTGAAATTGGTGGTGATCCGGTCGAGTTGGGTCTCGTTACCACCCTGAATCGTCCGGGCACCAACCTTACCGGCGTTACTCAATTGAACTCTGCGGTCGCGCCGAAGCGGCTAGAATTACTCCATCAAATACTTCCCGCGGCGACCAAGTTTTCTTTGCTCGTCAATCCGACCAATCCCGCAATTACCGAAACGGAGTCCGGTAAATTGCTATCGGCGGCTCGTACCCTGGGGCTCGAAATTGAAGTCTTGAATGCCAAAGATGAAAGCGACTTTGAAGCAATCTTTGCAAAGCTAAACCAATCGCATTCCAGCGGGCTTGTGATCAACACCGACGTCTTGCTCGATAGCCGGAGCAAACAACTCGCGTCCTTGGCAAAACGACATGCAGTGCCGGCGGTCGGTTCTTGGTACGAATTCCCTGAAGCCGGCGGATTGGCCAGCTACGGCTCCGATCTCAAGGTCTCATACCAATTAACGGGCGGCTACGTTGGTCGCATACTCAAGGGCGACAGCCCGGCCATTTTGCCGGTCCAGCAGGCAACAAAACTCGAACTGATCATTAACGTCAGGACTGCCAAAGCCCTGGGTCTCACGGTCCCACTGCCGCTGCTCGGTCTAGCTGACCAAGTGATTGAGTAACGCGTGTCACTTCCGCTTTTGGAATGTTGCCAAATCAAAATTTATCGACTCGATGAACAAACAATACCGAAGCTAAAAATTTGGATAACTCACTGAATTTACTGGTGCGGACGGCCGGACTCGAACCGGCACAGGGATTTCTCCCCGAGGGATTTTAAGTCCCTTGCGTCTACCATTTCGCCACGTCCGCTTAAGGGAAAATACTATAGCATGCGCATTGATGCCGGCAGGCGCGGCGGTGTTTTAGACCACGATTGGTAAAAGCGGAAATAGCTTCGTGCCAATAAGACGTGGATGGCCGGAACTAGTCCGGCCATGACGAGTAACACTCACTGCGCCGACGGCTTCTTCTTCGGCGCCGGGGCAGCCGGTGCTTGGCGCACAGTGGCCCAGGGGTCGTTGGTCTTTTGATCGGGAATCTTGGTGGTCGCCGATTTATAGGCCTTGTCGAGTGCGTCCTGCTTTTCTTGCTCTTCCGGCGAGAGCTTTGGCCTGTCATGCCCGCCCAGCGAGATGCTGGGCATGAATTGCGCGGCGGCAATCCCGGTAAAGAGACCGGTCAGCGCCGCCGCCATCAGAAGTCTTACGACGAGGTTCGAAGCGATCTTCATGTGATCTCCCCCGCGCCCCGCAGTGTCATTCCAAGACTCGTCATTCACGACTTGTCATTCCACGAAACGCGATCAGTCTTTGGATATTTCATTCTGAGACGGCATCAGTCCTTGAACACATGACCCCAGAGGTCATCCCAGTCGGTGCCGGAAATATCGGTCACACGGCCATCTTTCTCGAAGAACTTATTCGGCACCTGAAACATGGCAAGCATAAGCCCGCCCTCGGGCGTGGTGGCGGCATGGCGGCTGCCGGCCTCGCGCCAGACGAACTCGCCGGGGCCAACGCTCAGGCCTTCGACCGGGCCTTCCTTGTCGACCAACCGGCCTTCCAGCACGTAAGTCTGCTCGATCCGAACGTGCTCGTGGTCCGGCAACACCGTGCCGGGGGCAAAGCGCATGAGCGCCGTGACAAGGCCGGTCTCTTTGTCGAGCAAGAGGCCTTTCACCTCGCAACCGGGAAAGCGCGTCTTCTTCCATTCCATCTGTGCCGGGCGCACGACATGAGAATGGGTATCGGCGGTGTCATGCTTCGATTTCGGCGTAATGGCATCCATGGCTGCGTCCTCCGGTTCTATTGGCTGTTGCCATTATAGCCGAACGCCCCGCGGGTCTCCAACGGCCGGTTCGCCAGGCTGCTTTCTACAGGCCCGCATCGCGAATGGGCGGTTGAAAGGCAAGCCCGGTATCCCAGGGGAAAAAGATCCAGGTGTCCTGCGACACTTCGGTGATGAAGGTGTCGACCAACGGCCGGCCCATCGGCTTGGCATAAACAGTGGCGAAATGCGCCTTCGGTAGCAGCCCGCGGACCACTTTCGCGGTCTTGCCGGTGTCGACGAGGTCGTCAACGATCAACACGCCCGCGCCCTGCCCGCCGCCAGTCGCAACCACGGAATCGGCCACCCCTTTGAGGACTTTCAATTCGCCTTGGCTGGTGTGGCTATAGCTCGCCACGCACACGGTTTCGATCATTCGGACGCCAAGTTCGCGCGCCACGACCGCCGCCGCAACCAGCCCGCCGCGGGTCACGCAGACGATGGCCTCGAACGGGCCGGCGCCGTTGAGCCGCCAAGCAAGCGCCCTGGCATCGCGATGGAATTGATCCCAGGACACCGGAAACATTTTCTCCGGCTGCACGGGCTTGGGCGGTTCAGTCTCAGGCGTTTCAGTCTGCGGCATCGCCATGGCGTCACTCGTTTCACGGTGGAGGACTGCAAAAGGCGATTATCAGGGCGAAAGCGCTCGGCGCAATCAGGGAATCTCGTAGACCGTCAACTTATCACCAATCCCGCGCAAAGCGGCTTGCTGCTCGGCCGGATGCAGGCCCGAGCCCCGCAGGATTTCCGCCGATTTCGGATCGTCGACCACGGGTTTGGTGACGTAAATGGCGCGCGAGGAGGCAAGCCCCTGGACACGGGCCGCGACATTGACGGTCTGCCCGAAATAATCCTGGTTGTTGTTGAGCGTCACCGCGAGGCACGGGCCCTCATGAATGCCAATCTTGAGGAGGAGATCCTCGTTGCCACGCTCGACATTGATGCGGCTCATGGCATCGCGCATGCGCAGCGCCGCCTTGAGTGCCCGGTCGGGCGTCTCGAATGTCGCCATCACCGCGTCACCGATGGTCTTGACCACCGCGCCCGTTTCGTTGGCGACGATGCCGTAGAGTTCGCGGAAATGCGCGCGCACGAGATCGTAGGCGGCGATGTCGCCGACGCGCTCGTAAAGCTCGGTCGAGCCTTTCAGGTCGGTGAACAGGAAAGTCAGGCTCGTGATCTTGAGCCGCTGGTCGGGTGCGAGCGTCTCGGCCTGATAGATGTCACGAAAGGTCTGGTTGGTGAGAAGCCGCTTGGCAGTGAGAAACGGCTTCCGCTTGCCGAGAAGGTGGTGCAGCGAGTCACCCGCGATCCACAGCGCCACGAGCACGCGGCGATCGGTGCGGTTCTCGAGCGATAGCCGCAACGGCCCCGGCCGCATTTCGACGGTGCCTTCCAGCGCCTTCAATTTGTTGAACACCATGGACAGCGTCTGCCGTTCCTTGGTCGGCTCGCCTTTGACGTCGATGAATTGCGCGCCATGGGTGACGGGATCGAAGACGATGACGAATTCATTGGGCAATTGGATCGACATCACCGCCTTGCCGCCGGGTGGTAATTCGATCGATTCGATCGTGAAGTCGGCGAGACTGTCTTCGAGTGTCTCGGGTAGATCGATGCCTGAGCACCAGAAAATTTGCCGGTAATATTCGACCTCGGACAACGTATCCGGATCATGGGCGGCGATACGGCGCACCCGCGGGTTCACGGTGAATGTCACCTCGACCATTTCGTCGAGCGTCGGCTTATAGCCCGTGGCGCAGAGGCTGCAGGCATATTCATCATGATTGATGGTTTTCAAAGTCGTGCCGACATCGAGCACACCGCCGCACCCCGGACAGAGGACATTCCAGGTCAGCTCGAAAATGCCGAGCCGCGACGCATGCAGGAAGGCTGCGATCACGCACTCTTCGTCGAGGCTGTGTTTCTTGGCAAAATCGAGCGCATTGATGCGGCAGAGATCGCGGTCCGATCCGTCGCTCACGACCTTCTCGATCGCCGCGACGCAGTCGGCATCCGCCGATTGCCGCAACACGCTGAACAGGGCTTCGCCTTCGCTCACAGTCGCTCGCTCCCGCCGTATCAAAAATCTGCGTAATGGAAAATCTGTTGGGTAAAGCTAGGTAGTCGGAGCCGTAGCGGCAAGGAGCGATGCCGTGACGATGGACGGTTGCGCCATCACAGCGAATTGATCCACTCGATCACTTGCCTGTGGGCCATCAGCGGTGTCGTCAGATGGTCGGCGAAAACCTCGACATATTTGCTTTTCGGATTCTTGGCCGCGAAGTCGAAGGCATATCCCGGTCCGCGGCGGTCGATCGGATCGAGCTTGCCCGCCACCCACAGCAGCGGCACGCCTGCAGCACCCATCGCGGCGGCGTTTTTCGGGATCACCGCCGGACCGTCCGGATCGAAATAACTCAGATAAACGACCGGCGTCGCGGTGGTGGTCAGCGGAATGCTCTGCGCCATATCGGGAAAGCTTTTCGGTACGTTGCCCTTTCCCTCGGCGATCAGTTGTTTGGCTTCGGTGACCGCTTCAGCCACATGGTCACGCATCGGATCAACCTCGGGCAAATGTCCGGGCGCCAGCGCCGCAACACCTAAAAGATCGGGATGCCGTGCGGCATAACCAATCGCCGCATTGGCTCCGAGCGAATGACCGATAATGACGATGCGGCGCGCGCCTTTGGCTTTCAATCCAGCAACTGCGGCGTCGACCTCGCGCATCGCGTCATCGAAAGTCGCACCGTAGCGGCGATGAAACGACCACGGCATTTCCGGCTTGGCGACGACCGCGCCCTCGCCTTCAAGCGAGCTCAAAATGCCACCGTCGAAGCTGCCGGCCCACGAAGCCTTGCCGTGCAGAAAAACAACGCCGAGACCTTGCAGGCTTGCGGCCGTTGCCGGCGGGATCGCGAGAAAGAGCGCGCAAAGCACAAGCGCCGCGGCCGCGCAACCGCGCCGGGCACTCATAGTCCATTTCAGCAGCGAACGAATCATGGGGCGATTGCGCCGCAGGAGCGTTTTCAGGTCAATGACAGTAGCGATCTGCCGCGATCACGTTTTCGCGGCGGCAAGTTGCGTCTTGACGCGAACCAGCATCGCCTCGACCTCCGCCTTCACGGCCACCAGCATCTGCGGATCGCGCGCGCGCGCCACGACGTTGGTATTGGCGGCGCCGTTTTCGTCCTGGAACGGATAAGACCCGATCACCACATCGGGAAATTTCTTGGCGAGGACGCCAAGCTCGGTGCCGATATCGCCTTCGCGGCTGTCAGCGCGGATGCTCTCCGAGAGCATGCGGCGGCCGGTCTTGAGCTGCGGCGTCACCTCGTCGAGCATCGCCTGCATCACGCTTGGGATGCCAGCCATGACAATGACATTGCCGATGCGAAATCCCGGCGCGCCGGAGACTTTATTCAGTACGAGTTCGCCGCCGACCGGAATGCGCGTCATCCGCATGCGTGCCTCATTCATAACACCGCCGGTCGATGCGACACGCGCCTGCATGATCTCGACGGCCTTAGGATGATATTCGAGCGCGACACCGAAGGCCTTGGCGACGCAGTCAGCAGTGATGTCGTCATGCGTCGGACCGATACCGCCAGTCGTAAAGAGATACGTGTAGCGCGAGCGCAGCGCGTTTATCGCAGCGACGATCTCAGGCTCCTCGTCCGGCACGACCCGGACCTCCTTCAGATCGATGCCGATATTGGTGAGATATTCGGCGATGTAGCCGATATTCTTGTCCTTGGTCCGGCCCGAAAGGATTTCGTCGCCGATCACAAGGATGGCGGCAGTGACAATGGGTGCCGCGTTCTCGTTCGCCGCTTTATCGTCCGCCATTATCGATCCTCCCCGGTTCGCCTCCTCTAGCGCGGGCGGAGATGCGGCTCAAGGAGTTGCAGAGGGACTCAGACGCGCGGGGGCGGATATACGCCTTCAAGGATATCGTCGCGTTTACGCAGGAATTCGTCGCGGCTGATTTCGTCACGGGCGTAGCGCTGCGCCAGTATCTCCAGCCCCGCGGTCTCGCGCCACGCCGCCATATTCCGCACTCGGCGCCGCCAGCGATGCTGCGCATACCAAGCGATGATGGCTAGGATAATGCCGATGACTAGGATTGGCTCAATCATGCTTTTGGTGTCCGCAATAATGGCCCCGGAAAATCCTCTCCCGAGTCGACAACCCGTAAAGCCCAGACGGAGTTCCCACCCATCTGGCAAGCCGCCGCTCCGGTGGTCAAATCGCCCAAAACATGAGCAATAATACCCATCACAACGGCAACTAATGCTGCGCTTGCGCGTTCGAATTGGCGCGAAGATTGCTACAAGGTGAGTTGTTGCAAAGATTTATGGTTGGGGACCGGGTCAAGACATGTTCGATGAAATGAGAGGCACCGGGGACGACATTCGGCCGGCCTATGCCGAACTGTCCCGGTGGCTCACTGAAGTCAAACCCGACGTCCTCGATTTTCGCCGGCGCGAAGCCGAGCTCCTGTTTCGGCGCATCGGCATCACCTTCGCCGTCTATGGCGACCCTGAAGCGCAAGAGCGGCTGATCCCGTTCGACGTCATTCCCCGCATTCTCGCCGCCAAGGAATGGGAGTTGCTCAAACGCGGTCTCGAACAGCGCGTCAAAGCGATCAACGCCTATATCAAAGACGTCTATCACCGCCGCGAAATCCTCAAAGCCGGCATTATTCCGGACGACCTGGTGTTTCAGAACCCGGTGTTTCGTCCGGAGATGAACGGCCAAAAAGTGCCGCACGATATTTACGTGCATATCGCCGGCATCGACATCATCCGCGTCGACGCCGACGATTTCTATGTGCTCGAGGACAATGCGCGCACTCCGTCCGGCGTCTCTTATATGCTCGAAAACCGCGAGATCATGTTGCGGCTGTTTCCGGAACTGTTCTCGCGCCATCGCGTGCTTCCAGTCGAGAATTATCCCGACGAATTATTGGCGACGCTGAAATCGGTAGCGCCGCTGTCGGCTTCTTCCGATCCGACGGTCATTCTACTGACACCCGGCGTCTACAATTCCGCTTATTACGAACATTCGTTTCTTGCCGACAAGCTCGGCGTCGACATCGTCGAAGGTCGCGACCTCGTGGTTAAAGGCGAAGTTCTCTATATGCGCACGACCGAGGGCCTCAAACGCGTCGATGTCATCTATCGGCGGATCGACGACGATTTTCTCGATCCGCTGGTGTTTCGCGCCGACAGCGCGCTTGGTGTGCCCGGTTTGATGTCGGTTTATCAGGCCGGCAATGTCACGCTCGCCAATGCGGTCGGCACCGGCATCGCCGACGACAAAGCCGTCTATAGTTACATGCCGGACATCGTGAAGTTCTATCTCGGCGAAGAGCCGATCCTGAAAAACGTACCAACTTGGCGCTGCCGTGAGCGCGAGCATTTGAGTTATGTGCTCGATCACATCGAGGAATTGGTGATCAAGGAAGTGCACGGATCCGGCGGCTACGGTATGCTGATCGGGCCGAAGGCGGACAAGGCCACCATCGCCGCGTTTGCGGAGAAACTCAAAAACGATCCGAAGAATTTCATCGCCCAGCCTACGCTGGCCTTGTCGACCTGTCCCACCTGCGTTGACGAAGGCATCGCGCCGCGGCATGTCGATCTGCGTCCCTTCGTACTCACCGGCCGCGACAAAATCCGCATCGTGCCCGGCGGCCTAACGCGGGTGGCGCTGAAGAAAGGCTCGCTCGTGGTCAATTCCAGCCAGGGCGGTGGGACCAAGGACACTTGGGTCTTGGAAGGATGACAGGTCTTAGAAGGATGGCGGGTTTTGGAAGGATGAAGGATTCTGGACGGGTGATGCACAATGCTCTCGCGCACCGCCGATAATCTTTATTGGCTCGCCCGCTATGTCGAACGCGCGGAATATATCGCGCGCATTCTCGACACCACCTTGCGGCTCACCGCACTGCCGCTCGGCTATATCGGCTCGACCAATGAATGGGAGTCCGCGGTCGAGACCGCGGGCTGCGCCGGCGCGTTCTTCGAAAACTACAAAGAAGCAAACGAGGAAAACGTCACCGAATTCCTTGCCTTCTCGCTGGTTAATCCGTCTTCGATCCGCAATTGCTTTGAAGCCGCGCGGCTGAACGCGCGTTCGGTGCGCACCGCGCTGACCAGCGAAATGTGGGACGCCATCAACAGCGCCTGGCTTGAGCTCAAACGCTGGGGCAGCGGTCCACGCTCGCGCGAGGAATTCGCGCGCTTTCTGCGCTGGGTACTGGGCTCGTCGCTGCGTTATGACGGTTCAGCCTACCGAACCATGCTGCGGAACGACGCCTATTGGTTCTCACGCCTCGGAGTCTATATCGAGCGCGCCGACAACACCGCGCGCATTCTCGATGTGAAATATCATCTGCTGCTACCAGTCGAGGAAAAAGTCGGCGGACCTCTCGATTACTTCCAATGGTCGTCGATCCTGCGCTCGGTGTCTGCGCTCACCGCCTATCACTGGGTCTATCGCGAAAACGTCAAACCTTGGCTGGTCGCCGATCTGCTTATGCTGCGGGATGAGATGCCGCGCTCGCTGGCGTCGTGCTATGAGAATCTGGTGCAGAATCTCGATCGCATCGCCAATGCTTACGGGCGCCAAGGGCCGGCGCAGCGCCAAGCGCGGACGATCCGCGCCCGGCTCGAAAACAGCCGCATCGAGGGGATTTTTCAGACCGGTCTGCACGAATTCATCAGCGACTTCGTCGAAGATACCAATCGCCTCGGAATCGCCATCTCGCAGCAATATTTGTTGTGATCGGGAAGCGATAACACTGATATGCGCCTGCGCGTCGCCCATCGCACCGACTATCGTTACGACCCGCCCGCAACGGGCGTGATCCAGATATTGCGTATCAGCCCCCGCAATCACGAAGGACAATACGTCGTGCGCTGGCGGATCGACGTGTCCGCCGATGCCCGGCTCAATGCGCAAGAAGATGCCTTCGGCAATATCTCGCATGTGTTCTCCGCCGATGGGCCGCTCGATAAATTGAGCATCGAGGTCGACGGCGAGGTCGAAACGCAGAGCACGAACGGCATCGTGCGCGGCACCATGGAGCGGTTCGGACCGAGCCTTTTTCTGCGCGATACCGCACTCACCCAGGCCGATACGGCAATCCAGGATTTCGCCAAACGCATCCGTACCGAAAAGGACGGCGAGCTTCTGGCCGAATTGCACGCGATCCTCGATCGTCTCCATGAGGACATGACGCATGAGACCGACGACGCCGAAGGCGTCGCCAATGCGGCCGAAGCTTTCGCGAAGAAGCGCGGTACATCGCGCGACCTGAGCCATATCTTTATCGGCGCGGCGCATACGCTCGGCATTCCGGCGCGTTTCGTCGCCGGCTATTACCGCCGCGAAGGTGGCGTTGCCGGTGCGAAAACCGGTCATGCCTGGGCCGAGGCCTTCCTGCCCGAACTCGGCTGGGTGGCGTTCGATCCCTCGTGCGGATTCTGCCCGACCGACGCGCATATCCGTGTCGCCATCGGGCTCGATTCGCTTGGCACGGCGCCGGCGCGCGGCGTCCGTTACGGGGTCGGCAGCGAAACGCTCGAGACCGCCATTTCCGTCGACCAGTAGGATTTCCTCCGGCTGCACCCGCGAAAAAGATGCTATAGAAGCGGCCGCTGGGGAGCATTTCGGCAATGACTTATTGCGGTGGAATTCTGGTACGCGAAGGGCTGGTAATGTTCGCGGACACGCGGACCAACGCCGGCGTCGACAACGTCTCGACTTTCCGCAAGCTGCACGTCTTCAAGGATCCGCGGAAGCGCGTCATGGCGATCGCCACGGCGGGCAATCTGTCGATCACGCAATCGGTCGTCAGCATATTGGTCGAAGGCTACGACAATCCCGAGACCGGCGAACGCGAAACGCTGATGAACGCGCCGACCATGTTCCAGGCGGCGCAGCGCGTCGGCCATGTCATTCGCACGCTGCATTCCGCCGAGGGCAAAGCGCTGGAGGCCTCCGACGTCTCTTTCGACATATCGTTTCTGTTTGGCGGGCAGATCGCCGGCGAGCGGATGCGACTGTTTATGATCTACTCCGCCGGCAACTTTATCGAATGCACGACGGACACGCCCTATTTGCAGATTGGCGAACACAAATACGGCAAGCCGGTGCTCGACCGCGCCATCAATTACGACATGGACCTTTACGACGCGCTCAAGGTCGGCCTCGTTTCCATCGACTCGACGATGCGCTCGAATCTCAGCGTCGGCATGCCAATCGACCTCCTGGTCGTGCGGCGCGATGCCTGCGATCCCGAACTGGTCTACCGCATCGAACCGGGCGAGCCTTATTTCACCGATCTGCGCGAACGCTGGTCGGCGGCGTTGCGCGCCGCCCATATCGGCATCCCGCGGCCGCCTTACGCCAATAAACGCTGAGCGCAGGCGGAAAGCGCCCGGAAAACGGAGCGTCATCGGTACTTTACCCTTCATTAACGACGGCGGATGGAACTGGAACGGCTGCCACCAGCACGGGTGTGCATCGACAAATTGCAAGTCATTCTCAATGTTTGCGCCGTAGATTTGCCGCTCCATAAAACGTCCAAAAGGTGGCTGTGTGCCTTCGGCGCAACCGACACTCGCCGGGGAAAAGCAAAGGTCGCGGTGGGATCAAGCTCGTCTGAGCTTGGTCATGCCGGTCGGCGTGATCGTCGTCATCTCGATCATCTGCATCGCGGTTGCCATTCTCATCTCGGCCAAACGGGCCAATGAAGCGGCGATCGATTCCGAACAGCAGCTCATCCGCAACGCGATTGTCGACCGCGGACAGCGGGCCATGCGCGTGGTGGAAAATGTCGCCGCGGCGCCACATGCTGTCGACAGGCTCCGTACATTCGACACAGATTTCATCGAGCGCCGCATCGGCCATGAGCTCGGCGAGTCCTTTCATTTCGACATTGCTGCGATTATCGGCACGGATGACAAAATCAAATACATCCATACCGCCGCCCAAGCCGACGGCTTGCCGGAAGACGATGTGCGCACGGATTTTAGCGCGGCGCTCGATGTTCTGCGCGGGCGACTCGCCACCCTCCCCGACGACGTCCTCGCTCTGCCGCTTGATGAGATCATCGGCCGGCTCGATGCCAGCGCCGGACTGATCGAAAATTCGCGTCGCGGACCGGCTTATGTCATCGCGGCCGCAGTTGTCGCTGATGGTCAACGCGTTGACGGCGCGCCGATCATCATCGGCCTGAAATATATCAATGACCGTTTGCTCTCGAATGTCGGACGCCGCCTGCAGCTTGACGGCCTCCACGTCCTTGCGGCCGAAGCGCCGGCCGCGGACGAGCGCATCTTCGACCTCAAGGACGCCCGCAACGAAAACATCACGCGTCTTGCGTTCAAGCCGAAACTTCCGGGTGGCGGCATTCTGATCGGCGCGGTGCCTTTCATTGCGCTGGCGCTCCTCGGCATCTGCCTCCTCATCGGCGTTGCGATCCGCACCATGCGCAAAACCGGTGCCGCGGTCGCCGCGAGCGAGCAGCAGTTGCGCCACCTCGCGATGCACGATCCGGTCAGCGGCCTGCCGAACCGCATCTATTTCGCCGAGCGGCTGGAAAAGGCCATCAACGAAGTCCGTGGCGGCGGCCTGTCGGCGGCGGTGTTCTATATCGATCTCGATCACTTCAAGGACGTCAACGACACGCTCGGCCATCACATCGGCGATGCGCTGATCCTTGCCGTCACCCAACGTTTGGCCCGCGTGATGCGCGCCGAAGATCTCGTGGCTCGCCTCGGTGGTGACGAATTCGCCATCATCACCAATTGCGAGTCGGACTCCTATTCGCTGCAAGCGATCGCCGGCCGCATCATTTCCGCGGTCTGCGCGCCGTATCTGATCAGCGGCCATAACATCATCATCGGCGCTTCGATCGGCATCGCCGTGATCGATCGCCGCAACGAAGCTGCCGATATTCTGCGCTACGCCGACATGGCGCTCTATCGCGCCAAGAACGAAGGCCGCAACCGCGCCTGCATCTATGACGCTGCGATGGACGCCGACCTGTCGAACCGCAAATTGCTCGAAGGCGATCTCCTGCAAGCGATCAAGAATGACGTCCTGCGCGCCGCCTATCAGCCGATCGTCAATGCATCGGGTGAAGTCGTGGTCGGTGTCGAAGCGCTGGCGCGCTGGACGCATCCGACGCATGGCGAAATCCCGCCGTCGCGTTTCATCCCGATTGCCGAGCATTCCGGCCTGATCATCGAACTCGGCGAATGGATGCTGCGCCGCGCCTGTCTCGACGGCCGCGATTGGCCGGGGCTCACCGTCGCGGTCAACGTCTCGCCGCTGCAATTCCGCCGCTCCGACTTCGTCGAAGTCGTCGAACGCATCCTCACCGAGACCGATTTCGACGCCAACCGGCTCGAGCTCGAACTCACCGAAAGCACGCTCCTTGGCAATCTCGACACCGCGGAATTGTCGATGCTGCGGCTTAAAGCGATTGGCGTGCGCTTCGCGCTCGACGATTTCGGCACCGGCTATTCGAGCCTGCTCTATCTGCGCCGCTTCCCGTTCGACAAGCTCAAGATCGATTCGAGTTTCGTGCGCTCGATCGAGAAGGCGCCGGACGCTGCCGCTATCGTGCATGCCGTAGTCAGCCTCGGCCGCGGCCTCGGCATGAAGGTCACCGCCGAAGGCGTCGAGACACCCGAACAACATCTCTTCCTGCGCGCCGCCGGAGTGCATTCGATGCAGGGCTACCGCTTCGGCAAACCCGGCCCGGCGAGCGAACTCACTGAGCGGCTCGCCACGCCCGACAAATACCGCGTCGGCAGCCCGGACCAAGAAGTCGCGCTGGCAAGCTGACATCCCTCCTCCCGGCCCTTCCGCTACTCTGCGATCCGTGGTTATGGATTCCGGATAGCCGCCGTCGCGGCTTCCGGAATGACAAACGCGAGGGAGGCGATCGTGAGCGCACGCAAAGTAGCAGTGGTGACGGGAGCCGGAACCGGCGTCGGCCGGGCGGTTACGCTCGCTTTGCTCAAGGAAGGCTATGCGGTGGTGATGGCCGGCCGGCGCAAGGACATGCTCGAAACCGTGGCCAAGGAAGGCGCACAGACGCCGGGCGAAGCGCTTCCTGTGCCGACAGACATTGCCGACCCGGCTGGGATCAAGGCGCTGTTCGCCCGAACCAAAGAGACCTATGGCCGGCTCGATCTTCTGTTCAACAATGCCGGCATCGGCGCGCCGGCGATGCCGATCGAGGAAATTCCGTTCGACAAGTGGCAGGCCGTGGTCGCGACCAATTTCACCGGCGTGTTTTTGTGCACCCAGGAAGCGATCAAAATCATGAAAGCGCAAAACCCGCGCGGCGGCCGTATCATCAATAACGGCTCGATCTCGGCGCACACGCCGCGGCCGGGCGCGGCCGCTTACACCGCGACCAAGCACGCCGTCACCGGGCTCACCAAACAGACCGCGCTCGACTGCCGCGGCTACGACATCTGCTGCGGTCAGATCGATATCGGCAATGCCGCGACGCCACTCACCGATCGTATGGTGCAGGGTGAAGGCGTGCTGCAGCCCGACGGCACAAAGAAGATCGAAGCGCGTATGGCCGCCGACGATGTCGGCCGCGCGGTGGTCTATATGGCGGGCCTGCCGCTCGACACCAATGTGTTGTTCATGACCGTGATGGCGAACATGATGCCGTTCGTCGGGCGGGGTTGAGTTTAATTCGTCATTGCGAGCGAAACGAAGCAATCCAGTCTTTTGAGCAAGCCGCATTCCATGCTGTCCGACTGGCACGAATTTTACGCACTTCTCGGTACCGCAGCCGCCGCGCTGGTAGCGCTGCTGTTCGTCGCCGCTTCGATCGCCACCGGCTATATCAGCGTCGACCGCTCGAGCCCGACGCACACATTCACCAGCCCGGTCGTGTTTCATTACACCTTTGTATTGTTCGTCAGCCTGATCGCGCTGATGCCGATCGATACCGACACCCTGGTCGCCTTCGCTGTCGGCAGCCCCGCTGCGCTTGCATTCGCCTATTCGGTTTCCATCTTCGTACGCGTGATAAGGAGTAAGAACCGCGAACTCGACGACTTGGTCAGCTATGGCGCGAGCCCGCCCGTGGCCTATGCCGCAACGCTTGCGGCAGCGATCTTCATATACGCGCATTCGCCGGTCGGACCGCCGCTTCTCGCCGGCGCACTGATGCTTCTCCTGCTCATCAACATCCGCAACGCATGGGACCTTACGGTCTTCTTCGCGCAACGGCGGAACGACGCGACACCGCCGGACAATTCTTAAATCCCATCCCCTGAGAGAGGCCATCCCGCGACTGCGCTCACCGCGATCGTCGCGCCCTCTTTCACTCTGGCATGCAATGGCGATCACATCCCGTCATCGGCGTGAGCGTCGATCGTCCGTGCCAGAAAGTCGACCAGAAAAGCCGGCTCTTCCTGCCCCGGATAGTCGCCAAACTTGATAAGCAAGAACGCGAAGCCGAGCAGGATCAGCGGCACGACAATGCCGAGCCACCAGTCCGGATCGAGCGCGTCGGCATCGGTGATGGCGATCCGGATCGTCTTGATCAGCACGGCGCCGGCGAACACCAATACGATGCCGATCCAGACCTCAAGAAACCGCCGCAGATAAGGATGCATGCCGATACTGCAGGCAAGCCGCGTTCCGCTGCCATCCTCACTCAAGGCCGCCGATAGCCAGCATTGGAACGAACCGCGGTTCCAAACTCGCCGGCGCAAACGGATCGAGGTCTCGCCGATAAATCCAAGCACGGGCTTTTTTCCGGCGACGGCCCAGCCGCGGTCGGCGGCGGCGCGGAGCCGGCGCACACATTCCCGCAACGGCAATGGCGAGATCAGATCGAAACTCATGGCCTTCCCACTTTATCGCGCTATCGTGACGCGGTGGATGACAAGATTGCGTTCCCCGTCTGCTTGTCCCCGCGAAAGGGGGAACCCAGGTTGGATTTCCGCTTTCGAGGGAGTGAATGCAAGCTGACGTGCTCTCGCGACGCATGGGCATCCGAAATTGCAGCCAACGATGTCAAATAGCGGCACTCACGCTTCGTCATCACCGGGCTTGACCCGGTGATCCATGCAGACTTGCAGCTTTCAAGACCGGCCGGTGGATTGAGCCAGCCTCTTCACCGCATGGATTGCCGGATCATTTTAGCGAAGACGCGCTTCGCGCTTTTGCCGGCAATGACGAAGAAGAGAAGCAAAGAACGAAATAAAATAAGGAAGCGGAACGCCGCCAGGCGCTGATCCGTATCCTCCGCGTCATCGGACGCGGCTCTGCTCCGTTAGGAGCAGCTCGCCTGACGGCGTTCCACCACGGCTCTCGCCAAGGAGACTCGTCATCCCCAAGGCTCAGCTTCAGGCCAGGGTTTCCTGGGACGTGGTCTGAACGGGCATTACCCGCCATCGCCTGTCCCAGTCCAGCGAAGCACCTCGCGCCCCGGTCGTAGTGCCGGGAGACATGATGCCCAAGCCGCCCGAGAGCAGGGTGCAAGCCCGCCCGCGGGTACCGCACTCGTCCCGCCAACCGGGAATGCCTCCCGGATAGCGTCCTTAACGGGCGAGATGATCTCTGTATGTAATCATATCAGTGACGATTGTCAATATATAAGTGACAACTCAATTTGATCGTATTCTCATAGCGGATTATCCCTACTTCCTTTCATGTCATGAGGCGACGCATGGATCTACGCATGACCGCAACACCCAAGCCGCCGAAGCGGGAGGCGGAGTTACCTCGGTATGTCGCTGAGCCGCCGCAGCAGGCCCCTGAGCTGCCTCAGTATGTCGCTGAGCCGCCGAAGCATGCCCCTGAGATACCTCAGCACGTCGCTGAGCCACCGCAGCAGGAGGCTGAGCTGCCTCAGTACATCGCTGAGCCACCGCAGCAGGAGGCTGAGCTATCTCAGCACGTCGCTGAGCCACCGAAGCAGGAGGCTGAGCTACCTCTGCACGAGGCCGAGCCACTCAGGCACGATGACAAGACCCGGGCTGTCGCACGTCTGCCCGGCCTCGATATCGAAATCGAGCGCCACCGGGTGGAAAACGGCGAAAGGATATCAATCCATCTGCAAGCGACGCCGTCTTTTGACGCGTTTGGCCGCTTTATCCAGGAAGCCAATCCGTTTGCGTTCTGGGCCAACTCCATACAGCTTGCGGCGCAGATGTGGATGCCATTTTTCCCTTGGCTCAATGCTACGCGTGCGCTGCTGCCGCCAGCGGATGAAGCGCCGCGGAAGCTGCCTGGGGCTTAGAGCGTATTCGGCAGACTTCGCGCGCGCGTGTCTTTACCCTCCCTTTTTTCCCGCAACACACCACTGATGTTTCTTGATTTTTTATGTCTTGGCTGGCGGCGTTTATCCGCCATTTACGCGCGCGCGTAGATTCCTGCTTCTTTCAGCAGTACGCGTCACGCAATCTTCAAATTCCGTGCTTAACTAATGAAAACGGGCGGCATCAGCATCGAGCATTTTCGCAATGAGCGCTCCTTCTCCAAGGGCCGCGAAAGAACAAGCCGAACTTAACGAGGCGCTCCATCATCACGAAGCCCGGCAATGGGCGGAAGCAGAAAAAAGCTGCCGCCGCATTTTGCGCGCGCGACCCAGTCACTCGCAAGCCAATCTGCTGCTCGGGCGAATCTTAAAAGCTCAGGGCAAAGACGACGATGCCATCGTTGCGCTCAAGCGCGCGATCGCCGTCGATCCGAAATCGATCGACGCCTACATCGTGCTCGGCTTGCTGTTGCAGCGACACGGCAAACTCGCTGATGCGGAGAAGGCACTGGGCGGCGCGCTAGCGCTCAATCCCGATCACGCCGAAGCGCAACGCGGACTCGGCGGCATTCTGTTCGATCAAGGCCGCTTCGCCGACAGTGTTCCGCTGTTTCGCGGCTATGTCGCGCAGATTTACAGCCAGCCCGGCGGTTCCGGGCAATGGCAAGGCTCCGCTCATAAATCGCGGCACGATCGCGAGCAGCGCGACTATCTGAGCGCGACAAATCCCGACATCGCCAATTCGGCCGCCTTCTTTCATCTCGACAGCGGTGGCCGCGTCGATGGCCACGCGGTCAATCCCGACAAAACGAGTGGCAAGATCGAGGTGGCCTGGCAAAAAAACGCGCCGCAGATCGCCGTCATCGACGATCTTCTGACCAACGAGGCGCTGGAGAAGCTCCGGGAGTTTTGCTGGCGCTCGACAGTGTGGCAGCGCTCTTATTCCAGCGGTTATCTCGGCACCGTGCCGGAGCTCGGCTTTGCCTGTCCTTTACTCGCGCAAATCACCGAGGAGCTTCGCGCCACTTATCCCGCGATCTTGGGTGACCATACACTGACGCGATGCTGGGCTTTCAAATATGACAGCCGGCTCAAGGGCATCAACATTCACGCCGACTTCGCCGCGGTCAATGTCAATTTCTGGATCACGCCGGACGACGCCAATCTTGAACCCGAGAGCGGCGGCCTTGTCATCTGGGACCAGCCGGCGCCGATCGATCAGCCGTTCGAGGCGATTAACAATCCGGGCGCGGCCGCGGAGAAATTTCTCCAAGAGAGCGGCGCCAAGACGGTGACGGTGCCGCATCGCGCCAATCGCGCCGTCATTTTCGACTCCGATCTTTATCACAAGACCGACCACATCGTTTTCAAGGAAGGCTATCTGAACCGGCGCATCAATATCACGCTCCTGTTCGGACGCCGCGAAGGCGCGCCGGCGCATGATCACGACCACGATCATTGATCGTGCTGCAGATGCGGCGCACGGCATGGTGGCGCGCGGCTAACCGCCGCCCGCGTGGCAAATTCCTTTTCTTCAGCGCGCTTGCGGTTTAGCCTCGCATCATCGGCCAGCATAAGGCCGGACGGCTAACCGAGGAGACGACCGTTGAAAGGCTTCAGCGCCCAAGTCGCGACCAGTAACGAAGAGGCTGAGCGCTGCGGCCGCATGGCTGACAACGCCTCAACGGATCAATTGCGCGCCGATTATCTACGCTGCCAATCGAGCTGGCTGCGTCTCGCCGAGGCTTACGAAGAAGCCAACCGGCTCCTGTTCAATCCGATCGCCAATAAGATCGAGAGGCGGCCGGCGCGTTAGGCAAAAGCAACTTGCCTCCAGGGGCTACCGCCAATGACGGCCATAGCCCCCGTGACCATAGCCGCCATAGCCGTAGCCATAAGCGTAAGGCCCGCGCCAAGCGCGATAGCCATAACTGCGATAGCCGTAATAAGGAGCGGGATACGCAACGTAGGGCTCGTCGACCTCGTCGTAATAAGCGACAGGGGGCGGCGGCGGCGCATAGCCATAGACTGCCGCTGGCGGCGGCGCGGCGTAGACTGGCGGCGGTCCGTAGGCCGGCGGCGATGGCTCCGCCTCGCCTTGCATCATCGGCGGCGCGACCTGCATGTCGGCAGCATTGGCGGCGGAGATCGTGAGTAAGCCCAGCGCGAGAGCGCCGGCGGCAACGATCACGGTGCGCATGGATGTTTTCCCTTGGCGGCACAGTTTCTGATGCCGCCATTACACGGATCGCCAACGGCGGAATTAGAGCCACGTCACGGCGGATTTAGGCCGTTATGGCAACGGCCATTCAGGAAGCGGAAGCGCGACTTTGTCGTCCGCTCGACGCCGATCCGCCCTCCCCCTCACCAGGCAAGCGACCTATAAAGAAGCGCCGGGGACGTGGTGGATACGTTGGGGGCTATCGTTCTTTCATGCAGCATCTGCAATCGGCGCTGGGCGTCGTTTCCATTATCGCCATCGCCTGGCTGATTAGCGAGAACCGCCGCGCGGTGCCGTGGCGGCCGGTTGTCGTCGGGCTTGCGATCACTTTCGCGCTTGCCGTGCTGATGCTCAAAGTACCGCAGACGCAGATGGCCTTCGCATGGATCAACCGCGGCGTCGATGCGATTGCGGCGGCGACGCGGGCCGGCACCTCTTTCGTATTCGGCTATGTCGGCGGCGGGACGCTGCCCTTCGATCCGAAAACGCCGGGCTCCGATTTCGTTCTCGCCTTCCAGGCGCTGCCTGTCGTGCTGGTGATGAGCGTCTTGTCGTCACTGCTGTTCTACTGGCGCATCATGCCGCCGATTGTGCGCGGCTTCTCTTGGGCGCTGGAAAAGACGTTGGATGTCGGCGGCGCGGCGGGCCTGTCGACCGCCGCCAATATCTTTGTCGGCCAGGTCGAGGCGCCGCTTTTCATCCGGCCCTATCTCGCCAGGCTCTCGCGCAGCGAAATGTTTATTGTCATGACTGGTGGCATGGCCGGCATCGCCGGCACGGTGTTCGTGCTCTATGCGACCATCCTCGCCAATGCCATTCCGGATGCCGCAGGCCATATTGTCGTCTGCTCGGTGCTCGGCGCGCCGGCGGCGATCTTGATCAGCCTGCTGATGGTCCCCGATCCGAATGAGAAGCACACCGGCGGCGTACTCGACGATGTCGAGGCGCCGTTCGATTCCACAATGGACGCGATCGTCAAAGGCACCGGCGCCGGCCTCGAGTTACTCTTGAACATCGTCGCCATGCTGATCGTGTTCATCGCGCTGGTTTATCTCGCCAATGCGATCCTGAACCTCCTGCCCGATATTCTCGGCGCGCCGCTAACGCTGCAGCGCATGCTCGGCTGGATCATGGCACCGGTGTGCTGGCTGATGGGCATTCCCTGGTCGCAAGCCGTCACCGCCGGCGGGCTGATGGGGATCAAGACGATCCTCAACGAGTTGGTCGCTTACCTGCAGCTAGCCGCACTGCCCGAAGGCGCGCTCGATCCTCGATCACGGTTGATCATGCTCTACGCGATGTGCGGCTTCGCTAATTTCGGCTCGCTCGGCATCATGATCGCGGGGCTTTCGACGATGTGCCCGGAGAAACGCGACGAGGTGGTGTCGCTCGGCTTGAAGTCGATCGTGTCGGGCACGCTGACCACGTGTTTGCTGGGCGCGATTGTGGGGGTGTTGAGTTAGTCCTTCTCCTGCCCCGCGATAGCGGGGAAGGGGGACCATGCGAAGCATGGTGGAAGGGGCGACGAACTCGAGGGACCAGTACGCTCCAAGGCAATAGCGGCGGCGACGCTTTCGATCGTTCTAAGACGGCAACGAAGCTTTGAGTCAGATGCCCCCTCCACCGCGCTGCGCGCGGGGAGGATGGAGCCTGCTTGCTCCGCCGGTGTATAATCTCCGCAAATGACTTTATTCGCTAAGCTCCCTCGCCTCCTGCCGGGCCTTCTTCTCTGCATCGCCGTTACGGCGGTGGCCGCCGGGCTGCAGGCGATCGAAACGCATTTCGCCGGCCAGCCTTACCTCGAGGCACTGGTGCTTGCGATCCTACTCGGCGTCATCATCCGCACGGCGTGGACGCCGGGACCGGTGTTCTCGCCTGGTATCCATGTCAGCGCCAAGTTCGTGCTCGAGGTCGCCATTGTGCTGCTCGGCGCCTCAGTCAGCGTGGCGACGATCACCGCGTTGGGCCCGCTTCTGATTGTCGGCATTGCCTCGATCGTCTCATTTGCCATCGGCGTGAGCTATCTGATCTGCCGGGCGATGCGGCTGCCGACACGGCTGTCGATCCTGATCGCTTGCGGCAATTCGATCTGCGGCAATTCAGCAATCGCAGCGGTGGCGCCGGTGATCGGCGCCGATGGCGACGACATTGCGTCATCAATCTCGTTCACCGCCGTGCTCGGCGTCATCGTGGTGCTGACACTGCCGCTCCTGGTGCCGATCCTGCAATTGACGCTGACGCAATATGGCGTGCTGGCGGGGCTCACTGTCTATGCGGTGCCGCAGGTGCTGGCCGCGACTTTGCCGATCGGTGCGCTGTCCAACCAAGTCGGTACTGTGATCAAACTGGTGCGCGTGTTGATGCTCGGCCCCGTGGTACTCGGCTTCTCGCTGCTCGGCGGCACGTTGCGTGCGACATCGGGACAAGGCCGGCCGAACCGCAGCCGGCCGCATCTGCACGAACTGGTGCCGTGGTTCATCGTCGGCTTTTTGGTGATGATGGGCGCGCGCTCGTTCGGACTGATCCCAGCGAGCGTGGCGCCGGCGATCACCAAAAGCGCCGCGGTGCTGACGACGATTGCGATGGCCGGCCTCGGCCTCGGCGTCGACGTCCGCATCGTGGCAAAGACCGGCGTGCGGGTGACGCTCGCCGTCACCGCCTCGCTGATCGTGCTCGGCGTGATGAGCTACGCGCTGATCCGCTTCGACGGGATCGGCGGACCGTAATCGTCATCCGTCATCCTGAGGTGCCCGCGCTCGCGGGCCTCGAAGGAGATGGCCTGTGCGCCTCGGCCGTACCCTTCGAGGCTCGACCTTACGGCCGAGCACCTCAGGGTGACGGTATCCGGACTAGTGCAGCCGAAACTCGCCGTCGACGGACCGGATCTCGGCCGGCTTGATGAGCCGGGCATGCGCCACGGTGACCGAATGCAGCGGTCCCTCAAGCTTCTCCAGCCAGAAATTGAGGAATTTATTCAGCGTGGGAAAATTCGGGCACAGATCGTAATCCTGCCAGACATATTCCTGCAGCAGCCACTGATGGTCCGGCCGGCGGTAGAGGATATTGGCGGTGGTCAGCCCATAACCTTCGAGCTGGCGACGAAACGAACCTTCAGGCAACAAGCCTTGTGACACGCGAGCGTCCGTTGAAGTCATTATGTCCTCCAATCCCGGTCTGGGAATGTTTTGAGACTCGCTCCTTCATTTCAAGCCTCAAATTTAAATAAGTTGTGTATTTTCAAGGCACTAGCAGCGATCGCGTATGTGTGCTAACAGCGCGGACGACACTGGAACCTTCGTGTGGAACCAATACTGGGTTCCAGTTCCGGGTTCCCTCTCGGCGCCGTGAGAAATTTTTGCGCAAGTGCTTGGAACCAGACCCGGATTAACCACGGCCGGGCGTCCAAAACACTATTGTTGGCAATCCAGATCGAGGAGTGCTAATAAATTTTCAAGCGCCTCTTGCGGGTCGAAAACAAAGGCCCAAATCGCGCCTATGTCGCGCGTTAAACCGCGCGGCGGTCGGTCTCAGCTAGGGAAACGCCTTGAAAACCAAGGCACCTTGGAAAACGGGACCGGCTTTAGCTCTCACCACGTCTTACAGTTTCAACGACTTATGGAGGACACCATGAAATTTCGTCCGCTTCACGACCGCGTCGTCGTTAAGCGCATCGATGCCGAAGAGAAATCGGCCGGTGGCATCATCATTCCCGACACCGCTAAGGAAAAGCCCTCGCAGGGCGAAGTTATCGCCGTCGGCCCCGGTGGCCGCGACGAGAGCGGCAAGCTGATCCCGATCGACATCAAAGTCGGCGAGCGGGTGCTGTTCGGCAAGTGGTCGGGCACCGAGGTCAAGATCGACGGCCAGGATCTCCTGATCATGAAGGAGTCCGACATCATGGGCGTGCTCGAAGAGACCATCGCCCGCAAGAAGGCCGCGTAAGCGCGCCTTCCAAACCCATCACACGGAGTGAATTTCAATGGCTGCTAAAGAAGTCAAATTCTCCGTCGACGCGCGCGACAGAATGCTGCGCGGCGTCGACATCCTCGCCAATGCGGTGAGGGTAACGCTCGGCCCCAAGGGCCGTAACGTCGTCATCGACAAGTCGTTCGGCGCTCCCCGCATCACCAAGGACGGCGTCACCGTCGCCAAGGAGATCGAGCTCGAAGACAAGTTCGAAAACATGGGCGCACAGATGGTGCGCGAAGTCGCGTCGAAGGCGTCTGACGTGGCCGGCGACGGCACCACGACGGCGACCGTTCTCGCCGCCGCGATCGTCAAGGAAGGTTCCAAGGCGGTAGCCGCCGGCATGAACCCGATGGATCTGAAGCGCGGCATCGACCTCGCGGTCGAAGCCATCGTCGAGGACCTGAAGAAGAACTCGAAGAAGATCACTTCGAACGAAGAGATCGCCCAGGTCGGCACTATTTCGGCCAACGGCGACAAGGAAATCGGCGACTACCTCGCGCAGGCCATGAAGAAGGTCGGCAATGAGGGCGTCATCACGGTGGAAGAGGCCAAGAGCCTCGAGACCGAACTCGACGTCGTCGAAGGCATGCAATTCGACCGCGGCTATATCTCGCCGTACTTCATCACCAACGCCGACAAAATGCGCGTTGAGATGGACGAGCCGTACATCCTGATCAACGAGAAGAAGCTGTCGGCGCTCAATGAACTCCTGCCGCTTCTCGAAGCCGTTGTTCAGACCGGCAAGCCGCTCCTGATCGTCGCGGAAGACGTCGAAGGCGAAGCCCTCGCCACCCTCGTCGTCAACAAGCTCCGCGGCGGCCTAAAGGTCGCGGCGGTGAAGGCTCCGGGCTTCGGCGATCGCCGCAAGGCCATGCTGCAGGACATCGCGGTCCTGACCGGCGGCCAGGCGATCTCGGAAGACCTCGGCATCAAGCTCGAGAACGTCAATATCTCGATGCTCGGCAAAGCCAAGAAGGTGATGATCGACAAGGAAAACACCACGATCGTCAATGGCTCCGGCAAGAAGAAAGACATCGAAGACCGCATCCAGCAGATCAAGGCGCAGATCGAGGAGACCACCTCGGACTACGACCGTGAGAAGCTGCAGGAGCGTCTGGCGAAGCTCGCGGGCGGCGTCGCGGTGATCCGCGTCGGCGGCGCGACCGAAGTCGAAGTGAAGGAGCGCAAGGATCGCGTCGATGACGCGATGCATGCGACCCGCGCGGCAGTCGAGGAAGGCGTTCTTCCCGGCGGCGGCGTAGCTCTTCTGCGCTCCACTGAAGCGCTGAAGAAAATTCGCACCGCGAACGACGACCAGAAGACCGGTGTCGACATCGTCCGCAAGGCGATCCAGTCACCGGCCCGTCAGATCGCCCTGAATGCGGGCGAAGATGGCTCGGTGATCGTCGGCAAGATCCTGGAGAAGGATCAGTACAACTGGGGCTTCGACGCCCAGAGCGGCGAATATGTCGACCTGGTGAAGAAGGGCATTATCGACCCGACTAAGGTCGTGCGCACCGCGATCCAGAACGCGGCGTCGGTTGCCGGCCTCCTCATCACCACCGAGGCCATGGTCGCCGAACTGCCGAAGAAGAAAGACTCGATGCCCCCGATGCCGGGTGGCGGCGGAATGGATTTCTAATCCATTCGTCAGACGTGAACTACAAAGGCCCGGGAGCGATCCCGGGCCTTTTGCTATTGTGGCGCACTCCTCAGCGTCACTTTCGCGCGATATAAAGCAATATGCCGACAAGCAAAGCCTGTCCCAGTTGCGGTCAAGACATCCCCGCCGCGGCGCGGTTCTGCCCGCAATGCGGCACCGCGCAGGCGTTAAGCTGTGCGGCATGCGGTCACGCCAATGCCGCGGGTTCAAAATTCTGCGCCGAATGCGGTGCCAAGCTTGAAGCCGGCGCTGCGGCGCCCTCGCCTGCTCCGGCCGCCGTGCCGTCACCTTCTTCGCGGACGCCCGCGCCACGACCGGCAACCGCAGCCGAACGCAGGCAGATTACGGTGATGTTCTGCGATCTTGTCGGCTCGACCGCGCTGTCGCGGCAGCTCGATCCGGAAGATCTGCGCGAGGTGATCGCCGCTTATCACAAATGCACAGCCGACGAGGTGACGCGCTTCCGCGGTTATGTCGCCAAATATATGGGCGACGGCGTGCTGGTCTATTTCGGTTATCCGGAAGCGCATGAAGCCGACGTCGAGAACGCAGTGCGCGCGGGCCTCGCTTTGGTCGACGCTATCGTCGACCTTTTCAAGACCGGCGGACATCAAGTGCGCATCGGCATCGCCACCGGTCTGGTCGTGGTCGGCGAACTTCTTGGCGCCGGCGAAGCGCAGGAGCGCAATGTCGTCGGTGAAACGCCGAACCTCGCGGCCCGGCTGCAATCGCATGCCGCGCCGAACACCGTCATCATCGCCGGCAGCACGCGCCGCCTCGCCGGCGAATTGTTCGAATACGAAAACATCGAGCCCGCAGCACTAAAAGGTTTTCAGGATCCGGTTGCGGCTTTCCGCGTGTTGCGAGAACGCTCGATCGCCAGCCGTTTCGAAGCGCTACGCGCGACAAATCTCACACCACTGGTCGGCCGCGAAGAGGAGATGGAGCTTCTCACCCGCCGCTGGCAGCAGGCCAAAGCCGGCGAAGGCCGTGTCGCGCTGATTGCCGGCGAAGCCGGTCTCGGCAAGTCGCGGCTGATTGCAGCACTGGAGGAAAGTCTCAAAAGCGAGGCGCATAGCTGTCTGCATTATTTCTGCCAGCCGCATCATCAGGGCTCGGCGCTGCAGCCTGTCGTGGCGCAATTGCAGCATGCCGCAGGCTTTGCGGCGAACGATACGGCCGAAGAGAAACGCAAGAAGCTCGACGCGCTGATCGCGCGAGATGGCGAGGCAAGCGCTGAAACCGGCGATTTGTTCGCCGAGCTTTTGGGGCTTGCTCAAGGTCCCGTCACGGGGACCGCGGAGCCACAGCGCCGCCGGCGGCGGCTTCTCGAAGCGATGCTGATGCAGATCGAAGACATCGCACGGCGCGGGCCGGTGCTGATGCTGTTCGAAGACGCGCATTGGGCCGATCCGACCACGACCGAACTGCTTACGCTCACCATCGATCGCCTGGAGCGTCTGCCGATCCTGCTCGTCATCACCTTCCGGCCGGATTATCAGCCGCCCTGGGCACGGCATTCTTACGTAACAATGTTGACGCTGAACCGGCTGTCGCAGCGTGAACGCGAGCGCCTTGTCACGCAAGTTACCGGCGGCATCGCGCTGCCGCCGGAACTCCTCGATCAGATCGTCGCGCGCACCGATGGCGTGCCGCTGTTCCTGGAGGAACTGACCAAATCACTGCTGGAAAGCGACGCGTTGCGCCAGTCCGGCAATGAATATGTGCTCGACCAGCCGGCGCAGACGCTTGCAATCCCGACCACGCTGCAGGACTCGCTGATGGCGCGCGTCGACCGCCTTGGCTCGGCACGCGAGGTGTTGCAGATCGGCGCAGCGATCGGGCGCGATTTTTCCTATGACGTGCTGGCCGCAGTGGCCGGAATGCCGGACGCTGTCCTGCGTGATGCGCTTACGCGCCTGACCGAAGCCGAACTCGTTTTCATGCGCGGCGCACCGCCCGATGCGGTCTACACATTCAAGCATGCGCTGATACAGGACACCGCCTACTCCGCCATGCTGCGCGCCCGGCGGCAGCAATTGCATTCGGCCATTGCACTCGTTCTGGAAAAGCGGGCGCCCGACGTCGTCGCCACCACACCGGAAGTACTGGCACAGCAATTCGAACAGGCCGGCCAGAGCGAAAAAGCCGTCACCTATTACATGAAAGCCGCCGACCGCGATCTGCGCCGCTTCGCGATAACCGAGGCGGTCACGCATTACGACAGCGCGCTGCGCCTAGTCGTGGCGATGCCGGAATCCAAACGGCGCGATGGACTGGAATTAGGCGTCCGTCTTGGCTTCGGGCTTGCGAAGATGATCGGGCACGGCCCGACGGTGCAGGAAGTGACGACGCATTACCGGCGCGCATTGGAGTTGAGCAACACGATGCCCGAGCGAGGACGTGAACGCTTCCTCGCCACCTGGGGCGTTTGGTTCAGTTCCTCGGTAAGCGGCCGTCTCGAAGCACCCGCCATGGCGGATCAATTGGTCGACGTTGCCCGCGAACTCGACAATCCCGACCTCTTGCTCGAGGCCTATCATGCAAAGGTGCCGATGTTGCTTCGGCAAGCCGATTTCGCCGGCTTGAACACGGCTGCGGAGCAGGTCATCAAACTTTACGACCGCGAGCACCATCGTGAACACTCTTACTACTTCGGCGGCCACGATTCCCGGATGTGCGCGCGTTCCTTTTACGCGCAGAGCCTTTGGGCACAGGGCAAGCTCGATCAAGCCGCCGACATGGCGCGACGATCAATCGCCGACGCCCGCGACCTGAACCACGTGCTGTCGATCGTTCATGCGATGCAGCGCGGCTGCATGACAATGTTGCTACTGCAAGACTATGACGCCGGGCGCGCCATGGTAGATGAGCTTTATACGCTCGCCGAGCGCAACAAATTTGCCTGGCAACTGGCTGATGCGATTTTTTACCGCGGCTGGCTGGCGGCATTGGCCGGGGATTTCGACTCCGGGATCGAACAGATGACCCATGCGGTCAATCAGCCGTTCAACCCGGGATTTCGCATGCAGAATATCCTGCAGATTGCCGCGCAGGCTCTTCGCGCGGGACGGCTCGACGATGCTGCGGCATGGGTTGAGCGAGCAACCGAAGAGACGCGCGTCTACGGCAACCATTTCGGCGAACCCGACGCGCTTCGCCTGCGCGGCGAAGTCCTTTTGGCGCGATCGCGCGATAACGTTCCCGCCGCGGAACAGGCATTTCGAGACGCCATCGCGCTTGCAGAACGGCAACCATGCCGGCCGATCCAACTAAACGCAGCTATGAGTCTCGCTCGGCTGCTGGCGGAAAAGAACCGCCGCGACGAGGGACGGGACTCGCTCGCGGCTGCCTATGCCACTTTTACTGAAGGGTTTAATCGGCCGACTCTACAAGCCGCCAAGGCGCTGCTCAACGAATTGAGCTAATCGCTGACAGCGAAACGAATATGCCAAAAACAGAAACGACCACGAGCGAGGGCGCGCGTTCATCCGGCGTCGCCTGATCTCACCGTGGCCGTTGTGACGATGAAGGATTAAACTGAACACACCATATCGTCACGTAAGCTCTTCTTTTACCTTCGTTTGGTGACAGGCCCATGACTCACAAAGTGACTCCGAAAACGCCTCCGAAATCGAACAACAAAACCGGCAATATCTATATCGGCATTGGCGGCTGGACGTTCGAGCCGTGGCGCGGAACTTTTTATCCGAAGGGCCTGCCGCATGCGAAGGAACTGAGCTACGCCAGCGAGCGGCTGACATCGATCGAGATCAACGGCACGTTCTATCGCACGCAAACGCCGTCTACGTATCGCAAATGGGCGAGCGAAGTGCCGGACAGCTTCGTGTTCTCGCTCAAGGGGCCGCGTTTTGCGACCAATCGCAGCGTACTCAAAGACGCAGGCGACTCCATCAAGCGGTTTCTGGATTCCGGGATCACCGAACTCGGCAGCCATCTCGGCCCCCTGCTCTGGCAATTCGCCCCGACCAAGAAATTCGATCCGGCCGATTTCGGCGGCTTCCTGGAACTCCTACCCGACAAGCTCGACAAGCTGCCGCTACGCCACGTCATCGAGGTTCGTCACGACAGCTTCCAGACGCCGGAATTCATCGCGCTATTGCGGAAGTTCAAGATGCCGCCCGTGTTCACCGATCACGCGCGCTATCCGAATATCGCCGACATGACCGGTGATTTCTTTTACGCCCGGCTGCAGCGCGGCCAGGACACCGTGCCGACCGCCTATCCGCCGAAGGAAATCGACGCCTGGGCCGAGCGGCTGCATACCTTGGCAGAAGGCAACGCGGTGGGTGATCTCGCAACGATCGAGACGGTGCCGACGACAAAAGCAGTCCCACGTGACGTGTTCGCCTATGTCATCCACGAAGGCAAAGTCCGGGCGCCGGCGGGCGCCATAGCTCTGATAGAAAGGCTTGGGCTCTGATAGAAAGGCTTGGGCTCTGATAGAAAAGCTGGCTTAATTCAGGCTGGCCTAAGCGCCTGAATTCAAAAGCCAGCCTAAGCTCCTGACGTTGTTAACGAAAAATTTAGGCTCTGGCCGACTCCCCCCTTCTTCTGCGATAATGCGTCACTCGCGTCGGCCGCCTTTGGGGGACGAGTTGAGGAAACTCGCGATCATTATTGTTGCGTGGTGTGGATCGCTGATCTGCTCTCCGGTCCACGCAAAGACGTTTGTCGGCGTGCTGTGGCCTCTGTTCGGGGCTCCGGCTGCGCCCGGACTCGTCGAATTTGTTGCCGACCTCAAAACCATGCCGGACGTCGAGGTCAGCACTTATCCGTTTGAACAATGGCAAACCCTGGCCGATGAGATCGAGCACCAGCCGGTTGGAACGCACACCGTCGTTATCGGATACAGTCTGGGGGCGAACAACGCGGTTCGCTTGGCCAATCAAGCGAAATACGTCGATCTAATCATTGCGCTGCAGCCTTCGTTGCTGACGACGACGCCGACGCTCACGGGAAACGTTGGGCGCATGGTTGAATTCTATAATCCCAATCCGCTTATGACGTTTGGCGGAATGGGATCGAAGAAATTGGCCGGTGGAAATATCGAATATTTCCCAAACAACGACAACCATATCGCGGCGCCCTACAATTCGGACTTCCGCAGTTTTACAAAAACGGAAATTGCCAAATTTGCCGCCGACAATGGCAAGAACGTTGCGAGCCTCAGCTTTGCGCCGGCCAAAATACCAAAGCCGCTGAAACTCGCTTCAGCCGTACCTACACCTGGAGAAGCACGGCCCACACATCCGCAGAAAGATGTGCCAGTGCTTCATTCATCGAACGTCCAAATCGACGCGCCGAAGATACACAAGCCTGCTGTTCCGCAACCTATTGCGGCAGCGGAGCTACCAAAACCTCAGCCAGAGAACGTCGCGTTTCTCAACGGGTCTTCCAGGTTTTCGAATGCGGACGCCGGCTTTGAGCGGCGGCAACTCACTGTCGACGACATGAGCGATTATGTCAGAAGAACGTACCAAAATTCATCTCCGGTCGGATTTGTTGCAAACACCCGCTGACGATTTTCATCTTGAAAGAGACCGCGCGGATCGAGCGGCTCAAAAATGAATCACAGTCTCAAAATGTTTTAATTATATTTGTTGGAACTCACTCTAGTTGTATTGCGCAATTTATACGTTTGGACCTTCTTAATTCTTCATTGCTCATTATCCTTCGCTACCACCCAGGAATGAATGGTCGGCTGTGCGCAAATGCGCATCTGAAATTTGTCAAATAGGATCGCTTTAGAAGGTCTTGGACAGGATGTCCGCCGCCGCTTCGATCACAGGCGAAGTCGAGTCCGCCTTTCACGGCGCACTTATTGGCGGCGATTTCGGCAGTTATTCGAACCCACAAAAATTGAGGCAAATGCCATTCGCCGAATTCAAACTCGGCCGCGCGTTTGTTGCTAATTGCGGGGCGGATCGAAGCTTTGCGCAGAAGTGCTGCAGATTCATGCGCGCTGCGAAAACTGTAGCTGTCGCGGGAGCATAAACGCCGTGGCGCTCGGGGAAGAACTCAAATCGGGCGATGTCGTCGTCGCCGAGCCTCAGCCGGAGGTTCGCGTCATCGTCCGCATTCCGGGGCGATATTCGCTCGCCGACGAGCGTGACGCGCGCGGTGAGCGTCGTGTCTTCCCATGCCGGGCAGTTTATCTGTCTCCTCACGAGATTGGGCTCGCCGGTCCGGTCGTCGGAAAAATAGGCGAACGGGCGATCGCTCACTTCGATCATCTGGGTAAAATGGAAGGGCGCATCACCCGTCTGATCAAAGGCGGCTTCATGATGAGCATCGCCACGAGCAAAGAAAGACGCGGCGAGCTTCTGGCCAAGATCGAGTGGATCGAGAACTTTAAAAATCACGATACGCCAAATCGGCGGCACAGCGATCGGATCGTGCCGTCAAACCCGCATTCGTGGTTGACCTTTGCCGACGGCACCATCGAAACTTGCCTGGTGCGGGATTTCTCCACAACCGGCGCGGCCATATCGGCCGACACGCTACCAGACATGAAAACAGTGCTGGCTGTTGGCAGCGTGATAGGACGGGTCGTCCGCCACTTTGATGGCGGCTTTGCCATCCAATTCATTCAGCGCCAAGATCCCGATACGCTGGAAGCCGCGGTGATGGGCCAGTAAGCGGCGCAAGGCTGTGGGGTCGGCTACATTCAGAAAATGAATCAGGAAATTGCTGCGGCCGAGGCCTGAAACTGCTAACGGCCACGAAACGAAAGGCGCGCGTTCATCCGGCGTCACCCAACGTAACCGTGGCCGTCCCACAGCGGAGCGCTAAGGCTCAACACCGTTGTGATCTAAATAGGCGCTAGCATGCGCTTATGCAAGACCAGCATATTTGCAACAATTGTGGCCTATACGGGTTCCCAAGGAGTTAATACCGGGAACTTAATGGGCGAGAACTTAATGGGTAAGGCTCCGCCGGCCTTCTGCGCGGCGGATTGCAGGGAGCAAAAAACCAATGACCATCAATCCATCGCCTAACAGCGGCGACCTCGAACGGCTGGTCGCCAACACCATCCATCAGAACTGGAAGCTCTATCTGATCGAAGGCATCATTCTGATGGTGCTCGGTGCCGCGGCGATCGTGCTGCCGGTGGTCGCCACCTTCGCCTTTACCTTGACCATCGGCTGGCTGTTCCTGATCGCCGGCGTGGTCGGCCTGTTCACCACCTTCATGATGCGCGCGGCGCCCGGCTTTTGGTGGTCGCTGCTCTCCGCCGTCATTTCACTTGGGGCAGGCCTGATCCTTCTCGCCTCGCCGCTAGGCGGAACGCTATCGCTGACGCTGGTGCTGATCGCCTTCTTCGTCGTCGAAGGCATTGCCACTATCCTCTATGCCATCGAGCACAAAGCACAGCTTCCGAACCGCTGGGTCTGGATGCTCACCAGCGGTATTATCGACCTGATGCTCGCTGGCATCATTTTCGCCGGCTTGCCGGGAAGCGCGACCTGGGCGCTGGGCCTCTTGGTCGGCATCAATATGCTGTTCGGCGGCGTCGCCATGATCGGCATGGCGCTGGCGGCGAAAAATCCCGCGTAAGCAGGCGCGGTTTCAAGGTTCGTTTGCCACTTGCTCACGTGCTATCGCGGATTACTCCGCGGTAGCGCGCTGCAGCGGCGTCAGTGCACCGGCACCAATTGCCACCGCGTGGTGGCAAACTCGCCAGGCAGGACGACGCAGTTCTTCGCCACGGTGGCATTGGCGCCCGACTTGATCATCAGGCACCACGGATTGCCGAACGCCATATCGCCGCCGACCTGGGCCTTAATCTGCACGCCGTTCATCAGCGCAGCGAGCGTGGCGTCGAGTTCGGCCTGATTGGCTTCGATACAGGCCATCCGCGCTTTGATCGCCTTGATCGGCGTACAGTTTCTGATCTGCGCCATCGCGCCCGAGGCGGACAGACACACTAAAACCCCAGCAAAAAGAAGCTTACGCATAACCCTCTCCCTTTCCAAACCGAGCTCAGGAGAAATCCTAAGCCGATCATGTGAATGAGCAATAGGGCTGTTATTCCGTTGTCCGCCCGCTATGAAACGATGCGGTTTGGGGGAACGAGGAGAATAATTATGACTCACACCGTTCACAATTTTGGCGTTGCAAGCCAGATCGGCGCTTATAGCGACGCTATCGAGACTAAACCCAATCTGCGATGGCTGATGACGTCGGGCACGCCCGGCCTGTCGCGAAGCGGCGATCTTCCCAAGGACATTACCGGACAGTCCGAAATCGCTTGGCAACACGTCATCGGCGTCCTCGAAACAGCCGGGATGACGACCGCGGATATCGTCAAGGTCACGCAATATCTGACGCGGGCAGACGATATTGCGGCCTATGCGAAAGTCCGCAGCCGCTTTCTTGGGGAGGCACGTCCGGCGTCGATGCTGCTCGTTATTCCGCAGCTCGTTTGGCCGGAAATCCTTGTCGAAGTCGAGATCATCGCCGCCAAAGCGTGACGCGTAGCGGCGTCGCCTACTCCGCCGGCTGCAACACCGGGCGGTTCTTCTCGACGCCGTTGGCGATCGTCGCGATTAAGAGCACCGCGACCAAAAAGCCGAGCGCGATGATAGCGGTGGTGCCGAGCACCAGGCCGAAGCCGCCGCGGCCATAGAGCAGCGCGATCATCGACACCGCGACGCCAGAGATCATGAAAGTTACGAAATAGCGGACCGCGTAGACGCGGCTTCGCCACGCGTCGGCAGTGTAGCGCGCGATGATCAGATCGTTGACGGTGATCTGGCCGTAGATCGCGGCCATGGTGAAAGCGAGCGCAAACAGCAGCATCACGCCGGTGGCATAAGTCGACCACACGATACCGGAGACTTGCATGATCGCGAGCAGCGCGAAGAGCTTATGCGGCCGGAAAATCTCGACCAGCCGGCCGACGGTGATTTGCGCGACGGCGCCGCATAGGAATACCGCGGTGGTCAGTCCACCGATTTCCATCAGGCTGATGCCGTTGCCGACGCGCTCTTCGATAATCTTGGGCAGCGCGACCGTCACGGTGTTGAAGACAAGCCCGGCGCTGAGCGCAACTACGATGAACAGACCGAACATGACCGCGGCCAACACCGGCGAAAGCGTTACATCGGGAGCCTGCGAGCGCGGCGCCTTTTGTCCGCGCTCGTCGGGCACGAAGAACGGATAAACCAGGCCCGAGAGCAAACATACAATACCGGGCACAAAAAACGCACCGCGCCAGGAAAACGTCGCTGTCAGCGCCGCGGTAACGCCGGCGGCGACGGCAACGCCGAGATTGCCGCAGACGCCATTAAAGGCGAGCGTACGGCCGCGCTGCGTCGCGTTTGCAATGATCATCGCGGTGCCGACTGGATGATAGATCGCGGCAAAGAGACCGAGTGCGAACAAGGCAACAGCCAGCGTGGTGAGCGTCGGCGCGAAGGCCGCAGCAATCAACGACACGCCGCAGCCGAGGTAAAACGCGATCATCAGATTGCGCCGGCTCCAGCGGTCGCCGAGCCAGCCGGCCGGTAGCGCGAACAAACCGAAAGCGATGAAGGACGCGGTCGCGAGGGCAATCAGCGTCGAATAGGATTCGCCGTAGACGAGTTGGAGCTGAATGACCACCGTCGGATAGATCAGGATCACAAAATGATCGAGTGCATGCGCCCAATTCATGAAACCGATCGAAAGTCGCCGTTGTGAAATATCGGCAGGCAGGTTGGTGGCAGCGATTGTGGACATGCTCATCTTCCCGGCTTCGGCGCAGACATATAGCCCTGTCCGGCACCGGCGACATACCCCTTTCTTGCTGGGCAGACGAGCAAACACACTAACCGATAGCAGTTCGGGATGTTACGGCCGCGGCCGTAACATCCCGAGCAAAGAAAGAGGCATCACGGAGTGAGTTTTACTGCCGTGCCTCGCGATGGATCTTAGCGAGGAAAGCCGTGCAGACTGCAATCACGTTCTTGCGGTAATGCCGCCGGTCTTGCAGGACATGCAGACAGCGATCGCGATCAGCTTCGGCGCCGCCGCCATTATAGCCGCCGGCAAAGCCACCGATCGCAACGGTTCCACCGCCACCTCCCCCACCACCGCCGCTGCTGCTGCCGGTGTTGCCGCTCGAGCTGCCAGTGGTGCCTGCGCCTCCCGTACCCGTCGTGCCACCGAGACCGGTACCGAGACCACCGCCCCCAGTCGTGCCGCTATTACCGCCGCTTGCGACATCGAGAGCAGTTGCGGCTGGAGCAGTGCCGGAATTGCCGCCGGTCGTCGTACCGTCGGCATTCAAGGCTGAGCTAGCAAGCGCAACCGGCGCATTGCCACTGGTGGTGCCGGTACTGTTATTCGCGCCATTGAGCGCCGCGGTATTCAGCGCCACCGGCGTATTGCCGCCGGTCGCCCCGGTACTGCTCGCCGGGCCATTCAGCGCCGCTGTATTGACCGCGAACAGGGAATGAACAGCTCTCGTTCCGGTATTGCTGCCGGTGCTATTGAGCGCACTGACATTAGCGCCGGTGCTCGACCCGCTGCCGTCGTTACCGGTATTGCCGCCCGCGGCGTTGAGTGCCGCGGCATTGATCGCTGCACCCGGATTGGCGCCGCTGTTGCCGGTCGTATTCGTGTCGTTGAGCGCGCCAAGACTTGTCGACGGCGTCGGGCTTGCACTGTTGTCCCCGGTCGATCCGCTGGAGTTGAGCGCACCGACAGCGGCCGCATCGCCCGGGCTCGTGCCGCCGGTCGTGCTGGTACCATTGAGTACGCCTGCGCTTGCCGTCGGTGTCGCGCCGCCGCCGGTCGAACCCGTCGCGCCGCCGGAATTGAGCGCGCCGAGCGCCGCCTGCCCGCCGGGGCCGCTCACGCCGCTAGTCGGGCTGCTGGTGTTCAGAACGCCGGCATTCGTTGAAGGACCGCTGCCGCCCGGGCTTCCGGTCGAACTGCCGGTGTTGAGAACGCTAGCATTGCCGGAAAGCGGACCAGTTGTTGTTCCGGTGTCGCCGGTCGGACTGGCGCTATTGAGGACACCGGCGTTCGCCGACTGACTATTGCCACCGGCGCCGCCTGTCGCGCTGCCGGTGTTAAGGACACCTGCATTAGAGGCAAGCGGACCTTTTGTTGCTCCTGTGTCACCGGTCGGGCTCGCGCTGTTGAGGACACCGGCATTCGCCGACGGACTGGGGCCGCCGACACCACCGGTCGTACTTCCGGAATTCAGCACACCGGCATTGGCAGCAAGGGGACCATTCCTTCTGCCAGTATTACCGGTCGGGCTCGCGCTATTGAGAACGCCGGCATTCGCCGACGGGCTGGTGCCGCCAACGCCGCCAGTCGTGCTGCCGCTATTGAGCACGCCGGTATTGGCAGCGAGCGGGCCACTTGTCGTGCCAGTGTCACCGGTTGGGCTTGCGCTATTGAGAACACCGGCATTCGCCGCGGGACTGGTGCCGCCGACGCCACCGGTCGGACTGCCATTGTTCAGCACGCCCGTATTGGCAGCGAACGGGCCACTTGTTGTGCCACTGTTGCCGGTCGGACTGGCGCTGTTGAGAACACCGGCATTCGCCGCGGTACCGGTGCCACCGACACCACCGGTCGGACTGCCGGAGTTCAACACGCCCGCATCGGCGGCAAGCGGACCGGTTGTCGTTCCCGTGTCGCCAGTCGGACTGGCGCTGTTGAGGACACCGGCGTTTGCCGACGGACTCGTGCCGCCGACACCACCGGTCGTGCTGCCACTGTTGAGAACGCCGGCGTTGGCGGCGAGCGGACCACTCGTTGTACCTGTGTTGCCGGTCGGACTCGCACTATTAAGGACGCCCGCATTCGCCGATGGGGTCGTACCGCCGACGCCGCCAGTCGTACTGCCTGAGTTCAACACACCCGCATCGGCAGCAAGCGGACCATTTGTCGTTCCCGTATCGCCGGTCGGGCTCGCGCTGTTAAGGACACCGGCATTCGCCGACGGACTCGTGCCACCAACACCGCCAGTCGTGCTGCCGTTGTTAAGAACACCGGTATTGGCAGCAAGCGGACCGCTCGTTGTGCCGGTATTACCGGTCGGGCTCGCGCTATTAAGGACGCCCGCATTCGCCGACGGACTCGTGCCACCAACATCGCCAGTCGTGCTGCCGTTGTTGAGGACGCCAGCATTGGCCGCGAGCGGGCTGGTTGTTGTACCAGTGCCGCCAGTCGGACTAGCGCTATTGAGGACGCCTGCGTTCGCCGACGGACTTGTGCCGCCGACACCGCCGGTCGTACTGCCGTTGTTGAGAACGCCAGCGTTGGCGGCGAGCGGCCCCGTTGTCGTGCCCGTGTTGCCGGTCGGACTAGCGCTATTGAGAACACCCGCATTCGCCGACGGACTCGTGCCGCCGACGCCACCGGTCGTACTGCCATTGTTGAGGACACCGGCATTGGCCGCAAGTGGACCACTTGTTGTACCGCTGTCCCCGGTCGCACTGTTTGTATTCAGAACCCCGGCGTTCGCCGATGGGCTGCTGGTGCTACCAGCAGCGCCTGTCGCACTGCCGCTATTCAGTACGCCGGCATTGGCCGCGAGCGGAGCGCTGGTCGTGCCCGTATCACCCGTTGCGCTGTTGCTATTGAGAATGCCGGCATTGGTATTGCCGACGCCTGTATTGCCTGCTCCGCCGGTGGCGCTTCCGGAGTTGAGAACACCGACATTGTTCGACGTCAGACCGCCGCTGCCCGACGAACCGACATTCGATCCGGCACCGTTGAGCGCGCTCACATTGTTGGAAGCCACACCGCCATTATTGGTGCCGCCGGTATTGTCACCCGCGGTATTGAGCGCGCTGACATTGGTCGAAGTCGCACTGTTGGAGCTATTGCTCGACGTGGTGCCGGGCGCGTTGAACGCGCCGACATTGGTGGTCGCCGCCGGCGTCGTCGTGTTGGTCGGATTGTTGGTTATGTTGGTCGAGGCCGCAACGCCGCCGTTGCTGCCATCGCCGCTCGTGACATTGACGGCCGGATCCGGATTGACGCTGGCGGTAACGCCTTTAGCGCCGCCGATATTGACGGCGCTCGGCGTTGTCGTGCTGCCGAGTGTGACGGTGGGCTTTCCCGTTGGGTGCAACGCATAGCCGACCTGGCGGCTGACGGTCGCGCCGCGCCCATTCAGACCCAGCGATTGCGCTTGCGGCGTCTGTTGCGCTTGGCCGGACGTGCTCTGCCCTATTTGCTGGCTCGCTTGCTGCCCAACTTGCTTCCCGGCCTGGCCAAGTAGCCGTACTTGGCCAACCTGACGCACCTGATCTGTCTGCCGTACTTGGCCGATCTGCTTCACTTGGCCTACCTGCCGTACTTGGCGCACTTGGCTTAACCGACCTACTCCGCGCGTCCCGGTGTGCGGAGCCGAGCTCACGGCATTGCCGGAATTGCCGAAGGTGGCGTTGCCAGAGAAGAAACCGGCGCTGTTGCCGGAGCTCGGATTAAAGCGGCCGCCGAAGCCGTGTTTGTTGACGGTCAGGCCGCCGATATCGCCATTGAGACCGGCATTGCCGAGACCGCTGCCAAGGCTGTTGCCCAGTCCGCCACCGAGACCACCGAGCCCGCTGCCGCTAAGGCCGACTGCACCGCCGACGCCGCTGACTGCGCCACCAACAGCTCCGCCGACGCCGCCGACAACACCGCCCACTGCGGCACCCACACCCGCCAATGCGCCGGCGGCATAAGCTGGCGCCGTCATCGCAGTAACGCTGCAGCCGACGGTCAATGTCAGAAGAAGCGAAGAGACGACGCGATGCGCGTATTTATTGTTGATTGTTGTGCTTGTCGTTGGGCGCCCCATGGCACTCCTCCGTTGCTAGCGTTGGTTGTGGCTGTGCTGAGACAACGGAGACGAAGACGCGCGGGTTCGGATCGCGCGGTACGGGTCAACGGAAAGACGGCGATAGGCTTTATCGCTGGTTGCCGAACTGCGGCGATTTTTATCGGCTTTCTATCGAATGAATGCGGCGGGGCAATATTGACGCGGACACCCACGGGTGCTTCGTCACCTATGATAAATCCCGGGGGATAACCATCGTGAACCAATCCAAAATCGCTGCAGCGCTAACGCTGTTCGCCGCTCTCGCCGTTGCACCGTTCGCGCGCGCACAGGACTATCCCAATCATCCCGTCCGAATAATCACGGATTCCGCGCCGGGAAGCGCAATCGACGTGCCGGTGCGGATCGTCAGCGAAGGCTTGAGTCGGGTCTGGGGGCAGCAAGCGGTGGTGATCAATCAGCCGGGCGCCGGCGGCGCAATCGCCGCGCGCGCGGCGGCAACCGCTGCGCCCGACGGCTATACGCTTGGCGTCATCGCCGTCTCTGCTTTCGTCGCCATTCCCGGCAGCGCTGATAATCTGCCGGTTCAGGTGCCGCGCGATTTCACGCCGGTCGGCTATCTCGGCGGCGCGCCGATGTTTATCGGCGCCGCTCCTTGGCTCGGCGTGAAGACGCTGCCGGACTTGATCGCCATGGCGAAGCAGAAACCGGGCGAGTTGACGTTCGGCGTCAACGGCATCGGCCGGCTGACGCATCTCACCGGCGAATTGTTGCAGCAACAAGCCGGCATCAAACTTCTGATGGTGCCTTATTCCGGCGGCACCGCGCAGGTCATCAACGACATGATGGGTAAACGCGTAGCGCTGGTGTTCGACGCCTATTCCGGAATCGCCGGCGCCGTGCAGGCCGGCAATGTCATTCCGCTTGCCGTTGGCTCGGCGGCGCGGATGTCGGATTTGCCAAATGTACCGACGGTCGCTGAAACGCTGCCGGGTTTCGAATCCGTGGGCTGGCAGGTGCTGGTCGCGCCCGCGGGCACGCCAGAAACGATCGTGAAAAAGGCCAATGCCGATCTGATCAAGGCGATGAGCGATCCGGAGATCCGCAAGCGGCTCGCCGATCTCGGGCGCGACGAGCGGCCGATGTCGCCGCCGCAGCTTTTGTCATTCATTCAGGCCGAACAAAAGAAATGGTCGCCGATCGTGCAAGAGATCGCCGCCCAGACCACGCAGAACAAATAAAATTAAGCGCCAAGTCCTGGCGCTCAGCCCTTCTCGTCGCAGGCCCAGGCGCGGACCACGCAATCGCGGCCGCCATATTCGAAACAGCGGCGCATCGAAGCGTTCTCGGCCTGGCCAAGATGGGAATTGATCGCCCAGCCGAACGAGCCGCACGGGTTCTTGGCATCGACGGCCATGGCGGCGCAGCCTTTGTGGACGATGCCAACGACCCGGCACTGGCTGCCGGTGCATTTCTTCATCGCCGCAAGGCGGGCATCGCCTTCGCTACGGAAGTCGAAACCGTAGCCATAGGCGCCGCAGGTGCCGACCGCGAGGGCACCTGCCGCTTGGGCGGTGCCGATGGCGATGATTAAAAGGCCGAATCCAGCGACCGCGTAAACGAAATTACGCACAAATTTCAGAATCTTGGCCATCAGGCCCCTCCCCCGAGGAACTCCCAAAAGTTAACGAGGAAGAGTTTCGAGTTGGTGAATCAACGGCACTCGGCCGTCATTACGTGGTGAGATGGCCAGGACAGGCCCGACGACGACGAAGCTTAGGTCCGCTCCAATTCCTTTTTCACCGCCGCTAGCGCTTCCGGCGTATCGACATCGGTCAGCGCGGCGGCGCCGACCAACGGGACTTCAGCGACCGCCTCGCCATAGCGGCCGATCAGATGCCGCGCACCGATATCGCCTTCGACCGCCATAAGATCGGGGAAAAAACGGCGCGACCACACCACCGGATTGCCGCGTTGGCCATCAATGGTCGGCACCGCGACCAGTGCACCTTTGGTAGGATCGAGCGCGCCTGTGAGCTGGTCGATCATTGCCGCGTCGACCTGCGGCATATCGCCAAGACAAACGATGACGCCATCGATGGCATTTGGCAGAGCAGAGATGCCGGCTTTGAGCGAGGTGCCCAAGCCGTCGGCAAAATCCGGATTGTGCACGAGCTTCACCGGCAGTCCGGCGAGCGCCGCTTCGACTTTTTCCCGCTGATGTCCGGTGACAACGACCACCGGCCGCGCACGCGATTTCAGCACCTCGTCGACGACGATGCGAATGAGTGGCTTGCCGTTGATCTCGGCGAGAAGCTTGTTCGGGCCGCCCATCCGGCTCGACTTGCCGGCACCGAGCACGAGCGCGGCGATGGCCTGCGGCGGCTGCACCGGTTCGTCGCGCGGCTGCGGCCGGGTCACGATTTCCATCAAGAGACCGCCGACGCCGAGACCGGTGATGTCCTCACGCGGCACCGGCAGTCCGGCGAGAAGCCGCATCAGCACCCAGTCGAAGCCGTTTTCTTTGGGGCTGCGTGCACAGCCCGGCGCGCCGAGTACCGGATGGCCGCCGGCGTCGCCGATCATCAACAGATTGCCGGGGTCGACCGGCATGCCGAAATGCTCGATACGACCGCCAATCGATTCCAGCGCAGCGGGAATAACGTCGCGGCGGTCGGCAATAGCGGAGGCGCCAAACACAATGGCAAGTTCGGCGCCCGCTTTCAGCACTTCGTCGAGCGCCCGTGCGACGGCGGCGCGATCATGCGGCACACGGCGCTCGGCAATAATCGTTGCGCCCGCCGGCGCCAAACGGTCGGCGGTGATCTTCAAGGTTTTCTCGATGACCTTGGTGGCAAGCCCCGGAAGGAGCGTCGAGACGATGCCGACTTTGCGGATGCGATAAGGCGCAACGCGCAGAAGCGGCGCCTTGACGCCGGCAAGCGCGGCATCACGCGCGCCGCCGGCCACTGCGAACGGGATGATCTTCACGGTCGCAATCATTTCGCCGGCAACGACTGGCTTATAGGCCTGCAGCGTCGCGAAAGTGATCGCTTCATCGACACGGTTGAGCCGATCGATGGCATCCTTGTCGACGACCAGGATGCCAGCATTCTGCGCGAACAGATTGGCGCGGCCGGTGAAGGCGCGGTCGACATGGACGCCCTTCCCCGCGACGGCCTTGGCAATGTCGGCGGCGGCGACATCTTCCGACACGTCGCCGGGCTCTAGTTGCGCCACGACGATTTCTTTGATGCCGGCGGCGTCCAGCGCCGTCACTTCGGCAGGCCCGATAAGCGTGCCCTTCTTAAGCACGACCGCGCCCTGGCGGATGGTGTGTACGGCGGTCGAGCCGAGCGCTGCTTTTGGCGCAACCGCACCGAATTTCATGACGCAGCCTTCACCGGTGCAAGTTCGGCGGGCGCGTCGACTTCCTCACGCAGCCGCTCGGTGATCTGCCCCATGATCGCAACGGCGATCTCAGCCGGTGACACCGCGCCGATGTCGAGACCGATCGGCGCGGCAATACGTGCAAGATCGGCATCGCCGATGCCTTGCGCTTTGAGCCGGTCAAGACGACGGGCATGGGTTTTGCGCGAACCGAGCGCGCCGACATAGAAACAGTCGCGGTGCAGCGCGTGCAGCAGCCCCGGATCGTCGATCTTCGGGTCGTGCGTGAGCGCGACAAACGCTGTGTAGCGATCGACATTCAGCGGCGGCAGCGCGACGTCCGGCCATTCGGCGATGACCTTCACGTCCGGAAAGCGCTCCGGCGTGGCGAAGGCGGTACGCGGATCGACGATCGTCACGTCATAATCGAGGAGCTTGCCGATCGGCGCCAAGGCCTGACTGATATGCACCGCGCCGATGATGACGAGCTGCGGCGCCGGAACGTGCACGGTGAGGAAGACTTGGCCTTCCGGCGTCTCTTCCATGCCGCTTTTGCCGGTGCGCAAATGCTCAGCGAGCACGGCGCGCAACGGATCCTTGGCGATGTCGCCAGCTTTGACCAGACGCTGGTTGCCGCTGCCGACATCGGTGACGACGACCGCAGCGCGGCGCACCGCGCGTTCGGCATTGAGCCCTTTGAGGATGTCGAGTTTCATGGTTGCTGACGCTAGTCGATCTTCTCGACAAACACCTTGATCCGGCCGCCGCAGGACAGACCGACCTTCCAGGCGGTTTCATCGGCGATGCCGAATTCCAGCATTTTCGATTTGCCGCTTTCGAGAACATCGAGCGCCTCGGTGACCACAGCGCCTTCGACGCAGCCGCCTGAAACCGAGCCCAAGAAATTACCTTCCTCGTCGATGACCAGATTGGAGCCGACTGGACGCGGCGCCGAGCCCCAGGTCTCGACGACGGTGGCAAGCGCGACCGCGCGGCCCTTTTTGCGCCAATCTTCAGCGGCGGTGAGAATATCATTGTCGGCTGCGAGCATAAGTATCTCCTGTTTTACCCCCTCCACGCTCCCGGGGAGAGGGCATGCCCTCGCTATATCCACTCGAATATAGCGTCTTACGCGACCCTTTGCATCCAGGTTTTTGGGTCTCCTGCGGCAGTGCCGCCATGCGCTAAAGCACCGACCAGATCGGCCATAGAATCGAGGTTATGGATGGGCCGGAATTCGTCGACAAAGGGCAGCATGGTTTTGATGCCCCGCGCCCGCGCCTCGAAGCCTTCGAAGCGCAAAAGCGGATTAAGCCAGACCAGGCGCCGGCACGACCGGTGCAACCGGTCGATCTCGAAGGCAAGAGTATCGTCGGCGTCGCGCTCAAGCCCGTCGGTGATGAGAAGGACGATGGCGCCCTGGGACAGGACGCGGCGCGCCCAAAGCCGGTTGAAATTATGGAGCGAGGACGCGATCCGCGTGCCGCCGGACCAATCCGGCACCGCCGCCGAACAGCCCGCCAACGCCTCGTCCGGATCGCGCTCGCGCAACGCCCGCGTCACATTGGTGAGCCGGGTGCCGAACAGAAATGTCGAGACGCGTTTGCGGGCATCCGTCAGCGCATGCAGGAAGTGCAAGAATACGCGGCTGTATTGGCTCATCGATCCGGAAATATCGAGCAGCGCGACCAGCGGCGGCGGCTTGGTTTTCGGGCCGATGAAGCGCAGATCGATGAAATCGCCGCCGCCTTTCATGCTGGCGCGGAGCGTGCGGCGGATATCGATCAAGTGGCCGCGGGCGTGTGGCGCGAGCCGCCGCGTGCGCACTTCGGCAAGCGGCATCACGAGCTTCTTCATCGACTCTTTAGCAGCCGCGATCTCCGCGCTGGTCATCTGCGCGAAGTCTTTTTTCTGCAGCACTTCACGATCCGACACCGTCATGCGCGCGTCGAGCTCGACCTCTTGCTCTTTCTTCAGCTTGTCGTCGAGGCCGGAGAACAGCGCTTCATGGATTCGCGTGGCGCCGGCCTTCGGCGCCTGCGGTGGAGCGGCGACTTGCGGCAGCATCATCGCCAGCACCTGATCCACATAGCCGCGGCGGCGAAAGAAGATCTTGAATGCCTGATCGAACAGGATCGAGTGCTCGTGGCGTTTCACGAACACTGCGTGCAGTGTCCAATAAAAATCCTCGCGGGTGCCGACGCCCGCGGCCTTCACGGCCTCAAGCGCATCGATCACCGCACCCGGCCCAACAGGAATGCCGGCCGCGCGCAGCGCCCGCGCGAAATAAAGAATGTTCTCGGCGAGGCGGCCCTGATCGGCCAGAGCCTCCTTAGAAGTTTCTTGCTTAGGGATCTGTTGCTCAGGCATGGATCGCATCCGACAAGCCCTTGCGCCGTCCGGCCTGTTGTCCTAAATGGCTGCCCAGCGTGCCGTTGCGCACGTCGTAGGCGTTCACGTCAGCCAACGCATCCGCCTCGCCATCCGCGTCGTGCAGATGGTCCAGGCCCGATGCACGGAGCTGACACGTGAGCACTCTCTTCAAATTTCTTTTCAACTACTTCGCCTCAACTCTGGGCACCGTGCGCGCCACGCCCGGTTCTGGGCGCGTCGCCATGTTCCTATTCTTTGCCGCCAGCATGGCGGACGGCACCCTGATGCCGTTCTTTGCGCTATGGGCGCATAACGACGCCGGTATTCCTATTGAATATATCGGTTTACTGCTCGGTTGCTATGCCGCCGGCGAGCTTCTGGCGACCCCGGTGGTCGGCGGCATTGCCGACCGCCTTGGCCGCCGTCCGGTGCTGCTTGCGTCCACGCTTGGCGTGGGAACGGGCTTTATTCTCCTCTATTTCGCACACGGCGTGGTTCTGGTGGCGGGTTCGCTGCTGGTGATCGGCATTTTCGAAAGCGTGCTGCACCCGACCGCTGCCGCCGTGATCGCCGATCGTGTCCCAAGCGACAAATTACGCGAGCATTTCGCGCTCAACCGGATCGCTTCGAATATCGGCAGTGTTGCCGGCCCCGCTTTCGGCGCCCTGCTCGCGCTCTATTCACTGCATCTTGTTTTTCTCGGATCGGCGGCCGCGATTTTTTGCGGTGCGATAGCTGTTGCAGCATTCCTGCCGGAAACGATGCGGCGGTCCGGCACGGGTGATGGCGAGGACGAAGACGGCGAGGAAAGCCTCCTCGCTTTGACTGCGGCGTTTCGCGACGCGCGGCTCGCCGGTCTTCTCATACCGGTCGGTGTGCTCGAATTGGCGGTGAGTTGGATCGAGTCGGTCACACCGCTTTATGCCGACGCCGCTGGGACACTCACGCCTTCCGGCATCGGGCTTTTGTTCGCCACGACTGGCGTGCTTGGCGTGTTGTTCCAACTGCCGGTGACTCAAGCATCACAGCGCATGAGCGGATTCTCGACGATCTTGTGGAGCGGCGCTTTGCAGGCACTGGCCTTTGCCTGCCTTCTGGTTTCACCGGCGCTGATCTTCCTTGCCGCGGCACTGACACTCACCGCCTTCGCACGCATGCTGTCGCGGCCGTTAGCGCAAGCCGTGGTCGCCGAACTCGCGCCGCGCAATGCGCAAGCCACCTATCAGGCCGCATTCTCAGTGATATCCGATTTGAGAGATGCCGCAGGCCCTGCGATCGGCACGTGGCTTTTCGCCTTCTCTGCGATGGCAACATGGGGCGCCGGCGCTTCAGCGTCGCTCGCAGCCGCAGTGGCGCTCGCGATTGCGATGCGGAAACATGAGGCAGGAACGCAGAAGAAGTGAGTCAACCTACTCCGCTGCGCGGAGTTCGGCTTTCACTTCGTCGAGCATTTCTTTGATCTTGCCGCCTTCGAGCTTGGCGATGTCGTCTTGATATTTCAGGAGCACGCCGAGCGTGTCGGATACGGTCGAAGGATCGAGTGCCACCGCATCGAGTTCGGACAAAGCCTGTGCCCAATCGAGCGTTTCGGCAACACCGGGCGATTTGAAGAGGTCCTGCTTGCGCAAGGCCTGGACGAAACTGACCACTTGTTCGGATAGCTTTTTGCCGACGCCCGGCACCTTCGTGCGCACGATGGAGAGTTCGCGTTCGGCAGTCGGATAGCCGACCCAGTGATAAAGACAGCGGCGTTTGAGTGCATCATGCACTTCGCGGGTCCGGTTCGACGTGATGACGACGACCGGCGGATGTGCGGCTTTGATCGTGCCCATTTCCGGGATGGTGACTTGGAAATCGGCCAGCACTTCAAGTAGGAACGCTTCAAAGGCTTCGTCGGTGCGGTCGATTTCATCGATCAGCAATACCGGCGCACCGGCCGTGTCAGACTCCAGCGCTTGCAGCAGCGGCCGCTTGATCAGAAATCGCTCCGAGAAAACGTCATGTTCGAGACGCGAGCGGTCATGCTCGCCTTCGGCTTCCGCAACGCGGATGGCGATCATCTGCGCCGCATAATTCCACTCATAGACCGCGGCGGCGACATCGAGGCCTTCATAGCATTGCAGCCGGATCAGCCGCCGCCCGAGCGTCGATGACAGCACCTTCGCGATCTCGGTCTTGCCGACGCCGGCCTCGCCTTCGAGGAAGATCGGTTTGCCCATCTTCATCGCGAGATAGAGGACGGTGCCGAGCGAGCGGTCGGCGAGATATTCGGCTTCGGCTAAGAGATCGACGGTGGCGTCGATCGATTTTGGCAGCGGACGGGGCGAAGGCTTATTCATGGTCTTTCTTTAACCCGTCATGACAGGATTTGTCCCGTCATGCCCGGTCAGACTGCCATGTGGCAACTGGATCGCAGAAACGTAGATGCCCGGCCCAAGACCGGGCATCACGAGGAAATAAGCGGCTTTGCCGCTTAAAATCACGCGATCGGCTTGCCGATCGCGTCGGCGACCGCGCGGCGGGCCAGGACGCCAACCAGATGCGCGCGATATTCGGCGCTGCCGTGGATGTCCGAATTCATGCCGTCGGCGGGGATGGTCATCCCCTCAAGCGACTTCGGCGAGAAGCGCTTCTTCAATGCCTCCTCGAAGGACGGCACGCGGAACACGCCGTTAGAGCCCGCACCAGTGACGGCGACGCGGATCTCGCTGCCGCGTTTGGCGACAAACACACCGACCAGCGCAAAGCGCGAGGCCTGGTTGCGGAACTTCTGATAGGCCGCTTTTTTCGCGATCGGGAAGCTTACTTTGGTAATGATCTCCGTCGGCCCGAGCGCGGTCGAGAACATACCGGTGAAGAAATCGTCGGCTTTGATGCGCCGTTTGTTGGTGATGATTGTTGCGCCGAGCGCCATGCAGGCCGCCGGATAGTCCGCGTTAGGATCATTGTTCGCGATCGAACCGCCGATGGTGCCGCGATGGCGAACCGCAGGATCGCCGATCATGCCGGCCATCTTCGCCAGCGCCGGAATAGCCTGTTGCACTACAGGCGAACCATTGACCTCATAATGCCGCGTCATCGCGCCGATGGTTACGCCGCGCCCGGACTCCTCGATCCCCGTCAGCCCTTCGACCTTCGTCATGTCGATGATCTGCGGCGGGCCGGCCAGCCGAAGCTTCATCGTCGGCAACAAAGTCTGGCCGCCCGCGAGTAATTTGCCGTCCTCGTTCTTCGTGAGCAGGCCGGCCGCCTGGCGCACAGTTTCGGGACGATGAAGGGTAAAAGCGTACATTGCGGTTCTCCGTCTAAAATTCTTCGCCCGCGGGCGAATGAAGCGTCATCTGGTTCAGGCCGCCGCCTGTTGCGGCCGGTTCATTTTTTGCAGCGTCGCCCATATGTTTTGCGGCGTCGCAGGCATGTCGATCTTCTCGGTGCCGATGGCATTGGTGATGGCGTTCATCACCGCGGCGGGCGCTGCGATCGCGCCGGCCTCGCCGCAGCCTTTGATGCCGAGCGGATTCGACGGGCATTTGGTGAATGTGGTGTCGACTTTGAAGGACGGCAGATCGTCGGCCCGCGGCATAGCGTAATCCATATAGGAACCGGTCACGAGTTGACCGTTCGTATCATATACCGTGTGTTCGAGAAGCGCCTGGCCGACGCCTTGCGCGACGCCGCCATGGACCTGGCCCTCGACGATCATCGGATTGATCACGGTGCCGAAATCGTCGACCGCGGTCCAGGACATGATCTCGGTGTGGCCGGTCTCCGGATCGATCTCCACTTCGCAGATGTGGCAGCCGGCCGGGAACGTGAAATTGGTTGGATCGTAGAACGCGCTTTCCTTCAAGCCAGGCTCGATCTCGCTGGTTGGAAATTTATGTGCAACATAAGCCCCAAGCGCGACCTCGCCCCAAGCGAGCGATTTGTCGGTGCCGGCGACAGTGAACTTGCCGTCCTTGAAGACCAGATCAGATTCGGCAGCTTCCATCAGATGCGCGGCGATCTTTTTCGCTTTCGCCTCGACCTTGTCGAGCGCCTTGACGACGGCCGACATGCCGACAGCGCCTGAACGCGAGCCGTAGGTGCCCATGCCGAACTGCACTTTGTCGGTGTCGCCATGCACGACGTTGACCTGATCGATAGTTATACCGAGCCGCTCGGCCACGAGTTGCGCAAACGTCGTCTCGTGACCCTGGCCGTGCTGATGGCAGCCGGTCAGAAGTTCGACCGAACCGGTCGGGTTAACCCGCACTTCAGCGGATTCCCACAAGCCGACGCCGGCGCCAAGCTGGCCAACCAGCGATGACGGCGCGACGCCGCACGCTTCGATGTAATTGGCAAAGCCGATGCCGCGGAGCTTGCCGTGACGCTCGGACTCGCGCTTGCGCTTCCCGAAATCCTTGTAGTCGTGGATCTGCAGCGCCTTCTGCAGCGACGCATTGTAATCGCCGGCGTCGTAGAGCGATGCGACCGAGGTCTGATACGGGAAAGTTTTGACGAAATTCTTCTTCCGCAGATCGGCGGGGCTCACTCCCAGTTCGCGGGCGCCGACCTCGACCAGACGCTCGACGACAAAGGTCGCCTCGGGGCGTCCGGCGCCGCGATAGGCGTCGACCGGAACGGTGTTGGTGTAGACCGCGTCGACCTCGCAATAGATGTGCGGGATTGCGTATTGGCCGGACAGCAGCGTCGCATAGAGGAACGTCGGCACCGCCGAGGAGAAGGTCGACATATAGGCGCCGAGATTGGCCGTGGTGTGGACCTTCAAGCCAATAATCTTGCCCTCGGCATCGAATGCCATCTGGGCGCGGGTAACGTGATCGCGGCCATGCGCATCGGTGAGGAAGCTCTCAGAACGCTCGCAGGTCCATTTCACCGGGCGATGCAGCTTGCGTGCCGCCCAAAGGCAAACGACCTCTTCCGGATAGATGAAAATCTTTGAGCCAAAACCGCCGCCGACGTCCGGCGCGATCACGCGCAATTTGTTTTCCGGCGCCATGCCGACAAAGGCCGAAATCACGAGCCGGGCGACATGAGGATTCTGCGAGGCGTTCCAGAGCGTGAGACTGCCGCTCGCCGCGTCGTATTCGGCAATCGCTGCGCGCGGCTCCATCGCATTCGGAACCAGCCGGTTGTTGACGAATTCCAGCGTGGTGACGTGCTTGGCGTTTTTGAGCGCCACATTGGTCGCGTCGGCATCGCCGATGTGCCAGTTGTAGATCGTGTTGTTCGGCGCGGCCTCATGAATGAGCGGCGCGCCTTTGGCCGTCGCTTTCATCGGATCGACCACCGCCGGCAGCACGTCGTAATCGACCACGACTTTCTCGGCGGCGTCTTTCGCCTGCGCGAGCGTGTCGGCGATAACGACCGCCACCGCATCACCGACATGATTGGCCTTACCGGCAGCGATCGCCGCATGCGGCGCCATCTTCATCGGCGAGCCGTCTTTCGACAGCACGGTCCAGCCGCAAATCAGATTACCAAGCTTGTCTTCCGCGAATTGCGCGCCGGTGAAGACGCCGACGACACCGGGCATCTTTTCAGTCCTGCTCGTGTCGATCTTTTTGATCTTGGCATGCGCATGTGGGGAGCGGATAAAATAGATCGCCGCCTGTCCGTGACGGGCGACATCGTCGGTGTATTGGCCTTTGCCCGTGATGAAGCGCTGGTCTTCCTTGCGGCGCACCGCGGCGCCGATCCCAGTTCCGCTCATGGCTTATCCTCCCGACGATGTTCTGTCGCGTCTATTTTATCTGCTCGACATTTCCTTCTTCATTCCTCGGCCGTTATTCCGCGGCCTGCGATGTCGGTGCGCCGCCGCCCATGGTCTTGGCGCCTGCGGCGATCGCTTTGACGATATTGTGGTAGCCGGTGCAGCGGCAGATATTGCCTTCGAGCTCCTCGCGGATAGTACGGTCCTCGAGATCGTGACCTTTGCGGCGCACGATATCGACCGCGGTCATGATCATCCCCGGAGTGCAGAAGCCGCATTGCAGACCGTGGTTCTCGCGGAAGGCCTCCTGCATCGGATGCAGCGGGCCATCGGCCGGAGCAAGCCCTTCGATGGTCAGCACATCAGCGCCGTCGAGCGTGAGTGCAAGCGCGGTGCAGGACTTGATGGCTTGGCCGTTGACGTGAACAACACAAGCGCCGCATTGCGACGTGTCACAGCCAACATGGGTGCCGGTGAGCCGCAGATTCTCGCGTAGCAATTGCACCAGCAATGTGCGCGGGTCGATGGTGGCGGTAATGGGCTTGCCGTTGACCGTCATCGAGACGGTCATTTCGGTTGATGCCATGGGACTCCTCCCTTGGAACTTTCTTCAACAACGTCGCGATTCGCCGGTTTCATAAAGCCGGAGACCGCGTTCCTGGACGAATTCGAGCGATTTTGCCGTTTTTCGCAGCTTGGAACAAGAATTACTCTGAACGGGGGCTTCCCCCCGGTCAAGGGAGTTTAAAGCCGCAAGCGGGCGATCCGAACAATTCTGACGGTGTATCCAGGCTCAGGGCGCCGGATTGACCGCCTTGGCGAAGTTCACAAAGAACTCGTCGGCGACCTTTTTGGCCGCGCCATTGACGAGGCGCTGACCGAGCTGCGCGAGCTTGCCGCCGATCTGCGCGTCGACATCATAAGCCAGAACCGTGCCGCCATCCTTGGGCGTGAGCTTCACAGTCGCGCCGCCTTTGGCGAAACCAGCGACGCCGCCATCACCCTGCCCTGAGATCTTGTAGCCATTGGGCGGATCGAGATCGGACAGCGTCACCTTGCCTTTGAACTTCGCTTTGACCGGACCGATCTTCACAGTAGCGACAGCCGACATTTCGGTGTCCGAGGTCTTTTCCAGCGTCTCGCAGCCGGGGATGCAAGCCTTGAGCGTCGCGACATCGTTGAGCTTTTCCCAAACCGTCTGCGGCGGGGCGGTGAGTTGAACCTCACCATTCATTGTCATTGCCATGCGCGTCACTCCTTAGCTGCGGGCTATGGATTACCCCCTCGCAGGGCTCGTGAAAAGGGCATCGCGCAAGGTTCGGCGCAGGATTTGCCGCGCGTGGCGCGCGGAGGTCTGGGTTTGGCGCGCGCCGTGCGCAAGAGATCTAGGGTTGGCGCGCGCTGCGCGCGGGGCTAAGGGAAGACCGCAAATTCAGGGAGAGCGTTCAATGCCGGATATTACGGTCGACGACGGCTGCATCATTCATACCGAGCTTGAGGGGCCGGAGACAGCGCCGGTTTTGATGCTGTCGAATTCGCTCGGCACCACTTTGCATATGTGGGACGCGCAGGTCGCGCCGCTGACGCAACACTTCCGCCTTCTCCGCTATGACCGCCGCGGCCACGGCAAATCGAGCGTGCCGAAGGGCCCCTACTCCATGGAGCGGCTCGGCCGCGACGTTGTCGCGGTGCTTGATGCGCTCAAGATCGCGAAGATCAATTGGTGTGGACTGTCGATGGGCGGCATGGTCGGGCAATGGCTCGGCGCCAATGCCGGCAACCGCGTCGAGAAGCTCGTCCTCTCCAATACGTCTTGTTACTTTCCCGACAAGAACGGCTGGAACGACCGGCTGAAACTCGTGGCCGAGAAAGGCGTCGCCGCCTTTGCGCCGGCCAATATGGAGCGCTGGTTCACCAAAGGATTCCGCGAGCGCGAACCGCAGACCGTCGCTCGCATCCAAGCCATGTTCGCTGCAACGGCGCTCGAAGGCTATCTGAGCTGTGGTGCGGCGGTCCGCGACATGGATCACCGCGCGCTATTGCCAAAGATCACGACGCCGACACTCGTGATCGCTGGCCGCCACGATCCGGCGACGCCGCTCGAAGGCAATGAATATATTCAGCAGCATATTCCCGGCGCGAAGCTTGCGGTGGTCGATGCCGCGCATCTTGCCAATGTCGAAGCGCCGAAAGCCTATACCGACGCCGTGCTTGGATTTTTGTTGAACAAATAACGCATCGCGTCGCTCAAATAAAAACGGCGGCCCGCATTCGCGGACCGCCGCTTCTTTCACAAGAGAGGGTCAGCGGTTGGCGTCGTTCTGTCCGCCTTGCTGTCCGGGCTTCTGGCCGCCCTGCTGCTGACCGGGCTTCTGGCCACCCTGCTGCTGCTGGCCGGGCTTGTTTTGGCCGCCCTGCTGCGGATTGTTCTGCGAGTGCTGCGGATTATTGTGTTCGTTCGACATCGCGACGTTCTCCGTTGTGTGAAGGGTTTGGAACGATGATCTGATCCAACCCAAATTAGACAACGTTGCGTCTGTTTGACCGTTCCGATGGAACCGGGCTGCAATTTTGAGCAGCATCTTCAATATCGCTACAAAAAATCCATTTCCATTTGCGGAAAATTGCAGCAGCCGGGGAACTTCAAGTGAAACTTCTCGTGAAACTTCGTCACACCGGCTTATAGGCGCGGTCGTGATAAACCAATGCCGGAACTTTCGGTCCTAAACGCACCGCCTCGGCAACACCAAAAATGACATTGTGCGAAGCGACTGCCTTGATTTCGACACAGCGGCAATCGAACGCAACAACTGCTGACGTCAGCACCGGCGCGCCGGTCTTCAACGTCGTCCATTCGCCGCGATTGAAACGCTCATTACGCGGCACGCCGCCGCGGCCAGCAAACAAATCGGCCAGCCCTTCTTCATTCGCAGCTAACGTGTTGACGCAGAACACGCCGTTCTCGGCCAGGACCGGCGCGCTGGCGCTGTTGCGATTCAAACAAACTAAAAGTGTCGCCGGCTGATCCGACACCGAACACACAGCCGTCGCGGTGAAACCGGATTTGCCGCCGGTGCCTGCGGTGGTGATGATATGAACGGCAGCGCCGAGCTTTGCCATAGCATCGCGAAAGAGTTTCTGCTCGACGCTTGTCATCGGACCGGGCGCCACCACCGTGAAAGCGCCGTCCATAGCATCGTCTGGCCTCTGATCGATCCAACTCATTTCATTCTACTCTTGCCATTCACTCTGCCGCGCGTGCCGTATCCGGCACGCCGGGATAGGCGACATCGTCCGGATCGAGCCATGCCGGATCGGTCCAGCCGTTCTCATCATATTCGGACATGCATTGCTCGGCGAGCCTGGTCATCTGCTCCATCGTGCCCGAGCTGCGTGCGCTCCACAGCGCCTGGATGCGGATGTCCTCGTGATTGCCGGCGTAGTTGCGCTCATAGAGTTCGTGGCGGCCGCCGAATTCGGTGCCGATCGCGTCCCATAGAAGCTTCATCACCTTGATGCGTTCGCGATAGTCGATGCCATGCGAGCCGCGCACATAGCGTGCCAGATAACGATCGATCTCGGGATTTTTGAAATCTTTCGACGACGACGGCAGATAGATCAGCGACGAGGAAACGATTTTTTCCACGATCTCCTTGACCCGGCCATAAGCGTCGCCAGCAAAGACGCGGTAGCTCGATCCCGATTGCAGATTGGGTAGCACCGCGCCGTTGACCCATGGCGTCGGATTCATCGCCATCGCATCGGTGAGCGCCCAGAACAGATTGCGCCAAGCGACGATCTCGCCGAGCATCGCTTGATTGCCGCGGAATTCATCCGAACCCGCGACGCGTAGCGCTTTCGCTATCAAGCCGACCATGAAGTCGAGTTTCACCGCAAGCCGCGTGCAGCCCTGGAATTGATAGCCGGCAAGGAAGCCCGATTGCGGGAAGAAGATTTTCAGCTTCTCCAGATCGCGGTGCAGCAGCACGTCTTCCCAGGGAATAAAGACATTATCGAAGACGAAGATCGCATCGTTCTCGTCGAAGCGTGACGACAGCGGATAATCGAAAGGCGAGCCCATCACGCTCGCGGTCATCTCATAAGACGTGCGGCAGAACAGCTTCACGCCGGGCGCATTCATCGGCGCAATAAACATGACCGCAAGATCGGTATCGTGCAGCGGCACGGCCGCGTTCTGGCCGAGGAAATTGTAATGCGTCAGTGCCGAAGCCGTCGCCACCACTTTGGCGCCCGAGATGTAAATCCCGGCGTCGGTGTCTTTCTGAATGGTGATGAAAACGTCTTTTACCTGATCCACCGGCTTGGCGCGGTCGACCGGCGGATTGACGATGGCGTGGTTCATGAACAGCACGTGCTCTTGGGCGCGCTTGTACCAAGCCTTCGCGTTATCAGCGAACTTGCCATAGAAATCGAAATTGGCGCCGAGCGTGTTCATCAGCGATGCTTTGTAGTCCGGCGAACGTCCCATCCAGCCGTATGACATACGCGCCCAATGCGCGATGGCTTCGCGCTGCGAAACGAGATCTTCACGTGATCGCGCGACGCGGAAGAATTTGTGAGTAAAGCCAGACGAGCCGGTGTCGGTCGGCGCGGTTAAAATGCCTTTGGTCTTCTCGTCATGAAGCGCGTCGTAGAGCCGCGCGATCGAACGCGCGGCATTGCGGAACGCCGGATGTGCGGTGACGTCTTTGACGCGCTCGCCATAAACATAGACTTCGCGACCATCGCGCAGACTTTCGAGATATTCGGCGCCGGTGAAGGGCCGATTTTTACCTTTGATGGCGTCTTCGGCTTTCATTCCGCTGCGATCCTACCCTTACGCGCACAAAACGATGGTGCTGTCTCGACCGTTTGCGCCGTTACAGTCTACTCGCATTTCCCGACAAGATGAAAACTAATTCCATGCGTTCCGCGCTATAACGCCTTGAATTAAAACATGTCTTCACGGATTCAAACGATGCGCATCGACACTGGAATGCCGCTCGGCTTGGGCGGCCTGACTGCCTCATCTCGTACCGATATCGCGGCGCTTACCGCGCGGCTCGAAGGCGCAAGCCCGCACGACATCGTCGTTGCAGGAGCGCGGCTTCTGCCAGGCCGGCTCGCGGTGGTGTCATCCTTCGGCATCGAGTCTGCAGTGCTGCTCAAATTCGTTGCCGATATCGATCCGTCGCTGCCCGTGCTCCTCCTCGACACGCAATGGCTATTCAAGGAGACGCTCGCCTATCGCGACGCATTGATCGAGCGGCTGAAGCTTTCCGACGTGCGCACGCTGTCGCCCTCGCCCAGCGCGGTGGCACTTGACGATCCCAAGCGCGACCTCTGCTTTCGCGACCGCGACGCCTGCTGCGCTATGCGCAAAGTCATTCCGCTCGCCGTGGCGCTTGCGGATTTTGACGGCTGGATCAGCGGCCGCAAGCGCATGCATGGCGGCGAACGCGGCGCGCTACCGGTTGTCGAGGCCGACGGCCCACGCCTGAAGTTCAATCCGCTCGCCCGGCTGACCCGCGCCGAAATGAATAGCGTGTTCGCAGGCGCCCGCCTGCCGCGGCATCCGCTCGAAACGCTCGGCTTTACTTCCGTCGGCTGCGTGCCCTGCACGGGGCGTCCCACCGCGGGCACCGGTGGACGCGACGGCCGCTGGGGCGGTCTTGCCAAGACCGAATGTGGCATCCATTCCGGACCCCTGCCATCGCGCCGTGGATAAGCCGCTAGCTGCCTCGATCTGTCATTGCGCCGCGTTGCCGCTCCTGTAGCCCCCTGTTACCTTCCATGGAGTCGGGGAAAGGCGCAGCGGGCGCATGGAATATTTCGTCCAGCAGCTCATCAACGGCATTACGCTCGGTTCGATCTACGGCCTGATCGCCATCGGTTACACGATGGTGTTCGGCATTATCGGCATGGTGAACTTCGCCCATGGCGACGTGTTCATGGTGTCGGCCTTCGTCGCGCTGATTGCCTTCCTCATCGTCACCACCTGGCTCGGCATCAGTTCGGTGGCGCTCGCGCTGATGGTCGTTCTCGTCGCCGCGATGCTGTTCACCGCGCTGATCAATTGGGTGATCGAGCGCGTCGCCTATCGGCCGCTGCGCGGATCGTTCCGGCTGGCGCCGCTGATCTCGGCGATCGGCATGTCGATATTCCTCTCGAATTTCGTGCAGGTGACTCAGGGGCCGCGCAACAAATCGATCCCGCCGATGATCCAGGGCGAGTTCGTGCTGTTCAAGAGCAACGATTTCCCGGTGACGCTGTCCTATAAGCAGCTCATCATCTGGGGCATGACCGCGGTACTCTTGGCCGCGTTCTGGTATCTGGTGGCGAAGACGCCGCTCGGCCGTGCGCAACGCGCCTGCGAGCAAGATCAGAAAATGGCGGCGCTGCTTGGCGTCGATGTCGACCGCACGATTTCGACGACCTTCGTCATCGCAGCAGCGCTCGCCGCCGTCGCCGGCACGATGTATCTGATGTATTATGGCGTCGTCACCTTCTCCGACGGTTTCGTGCCCGGTGTGAAGGCTTTCACCGCGGCCGTTCTCGGTGGCATCGGCTCACTCCCCGGCGCAGTCGTCGGCGGCCTTCTCATCGGCCTGATCGAAACCTTTTGGTCGGCTTATTTTTCCATCGACTATAAAGACGTCGCCGCCTTCTCGGTGCTCGCCATCACACTGATCTTCCTTCCGCAGGGCTTGTTCGGCCGGCCGGACGTGGAAAAGGTCTAAAGATGAGCGAGCGGATCTAAACATGAGCGAGATTCACGCGCGGAGCGAGCGCGTGCCTGCTGCGCATACGGCGATCGTCGTCGCGCTGCGAGACGCCGGCACGACCGGACTGATTGCGTTTGGGTTGTTCCTGCCGCTGATTGGATTCCTGACGGGCGTCAACGGCCGCAACGAACTCACTCTCACCACGCGCTTTCCGCTGCTGATCGCGATAGTCGCCGTGATCGTGGTCTGCCGCTTTCTTTATGCATGGGCGCTCGCTCCGCGGGTTGAGCAACGCAAAACGCATCCCACACCTGCAGCGGCCGCCGTCCCCACTTGGCGGAATTTCATCCGCGACTGGTTCGTGCCCTTCGCCGTCGCGGTGCTGATCCTCTACCCGCTGATCATTCTTTTCACGCTCGGCACTCGCGGCGGACAGAAATGGATCGACAATTACGGCATCCAGATCTTGATCTATGTGATGCTTGGCTGGGGCCTCAATATTGTGGTCGGACTCGCCGGTCTGCTCGATCTCGGCTATGTCGCCTTCTACGCCGTCGGCGCTTATTCCTATGCGCTTTTAGCCAAAACCTTCGGCCTTTCGTTCTGGGTCCTATTGCCGCTTGCCGGCATCTTGTCGTCGTTCTGGGGCATCCTGCTCGGCTTTCCGGTCCTGCGGCTGCGTGGCGATTATCTCGCCATCGTCACACTCGCCTTCGGCGAAATCATCCGGCTGATCCTGATCAATTGGGTCGACCTTACCAATGGCTATGCCGGCATCAGCGGCATTCCGCGGCCGACCTTCTTCGGGATTCCCTTCAATGCCAATGACGACGGTTTCGCCGCGGCGTTCGGGCTCGAATTTTCGCCGCTGCACCGGATCATCTTTCTTTATTACGTCATCCTCGCGCTGGCGCTGCTGACGAGTTTCGTCACCACGCGGCTGCGCCGTCTGCCGATCGGCCGCGCCTGGGAGGCGTTGCGCGAGGACGAGATCGCCTGCCGCTCGCTTGGCATCAACACTACCAACACCAAGCTCACGGCCTTTGCCATGGGTGCGATGTTCGCAGGCTTTGCCGGCTCGTTCTTCGCCGCGCGCGAAACATTCGTATCGCCGGAATCTTTCACCTTCATCGAGTCGGCAACGATCCTTGCCATTGTCGTGCTTGGCGGCATGGGCAGCCAGATCGGTGTCGTCATCGCCGCGATCGTGATGATCGGTGGCACCGAGGTGTTGCGCGAACTCGATTTCCTCAAACAAATCTTCGGACCGGCTTTCGATCCGACCCAATATCGCATGCTGCTGTTCGGCTTTGCCATGGTTGCGATCATGATCTGGCGCCCACGCGGTCTGATTTCGACGCGCGAGCCCTCGGTATTCCTTAAAGAGCGCAAGCTCATCGCCGCCGACCTCACCAAAGAAGGTCATGGTTGATGGTGGGCGAGACCGTATTACAGGTCGAGCACCTGACCATGCGCTTCGGCGGGCTCGTCGCCGTCGATAATCTGTCGTTCGATGTGGCGCGCGGTGGGATCACGGCCTTGATCGGCCCGAATGGCGCCGGCAAGACCACGGTGTTCAATTGCATTACCGGTTTCTACAAACCCACCGAGGGCCGCATCGCGCTGCAAAGTGGCGACACAAAACTATGGGACGCGCTCGCAACGCTCACCGCAAGCGGCGAGCGCGGAGTTGTGCGCTCCGACGGCGCGCTGTTCTTGCTCGAACGCATGCCTGATTATCTGGTCGCGCAGCAGGCGCGCGTCGCGCGCACCTTCCAGAATATCCGCTTATTCGCCGGCATGACGGTGCTGGAGAACCTTCTGGTCGCGCAGCACAACCGTTTGATGCTCGCATCCGGCTATACGCTTCTCGGCGTACTCGGCTTTCCGTCTTATCGCGTCGCCGAGCGCGATGCGATCGACAAGGCCCGCGCGTGGCTCGATCGCGTCGGTCTTCTCGATCGCGCCGACGATCCGGCCGGCACACTACCTTATGGTGCGCAACGGCGTCTTGAGATCGCGCGCGCGATGTGCACCGACCCGGTATTGCTCTGTCTCGATGAGCCGGCAGCCGGACTCAATCCGCGCGAAAGCGCCGACCTCAACGATCTTCTCCTCGGCATGCGTGATGAACACGCCATCTCCATCCTGCTGATCGAACACGACATGACGGTGGTGATGGAGATTTCCGATCATGTCGTGGTGCTCGATCACGGGATCAAGATCGCCTACGGCACACCGGAAGCGGTGCGCAACGACGCCAAGGTCATCGCAGCCTATCTCGGCGTTCCTGACGAAGACGTCGCGCAGGTCGAAGCGGCAGTGGGCCTATGAGCGAGCCATTGCTCTCAGTGCGCGGGGTCACGGCCTTTTACGGCCGCGTCATGGCGCTGCAAGGTGTCGATCTCGACGTCAAAGCCGGCGAGATCGTTGCGTTGATCGGCGCCAATGGCGCCGGGAAGTCAACGCTTATGATGACGATCTGCGGCAATCCGCGCGCGCGTGATGGCAGCATCATTTTCGACGGCCGCGACATCACGCAATTGCCGACCCATGAGATTGCGCGCTTGCAGCTTGCGCAGTCGCCGGAGGGACGCCGCATCTTTGCGCGGATGACGGTTCTGGAAAATCTGCAAATGGGCGCAACGACCGTTGCGCCGTTATCGTTCGCGCGTGATCTCGACCGTGTGCTGACGATGTTCCCGCGACTGCAGCAGCGGCTCACCCAACGCGGCGGTACGCTCTCAGGCGGTGAGCAGCAGATGCTGGCGATTGCGCGCGCGCTGATGAGCCGCCCTCGCCTGCTCATGCTTGACGAGCCGTCGCTCGGTCTGGCGCCGCTGGTGGCTCGGCAAATCTTCGATGCCATCAAGACGCTGAACGCCCAAGATGGCCTGACGGTCTTCCTGGTCGAGCAGAACGCCTATCACGCACTCAAGCTCGCCCATCGCGGCTACGTCATGGTCAATGGCCGTATCACGCTGACCGGCGCTGGAAGCGAACTCCTCGACCGCCCTGAAGTGAAGTCCGCTTATCTCGAAGGCGGACGGCAGCAGGCGGCATCATGACGCAAGGCGTGTTTACGCAGGGTCCGATCGCCGAGGAAGGTTTCGCTATTTTCCTGCTGGTCACCGTCATCCTGGGCGGCGGCGCGGCGGCGCTGTCTGGCCGCGCCATCGCCAGAACTTGGCGCCCATGGTGGCAAGTCGCTGTTTATGTGCTGATCCTCGGCGCCGCGGTTCGTTTCATTCATTTCGCTTTGTTCAGCGGCACGCTGCTGTCGCTTCACTATTATGCCGTCGATAGCGCGCTTTGCATGATCTTCGGCGCTCTGGGCTTCCGCGCCGCACGCGTGACCCAGATGACCTCACAATATCGCTGGCTCAACGAGGCCAACGGACCCTTTCGCTGGCGCCGCAAACTGCCTTGACGTAACATCGCCAAACGCTCATTCGCCGGCTTCAAATCAAGGGGAACCGAAGATGACGAGGATCGCCACGAGGATCACAACTCTTGGCCTCGCAGTTGGATTTGCGTTTGCCGCGGCTTCCTCGGCATCGGCCGAAGTCCGGCTCGGCATCGGCGGTCCGATCACTGGTGCCAGCGCCGCGACCGGCGCGCAGATGAAGAACGGCGTCGATCAGGCGGCGGCCGATATCAACGCCGCGGGCGGGATTCTCGGACAGAAGATCGTCATCGAATATGGCGACGACGTTTCCGATCCGAAGCAAGGCGTATCGATCGCCAACAAATTCGCCGGCGACGGCGTCAAATTCGTCATCGGCGATTACAATTCGGGCGTCACCATGCCCTCGTCGGAGGTCTATCAGGAAAACGGCATCCTGCAGATCACGCCGGCGTCGACCAATCCCACAATAACCGAGCGCGGCATGTGGAACATTTTCCGCACCTGCGGCCGCGACGATCAGCAGGGCAAGGTCGCGGGCAATTACATTCTCGCGCATTTCAAGGGTAAGAAAATCGCTTTCGTCAACGACAAGACCACTTACGGCAGAGGGCTCGCCGACGAGGCGCTGAAGACCATTAAAGCCGGCGGCATGAAGGAAGTACTGAACGAAGGCATCAATACCGGCGAAAAAGATTATTCCGCACTGATCTCTAAGATCAAACAGTCCGGCGCCGATCTCGTTTTTTTTGGCGGCCTCTACACCGAAGGCGGTTTGATCGTGCGGCAGATGCGTGATCAGGGCGTGCAGGCGCCGCTGATGGGCGGTGACGGCATTACGTCAGATGAGTTTGCCTCCGTCGGCGGTCCCGGTGTCGCCGGCACGCTGATGACCTACGGGGCCGATCCGCGCAATCGGCCGGAAGCGAAAGCCGTGGTCGACGAATTCCGCGCCAAGAAATTCGAGCCCGAGGCCTATACGCTGTACAGCTATGCCGGCGTGCAGATCATCAAACAGGCGGCGGAGGCGGCGAACTCGCTCGACCCAAAAAAAGTCGCCGACAAAATGCATTCCGGCATGACCTTCAAAACCGTGCTCGGCGATATCGCCTATGACAAGAAAGGCGACATCACCAAACTCGATTATGTGATGTATGTCTGGAAGAAAGACCCGAGCGGTAAGATCACTTATGCCGAGTGTCCGGATTCAGGCTGCATGTAGACGTCAGCCAATCTTGCCGAGCGACGGAAACGTATCGAGCAGCCAATAGCTGACCTCGCTCACCGTGCCGGTGAGAAACGCGATGCCGGTCAGAACAAGCAATCCGCCCATCGCTTTCTCGACCAAACCGAGATGGGCGCGAAAGCGCGTCAGAAAAGCTGCGAACGGTCCGACCGCAAACGCCGCGATCAGAAACGGCACGCCGAGCCCGAGCGAATAGACCGCAAGCATGCCGGCGCCCTTCGCCACGGTTGATTCCGAAGCGGCGATGGCGAGGATCGCGGCGAGGATCGGCCCGATGCAAGGCGTCCAGCCGAGCGCGAAAGCGAGCCCCATCAGATAGGCGCCCCACAATCCGACCGGCTTGCTCATCGTCATGCGCTTCTCCTGCATCAGCCAGGCGATCGGGGTCAGTCCGAGAAAGTGCAAGCCCATGATGATGATGGCGGCGCCGGCGATAATCGCGAGCTCACTCGAATAGACGCGCAGCAGCGCGCCTACCGCGCTGGCACTGGCGCCAAGACCAACAAAGACCGTCGAGAAGCCGAGCACGAAGAGAATCGCCGCGACGACGGTTTCACGCTTCATCCGTGGCTTGCCTTCACCCTCCGCCATGCGTTCGAGCGAGGTGCCGGTCAGATAGACGAGATAAGGCGGCACCAGCGGCAGCACGCAGGGCGACAGAAAACTCAGCATGCCGGCAAGAAGCGCCGCGACGATCGTGACATGAGCCATGGCGCATGGAATGCACCGACGGCCGTGGCGAATGCAAGGCACTTCGCGTAACAAGGCACTTCCCGTAAAGATGCCGCATGCGCAACCTGATCACCGACGTCCCGGGGCTCAAAGTCGGCCATGCCGAGGATCTGCGGCTTGGCTCAGGCGCGACGGCCGTCATTTTCGACGAGCCGGCGGCGGCTTCGATCGATGTGCGTGGCGGCGGACCGGGCACGCGCGAAACGGCGCTGCTCGATCCGGCGCAGACGGTGCAAGGCATCGACGCGATTACGCTTTCCGGCGGTTCGGCTTTCGGACTCGATGCCGCATCGGGCGTGCAGGCATGGCTGCGCGAACAGGGCCGCGGCTTTGCCGTACGCACGGCAAAAGTGCCGATCGTGCCGGCGGCGATCTTGTTCGATCTCTTGAGCGGCGGTGACAAGAATTGGGGACGCTTCCCGCCCTATCGCGAGCTTGGGTATGCGGCGGCGGCCGCAGCCACATCCGATTTCCCGCTCGGCAGCGTCGGTGCCGGCACTGGCGCGACCACAGTGAATTGTAAAGGCGGCATCGGCTCCGCCTCCGCGCAAAGCCGGGACGGCCATATCGTCGGAGCGCTCGCGGCGGTGAATGCCGCTGGCAATGTGCTTGTCGGCGATGGCCCATGGTTCTGGGCAGCGCCGTTCGAGATCGGCGCGGAGTTTGGCGCGCGCGGTCTCCCCGGGACATTCTCGCCACAGATGCTCGCGCCTGCGACCAAGGGTGGCACCCGCGAAAACACGACGCTGGTCATCGTCGCCACCGACGCCATTTTGACTAAGGCGCAAGCGAAACGGCTGGCGGTCATGGCGCAATCGGGATTATCGCGCGCCATCTATCCGGTACACACACCTCTCGATGGCGACGTGCTGTTTACCGCCTCGACCGGCCGCAGGCCGCTTGCCGATCCGACGCTCGATCTGACCCGGCTTGGGGCACTCGCCGCTAACGTGGTCGCGCGCGCCGTGGCGCGCGCCGTCTATGAGGCGCGGGCGCTACAATTACCTGGCGCGCAGCAAAGCTGGCACGACCAATTTGGCCGTTAACATTATGCATTTACGGCAATTTCGAGCTATCCGCGTGGTGTGGAAACCACAATTCATATCTTTGAACAGTTTCACGATGGTTTTCATTGACTCGCCAAGGGTTTGAGCTTTCAGTTTCGGCCCGAACTTCAGCGTTCCAGTAGAATTGTGGCGGAGGAGTACGATGCGCGTCGCCGTCATTGTCATTGCGGCCTTGATGACCTTGGGTCTCGCGGCCTTTGGCATCGTCGCCCAGAAAACAAACGGTCCGATATCGATTGCAGCGCTCGTAGCTCGGATCGTTCCAGCGGATCAGACAAAAAGCGCGCAACCGCTTGCCGCTACGTCTCAAGCAGCGACGACCAATCAAATGGTCCGCGTCGCGCAAAACCCTGTGAACCAGATTTCGGACGCGAGCACCGCGCTGCCTGCCGGCATGCCGGCACCCGTTGCGCCCTCTGCTCCGGCCCTCACTCCGGCGCCCGCTCCGCTTGTCGTCGCTCAGAACACCGCTTCAGCGCTGCCAGCTCCGGCGGCCGCTCCGCCCGCGCCGAGCGCTGCGCCGTCCGGCGCAAGCGCCGCGACGACTAAAGCCATTCCGGCTTGCAGCAATCCGGATGCGCTCGGTCTCTCGCGGGTCGTCGAGATCGACACCACCGGCGGTCCGGCCTTCGGCACCGAACACTTCAAGCAATATGATTTCCTGCGCGACAAGGAAATCGTGTTCACCTTCGACGACGGCCCATGGCCGGAAAACACGCCGGCGGTTCTCAAGGCGCTGACCGACAATTGCACCAAGGCAACCTTCTTCGAAATCGGCGAACATGCGACCTGGCGGCCCGACATTTCGCGCCAAGTCGCCGAAGCCGGCATGACCATCGGCACGCACACTTGGTCGCATAAGGATCTCGCGAAAAATCCCTACGCCAAGGATATCGAGAAAGCGAAGGACGAGGTCGAAATGGGCGTGAGCGCCGTGCACATGGCGGTCAACGGACCAGTGGCGCCGTTCTTCCGTTTCCCCGATCTGCAAATGCCGTCAGATGTCGTGACCTATCTCGGCACGCGTAACATTGCGACGTTCTCGACCGACATCGATTCTTTCGACTTCAAGATGCGTAAGCCCGAAGACGTCATCAAATCGGTCATGACCAAGCTTGCCAAGAACGGCAAGGGCATCATTTTGATGCACGACTTCCAGCGCAATACCGCGGAAGCGATGCCGGAGCTCCTGCATCAGCTCAAGCTTGCCGGCTACAAAGTCGTCCACATGGTGCCGAAGCAGCCGGTCACCACGATCTCCAAATATGATGACATGGTGCGCACGCAGGACAAGTTCTCGTCCTCGAACAACACGCGGCCGGAGTCGAGCGTGGTCAAGACGATCAGCGAATAAGATCGGCCAAACATTCGGTCGATATCGTTGTGCCCGGCTTAACGCCGGGCATTTCGGTTCCAGGATCTAAGTGAAGCGCTCCGCCGCATAAGGCTTCGGATCGCAGAACGGCGTCGCGCCCGTCATCATCTCCGCAAGCAGCCGCCCGGTCGCAGGCCCTAGCGTCAGCCCCCAATGAGCATGACCGCAAGCGAGCCAAACTCCACTGACATTTGGCGCGCGGCCGATCACCGGGCGCGAGTCCGGAAAGCACGGCCGCGCTCCCAGCCAGGGCTGAGTTTCCACGGCTTCGCCGAGGGGAAACAATTCACGTGCCGCCGGCATCAACCGATCGAATTGCACAGGCGTCGGCGCGGCGTCGCGTGGGGCGAATTCAACACCGGTAGTGAGCCGGATACCCTGCTCCATTGGCGTGATGACGTAGCCATTGGTAGCGTCGAGGACCGGCCGCGACAGCGACGCATTGCCTTGCGGCCGGAAATGCCGGTGATAGCCGCGCTTGGCCGCAAACGGCAGATCGACGCCGAGCGGGCGCAAAATGTCCATCACCCAAGGACCGAGTGCGATCACCACTTCGTTGGCGTCGAGCGGCCCAGCTTCGGTTTCGACACGCCAATGCGGATTGCGCCGGTGCAGCGAGCGCGCATCGCCGGCCAGTGACATTCCGCCGAGCGCGGCGTAACGCGCAGTAAAAGCGCGGGTTACCGCGAGCGGGTTCGAGATGCTGACGGCGCCAGTCCAATGCACGGCGTGGCGGAACACCGGCCGCAGCGACGGCTCAAGCGCAAGCGCAGCATCGCGTTCCATCGGAACATTGGCGATGCCGAGACTTGCTGCGATATCGAGCTCGCGGGTCAGCCCGGCGAATGATTTTTCGGTGCGATAAAGCTTGAGCCAGCCGGTGCGGCGATAATAACGTTCGGCATTCGTTTCCGCCGCCAGCGCATCATGTTCGCTCACCGCATGCGCGAACAACGGCCGCATCGCTTGCGAGGTTTCGACAAGACGCGCGGGCTTAGAGAATTCGCGAAACGCCCAAAGCCACGGCGCGATCTGCGGCAGGAACGTCAGACGATAATTGGCGATCGGCGATCGCTTGAGCGCGATCCGCAAGAGCTCGTTGAAGTCCGACGGGAATGCCGCCGGAAAGATCGTATTGCCTTCGATGATCCCGGCATTGCCGTAAGAGGTGCCCTCACCCGCACCGCCGCGATCGACAATCGCCACCGACAGGCCGCGCTTGAGAAGATGAAGCGCGACCGACGTGCCGACGATGCCGGCGCCGAGAACAACGACATCGGTGCGTGCCATTTCAGTTCACCTCAGTCCGCGATCAATCCACTTTGATATTGCCGGCGTGGATGACCTTCGCCCACTTCTCGGTTTCCGTGGCGATGAACTGGCTAAATTCGGCCGGCGTCATCGGTGTCGGCACTGCGCCCAAATCCGCGAGCCGCTCGACGACTTTCGCATCGCCGAGATCGGTGCCGACAGCGGTGTTGAGACGGGTCACGATCTCGCCCGATACATTTTTAGGAGCGCCAATCCCGTACCAGCCGCTCGCATCATAACCAGGGATGGTTTCAGCCAAGGCCGGAATATCCGGCAGTGCCGGGCTCCGCGTCGCGGTTGTCACCGCGAGCGCGCGCAGCTTGCCGGTCTGGAGCCCGGCGATTACTTGCGGGATCGGACCGAACGCAACTTGCACCTGGCCGGCAAAGAGATCGGGCATGAAGCTGTTGCGATACGGCACGTGCAGCATGTTGACGCCGGTGAGCATCATGAAATAGGCGCCGCACATATGGCTGAGACTGCCATTGCCCGATGACGCCATATTGATCTTGCCCGGATTGGCTTTGGCGTAAGCCAAGAACTCCGCCACCGACTGTGCCGGGAACGAAGGATGCAGCACCATCACATACGGACCGCGGGCGACGCCTGCCACCGGCGCGATATCGCGAATGAAATTGAAATTCAGATTGTCGTAGAGCGTCGCATTGGTGGTCGACGACGGACTGATCAGAAGCAGCGTGTAGCCGTCCGCCTGCGCATTGACGACGACTTCCGCGCCGATATTGCCGCCGGCACCGGGGCGGTTTTCGACGACAAAGGGTTGGCCGAGCCGGTCCGATAATTTCTGGGCGATGAGCCGCGCCACGATGTCGGAGGCATTGCTCGCGGGAAAGCCGACGATCAAGCGGATCGGCCGTGTCGGATAGGTTTGCGCGCGGGCGCCGCTCGCCACGGAAAAGCCCGTTAGACCGGCCGTTAGCTGGAGAAAACGCCGCCGCGGTAATTCCATGACGCCTGCCCTTCTTCAACGGCAGTGTCTTGCCTCAGACAGATGACGAAGTCGACAACACAAGTGCTTGCTGCGACGCCAATGCATAGCAGGCAACGCACCGCGTATCGCAGATAAACTACGGTGAAGCCTCTGCTAGCGGCGCTGACCGCCTAGACCGTCATGATGGTTTGCGGCGTGGTGGTGTTGAGCAATTGCGCCTGCATCTGGATCAATTGCTCCAGAAGATTGCTGCCGCTCGCATTCGATGCAGTTGCCGAGGTGGCGCTCCCCGATGTGCTCGACGATGAAGGTGCGGTGGTCATCGATACGCTCGACCCATCGGCGTAGCTGATCGTCGTGGTCGATGAGCCGTTGGTGTTACCGACCGTCTGGCTGCTGGCCTGGCTCGTATCCGACATCAACATGTCGAGCGGGTTCTGACCGCCACCGCCCATGTGGTGATGGTGACCACCGCGGTGCGCCTGCTGGCTATCGCCTGACTGCTGTGTGGGATCGGTTGAACCCGCTGAATTGGAAGCATCCGACGTACCGTCGCCCTGCGAATTCGCGGCGCCGGATTGGATCGCGAACAGCGCCTGCAGCATTTGCGGGCTGAGTGGCGATGTGCTGCCCGATCCGCTGCTCGAAGAACCCGAGCCGCTGGTGGTGGAGGACGAACTTGTCGAGGACGAGGACGTGCCGCCAGTCTGCTGATCGATGTCATTGAGCAGCTCCGACAGCGGATCGCTCGACGACGCAGAACTCGTCTGCGACGAGCCTTGCTGAAGCAAGGACTGCAAATAGGCAAACGGATTATTCGGGTTCGACGAATTGACCGACAGCGACATCGCACACTCCTCACACGCGGTGAAACATCGGCGACGCCGATGAACACGCAGGTGCCCCTGCGGTATGCGGTGCAAAAGTAAGGCCGCCATCCAAGGCGTTGAAATAGTGCGATTTTTGAGAAAAACGCGACGCGGCTGACAGAAACAATCTGCCGCTGCCCGGCAACTCTTGCCGAGCTAAACACAGCCCCCGGGTGGCGCGTTGCTCGCGTCCAAACCACATGTTACGCGAACAGCCATGATCCGCCCCCTCATCATCGCACCATCGATCCTCTCCTCCGATTTTGCCAAATTGGGCGACGAAGTCCGCGCGATCGATGCCGCTGGGGCCGACTGGATCCATGTCGACGTGATGGACGGGCATTTCGTGCCGAACATCACCATCGGTCCCGACATCGTCAAAGCGATCCGGCCCACCACCAAGAAACCGCTCGACGTGCATCTGATGATCTCGCCCTGCGATCCTTATCTTGAGGCCTTCGCCAAAGCCGGCGCCGATATCATCACGGTGCATGTTGAAGCAGGTCCCCATATCCATCGCTCGCTGCAAGCAATCCGCGCGCTCGGCAAGAAAGTCGGCGTCACCATGAATCCGGGGACGCCCGAGAGCAGCATCGAACATGTCATCGGCATGGTCGATCTGGTGCTGGTGATGTCGGTCAATCCGGGTTTCGGCGGTCAGAAATTCATTCCAGAGGCGCTGACCAAGTTGCGCAACATTCGCGCGATGGCCGGTGGTCGGCCGATCGACATCGAGGTCGACGGCGGCATCACGCCCGAGATCGCGCCCGAGGCCGCGCGCGCCGGCGCCAACGCTTTCGTCGCCGGCTCTGCTGTGTTCAAAGACCACACGCCGGAGTCCTATCGTACCAATATCGCGGCGATCCGCCATGCAGCGGCGCTTGCGCGTGGGGAGGCTGCCTGATGGGGATGCTGATCGACGGCCAATGGCGCGACGAGGATCCGCCTGCGGAAACCGCCAAGACCGGCGCCTTCCAGCGCGTCGATAGCGCCTTCCGCGATCGCGTCACGGCGGACGGCTCATCCGGCTTCAAGGCCGAGGCTGGGCGCTATCATCTTTACGTCGCCTACACCTGCCCTTGGGCACATCGCACGCAAATCTATCTGGCGCTGAAAAAGCTCAACAGCGCCATCAGCGTCTCGATCGCCGTTCCAGGACTGCGCAAAGAAGGCTGGACCTTCGAGGACCATCCGGCCTTTCCCGATTGCACCCCTGACCGCGTCAACGGCTTCCATTATCTGCACGAGGCCTATAGCGCGAGCGACGCGCACTACACTGGCAAGGTCACAGTGCCGACGCTGTGGGACAAGAAGACCAGGCGCGTCGTCAATAATGAATCGTCCGAGATCATACGCATGCTCAATGCGGAGTTCAGCGGCGTCGGTGCCGATCCGGTCGATTTCTATCCGAAATCGCTCCGTGCCGAGATCGATAGCGTCAACGCGCAAATCTACGCCAATGTGAACAACGGCGTTTACCGCTGTGGCTTCGCCAAATCGCAAGCCGCGTACGAAGAAGCCTACGACGGATTGTTCGCGACGCTTGACGAGGTCGAGGCGCGGCTCAATCGCCAGCGTTATCTGGTCGGCAATCAGATCACCGAAGCCGACTGGCGGTTGTTCCCGACCCTCGTCCGCTTCGACGTCGCTTATTTCTCGCTGTTCAAATGCAACAGGAACCGGATCGCGGATTATCCGAACCTGCTGAACTATATGCGCGAACTCTACGCGGCGCCCGGCGTCGCGGAGACTGTGAAGCCACGCTATTACGTGATGGGCTATTACTCGATCGCGCGCGTCAATCCGACCGGCATCATCCCGAAAGGCACACCAGTCGATTACCGGCAGCCGCATGATCGCGCACGGTTTGCGGCATGATTCCGCGTTACACCCGTCGGCAAATGGCGGCGATCTGGTCGCCGGAGACGCGCTTTCGCATCTGGTTCGAGATCGAGGCGCATGCGGCCGACGCCATGGCCGATCTCGGTATGATTCCGAAAGCGGCGGCGAAGACGATCTGGGAAAAAGGCAATGCTGCGCAATTCGACACCGCGCGGATCGACGAGATCGAGCGCGAGGTCAAACACGACGTCGTCGCCTTCTTGACCCATCTCGCCGAATTCGTCGGACCCGATGCGCGCTTCGTGCATCAGGGCATGACGTCTTCGGACGTGCTCGACACCTGTTTCAACGTACAGCTTGTCCGCGCCGCCGATCTTCTGCTTGCCGATATCGATGCACTTAAAGCAGCGCTGGAGCGGCGTGCGCGGGAATATAAACTCACGCCGACCATCGGCCGTTCGCATGGCATCCATGCCGAGCCGACCACATTCGGTCTCAAACTTGCTGTAGCGTTTGCCGAATTCGCGCGCGCCCGCGAGCGGCTCGAGAACGCGCGCAAAGAAGTCGCGACCTGCGCCATCTCCGGCGCGGTCGGCACCTTCGCCCAGGTCGATCCGCGGGTCGAAGCGCATGTCGCGAAGAAAATGGGGCTGACGATCGAGCCGATTTCGACTCAAGTCATCCCCCGCGACCGCCATGCGATGTATTTCGCGACGCTCGGTGTCATCGCATCGTCACTCGAACGGCTTGCGGTCGAGATCCGGCATTTGCAGCGCACTGAAGTTCTGGAAGCGGAAGAGTTCTTCTCGGAGGGCCAAAAAGGCTCATCCGCCATGCCGCATAAGCGCAATCCGGTGCTGTCGGAGAACGTCGTCGGGCTTGCCCGCATGGTGCGCGCTTATGTGACACCGGCAATGGAAGACGTTGCGCTCTGGCACGAGCGCGACATCTCGCATTCCTCCGTCGAACGCATGATCGGGCCGGATGCGACGGTGACACTTGATTTTGCGCTCAATCGCACGGCCGGGATCATCGACAAGCTCGTCGTCTATCCTGAGAATATGCGCAAGAACCTCGACCATCTCGGCGGCCTCGTGCATTCGCAGCGAGTGCTGCTCGCTTTGACGCAAAAAGGCGTCGCGCGAGAAGACGCCTATCGTCTGGTGCAGCGGAACGCGATGAAAGTCTGGTCCGGCGGCGGCGATTTCCTCGCGCTTCTGAAAGCCGACCAGGATGTGCGCAAGCATTTAAGCGAAGCCGAGCTGACGGCGAATTTCGACCTCGATTTTCACTTCGCCCAGGTCGACACCATCTTCGCGAGAGTGTTCGGCAAGGCGTAAGTGTTGTTCGGCAAAGCCTAACCGCCGTTAACCATATTCCGCCATTCCTCCGTTTTAGCGCGGTTTTCCTCTCCTTGCCCGACTCGGCAACGTGACATACTTTCGCGCCAGCCAGCGCGGGACAGGCACCAGGAGAGGCAGATGAGCCGTTTGGTACGCAAACCGAAATTGGCTGAGGCCGTCGAAGCGCCGCAAACAAACGATTTCGGCGGCATGATTCAGACGCGCGCACGCGCGGCAACCACCATATCGGCCGCTGTTCCTGGCGACGACTATCTCACCCGGATGGTGAAATATATTCCGGCCGAGATTATCGGCTGCTCGATGCTGGTGAACGCGATTCTGCAACAGGCCATGATCGCCGGCGGCGACAACGCCGCGATGGCCGGCTTCTCTGTCACCACCATCGCCATCGGCGCCTTGATCGTCGGCATTATCCTGACGCCGCTATTCTGCTGGTATGTGCGCGAAGACGGCGATGCCTGGCAGATCAATGCGATCGTCTCCACCATTGCTTTCCCGTTCTGGGCTTATCTGATGGGCGCGGTCGCCTTCGATAAAGTCCATGACGGCAACTTCGCGGCGATCTTGATCCTGACCTTCACCGGCGTAAGCGGACTGGTTGCGCCGGTCGCCGACAAGCTGGCACAAGCGCAGGAACAAAAGAGCGCGACTCCTAAGGAAGTGCCGCGGCTCGTCGAAGGCCTGAAGGCCTAATCGTCTTCCGGGCCGGCGACGCCTAAGATTGCCGCGGCCCGATTCCTTGTGCATTTCTGTTGCGCGATGGCTCAGATTATTCTCGTTTTCGATTCCGGTCTCGGCGGGCTCACTGTTTATCGTGAGATCGTCGCCGCGCGGCCGGATGCCGATTTCGTGTATGCCGCCGACGACGCCATGTTTCCCTACGGCGCCCTCCCCGAGCCGATGCTGATCGAACGCGTCATCAATGTGATCGGCGAGCTCATCGCCGCCCACCGCCCCGATCTGATCGTCATCGCCTGCAACACCGCCTCCACCATCGTGTTGCCGGAGCTGCGCAAGCGATTTGCCGACATTCCATTCGTCGGCACCGTGCCGGCGATCAAACCGGCTTGCGCTGCATCGGTGACCAAACGCGTCTCGGTGCTTGGAACGGAGGCGACAGTGCAGCGGGAATACACCCGCGCGCTGATCCGCGATTACGGGCAAGGCTGCGAGGTGACGCTGGTTGGCGCCAAATCGCTCGCAGGCTATGCCGAAGCCGAGCTTCAGGGCATGCCGGCGACCGATGAGGCGCTGCGCGACGAGATCGCGCCCTGCTTCCGCGACGATGGCCGGCGTACTGATACGGTCGTGCTCGCCTGCACCCACTACCCGCTTCTGATCGAGCGGCTGCAGCAGCTCGCCCCATGGCCGGTGAATTTCATCGACCCGGCGCCTGCGATCGCGCGGCGGGTGGTGGATTTACTTGGCCCGCCCCGGGCAGCCCCCGGAACTTATGGTTCGGCGGCGGCCATTTTCACCTCCGGCCGGCCGCCTGAGGCCGTGCTCGCCCAGGTCCAAAGCTGAGTTCAAAGCGGGTTTGAGCCGCGGTTTGACACTTTAGGCGTTTCACCCTAGAAACCGCCCACTTCGCGGGCCCCGGTTGGGCCCGCGGGTGTTTCGCGACCCGTGATTTTGCTCCAGCGCTTTGGCGTAAAATCTGTCGGCTTCGGGCAATGCCCGATCCAGAGGAGGGCGCGATCCTCAGCACGGTATGATCTCGAAAAATGGTCTTCCGTTTTTCGAATGAAGATCATGCCATCACAATGTCAGCGAGGACGCGAATGACCAAGCGCCACCAGGCGAAGTACAAGATCGACCGTCGGATGGGCCAGAATATCTGGGGCCGCCCGAAGTCACCCATCAATAAACGCGAATACGGACCCGGCCAGCACGGCCAGCGCCGCAAGGGCAAGCTGTCGGATTACGGCGTGCAGTTGCGCGCCAAGCAGAAGCTCAAGGGTTATTACGCTAACTTGTCGGAACGCCAATTCCATGGCGTCTACGACGAGGCACGGCGTCTCAAAGGCGATACCGGCGCCAATATGATTGGCCTTTTGGAGCGCCGTCTCGATACCGTGATCTATCGCGCCAAATTAGTACCGACGGTTTTTGCAGCCCGGCAGTTCATCAGTCACGGCCATATCAAGGTGAACGGCAAGCGCGTCACGATCGCAAGCTACAAAGTGAAGGTCGGCGACGAGATCGAGGTGAAGGAAAAGTCGAAGCAGCTGGCTTTGGTGCTCGAAGCCAATGGGCTCGGCGAACGCGACGTGCCCGACTACATCGAAGTCGATCACACCAAACAAACGGCGAAAATGTCCCGCGTGCCTGCCCCGGCCGACGTGCCCTATCCGGTGGTGATGGAGCCGCACCTCGTCGTCGAATATTACTCGCGCTAAGGCGCTTCAGCGCACATCAAAAAATTTTAGCCCGATGAGGTCTGCCGGAAACGGCAAATCGCATCGGGCCTTTTAATATTCAGACGTTGGATAGATTGTAGCCGTGCTCGGCGCGCAGATTTACGACGCGACGGCGGTTTCCTTCACCGCAATGCCGTTGTCCTTGAACAATGACTGCAGCTCGCCGGCCTGGAACATCTCGCGGATGATGTCGCAGCCGCCGACGAATTCGCCTTTGACATAGAGCTGCGGAATGGTCGGCCAGTTCGAATAGGACTTGATGCCGTCGCGCAAGTCGTTGTTTTCCAGAACGTTCAGCCCTTTATAGGGCGCGCCCAGATAGTCGAGGATCTGCACGACTTGGCCGGAGAATCCGCACATCGGAAACTGCGGCGTGCCCTTCATGAAAAGCACGACGTCGTTGGCCTTCACTTCATTGTCGATGAATTGCTCGATGGACATCGCTGTTACCCTCATTTGGGCGCCAAGGACCAAGATGGTCTGCGCTACGGGCCTTCGCGCTCACGCGCCGAATCTCGCCCCTCTGCCTTGCAATATATGTACCGCAAAAGGCCGGCGAAACCCAAGCCGGAAAGGCTCCTTCACCGGCATGGCTCGCATGACGGGATTCGGGATGCCGGAAAGTGCGACCTTTGGCAAAGCGATCTGGCAGAAGGAAGTTTCAACGCGGGCTATGTTTGGAGAATACGGCCGATCGGCCGATTTTTAACCCGCCGGGGTGCCAGTCTGCAGCGCCAGCGCGTGTAACTTGCCGCCCATTTCGCCCTTCAGCGCGTCATAGACGATCTTGTGCTGCTGGACGCGGGATTTGCCGCGGAAGGACTCGGCGATAACGGTCGCTTTGTAGTGGTCGCCGTCCCCGGCAAGGTCCTGGATTGTCACCGTGGCATCGGGGATGCTCGCCCGGATCATTCTCTCGATGTCGTTTGCCGCCATGGCCATGGCATCGACCTCCATCCGCTTCGCCCGACTTAAGCGGCTTATCAGAACAGTCCCTGGTAGAAAACCCTGAAAGGCCACGGGTCCAGTGGCAACGTGGATACTGGTCAGGGAACTGCCTTCCAGTGCAATCTGCGCTGCGATTTATGTCCGGCTTTGAGGGGCAATCATGGCAACCGCACGGGACATTCTGCCGCTCATAAGGCAGCGGGTCAGCAGCACACCGCTTGCCGCAGGCGTCCTGATCCTGCTCGGGCTTGCATCGGCGCAGGCCCAGCAGCCTTCGCCCGAGCAAGTGAGCGCTATTCGATCGAATTGCCGCTCCGACTTCATCGCGAACTGTTCGGGCGTGACGCCGGGCGGCAAGGAAGCCCTGGAATGCCTCAAACGCAACGAGAGTAAGCTTTCCGGCGCCTGCAAGAGCGCGGTGAGCGCTATCAGCCCTGCTCCCGCCGCCGCAGAGCCGGCACCCGCACCGGCAGTGTCTGTCCCCGCGGCCGCACCGCCGCCGGCAGCAGTCGCTCCAAAGCCTGCCAAGCCCTCGGCAGCCGCGGCGGCACCAGCCACGCCCGCAACGAAGCCGAGTGCCGCGCAGACAAACACTATCCGTGCAGCTTGCCGCTCGGATTTCATGGCGCGTTGTTCGGGTGTCACGCCTGGCGGCGCCGAAGCTCTGCAATGCCTCAAGCGCAACAAAGCTCAACTCTCAGGCCCGTGCCGAAGCGCCATCGCCGCAATCGACGGCGGCACAACTCCCGCCTCGGCTGGAGAGCCTCCCGTCGCAGCAGCACCGGCGGCTGCGCCTGGATTCCCGCCACTCGGTCCGCCGCGTCCAAGGCTGCCGCGGCGTGCCGTCATGATCGTCGCGATTTGCCGAATGGACGCGCAAACGCTTTGCGCCGGCACAGACCCCGGAGGCGAACGCATTCTTTCATGCTTGGCCGCACACGGGCCGCAATTGTCGCCCGAATGCTACAAAGCGCTGGCGCCGGTTACGCAGTAAGCGTTCCAGAACGCGAGTACCTTACGACTTGGCCGCCATATAGGCCGGCAGCCAGGCTTCGAAGCGATCTTTGAGTTCGCGCACCAGCAGCGGGCGCTGTTCGGCAACGGCGAGAACGCGGCCACCGGTGGCGCCGAGCCGCGTGATCGGCACACCCACCGCCTTGGCGCGTTGCGCGATTGCTTCCGCGCTCTTCGCGGTCACGACATAACGCGCCTGATCCTCTCCAAACCAAAACGCATGATCCGCGATGCCGGACTGGTTCTCAACGACCGCGCCGATGCCGGACGCCATCGCCATTTCGGCAAGCGCGACCAAAAGGCCGCCGTCGGATAGGTCATGCGCCGCGGTGACGAGGCCGTCCTTGACCAATTGCCTTACGAAATCGCCGTTGCGGCGTTCGCTGGCAAGATCGACCGGCGGCGGCGCACCTTCTTCGCGGCCGCAGACATCGCGCAAATAAACCGACTGACCGAGCCAACCTTTGCTCTCGCCGATCAACACGATCGCTTCACCTTCGCCCTTGAAGGCAAGCGTCATCGATTTTGAGAAGTCGTCGAGCACGCCGACAGCGCCGATGGTCGGCGTCGGCAGGATCGCCCGCCCGTTCGTCTCGTTATACAGCGAGACATTGCCCGAGACGACCGGGAAGTCGAGCGCGCGGCAGGCGTCGCCGATGCCGCGCACGCAGCCGATAAGTTGGCCCATGATTTCCGGACGTTCGGGATTGCCGAAATTGAGATTGTCCGTGACCGCAAGCGGCCGCGCACCGACCGCGCTGAGATTGCGCCACGCCTCGGCGACGGCCTGCTTGCCGCCTTCGAACGGATCGGCCTCGCAATAGCGCGGCGTCACGTCGGACGTCATGGCAAGCGCCTTCGGCCCATCATTGATCCGCACCACTGCCGCATCGCCACCGGGACGCTGCACCGTGTTGCCCAGAATGACGTGATCGTATTGCTCCCAAACCCAGCGCCGCGAACACAGGTCGGGCGAGCCGATGAGTTTTTCCAAAGCATCGGCTACCGGCAGTGGCGGGATGACGTCGGCGGCCTGCACGATTTTCGCTTTGCCACCGGCCGCAGACGGACGATCGTAAACCGGCGCTTCGTCGCCAAGCTCCTTGATCGGCAGATCCGCCTTCACCGCGCCGCCATGGCGCACGACAAAGCGCTTGGTCGGCGTCGTCTCGCCGACGACTGCGAAATCGAGGCCCCATTTGCGGAAGATCGCTTCGGCCTCTTTTTCTTTTTCCGGCTTGAGCACCATAAGCATGCGCTCCTGGCTCTCCGACAGCATCATCTCGTAGGCGCTCATGCCGGTCTCCCGGCACGGTACGCTATCGAGATCGAGCGTGACACCGAGATCGCCTTTGGCACCCATCTCGACGGCCGAACAGGTTAGTCCCGCCGCGCCCATGTCCTGGATGGCGATGACACAGCCTTTGGCCATGATCTCAAGGCAGGCTTCGAGCAGAAGCTTTTCCGAGAACGGATCGCCGACCTGCACCGTCGGACGCTTCTCTTCGGCATCGGCGCCAAACTCGGCCGAGGCCATAGTCGCGCCATGGATGCCGTCACGGCCTGTCTTCGAGCCGAGATAAACAATGGGCATGCCGATGCCGGAGGCTGCCGAATAGAAAATCTTGTCGGCCTCAGCGATGCCGACCGCCATGGCGTTGACCAGGATATTGCCGTCGTAGCGGCGGTCGAAACGAACCTCGCCGCCGACAGTCGGCACGCCAAACGAATTGCCATAGCCGCCGATGCCGGCGACGACGCCCCCGACCAGCGCCCGCGTCTTTGGATGTTTAGGATCGCCGAATGACAGCGCGTTCAGGCAGGCGATCGGCCGCGCGCCCATGGTGAAGACATCGCGCAAAATGCCACCGACGCCAGTCGTCGCGCCCTGATAGGGCTCGATGTAACTCGGGTGATTGTGGCTCTCCATCTTGAACACGACGGCAAGCCCATCGCCGATGTCGATGACGCCGGCATTCTCGCCCGGCCCCTGGATCACCCAGGGCGCCTTGGTTGGCAGTGTGCGCAGATGCATTTTCGAGGATTTGTACGAGCAGTGCTCGTTCCACATCGCCGAGAAAATGCCGAGCTCGGTGTAGCTCGGCACGCGGCCGATCAGCTTGACCAAGCGTTCGTATTCATCCGGCTTGAGCCCGTGTTGGGCGATCAGTTCGGGCGTAATGGCGGGTTCGTTGGAAATCACAGGGACCGTTGTAGTGTTCTAGGACTAGAAATTCATCTATTGGGGCCGCACCTGGTCCGGCCATCCACGCCTTAATTTAAGCATTCGCCATCGAGCATTCACGAGGCGCGGATGCACTTGGCGCGTTCATGCCGCAAGCTTGAAATGATCCACCAACCCCGCGAACAGGCCGCGGCCGTCGGTCGGCCCGATGGCCGCTTCGACGTGGTTCTCTGGATGCGGCATCATGCCGAGTACATTGCCGCGCTCGCCGATAACGCCGGCGATGGCATTGATGGCGCCGTTATGATTCCAATTGGGATCGATCATGCCGTCGGGCGATGAATAGCGGAACAGCACTCTGCCCTCGCCTTCGAGCCGAGCAATCGTTTCGCCGTCGGCGATGTAATTGCCTTCGCCATGCGCCACCGGCACGCGGATCACCTGGCCAGCATTGTAACCGCGGGTGAAGGCGTTGTCGGAGCGCTCGACCCGCAGATAGACGTCACGGCAGATGAAGCGAAGCTGCGCGTTGCGCATCAGTACGCCGGGAAGGAGGCCTGCCTCGCAAGCGATCTGAAAGCCGTTGCAGACGGCAAGCACCAGCCCGCCTTTGGCGGCAAAGCGCCGTACTGCATCCATAATCGGCGCCCGCGCCGCGATTGCGCCGCAGCGCAGATAGTCTCCGTAAGAGAAGCCGCCAGGAATGACAACGAGATCAGTACCATCCGGCAGTGCCGTCTCCGCATGCCACACCATCGCGGGGTCACGCCCGGAGACAAGCCGTAACGCGCGCGCCATGTCGCGCTCGCGATTGATGCCAGGAAAAACCAGGACGGCCGATTTCATGCTTAAACCTTTATGCGTCAGCCGCCTTCATCCGTCAGCTCCCGCTGGAGCCGAGTTCGGCACGCGCCCAGTGCAGCACAACGTCGCTGTTGAGAAACTGCAACGCTTGGCGCGAGGCTCGTGATAAATCGGCATCCGCGGTGACCGTCGCAACAACGACGTCGCATTTATCGTTGAACGCAATCGCTGCCGCCGCGGCCGGCGCCTGATAGGCGCCGCTGACCGAGAATACGCGGCTTCGCCCCTTCATCCAGCCGACCGTAACGTCGCGGCCGTCGCTGACGCCGGAAAATTGTGGGCCGAGCAAGGCCATATCCCCAACGCGGTCGAGTTCGGCATCGTCATAGACGCCCTTGGCGCAATTGCAGAAGCCGATCTTCGGCCGCAGATAAAGCGTCACCGTCATGCCGCAGGCATCAACGCCGCAGCGAAAGGCGCGCCCGGTGCCCCATTGGTCGATTGGAAACGGCCATTGGACCTCGACCCAATGCGGCTGAATAGCGGTGTGCGGCACATCGAGCGACAACCGGTCACCGCCGACGCCCGCAAGCGCCACCATCACCGGCAGTGCGCGGAGCGCCGAGCCGATCATCCGCTGACCTCAATGCGATAATTTTCGATTACGGTATTGGCGAGAAGCTTTTCCGCCGCCGCTTTGAGGGCGGTCTCGGCGCCGGTGCGATCGACGCCTTCGATCTCGATATCGAACACCTTGCCCTGACGCACGCTCGCGACACCGCCGACGCCAAGCGACTTCAAGGCGCCTTCGATGGCCTTGCCCTGTGGGTCGAGAATGCCGGATTTGAGCGTGACGGTGACGCGCGCTTTCATAGCCATTCAATAGGTATGAATCGCAAGCCCCGCAACATGGTGCGGGGCTTGAAGTGGCTGAAAACTGAGGATGAAAGGGTTCGGGAAGACAGGCTCGCCGATTAGCCTTTGACTAGGATCGGGCCCGTGCCTTGCGGCCGCTCGCCCTCGTTCATGATGCCGAGCCGCTTGGCGACTTCGGTATAGGCTTCGAGCAGGCCACCGAGATCCCGGCGGAAGCGGTCCTTGTCGAGCTTCTCGTTCGACTTGATATCCCACAGCCGGCAGGAATCCGGAGAAATCTCGTCGGCAACGACGATCCGCATCAGATCGTTTTCCCAGAGCCGCCCGGTCTCCATCTTGAAGTCGACCAGACGGATACCGACGCCGAGGAAAAGCCCGGAGAGGAAGTCGTTGACGCGGATCGCAAGCGACATGATGTCGTCGATCTCTTGCGGCGTGGCCCAGCCGAACGCGGTGATGTGCTCTTCCGAGACCATCGGGTCGTTGAGCTGGTCGTTCTTATAATAGAACTCGATAATCGAGCGCGGCAGCTGCGTGCCTTCCTCGATACCGAGCCGCTGCGACAGCGAACCGGCGGCAATATTGCGCACCACCACTTCCAGCGGAATGATCTCGACTTCGCGGATCAACTGCTCACGCATGTTCAGGCGGCGGATGAAATGCGTCGGCACGCCGATATCGTTGAGGTGCTGGAACACGTATTCCGAAATACGATTGTTCAGCACGCCCTTGCCTTCGATGACGTCGTGTTTTTTGGCGTTGAAGGCGGTGGCGTCGTCCTTGAAGTGTTGGATCAACGTTCCTGGCTCAGGTCCTTCATAAAGGATCTTCGCCTTGCCTTCATAAATTCGGCGACGGCGGCTCATCGGAGTGTACCGGGGCTTTGAGAAATCCATAAGGTTGCCGTGGCTCCATTGACAGTTTTGAGGTCCGCGGCGGCGGAAAAGGGCACGCAATTCACCCGTTGCAGCTTCAACTACGCGACTCAACGCTGCGGCCCGTTCGCGTCACAAAAACTAGCCGAAGGTGACGCGTAGTACAATCGGCATAGACCTGTGTGACCACAATCGCAACGACGAAGTGAAGCTCTCAAACCGGTTGTCTTGACGCCCTAGCCTCGATATGCAAGGCCGCATGTGATTTGCAATGTTCCCCGCATTAAAGGCGATACCATGACAACGTTCGACAAGCGCGAGGATGCGTTCGAGCATCAGTTCGCGCAAGACGAGGAACTCAAATTCAAAGCGACAGCGCGCCGCAACAAACTGCTCGGCCTGTGGGCTGCGGAAAAACTCGGATTGAACGACGCCGAAGCCGAAAGTTACGCGCTGGCGGTCGTTATGGCTGAGGTCGAAGGCTCCGGCGACAGCGACATCATGCAAAAGCTTCGCAAGGATTTTGACGCCAAAGGCGTGGCGCAATCCGATCACCAGATCGAGCGCACCATGACCGAATTGATGGTGCGGGCCGTCGCGGACATCAAAGCCGGCCGATAGGCCGCACTGCATTCGATAAAAATTTCATCGTTTGGGAGGAATTTTCGATGGCTATTTCCGCCTTCACGCTAGCCCACCGCCTGCACGCCGGTGAGACCGTCTTTTCCGGCTGGTGCGGCCTGCCCTATCCGATCCTTGCCGAGATGCTGGCACGTGACGGATTTCCTGCCGTCACCGTCGAAGGCCAACACGGCCTTTGGGATGTGGCCGGAATCCTCGCCGGCGTCGCTGCGATCCGCCAAGGCGGTGGCGCACCTATCGTGCGCGTTCCGCTCGGCGATTTCGCTTTGGTCAGCCGCGCGCTCGATTTCGGCGCCGAAGGCATTATCGCGCCGATGATCAACACCGCAGCCGATGCCAAGGCTTTTGCCGCCGCGGCCAAGTTTCCGCCGCTCGGCGAGCGGAGTTGGGGACCGCATCGCGCCATGACGCTTGGCGGTGTTTCCGACATGTCGGTTTATCTGCGCGAGGCGAACGATCACATTATCACGCTCGCCATGATCGAGACCCGCACCGCGCTTGCGAATTTCGAAGCGATCATCAACACGCCGGGCATCGACGGCTTCTTCCTCGGCCCGTCGGATCTGTCGATCGCGCTGTCCAACGGCGCGTCGGTCGATCCGTCGTCGAAAGAGGTCGATGGCCATCTCGACACCATGATTGCCGGCGCACAGAAGGCCAAGAAAATCCCCGGCGCTTATTGCCACTCGGCGGAACGCGCTGCCGCGCTCGCCAAGCGCGGTGTGAAATTCTTAGCCGTCAGCAGCGATCTGAATTTCATGCGCGCCGGCGCAGATGCTGCGCTGAAGACACTCAAAGGCTGAACGCCCGCGCCTAAGCCGGGCCTTGCAGCCGGTCGACCGTCTCGCCGATGCGCGTAATCGCATCGGCCATGCTGGCCTCGATGTCGCCCGTGGGAATTTCCAGAAGCGTGTAATCGTGCTCCTTGAGCCAGGCGCGCTTGTGCTCACGCGCCCTGGTCGCCACCGCGCTTTCGTCCGGCGGCACGAGTTCGATCACCAGCCGCAACGGAAACGACACAAAGTCGAAAATGTTCTGGCCGATTGGTGTCTGTCGCTTGAAGCCCCGGCCGGCAAAGCGGCGATCGTTGGTCAGGGCTTCCCATAAGGCCCGCTCAGTATCGGTCGGATTGCGGCGGAGAAGTCGCGCCAGTCCGCGCACCGGACCGCGCTCCTTCGGCACGCGGCCGGCACCGTGCTCATCGAGCAGCGTGCGCAATAACTCCGCTTCCTCACCGTCGAGGATACCGCCGCGCGCCGGACCTTTACGGCCTTCGGCAATCGCCATAATCACGCCATGCAGCGTCTGGATGTCCTGGTGCGACGGCTGCATGCGGGTAATGATATTGCGCAGATTGATCTGCATGGTGTCGCGCTTGTCCGGCGGACGAAAGAACTCGGCTTTTTCCAACTCGCGCTCGAGCGAAGCGAAGAACGCCAGTAATTGTTGCTTCGGCGCCGGCGCGGATTTATCCGGGGTGGCGAACGGAAGCTTACCGCCGCTCGAATGCTTGAACCACTCATAGGCAACGATCACGATCGCCTGCGCGAGATTGAGCGAAGCAAAAGCAGGATTAACCGGCAGCGTGACAATGCGATCGGCAAGTGCGACTTCGTCGTTCTCAAGTCCGTTGCGCTCGCGGCCGAAGATAATGGCGGCGATGCCGCCGGCAGCGATACGCGCACCCATTTCTGCGGCTGCTTCGGCAGGCCCAAGCACCAGCTTTGCCTGGTCATGGGCACGTGCGGTCGTCGCGACCACAAAGGTGCAGTCCGCAATCGCAGCCGGCAGGTCGTCGTAAAGCTGCGCGCGCTCCAAGATGCGATCGGCGCCGACCGCCATTATCCGTGCCTTTTCATTCGGCCAGGCTTGGCGTGGACGAACGAGGCGAAGCTGCGACAGGCCGAAATTGGCCATGGCACGCGCCGCAGCGCCGATATTTTCGCCGAGTTGCGGCTCGACCAGGACGACGACTGGTCCGGGCTGCTCGACCCAGCGTTTGGTTTTATCGGTGCCGGCTCCTGGCATGCCGTCCTAATGCACGGCGGCACGGTGTTCGTCGAGGTCCCCGCGATAACAGGCGGTGCTATTTCACGCTCGTCGCATGACATACATTCTTGAGTGCCTGCCATTCCGACGCCGAAAGAATATCCGGTCCTGTATCGGGACGATCTTCGCGCCGCATCAGTTCGCGCCGCTCTTCGGTCAAGGGATGACTCGCCAAGATACCGAGGGCGTGTCCGCTCTCGGCGCCAGTGATGCGGAACAGGAGTTCACCCATCGGCTTCGGTGAACGGCCGAGCGCATGCATGGTATCGATAGCAAATGCATCGGCATGCGCTTCGGCGTCGCGCGAATAAGAGGCCTGCAATAGGCTGCGCGCGGTAAAAATCACGGCCGTCGAGCCAGTGACGTCGCCGAACAAAAGCCCGACCAGGAATGACGTGCCGCCGTTCTGAATCATCATCCGTGTCTGATCGCGGTGGCTGACATGTCCCATTTCATGCGCGATGACGCCGGCGATTTCGTCGGGACTTTCGGCCTTCTGCAAAAGCCCATTGAGCAAATAGATACGGCCGCCAGGCAACGCGAAGGCATTTGGCACTGGAGAGGCAAGGATGGTGGTTTGCAGCGGCATGTCGAGATGGCCCGCGCGGCGTAGGGTCTCGACGAGCTTGGCAAAAGCCGCATCCCCTTCCTCGTCGGTGCACGCCTTTCCACCGAAGATGGCGCGCACCTGATTGTCGGCCATACCGCCAAGACGCTGTTCGAACGAGAGCGGAATAAGCGGCACGAGCCGCTCAGCAACCAGCGGCAGACCGAACAGAACAATCGCGACGATCGATATGGCGGCCGCCAGCGACCACGCGACGATACGTCCAGTGTGACCCGTCCCATGCTCGACATCGAGAAACCGCGCATGGGCGCTGATTTGCTCCCGCGCCGCAGGATCGAACACTTCGAGCCGCGCCAGCGGCAGAGCGGATACACATTTGAGCCGGAGCATGTCCGGCCCGCCGTCGGCGGAACGCAATTCATCGTAGCGCCACGAGACGGTGGCGGCGCCGTCTTCGACGATTTCGAGATCCGAACCGAAATGAAGCGTGACGATGTGCCGGCGGCTGCTCGTTCCGTCGAAATAGATCGCCGGCCGGGCCGTTGCGCCGCCGACAGCTATTTCCGGCAAGCCCGCTACTTCTGGCGAACCAACGTTGCGCGCAGAATCTGCGCCGCTCGTGCCGCTAGAATCCGGCAACGTCGAGACCATCGGCAAAGCCCTCGCCTAAAGCGCTCGCCAGATCGCCGCGCGCTTGCACATTGTCGGCGCATTCGAGGTTGTGCGCGGTGGCTGACGTCACGACGCGCTCCCATACTTCGCGGAGCAGATAGACGCGCGAGATGATGCCGGCACATAGTCCAAGAACGAGGTAATTCAGTACGTTTGCGCCGATCAAAAGATAAGGGTGTTCACGAAAAGCTTGCGCGAAGCCGGCGGCATTCGCATGGCCGCCGGTCAGGAGCGGGATCATCACTACGGTCATGAACGATCCGATCGCGACGCCATCCGCGATAACAAGCAAAGAACCCCATCCGATCGTTGCCCAATAAACGCCCATCAGATCGGCGGGGTCCAAATCCGATTTGAACCATACCTCGCCGATGTGAATGCCGTTGATCCACCATCGCCAGACGATGGCTTTATAAATGGAATAGACGAACGGAAGCGCGATGACGAAGGACAGCGCAAGCACTACCGCCGCGCTGCGCTTAAAAAGGATCAAGCGTGATGGGAGGAAAAAAATAGAAAGAAAGAATGCGATGGCGACAATCAGTCCCAGCCACAGCCAGATGCCCTGCTTGAACAAATCCCGGCCGGTGCCGTCAAACCGCGCTTGCAGATCGCCGTAATGCAGATGCCGCATCTTGTAGCGCTCAAGCGCACTTTCCCGCCACGGCAGCGCCAAGCCCAAAGTCAGAAGCGCAAAAAGGCTCCACCAAAAGGCGCGCCACGCATAGGCCCAGCCGGAGCCCGACATCCAGAAGCGTACACCACGCCACACCGTGCGTGTCGCGCGATAGCGCCGCGCACGAAAGATAGCGAACTGGCCGAAAGCGTAGAAGAAAAGAACCAGCGGAAAGCTGGCAAAAGCCTTGACCCGCTCGGCTTCGATACCGATCAGAAAATAGACCAGATAAATCGGTGCCAGAATTGCGAGCGCAAACAGAAAGCCAATCAAAAGCTCTTTGGCGGTGCCGGTATATTCGGCCGGATCGCCATCGACCGATGTTCCCGACCATAAGGCGCGGCGCATGCCGGTCGCGAGCCAGAAGCGATAAAAGCCGGCGGTCACCAATTCGAGCATGGCGCCGCGGCGCACGAGCCGGAAAAAGTCGCGGCGCTTGCCGGTGAAAACGACATGCGCGGACCTTCCGGTCTCTTGGGAGACGTCCGGTCCGAGTGCGTGCACTAGCTCTTGGGGGACGATCGCGTCACTCATCGGACCGGTCGGAGGCTCCAAAGGCAGACGAAAGAACGCGGTGCCGCAGAGCCGCGGCAACCGGTAACACGACGGAAAACCTTATAACGGGGAGTTGTTACGCGCCCCAGCCACACGCGATTTTAGGCATTTCCCGGCGGTCCCGCCAGCACCATCGAGATGCGTGGCTGCGCCCCTGTTGACGAAGCTTTGACCAACGGAGTGCGGATGCTATAGGGCGCGCGCCGAATTCGTTTTAAGGGCTTGCGGACAGAACCATTCCGCCGTGGCCGCCAGAGGTGCAAGCATGTCAGATCTCGAAATCATGTGGACCAAAGTCGATGAAGCCCCGGCGCTCGCGACGTTTTCCCTGCTGCCGATCGTCGAAGCCTTTGTGGGCGCCGCAGGCGTGTCGGTGACGTTGAAGGACATTTCGCTCGCCGGCCGCATCATCGCAACCTTTCCTGAGAAGCTTACGCCTGCGCAACGGATCAACGACGAGCTCACCGAACTTGGCCAACTCACGTTGAAGCCCGAAGCCAATATCATGAAGCTGCCAAACATCTCAGCCTCGATTCCGCAGCTCAAGGCCGCGATCAAAGAGTTGCAGGGTAAGGGCTACGCCGTTCCCGATTATCCCGACAATCCGACGACAGATGCCGAGAAAGACATCAAGTCCCGCTACGGCAAGGTGTTCGGCAGCGTCGTCAATCCGGTACTGCGCGAAGGCAATTCCGATCGCCGCGCCGCCGGCGCCGTCAAGCAATACGCCCGCAACAATCCGCACAAGATGGGCGCATGGAGTGCGAACTCCAAATCGCACGTGGCCTATATGGCGAGCGGCGATTACTACGGCTCGGAAATCTCAACCACGGTCGCGGCTGCGACCAACGTCCGCATCGAGCTCGTTGGCGCTGACGGCAATGTCACGGTGCTCAAAGCGAAGACGCCACTTCGGGCCGGGGAGATCATCGACGCCGCGGTGCTGAGCCGCAAGGCGCTACGCGCCTTCTTCGCCGACGAGATCGAAGCCGCAAAGAAGGAAGGCGTGCTGTTCTCGCTGCATGTGAAGGCGACGATGATGAAGATCGCCGATCCCATCATTTTCGGCCACGCCGTGTCTGCGTTCTTCTCCGATGTGATCGAAAAACACGCCGCGACGCTCAAAAAACTTGGCGTCAACCTCAACAACGGTTTCGGTGATCTCCTGACCAAGATCGAGACGCTTCCGGAGGCCGAGAAGAAGGCGATCAAGGACGACATTGCCGCCGAATACGCAAAACGGCCGGCCCTCGCCATGGCCAATTCCGACAAGGGGATCACCGGGCTGCATGTGCCCAGCGACTTCATCATCGACGCGACGATGCCGGCGATGATCCGTGAGTCCGGCCGTATGTGGGGCCCCGACGGCAAGCTGCATGATGCGCTCGCCGCGATCCCTGACCGCTCCTATGCGCGGCTGTATCAGGCAGTCATCGATGACTGTAAGACCCACGGTGCCTTCGATCCCAAGACCATGGGGTCGGTTCCGAATGTCGGGCTGATGGCGCAGCAAGCCGAGGAATACGGCTCGCACGACAAGACGTTCGAAGTCTCCACGAACGGAACGGTTCGCGTCGTCGCTGATGACGGCAATGTGCTGCTCGAACGTCCGGTCGAGACCGGCGACATTTTCCGCATGTGCCAGCTCAAAGACGCCCCGATTCAGGACTGGGTCAAGCTCGGGGTGCGCCGCGCGCGCCTGAGCAATACGCCTGCGGTATTCTGGCTCGACAAGAATCGCGCGCATGACGCCCAGGTAATCGCCAAAGTCGAGAAATACCTGAAGGATCAGGACACGGCCGGGCTCGACATCCGCATTCTGGCACCGGTCGAAGCGATTAAGTTTTCAATCGATCGAATCCGCAAAGGGCAAGACACGATCTCCGTCACCGGCAACGTTCTGCGCGACTATCTGACCGATCTGTTTCCGATCATGGAGCTCGGCACGTCGGCCAAGATGCTGTCGATCGTTCCGCTGTTGGCGGGCGGCGGCCTGTTCGAGACCGGTGCCGGCGGATCGGCGCCGAAGCATGTCGAGCAGTTCCAGCAAGAGGACTATCTGCGCTGGGATTCGCTTGGGGAGTTTCTTGCGCTGGGCGCTTCACTCGAACATCTGGCGCAGACATATAAGAACGCCAAGGCGCAGGTTCTCGCCGAGACACTCGATACGGCCATCGGCAAGATTCTCGAGTTCAACCGCTCTCCCGCCCGCAAGGTCGGCGAAATTGACAATCGCGGCAGCCATTTCTACCTCGCCCTTTACTGGGCGGAGGCTCTGGCTGCGCAAACCAAGGATGCGGAGCTACAGGCTCGCTTCAAACCGCTGGCCGAAGCGCTGGCTAAAAATGAGACAAAGATCAACGGCGAATTGATCGGTGCGCAAGGCAAGCCGGTGGACATCGGCGGTTATTACTTGCCTGATTCCGCCAAGGCGTCGGCCGCAATGCGGCCGAGCGCAACGCTGAACGCGGCGCTTGCCACGCTCTGACGCGCGGACCGCCGGCGGCGGCTGTTTCCGAAACATGAACCCGCTCGATGACAACCCCATCGGGCGGGTTTTCATTTGAACCGGCAACGCCGCACTTCTGCGGCGACACAGTCGATGCTATCGTCGTAATTGCCGGGGTGGCGTCTTCCGAGCGCGCGCCTGATCACTACCAATCCGAACTTGCAACCGATCGCGCTCCGTCGGAACAAAGCTTTGGGGATCAAAACTCTATGGCGAAAATCAAGGTCACCAACCCTATCGTCGAGATGGACGGCGACGAGATGACCCGGATCATCTGGAAATACATTAAGGACAAGCTGATCCACCCCTATCTCGACATCGACCTGATGTATTTCGACCTCGGGATGGAGCATCGCGACGCGACACGCGACCAGGTCACCATCGATGCCGCCGAAGCGACCAAGAAGGTCGGCGTCGCAGTCAAATGCGCCACCATCACGCCGGACGAAGGCCGCGTGAAGGAATTCAATCTCCACGAAATGTACCGGTCGCCGAACGGCACAATCCGCAACATCCTTGGCGGCGTGATTTTCCGCGAGCCGATCATCTGCAAGAACGTACCGCGGCTGGTGCCGGGCTGGACCAAGCCGATCATCATCGGCCGCCACGCTTACGGCGACCAATATCGCGCGACGGATTTCAAGGTCCCCGGCAAGGGCAAGCTCTATCTGACTTTTGTCGGCGACGACGGCAACGAAATCAAACGCGAAGTCTTCCAGTTCCCCGGCGCCGGTATCGCGATGTCGATGTACAATCTCGACAATTCGATCCGGGATTTCGCCCGCGCCTCGATGAACTACGCGCTCAATCGCGGCTACCCGCTCTATCTGTCAACCAAGAACACCATCATCAAAGTCTACGACGGCCGCTTCAAGGATATCTTCCAGGAGATCTTCGACGCCGAGTTCAAAGACAAGTTCGCTGAGAAGAAGATCACCTACGAACACCGCCTCATCGACGATATGGTCGCGGCATCGCTGAAATGGTCCGGCGGTTATGTGTGGGCCTGCAAGAACTATGACGGCGATGTGCAGTCGGACACGGTCGCGCAAGGCTACGGTTCACTCGGCCTGATGACCTCGGTGCTGACCACGCCGGACGGCAAGATTGTCGAAGCCGAAGCCGCGCACGGCACGGTGACGCGCCATTATCGCGAGCACGAGAAGGGCAAGGAGACATCGACCAATTCCATCGCGTCGATCTTCGCCTGGACACGCGGGCTGACCCATCGCGCCAAGCTCGACAACAATCCCGAACTCGCGAAATTTGCCAGCACTTTGGAAAAGGTCACCGTCGATACGGTCGAGTCAGGATTTATGACCAAGGATCTGGCACTACTGGTCGGCCCCGATCAGAAGTGGCTCACCACGACGGGCTTCCTCGATAAAATCGACGCCAATCTCAATACCGCGATGACGAAATAGGGAAGCCGCTACGGTGGACGTCGGCGGCTGGCGCTCATGCGCTGGTCGCACTATCTTAAACTGTATGGAGCCGCTGACCGATAAACCGCAAAACACCCGCCGCCTCCTTGGCACCGGTGCACTCGTGTTGTCGCTGCTCGCCATCCTTGCAGCATCGATATGGCTTGCCGCGCGAACCTGGCTCACCACGCCGGATGTCGAGGTGCCGGACTTCGGCTATTTCTACATGGGACTTGGCATCGTCTTTTCTCTGATCGTCGGCTGCGGCTTGATGGCGTTGGTGTTCTATTCGAGCCGTCACGGCTACGACGAGCAGGGTGCCAGCTACGGCGAGCCGGCTGTCGACGACACGCAGCGAGACAATCGCAGCGACCACTAAAGAACAAGTCGACTAGATGTCGGCCGCGGCTTTCTGAAAGAGCTACCGCGCATGCCGATAATCTTGCGCGAAAAATAGCAGCAGCATCGCGGACAAAAGAAAACCCCCGGCGGGGAAGTCACCGGGGGTTTAAATCCACAGGGGGAAGGTGAAGATGGGAAGCCTTCCCGCCACAGATAACGATGATTCTTTTAGATCAGATAATTGCGGCAGGATATTGAAGACGCACCAAAAACGGAATTCCCGGACGGCGCGGCAGCCGGCATAAATTCCAAATAAATTAAGCATGGTTAATGATGGAGCTGATTACGGAAATGTGTTCGGCACCGTGCTGATCTGCGCCCTTTAGCATGTGAAAAAGATGGCCTGGGTGACCACCCGGGCCTATGTTCACCACCTGAATCAGCACATTGTTTCTGGACGGGTTTCGGGTGCAATCGAGCGCAGAATTGTCGACGGGTTTCCGTCCCCTTGCCGAGCCAACGGCGGACGCGGGCGTCAGTCCGCGGTTCGCCGGTTTGTGGCGGCAATTGCGCGGCATGGCCGTTGCGCTGCTGTTGGTTGGGCTCACGACCGCGGTGGCGATGATCCTCCGCAACTACCTCGGCATCCTTCGCGGCGCCGTCCTTTATCTCGTGCCGGTGATGATCGTCAGCTACCAGTTCGGCGTCATTGCCGCGCTAACCGCAGCGGTCGCCGGCGTCCTTCTCTCCGGCTACGTCTATTTCGCCCAGCTTTACAGCTTTCAGGTGGCTTCGCCGCAGGAAGCGCTCAATCTCGTATTGTTCATGGTCGTGGCGGTGTTCGTGTCGCATCTCGCCAACCAAGCGAAGCAGCACACCACGATCGCGCGCAAGCGCGAACAGGAGATGAGCGACCTCTACGCGTTCTCGCGGCGGCTCGCAGTCGCCCCAAACGCATCGGAGATTTTCGTCGCAATTCAGAGCTATCTCGCCAGCCTGGTGCAGCGCAAAGTTATTCTGCTCGGCGCCGGCAATGACGGCAGCGGCGCCGCTGCCGGAACCCCGGAGCAATTGCGCGCCGAAGTCGCCAAGGCCGAACGCGACGGCGGCGACGAACGCACCATCATCGACGTCAATGGCAATACCTGGCTCATTCGCCGCGTCTCGCCGAAGACGCCGGCCTTCGGCATCGTCGCGGTCGATCTCGGCAGCGTCTCGGGAGATGCGCTTGCCGGCATGCGCCAGCGTATCGACGATGCGCTCGCGGACGCATCCGCAACGCTCGAGCGGCTCGACATCGCGCGCGCGCTCAACGAAGCCAAGATGCGCTCCGAAAGCGAAGTTCTGCGCGAAGCGCTGATCGGCTCTGTCAGCCATGAATTGCGCACGCCGCTCGCTTCGATCCTTGGCGCGGCAACGATCCTGCACAATGCACCGGCGCTTGCGGCCGACGAGCGGCTGCATTCGCTCACCGGCGTGGTTCGCGACGAGGCCGAGCGGCTCAACAACGACATCCAAAATCTGCTCGACGCGACGACGATTTCCAGCCAGCAGGTGCGGCCGAAATTGCAGTGGATCGAGCCGGTCGATATCGTCAATGCGGCGGTCGAGCATCGCAAGCGGCGGCTAGCCGGCCATCCCGTCACGCTCGATCTCGATTCCAACCTTCCGATCGTGCGCGCCGATCCAACCCAGGTCGAGCAGGCGCTGATGCAGATCATCGACAATGCCGCGAAATATTCGCCGGACGGCGCGCCCATTCGCATCGCCGCCCGTTCCAATGGCGAGAGCGTAGTTCTGTCGGTGCACGACAGCGGTGCGGGCTTGTCTGTCGAAGAAAAGAGCCAGGTCGGCGGTCGCTTCTTTCGCGGTCCGCGCCTCGCTGCAACCACATCCGGCTCCGGCCTCGGACTGTGGGTCGCCAATGCTTTCATCTCTGCCAATGGCGGCAAGGTTGAGATCGAAAGCGAAGGGATCGGCCGCGGCACGACCGTGTCGATCCATCTGCCGCTGCCGGCCGAAGCGGCTCCTTTGGAGGCTTCCATCGATGAATGAAATCCCCTCTTCCGTTCTTGTCGTCGACGACGAAGTGCAGATCCGCCGCTTTCTGCGCACGGGCTTCGAACTCGATGGCTTCACCGTCCAGGAGGCCGAGACCGGCGCCGAGGCGCTCAAATGCGCGACGCTTAAGCCCTCCGATCTCGTCATCCTCGATCTTGGCCTGCCGGATATGGACGGCAGCGAAGTGCTGGGACGGCTGCGGTCCTGGTCGACAGTGCCGCTGATCGTGCTGTCGGTGCGGGCCAATGAGGCGGAAAAGGTGCGTCTCCTTGAACTCGGCGCCGACGACTATGTCGTCAAGCCTTTCGGCATGGCCGAGCTGTTGGCGCGCGCGCATTCGGCGATGCGGCGGCAGCTCCGCGCCTCGCGCGGCGAGCCGGTGGTGAAATTCGGTCCACTATCGATCGACTTCGCCGCGCGTGCGGTCTTCATCAACGAGCAGCGCGTCACGCTCACTCCGAAAGAATACCGGCTGTTACAAATCCTGGCGCAGCATTCCGGCAATGTCGTCACCCATCAATTCCTGCTGCGCGAGGTCTGGGGTAACGACCACATCGACGACACCCATTATCTGCGCATTTTCGTGCGCAAGCTCCGCCGCAAGATCGAGGCCGACCCGACTCAGCCTCGCATCCTGCTGACCGAACTCGGCGTCGGTTATCGGCTGGTAATGTCGGATGCTCCGGCGACGGCGCCTGCAGCGCCAACCGTATCTGTGGCGGTGCCCGCCCCTGTTCCCGCGTCCGCACCGACCGACATCCGGTAATGCCGGCGTCTAAAAGCAATTAAAAACGCGGGCATTTTGTTTGCCGCGCATTGAGGCTTCGGGCCTTTCGCGCGCGTGAAACCGCAGTTTCTTAGCGCGTGAGGCCACGGCGCGGCCGATTCAAGGCAGTTTAGAGGTTCACATCAACGCGATTTGAACCTTTTGCTTTTAGAACCGTTTCATACCTCGCAACGACGAAGACAGTGAGGGCGGGAGTTCACTCCGCCTGAACAGATCACGAGCGGGAAATCCGCCGTAATATCAGGGACGCAAGCCATGACCGCTTTGAATCGACTGGGCCGTCGCGCTCTTGGCGCACTGTTCGCAACCGCTACAGTTCTCGGCGCGACGACAAGTTTCGCTGGCCCGAGCTATGACGGCATGTGGAGCGTGTTGGTCCATACCGAAAAAGGCGATTGCGATCCGGGCTATCGCTATCCGGTACGCATTTCAGCCGGCCATCTCGCCAATGCCGGCGATACCGTCTTCACCATTACCGGCGCAGTGAAGCCGACTGGCGCGATCACGGTGACGGTCGCCGCTGGCGGAAAGAGCGCCTCGGGCACCGGCTTCCTCACTGGTAATGAGGGCGGTGGCCATTGGGCCGGCGGTGCCTGCTCGGGGTCCTGGACCGCGGAACGCCGCGGCGCCTAAGCGCGCAATCGCGTAACAACAGATAAAAGAGAAAAGCCGTCCATCCGAAAAGGATGGGCGGCTTTGTTTTTGAGCGTTCGCGTGCGGCTTGGCGTACTGGTTAGCGTTTTCGGCCGCTGGCCACCCTCTCCCGAAAAGGGAGAGGGCTTACGCGGCGCACGCTACGCTTACTAGACTTCTTCAGCCCTCAGCCGCGTCGTCATCGTCACCATCTTCCTTCTCGCCGGCGAGGATTTTCTCAGCGATCAGGCCGGAATTCTGCCGGATCGCTGCTTCGATCGTTGCGGCGATGTCCGGATTGGCCTTGAGGAACGTCTTGGCAGTCTCGCGGCCCTGGCCGATGCGCTGGCTGTCATACGAGAACCAAGAGCCTGATTTTTCGACCACGCCGGCTTTGACGCCAAGATCGATCAATTCGCCAACCTTGGACACGCCTTCGCCATACATGATGTCGAATTCGACCTGCTTGAACGGCGGCGCCAGCTTGTTCTTCACCACTTTGACGCGGGTCTGATTGCCGACCACCTCGTCGCGCTCCTTGATTGCGCCGATGCGGCGGATATCGAGCCGGACCGAGGCATAGAATTTCAGCGCATGGCCGCCGGTCGTGGTTTCCGGCGAGCCGTACATGACGCCGATCTTCATGCGGATCTGATTGATGAAGATCACCATCGTATTGGAGCGGTTGATCGAGGCGGTGAGCTTGCGTAGCGCCTGGCTCATCAGGCGCGCCTGCAGGCCGGGCTGGCTGTCGCCCATCTCGCCCTCGAGTTCAGCGCGCGGCACCAGCGCCGCGACCGAATCGATGACCAGAACGTCGACGGCGCCGGAGCGCACCAGCGTATCGGCGATTTCCAGCGCCTGCTCGCCGGCGTCGGGCTGCGAGATCAGAAGGTCGTCGACCATGACGCCGAGCTTGCGCGCATAGATCGGATCGAGCGCGTGTTCGGCGTCGATGAAGGCGCAGATGCCGCCTTTCTTTTGCGCTTCGGCGAGGCAATGCAGCGCGAGCGTGGTTTTGCCGGAGGATTCCGGGCCGTAGATTTCGACCACCCGGCCGCGCGGCAGGCCGCCGATGCCGAGCGCGATGTCAAGCCCGAGCGAGCCGGTGGAGACGGTGTCGATCTCCATCGACTTGTCGTTCTTGCCGAGCCGCATGATCGAGCCCTTGCCGAAGCTGCGCTCGATCTGCGACAGCGCGGCATCAAGGGCTTTCGATTTGTCCATGGACGATCCTTCGACGAGACGAAGCGCTGAACCTGCACTCATTTGTCGTGCTCCTTATGGCCGGGATTCGGAGGACACGGAAGCTTCCCGCTCGCCCCTTTAGAGCCCCAATGGCCGATTGCCTGACCCGATTGACCCGTCATCGCCTTGTGGGTGGCTAGGCGGCGACCTCTCCAATTCCGATATCAGGCACTGTACATGATATGTTCTCTGTTCGCAATATGTTCTCACAGAAAAATGGGTCCTGGCCCCTTTCCATCCCCCCTGGCCCCTTTTGAGTCAGCGGGTTGGTCCCTTTTGAAATAGGCCGCCGGGAATTGTTGTTTGTTGTTTCCCGCTTCGTTCGGGAGGATCAATTTCCGACTAACAGTCAGAGCCGCCGTTGTTTAGAATGCTTCTATGATTTGCGCGGGAATGGCCGACTCGGTTACGGGGCCGCGTAGCATGTGAGGCAAAATGGCGTCAATTGTTCCGTTTCTCCGGCCAGAGTACGGCTCATTTGATGATGAAATGACCAGTCTTATGGGCAAAGCATTCGACCTAGCGGCTCAGGAACTCGCGGGACGATCTCCCGGCATTTATGAGACCGTCGCCAGCCGCATCATCGTCGCGGCCCAGCGTGGTGAGCGTGATCCTGCCCAACTTTGTCGCGCCGGAACGGTAGGAATCGGAAAGTGTTGCTAAAGGCATCAGCCACCGAAAAAAGCCCCCGATCATCGGGGGGATGATCGAGGGCGCAGAAGTAGCAATGCCTGTAACGGGCGGATAATGCAGATCGCGGATGTGGGTTCCGCACAAACTCTGTACGGAACAGTACGCAATGCGATACGTTGGGCCTTATCGCCGACAGAGTTACTGGCATCGGTGACTGAGAGACGCGATAGCGCTCCCGCCTCAGCGGGATGTGCATGTGTTATCGGTGCAAAGAGATTGACGCCAAAATTGCCCAATATCAGCGGCTAGCTCGCGGTGTCAGCGATCAGCAAGCGAATGATGCCGCAAAGCATCTAATTGCTGACTTGGTGGACCAGAAAGCGATCCTCCATCTAGAGCCGCAGGATTAAGTAAGGCCGCCCCCGTTGGCGGCCTCTTTCATTTTCAGATCATGCTGGCGAGATAAGCAAGTTGCTTCTGATAGCGGACCGTTGATTCGTTGACTTGTAATCTTCGGCTTTCAACGCGATGGAAGCTGCCGACCTTCAATTCAGAAATGGGAATACGCTTTGCTCCGCTAATACGGCCAGCCGAATGAAAGTCGTCGGTAAGCACAAACGCATCGCTCGGATCATTATGGCCGAACACATTTGGATACAAAACAAAACGCCCCACCCGCTTGCAGGCGGATGAGGCGTTTTTCTTTGTGCGCGCGGGGATCGTCTAGCGGTAAGGACGCGGGGGGTACGTCCCCGAAACGTCAGTTCGAATCTGAGCGAGACCCTGACAAGCTTATGAAGATCGCAATACGAGAAGCATGATTGAAGCCACCAGCTGAGGTGGCCTTTCTAAGATTATACTGCCGACATTTGCTGATATTTCTGACAGTAGCGGCGCAAACGCCCGCGCACCTATTGTGCATCGCCGGATGTGGAGCCGCGATGCCTTTGCAGGAAAATCGGTCCGATCGGCTGGCGCGGCTTCTCCTTATGACCGCCCTGGTCTCGATCGGCCTCGGCATCAGTTTGCTTGCGCTGATCTCGCTTTGGGGAGCGGGAAACTAGCGCGTGGTGAGAGGCCGCCCCGGTTGGCGGCCTCTTTCATTCAGTCGAGTCGGTCGCACTTTTTTGAAAGAGTGTCATCTTTCAGTAGGACCTGAGATTTATGCTGCTTGCTCCCTCGGGATCACGGGAACGTAGGCGAACCATGGATTTGCTTCGGAAGAAAACCAGCGTGGCCGGGATCAGGCTTCCCTATTGGGAGATTGCCCTGATGGGCGTTGTTGCGACGTTGATTCTGTACGCAATCCACTAATCGGCGATCTCTTCCCGACGTTCTTTAGGCCGCCTCGGTTGGCGGCCTTTTTTATTCGGAGCTCATCTTTCGGTGCTGGCCGGTCACTGGCCGGTTTTAGTTTGATGACTCCGCTTAAAGACAGCCCCAAATAGATACACAACCAGCGCAAATGCCAATGCTTGTCAATAATAAATTATCGTATATGATAACTTTTATTCATTTCCGATATGCGAGGATCGCATGGCGTGGCCTACCAAAGAGACCGATTGGGCACATCGAACAGCGCGGCATCTAAAAGCCGAACTGAAACGGGCCAACATGACCTATGAGGACTTGGCTCTCAAACTCAGAAAGCACGGCTTCGACGAAACGAAAGCGAGCATCGCGAACAAACTGGCGAGGGCTACGTTACCTGCTCATTTCTTTCTGGCGTCGCTTGCAGCGATCGGATGCGAAACGGTGCCCTTAAAGGATATTTAGTCGAGTGAACGACGAATGGCCGCGCGATGGGGCGACGCTGATGCGTAAGTGTCGTCTCTCCGATGCAGCGAAATATCATCGCTCGTCCTAGGCCGCCTCAGTTGGCGGCCTCTTTCATCTTTACCGCATGCTTAGTTGGAACAAGGGCTCGCCCACAGCGTTAAGCCGAAAAATCGGGGCGTGTGGGAGCGGATTGTGGAATCGGCCGAAGAATTTCGGACGTTTGCAGACGAATGTATGGGCTGGGCTAAAACCGCCAAATCGGCGCGCGAACGCGCGATTTTCCTGCAGATGGCTGAGACATGGCTGGTGGCGGCCGGTCAGATCGAATCCGGCCGCCCCACTTTCGACGTTTCGCAATTCCCTGTGTCTGCCAGGTAGACATCAGACAAGGTGAGCGTGCATCCGCTAAATCAGCCGCCGCTTTGCGTTTGGAACGAACCTTGGCCAGGTTAGGTTGATTTCCATCACTGGCAGCGGCTCTGCCCCAGGCGTCGGTGACTGAGAGAGACCCTGCGCTCCCGCCTGCGTGGAAATGGCGGCTCCGTATGTGCGAGCGTTGCGAGGCGATCGACGTTAAAATCGCGCGTTACCAGCGGCTGGCGAACGGAATAAATGACAAACCCATGATCGAGCACTTGGCCGCATTCATCGCCGGCTTGGATCTCGAGAAGAGCACGCTGCATCCGAAGCCGGAAAAGTAGGCCGCCTCATCGGTTGGCAGGCCTCCCTATAAGTCCGCGCCGACACCGCACTCCCCTCACCTCGGGACTTATGCATGCCGCGGAGCCAATTCCCCTGTTGATCGCGTTTCACTTTTTATACACGCAAAGAGTTTTAAGTCGGCATCTAGGGAACAAAGGCAGCGATTCCGGTGTCGACTTCCGAACACCGGGCTTTTGACCGAAGCCACCGGTTTCGTCTTGCTTGGTCTTTGGCGCAGCAATGGACGAGTCACGACACGATCAGCGGATACGCACTCTAAAGACCGGCACTATTTCCGCGGGGGTCGCCGGCAGCTTCGATTGCCTTATCCGCAACACCTCGAAGACTGGCGCCTGTCTCGAGATCGGGCATCCGGGTGCAATCCCGGATGAATTCCGGCTAGTCATCAAACCGGACAATGTGTTTCGGACATGCCAAGTGATCTGGCGCGAGGAGCACCGGATCGGCGTTCGCTTTGTGTGAGTTGCGCCGCAGTTCCTCCCCTATCTGTTGTGCGGGCCGTGCATAGGTGAAATCGCGGATGAGTAAAATCGCTCGCCGTGGTGTTCTTTCATGCGGCGGCGAACGAAGGAGAGCAGTGCGTGGCGAAAATCAACTGGCGGGCGATAATTTTGCGGGAGATAGTTTTGACGGTCGCACTTGCGGCTTTGGCGCTTATACCGCACGCACCGGCCGCCCACGCTTTGGCCGGAGAAGGAGCGTGGTGCATCGTCACCGACGAAGGCAATACGCATTGCAATTATGCGACTTCGCAAGAATGCCTCGCGGCCGTGGCCGGTACCCGTGGCGGCTTTTGCAACGAGAATTCATCGGGCGGAGCGGCGCCGGCCGCGTCGGAAGGGGTCAGACGCTCGCGAAAAGGGCGCCCGTGAGCCATTAACAATCCCACAATTTAATAATGTGTAATTTGATCCTTAAGGGCAGCCCTAGAATGGGGCCGATCATGGGCAGGTTCATTTCGGAATTTTCTGCGCGACACGAGCGGCGCGACAGCGATCGAATACGGACTGATCGCCGCCGGAATTTCGGTCGCGATCATCACGGTCGTGCAAAATCTCGGGACGCAGCTCAGCAACACCTTCTCGAGTATCTCGTCGTCGTTGAAATAGCGGGACGTTAGCTTACGCCTCGATGACGATTTTCGGCGCCGGGCGACTTGCGCCTGCGAGTGCATCGCGCACGCGCGCGGCAACCTCGCGATAATTCTTGGCGTGCGGACCATCGGGCGCACTCGCGACAACAGGACGTCCGGCGTCAGAATTTTCGCGGATCGTCATGTCGAGCGGAATTTCGCCGAGGAACGGCACGTTGAGCCGTTCGGCTTCATGCCGTGCGCCGCCATGGCCGAAAATATCCGAACGCGTGCCGCAATGCGGGCAGATGAAAGTCGACATGTTCTCGACTATACCGAGGATCGGCACGTTGACGCGGCGGAACATGGCGATGCCGCGCCGCGCGTCGATCAGCGCGAGATCTTGCGGCGTCGATACGATCACCGCGCCTTTGAGCGGCACCTGCTGCGCCATGGTGAGCTGCGCGTCGCCGGTGCCGGGCGGCATGTCGACGACCAGAACATCGAGCTCACCCCATTCGACTTCGCGCAGCATTTGCGTCAGCGCCGACATCACCATCGGGCCGCGCCAGATCATCGGCGTTTCTTCTTCGATCAGAAAACCGATCGACATTATCGGCATGCGGTAGCGTTCGATCGGCTTCAAACGCGTGCCGCCGGCGGTCTCCGGCTTCTCGCGGATGGCGAGAAGCTTCGGCAGCGATGGGCCGTAAATATCGGCGTCGAGGATGCCGACTTTCAGCCCGAGGTCGCGCAACCCCAGCGCCAGATTGACCGCGGTTGTCGATTTGCCAACGCCGCCTTTGCCGGACGCAACCGCGATGATCGCGGCGACGCCGGGAATGCCGGCTGGCGAAGGTGCCGACTGCCCACCGGCGCGCGGACCGGGTGCTTGCCCATGGCTGTGGCCGGGACCGTGGCTATGCCCCGCTCCTGCTGCTGGCTGCTGCGGCGCGCGTGGCGGTGCAGCTCCGCCTCCACCGCCCGCACGTTCCGCGGTCAGCGCCACCATTACCGAGGTTACGCCCTGGATCGCGCGCACGGCGGCCTCAGCGCGCCCGCGCGCATTTTCCCATTGCTTGACCTGATCGGCGCTCGTCGTGATCGAGAAGAACACCTTGCCGTCATTGGCGACGATCTCGGACAGTTTCCCGGTCTGGGTGAGCGGCGTGCCATCGGGCGCCGAAACATCGGCGAGCGCGATCAGCACTTTTTCCTTCAGGTCTGGCATGGGTCTTACATAGACCCATCGCCGGGCCGGTCAATCGCTGCTCGTTTCCGTTCCTGTTTGGGTTCTTGCCCGGTTGACGCGATACGGCCCGGCAGGCCATCACCGCTTTGCAAAAAACGGAGGAAACGATGGCAAAGGTCGCATTCATCGGACTGGGCGTGATGGGTTACCCGATGGCCGGGCACCTCAAGGCGAAAGGCGGTCACGAAGTCACCGTCTACAACCGTACCGCGGCTAAAGCCGCGCAATGGGTAGGCCAGCATGGCGGCAAAAGCGCGCCGATCCCGAAACAGGCGGCCGAGGGCCAAGACTTCGTCATGGCCTGTGTCGGCAACGACAATGACTTACGCGAAGTGATGCTCGGCAAGGACGGCATCTTCGCCGGCATGCGGCAAGGCGCCATTGTGGTCGATCACACCACGGCGTCGGCTGAAATCGCGCGCGAACTTCATGCCGAGGCCAAGAAGCACGGCTTTGATTTCGTCGATGCGCCAGTGTCGGGCGGCCAGGCCGGCGCCGAAAATGGCGCATTGACGGTGATGTGCGGCGGCGACGAGGCGCCCTTTGCCAAAGCCGAGAAAGTCATCGCGGCTTACGCGCGGGCTTGCAATCTGATGGGCGCTCCCGGTTCCGGACAGCTCGCCAAAATGGTCAATCAGATTTGTATCGCCGGTCTCGTGCAAGGGCTCGCCGAGGGACTGCACTTTGCGATGAAAGCCGGCCTCGATATCGAAAAGCTGATCGCCACCATCTCCAAGGGCGCGGCGCAATCCTGGCAGATGGAGAACCGCTACAAGACCATGACCGCGGGCAAATTCGACTTCGGCTTCGCGGTCGACTGGATGCGCAAAGACCTCAACATCTGTCTCGACGAAGCGCGCCGCAACGGCGCCAAGCTGCCGGTGTCGGCATTGGTCGATCAGTTCTACGCCCAGGTCCAGACGATGGGCGGCAAGCGCTGGGATACGTCGAGTTTGATTGCGTTGTTGAATCGCTGAAGTTTTCCTGCCCCGCGATAGCGGGGAAGGGGACCGCGCGCAGCGCGGCGGAAGGGGCGCGGGCTTAAACGATTTTTCTGCGACGAAAGTGGAGCGACGAGCCAGACGCCCCCTCCACCATGCTTCGCATGGTCCCTCTCCCCCGCTTCCGCGGGGGGAGGAAAAATTTCAATCCACCGGCTCGATATGCGCCTCTTTGGCGAGCGCGATGGTCGAAGCCACGTCGTCTTTGACGAATTTGGTGAAGGCATCGGTACTCATCGTCTGCGCTTCGACGCCGAGCTTGGCGAGCCTCTCCCGCAGCGCCGGATCCTTCAGCGCCTTTTCCGTTGCATCGTGGAGCTTGTCGACGATAGCGCGCGGCGTGCCGGCCGGCGCAGACAGACCGAGCCAGAAGCTGAACACCGCATCGGGATAGCCGGCTTCGACAATCGACGGCACATCCGGCAACAGCGCGGCACGTTTCGGCGAACTCACCGCAAGCACGGTAAGCTTGCCACTGCTGAGCGCGGACGCTGCCGCCGCGAGCGGAATAAAATAAAAGTCGATGCGTCCGGCCATCACTTCGGTCAGACCGACATCGCGGAACGGCACGTGACGGACGTCGATCTTTGCAGCGAGCCGAAGTTTTTCGCCGGCCATGTGCGACGACGAGCCAACACCGGCCGAAGCGAAGGTCACGGTGCCGGGCTTCGCCTTCGCGGCTGCGACGAGATCAGCCACTGTCTTGAAACCGTTTTGTGTCGAGGTCACCAGCACGTTCGGCTGTACGCCGAACATCGTTACCGGCTCGAAATCCTTGATGGGATCGTAAGGCAGATTTTTATGCAGCACCTGCCCGGTGCCCATCGATGTCGAGCTCGTCACCAGCGTGTAACCGTCAGGATCGGCCTTGGCAACATCGGCAAAGCCGACAATACCGCCGGCTCCCGGCCTCGCTTCGACCACCATCGCTTGGCCGAGAATCGGACCCAGCGCATCGACAACGACGCGGCCGACCGTGTCGGAGGCGCTGCCGGCCGGAAACGGGCTTATGACCTTGATCGGCCGCGATGGGTAAGTGTCGGCGGCCTGCGCCGCTCCAGTGATGAGCACCGAGCCAATAATGGCGCCGAGCAAAGCGCGCGCAAAGACCACGTTATTCCTCCCCGAATTTTCGTTTACAACCGGACATTTCCGGCGACTTCCGCCTGTATCGTATCAGTTTTCGCAGGGTGAAAAACAAGCGACCGATTGGCGCGGCGGATGTGGCGCAAAGGACTGCTCGCGGGAACTCTTTGCGACGCACCGGATTTTCAGCTTGGGCTTGGGACTTGGTCTCTCCTTGCGTTTATTCCTTTGGCCCCATCGGCAGCAATTCATTGGGAAACGTTCATGCACGAGGGCAAACCGCACGAGGTCAAATTCCGCTTGGTCAATCCGGGGCTCGCGCCACGGCGCACCAAGCTTGAAATGCCGGGCTGGGCGGGTAAGCCCGAGCCGCGCACCGACGGCTCGCACGAATATGCCTGGCACTGCGCGCCATTCACCGAGGGCGCACAATACGGCATCGAGATTTTCTACCCTTATGACAATGAGCTCTGCGTGACCAAACGCGATGGCGCTTTAGTGTTCGACGGCGATTTCGGCCCACCACCCGAAGACAACGTCATGTGGCCGCCGTTTCGCAGTTTCGGCCATCACTATTTTACCTATCAGCTCCTGCTCGATCTGAAAGTCGGCAAAGATTGGGCGGTACGCACCGAGCCGCATCCGCGCTTCTACACCGACATCACCGGCACAGTGCCGATCGCGGTCCCCGCGCTTCTGCGCACCGAATGGTGGCCGATGATGTCCTTCATCGTTTTCAAATCGCCGGTCGAAGGCGGCTCCTGCATTTTCCGACCAGGCGAACCCATGCTGCAGATCCTGGTGTTGCCGGTGACCGCCGATTTTACTTTGACTGCTATGGACGAGGAGGAGTCGGCCGAACGCGAGATGCGTAATCGGCGTATTCACGACAGCCGGCCGACATTGGCCAAGGATTCGACCTGGATTTCAAACACCGCGACCGAATTCGACGGCACTTATCGCCATCTTCTGCGTGCCGCGAAAGGCCGCGACCGCGCGCCGTAGTCCGAGAAAATCAGCCATCGAGAAGATCGGCTGCAGACAAAAATATATCGGGGACGCCGGATGGCATCCCCGATATGTCTGTCACACTATCAGTAATGATGATGGTGGTGATGATAGTGGTGGTGATGGTGATGATGCCGGACAACAACAACATGATGGTGATGATGCCGATGACCGATCGACACCGAGATTTGCGCCACCTGCGTGTTCTGCTCGGCCGAACGCCGCGCGTTATCGGCCTGCAAGAGCGATCCGGCATTCGCGACCGGATTGAGAAGGTCGCTATAACTCGTCACGGTCGCGGGCTCAGTCGTTTGCGCAGGCGAAGCTTGCGCGGCGGCAGTCATTGTCGTCAATGCGGCGGCCGCTCCAAGAAGGCCGACGATTTTCTTATCCATAATTCCTCCGGTGGAAGACTAAGCCCCTGCCCCCAAAGCCTTGGTGCCAAAGCCTTTAGTGCAATGGCTTAATACGTCCGTAGTGCAATCGTTCCGCGGCTGCTTGCGGTACCGACAAATGGGTCGCGCAAGTGAACCAATTCGTCATTTTCGTCGACATAAATTCGGAACGTGTGCGGTTTCCGCACGTTTAAGCATGCGGCATCGCACAGAGGCGCATGCGGCGGCGCACAAAGGAACGACGACAATGCCCACTATCCCGCAATTCGGCCTTTGGACTTGCGCCGGACTCTATTTCGCCGTCGGTTTGTGCGGCCTTCTGTTCTTCAGCCTCACGCCCAACAGCGCAAATTCAGCAGATGGCTACGGCGTGATCCACGCACTGGCGTCGTCGCAGATCGCGCAGCGCTGATTCAACCAAAAAGTCTTAAGCTTTGGCGCTTGGCCGCGCGGTTACCTGATCGTGCCAGCGCTTAAGGCTGGTCAATGTTTCTGGCGCCGCAAGCTTGGTGACGCGCATAAAATCAACCGCGATCATCGCGGTGATATCGGCGACGCTATAATTCTTGCCTGCGATAAATTCGCGGTTCTTCAATTCGCCGTCGAGGAATTGCAGGAACGCAAGTACGCGCGGCTTGTTGGCCTCGCCCCAATCGGCCACTTGCGGCACCTCCATCTGCGCCATCGCCGGATGCAGATGCCGGAAGACGAACGAGACCGGCAGCATAAGATGCAGCTCCACCCGCCGATTCCACATTTCAACCAGCGCAGTTTCCAGCGCACCGCTGCCGAATAGCGCCGGATTGGGGTGAAGCCCCTCGAAATACCGGCAAATGGCGATGGATTCCGCGATCACCGTGCCATCATCGAGGACCAGGGCCGGCACCCGCTGCATCGGATTAACGGCCGTGTAAGCGTCCGACTTTTGCTGCAAGCCGCCGAGATCGACCTGCTCGGTCGGGACGGTGATGCCTTTCTCGGCGAGGAAGACCCGCACCCGGCGCGGATTAGGCGCGCGGCCCCCATCATAGAGTTTCATCGGCTTCCCTCCCTATCCCTTTGAGAACTGAAGCTTATCGCGGCCATTTGTCGGCCGCCAGCAGCGGCGGCGGCCAGTTTCGAACCGCCACATTCGTAAACGAAAACTTGCGACAAGCTGCCGCGCTTAAGCCTCGTCTTAAGGATTTTACGCCACTTTGATTCCCTAAATCAGCGCGGCGCTTCGGACAATAATGCCTAACACCATCAGCGACACGCACGAGCTCGCCTCGGCAGCCGCTGCCCCATCCACGAATCGGCGGATGGCAACGCAGCATGTGCGCGAGGCGCGCGACCGCTTGACCTCGACCAGCGGCACGCGGCCCGTGTTCGATTATGAATTGCTGCGCCAATTCGCGCAGAACCGGATTTCGGCATCGCCCGTTATCCTCCTCCTCGTCGTCACCATCGGCCTGTTATCGGGGTTGTGGACTGGCGCCCTCACCTCGGGTGTGTGGACCGCAGGCGCGCTGACCATCCATCTCGTCATCATCCGCATGTGCCGGCGCTTCCTCGAGGAGCCGCCGTCGACCAAGGAGCTTCGCTCCTGGCGCATACGCTTCATCATGCTGGATCTGTTTTTCGGCATGGCCTGGACTTTCATCCTGATCGATCCGATCGGCATCGACGATCAGGCATCGACCTTCATGCTGTTCGTCATGCTGCTGGTGGTGGCGATCTCGAGCATGCTGGCGTCAAGCCTGCCGGTCGCCGTGTTCGCGCTGACGCTCCCGGTCACCATCGCGATTGCGCTCGACTTCGCCGTCAAAGGCACGCTGCACGATTATATCCTCGCGGTGATGTCGCTCACCGCCGAGGGCTATTTCTCGCTGCTCGCCTATCGGCTCTATTCGACCACGCTTGCGACTCTCGAGGCTCGTGCCGAGAAGGACGCCTTGATCGGTGAACTCGAACAATCGAAATCGGTGTCGGACGAAGCGCGCCGCCGCGCCGAGACCGCCAACATCGCCAAGTCGCGCTTCCTAGCGCAGATGAGTCACGAGCTGCGTACGCCGCTCAACGCCATCCTCGGCTTCTCTGAAGTCATGAAAGGCGAGATTTTCGGTGCGCATGCAGTGCCGATGTATAAGGATTATGCTGCCGACATTCATAGCTCCGGCGTACATCTTCTCAATCTCATCAATGAAATCCTCGATCTGTCGCGCATCGAGGCCGGCCGCTACGAGCTCAACGAAGAAGCGGTGTCGCTCAACCGCGTCGTCGAGGATTGCCACCATCTCTTAAAGCTGCGCGCCGGCAATCGCGGCATCACGATCCACGAGATGTTCGAGCCCGATCTGCCGCGGCTCTGGGCTGACGAACGCGCGGTACGGCAAATCTGCCTCAACCTTCTGTCGAACGCGATCAAGTTCACGCCGCAAGGCGGCGAGATATGGCTCAAGGTCGGTTGGACCGCATCCGGTGGCCAGTATATGAGCGTGAAAGACACCGGCCCCGGCATCCCCGAAGAGGAAATCCCGGTGGTGCTGGCATCGTTCGGCCAGGGCTCGAACTCGATCAAATCCGCCGAACAAGGCGCGGGCCTCGGCCTGCCGATCGCCAAGAACCTGATCGATCTGCACGGCGGTACCTTCACCCTGAAGTCGAAGCTCCGCATCGGCACCGAAGTGATCGTCACCTTCCCGCCGGAACGGGTGATGTCGGCGCTCGCGCCTATCGCCGAAGGCGCTCCGCCCTTGCAGCCGCGCGGCGGCGACTCCTCGGCTGGCTATTCGTCCGCATCGTCAATGTCCGACGATGCGTCGAACCGCGCCAAACGCGCGTTCTTTGGCGCCGGCAGCTAAGCTTCCGCACGGCCATTGCCTTCCCCTGCCCCGCGTCTATGGTGCCCGCGATTCGAGCCCGAAAGCGCCCGAAAGTGCAGAAATCCGCTATCCGAGCCCGCCGCAAAGAAGCCAGCATGGTTACGCCCTGCATCAATGTCTGTGTGGTGCATCCGGTGGCAGGTTTGTGCATCGGCTGCGGCAGAACAATCGATGAAATTGCGCGCTGGAGCGGCATGAGCGATCGCGAGCGTGACGATGTGATCGCGCTGTTACCGAGGCGGCTTTCGGCGCTCGGCGGCGGCGCAGTTTCGCAAAAAGGGTGAACGACGTGCGGCAGCGCCTATTATGGCTCGTCCTGATCGGCATCGCGATCGTGATCCTGATCATCATCGCGCAGCGTGGCGAAGGCATGGTCGGGCCGCTGTCGACAAACGATTTCGGTTCACTCGTCTATAAGATCCTGCTGCTTGTGGTCGTCGCTGCCGGTGTCGCGACGCTATTCCGCGAGCGTTTCATCAATGCCGTCTTCGCCGCACTGTTGTGGGTCGTCGTCGGGCTCGTTCTCGTGGTTGGCTACACCTATCGCTACGAACTGCATAACGTTGCCGACCGCGTCGCCGCGGAGCTTATTCCCGGCCACGTCATCTCGCACGGGCGTACCGTCGAAGTCGCGCGAACGGGTGATGGCGATTTCGATCTTTCCGCCCATATCAACGGCTCGCGCGTGCCGATGGTGCTCGACACCGGTGCGAGTTCGGTCGTACTCACCCATGACGATGCGAAAGCTGCAGGGCTCCCGCTCGATCTCTTGAGCTACACAGTGAATATCGACACCGCCAACGGCCGCACTCGCGCCGCGCAGGTGACACTCGACCGCCTTGCCATCGGCGGCTTGGAAGAACGTTCGGTCGATGCGCTGGTGGTGCAGCCGGGTCAGTTGCGGACGAGCCTTCTCGGCATGAGCTTCCTCAACCGGCTGCAAAGCTGGCAGGTCTCGGGCGACCGGCTGATCTTAAAGGGCTATCCATAAGCGCCGCTGGCTCAGACTAGGCTCACCAGAAACCGCGCCGATACCAGAAGCAAAAAGATCGAGAAAGTAATTTCGAGCGAACGCCGCGACAGCGTGTGCGCAAGCCGCGCGCCATAGGGCGCGATAAAGGCCGCGACCGGCGCCATCACCACAAAACCGATCAGCGAGACAAAGCCGAGCGAGAATGGCGGCAGTAATGCCTGATGCGGAAATCCTGCGAGAACGTAACCGATGGTGCCGACAATAGTGATCGGCACGCCGAGCCCTGATGAGGTCGCGACGGCCTGATGAAGGGTTTTGCCGTAAAGCGTGAGCACGATATTCGACAGCGAGCCACCGCTCACGCCCATCAGCGAGCCGGCGAGCCCGATGCCGAAACCGTAAAACGTCATCGGCACCGGCCCCGGCAGATCGGTGCCAAGATTCCAGCGGTCGCCGGCGAATAAAAATTTTATCGCGATGAAGCCTGCGATCAGCACAAAGGCGATCTTGAACACGGCAGACGGCGCGAACGCCGCGATCAGCGAACCACAGGCGACCCCAATCACCGCCGGCAGCGCCCATAGTCTGATTACGCGCGGGATCACCAGACCTTTCTGACGGTGGGTGAGATAAGAGCGCACGGTGGTCGGCACGATGATGGCAAGCGAGGTGCCGACGCAAAGCTGCATGCGCACCTCTTCCGGTACGCCAAGCACACGGAAGACTTCGTAAAGCACCGGCACGATCACCGCGCCGCCGCCGATGCCGAACAGGCCGGCCAAAAGACCGGTGACGATGCCACCGATGACAATAGCGAGCGCGAGCCACGACAGCTCGTAGAGCGAAACCCCGAAGACCATGGGCCTGAACTTATCCCGGAAAGATCGGCCGTTCAGGCAACATTCGCCAAATGGCGCGCAGTGTCCACAGGGGCGTCGGCGAGCAGTGCAAGCGCTTCGGCAAGATATTCGGCGCCAGCACGCGTCGTTGCTGCACCTGAAAGATGCCGGCGAAATGCGCGCGCGCCGGGGACGGCATGAAACAGCCCGTGCAAATGCCGGGTGATACTGTGAAGGCGCGCGCCGTTTTCAAGCTCGCGCGCGATATAGGGCGCAAGCGCTTCCGCTGCCTCTTTGGCGTTGCCAAAACGCGCTTCTTCGCCAAACAACATCGGATCGACGGCAAGAAGCCGCCACGGCTCCTGATAGGCGGCACGGCCCATCATCACGCCATCGACATGATCAAGATGCGTTTGTGCTGCTTCGATGCTGCCGATGCCGCCATTGATGACGATAGTGAGTTGCGGATGCGCGCGCTTGAGCCGGTACACGCGATCGTAATCGAGCGGCGGCACGTCACGGTTTTCTTTCGGCGACAAACCTTTCAGCCAGGCCTTACGGGCATGAACGATCAGCGCATCGGCGCCGGTACGCTCGACGGCTTGCGCGAAAACTTCTAGCGCCGGTTCCGGATCCTGATCGTCGATGCCGATGCGGCATTTGACGGTCACCGGGATCGACACCACAGCTTTCATCGCAGCGACACTCTCGCCGACCAGCGCCGGCTGGGCCATCAGACACGCGCCGAAGCGGCCATCCTGCACACGATCCGATGGGCAGCCGGCATTGAGATTGATCTCGTCGAAGCCGAGATCGGCGCCGATGCGAGCGCAAGCCGCAAGCGCGCGCGGATCAGAGCCACCGAGCTGCAGCGCCAGCGGATGCTCGGCCGCATCGTAACGCAGTAGCCGGTTGCGGTCGCCATGCAGCACCGCGCCAGTCGTCAGCATCTCAGTGTAAAGGAGCGCTTGGCGTGTCAGCAGCCGATGGAAGAACCGGCAGTGACGGTCGGTCCACTCCATCATCGGTGCCACGGCAAATCGACGTGAGCCGATTTTATCGGCCTTTTTCGATTTTACCGTGACTTCTTCACTAACCATCGCGCTTTCTATTCTCTGCCGTTTCCGCTCATTTCCGCCCGTTTTGAACGGGTAAATACAACAATGTTGTACTTTTGATCGCACCGTATCGCTTGGATAGGACCGATCGGCACTGGGGACTTATAAGGGCCCCATAATGCCGCGCAAGCGCGCGACGGAACCACCGGATACACGACTCTCATTACCCTAAAGCGCGACGGCAAGATCGCTCACCGCGAAGCCAAGTCGAATTGCCACGGGGAACATCTCGTCCTTTTACACAGCGGGTCAGACGCGCTGCACAACGAGATAATCAAACAGGGGTCCATCACCGCCAGTGACACAAAGCGGACGCGGCGTAATGGCTGGCGATGTCGCTATCAAGGGCAAAGCAGACATCGCTTTAACGACCATTGGTGCTCGCTAATGACCCGAAGCGGAAGTCAAAGCTGAATTTGCAGGCACTGCGAAACCGGCGTTACCGAATTGGCACAGGACTACGGATAACGCGCTTTACACAGCGAAACGTCACCTCGAACCTCTTCCCGGCCCGAAAAAGAAATATGATGCTTGTCCGCATGGGTTGTGGGGCTTGGTGTTCGGATGCGTGCCGTGCGCAAAGAGCGAGTGCAGGTAGCGCCGGTCTGCGCGCTCGCGGTGGGTATCATTGTTGCCCTTGCTTTGGCTCCGACGCGCGCGGCGGCACAGGTGACAGTGACAGCCCAGCCGGGCTGCAGCAGCACACTGGTCGATCCTTATAATTCCTTTACGCCGGTGATCGGCGGCGTCGTCGGCGCGATGAATTCGATTTCGTCCGTCATTGGCACGATGAACACCGCGTTCCAAGCGCAGGGCGATGCCTTTGCCGCGGGTCTGCCGGATGCGAAAGCGGATCAACTCGCCGGCGGGGTCTGGGGTCGGATGATCGGCGGTCGCGTCGAGAACCAGGCGTCGGGCACATTCAGCGGTGCCATCGGCCCGGTAACAGGGGCTAATAGCTTCCCCAACGGTCCGGGTGCCACGGGCATTGTCAACTGCAGGACCGACATCCGGCAGGACTATGCCGGATTCCAACTCGGACAGGATCTGGCGCGGCTCAATCTGTCCGGCTCCGGCGCGACGCTGCATCTCGGCCTTACCGGCGGCTTCGCACAAACGCGCGACCAGGATCTGGGCGGCTCCGGCTTCAACGGCAGCTTCCAGGTGCCGTTCGCCGGACTCTATGCCGTCTATGCCAATGGCAATTTCTTTGCCGACGGATTGTTGCGGACCGACTACTACCAGATGAATCTCAGCGCCGCCTCGGCGGCGCTCGGCAACCAGAATCTCAACGGCTTCGGTCTCACCGAGACCATTTCCGCCGGCTACAAAATCGACATCAGCAATAACTGGTTCCTGCAGCCGTCGGTCAGCGGCATTCATTCGAATACCAAGGTCGAGACATTGGCGTTGCCGGCCGGTTGGGGCAACTCGTTCAATCTTCTTGCTCTCCCACCGACGAGCGTTTCGTTCAGCGATATCCAGAGCTGGCTCGTCCGTGCCGGCATCGAGGTCGGTACAAGTTTCACGGCGGGAAATCTGGTCTTGGAGCCGTTCGCGACGGCAAGCGTCTGGCATGAATTCGCCGGAAACATCACCGCAAGCTACACCGCGCCCGAATTTTTTTCCGGCAATGCACTGCAACATCCGCTTGTGCCCTGTGGACCTGGCGTGGCGGCTTATCCAAATGGCTGTGGCAATGCGGTCGCGGGCAGCATCAGCGCGAGCCGCGTCGGTACCTATGGGCAATACAGCCTCGGCGTATTCGGCGAAATTTCCGACACCCCGTGGCTCGGATATTTCCGTATCGATTACAAAGACGGCGTCAATATCGAGGCGCTCGGATTCAACGCCGGGGTGCGCTACCAGTTCGATCCGGCGCAACAACTGGCGCCGGCTGACCGGACCAGGAAAGCTTCGCAACCGGCGCCTTACGACTGGTCCGGCGTATATGTGGGAGCATTCACGGGCGCTGCCGCAGGTGTAACGCGATGGAATTTTCAGCAAGCCGGCACTTCGGCCAATCCGCGCATTGCCGGTGTCGTTGGCGGCGGCGCGTTCGGTTACAACAAACAATTCGACCGTTGGGTTGCCGGCGTCGAGGCCGACGTGGGCTTCACCAATGCTTCGGGCGGCCAGGCCTGCGACAACAACGCGCTCAATTTCAACATCACGCAGAACTGCAACGGCAGCGTCCATGTGCTCGTTAGTGCCGGGGCGAGGCTCGGTTACACCTGGCTCGACCGTTTGCTGGTGTTCGCCAAACTCGGCGGTGCGTGGACCGACAATGCGCTCGCGGTGTCTTGCAATGGCGACTCGCATTTTTCGCAAGGCGGTTGCTTTCCGGCCAACAATCCGGTCGGCAACATACAGACGCTCAATCTCAGCGATCCGCGCTTCGGCGTCGCAGCCGGCGCCGGTTTCGAACTTGCGCTCAGCGCCGCCTGGTCGGCCAAGCTGGAATACGACTATCTTGATTTCGGTTCGAAGAGCCTAAAGTTTTCCGACGGCACGGTGTTCAGCGTTCGGGAATATTTCAACGAACTGACCTTTGGGCTGAACTATCATTTCAATGCCTACGATCCAGATCCAGGCAGGTTGTTCGACACCGCCAGGCCGATGATAGCGCTGGTCAACGCACCGCCGTCTTCGCCTGCGAAATGGACCGGAGCCTATGCAGGCGCAACCGCCGCCTATCGCATGGCGGATGCGCAGTGGAACACGACGTCACTGCCGTCTCTCGCACCAATCTACGCGTTCGCCGGTTTGCCCACTCCCGATCCGACCACCAACCCGGCCAATTTTCCGAGCGCGGCGGCACAAGGCGGCCTGTTCGCAGGTTACGACTGGCAGATTGCGCCGAAATGGGTGACCGGTATCGAGGGCGACATTGCCTTCGGCGACAGCCACATGCAGCGCGGCGGGATTCCCGGCACCTACGGCAATGGTTCTGCGCCTGCAAATTTCCAAATCGGTTTCATACCCGGCATTGAGGCTGAGGGAGGGGATTCCGCAACCGTCAGGCTCGGCTCGGACGGCAGCATCAGGGCACGGTTTGGTTACCTAACAACGCCGGACATTCTCGTTTACGGCACCGGAGGCGCAGCCTTTCAGCAAATGTCGATGACCGCGACCTGCAGCGGCGACACCTTTTCATTTACCGTCGCATCCTTCTGCCGCGCAGTCGGGGCGAAGAACGAAAGCGCATCGACGGTGAAAACCGGATGGACCGTCGGCGGCGGCTTGGAAAGCAATCTTTCCAGCAATTGGTTCGGCAAGCTCGAATTCCACTATGCCGATTTCGGTCACTTCAATCATAATTTCTTCGCCGGAACCATCAACGCCGCGGACGTTGCCGTGCATGCGCAGACCTATACGGTCCTCGGCGGCATCGGCTATAAATTCAATGACAGTGGAAGTTCGCTTGCTCGCTAGAAGTGATCGAATGACCACCAGGACGCATCACCCGACGTCCGTTCTCGGCGGCAGAACGGAAGCGACGAAAAGCTATGTCCGCTTGTGGCAGTCGCGGACATGACGATTGGAGTGGCTCGGAGAGACGGCGCAGCGCCATCTGCGGAGCAGACTGTTCAATTGCAACCGTGGAGTTTCCAACACGGCAAGGAGTTGGCTATTACCCTTGTAAGACCCCAGCCACTCGAGAACGGCTAACCAGTCGACAATCTAAAATCCTACACCGACCTTAGGCCCTGAGCTCGGCCTTCCTTCCGGGTGCGGAACGCTCGGCGCACGCGCGACCGGCCGATCGTCCCGCGGCGCTGCCGCCGGCCTGACCGGCTTGGGCAACTCCGCGACCGGAGGTGTGGACGGCTTGGTTTTGCAAAGCGGCGCACTTTGCCTTTTCAGCTCATCAATCAAGTCGTCAGTGATATCCGCCGTGTCCGTCGACGCCTGTCCGCGGGCGCCGCGATAGGATCTAAAGGCAGCAATTGTAGCGGCGTTAAGCGTGCCGTCGCTTGCGCCGGCATAGCAGCCAAGGCGGATCAATTCGCGTTGGGCTGCAGCGATCTGGGCCTGGGCATTGACGGGAGGATTAGCGGTTGAAGGCGGGCTCGCTTGGGGCGGTTCTGGCGGTGGCGGCGCGGAAGTATCCGGCGGCGGAACGGCAGTCGCTGGCGCGCTTGCCTGCTGCTCGAGTGCAGCGAGCCGTCCCGCGCTATCGCGTGCGGCGGCAGCGAACGTGGACGACGGATAATCGCGGACGAAATCGTGAAACGCTTCAATGTCGCCGCTGTTCTTGATCTTGTCCCAGGCGACTTGATCGTCCGAGAGACTGGGCTCAGTTCTTGACGGCTGCGCTGCAGCAGCGCGCAGTTGAATACGTGCGTCGGCGGAATAAAAGCCCGTCGGATGCTGCACCAGAAAGACTTCCCACGCCCGCGCCGAGCCAATCTGCTCGACGACGCTGTAATCAGTCTTCTCGCCTTGAAGATCCATTGCTGGGCGGTCGGCCGGCGCCGGAACGAGCGCGATATTGCCGCCGGTAAGCGCTCCATACACCAGTGGGTTTTGCCGCTTATCGGTGTTTTTGAGCACATCGACCAATACTCGGCCGAAAGCCAGACGGATATCGAGACCCGGGGAGAACAGATTGCGCAGAAGTGCCGCCGTATAGAACGTGCGGTCGCTGGCGCCATCTTCGCTCTCGGTACCGGCAAGCGCGGCATAGGCGATCAATGAGCCGGGTTTGGGATCCGGGTCGGCCAAATCGCGATAGGCCTGCGCTGCCGATGTCGCATGCGAGAAAAACGGATCGCTATGCGAGGCATCCAAAATGACAAGACGCAGGCGCTTCGCGCGATCGACCGCTTGCGAAAGCGCATCGAGCGACATTGCCTCGCTGCCCGCATCGCTGGCGCGCGCAAGCTTAGCATCCACAGGGATCAGATAATTGACGTCCTGGATATCGAGCCCGTACCCGGAGAAATAGGCGACAGCGATATCAGCGTTCCCCGCCTCGTCGGCGAACTTCGCCAGCGCTTTATTGAACTGCAAGGCGCCGATGTCGGTCTCCACCTCGACCACATCGAAACCGGACTGACGGAACATAGCCGCCATCGCCTCCGCGTTGATCCGAGCGCGCGGCAAGGCGGGCGCGTTGCGGTAAGCGGAGTTGCCAACGACCAGCGCGACGCGGCGTTCGGCCCGAGCCGCATCGGCTTGCACCAGTAACGCGCCGAGTGCGAGCGCGGCGACGAAGAAAAAATATCGACTCATCCGTGACACGCGCACGGAGATCCGAGTATGGCCTGCGTTAAATGACGAATGCATCCAATCGCGGATGTTAAGGCGCCAGCAAATTGCCGCTGCCGTTGAATTTATAGCCGATGCCGGCAAGGGCGGTATAGGTCTGCGCGTGCAGACTAACGTCGACGACGTTGAGGGTTCCGCCGAAGAAACTGTAATTGAGGCGATTGAAGTCGGCATAGCGGAATTCGAGCTTGCCCGTCCAATTCCCAGACAGGATGCTCTCCACACCACCGCCGATAGTCCACCCGGGCTTCACCTTGGTTATAGTTTCAGTCTGCGGCCTGGCGAGAAAACGACAGTAGGAGTTCAGCGTCCCATTGCACTCCGCTGTCATTGACATTTCCTGGAAAGCTACGCCGCCGGTGCCATACACGAGGACATTCGGTGTCGTAAGATAGCCTAACCGCGCTCTGATGCTCGCATCCCAGCCTAGCTTGACCGCTGCGCTGTCCGCCTGCTCTGCCTCAACGCCAGGCAAGATAAACAACCCGGCTGCGGCCGAACCATTCCCGTAGGTGCCGGGAATACCGGCGCGCTCCATGTTGCTATTGCCGAAATTCATATCGCCTTCTATGCCACTCACCCACTTCGAGGTGAGCTGCCAGTCGTAACCGACATAAAATCCGCCCTGGAGCGCGGCGCTTGGGAAATTTCCGGGATCGGTGCTCGGATCCGGAGCGTTGACGGTGGAACCCACGGCGAAGGGCGTGATGACCTGCATAAACACCGTGTCCCACTGAGCGTCCACCATGCGATATGCGGCAGTGGCGCCGGCGTAAAGCCCGGCCCAATTGAACGATGGGATCGACTGCGCGGAGGCTATAGACCTCGCCGGCTTGGCACTATCGAACAGCCTGCCGGGTTCGGCTGCGTCGGCGTTGAAGTGATAGTTCAGCCCGAAAGTGAGTTCGTTGAAATACTCACGAACGCTGAACACAGTGCCGTCGGAGAACTTCAAGCTCTTCGAACCAAAATCGAGATAATCGTATTCGAGCTTGGCCGACCAGGCGGCGCTGAGCGCGAATTCAAAACCACCACCGGCGGCGTAGCCGAACCGGGGATCGCTGGTATGGAGCGTTTGTACGCTACCGATGGGATTATTCGCCGGAAAGCAGCCACCCGAGAAGAACAGCGAGTCTCCGTTGCACGTCACCGAGAGCCCATTATCGGTCCAGGCACCGCCTAGTTTTGTGAACACAAGCAAGCGGTCAAACCAAGTATAACCGAGCCTCGCGTCGAAGCTTGCCAACACGTGAATATCGTCGTTGCAGTTCTGGCTGATATTGAAATTATTGACGTTGTTCAGACACGCCTGCCCGCCGGTCGCGTTCGTCAAAGCCGCATCAGCCTCTACACCAAGGACCCAGCGATCGAATTGCCGGTTGTAACCGAGCGTGCCGCCGCCAAGGACTCCGGCAATGCGCGGGTTAACAGAAGTCCCGGCCTGCTGAAAATTCCATCGCGTTATACCTGCGGCAGCGCCCGTGAATGCTCCGGCATACACGCCGGACCAGTCGTAATCCGCCGTTGTTTGTGCCGCCGCTTTGGCGCGTTTGGCTGTAGCAATTTTCTCTGTCGGATCGAATTGATAACGGACACCGGCATTGAACCCCAGCGCTTCGATATTGGCACCGTCTTTGTAATCCAAACGGAAATAGCCAAGCCAGGGTGTGTCGGGTATTTCGCCAAAGACGCCGAGGCTGTATTGACCAAAGGTGCCAACGCGAGTCGCACTCACACTGCCTGCGACTGCGTTACCGCAGCCGTTTGGATAGATGGCGGAGCCCGGCACACACGGAAAAAAGGCATGTGCCGAAGCAAAGGCGTCAAAAAATTCAGGCGCGGTATAACTCGCTGTGATGTTGCCGGCGAATTCGTGCCAGATGCTCGCTGTCGCAAAAGGCTCCCAGACGACATTACCTGCTGTGAAGGTCGTACCGACCTCGATCCCGGCACGGCCGAGGTAACTCTGAATGCCGCTGAAATTAACGGTCGCCGGCGGCAGATAGAGCGGATTGTTGGTGTTGCCAAAACCACCAGGAAGATAAAGCGTATCGATCTTCGTATCCGAATGGATCCCGCTGACCGATGGCTGCACAAACCAGTTATTGCCGATATCGATCTTATAGCCGGCGGATATCGTTTCCGTGAGACCGAAGCCGTTGAGATTTTGATTGCCTAATGCTGCGGACGCCGCAGTCAAATTCATCTGATAATAGTCGGCGCGCAACAGCCCATCGGCGAAGAAATTACCGTTGGTATAGACGGCGTAGATTCCGGCGAATGGAACCTGGAACCCGCCGCTAAAGCCGGAGCCGCTGAGATCCTGATCGCGCGATTGCGCGAAACCGCCGGTGAGACCGACATGTAGCGTCGCGCCGCTGCCGGAGAGATTAAGCTGGGCAAGATCCTGACCGATCTGAAAGCCGGCATAGTCCTGCCGGATGTCGGACTTGCAGTCGATCGAACCCGCCGCCCCAGGCCCTCCAGGAAAGTTGCTGGTCAGACTCCCCGTCCCCGCACCGATTGAACCATTGAAGGTACCGCTCGCATGATTCTCGACACGGCCACCAATCAACCGTCCCCAAACACCGCCGGCGATCTGATCGGATTGCGGATTCGCCAGGCCCACGGCAAAGGCGTCGCCTTGTGCCTGGAACGCGGTGTTCATCGTGCTGATGACGGATGAAATTGAATTCGTGGCGCCTACAACGCCGCCAATGATCGGGCTGAAGGAATTGTAGGGAGCCACCAGCGAGCTTGTGCATCCCGCTTGGATCGTTGCCGCCTGCGCCGATGCGCGCGATGGCGTTAGAGTAATGGCCGCAAGAATGCCGAAGGCAAACGTGCCAACCGGTGCTATCGGAATCAAAGCTTTGCGTGCGACACGCATCCCGATTGCCAGCCCCCTCGCAATCCAAGCGGAATGAGTATTTTAGGTTCTTTTCCAAGCTGAGAAGAGGCTTGGGCCAAGATTCGCTGTGCACGGCGCGTTATCCGCGGTGCTGTGCCAATTCGGCAACGCCAGGAGACACGGCGATTCTTAGTACTCCAGTACCCGGGCTACACGAAAGCCCAAACCGCCGTAGCGGTTGACGGAAGGCGTTCGCAACCGGAATGCCGTTCGCAACAGCACCTGCGGCAAGTCCCCCCAGGAGCCGCCACGGCTTACGCGTTCTCTACAATCCGGATTGGACCAAGCGGAACCATCGGCGGGCGCCTGCTCGTAGCTATCATGATAGCAATCCTCGACCCATTCCCAGGCATTGCCGAGCATATCGTTGAGCCCAAATGCGTTTGGCGGGAATGAGCCAACAGGCGCAGTCTCTTTGTCATCAAAGGGACTGCCGCAGTCGAAGCAATTGGCCATGGTTTTGCCGCCGGGTTTGACCTCATCGCCCCAAGAATAGGCGGTAGCGGTGCCAGCGCGCGCGGCATATTCCCACTCGGCCTCAGTCAAGAGCCGATAGGTTTTGCCGGTCTGTTTGGAAAGCCAAGCGACATATTGCTGAGCGTCGTACCAATCGACATTGACGACCGGTCGGTTGCCACGTCCCCAGCCAAAATCATCCGGTCTGATTCGACACCCGCCGAGATCGTAGCAAGTATCCCAATCAGCAAACGTCACTTCGAATTTGGATACCGCCAGCGGCGTCGCGAAAGTCACCTCATGCTGAGGAAACTCGTCGCTGTCCGCGCTTGCATCGGTCGTGGGTGAGCCCATGGTTAAATGCCCAGCAGGCACCATCACCATCTGTGGACATTGCGTGCAGTCCTGAAACTCCTCAGCAGGTTTGAGCGCCTTCTCCCGATCCGGCGACAACACCATGCGCCGCACATAAAGGTCGGCCAGCATTTGCAGGCGCACGCGATTCGTCGCCGCTGCGTAAGCGACGCCGGAGCAACTCGTGATCAAGAGAACCACGATGAGGGCTGCGCGAGAGAGCCGCCGTCGCCGCGCGCTTTTATGGCTAGCGTCGATCAGCGCGCGGGTCAGCGCAAAATTGCCGCCATAGCGTTCGGCCCAGGTGCTGTTCAGCTTGCGCTGTTGCCACCAGCTCCAGCGTTCTTCGGTCGTCGCCGGCGACAGAATACGTTGTTTGCTCTGTTTGAAGCCTTGCGCTTCAACGACAAGCGAGCGCCAGATCAAGCCGTCGTCGAATTCGCGACGCAGCCAACCGTCCTGCAGATTAGCCAGACGTCGCCAACAGCGGATCAACGCTTCGTGGCTGATATCGATGGTCGTGTTTTCGGTGATCGGTTGACGCGCATAAGGCGTGAGGAATGACACACCATCGCGCCGCAACGCATCGATGATATCGCGGAGCTTCTCGGCGCCGATCTCCGTGAGCGCGACGAGTTCGCGGAAAAGCTTCGGGCGCCGGATCGCATAACCTTCGGCGTTCAGATCGGTGAGTGCGCGAAACATCCGCTCGACGGCAAAGCGATCTTCGGGTTTGGGTGCGGCCTCATCGACTATCGCATCGGCATGGCTCGATAACAGATTTGCGAGACCACCCGCCTCCTGCAGCGGTCCCGGCTCCAGCACGATCTTGCTGCCCGAGGGATTTTTGGCAGCCGTATTGTTCCAAAGATACATCAGACCGTGCTGGATCAGCGGTAGCTCATCCTCACGTCCGCTGGCATCGGCGATAAGCTCCTCGGTCAGATCAAGGCTGACGGTACCGCGGTAGAGCAAAGCCGGACGGCGGATAGCGCGAACCAGACTTTCGCGATCCATCCGCGGCACAAGATACTGCGTGCGATTAACCGCCTCGGCGAGTCCGCTGAATCGCGCGCACTCACCCAAAAACTCCGAACGCATGGTCACGGCGATATGCACCGGCGCAACCTGATCTGCGGCGATGCTATCGGAAACTCTAACATTGCTGTTGACCAGAAGATCGACGAAGAGTTCCGCTTCTTCGCGGCTTGTTTCCTTTTCGAAGCGAAACAACTCCTCGAATTGGTCTACCAGAATGCAAAGCCGCTTGCCTTTGAGGCTATCAAGAGAGCCAGCGATCGAAGAGAGCGTAGCGCCCGTGCGGTTGAACTGCGCCATGATCTGGCCGGTACGCTCGACGTCATCGATGTGACCATCAAGCCGGGCGAATTCCTTGGCGAGATTCCAAAGCGGGCCGCCCGACGGGCGCATAGTGCAGGTCTGCCAGGGCGTACCGGCACGCATATGTTGCCGCGCAAGCTTCGGAAGTACACCTGCGCGAACAAGCGAGGATTTTCCGGAACCGGAGGAGCCGTGAATCATCACCAAGTGATGGGCGGCGAGCCGGTCGATGACTTCATCGACCATCTGTTCGCGGCCGAAGAAGATGGACCATTCGTCGATCTCGAAAGGCCGCAGTCCGGGGTAAGGGCTTTTAGGCCGCGCGGTGCTGAGAAGATCCGAACTCGCGGAAGGGCTGCTCACGATGCGGCGGCCGGCTATTGCTGCTGCGCTTGCTTCAGCCAGCCGTTGAACTGGCCGCGCCAGTCGTCCCGGCCGACGTCGAAACGCTCAATGCCGTAGTCGGACACATCGATCGGCAACTCCTCGCCGGAGCGATCGAGTATTGCACAAGGCAGAGGTGCGCCACGCGCCGACTGAATACGCTCGCGCTCGTCGACGCCAATTTCGAGGAGGTCTCCGATAAAGCGCTCGTCGCTGTCGGCCCGCACCAGCGCGAGCGCGTCGCAATGCCTTGCCGTCTCGATGCGCGCCCTGCTCTCGCGCATCCAATCGGCGATATCGCGGCCGGGGTCCGGCACTGTGCTCAAAGGCGCGATACCGTCCTCCTGCAGCACACGCTTGACCTCGTCATAAACCATGGCGCTCTCAGGACGCGCATGCAAATAAACACGGCGTTGGCCGCTTGCCGCAATGCGCGTTCGCTGCGGCTGAGCACGGCGCTCGGCATTGACGCGCAATTCGCGCAGACGGCGCGTCAACGCTGTCTGCAAGCGCCAGAGTTCCTTCACATAGGCTTCGCGATTTTCCGAACTGCCACGCCAGCCATAGGGCATCGAGTCGAGCTTGTCGTGAAACTGAAAGCCCGGCAGCGGATGACCTCGCGAATCGCGCAAAAACTCCGGCCAGCGTCCCTCCTCGGTACGGAGCGCACGGACGACAAAGACGCGACCATGATCGCGTTCGCGGTCTTGTACCTGCTGCCGGAACCAGTCCAGTTCGTCTTTGCACCAAGCCGAACTCAGATAGCGTGGCGACATGATGATAAGGAGGATGCCCGAGGTCTTGACCTTGCCGCGCAGTTCGTCGGTGATATGGATGGTCGGATCAATATGCAGGTCGCGCCAGATCACGAGGTCGTCGAATTCGGTATCGACGACACGAACATCGGCTTCCAGGCGGCGGACTAGCTCCAGGGTCCAGTCCCGCAAAGGCGTATCGGAATCAGGCCCTATCACGCCATGCGAATAGCTGACGAAGACGTCGTATTCGAAATAAGGGGTAAGAAAAGCCATTGTTTAAGTTGGGCTATAACTCTTTAAGTCCGGCATTTTCCGTGGGGCAACGGTCATTGCCCTACTTTTAGCATGAAAAGGCTCGTTGCGGCTATGATCATAGACTGAGCCCAACCGGTCTTTGAGTTTGGATATTTCAGGAGTTCTTGGCAATCAACGCTCCGACTCGGAGCTTAGCGGCTAAGGCTGGACTTCCAAAATTCCGCCTCTTCAGGCTTGGCTTTGGCCCATTCCCTTGACTCGGCTCCCCTCGATAGTAAAGTTAATTAAGTAATTCTCGATCGGAGCAGGCCTTGGCTCAACCGATTAGTGATCGTCCAACCGTCAATCGAGGACTCGATACTTCATTGCGGGAGTATCTGGAGACCAATGACGATATTGTCACTCACATCAAGAAGCCTGTGAAAGTTGACGATATTGGCGCGCTGTCGGCCCAAAGCGATCAGCCGATCTTATTTGAAAACATAATTGAAAAACCCGGCTTCCGCCTCTGCGACATTCTCGTAAAGAACCGCCGCTCGCAGGCGCGGGCGCTCGGCGTCGCGCCGGAGGAGTTTCTCCGAACGCTCTCCTTTCGCTTACGACAGCCGCCGCGCGGCTTCAAGAACGTCAGGACTGGGCCGGTAAAGGAAGTAAAAAAACTAGGCAAGGATGTGGATTGGACCCTGCTGCCAATTCCCATGCACAAGGACAAAGACACGACGCCCTACGTCACGGCAATGAACATAATCAAAGATCCGCAGACCGGCTTTTACAATTCCTGTCACGCCGGAACACATGCGGTCGGCCCGACAAGCGGTCTCATTAGTTTTGTCACGCCGCATTCCCACGTCATCATGCGTAAGTATCGCGACATGGGCATGGACTACATGCCGATCGCCTTCGTGTTCGGAATTCCGCCAGCCTACGAGATCATGGCAAATTTCTCCGGGCTCCATATGGATGCCTGGGGGGAAATGGAAATGGTCGGCACGATCATGGATCGTGATGTCGAGATGGTGCCATGCGAGACGCTCGACCTTACGGTGCCGGCTGAGGCTGAGATCGTCGTCGAAGGCAGAGTAAGACTCAACGGAAAAACCCGTGTTGGGGAAGTGACATCGCCGTCGATGTACAATCTGCCGCATTTTGAAGATCTGCCGGAAGTCGAGATCACCGCAGTTACGATGCGCGGTGACCGGCCGATCTATCGAAATCACCAAACTTGTCCCGACACCGATCACCAGCCGCTTCCGCGGCTGTGTCATGAAGCGGTTTTGTATAACCGGCTGACCGAGATCGGGCTCGATGTGAAGGATGTACGCTTTCCGACCTGGGGCGCGGCCTTATCCTGCATCCTGCAGTTCAATTATCCCCGCGACGGCTTCGTCAACGACGCCTTGATGACCGCGATGGGCGCGCCTTGGCTCAATACCAAGCTTGTCGTCGCAGTGAGTCACGACACCGATATCGACGATGCGCGCGATGTTTATCACGCCATTGCGACGCGCTGCGACCCTTCACGCGATGTCATCGTCGTGCCTCACACGCGGGGCTCGCCTTACGACCCCTCCGCCAAGCCGATCGAGGGGCAATATCCCTGGCGCGTTGTGGGCAAGATGGGCATCGATGCTACCGCCAAATCGCGACACGATCCTGCGGATTTCGAACGTGCGTGGCCCCGTAACTGGGGCAAGGTGAAACTTGCCGACTATCTGTGAGAGGAGCAGCTGTTATGGACGCGATTACGCCACCCAAGCCAAAGGTTCTGTTCGAAGGCAAGCCCTTCATTCCCTACGTCAAAGAGGAGGATTTTGATCCTCGGCTGAAGCCGGTGGTCGAACCCTACAAGAAGCGTATGGGTTTTCTGCCCAATGCCCTCAAACTCTATGCGCACCGCCCGGAGATTGCGGAAACGTTGTGGAAACTCAACAGCAACATCATGCGCGATCCATCTTCTACGCTGGATCAGCTGCTGAAGCGCAAGCTCGCGGCGGTGGCGTGCGCGACCAACGGCTGTGCCTATTGCACAGCGCATAGCTGCTCGATGCTGAAAAAACCGAAGGAGGCTGGGTTCGAAGGCTGGGGGCTGAGTGAGGAGCAACTGCAGGAAGTTATTACGGGTTCCTACGAGCCTGCAAACGAAATGGAGAGGGCCTGCTTCGATTACGTTCGCGCAGCATCGGAAGATCCAACCTCGGTACCAGAAGAGATTTTACAAAGACTAGCTCAGCACCTGACACCGCCACAGGTCGTTGAACTCTCTTGCGTCGTCGGCTTCTGGAAATTTTATAACGCCGTGCATGACAGCCTGCATATTCCCGTCGAGTCCCAGCTCCTGGGTGATACCGGCTATGTCAATCTCTAAGACCGCGCGGCGGAGGCCGCGCGCCGATAGAGTTTCGGAAGCGGCGTCGATCTTGCCGCTTACGGTATCCCATCCTCCGCTCCTAAAGGGTGGCTCAGACAAGAACTTTCGCAGCCTAGTGCACGATCTCCTGACTATTTCGACACGCATGGAACTCGTACGCGAATACCTCGGCTCGCATATTGGTGTAAGTGGCCCGCAATACAGCGTGCTGGTCGCGATCGCACATTTGCAAGGTGGAAGCGGAACAAGTGTCAGTGCCGTAGCCGAAGCGTTGCACGTTTCGAGCGCATTCGTTGCGTCGGAAACTGGCAAGCTCGCCCGACGCCGCCTTGTCGACAAACGATCCAGCACGGACGACCGCCGCGTGGTGTTGCTCAGCATATCCGCGGCAGGACGCACAACGCTCGGCAGAATCGGCACGCAGATTCGTACTATCAACGATCTGTTCTTCGGCGCGCTCGACGCCAAGGCGTTCACGGCGCTCGGCACGTCGGTCGCCAGCCTAGTGACCAGTTCACGTCAAGCCATTCAATTCATCAATTCCGGTGGCCGCGATCCGCAGATAGCACTTGAAGCGGCGGAGTAACGACAAGAGTGGAATAAGACCAATGCTATCGTATTTCGTGAGGTATCAAGGTGAGGCCAGCGACGCCGATCAATTTGGCGCCTATTACGAAACGATTCACGGAAAGATATTGCGAGAGTTTCCAAATATTCAGTCGCTCCATCTCCACCGCCCGGCACCATCGGTAGACCCCTGCCCCGTCAATCGTGGCGACAGCATTCTTCTCGCGCAGATGATTTTTCGATCGTCAGGAGACCTCGACGAAGCGCTCAAATCTGAAGCGCGGCGCAAGGCACGAGACGACTTCCGTCGTTTTCCGCCGTTCCGAGGTATCGTCACTCACGAAGCCATGTCGGGAAAGATAGTTTTTTGACCGTCGGGAATTACCAATAGCGCGCAGCGCGAAAGGATCTCCAAATATTCTCGCAGCAAGTCATCAACGGTCTGATGCTCGGCTCGATCTACGCGATGGTCGGGGTCGCGATGACGCTCAGTATCGGTATCCTCCGATTTCTCAATTTCAGCATACCGGCACTGTTCATGATCGGCGGAATGGTGACGTGGGCCTTGGTCCGTGTCGGCGTACCATGGCCGCTCGCTGTGATCGTTGCGCTCGCGGCGGGTGCAGCGGCGGCCTTGGTGGTTGAGGTCTTTACCTGGCGTTGGATGCGCAATGCGGGGCCATATCTCCCGTTGGTCAGCTCGATGGCATTCTTGATTCTGTTCGAGCATCTCGCCGTCGTTTATTGGGGCTCGGAACTCAACACCATGCCGCGGCTGTTCGGCACCCGTGCCGATTGGCATGTCGGCAATCTGATTGTGAGTATCCCACAGCTTGCTGGTTTCGCGATTTCGGTGGCGATGGTCGCTGTGCTGTCCTTCCTGCTGAAGGCAACGCGTCTTGGACGCGCGTTGCGCACAATCGCCGAAGATTCCGAAACTGCGCGCCTGCTCGGGGTCAATGTCAGCCACGTCGTGCCGCTTGTCTTCGTCATCAGCGGCGTGTTTGCGGCACTTGCGGGTGTTTTGTTTGCCTTGAACTACCGCCAAGTTGATCCGTTCATGGGTGAGGGAATAGGCCTAAAGGGCATCTCAGCGATGGTGGTCGGCGGGATGGGCAATGTTTGGGGAGCGATCGCCGGTGGAATGATTATAGGGCTCGCGGAAGTTCTCTCGATTAATTCGTTCGGCGCGGACTTCGTCGACATCGCCGTTTACGGACTCCTGCTGTTCATCCTTATCGTTCGTCCAACCGGGCTATTCGGGAGTGGCGAGACAATGGAACGAGCATGAGCGCCTATGCCGAGGGCATATTAGTTCTGCTTGCGATCAACATCGTGTTCGCCTACGGCGCTTTTTTACCCGTCGCCGCAGGTCAATTGAACCTCGGCGTTGCCGGATTCGCCGCCATCGGTGGCTACGTTTCGGCGTTTCTGACGAATAACACAATGGTGCCGGCGTTTGTTGCGATTTTAATCGGCGGTGTCGCGGCTGGCTCAGTTGCTCTTATCGTCGCTGTTCCGGTCCTGCGCACGCGCGGCATCTATCTCGCGCTAGCTACGTTTGCGCTCGGCGAGATCGTGCGAGCGACCATCCTAAATCTGGAAATTGTCGGAGGAGCCGCCGGCTATCCCGTTGCGAAATTTATCGGCCTGCCGATGGTCGCAGCATTTGCACTGACAGTCGTCGCGCTGGTTAGTCTGCTTTTCGCTACGCGCTTCGGCATCGCCATGACTGCGGTGCACGACGACGAGCGTGTGGCCGATCTCATGGGCCTTAACGTCCGAGCCTACCAGATCGCTGCATTTACACTCGGCTCGATCATCGCCGGCATTGGTGGTGGGCTTTACGCGCATCACTACAATTATATCGAGGCTCAGTATTTCAACGTCTCATTGAGCATCTCGATCGTCCTTTATGTCTTGTTTGGCGGCACGCAAAGCGTCGCTGGACCGCTTGTCGGAACCATTGTCTTCACACTGCTGCCTGAAGTGCTGCGCGGCAGCGCTGAGTGGCGTTACGTTATATTCGCTGCGGTCGTCATCGTCTCTATGGCGCTTCGCCCACAAGGCCTTGTTACCGCTGCGCCTTGGCGCCGGCTCTTGGGTCTTTCACATTCAGACGACAGCGATGGCCGAGAGCGCCTCGCATGAGCGGCTCGTCGATCTTGGAACTGGACAATGTCAGCAAGCATTTCGGCGGCTTGAGCGTAGTCGACAATTTGTCATTTTCTGTTCCACCAAATTCTTGCACTGGATTGATCGGACCCAACGGCGCCGGCAAGACAACGGTGTTCAATCTAATCACAGGTGTGCATCCGACCGACGCTGGCCACATATTTCTTGATGGCAAGGATGTCAGTGACCTGCCGTCGCGCCAACGCATTCGTCACGGCATAGCCCGAAATTTCCAAAATATTCGTTTGATGCCACACCTGACTACGATCGAGAATGTCATGGTGGGCCAGCACTGCCGTAACGATGGCCTATTCGGCAACCTCCAGCCGTTGAACATCTTGCCTGGCAATCGTTGGCGCAAGGAAGCGCGCGAAGCACTCGCAAACGCCGGCCTCGAACACTACGAACATGCCGCCGTCCGAAGTCTGCCTTATGGCGTGCAAAAGCGGATCGAACTCGTACGCGCGCTCGTAGCCCAACCGCGACTCCTCCTTCTCGATGAGCCGGCTGCGGGTCTCAACAGCGCCGAGACCGGTGCCCTCAGCGATCTTCTCAAGACACGCTGCATCGCGCGCGGCGTCGCCATGCTGGTCGTCGAACACGACATGCAGTTCGTTGGCGAGCTTTGTGACAGGGTCATCGTCCTCAACTTTGGCCGAAAAATCGCCGAGGGGACGCCGAACGACGTTCGCAATGACGCGGCAGTGCGGGAAGCATATTTCGGCTCGGACGATAGCGGCATGGAGACGGACCATGCCAGCTGAAAAATCCTCCGACAAACGGCTCGAAGTCCAAAACCTCCATGTCCGCTATGGTCGCGTCCATGCAGTGCGTGGAATTTCTCTCACAGTAGAGCCGGGCGAGATTGTTGCCGTGCTCGGCGCCAACGGCGCCGGCAAGTCGTCGTTACTGAAAGCATTGATCGGCCTGCAGCCGGCGTCGGAGGGACGCGTGACATATGGCGGAACCGACATCACGTCGTGGCCGCCCGGTCGCCGAATACGCAATCAACTTGTGTTGGTTCCCGAAGGCCGACGTATCGTCGGAAGCCTTACGGTCCATGAAAATCTCCTTATGGGCGCGTTCGCACGCTCCGACCAACGCGCGGCCGCAGCTGAAATCCCAGCCGTCTACGAGCGCTTCCCGAATCTCGCCGCCCGCCGCCATCACGCCGCCTCTGTGTTGTCCGGCGGCGAGCAGCAGATGCTGGCGATCAGTCGCGGGCTGATCGCTAAACCGCAGCTCCTGATGCTGGACGAGCCATCGCTGGGATTGAGCCCGCGTCTTACAAGTGAGGTCTTTGCGCTGTTACGCGACATTTATCGCACGCGCGCGCTCTCACTTCTTTTGGTCGAGCAGAATACGCAAAAAGCATTGGCTTTGGCAGACCGCGCTTACGTTCTTGAACTTGGACGGGTGGTTATGACGGACGCGCCAACGAAACTGCGTGCCAATCCCTTGCTGCGCGATGCTTACCTTGGCAGCGAAGCGAGACGCGAAGGGTAAGGCGTGATGAATACATCGAAATTTCAATGGCCGGGATATCAACCGCACCAGAGAAGGAGAACTGCGATGCTAGCGAAATTGTTCAGATCACTGGCCACGGCCGCGATAATAGCTGTGGCGGCCACAGCGGCACGAGCGGACGATCTGTTACTTGGCTATCTACCCGCGCTCGGCGGCCCGTTCGCGACGTTATCGAAGACAGATGAAATCGCAGCGCAGATTGCGATCGATGAGATTAATGCCGCAGGCGGAGTCGGCGGTAAAACGTTGAAGATTGTTTCCTTCGACACTGCAGGCAAGCCAGACCAAGCAGTCATTGGGCTACGCAAGCTCGCCGAGGACGACAAAGTTATGGCGGTCATCGGCCCTTTTAGCTCCGGCGAATGTCGGGTCGTTTTCCCGGCCGCCGAAAGCGAAGGCATTGTGAGCATGTCGATGGCCTCGTCAGCGCCAAAGCTGGCCGAGCCATTCACTTACGCGCTGCGCAATACCTCCGACGAGGGTTACATGTTTCGCAACGTGATGAAAACGTTGCAGGACAAGAAGTACGCTTCCGCGACAGCAGCTATCGCTTACGCTACTGACGACGTTATCTCCAAAACCATGGGAGAAATCGTTCTTCCCAATGTCATGAAAGCTAACGGAACAGAAATCAAAGGCAGCGTCACTTTTCAAACCCAGGCCTTTGATATGGCGCCACAGGTATCGCAACTGAAGGAATTAGCGACAGACCTCGTCGGCGTTGGCTCTGGACCGGAATCCGCGATTCGGCTCGTTCAAGAAATGCATCGGCAGGGGCTCAAGAGTCGGCTCGTTGCGGGCTCGACCATCGGTGACTCAGAACTCGCCAAGCGAATGGGCGACGATGGCAACGGTACCGTAATCCCAACAACGTTCTATTCTGGTGTCAGCGACAAAGCGAAAGCATTCGAAGCTGAGATGATCAAACGCGCCAAGGCCGCAGGAATTGATCGCTCGGGCGTCTCGCAATTCGAAGCTGCAACTTATGACATTGTTCAGTTCTATGCTTACGCGATAAAGCAGGCCAAGGTTACTGGCGATCCGGCAAAGCTTGCCGAGGAGCGAACGGCTGTCCGCGACGCGTTACGCGCGATGAACGCTTTTCCCGCACTGGAAGGACCGATCTCATTTGGACAGAATGGTGACGCCCTCAAGACGGTCTACGTAATTGAAATGCAAGGCGGCCATTGGAATCTCATTGGCACTCATCCGGCCGGGACCTGATCGTCAACGATATCCTCCCCGGTTTGGCTGGGGAGGATAAATCACGAAAGATGCTCGCAATAACCGGTTCGGGTTGCAAGCGACTGTTGGATCGGAGGTCTTTGGGGAAGCGACCGAAGGCGCCGACTCAGTACTCGAGGAAAATCTGTCGAAGTGGCGCCTTCTTATCCTCGGCTAGTGCCGACTTGTAGCCCAAAACGCGAATATTCCAAGGCGCAACATATTGAGGGGTTTGCCGGTTGGTTGAATTGGCTGACATCAAAAAGGATCTTCCTGACTGGCCCGATGATGTTATCGAGCAGTGGCTGTTACGGCTTGCGAACCGAGCTGATACCGGCTGGCCTCCTCCTGAACCTTTTGGCGATCATGTTTGGAAGAACATCCTTGGCAACAAACCACTATCATGGTGGAGAAAGATCCGATGGAAACTCGAAGATCATGACATAACGTTCGAAGCGTTATCAGCCGCGAGCCAGAAGATTGTGAGCGAAATGCTGGCCGCCCACATTAACGGCGCGCGGAACGTCTATAGTGTTTGGCCCGAGAGCAAAGTTCGGTTTCTATCTCTTGAACGCTACGTGGCACAGCACGGTACTTATCCGAAACCACCTGTTGCTATGCGTCTAAATGACGGATTACGCATCATTGATGGAAATCATCGCGTGACGGTACTGTGTTGCCGACAGGCCGCCTCGAAAAAGGTTTTAAAATCAGATGGTGTTACCCCAATAAGGCATCACCAAATCTGGGTAGGCTCACGAATGAACGGCGAATTGTGAATTGAGCGCCCTGCTCGGAAAGTTTGTCTCTAGGCGGGACGCAAAAGCAGATCGTTCATCGCATCGCGTACATGCGTGACGACTCTATCCCAGGTACGGGTCTCGTCCTGCCGAAATAGCCGTGCCGTCGGGTACCACGGGCTATCGTGACGATCGATCAGCCAACGCCAATCCGATTCATAGGATACCAGCACCCAAACCGGCTTCGCCAACGCTCCGGCGAGATGAGCAATACTGGTGTCCACCGAGATGACCAAATCCAAATTCGCGATTAAGCCAGCCGTGTCAGCGAAATCGCGCAACTCCTCACCCAGCGGCGCAAGATCGCCGCGCATCTTCAGGAGCGCGGCATCCTCAGCGCGAACGTCCTTCTGTAGGCTCACGAACGTCGCGTCGAAGTCGAGAAGCGGCAACAGCGTCTCAAGCCGCACTGAGCGATTACGGTCGTTGCCCTGCGACGCCAACCCGGACCAGACCAGGCCAATGGCCGGTCTGTCCTGATGACGGCCAAGCCGCACTTGCCACTTTTTCACCGCTTGCGGCGCGGCACGCAGATACGGGACCGTCGACGGTATCGTCTCGAGCCGGGTGCGGAACGCCCGCGGCAGGCTGAGCAACGGGCAGTGCAGATCGAACTCCGGCAACGTTTCACGCTTGGAAAAAATCCGGGCACTGCCGGGGAGCGTATCCATCAGCGTGCGCAACGCCTGCGGCACTTCCAAAATCACGTGGCCACCGAGATCGGCGACCAGCTGCACGTAACGAACGAATTGGATGGTATCGCCGAAGCCCTGCTCGGCATGCAGCAGGATTGTTTTGCCCGCTATATCGCCGCTTCCCAACCACAACGGGCTGCTGAAACTCCGCTCCTCGAGCTTGCCATTTCGGCATTGCCAACGCCATTCGTACTTTTCAAAACCAAGATCGAAATCGCCACTCATGATCAAGCAGAGCGCTTCGTTGAAATGTGCCTCGGCGAGGTCTGGGCGTAACGCGATCGCCTGACGGTAATTCGTCAGCGCTTCATCGAAGCGCTTTTGCTCTGTGAGTAGATTGCCGCGGTTAACGAAGGTTTCAGCATGGTGCGGATCAATGGCGATCGCGCGGTCATAGCTGGCAAGCGCTTCATCGAAGCGCTTAAGCGCGTGCAGCGCATTGCCCCGGCTGGATAAAGCCAGGACGTTGCCCGGCTCTTCGGCAAGCGCGAGGTCGAAGTTCGTCAGCGCCTCGCCGAAGCGATTCAATTCGGTTAAAGCGTTACCGCGATTGGAGAGGGCTTCGGCGTAGTCCGGACGAATGCCAAGCGCGATGTCATAACTCGCGACCGCGTCCTCGAACCGCTGCATCCCCTGCAATGCATTACCGCGATTGAACGCCACGGCTGGGTGATCCGGCTGCAAAGCAAGCGCGCCATCATAGCTCTCAAGCGCCTCGTCGAACCGTTTAAGTTCACGCAGCGTGTTGCCGCGGTTTGACAACGCCTCGGCATAATCAGGTCGCAGTACAATCGCACGGTCATAGCTACCGAGTGCTTCGTCGTAACGCTTGAGTTCGTGCAGCGTATTTCCGCGATTGGACAATGCTTCGGCCGAATTGGGCTGCCGGTCCACGGCGCGTTCGTAGCTTGCAAGTGCTTCGTCGAATCGCCTGAGATCGTGCAAAACAACACCGCGATTGGACAGCGTGTCAGCTGCATCCGGCTGTACGGCAAGCGCTTTGTCGTAGGCGGCAAGCGCCTCCCCGAGACGTCCGAATTCGCGCAATATATTGCCGCGGTTGGTAAGCGATTGGACGTGGTCCGGCTGCGCCGCAAGCGCGCGATCATAGCTCTCAAGCGCATCTTCCAATCGTTTCAATTCCCGCAGCGTGTTGCCGCGGTTCGATAGCGCATCGGCAAAACCCGGCGCCGAAGCGAGTGCACGGTCGTAACTGACAAGCGCCTCGTCGTAGCGCTTGAGTTGATGCAATGTGATGCCCCGATTGGATAGCACCTCGGCAGAATTTGGCCGCAGCGCAAGCGCGCGATCATAAGCAACGAGGGCCGCCTCTTTTTTCCCGAGACGTGACTGCACGATGCCTAGAAGATGCAGCGCGCCAAAAGCATCGGGTTTGGCATCGAGGATCTGCTCGCAAATGTTCGCGGCCGCACCGAGCTTGCCCGCGTCGAACGCAGAGAATGCGAGACGGAACGCTTCGGGAAGTGTGACGTCGCGTTGCATCGGAACCGATGGCAGCGTTGCTTAACTGGCTTCTGCTTCCTGCATCTCACACCCAGCGCGGCAAGCCAAGCCTTCCGAAAACGCCAGTCAAGCTATTGATATTTATAGTATTTTAAGCGCCGTAGTGACAATTGAGTCGTCGACATCCAGCTCCGTCATTTGAGAGCTGAAACGGATCGATCAGCCTTCAACTTCTTCAACGTAGGCGTTGAAAGCCAACGAGCGCCGCTCACCTGTGCCCCGGAACGGTTCGGCACCATGAAGCAGCCAGCCTGGGAAAATATAGAAGTCGCCGACACGCGGTTTAAAGCTCACCAGCGATTTCGAAAAACGTTGCCGGCCTCCAACGAGAAAATTGATATAACCGGCCTTCCGATTTGAAATGTAAGTCTTCTGTTCTTCCTCGTCTTCGCGATCGATCTGCGGAACCTTGAGATAGAAAACGCCGGAGATGTCGCCGGAATGAAAGTGTACAGGGCTTGGCGTTCCGGCGTATTGGCTCACAATCCAAAAAATGTCGATTCTGATCCGGCCATGCGCCACTTCATCGACTAGCGGAAGATACCGTCGGATCAGATTTTCCGTCTCGTTCATCAGTGACCGATCGCCGCCGTCAAAGGCGATATCTTTCGGTACTGGAAATTCGGTACTGATTTGGGCACCGACGACCCTATCAGCGTAGCGATTGATACGCTCGACCAGCGCCTGCGGCATTACTGCGTGCGCTATCATCGGCCCGAACGGATAATAGAGACCGAGGGGCGGATCGCCTTCCGCGGCCGCTCGAACAATAGACGGGGCTTCGAACTTCTTTAACGCTCTTGTTTTGGCACGGGTCTTTACTCCGTCCATCTGACTCTCTGCTGAATAACTTCAACAGCTTTACGCTTGAATTTCCCGAATGCGCCGTACCAAGAAGGTCCGGCTGCCACAATGACGGCGGCGGTCGCAGCAAGCTTTAAATCGTGATCGGACTTGGCCGGCTGCTGCGGTATGTCAGCGTGGTCGACCACAATGGTCAGTGGCTCAGGATCCGTCGCAACGAACGCCCCTTCCACATCGTCAAACAACCAAACCTGACGATTGCTGGACGAACCGCGACCGGTCGCGTCTCCTACTTTGATAGCGATATTGCCGCTATTGACCGCGCGGATCAGTTCGCGCGGCGAAGCGGCCTCGCGATCCAGAGCATTGGGATGAACTGTATCGCGATCGGCGGTCGAATAGTCGATCGGGGACGACATATCGAAGCGAAGATCGGCTGCCGGGCGGTTTGCCGGCGGCTGAGGCTGAAGATCCAGCGACGTCTTCGGCTGCGACCCAGCCCCACCAGTGAGGCTTGAAGCAGCAGAAGCGACCGAGCGCGGTTGAGCGGCAGCCGGTGCCCCGACAACTGTCACGAAATCCGATTGGATTGCCGAACCCTGCCCACTCGCCGGGCTCATAACATCATGCGTGGCACCGCCTTGGATTGGCGGGGTCCGCGCTACAGGAGGATCGATGACCAGCGTACCGCCGTGGAGATCGCTGCCCAGCACGAAATTTGAATTAGAGTAAGTACCGACAAAAGCGATATTGGCAACATCGCCTTGGCCGTCGCTGACCGTCAGCGTGCCGGTAACAGAGTTGTATGACTTTGTAACCGATGCGAACGCGATGTCTTTCAGATCGAGAACGTCTGAACTTACAAGGTTGCCTGTCCCCGAGAAATTGAAGATCTGTCCGCTGAATGCCGACGAGTGATCGAGCGTCAGCATTCCGGTCGAGCCATTGAATGTGACTGATCCCGAATCCGAGCCGGTCAATTCCAGAGTCGCACCGGCCGCGATCGTTGCCGCCTGGGTAAGCGGACTTAGGGTCACTTGAACATTTCCGGTCGCAGCGATCACCGTCGACGAGGAGGTGCCAATGATCCCGTCGCCGTTTAGGTCTTGATAGAAGCTCGGCTCGTATGCTTCCACGGCGGTCGCCGATATCTCTGCCGTGTAAGAAACAAGATTGCCGCTGCTGTTGGTGAAGAAAACTTGATAGTGATTGGTAGTCGCGTTCTGCATGGCCACTTCGTAGCCATTTGACGTCTGCTCGGCACCAATCAGCGTCCAGCCAACCCACTCGCCGACCGTAATCGGAGCACCGGCATATGTTAGCTCAGGACCCGTCGTACTTCCGACCGGCGCTACAATGTAATCGTTACCGGACTGAAGGAGGCTGGTTGCGCCGGAGTTCTCGATCAGTGCTGTGATTGGGCCAACCGTACCGTCGCCGTTGAGATCCTGGTGGAAGCTTGCCTCGTACGCTTCCACGTCGACTGAAGAAATCTCCGGCGTGTAAGAAACAAGATTGCCGCTGCTATTGGTGAAAAACACTTGGTAGTGATTTGTGCTCGCATTCTGCATGGCCACTTCGTAGCCATTTGACGTCTGCTCGGCGCCGATCAGAGTCCAACCAGCCCATTCGCCGACCGTAATCGGGCTGCCGCCATACGTCAGCTCGATACCAGTCGTGCTCCCGACCGGCGCGACGACGTAATTGTTGCCGGACTGAACCAGGCTGGTTGAGCCGAAACTCTCGATCACCGTGGCAATGGGGCCAATAGTGCCGTCGCCGTTGAGGTCCTGGTGGAAGCTCGCTTCATACACTTCCACGTCGACTGAGGAAATCTCTGGCGTATAGGAAACCATGTTGCCAGTGCTGTTAGTGAAGAAGACTTGATATTGATTGGTGGTCGCGTTCCGCATGGCGACTTCGTAGCCATTTGACGTCTGCTCGGCGCCAATCAAGGCCCAGCCGACCCATTCGCCGACCGTAATCGGGCTGCCGCCATACGTCAGCTCGGTACCCGTCGTGCTCCCGACCGGCGCGACAATGTAATCGTTGCCGGCTTGAACCAAGCTGGTTGAGCCGAAGCTCTCGATCACCGTCGCGATGGGACCGATTGTGCCATCGCCATTGAGGTCCTGATGGAAGCTCGCCTCGTAGGCTTCCACATCGCTTGCCGACATCAGCGCCGTGTAGGAAACCATGTTGCCACTGCTATCGGCGAAGAACACTTGATACTGATTGGTGGCCGCATCCTTCATGGCTACTTCGTAGCCATTTGACGTCTGCTCGGCGCCAATCAGAGTCCAGCCGGTCCATTCGCCAACTGTAATTGGGCTGCCTTGATAGGTCAGTTCAGGACCCGTCATGCTGCCGACCGGCGCAACAAGATAATCATTGCCGGATTGAATCAGGCTTGTTGATCCAAAAGATTCAATCACCGTCCCGGAAGAACCGTTTCCTGGCCCGGAAGAGCTGCCGCCGTTAGGGCCGATAACTCCGTCACCATTGAGGTCTTGATGGAAGCTGGTCTCGTAGCTTTCCAAAGCCGCGCTTGTTGCAGACATAACGGCGGAGGAAGACAGGATATTGCCGCTGCTATCGGTCAACGAGACCTGATAGTTGCCAGATGTCGTATCCTTCCAGGCCAGTTCGTAACCGTTTGCCGTTGCTTCGGCGCTGACTAGAATCCAGTTGCTGCCGAACTGGCCGACAACAACATCGGAACCATTGGATTTAACGATAGGGCCGGACCATCCAGTGTCATACAGGACGTAATTGTTGCCGACTTGAGCCAGCCAGATTGATCCGTCTTCTTCAATGACGGTGATGCCAGGAGGCGGATTGTCGAACGTGATCGTTCCGCTTTCCATGCCCGCGGCCAGCGTCGTCCCAACGAACGATTGCCAGCTCGCCGCCAGCAGTGAACTGCCGGACGAAGTGTCGAGCGACGTGCGCGCTACGTCGGTTCCGCCGCCGGCGACATGGGTGTCCGTGTTGCGGTTGAAGACGACCGCGTTGGTACCACCACCGCCCGACAGCGTGTTGAAGCCGTAGCCGCCGGAGATCTGATCGTTGCCGGCGCCGCCGGTAATCGTGTCGTCGCCCAGCTCTCCGAAGATCACATTGTTGCCGGCGCCGCCGGTAATCGTGTCGGCATCGACCGCGTATTTTGAAGGACTGGTCGGATCGCTGGTCCACTGATTGAGCGGCGCCAACTGGCCGAAATTGTACGCGTAGCTGAAATTCGCGGAGGCCGTTTCACCGGTTTCGTCCACCGGGTAGGCATAGAAGGTGGTGACCAATCCGGGCGAGGAACCGTAATTCGGCAATACGACACCCATGTCGCCATAGATGTGGTCGCTGCCACTGCCGGCACTGATCGTGTCGCTATCGACCTTGATGTCGCTCTTATTGGGATCATTGAAGATGTAGCCGCCTGCGCTGGACCAGTCGGTGGTCCCACTCGCCAAGAGGTTCGCAGCGACGCCCCAGGCTTCCGCATCCGCCGTCGCCTGAGACGTCGGCCCGAGGAACAGCCGATCCACCAGAGTCACCATCAAGGCCTGAAGCGTGGTCGCGTCGGATGCGCCGCTCGTGCCGTTAGCGATGACCGGGTCGAGGATTATTCCAGTGTCTCCGATCAGGATGCTGTTACCGGCGCCGCCCGAGATTTGATCGTTCCCGACATTGAGCTGGAAGCCCGTCCCGCCATTAAACAAGAATTGAGCTGCAGCGCTATCGCTCGCCGTGAACGGATGCTCGGCCGCCAATTGTGTCTTCAGCGCACTATCGAAGCTCGATTCCAGCTGCGTCAGCTGCTGCTGCACCGATTGCAGTGTCGTGCTCGACACGCCGGTGGTCCAGTTCGGAGTGGGCGTGCCATCCCCCGGCATGATGACGAAACCGTTGTCACCGACGACGAGATCGGTCCCGCTGCCGTCGACGATCGTGTCGTTGCCGAGGTTCAGCTGATGCGTCACGGGACGCAGCGTCATGGCCGGATTATAGGTCCCGGAGAAATTCGTCGCGGTCGCAAAGCTGGTGATGGCCTGTAGGCCGGCCTGGTTCACGACGTAGGACGCGTCGGCGAAAACTTCCTGCATTTCGAGCAGGTATGTATCGAGCGCGACGGCATTGCTCGCCAGCGTGCCGGGGCTCTCCGCGAATGCGGTGCTGGGCACGAGATATTCGCCGTCATCGCCGAATACGGCGTCGTTGCCGTTGCCGACGGTGATGTGGTCGTTGCCGGCGGAGATGGTGAACGGTGACGTCGGGTTACCTTGGGCGACGTTCAGCGCATCCTGAGCAGTCGACAGCGCCGAGAACTGGGTCAACAGGCCCATCATAGTGACGGAGAGGCCTTCGAGCTGCGCGTCGATCTGGGAAATACCGGTGGCCGGCAGCGCGCCGATCATGCCGAAATCGCCGAAGACGACGTCGGAGCCGTTGCCCACAGTGATCGTGTCATTGCCAGGCAGCACGCTGTGGCTCTGGATCAAGCTCGGGACCACCGACGCGAACACCTGAACGACCGTGCCGTCGGTTTCCGCCAGATTCCCACTGATGGCCATATCCTGCAGCGAACCGACGCCGGTTGCCGGTCCGAGTTCGATCTGCGGCTCGGTCGGAGTGAGCGCTGACGGCAGGAGATTGACCGCCGGCGTGACCAATTGGCCCGTGGCCGGCAAGACAATATTGATGCCGTTCGCTACACCGACGATAAGAACGCCATTGACGATATTCGGGATATCCGTCGCGTAGGACACGGTGTTGGAGCCGTTATCGCCGAAGATCACATCATTGCCGTTTCCGGCTGTGATCGTATCGTCGCCACCCTGGCCGAAAATAACATCGTCGCCGTTGCCGACATTGATGGTGTCATTACCGTCGGCCTGGACGCTGACGAGCAGCGCCTCGGTCTCCCAAGCATTCGTGACGGAAGAAATGTCCTGCGAGCCATCGGCATTGAAATTGCCGGCGAGGAGGACGAGATCGGCACTGCTCAGGCCCGAGAGGTTACCCGAAGCCGCGTCGCCTGCGCTGTCGAGCATGATGGAGCCGGTGATCGTTCCGATCTGCTCGAGCACGACGTCGCGATGAAGCGCCCCGTCTGAGTTCCGCACCAATTGACCGCTGGCATTGAACGCCTGGACGATTTCACCATTGTCGCCAAGGATGATGTCGTCACCATTACCGGTAACCACGCTGCTCACCAGCACGCCCGTGATCACATCACTACCGTCGCCTCCGATAATGGAGTCGTTGCCATTGCCGATGGTGATGTTGTCATTGCCGCCATAGAGAGCGTCGCCGGTCTCGGCGCGGGTCACCATGTTGAGGCTGCCGACGATGGCGAATTGAATGACGCCATTGTCGCCGAGAATGTAGTCGTTACCGTTGCCCACGGTAATCGCGTCGGCACCAGAGCCGCCAAGCACCGCATCATTGCCGTTACCGATAATGATCGTGTCGTTGTTCGATGAGCCGGTATCGGTTGTGTTGCCAAGGACGGCGTTCGGCGCGATGTCGTAGACGACATCGAGCACGCCGGTGGTCAAGAACTGCGCCTGCCCGCTGTCGCCGAGCGCGACGTCGGCGCCGTCGCCAAGCGTGATCTGGTCCGCGCCGAGGCCGCCGAAAACGATGTCATTACCGTTCCCGGCGCTGATCCTGTCGTCGCCGCCGTCGTTAGTGTTCGTGCTGTACAGCCAAGTCAGCACGCCGGCACTGAAGATGGCCTCACCGTCATCGCCAAGGATGATGTCATTGATGGCGTTCGGCGACGCCGGAACAATGCCCGGATTATCATAGTCGGCCGTGATCACATCGGCGCCTGTGCCGCCGAAAACGATGTTGTTGCCGGTACCGACCTTGATCGTGTCATCGCTCGATGTGCCGGTATCCGCGGTGCCGCCGACCGGAACGCCGACATAAGTCGAGAAGATCGACGTAATGACACCACTCGTCGGATCGAAATTCGCGGTGCCGCTGTCGCCGAGCACGGTGTTATTGCCGTCACCGGTCGTGATCTGGTCGGCGCCGAGACCACCGAGGATGACGTTATTACCGGCACCGGTGATGATCTTGTCGTCGCCACCATAGATGGTGCCAACGGTCGCAGACTCCACACTCGGCGTCGAACCGACTGCGGCCGAAATTTCACCGATTGTCTCGATATTGGTCAGAGTCCGGTTGTAAGTCGCATTGCCCGCAGCGACGGAACCGGCGCTCAAAGCAACGGTGAACGTCGCCTCGCCGTTGTCGCCTAGGATGACGCTGTTGCCATTGCCGACTGTGATCATGTCGGCGCCGGAACCGCCGAAGATTACATTGTTGCCGTCACCGGTCGAGATGATGTCGTCGCCAATGTCGGTCTGATCCGTCGTCTCGATGAAGTTCAGAACACTGGCATTGACGGAACTGCTCACCGGCTCGTCGGTAAAGGTCGCGTTACCATCGTCACCAAGGATGATGTTGCCGGACGGGGCGTTCTGGCCCTGCACGGTCTGCACCGTGATCGTGTCACCACCGGTGCCACCGAAAATGACATTGTTGCCGCCGCTCACCGTAATGAAGTCGCCGGCCCCCACGAACGGATCTTGCGTCGTGATGGTCAGGATTTCTCCGGACGTTCCAAACGTGGCCTTGCCGTCGTCGCCGATGATTGTGTTACCGGCGCCGCCAAGCTTGATCGTATCGCTGCCAATACCGCCGATAACGACGTTGAGGCCAGATCCGCCGAACGTACCGTTCGGGCCGGTGATGCTATCGTTACCGCCGACGCCGACATTGTTTATTCCGGCAGTGCCATCCGTCGAGAAGATCGTGTCGAGGATGCCGTTGCTATAGTTGGCTTGGCCATCATCACCGATAATGACGTTCTGGCCGTTTGTGCCGACGATAATTGTGTCGCCGCCCGCCCCACCGATAACAACATTGTTGCCGTTGCCGAGCGTAATCGTGTCTCCGCTCGGACCGATGCCATTGGGGTCGCCGGTGGAGACATCCAGCTCGGGTGCGCCTTGTGCGAAAGTCACGACGTCGGAAGCGATCTCAACCAAAGCGATCGCGTTGTTGATGGTCGTGAAGGTCGCGAAGCCGCTGTCGCCCAGCACGACATTATTGCCGTCGCCGGTCGTGATCTGGTCGGCGCCAAGGCCACCGAGGATGACGTTATTGCCGGCACCGGTGGTGATCTGGTCGTTGCCGCCATAGACGATGCCGCTGGTTGCAGATTCCACGCCAGAGGCTTCACCGATTGTCTCGATATCGGTCAGGAACCGGCTGTAAGCTGCATCGCCCGCGGCAACAGAACCGGCGGTCAGGGCAATGGCGAAAGAGGCATCGCCATTATCGCCCAAGATGACGCTGCTGCCGTCACCGACAGTGATGGTATCGGCGCCGGAACCGCCAAAGATCACGTTGTCGCCGTCGCCGGTCGAGATGATGTCGTTGCCGCCATCGGTCTGGTTGGTCGTTTCGATGAACGCGAGAACACTTGTGGCGACCGTGCTACTTACCGGCTCGGAGGTGAAAGTCGCGTTGCCGTCGTCACCGACGATAACGTTTCCGGAGGGGACGTTCTGACCAACGGTCTGCACCGTGATCGTGTCGCCGCCGGTGCCGCCGAAGATCGCGTTGTCGCCGCCGCTGACAGTGATTGCGTCGGCGCCGCCGATTCCCGGATCCTGCGTCGTAATCGTCAGGAGCTGGCCGGAAGTTCCGAACGTTGCCTTGCCGTCGTCACCGATGATCGTGTTATCGGCGCCGCCAAGCTTAATCGTATCGCTGCCTATACCACCGATGACGACGTTGGAGCCGGAGCCGCCGAATGTACCGTTCGGCCCGGTTATGCTGTCGTTGCCACCGACTCCAAGCGCGCCATCAATCGAGAAGACTTGGCTCGCGACACCGTTCACGAATTTCGCATCGCCATCATCGCCGATGATGACGTTCTGGCCCAACGTCCCGACGACGATGGTGTCGGCATCGGCGCCGCCGACGACGACGTTGTTGCCATTGCCGAGCGTGATGGTGTCGTTGGCCGCTCCAATATTCGTAATGCCGAGGGACAAATCGAGCTGCGGCACGCCGGCGGCAGAGGTCACGACATCAGATGCAACCTCTGTCGGATTGCCGTTGCTGAATGTTGCAAAGCCGCTGTCACCGAGCACGACGTCGTTGCCGTTGCCGGTGGTGATGGTGTCGGCGCCTAAGCCGCCAATAATGGTGTTGTTGCCGTCACCAACGGTGATGGTGTCGTTGCCGCCATAGACGACGCCGCTGTTGTTCGATTCAAAGCTTGGGAAAAAGACATTCCCGAATGTTTCTGCCGGAGCGACTTCGCCCGTTGTCCCAATCTCACCAAGGACACCGGCGGAGAAATTAGCAAAGCCATTGTCGCCAAGGATGACATTGTTGCTCGTGCCAATGACGGTGATGGTGTCGGCACCGGACCCGCCAAAGACCGTATTGTTGCCGCTGCCGGCGCTATCGATGATGATGTTGTCATTGCCGCCGATGGTCTGATCGGTCGTCTCGATGGCAAAGCCGCTGGGGCCGTTATTCAGCAGACCATTCGCAAAGAAGGCCATACCGTTGTCGCCGAGGATGGTGTTGCCGCTGCCGCCGATATCAATCGTATCGGCGCCGGCGCCACCAATGATGACGTTATTGCCGGCGCCTGCTGGCGTCGGCACGACTGGCGAAAGCCCGACCGTGCCGCTCGTGGCGATCAGCGTTTCCCCGGCCTTCAAGGTCAGTGTTGCGCCGCTGATCGCGGCAATCGTGTAATAATTGCTGCCATTGAAGGTCGCGCCGTTGCCGTTCGCGCCGCTGCCCTGGACGTAAATGCCATCGCCCACGGCATAGCCGAGCGCAGCCCAAGCGCCGCTCAACAGGGTGATCGTACCCGCACCACCGGCATTGCCAAACGTGACCGGCGTTGCGGCCGTACTCAACGTGCTGGCGGTGGGAGTCTGCGTGTTGATCGTAACCGGCGCGACGTTGATCGTCGCGGCAGCCAGCACCGTCACGGTCTGACTGAGCGTCAGCGTCGCGCCGCTGATCGCGGTGATCGTATAGTAATTGCTGCCGGTGAACGTTGTGCCATTGCCGTTGGTGGCGGTGCCGTCGATGTAGATGCCCCCACCGACCGCGTATCCAAGACCCAGCCAACTGCCGCCATTGGCCAGCGTAATCGTGCCGGACGTGACATTGTTGACGGTGACATTGGCGAACGCGACCGTGACCTGCGTGCCGAGCATCCATTGGCCGCTGATAATATCGTCGCCGCCGTCGGCCGGATCGATCGATTGGATCGAGGTCAGGACTCCGTTGGTGTAGTTGATCTGGCCGTTATCGCCGATCGTCGTGTTCGTGCCACCGGACCCGAGAATGATCCGATCATCGCCGGCGCCGCCGATGACGATGTCGCTGCTGTTGACGTTGCTCAGCGTGATGATGTCGCCGCCGCCGAGCGTTGTATTGACCGACGCAAGCTCCGCGATGGTGGTTCCGGCGCCAAGCATCCCGAACGGATCGACGGTGCCGAGCGGCACGGTCGTGTTCGGATTGACGATCTGCACGGTCGCGTAATCGCCGAAGACGATGCTCTGGCCGCTGCCCGTAACGGTGATCGTATCGTTGCCGGCGGATAGGACTCCGCCGTCCATCGGCAGAAGACCGTTATCGATCGTCATCAGGGTCGAAGGCACCCTGAAGCTCAGCATCGGGCTGGTCACATTGTCGAACGTAAAGTTGAGGACAGTCCCGAAGGTGAAGCTCGAGTCGCCAAAGATGTAATTGAGCGCGCCGGTGGCCGTGATGGTGTCGTCGCCCTCGCCGCCGGCAATCCAGTTGGTGCCGTTGCCGCCGATCAGCGTGTCGTTACCAGGGCCGCCGACCATGACCACGGTGCCGTTGGCGCCGGAGGCATTGATGGTGTCGCCGGTGCCGAAATTCGTGAAGGCAAAGCCATTGCCGTTGGCGATGCCCGTCGATAGTTCCGGCGAATTATATTCGATGCCGCTGCCGGACTCGTTGCCGTAGAGGACCAGGAAGTCGTCGCTGTGCGTGACGTTGATAGTGTTCGAGCCACCGCCGCCGTCGACGATAAAGACGGTCTGGGCGTTGTCGTCGTCATTTACGGTCGGTGCTGTCGGCGACGTGTTGATATCAAACGTATCATTGCCGGTGCCGAGCAGCACCTGGACGTAATCGACGTTGACGATGTCGATGCCCGCCTCAAACGTCGTGGTCAGATGCGTCGCGCTGCTGGTGTGCGAAATGTCACCGGTCGTGATGACGTTTCCGTTGCTGTCGAAATGCGTGTTCGTTCCCGGCAGGTCGAGGCCGCTGATATTGACGCCCTGGCCGCTTGAGAAGTCGCCATCGTCAGGATTTGGCGTACCGAATTCATCGGCTGCCGGAATGTCGGTCAAGTAGCCGGTCTGGCCCGTCGTGGTGCCGTCGTCGAAGATCTTGACGGTGTCGGACGAGCCGTCGCCGACGCCCTCGCCTTGCAAAGTCGGTTCGGTCACCGGCGTGTTGTGAATCTCATAAGGCAGCGCCACCGACGCGACGAGTGTCGGCTGACCGGCCTGCGTGCCGCCGTCGATGATCAGCGGCCCGTTAATATCGGCCAGCGTGTGTTCGGTATTATTGAAGGTGATCGTCGCACCAATAACGACCGGGCCGGTATTTTGATTGGTCGGCGGTAACGGCTGGTAATTGGGATTGATCGCCAGCGTAATCGAAATCGGCTTGTTCCAGTTCGAGCTGTCGAACGTGACGGTTTGAGCGGTCGCGTTAAACCGGCCGAGAGAGTCCGTGCTGGAAGCGATCGTCTGGCCATCTCCGAGCAGATGAACCGTAACCGTGTCGCCGGCTGCCGGCGCCTGCGTGAGCACTACCTGATAGGTGTAGGTCTGGGTGCCAGTGACTGCGGCCTGGCCCTGCGGCTGGATCAGCAGCACGCCGGGCTCGTTGGTCGGCGCGACCGTCAGATTAACGTCGCCCGCATCACTGTTGTTGAAGATCGAATTGGCATCCGTCGACGTCATCGACATCTGGATGTCGATCGGCAACGCGCCGTGCGTCGCGCTCGACGAGACCTGAGCCGTGGCGATGGCCTGAATGGTCTGCTCTATATCCCAATTCGTCGAATTGAACGTGACGAAAGCTTGGTTGCTATGCGCCGGGTCGGTCGGCAGCGCCGTCGACACGCCATTGACGATTTGCGTCAGCTGGATACCGGTTGGCGGATTCAAATAGACCTTCACCGTCTCGCCCGGCGCCGGCTGCTGGCTCAGCGCAAGATTGTAGGTGTACGGTATCTGCTGCGATGACGTTGAGCCGGCAGTAATCGTGGTCGACTGCGTGCTTTGATCGACGATCAAGCCGGTCGCACTCGTTTTCACCGTCACTTTGATCGTCGGCAGAACGAGACTGTCGATAGCCGGATCGTCCTGACTGATGATCGACGACGCGACGACGATTGTCTCGTCTCTGGTGTAAAGCGGCAGGTTCGGATTGGGTGTTGCCGCGCGCAGCCACACATTCTGGGTCGACGCCACCCCGCCGGTGAATTGCAGGGTCGCGTTCGAAGTCCAGGTGTTACCGTTGTCGGTAGACACCTGAAGTCCGACTGCGTTTTGTGCGGCCCATTCCAGCGAAGATTCGGCCGGCGAAATACTGACGTAACCGACGGCGCCGGCGGTGAGCGAGCCCGGCGTGCTGACGGTGAATTTCACGATCGAGTTCTGATCGCCGACCTGAACGACGGATTGCGACGGCTGACTGATGATCTGATCGGAGCCGCCGACTTCGACGCTCAGTCCAGGAGCAAAAATGCCGTCATACGCACTATCGGTACTGCTGACGGTGGTGTCGGTGACGCTGGTCTGGCCCTGCGTACTGGAAGCGGAAATGGTGCCGGTGACATCGCCACCGACGATGACGGTATCGCCGCCCTCGCCGCCATTGATCGTCGTGACGACATCTTGCGGCGTCGAGAGAACGTAGATGGTGTCGTTGCCCTCAAGCGTGTCGATCGTGACGGCCTGAATATTCGTATAGGAAACGTTCAGTCCGCCGCCATAGATGCCGGTTTTGGTGACGACGAAATTGTCGTTGGCTTCGGTGCCGAGGAGCACCAGCGTATTGAAACCCGTGCCGCCTTCAATATCGACCGGGGCATTGACGTTGTACTCGATCGTGTCGGCGCCGCTACCGCCAGTGACGCCGATATGAGTGCCTGCTGCGACCAGGAAGGCGCGCACGATAAAGGTGTCGTCGCCCGTGCCGCCGATCAGAGACAAGTCGGCCTTGTTTGAATAGACCTCGAACGTATCGGTACCGGCGCCGCCGTAGATCACCGTTGCCTTTTCGACACCCGCGGAAAGCTCGCCAACCGTGGTGTCGGTCAGATCCAGACCATCGCCGGCAAGAGCGCCGACGTAACCCGGTTCGGATCCCGGTTCGCCGTTGAGGAACGGCTGCGTGGTTGTCGGGTCGCTATTCGGCGGGAAGATGAAATCGGTGGTGTCGTAGACTTGGCCGACCTGGAAGAAGTCGGTGCCATCGCCGGCATTGATGGTGGTGATGGCGGAATTGCCGTCGAGATAGAACGAATTGCCGTGCGTCACCGCGTTGGTGGCGTCGCCACCATTGACCGTCAGCCGGTTGGTGATCGTGTCGTTGTAATTGATGCGCTGATAGACACCCACATCATCGGCGCTGGTATCGCCGTTGGTGTCGACAATCGCGACGAAGGTATTGCGCAACAGGAACGTCTGGCCGTCAGCGGTGTCTGCTCCGTTGATCGTCAGCGAGTTAAGACCGGTGCCGAGGCCGCCGGTATCGTTGACGTTGATGACATAGTTGGTATCCGCCGTGGCATCGATGACAAAGTTATCGGCGCCGTCGCCACCGTCGATCGATAGGGTGTTGACGTAGATACCGTTGTTGACCGCGTAATAATTGTAGGCATCGGCCGACGTCGCGCCAGGCGGCAGGTTCGGCATGCCGAACACATGAACAAGGTCGTTGCCCGCGCCCGTATTGATCGCCGTGTTGGCATCCAGAACCGCCGGATTGAACTCGACATCGTCATTGCCGGCGCCGGTATTGATCGTGAATGTCGGCGCAGTGAATGATCCGAAGGCGTTGACAGTGACATCGTCGGTATCGAACGCGCCGGGGTGTGATGCCGCAGTCAGGTAACCGGCATTGATCGTGATGCTGGTGGCGGCCGTCAGTTGCGCCGGCGGAATGTTGCCGGACGCGCGCTGGACCGTAACGTCATTGCCGGCGTCGATCGTGATCGAGCCGGTCTGCGCGTTGAGCGTCGCACCGGATTCGATCGTCACGCTATCGTCGGTGTCGGTGTCCGCGGCGGGCTCGACGGTATCGAGATAGCCCGCGTCGAGAAGGATCGTCGTCGCCGCGATGAGAGCGGCGCCGGCGGTGACCACATTGTTGACGGTGACCGAACCGTCCAGCGTGATGTCGTTGCCGGCGTCGAGTTCGATCGAGGATGTCTGCGACGTCAAGGTAACGCCGGCATCGACGGTCAGATTCGAGTTAAGAATGTCCGGGCCGGTGTCCGTGGTGTTACCGGCCTGTTTGACGATGGCGTCGTGCGCGAAGATATCCTGACTGATCTCGAGCGGGCTCGACGTCATGATGTCGATCATGCCGTTCGGCGCATACAGGGCATTCGCGGGGTGGAAGTTCGGGACATTGCCGACCACCAGGGCCCCGATATTCCAGAGATAGATGCTGCCGGTCGTCGCCTGCGCGTCGACATTGTTGACCGTCGAGGTGATGAAGCCCGTAAAGCCATTGCCTCGGGTCGTCGCCGAACCAATAGATCCTTCCGCCGTCAGGTTGACGGCGCCGGCAACGATGATGGCGTCATTGTCGTCACGGCCATTGGTGATGTTTCCCGTGGCCGTGATGAACACGACGGCATCGAGGCCGGCATTGCTGATGGCCTCAAGCGCCATGTTGCCGGTCGTGGCGATCAGCCCGCCCGGCGTAACGATGAAATCAAGTTCATCGACGTCGACGTTCTCACCGTTCGCCGTCAGGCTGACGGTGCCGTTGTTGGCGCTGATTACGCCGGTTGAGTTGAAGCTATAGCCACTGATGATGTTGAAGTTGCTTGAGCCATCCAGCGCGAAGATGCCGCCAGACTCGTTGAGGCCGTTGCTGCCCTGGCCGGCATCAAGAACGATGCTGGTCGCATAGACATTCGCGCCGGCAATAACCGGAACGCCGTTGCTGTAAGAGATACCGGAATAGATGTTTCCGAGCGGATCGAGAAGATTGCCGACGTTGTAAATAGACTCCGCCGCGCCGAGCGTGACGCTGCCGCTCTCCGAGACGACATCGAGGACGTCGAGATTGCCGTCAGCATCTTCGATGCTGATGTTGCCGGTCGCTTCGGCGCGTAGGCCGTCGGCCGGATCGGTGCCCTCAATGTCGATGTGTAGAGGATTGCCGGAGCTATCGCCAATGCCGCCACCAAAAAGAACGATCTTATTCGCTTCGATCTTGGCGAAGTCGGACGGCACTACGTCTCTGATATCGCCATGCGCATCGAGATAGACGTTGCCGGATCCGCTGTAGATGGCGTCGACTGGAATGTCACTGCTCGGCGCGGTAATCCAAATGTCATCCTTCGCGCGCGCGGTAAGGCTGCCATCGGTGCCAAGAATATCGACGGTTACCGGCAATCCGGAGGTACCAAGAATTCCCTGACCAGCTTCGACGGTGACCTGTGAGCCTTGCAGGTTGACGGCGTGACCCAGGTCCACGGTCACGGGAGCGACACTCAACGTCGTCTTGTCGAAGACCGCCTCGCCGGTCTGCAGGGTCAGCACTGATCCGCTAATCGCGGCGATCGTGTAATACGGATTGGCGCTGCTCGCGTTGAACGACGTACCGTTGGCGTTGGGATCGGTTGATGAGCCGACGAAAATACCCTGGCCCACGGCATAGCCGAGATTAAGCCAGTTGCTGCCGTTCGTCAGCGTCAGTGTGCTGACGCCGCCATTGTTCTGGAACTCAACCGATGTCGGTGTCGGCGTCGTGGCCAACGTGCTGGTGTTGGTCGGTCCGTTGATCTGAATATGCACCGGCGCGATGGAGACGGTTGCCTGAGCGGCGACAGTCAGCGGTATCTGCAGCGAGATAACGTCGCCGTTGATCGCAGCGATTGTATAGAACGGATCAGAGCTAGCCTGAGTGAAACTCGTGCCGTTGCCGTTTGGATCGGTCGATGAATCGAGGAAGATGCCCTGGCCGACGGCATAGCCCAGGCTCGACCAGTTTTGTCCGTCGGTCCGCGTGATGGTGCCGACACCGCCGACATTGCCGTAGACCACCTGGGTGGCAACCGGGGCGCTCTGCAGGCTGGCAACGCCCGTCGCGTCGTTCAGCACGTCGCCTTGCGTTTTCACCCGTACATTGGCCGGATTTTGCACTGAACCCGCGACGATGGTGTTGAGGTTCAGATTGTCTTGCGAACCGAGATAGATGAAGCCGTTGGCGCTCGCGGTCACGGTTCCCGACGCCGAGATGGCGATATCTTTGTTCTGCGAGATCAGAACAAACTTGATGTTATTGACGTCGACGTCGATGTCGACATTGACCGGAGCGACGCTGACTGTGGCGCCGGTTTCCGGCACTTTGAGCGTGCCCTGTACCGTGATCGTCTGACCGTTGATCGCGGTGATGGTGTAGTAGGGATTCGACGCGCTGGCGTTGAAGGTTGCGCCATTGGCATTGTGATCGCCGGTCGAAGAGCCGATGAAGATACCCTCGCCGACCGAATAGCCGGCCCAACTCGCGTTCGGGTTGGTGAGCGTGATCGTGCCCGAATTGTTGAAGTTGTTAAAATTGACAACTTCGGTCGTCGCCGATGCGGCGAGCGTGCTCTGGTTGGTCGTGACGACGACCGGGGCGACCAGGACGGTCTGGCTGCTTTCCGCCGTGAGACTGGACGTAAAGGTGACGGTGTTTCCGCTGATGGACTGCACCGTCAGATAAAGACCGTTCTCCGTCGCATTCTGCGTCGAGCCGCCGATGAAGAGCTGGATGCCTTGCGGGTTCTGCAATTCGGACGATGAGAACACCCCAGACGTGGCCCAGGTGGCGCCGGGCGTCGTGAGAGTCATCGTATTGCCCGAGAAATTCACCACCTCCTGAACCGGCTGGACTTCAAGGAAGTTCAGGTCGGTACGCGCGGCGGCGGCGAGCGCGAGTTGCGCCGCTGAACCGTCGGTCAGGATCGCGCCCGGAGCGAAGCCGACTTCGTTGGTGACCGGATTGATCAGGGTGCCGATATTGCCGCTATGGCCGTTTGTACCGGCGACGATGTTGACATTGGCTGCCGTGATATTCGGCGCTTCGATGAACGCTTGCGTGCTCGTCGTCTGTTCGAGCAGGCCCGCGCTAATGCCGGCGAGCAATTCGTCCGGAGTCCAGACCTTGATGCCGCTCGACAGACTGTTCTTGTCGGCGGTGGTCATCAGGTAAGTGAAGTTCGGATCGTAAACCAGCGGGTTATAAGTATCGATGGCGACAGCGTTGTTCGCCGTCACGATGCTGACCGGATTGAGATCGAGCGTAACGCCGGTCTCGGCCGTCAGCTGCTGGCTCACAGTGAGCGTCTGACCGTTGATCGCAGTGATCGTGTAATACGGCAGCGGTGCACTGGAGTTGAACGTCGTGCCGTTGCCGTTGGCATCCGCGGATGAGTTGACGAAGATGCCCTGACCGACGGCAAAGCCGAGGCTCGACCAGTTGGCGCCATTCGTCAGCGTGATCGTGCCGTTGTTGCTCGCATTATTGCTAATCGAAACCTGCAAACCGGCCTGCGCCACGCCGGTGATCGCGACCGGCTTGAGAGTGACCGTCGCGCCCGTCTCGGCCGTGAGGGTTTCGCCGGACTGCAAGGTCAGCACGGAGCCTCTGATGGCTGCGATCTTGTAATACGGATTTGCCGCGTTGGCGTTGAAGGTCGTGCCGTTGGCATTCGCGTCGGTCGACGAGCCGACAAAGATGCCCTGGCCTACAGTGTAACCGAGCGAGGCCCAGTTTCCGCTCGCCAGCGTGATCGTGCCCGCACCGCCTGAATTACCGAAGGTCACCTGCGTCGTGCCGGCAGCAAGCGTGCTGGTCGTGGTCGTGTTGATGGCCGTGGTTACGATATCGACTGGCGACAGATTGACCGACCGCGCTGTGGTCTCGACATGCGCGAGCGCTTGCGTGAGCGTGATCGTCGAACCGTTGATCTCGGCGATCGTGTAGTAGCTCGGCGAAGCCTGATTGAACGTCGTGCCGTTGGCGTTCGCATCGCTGCCGCCGACAAAAACCCCATCGCCGGCCTGATAGCCGAGCGCTGACCAGCTGCCGCCATTGGCAAGCGTGATCGTGCCGTAGGTGCCACCATTGATGGTGACATTGTTGAAGGTCACGCTGCTGGCAGGCGTCACCGGCGTCAACGCACTCTGCGCAGGATGCTGCGTGTTGATCGTGACCGGCGACAGGTTCAGCGTCGTTGCGGCTTTGACGTTTTCGCCGCTCTGCAGCGTGAGCACGTCGCCATTGATTGCGCTGATCGTATAATACGGGTTCGACGCACCGGCATTGAATGTCGTGCCGTTGGCATTTGGATTGGTCGATGGTCCACCAACGAAAATGCCCTGGCCGACCGTATAACCCAGGCTGGACCAGTTTGCGCCATTCGCCAGCGTGACCGTGCTGGTGCTGCCGCCACTCTGGAAAATGACATCGGTCGGGATCGCCGCTGGCGTCAGCGTGCTGAGAGCCGGGTTTGCGTTGATCGTTACCGGCGAAAGATTGACCGTCGTATGCGCTTCGGCCGTCAGGGTCTGTCCGGCTTGTAGCGTCAATACGGTGCCGTCGTTACTGATCGCGGCGATCGTGTAATACGGGCTGGACGCCGTGGCATCGAAAGTCGCGCCATTGGCGTTTGGATCAGACGACGCGCCTATGAAAATGCCCTCACCGACCGTGTAGCCGAGCGCAGTCCAGCTCCCACCGCCCGCAAGCGTGATCGTGCCGGCGCCGTTGCTGTTGCCGAACGCGACTTGGGTCGGCGTCGTCGTCGCCTGCAATGTGCTGCTGGTCGTGTTGACCGGCGAGAGATTGACCGTCGCTTCCGTATTGACCGTCAGCGCCGAAGTGAGAGTCAGCACCCCACCCGCGATCGATTGGATCGTATAATAGGCATTGGCCACGCTGGCGTTGAAGCTCGTCCCATTGCTGTTCGGATCGGTGGGTGAGCCAATAAAGATGCCCTCGCCCTGTTGATAGCCGAGGCTCGCCCAAGTCTGGCCGGGCGCCAGTGTCAGGACACCAAGGCCATTGACGTTGCCGTAGGTAACCTGCGTCGGGATCGTCTGGCCGGCGAGGTTCGCCGTGACCGTTACATTCGAGTTGGTCGCCGGATCATAAATATTCCCGGTGCTCGTGCCGGATGGATTGTAGCTGCCGCCCGGACCAAACACGGCATAGGCCAGCGCGTATTGCTGCGTGTTGGTTTGCTCAACCGTCGCAATTTGATTGTTGACGAAGTTGGTAACGGCCGGCCCGGTGAGGCCTTGCGCCTGCGCCTCGGTCGTGAAGACGCTGGTGTAATAATCGAGATTGGCTTGCGTCAGCGGAACCAGATCGCCGCTCGACGGATCGGTCGACAGGTTGGCGGCAAGGAGCAGGCTCTGATCCTGGAAATAGGTCTGGTACTGCTGTTCCCAATAGATCTGATTTTGCGTGAGTTCGGCTTGAACCTTAGCCTGTGCCCCGCTCCCGGTCGTGAGCTGCAATTCGGTCCACAGTCCGGACAGAAGCTCAGCCTCGGTGCGCGGGTCCGCCTCGACATTGGTGTTGACGTTGACGAGGCTGCCGTTGTCCACCGTGATATTGGCGTTGCCGGACGTCATCAAAGCGAAGAGCGGGAGATCACCCGACTTCTGCTCGATATAGACGTCACCCGACGCCGTCATATTGAGCTGATCGTTCGCCGCATTTCCGACGGCGAGTTCAAGCGCGGCAGTTGAAGAACCAATACTTCCGCCGCTGGTGATCGAAACATTGCCGCCAACAACGGCGTCAGAACCGGTGCCGACAAAAGTGATCGCATCCGCCGCGGTCAGGCTCACCGCATGATCGCCGCCGGCGACGACGTCGTCGATCGCAAGACCCGATGTCGGCGCATTGATATAGACGCCGCCATTGGGCGTCACCGCGGAGAAGCCTTGGTTGTTGCCGGCCTCAAGGACGACATTGATCGGTTGGGCGCTCGAGCCGATAGCTCCTGCGGCCTGCAGGTTGATCTGTACGCCCTGGACGGTATTGCTGCTGTTCGGCTGCGTAATCGTGCCGCCGGAAATGATCGTCGTGTTGCCGGTGACATTACTGATATTGCCGAGCAGCGTGACGCTGCTGAGTGGAGAATTGATCAGCACGTTAGACGAAGCATTGCCGGTGAAAGTGATCTGGACCGGCAGATCGGCCTCGATCGAATGCGTCGAGATCGTATCGAGCGTCGTTTGATCGACTGTCTGCTGATAATAGGTGGTCAGGCCGTACCAAGTGCTCGTCGTCCAGTTGGGACCCGCCTGGTAGCCCTTCGGATCGACCGGCGTCGTCACCGTATCGTAGATATACGCAACGCCATGATCGGCGGCATTTGTATCGAGATAATAATACTCGCTCGACGCCTGCAATTGCGCGACCTGTGTGGTCTGGTGCTGCGTCGTATAGTTCGTGCTGCTGCCGACATGGAAGATGCCGCCGCCCCAGTTACTCGACTGATAGGTGCGCGTGTAAGTGTTTTGCTGCGCGTAGATAACCGAGAAGCTGAAGCGAAGGCCGGTTTCCAGATGGTATTGGGTTGAAGATCCAGCCGTCCCGGTCGCTTGCAATCCATTAGGCAGCGCGGGCGCGGTGTCGATGGCGCCGCTTATGCCGTTGACCCACTGCCGTGAGATCGACATCGTGCCGCCCTGCACGGACTTATATTTCGTCTCCAGCACATCCTGATTGTTGGAACCGCCGGTCTGATTGTAATCGGTGATATCGATAAGGCCCGCGCCAGGCGCCGCGACGTTGAGGTTGTTCACCACCAGATTGTAAGTGGTCTCATTGGTAATCGACGCGCTGCCGTAGTAGCCGAACGCATTGAGCGCGGCAGCCGAGGTGCTAAACACCTTCCCTTTGATCGTGATTACACCGCCGGCAAGGTCGTTGTTGGCGACGACGAGACTGCCCCCGGTGGGATTTGTGGGATCGTACTGATAGCCGACCAGGAACTCGTTATTTGGATTTGCGTCCTCCGGGATTTGCAGCCCGATGATACCTGTTTCTTTCTTGCTCTGGATTTCGGCGATCTGACTCTGGATGTCGCTCTGCTGAATGACCAGAGATTCCGAAGCCGGGCCCGCCTGGATGACGCCGTTGAGGTTGATGTATTCGGCCTGGATTGAAATCGTTTGCGCTAGGAATGTGCTGGTCTGGGTCGTACCCTCGTAAGTCTGGACGGCGCTCACGCCGGCGGAAGGTTGCGTATCGCTTGGATTGGTCGAATCGAAGCCGGTGCCGGGATTACCGGTCACAACATTCGAGGTCGGACCGTCGGTGGGATCGCTCAGCGCGCTGACGCCGTTTTGCGATCCAAGCAATTGGGTCGAAGGATCGCCCACAGCCTGGAACACCACTTCACTGATCGAAATATTGTTCTTCGCCGAAAAGCTCTGCTCGTTGACATCGATAAGGTTGGCAGTGATGTCGATATTATTCAGCGACGTGACATTGAGTTCCGCTTCGACGGCAATGATGTCGCCGGAAATGATGATGTCCGGCATGGCGCCGAACGTGAACGTAGGCGCACCAGGGCCCTGCGCCGAGATCGGGGTGAGATTGGTAATATCGATAATCGCAGTCGACGCTTGACCGGACCCCGGATTGCTCGGCGGGGCAGGCGGCGAGGCGATGGTGATGCTCGAGAAGGCCGCGATTCCCGTCGCCTGAGGATCGGAAGCGCTTGGCGGATTCTCGTTCGCGGTGCCGGCGTGCGCTTTGTTTGAATCGTTGATTGCCGAAATGTCGTTGGCGAGTGTCGTGTTGTTGACAAGCTGGCCGTTGACCATCGAGGTCTGGATCAGCTCCTGACCGTTCAAATAGACGCCGCCGATCAACTGCGGGACATTTATACCGGCAATGTCAGGCGTCGCCTCGGTCGTATTGGTGATGCTGACGTGTACGCTGGCCGGCGCATCGAGCACGCCGATGCCCTGGAACTGGTCGGCCGCAACCAGAATCTGTCCAGCTTGCGCGGAGAACGCCGGAATATTGATGGTCTGTACGACGCGGTTAACCGGGACGAAGTTGCCGTTGCCGTCAACGGAGCCGAGCCCCTGCGCCTCCATCTGCTGTTCGATGGTCGAAAGCTCGTTCTGGTCGAACGCGATTTGCGACGCGATCGTCGGATTATCGGGAGCGGGTGTGTAGTGCTGCCATACCGCCGCCGTGTTGCCCGGCCCCGGAAGAACGGCATCGGCGTAATCGAACGTCGCCAAATTGATCGTGAGCGGACTGGTGCCGATATATTGGAAGAACTGACCGTTGTTGAGTTTGACGACGTCGTTGGTCGCGAGCGTCACATTACTGGTGGTCGGCTGGCCCGCGAAATTCTGGCTCTGGAGCCACTCCGCACCTTCGATCGACTGCTGGATCTGCTCGTACTGAATGAGCTGGGTCTGCGTCGTGACGTAGGCGTTGAACAATGTCGAGGATTCACCAACCTGGCCGATCGAATAGGCAAAGTTACTGCCGGCGGCCTGTGCCTGCTCGGTTGGGACAAGTGTCCAGAGCGATGTATCGCTAAAATTCGTCGTGGCCAGATCGACATTACTGGGGGTCTGCCGCGCGTAGCTGTAGACTGCAAAATTGGCGCCGGCCCCGAGCTGTACGGTCTCGCCATGCGACAACGTTTGCGTGCTCTCGGCGGTGAGCGCGTTGAAATTATAGTCGATTTGAGCGTTGGCCGCGGCAGCCTGCCAGAGCGAGGTATCGGTGTAATCGGTCGTCAGAAGATTGACAGAATTAGTCCCGGCCACCCGGTAAGCGACGACGCTGCCGTTAGACAACTGGACAGTGGTACCCTGCGCGATGTTCTGCTGACCTTCGGCAAGGAGGTCCGGTAGATAGAAGTCGGTCTCGGTTACGGCAATGCCGCCCGGGATCAGCTGCCAGTTTGTGGTGTCGTTGAAATTCTCGGTGGCAAGATCGACATTGTTCTGATCGGCGCCGATATAGCGATAGATGTTGGTGTTGCTGACACCATTAGCATCGCGCAAATCCGAAACGACGTTGTCGGTGTCGAGATTTGCAGAAGTGTCGTTAGTCGAAAAGTCGACAGTCGCATAGCTGAAGAACACACTGACATTGCTGGAAATGCCGGTGTGGATCGCACCGTCGACTTCGACGATGCCGTTCGAGCCGGATTCGCTGGTGCCGTTGAACTGGTTCGCCGGGTTGCCGCCGGTCAGCGAATTAATGCCGCCGATGACAGCCGTGGTCCAGCTTGATGACTTGGCCTGCGCGAACACGGTGGCAAGGCCGATCTCGTTGGCATCCAGATTGGCGTTACCGCCGGTGCTCAGAATGGCGTCGCCGTTGACGGTGATCCGGTTGGTCTGCACCACAAAGGCATGCGCGTCGACGTCGCTGATCGGAATCGCCGAACCGGCGAAGGCATCCTCGTAAGCTTCCGCATAATACGAGTCTTCGTTGAAGAGAGCGTCCTCACCGGCCAGGAGATTGAGATCGCCATAGGCCGTCATCGTCGTCTTCAGGGTCGCCGTGCTGGTCGTATCCGACGCACCGATGATGATCTCGTTATCGGGACGTATATCGATAATGCTGTTGCTGTTGATGACGGTTCCGACGCCGTAAACGTCGACATTCACCTGGGTCTGCAGCTGCGCATTGCCGTCGACGGCGATATTGATCTGCCCGACGCTGAGCAGCGTCGCGCCGGCATGGATATTGACCTCGGCAAGATCGCCGGCGGAAACGCCCTGCTCGACCTGCCCTTGCGCGTTCACGGTGCTCGTGGGCGAGATGAAATACTGAGAGTCGCTGGGTGCCCAGGTCGCGATTTCGTTGAACGCATTCGCGCCCGCGACCGCACCGCCGGTCTCGAAGGTAATCTGGTCGTAGCCCACAAAGGTATTCAGCGCGGACAGCGACAGCGCGCCGGCATTGTTCGTCGCGCCGACTACATCGAGAACGGCGGCGGAGCCAACGTCGACAATCGTTGAGAAGTTGATCAGCGTGATGTCGGTGCCACCGCCACCGGCGACGAGGCCTGCCGTGGTGCCATCCATGTTGTCGACGTCGTTGCCAAGCGAAGGATGGGCAAAATCGTTCTCGGCGTGTCCCGAGATCGAGAGTGCGTCGACGGTGCCATAAAGACCGGTGGTGACCTGCGACGTGATGTTATTCGCCGCAACCGCGCCATTGCCGGCAAGCAGGCCGTAGGAACTGGCGTTTACCTCAGTATTCACCGTCGAAGCGTGCGACGCCGAAATATTGAACGCGGAGAAAATCGTTCCGCCGGTCACATCGATCGTCGTGCCCGTCCCGATCGTCGCATTCGTTGTCGCGGTGTCGTTTGTCGTCGGCGCAACCGAGGCGATCGATGCGACACCGCCCGAACCTGCCGTGGTTTCGGCCAGATTGTTGTCAGCGCCTCCGGCGCTGACATTCATCGTGCCGGTTGTGATGTGGCTCGAATTGCCGACAACGGCGAGCGTGGTGTTGTTTGCCGTCGCGGTCGCCGTACCTGCGCCCTTGGCAACGAAGCCGACGGAGGCGTTTTGCGTATTCGCAGTCTGCTGAGTGTTGCTATTGGCAACAATCGAAAGTGCGCCGCTGACAGCGATAATGGTGCTAGCGGCAGTTCCGGTGGCCGATCCGTTGCCGGAGCGGTTGGTGATGCCGGACGTAACAGATGCGTTGTCGGTTGCTTCGGCATCGCTTGAGACCAAGCCGATAAAGCCGCCGACAGATCCCTCCGCATAGGCATTCAAGCCGTTAGGCGCCAGGAGATTGGCTATGATCGAAAGCCCACCCGCTGTGATATTTCCGTCGACCGTCGCCGACACTGTCGGGGTCGCGACAATGATCGCATCCGAAGCGCCTACCGCGATCGAGCCGGCGGAAACGCCATAGGCGGTCGCTGACGCCGAAGGTTCGGCCTGTGCTTCGACGGTGACGGTACCGGCCGCATTGACGGTTGAGTTGTCGATATACGCCGAAACCGGATTGGTAATGGTGTCATTCGCGGTCGACCCGCCCGCAGCGATCGAGACGATGCTGATCGCCACCGCTGCCGTACCGGTCGTTGCGTTCGCTGTGGAAACATCGTCCGCATCGACCGTGACGCCGCCACCGGCATCGATGGTGCTGGAAGCCACAAAGGCCGAGGTGTCGGTCGAGATGGTGTTGAGCGCCTCGGCCGCGCCGGCACTGCCGGCGAACTCGAGCGAGGCGGAAATGCTGGCCGCGATCGACAGAGCGTCGATTGTTGCGTCTTCGCTCGCGTCAACGGTGACGCTGCCGGTTGCCGTGACATCGGTATCGTTGTCGATCCACGCCTGAGTTTCGGTCGTGATCGAATTCTGCGCTTCTGAAGCGCTCAGAGAAGCAGAACCGCCGAGGCTGACGGCAATCGCCAGCGAAATCGCCGCGACATTGGCGTCGATCGACGACGTGTCGCTGGCGCCAAGATCGACCGACCCGGCATGGAGCTGTGTCGGGCTGCTCGAACTGCCGTTTCCGGTTACGGTCGCCTCGGTCTCACCCGTGATCGTGTTCGTTGCTATCGCGCCGGCGCCGGAGAGCGCATCGCCCGCAATGCCACCGACCAAGGCCACAGAAAGCGCGGCCACATTGGCGTTGATAGTCGACGTGTTTGTTGCGGTCTCGTCGAAGGCTTGATCCGCCGAAACCTGGCCGGAATTCGTGACCTTTTCCCAAAGGCTGCTGGTCGCATAGCTTTGATTGTTCAGGTCAAGCGTCTGGCTCGGCCCGACATATTCATAGACGTCACCCGTCGAGACTCCAGACCCGTAAGCGCCGGCTATCTTGATCGTTTCGCCGGCAACGAGAGCCTCATCCTGGGCTTGCGTACCTTTCGCGCCGCTGACCGAGAAGTCCTGCGCCTCAGTCCAGTCCGCATTGACGTTAGAGGTAATCGTATTCGTGGCCTCTGCCGCGCCGATCGACCCCGCTCCGCCGAAACCGCCGATGCCGGCAGCGACAGAAGCGGCGAGGATATCGGCATCGATGGTCGAGCCCGCGGTGGCGCTTGTCGTAATATTGCCACTCGCCGTGACCGAGTTGTCTTTGAGGTAGGCGTTCGTGGCGCCGCCGATAGTATTCGACGCCAGGGCACCGCCGCCGGCCACCGCAACCGCAATCGCGCCGCCACTGATCGCCACCGCCGCGGCAGAAGCTTGGGCCGAAATCGTCGCAGTCTCCTGCGCGCAGACCTGCACCGATCGATGGACCTGCTGCCACGGACCGGTCGTGTAATTCGTATTATTGAGATCGAATTGCTGGCTCGAACCGCCGGTGTACTGATAGACTGCGCCCGCCGTACCGCCAATTTGGACCCAGGTGCTGCCATCGCTGAAAGTCGGCAGCGGGTCGTGGCCGGAATTAAATTGGTCAAACGAACCCGACAGGTTGTAGACGCCAGCCGTGGGGGCAATCAGCCGATAGAACGATGTCCCGTTCTGAACGACATCGCCTGGATGCACTGTGACGTCTTCGCCGGCTCCCTGGCCTGCCGGACCCACGACATATGTCGGAACGGCATAGTTCTGCGCCAACAAAACTGTCTGCCCAGACGCAAGCGTCTGGAAATTGTGCGTCGTGGCGTTGTTCGAACCCATGACGAAGGCCGGGTTGTCGGCACTGACCGTCGCGTTTTCGATGTAGACTTGCATATTGTCGGTGATCTGGTTTGTCGCCAGAGAGATACCGACCGCTGCGGCAACGCCGACCACACCAAACGAGGCTGCAAGTGCGGCAGAGTCCACCTCAGACGCAATCGTCGAGGTGTCCATTCCGGTGACGCTGACCCCGACCGCGCCGATACCCGTTTGTGTTCCGCCGGAGGCGTGGTCGCCATTGATATACGCGCCGCTGATCAAATCGATGTCGTTCTCGGCGGTAGCGCCGGCACCAGCACCGGCGACGCCGACGAAGCCAGCGCCAACAGCCGCGGCAACGCTGCCAACCTGGGCATCGATCGTCTCAGCGGTCGTCATCGCCACCGTCAACAAGCCAGAAGCGCTAATCGACGTGTTGCTGATATAGGCGAGCACCTCACCCGGCGACGTGTCGCCACTGCCGCTGCCGATGACGTTTTGCGCAAGCGCCGCACCGACCGCGACGCCGACGCCTGCGATACCGCCGGCAAGCGCTGCGGAGGCAGCATCGGTCACCGCACTGATGGTCGACGTGTCGGCGCTGCTCACCGTCACTGCGCCGGCGCTGGTGATGGTGGTGTCGGCGATGAAGCCGTCGACCTTCACTTTGATGAAGTTTTCGACACTCGTCGCGCCCGCTGAAACCGAGACACCGGCAACGCCGGCAAAACCCGCGGCAAGCGACGCCGCAAATGAGCCGGCGTCGATGGTCGCGCCTTCGCTGGCTTCAGCGCTGACTTGGCCGGTGCCGGCGTTAAGCGTTCGGACGTCGGCGATATAAGCCTGCTGATCGTCGTCGATAGTGTTGCGCGCGATCGAGAGCGCGACGCTGATCGAGACACCCGCGACGCCGCCGATGCCCACGCCTACTGAAGCCGCGCCGACACTGGCGGTGATATGTGCTGTGTCCGTCGCCGAAACCTGAAGGCCGCCGGAGGTGATCGTCGCGGTCGGCGTGGCATTGTTCGTGCCGGTGCCGCCTTCGACATAGGCGCGCGTCGAAACCCAAACTGTGTTGAAGCCGAAGGCGCCCCCGAACGAGGCTCCGACGCCCGCCGAGCCGCCGGCCGTCAGTGCCGCAGCCCCGGCATCGACCAGCGCGTCGATCGTTTCGGACGAGGTCGCTTGCACCGTGATGGATCCGGTCGCGGTGATGCTGCTGTCTAGAATGTAAGCGTAGACCTGACCGGCATCACCACCGGCGCCGTCGATCGTATTGGTGGCGGTCGACACACCGATAGCGACGCCAACGCCCGCAGCGCCACCGGCAGCGACCGACGCGGCAACCGCGATGATGTGCGCTTCGATTGAAGCGCTATCGGTCGCCCGGACGGTAATGGCCCCGGCATGACTGATAGTCGAACTCGCGATGTAAGCGAGCGTGCTGACCGCAATGAGGTTGATGGCGCTTGCACCACCGCCCGCCACGCCGACGCCCGCAGCGCCCGCGCCGGCAAGACTCACGGATGCGGTTTCCGACGACGCGTTGATATCCGCGCCCTCGGTCGCCGTGACCGACATCGCCCCGGCTCCCGCCGATAGCGTAGCGACATTCTGGATGTAGGCGGCAACATTGTTGTCGATGGTATTGAACGCGATCGAAATGCCTATCGAAGCAGCGACGCCAGCCGATCCGCCGAACCCGCCGGAGACCGCCGCAGCACCTGCCGTAGCGGAGATTATCGACGAGTCCACAGCGTCTACCGTTACGCCGGCGGATGTGATGGTCTCGTCGGTGGTGACGTTATTGACGACGCGCGCGCCGTCGATATAGGCGGCGATCGTAACGTCGCTTTCGTTGGTAACGCCAACGCCCGCACCGGAAAGTCCGACACCCGCCGACCCACCTCCGGCAAGCGCAACCGCAGCCGCGAGTGTCGCCGATTCAATCGTCTCACTTCCGTGAGCTTCGACATCGATCGTTCCAGAGGCCGAAATCGCCGTACCGGTAATATAGGCTTCGACTTCGCCCGTGCCGCTGCCGTTGTCGTCGATCTTGTTCTCCGCGATGGAGACGCCGATTGCGGCGCCAACGCCGGCCGAACCGGCAAAGGCGATAGATGCCGCAACCGCGCCGACAAGCGCTTCGATATCGGAGGCATCGGTCGCCGCGACATTGACCGAGCCGACCGACGTCAGATTCGAATTTGAAATATACGCCGTCGTCATCGCCGTCACGGCGTTTTCGGCCGTGGCACCGCCACCCGAAATTGCGAGGCCGGTGGAACCAGCGAATCCCAGAGCGAGCGCCGCGGCGACCGACGTGGCGTGGATGGTGGCCGACTCCGCCGCGGATACATCGACGGCGTTGCTGCCGGCCGACGCCCACAGACCGGTGTCGGCGTAATTCTGATTATTCAGATCGAGCGTGCCGCTCGGCCCGACATAGACATAAGTCGCGCCTGCCACGCCGCCGATCAGCGCCCATTTGGATGTGTCAGTGAAGTCCGGTGCGTTCGCGTTGGAATGTCCGGAAAGATCGTAGGAGTGGGCGGCGCCGACGTAGCGATAAAGCGCCGAACCGTCTTGCACGACGTCGCCCGGATTGACCGCCGTCGTCGAAGAAGCGTGGCCGTCGACGTCGGTGACGTGGAGGTAGGTGCTTCCAAGCTGAACGGTATCGCCAGTCGACACCATCCGATTTTCCGTAGCGACGCCCTGATCGGCACCGGTGCGGAATTTCGGCGAACTCGCGCCGGCACTTCCGGTCGACAACGCGTTCACGCCCGCGATGTAAGACGTCACCGGATCGTTGATGATATTGGTCGCGATTGAAAGACCGATCGACACGCCGCCGCCCGTAGAGCCGCCAAGCCCGCCTGATAGCGCCGCGGCGCCGGCAAGCGACGTGATGTCGGCGATGTCGGAAGCCGACGTCGTGACCGCGCCACCCGCATTGATCGAATAGGTCCCGCTGGTATCGTCGATATAGGCCGAGATGGCGACCGAGATGTAGTTGAAGACGCCGACGCCGCCGCCAGCCACACCGACGCCGGTCGAGCCACCGCCGGAGAGCGCCGCCGCGATCGCAACAGTCGTCGCACTGATCGTTCCGCTCGAAGCAGCTGAGACTGTCAAGCTGCCGCCGCTCGTGATCGAACTGCCGGAAATGTAAGCTTTGACCTCGCCCTGGCCGGCGCCACTGCCGTCGGCGATTTCGTTGAAGGCAATCGCTACGCCGATGGCGACCGCGATCGCATTGGACCCGCCAAATGCCGCCGCACCGGCGATAGCCGCAATCGTAGCCGTAATAGCGGAATCGTCGGTCGCACCGACTGTCACCGCGCCACTGGCGCTGCCGGATGTGTCGACGCCGGAGTCAGAGATATGAGCGTCGGTGTCGGCGTCGATGAAATTCGCTGCAGCGGCGCCGCCACCGGCAAATGCGATGCCGGTCTGGCCGGAGCCGGAAAGGCTGATGGCGACCGCAGCCGAGATAGCGTTGATGGTGCCGCTTTCATGCGCGGTCACCGATACCGCACCGCCACCGGTCGTCAATGAACCAATGTCATTGATGTAAGCGGTGACCGGATCGGTGATCGAGTTGCGCGCGAATGAAACACCGACCGCAACGCTGGTCGCACCTTGTGCGGAGAAAGCCGCGCTGACCGTGCCGGCGACCACCGTGGCGTCAATCGTCGACGTATCCGAAGCCGCAACCGTGACGCCGGCCGAACTGATATCGTCGCCGCCATCATCTATTGTAGCGCTGACAGCGACTGCCACTTCGTTGAAGGCGAAAGCGCCGGCGCCAACGACGGCCGTTGCGCTTTGCGTGCTGCCGGCCAATGCGCCGGCGCCAGCGGCGACCGTCGCGTCGATGGTCTGATCGGACGTCGCTGCAACATCGATTACGCCGCTATGGATCGTCGAGCCGCTGATAGACGCGGAAACCGTGCCGTCGCCGGTATCGGTGCCATCGCCGATGCGGTTATGCGCAAGCGAAGCGCCGATCGAAACCGCGGTGGAGCTTTGCGCTGAGAAGGCGGCGCTCAACGAGGCGGCGAAAATCTCGGCGTCGATCGACGAGGTGTCGTCGGTGGAAACAGTCAGCGCGCCAACCGAATTGGTCGACGTCCCGATATCCGTATCCGAAACAGTCGCTGTCGTGTCGGTGCCGATGAGATTGTCGGCGAGTGAACCGCCGCCCGCAACGGCCAGCGCGCCTTGCGAGGAACCGCTGACATCGAGCGCTGCCGCGATGGAGAACGCGTCGATAGTGCCGGCCTGCGTGGCCTCGACCGAGATCGCCGCACCTGGCGCGTTGACCGTACCAACATTATCGAGCGACGCCGCAACCTGATCCTGGATCGTGTTGCGCGCAATGCTGATGCCGATGGTGACCGACGTGGCACTCTGCGTGGAAAATCCGCCGGTGACCGCCGCCGTGCCGTCGACAGAATAAATACCGGCATCGTCGCTGGCGGTGATGCTCAGCGCGCCGTGATGCGATGCCGAACCGATGGTGATTGACGTGGTGTCCGAGACCGAAGCCGTGACGTGGGTCGCGATCTTATTTTCAGTGTAGACGCCGGCCGCTGAGAAACTCGTGCTGCTCGGGCCGCCACCGGCTGGTGGCGTTGCCGGCGTATTGCTCGCCGGCGTCGGATTTTCAGCCGGATTATTTGCGCCCGACGGATCCGTCTTTTTCTCGTCCCCAGCCGCGTTCGCGGAAGACGGCGGTGTCGTCTGACCGGAGCCTCCGGTCAGGTAGGTTAGTCCCGCGCCGAGCGTCGCGGTCGCGATGCCGCCCGGAACGCTCGATGTGCCACCGCCACCGGAACTGCTGCCGTTAGTGACGTCAGTCCAGAGACTGCTGTTGGTGTAATCCTGATTGGCGAGATTCAGCGCGGTGTTGGCACCGCCGATATATTCATATGTGTCGCCAGCGGTGCCGCCGATCTGAGCCCAGACCGGGTTGCCCTGACCGTCCGTCGCCAGGAAATCAGGAGCAGTTCCTGAAGCGGAGAAATCGACCGTAGCCGCAGACGCTCCGAGGTAACGGTAGAGCGTGCCGTCGCTGCCTTCGACGACGTCGCCAGAATTGACGGCCGTGTTCGCCGAACCGTGGCCGACGATGTCGCTGCCGGTGACGGTGTCGTAGCCTGTTGCGAGTTGGACGGTATCGCCGGTGTTCAGTGTCGGCGTTCCGGACGTCGTCGTATAAGTCGGTGACGCGGTCTGACCGGACGACTGCGAACTCGACACCACGCCGCCGACCCCGAGGACAAGACCACCGCCCGCGCCGAAGCCGGACAACGCGCTCGTCCCGCTGCCTTTCGCGGCCGTCGTCGAACCCGCTGTATTGCCGGCCTGGCCCGCCGCTGTGCCGCCAGCCTCTGCCTCGTTGGTTTCGGAGCCGCCGGCATTATCGACGCCTTCGTCAACGTCGGTGCCGGCGGACTGGCCTTCGTCGGTCGGTTCTTCACTAACCGAATCGGAGCGCGGACGCGTCTCTGGCGTCTCATCCATCGCGTCGGAACGTGGGCGCGTCTCGCCCTCACCTTCCTCCTCGGCTGAATCCGGACTGCCACCCTCGCCTTCAGCGGCGGTGCCCTCGCCGCTTGAACCTTCTTCTTCGCCGCTATTGCCACCGCCGGCGAGCGTGATGCCAATGGCAACCGTGGCCGCGACAGTCGTTGCGTTGATCGTTCCCGTCGAAATCGCAGTGATCGAAACCGTGCCATTGGACGCGATCGTCCCACCGGTGACCTTGGCGGAAACGACAATCGGTTCCTCGGCATCCTCGGTCTCGTCGGCAACGGTGCCGGCCCAGCCGATCAAATTGAGCGCCACCGCCGCGCCGAGCGCCTTTGCACCACCGGTACCGGCCTGTACGGCCAAAGCCGCGACCGTCGCAGTGATCATCCGATCGTCGGTCGCGGAAACCGTCACATTGCCGGAAGCCGGCGAGTTTTTGTTGATGTCGACGTCTTGCACATTGGCAATGACGCTGCCGAGGATGGTGTTGACCGCGACCGCGCCGCCGCCCGCCATGCCGCCGGCCGACGTCGGTGTGATGCCGAGCGCAACGGCCGCTGCGGCCGACACGGCAGTGATGCTCGACGTGTCCGTTGCAGTGATGTTGATGTTGCCGGCAGTTGCGTCGAGCGCCAGGCCGGTATCGGTCGACCCGCCCACCGGGCGGCCGCCGTCATAGGACGAAACGTTGCTATCGATTTCGTTGCGGGCAATGCTGAGACCGACCGCATTGGTGCTGCCCGGCAGCGGACTTACCGAAATCTTGATGGACGGCGTCACCACATGGGAATCGATGGTGGCGACATCGCTTGATGTAATGTCGAGGTCGCCCGTCCCGGCAGTGACCGAGTGCGTGCCGCCGCTGTCCTGGGTGACATAGGCTTGCACTGATGTGGCGACGCGGTTGAGCGCGATCGTCGCGCCGATGCTCAGGCCCGGCCCGGCGTCGAGTGCTGAGCTATTGCCGTTCCAGAGTTCGGGGAAAGCCAGCGCCGAATTGCTGACATCCGCTGTGATGTTGGCCGTGTCGGTCGCGCTGATGTCGACGCCGCCCGCGGCATTGATCGTGGTGTCGGATGCGTAAGCATCGACCGCGTCGGGATTCTCCGTATAGGCGATGCCGAACAACGCATCGACGGTGTTTTGCAGGAAGCCGCCGGGCGGCTCGTCGATGCCGATCATGTTGAAGGCAAGCACGACACCAACGGTGGACGTGTTCGCGTTGGTCGTCGCGTCGATCTCCGCATCGATCGAGTCGTTGCTCAGCGCCGTGATGTCGATGTCGCCGCTGCTATGCGTCGTCAGACTGGTGTCGGACGCATAAGCATTGGTGGTCGACAGCACGTAATTGGACGAGATCGTCACATTGCCGGCATTCGCCGAACCGCCGGCGAACGGGCTGCCGCCGACCGCGGATACTGTACTGGTGTCGATCGCGTCGATCGTCGCGTTGTTCTCCGCGTCAATGACGATATTGCCGCCGGTCGCGCTCAGCGCGCCGTTATTTGCGTAAGCATTAACCGTGCTGCGGACGTCATTGAGGACGAAAAGCGCACCGACCGCAGTTGCGTTCGACTCGGTGATGTTGAATTGCGGAATCGAATTGGCCAGCGACGAATAGGTTAGCGGCAGCCAGACGCTGGTGTCCGTATAACTCGCACTCGGATGGGTCGATGTGGCGCCGGTCGCAAGATTGACCGTCTGCAGCGAAAATACGTTCGAGGCGTCGAACACCGTATTGCTGAGATCGACCGGAGCACTGCCGTTGCCGGTATAAACATAAGCCTTCCCGTCCAACCCCTCGACGATCGCCCCGTTCGTCAAGGTAACCAAGTCATCGCCGGCCGACGTTGCCGCTTTCGCGGTCGCGGCCAACGGCTCGATGTAAATGTAAACGTTCAGATCGAATTGGTTGGACGTCGCGAAATTGACGGTGCCAAGATTGACCGTGACCTGCGTCGGATCGCCAAATCCGGTCAGCGGATCGAGCGACACCGCATCGAGCCGGTAGACGTTACCATTGCCGGCATAGACCAGGTCGCCGGTATTCATCGTCACCGTGCCGGCTGCGGTGGTGTAGTACGCGATCTCAAAGCCGGTCGTGTTAGCGTTGATGGTCGTTGTCGTCAGATCGAGATGCGTGCCGGTACCGGTGTAGCGATAGATGATACCGTCGTTCTCCAGAACCGTGTTGCCATTAATCAGTTGCTGCTGGCCAGACGTGGTGGTGTAGGTCGGACCATTAAATCCGACATAAACTTCATCACCGGACAAAAGACTCTGCGTGCCGGATGAAGACGTGTAGCCGTAATCGTTGACGACATTGCCGAGATAGCTGAGCAGCAAGCCTTGCGGCGAACTGACGGATGTCGACGAGGTCTGCTGGACATTGTTCGCGACGATCTCGGCATCGTCTTTGGCAACGATGGAGATCGAGCCGGCGCCGGCGGTCGTATTAGAGGCGGAGTCGACATACGCGGTGGCCTGCGCATTGACCATGTTGGTTACGATAAGCGCACCGAAGGCATGGCTGGTCTCGCCTTCGAGGCCGGACGCAAGCGACGTCGTCTCATTCGTCGCGGTCGCGTTAATCGTGGCTTGCTCAAGAGCGGTGACGCTGATGCTGCCATGCACCGCGTCGAGCGTGGAATTCAAGGCATAGGCGCTGACATCGGTGAGCGGCGACGAGCCGAATCCTTCATCGATATCCGGGCTGCCGAGCACTGCGTCGATACCGTTGAACAGGAAGTTCTCGGACTGCCATCCCAGCGTATTGAAGGCCGCGACGCCGAAAGCGCTGTCGCCGCCGCTGCTGATCATCGCCGCATTGGTGGCGGTGATCGTGGAGGTGTTGGTGGCGTAGATCGAGATCGTCGCCGCGCCGACCTGCGCCCACATCGTTGCGTCGCTGAAAGTCGGCAGCGTCGCACCCGCCGCGAGGCTGAAATTCGTCAGCGGCGTGCTGCCGATGTAACGGTACATCGCCGGCTGCACCAACTGCCAATTCGCAGTGTCGGTGTAATCGGTTTCGTTCAGATTGAAGCTGGCGGGCGAAGCAGAAGTCCCCGTCCCGACATATTCATAGAGCGCGCCGGACGTGCCGCCGATCAGTGCCCACTTCGTGGCGTCGGTGAAATCAGGCGACGGATCGGCCGTCGCCATGTCTGCCGTATTGCCGGTCAGATCGTAATTCTGCGTTGTTCCGATATAGCGATAGAGGGCCGTGCCATTTTGAACGACATTGCCGGTGGAAACCTGGGTGCTCGGGCCGGCGCTACCGACGATCTCGTTGGGCGTATCGTAATCCGACGCAAGACTGACGGTGTCGCCAGCGACGAGGTTCGAATTGCCGGAGACCGACGCGGTGTCGAAAGTTGCAGGCGCCGATGTGGCAGGCTCTTCAACCACATCGCCCTTGTTTACGGTGACAGAGCCGCCGCTGCCGAGAACGTAAAGGTGACTGCTCGATGTCAGGCTGCTCGATTGCGCGTAAGCCTGGGCGGAATTCTGCACGAGATTGGTGGCGATCTGGTAGCCACCCGACAATTCGCTGCCCGCACCGAGCGCGCTGCCACCCGAATTGCTGACCGTCGCATCGTTGTTGGCGGTAATCGTCGCTTGATCGATGCCACTGATCGTGATCGTGCCGCCGGTCGTAATATTAAGACCTGAAACGTAAGCCTTGGTCGCGGACTTAACGTCATTGATGACAAAGATCGAAGCGATCACCCCAACGTTCGAGTCTGTAACATTCAGCCCCTGCGGAACGAGCTGCGTGGTCAGCAGCGGCTTCCACAGATTGAGATCGGTGTAATTCGTGTTGTAGAGATCGGTGTCGTCCGGCGCGGTCGCCGTTCCCGGGCCCATATAGGTGTAAACCGCACCCGGCGCGCCGCCGATATTCGCCCACATCGTGGTGTCGTCAAAATTCGGCGTCTGCGTCGCATGGGGGGAGAAGTCGACAGTGATTGTCGGCTGCGTTCCGATGTAGCGGTAGAGATTGCCGTCGGCGTCTTCAACGACATCGCCCTGCGCGACAGTCGTGCCGGCCGAACCTTGGCCGAGGATATCGGGCAGCGAGGCGCCACCCGCGCCCGTTCCGCTCGTTACTGAATCGTAGCCTTGCGCAACACTCACGGTGTCGCCGTTGACGAGCCCTCTTACATGCGTGTTCGTCGGATCGTTGATCGCCGGTGCCGTCGTGTAAGTCGCCGGCGTTGCGGCGTTGAGGACGCCCTGGAGGATGCCCGCACCACCGTCATTGGTGACGGCGCCGGAGGCGACAAGCTTCACGTTGGAGAATATGCCGGCGGCGTCGTTCGCTTCGACTGAAAGCGATCCGCCGATCGAGAAACTATAAGGCGAACCGCTGACCTCCGGATGGCCAGACTCGTCGATATACGCATAAGCGCCGCCATCGACTTTGTTCGAGGCCAGCGAGATAGCCCCGGCACCCGCCGTCGAATCGAACAGCGCAGACGCGGTTGAGCTTGCTGCATTGCTGTTGGTCGCGTTGATCTGCTCCGTGCTCTCGGCAAGCACGTTGAGATCGCCGGTGTCGCTGATGGTCGCATCGTGGATATAGGCGACCGCGTTCGACGGATTGGTGTCGGCGAGATAATCCGACCCCAGGACCGCATCGATACCGTTGAAGAGAATATTTTCCGGATTGTAACCGACGGAGTTAAACGCCCCGAGCGTGCCCAGGGAATCCTGGTGGCCGCCGCCTGACGTCGCCGAAACGGCAAGCAATTGGGCATCGATTTGTGCGGCGTCGTTTGCAGAAACCGTAATGCCGCCCGCGCCTGCATTCAGCGTCGCGTCGGTCGTAACCGTCGGGACCAGCGTCCAAGCGCTGGAATTATAGTTGGTGTTGTAGAGATCGACGTTAGCGTTCGGGCCGGTATAGCGATAGACCGCGCCCGGCGTGCCGCCGAGTTGCGCCCAGCTGTTGGGCGAGCCGGCGAGGTTCGACGCAAAGCTTGCGGTGCCCGAGAAATCAATCGTGACCGCGCTTGAGCCGACATAGCGATAGACCGCCGACCCATCCTGCACGACGTCGCCCGGATTGACGACAACGCCGACAACACCAGCTCCAACAACATCACCGGTGGTCACCGTACCGTATGGCGAACCGTCGACGTCGTTGCCAAGCTGGACCGTATCGCCGGTTACCAACCCAACGACATTCGACGTCACAGCGGCCGGATCGGTGATCGGACCGACGACCTCATGCCAGTTCGCCGGTGTGTTGATCAGTTGTGCCGCAAACGTCGATTCGCCCGAAGCTCCCGACGACAGATCGATACCGGTGACGGCAGCGGTGGCGACGAATTGATAGAACGTCGCTCCGTCCTGAACGATGTCGCCGGGGTTAATCGTTGTCGAGTTGCTGCCGGCGCCGACGACGTCGCCGGATGTCGCGACGGTCGATGAACTCGGCACCGACACCCAATAATTTGGATTGCTGGTGATGCTCGAAACAAAGCCCGCCGCTGTCGTGAAATTCAGCGTTGCCGTGCTCGGCCCGGCATACTGGTAGAGCGCGTTACCGAACCGAACGATATTGCCCTGATGCACCGCAACGCTGGCGCCGCCTGAGCCCACGACATCGCCTGATGTCACGACCGCTGCAGAGGTCGGAACGGCCTGCCAGTAGCTTGGATGCGTGGCGATGCTGTTGGCAAAGCTCGAAGCAGCAACCGGTGACGCCGAAAGATCGAGCGTAATGGCGGGCGCCGCGACATATTCGTAGAGCGCCGTTCCGAACTGAACGATATTGCCTTGATTGATCGTCGCGTGCGTCGAGCCGGACCCGACCACATCGCCAGTCGTCGGCGTCGCCGCGACCACTGTCGGCGCTGGTGTGGTCACCACGAGCCCGACTGTCGTCGGCGTGGTGTTGAAGCTCGCCGGCACCAGTTGCCACGACGCGCTTGTGTAGTCCGTATTGTAGAGATCGACGCTCTCCGTCGCGCCGACATAACGATAGGTCGCGCCGGTCACGCCTGCGACCACGGACCAGTCGCTCGGCAAAGCGGAGAGGCTCGCAGCAAAGCCCGATGTGCCGGAGAAGTCGATCGTCGTGGAAACGGCCCCATTGTAGCGATAGAGCGTCGTGCCGTCTTGAATGACGTTGCCCGGATCGACGACCGTGCCGGCGCTCCCCGACCCGACGACATCGCCGGTTGTTACCGTCGCGTAGTTGCCGCCGTCGATGTCGTTGCCGACGACAACGAGATCGCCCGCCGTCAGATAGACGACATTGGTGTTGGCGAAGCTTGGAACGGCGAGCGGAATCGCGGCGACCGCATGCCAGTTGCTCGGAGTCGCAGCGATCGCCACTGCGAGACTCGTGCTGGACGTGAAATCGACGGTAGCAGCGTTCGTGCCGACGAATTGAAAGAGCAGCGATCCGTTCTGAACGATGTCCCCGGAGTTGACCGCTGTGCCTGCTACGCCAGCGCCGGTAACTTCACCGGCAGTAACCGTCGTTGCAGCGCTCGGGATCGATACCCAGTTCTTCGGTGCACTTTCGATATTCGCCAGGAAGGCTGATGCGCTCGACAGATCGAGCGCGAGCGAAGAGCCGCCAAAATATTGATAGAGCGCCGTTCCGTATTGGACGATGTCGCCTTGATGGATCGTGGCGCCGGCACTGCCGGAGCCGACCACATCCCCCGCGGTCACCGCGGTGAACTGGCTCGGCACCAAGATCCAATAGTTAGCGTGGCTGCTCACGCTCGAAAGGAAGCCTGCCGCGCTCGTGAGGTTCAGGGTAGCCGAGCTTGGACCGGCATATTGCCAAAGCGCCGTGCCGTACTGGACGATATCGCCTTGATGGATCGTCGCGCTCGCGCCGCCGGATCCGACCACGTCGCCGCTGGTGACCGTCGCGCGCGGCGTGGCGATCGCGGTCCACCATGTCGGATTAGCGGCGATGTTCGCGGCGAAAGCAGAGGTTCCCGATAAATCGAGAGTGATCGCGCCGGTACCGGTGAATTCATAAAGCGCGTTGCCATACTGGAGGCGGTCGCCGACATTGATCGTCGTACGCGCAATACCTGATCCGACCACGTCTCCCGCATTGGCGGTCGGCGTGATGAAGCTCGACTGTGTGTTGACCGGCACCGCGACCCAACTGGCCGGATGCGCTGAAAGCTGCGACGCGAAGTCTGCAGTTCCCGAAAAATCCACCGTCGCAGATGACGCGCCGAAATATTGGTAAAGCGTTGAACCGCTTTGAACGATATCGCCCGCACTGACCGACGTGCCGGCTGCGCCCGCGCCGACGACATCGCCAATGGTTGGCTGCGTCGTAGAACTCGGCAGCACCACCCAATTGGTCGGATGCGTAGTGTAGTTCGACGTGAAGCTTGATGTGCCGGAAAAATCGAGCGTGGCTGCCGCCGCCCCGACATATTCATAGAACGCCGCGCCGAAGGCGATGATATCGCCGGCCGAGACGGCGGTGTTCGCAGCACCGGTGCCAACGATATCCCCGGATGTTGCTGACGGCACAAGCGCGACCGTGCTCGGCGTGTTGTTATAGGTCGCTGGAACCAGTTGCCAGTCCGCGCCGGTATAATCGGTGTTGTAGAGATCGATGTTCGCGGCCGTCCCAACATAACGGTACGTCGCGCCTGGAACGCCGCCGAGCCGCGCAAAGCTCGATGAACTTGCGGCAAGAGCCGCGAATGCCGCCTCTCCCGCTAGAGACAGGTCGACGACGGTCGAAGCGGCGCCGATGTATCGGTAGATATTTCCGGAATGGTCTTGAACGACGTCACCGGGATTGATCGTCGTTGTTGCGGAGCCCTGCCCGGACACATCGCCCGACGTGACGGTGCCATATGGCGAGCCGTTCAGATCATTCCCCAGCGTGACGACGTCACCGGTCGTCAGCGGAACGATATGCGTGTCCGAAACGGACTGCGCGACGTGCGCCGTGCTGACATATTTTGCGCCGGGCGACGTCGAGCTGTCGACATACGCATTGGCGTTGGCATTGACGAGGTTGGTGACGATCGAGCCACCGATCGCAAGGCTGCCATTGCCTTCTGCATCCTTCGCGGACACCGGAACGAGACCCGAGCTTCCGCCGGACGACGTGACGTTGTTCTCGGCGAAGGCCGCGATCGAAGCTGATTCCGTCGCCGTGACGTTGATGCCGCCGCCCGAGGCGGTCAGCGTCGCGCCGGTCACTGTTGCGTTAGCCTGCGCCGTGACCTCGTTCACGACGAACAGAGCGCCGATGCCCTTGGCGTTGGCGCCGGTCAGATTACCGAAATTGGCGGCAGCAAGAATATTGCTGAGCGTCGGGGTGCCTTCAGGCAACGGCGTCCAGTCGGTCGGATCGCCGGTGAAGTACGACAACGGCTCGTCATTGAGATCGACTGTTCCCGGCGCGCCAGCATAGCTGAAGATCTCAATCGAATGCGTGACCGGATCTATTCCGCCGAAAACCTCATCGCCGTCGTTCAGGAACTGCTCGCCGGACGCGTTCGTGAAGTTATAGCTGGTGTTGAAGACCTGATCGACGATCGAAACGAGGTCGGCCTCGTTGGAAATCGTCGCCGCCGAAAGATTGATGACCGAATTGGCGTTATCGGCGGAATTGTCAGTGGCGCTGATATTGATCGAACCGGCATCCGCCGTGACGGTCGTTTGTCCCGCGCCGTTGTCGACATAGGCGTCGGTCTTGGTCGCGACCATGTTGGCGGCGATCACGCCGCCAACATTCAGGCTGGTCGGGCCGCCCTCAAAACTGAACAACAAATTGGCGCTGTTAGCCGCCGTCGAAGCATCGCCAGCATCGACGGTGATGGTCGCGTGGTCGGTCGCGGTGACAGCGACGCCGCCGGCCGCGGTAACCGTCGAATTATCGATATAGGCCTGCGTCAGATCCGGCGTCTGCGTGCCGATGAGATTGGTGTCGCCGAGCAGCGTTTGCAGCGCCAGATAAAGGAAGTTGTCTTCGCTGTATCCGATGACGTTGAACGCGCCGAGGAACGAGGTGGATTTTCCGCCGCTGTTGAGCTGAGTGTATTCATTGGCGGTGATGGATGACGTGTTGTCCGCGTCGACCGTGACGTCGCCGGAACTCGTCGTGACGATGGAATTCTGGATGTAGGCCGCGGCGTCGCCGTCGACCTCGTTGCTCGCGATAACGCCGCCGCCGCCATCGCCGCCGCCGTTATTGCCGCCGATCGTACCGGTGGTGACGACGCTTTGATCGAGCGCGGTGATCGAAGCGCTGTCGGTCGCGGTGACGGAAACGCTACCCTGCGTGTGCGATTGGACCGGCGCGACGGTGACGCTTTTCAGATAAGCGGTCGTAGAACTCTGGACGTTATTGAAATCGAACAGCGCGAAGAAGGCGAACGTCGTGCCTTGGATACTGTCGCTGGTATTGGTGATCATGCCAGCGACGCCAAGGACGACGTCGATCTCGGCGGCCTGCATGATGTTGTTGAGCGTCAGCGGCTTCCAGTAAGTAAGATTGCTGTAGCCGGTCGTATCCGAACCAATGTTTCCGGTATCGAGATTTACCGAACCGCCGGGGCCCATATATTCGTAAATCGTGCCGGTTGAACCGTCGTTGCCGGTATCGACCCAAACCTTGTCACCGAAACTCAGCGTCTGGGTGCCGGACTCGTCGGTGTACTGATAGCTGTTGAGCGCGAGATTGGCGTAGCCGTTGATCAGCCCGGCACCGCCGTCATTGGTCGGCGTGTCGATCGAGGTTTCCTCGGAACTGGCACTGTCCGATGAATTGTCCGTGGCGCTGACGGTCAGCGCGCCGGCGCTCGTCACCGTAAAGGCGGATGGCCGCGAGCCGGAACTTCCGTCATTGTCGATATAGGCCGTGACGCCGGCATGGATTTCATTGCTGCCCAGCGTGCCGGAGTCGGTAAAGCCGTTGGCATTGGCGAAGGCCACGGCGTTCGACGTCGTGTCATTGCCGACCGTCGACGTGATCGTTTCGGTCGAGTTCGCCGACACCGTGAGCGCGCCCGCAGACAGAATGAACGAGTCTTGAATAAAGGCGCTTGTGATAGCCGGATCGGAACTACCGGCGACGTCCTCGCCTGCGATGGCATTGATCGTCAGCGACAGGAGATTATGAATCTCCTGGCCGATCGAGTTGAACGCCATGACGATGCCGACTGCGCGGCCGGTATTATTGCCCGTCGCAGTGACTGCGCTTTTCGTGTCCGCGGTAATTGTGTCGGTGTTTGTCGCCGTGACTGAAATATCCGGCGAGACTGCATGGCCCGGAGCGTTGACGTCCGCCTGCGTATTCGTGGTGGTGACTGAACTGTCTTCGATATAGGCCGACGCACTGCCGATCACTTGGTTCGCGGTGATGGTGGCATTAACCGCAAGCACGGTGCTCGCCCATGGCGAGGCCGATGCGCCTTTTGCGGGCGGCGGCGCGCCGAAGGCACTGCCGCCGGACGCCGTCGCGGTGGCATCGGTTGTCGCCGTGATCGTTGCGCTGTCGTCGGCAGCGACCGCAACCGCGCCGGCATTGATATCGCTTGATTGAATGTAAGCGTCAGCCCCGCCGTGCACGTCGTTGATGACGACGATGCCGCCGATACCAATCGCATTGGCGGCTTTGATATTGGTGCTGGTCGGCAGCAATTGCGAGTAAGGCTGCTCGAACCAGAAATTGAGATTGTTGTAGCCCAACGCTTCCGTCGGCTGCGAGGCTGTCGGGAACGAGAACAGCGCCACCCCGGCAGCGGTGATGACACCGCTGGCGTTGACCGGCGAGGAACTGCCGTTATACGCCGAGCCATCGCTCGTATTGATATAGGGCAATCCGTCGCCGAGATTTACCCAACCCGGCGCGCCCATATATTTGTATACGCCGCCGACGGCGGCGGTAAGCGGAGCCCAATCGCTATTGCCGATGAATTGGATATTTTCGATGTCGGCGGTGAGCGGCGTCGTGCCCTGGTAAACGTAGATCGTGTTGAACGCGCCCATCGTGGGCGGATAGCCCTTCGAGATCTGAATGGACTGACCGCGCTGGATGGTTTCGGTTTGCGCCTCATTGAGCGGCGTGAACAGCGACCGCGCCGTCGTATAGGTTGCGGAAAACTGAACAAGATCGCCGGTATTGAGCTGAACAATGCCACTGCCGGTATTGTTCGAGATCACCAAACCGAGAATTTTGGCGAGCGCCTGCGCCGCAAGGGTGGCGCCACCGGCGGTCGTCGCATCGGCGTCCGTGATCAGCGTCGAATTCGAATTGATGATCTCGTTGTCTTGGGCGCTGACGGTGACTGCGCCTTGGGTCGACACCGCTTTCGGCGATGTAGCACCCGGCTCCTGGATGTAGGCCGTGGCCTGACGGCTGGTCTTGTTCTGCGCGACGACACCGCCGGTCGCTCCGGCATTGGCACCGGAAATCGCCGACCCGGTCGCCTCCGACGTGTTGGTGATCGTGGCGTTGACGGTACCGTTCGCAACCGCCAGCAAGGCAAGAGCGCCGGCTGCCGTGATCGCCGAATTGGTGATCGTCGCGGTGACGTTCGATTGTGCTTCGCTGGTCCAGAAATCAGTGCCGAGCAGCGCATTGATCGTCGCCGCCCGCAGATCCGTCGCGCCGGTCCAACCGATAACGTTGACGGCGACGGACTCGGCGACGGTTCCCGAGTTTGAACCTCCGGTCGAGATCGCTCCCGCTTGTGCTTCGGCATCGACAATCGACGTATCGCCGGCATTCACATTGACGTCGCCGGCGAAGGGATTGCCGCTGGTATCGGTCGCGGTCGTTACAACGGTCGAATTCGCGATCGCGGCACTGGTCGTTCCAAGCACCGTATTGGCGGAGAATGTGCCACCGACCGAGAACGAGCCCTTATCCAATATCGTCGTCGTGATGACGATCGATTCTGCATAAGTGTAAGCAACAATCGTCGTATTGTTGATAGCCTGAACGGTCACCGTGCCGGCGGAATTGACGTTCGAATTCGTCAACAACGCCTCGACATCCTTATCGAAGGTATTGACCGCGCTCGATCCGGTAACGGAGAAGGCGTAAGGGTCGAGCCCCGCGAGCCGCCGCGTGTCAACGTCGAATGAATCGCCGATCGCGGTGAGCGTCGTATTGTCCTGCGCCACCAGCGAGACGCCGTCGGTTCCTGCGGCGACGTCGGAATATTGGATCGTCGCTTCGGTCTGGCCGTAGACCGTATTGGTCACGAGATGCGACTGCGCGAGATAATCGGTGCCGCTGACGGCCGAAGCGTCGAGACCCTCCGCTTCGATATAGACCGCGCCGATGTTGACGTCTGTCGTATCGCCGAGTGCAGACTCCGACGTGCCCGCGATGTTCTCAGCACTGCCGATTGAATCCGACGTCTCGGTATTTCCAATCTCGCCGCCGCTGGTCGCGGCGATGTCGACGTCGCCCGTGGCGTTGATGACTGCCGTCGACGACGTCGTCGCCGCGGTCGTGCTCGACGCACTGCCGATATTCACTTCCGTGACGCGGTGGAGGGTATTGGAGCTGTCGAGATGATTGAAGACAACCACGCCCTGGATGGCCGGCATGTACAGCGTGGTTTCGGTCGAAAGATTTTCGATGACGTTGGTCGTATCCGTCGCATCGATATTGACCGCGCCGGTGCTCGTAATGACGGCATTGGCGGTCGAAGGCGCAGCAATAATGACTTCGGTCGTATTGTTGAAATTCGTCGAAATCTGAATCTGCTCGATCGGCAGACCTTGAACGAGGAACGTGTCGCCGAGATCGGCGGCCGTGACCATATCCGGAATGACTGAACTCACGGCGGGATTGACGGTTGTCGTCGCGCCGATATTGACCGCAGCGCCGCTTAGCTGCGCCGTGGAATTGACGGTCACCACCGAATTATTGGTGCCGGTCACCGTAACGTTAGTCAGATCATCCGCGGTCGGGCCGTTGACGACGTCGGTTACCGAAACGTCGGTCAAAATGTTGAGCGTGCCGCTCGCGGTCAGCGTGCCGCTGATCTCGATCGTCGCGGTATTGGCGGTTGTGATGGACTCGCTGGTCGTCGTCGAGATTGCGGTAAGCGTCGTGGACGACGTCGACAAAGAGTCGAGCGTTATGGTGTTGGCGGAGATTGTTGCCGTCGCCGCGATGTTGATGTCTGCGGTAGCAGTCGACCCGTTGTTGGTTCCCGTTATTGCGGCATCGAGCGTGACGGTGTTGCTGGATGTCGAGTTCGCGAAAGTGTCGGGCGTCCCTGTGCCGTCGATGCTGCTCCCGGCATCGAGTTTGATCGTGTTCGCCGTGATACTAACGCCATCGGGAACGGTCAGACTCGCATTGGCGAGGAATTCAACCGTGCCGGCGCCGCCATCGACCTTAAAGCCGGTATCGCATGAGGAAAAGTCGATAGCGCCGCTGATATCCAGCGTGTTGCTGGCCCCGAGCGTCAGATCGAACGGCGCGTTGCTGCCGGACGAATTGGCCGTCGGAGTGATGTTGAATCGGCTGAACGAACTATCGGCACTATTCCCATCGGCGAACGAGAGAGTACCGCCGGTTTGGGTCATCGTGATCACGTCAGTGGACGTGTCTCCGGCGAAGGACACCGATCCCGGATCGCCGATATTCACCGACTGCACGCCAGTGTAATTGAACGCTTGGCCGTCGAGCGTGATCGTGTCGTGCTGCGGCGCAGACGAAATCGCTATGGCTTGGTGCTGCCATGAGCTGAGGTCGAGCGTATTACCACCGCCTGTCCCACCGTCGAACACACCGGTCAGCGCCCCACCCTGCGCAACGGTCAGCGTATCGGCGTTATTGGCGTCGCCGGTAAGATTTTCGACATTGTTGAAGTTCGCAGTTACGCCACCGCCGGTGACCGTACCTGTGTTCTGCCCGGTCAGCGTCCAATTGGTATTGGTCGAATTGTCGAAGATGACGGTATTGGTGCCGTTGCCGCCATCGAAGGAAATCGTCGGAGCGGTCTGTCCTGCGAACGATTTGGCATCGACGGTCAGCGTGGTGTTGCCGGCACCGGCCTGAATGGAAACCGCGGAAATCTCATTGAGATCACCGAAAGCGAGTACAGCGTTGTTGTTGCTCTGGTCGATGACCTGAACACGCTGAACCGAAACGGCTTGATCGTTGACCTGTTCGGTCGCCTGAACCATCTGCACGAGCAGACTGTGATCAGCGGGCGGCGCACCGGCATCGTGCGCCAGATTGATCGAGAGGACGTCTGCGTTGAGCAGAAGCCGCGGTTCAAGCGGATCGAAAATCAGCCGTTCATGGCTAGTCGCCGCGCGCGCGGTCTTCGGCCTGTTGCGCCAAAACCATCGCGCTGGACCGCGATAGCGCCGCGGTCGATGTGACGTACGACCAGCCGGCTTGCCGAACAAGCCGATCGATTGAAAGGGGTAAGCCAAGGGCCTGAGCCTCCTGCAGGTGAGACTGCCTCAACGCAAAGAGCGGAACACAACGACACCCAGAACAAAAATCGCGGCGCGTCCCCCGAGGCGCCGATAATCCGGACCGCGAGCGGCCCGGCCGTCAGCTTCAGCTTTCCGCCGTCGCTGCAACCTTCTTCCTGTCGGACGAAGCCGCCTGCTCAGGAGCGATATGCGCGACGATTCGTTCGGCAGTCGGCGTGAAATTGCGCTGCGAATACAGATGCGCATAAATCATATCGAGATCGCCGCTCGCCGCGAGACGCGCCAGCGCATCGCCCGGTAACGCCTTGAGTCGATCGCGATTGACCGACATGAAACCGCCCAGCGTCATGCGCTGGCCGGAGCGCAGCACAAACTGCGCCTGCATCGCTTCCAGCAGATCGAGATCGGCGATGCGCTGGCAGAATGCCCGCGTCGCCTCGAATTGCGCTTGATAGGCCTGCAGAAATCCCAGCACGTTGCGCAGATATTGGGTGCGCTCGCCTTCAGCATCGAACAGGCGTTCACCGAGACCCTTGCGGTTCACACCGGGAAAGTCCTCGTCGAGGCACAGCGTGAACGTCGATTTATCCCGGCTCGAAAACACAAACGGGTAGCGGCGGATGAACGCCGGAATATATTTGGCGGTCCACGCGCCCTTGTCGTCGAGATAGAGATTTTCGTTGTCGCGGATGCCGAGCAACGCGACCGGCATGACGTCCTTGCCTTCGCCGGAAAACACGATCGCATATTCGACGCTGGCGAGATCAAACTCGGTAGCCATGAGCGGCACTGAATTCACGCTCTTGGCAAAATTGTAGTCGCCGCCCGCTTTGATCGACACATCGCCGTGTTGCTGGCGATTAACAGGAACGGCCTTTTCGTAAATCAGAAGCTGCTTGGGCATGCGTTATTACCTACGCGATCTGGGCGCTGTATGGCTTCCACGGGATGTCTGGTTGGGCAACGGAGCCCCTCGCGGCGACTGGTAGCATGATCAAATCGCCACCGCCATTTAAAAACTGCAATGAATGAACAGGTTTACGTTGTATAACTGTCACAGCTACAAAGAGTATTTCGGTAATTGACTAAATCGTAAGCATGTATTTTCTCCGGGAACAAAACAAGAATTTTTAGGACTTTAAACCTAAATTCTACCCCTGAATACCGCTGCGGCCTCTGATAAAAAAATCCTTCCTCGGATAGCGCCGCCCAGGAATTTTGTTCTCGATTTTCGAGGCTATGGAACCCGGTCGTCCGCCGAAAGTGTGGGGGCCCTGGATGGTGTGTCGTTTAGCCCCGGCAGCGGGTTCAGGATATTTTCGTCATAGCCGTATTTCGCGATATAGGCCGTGCCCAAACCCAGACACTCGGTCGAGGCACAGCGGTCGCGATAAACGCACTGATAAAAGCCGTTACGCATGAATTCCGGCCAGAAAGCCGGATCAATGAAGAGCTGGGGCTGCGTATTGACGAGCGCCGCCGCATCGTCGCCCAGTAGACACTGGGGGAAATTCTTCACTTCAACGCCGCGGCCTAGTGCGCGGGCGCGTGAGACAGCCTCGCGCAAATAAGGCGCGATTTCGCTGTGAGAGGCCAGCAAATCCTTGTCGTCCGATTCGCTCATTGGCCAGTAGACCCAGAATTCCATCTGGACCAGCTTTTTTAAATGCGCGAGGCGATCGACCACCGCCGGAAGCAGCTTATAGCTTCGTCTCGTGACGACCGTGTTGGTGAGCGTGACGGCATCGCTCCGATCCAGGAGTTCAAGCCCGCGCAGCGTTTTCTCGAACGAACCAGGCACCGTGGTGATGGCATCATGGGTTTCCGGATCGGGACCGGCGACGCTGACAAAATATTCGTCGACGCCGGCCGCGATCAGGCTGTCGCAATAAGCCTCCTGCGCCAGATGCATGCCGTGCGTCTGAATGCGAATGTGTTCAAATCCCGCCACTCGTGCGCGGCGGGCAAGTTCCGGAAGATCGCGACGTAGCGTGATTTCCGAACCGGTCAGGATCAGCCCCTTCCATTGCCGCGACTTCCTATTGTGCGCCAGCAACTCTTCGAACCGGTCGGCGGATTCCGGCGCGAGACGATGCATGGTGTCTTCAATCATGCAATGCACGCACCGCAGATTGCAGCGGAACTCCATTGTCATCGAGACATATTCGCGATGGTCGAAGCGCTGCAATTCAGTCTCCTGGGGGCCCAATTCACCAACGCATGTGCGCGTAGCAAACGACACGCCGCCGAGCGGAACTTGCCGCTTTTACAGCAGCCCGTAAAAGGCGCTCTTCAAAACCTTAACCGCGCCGTTTTCCACCACATAGTCGAGCCCGACGTCATATAGCATGTGATCGAGGCCGTTACGATACTCCCGGATGAAAGCCACGAGATCGGCGGGAAAGCGCTCGCGCTCCAAAAATCCGATCAGCTGATCGATTTTGATCCGCGAAAAATAGATGCCGTCGTGAAACTTTTTGTTAGCAACGACGATCACCCCGCAGTCGACCAGCTCCGGGCGCAAGATCGCGGAAATCGGCAAACCGCGCAGGTCATGATGGGCCGAACAGCTGACCTTCGCGACAACCTCGCCCATTTCCTTTTTGGCGTCGAAGAAAAAATAGAAATTCGCCAAACGCAATCCGGCATTCGACAATTCGTAGCAGATACCCGATGAGACGCTGCTGCCGGGATTGCCGATATAGACATTCACGACGTCAAGCGGACGACTGCCGGAGGCGACATCCTCGTCCAGATCGATTGAAAACATAAAATACGGGCGCCCTTCCGAATAACGCAGCGGGCATTTTACGAAGGGCGCCAGGATTTCGAGGACTCGCGTTATCGAGACGTCGCGCTCCAGCCGCGCGTAGTCGTAGAAATAGAATTCAAAACTCAAACGGTCGGCGAGTTTCTTGACGCCGAACACGGTGCGGAACGGCCCAAGCGCCTCGCGCAGCGCCATGCAGGCCGCCTTGAGCTGCGCCCCGCCGCCCGACGCGTCGATCGCACGCCACAGCAGGTTCGCGCAGCGGAGTTTGCCCTCAGCCGGCGCGACCGGTTCGTAACCCCACAGACAATAATCGGCGTAGCGATCGCCGGCGCGTGCGCGCTCCAGGGCAACTCCGACGACAAACTCAGTCAATGTCCTTCAACTCCGAAATAGAAGGTCACAAACTCCGCACAGTCCCTTCCGACGCCCCCGGACAGATGACCGAGTTGCTTGTCTGCCGCGGAGGCAAACACTTCCTGCCCGCGCATCGTGGGTATGGCAAAGTCCATCATCGTGGCGTCGAGCAAATCAGCGATCCGGCGCATGTGCAACTGCGCGTTATAGACATTAAGGTCGAAAGAGCGGCGCGGATTGCCTGGTTCTTCAACTTCCATCAGCATGAGCTTGCTTGAATCGGCCGCGTCCGCGGCCCGCGATACGAGACCGAGCGCGCAACGGAGCGCACGCGGCGCTTCGTCCGCACCGACCAAATCTCGCACTTTAGTTTCGATTTCGCCGCGTGTGCGGCTGGGCACCCACGTGTATCGCGTGACGGCAGCGCCACGAGCATCACGCGGCGTCCACTTATAGGCAAGGTGCACCAGAACGGGGATGCCGCTCTGCGCCGCCATCGCTCGGCGAACATCCGAGGCGTATTCGAGATAGATTTTGTAGATATCGCGTGCGCCAACTGCCTCGTAACCGAAATGAACGATCTCGGCTTGGCCGAGCGCGGCCGGCAATTCAGCGATAAAATCCGACGGCATTCCCAGCGTCCGGCCAATGCCGACAAGCCGTTCAGCCGGAGCGTCACCCAGAGTGTCCCGGCCGATGCTGATCAGGCAGCGATTATCGGCCAACACACCGTGTGTCAGTTTCACGGAACGCTCGAGACCGAACGGCGCGTGAAGTGCCTGCACCAATTGGATGAGATCGGCCTCCGCCATCACACCGGCTTCCTGTGCAATTCTGCCAGGTAGGCTGCGTGATCGGGCATCCGCGCCACAAAGGCGCGGTTCTGTTCGCGGACGCGGTCGAGTAAATGCCAGGTTTCCGAAGCCGGCGCGATGTCGGCTTCGGCGATCGGCCGTCGCGGCAGGCGTCCGTTGCCGGCCAGGATGTAAAAGTAATTCGCATCAAGAAAGAGTTGCAGCCGCGGATTGTCGATCCGTCCGGTCTCGTCGTAGAGAGCGAGCGTGTCGCGCAGCGTGTCGGGCAGCGGCACATTGCGGGCGTCACGCCAGAACGGTTCGTCACGTTGAGTGAGGATGTAGTGCAGCACGATGAAATCGCGGATCTCGTCATACAGCCCGGCCATTCGCGCGTTGTAGGTACTGCGCAGCGCTTCATTGATTTGCCGGTCAGGTAGATATTCAAGGAGCATCAAGATCGAACGCTGGATGATGTGAATTCCAGTCGACTCCAGCGGTTCGATAAAGCCGGATGCCAACCCCACCGCGATGCAGTTGCGAGTCCAGAAATTGGTTCGCCGGCCAATCCGGATATTGATGAGACGCGGATCGGCGCCACGCGTGCCCCGCAGCCCGGAATGAGCGATAAGCTCTCCGGTCGCTGCGTCTGCCGAAATATGCGCACTGGAAAAGACGTAGCCGTTTCCGATCCGGCTCGACAGCGGGATCCGCCACATCCATCCGGACGGCATCGCTTTCGACAGCGTGTACGGCGCAAAGCGATCGCCGCGCGGCAACGGCATCGCCACGGCCCGGTCGCACAGCATGAATCTTGACCAGTCGATCCACGGATCTTTGAGAGTCTCTTCCACCAGCCGTCCCCGAAAGCCGGTGCAATCGATAAACAGCTCGCCGGAGAGCGTGCGGCCGCCGCCGATGCCGAGGCTTGTGATATCGCCGTGATCGTTGAGCGCGACGTCCTGAACGTCGCCGAACAGGTGAACAACACCCTCGGCGGTCGCAATCTCGCGGAAATAGTCGCCGAGCGCCGACGCATCGAGATGATAGGCATAGCCGCCTGCTTCCCATACTGGCGACGAGCCACCGAACGGCAATGGCGCCTTCTCCGCATCGGCAAGAAGCGTCTGCACGCAGTAGTCGGCATAGGAAATTTTACTGCCGGCTTCGAGCCGGCGTTTCATCCAGAAATAAAACAGGTCGAGGCCATTGACGCGATTGCCGCTGGCAATCCCGAATGGATGCCAATAGGTGATGCCGTCTTGCACCCAGTCTTCAAACTTGATGGCAAGCTTGTAGGTCGCCGAACAGCGGCGCATGAACTCCTTCTCATCGAGATTTAAAAGCCGGATGAAGCGAACCAGTGAGGGGATAGTCGCCTCACCCACTCCGATCGTTCCAATTGTCGGAGACTCGACGAGTATCACTTTGCCGTTCATCCGGCGCATGTAGCGGTTGAGATAGATCGCGGCCATCCAGCCGGCGGTCCCGCCACCGACTATCACGATGGTTTCGATGCGTGCTGCACTCATGCGGGGCAGCGCGCGACGATGAGATGAAATCCGATGTCGAGCTCGACACGCCGATACTGGATCGAAACGAAGCCGAGCTGGGTCAGCTTTTTCAGATAAAGGTCGGCAGGCCGCAAAAAGTGCAGGAACACCAAATCGGAAGCCATGACGTAAGGCATCCGCTTGCCACGAAGCTCGATCGGTTCGCGCTCGAAGATAAGAATCCGGCCACCCGGCCGCACCAACGCGGATGCCCGCTCAAGCAATCGCTCGGCGTCCGCGTCCGGCCAATCGTGCAGCACCGATTTGAATGCCACGAGATCAGCCGCAGGTGGCAGAGCGTGGCCTCGCATGTCGCACGGGAAAAACGTGATCCGCGCGGCCTCCGGCGCATCGGCAACATGCTTTCGCCCGAGCGCGCACACGACCGGAAGATCGACCACGACCGCTTCGATATTCGGATTGCGCCGGCAAACCTGAAGGGCGAACTCGCCGGTATTGCCGCCAAGATCGATAAAGCTGCGGGCCGAAGCGAGGTCGACGCCGTCAAGCGCCGCGGCTGCTTCATATTTGGTCAGGCAGGTCGTGAACTTGGTCCAAGCCGCCGTCGCCTCCAGATTTTCCGGAGTCACGTCGATACAGCGGTCGTAGCGGAACAGATTGAAGACGGCGGAGCGCGCCATGAATTGTGGCAGATCGGTCAGAAGCGGCGTGAACAAGCAATGGATGTCGGGCCAAACCAGATCGGCAAAGCCGATCCGCATCTCCAAGAGATCACGGAACCGGAACGCGGCGCGGAATGCCGGCGTCAGTTCCACGCCATCGCCGGACCGCGCGACTACGCCATTGACCTCGAGCAGATCGATCAGAAGCCGTAAGCCGATCGGATTGATCCGGCGTTCGGCGGCAAGCGTCGGTAGCGACATCGCCCCATTGCCGCTCAACGCGTCAAGGATGCCGAGATCCATCGCACTTCTAATTGCCCGGGCATCCATCTCGGTGCCGAGGAAGTCGTTCACGGACAGAAATTCGTGATTGGGCATGGACATAAATTATAATGGAAGGCGCCGGCACCGGCTATCGAGGTCAGCGCTCATGCGAGCACGATGGAGAACGGCGAAAAAGGCAAGTGCGCCGAAATAACAACACCCCGGCACGAAACGTCTTTGGCGCAAGGCCGCGGCCGGCCGAAGGATGGACGAGCCCCATGTGCCGACGATACAGTCCGCGACGAGCGGGGCCTTTGATTCTTGAGTTCGTTCGGGATGGTGATGGATCGACGGAAGCGGATTTTCGGCTTCGCGGCGGCGGCATTGGCCGTTGCCGGGATGACGCATTCCGCATTCGCCAAGGATCTGGCTAAGCACCCCGCGAAGAATCCGCCTCCCGCACCGTTAGCTCAGGCACCTGCGGCGGTGAATTGGACCGGCCTCTACGCAGGCGGCACCATCGGCAGCCTATTTGTAACCTCGCGCCACATGCAGCCTGGTACGGGACTGTCGGACGACTCTATCGGATCCATCGATCCTCGGCCCACCTACGGCTTTTACGGCGGCTTCAACTACCAATTTTTGTCCTGGGCCGTGGCTGGCATCGAATACGCCCACACCAAATTTAGCAGCGCCACCTATCGCGAACTTGGTTCCGCGGTGGATTTTCTCGATGCCGCGCAATATGTCGATTCCATCAGTGGGCGGCTTGGCGTTCTGCTGATGCCGGAGACTTTAGTTTACGGCAAGGTCGGAACGGCACGGATGAAGGTGCAAAGCTTCCAAGCCTTCGCCCCGGGAACGTTCGAGAAACCCCTCCCCGGCACTCAGGTCGGTGTCGGGATCGAGACCTTGGTGACCCCAAACATCGCGTTACGGGCCGAAGCGTCCTACACCTATTCGAATAGCGTTTTCACGATCCCGAATGCACTCGACCAGTACCGGCCGGGCTTCATGCTCTACCAGGTTGGCGCGGCATTTAAGCTCGACCCGCCGACGGGCTGGGGCACGCCTGCTTCAGCACCGGCTTGGAATGTAGCCTCGTTGCCATTCTGGGAGCTTTGGAACACCCAGCCAGCGACGGCTCCGAAGACGCACGGCATGGTCACCAAAGCGCCGCCGCCAGTGCAAACCGATCCGTCCGTTGCAGGCGCTCCGAATTGGACGGGCCTGGAGGCTGGCGGCTTCATCTCAGGCAATGGCAATCGGCTGCGGTATAACGATAGCGCGCTCGGCGAAACCGGTCCTTTGACCGACTTTGTCTTCGGCGGTGGCTGGCTGGCCGGCGCCGATTATCAATTCCAGCGTATCGTGGTCGGCGCCGAGGCAAGCGGCAATTATGAGGCTGCGCATTTCAACACCCCCGCCGGCTCGGGTGGCGTCGTAAACGTTCACGAAGTGGCCAAAATCGATCGTGTTCTGGCCGTGACGGGGCGGATCGGCTGGCTCGCAACGCCCGAGACGCTTTTCTACGGGAAAGTCGGTCCGGCTTGGTTGAGGATGACCCCCAACTCGGCCTATTGGAACGCCACAACCCCGAATGCGGTCGGCGCCACGACTTTTTCCGGCTACCAGGCTGGAGTCGGCGTCGAAACCTATGTGACGGGGAATATTAGCGTGCGGGCCGAGACCCTCTACACGTATACGGGCCGTGAACTCATCTTCAACGGCGTCGTACCGAGTGAGTTTACCATCCGGCCATCAATCCTGTCGGCCATTATCGGGCTTGCATTACATATTTGATCGCGCTGGAGGGTAAGCCCTCGCGCGGCCTTAATCTGATACGATGCAGTGCGGCCATCTGACCGACCGTCGGCCCGTCGCATGACACACAAATCCGGAGTTGTAGCGCCTTATGGCCAAGAATCCCTCCACCTCTGAATCGCAGTCGACCCCAGCCGAACCCATTCGCCCGGCGACGGTGCAGTGGAACGACAAGAACATGGCCACGCACTTTGCCAATGTGGTCAATGTGCAAAGCACGCGGGAGCAGGTCGACTTGTTCTTCGGCACCAACCAGACTTGGAATGTTGCGGGCAACAGCCAGGTCGCGGTCGATCTCACCAACCGGATCATCCTGACGCCGTTCGCGGCGAAGCGGCTTTGGACCGTGCTTGGCGGAGTTCTTCGCGAATACGAGACGCGGCACGGCGCGCTCGACATCGAGCGTTAGAAAACGTGGCCCGCGGCACTCGAAGCCAGAATACTTTTGGCGATCCTGAGTCCGATCGGGCCGCCAGCGATTTGGATTCCGACCAATCGAGCGACGAGGCAACGCTGGAGGCAGCAGCTGTCGCGTCGCTCGAACCCGCGCTCTGGAAGCGGCTCAATGATGCCAATAGCGTCGTCGACGTTGGCCGCGCCTGGCTAGCGCTCCAATGTCAGATGATCGCAGGCGCGAGCCGCGGCATCCTGCTTCTTGGCGGCAAGACGACCAATAGTTTCGATGCCGTAGCCTTTTGGCCGGAAGGCTCGGCCCGATCGGCGCCTTTGGCGGAGGTGGCGGAACTGGCGCTCCGTGAGCGGCGTGGACTTGCAAGCGGTGACAGTCAGGAGTCACCCGACGCCTCCAGCGTCCAGCACGTCGCGGTTCCGATCATGCTCGGAAACGAACTCGGTGGCGCGGTCGCGGTCACGCTGCGCGGCGCACGTACTGAAGACAACCGGCAAGCCTTGAGGCAATTACAGTGGGGAGCACCCTGGATCCGCGAGCGGCTCCGTCAGGCCCGCGGCGTCGAACAGGATCGTCTGCTCGATCGGACCAGCGCTGCGCTGAGCCTCATCGGTGGCGCCCTCGATCATGAAGGTTTTGACGCCGCTGCGATGGCCGTCGTCACCGGACTGGCGCTTCGTTCGAAATGCTCGCGCGTCAGCCTCGGCTTTCGCGAGTCGAACAACACTGCCGTGAAAGTCATCTCGCATACGGCGCAATTCGGCCAACAGATGAATCTGGTGAGCTGTCTCGGTGCCGCCATGGACGAGGCACTCGATCAAAGATCCATCATCCTCTACCCCGGTCCCGATAATCAGTTGCTGGCGACGTCCGCGCACGCCGAATTATCGCGAGTGCAGCAAGACGGACAGGTGTTGACCCTGCCGCTCCTGGTCGGTGATCGCTTCGCCGGCGCCCTCACCTTCGAGCGTCCACCCGACGCGCCATTTGAACCGGAAACCGTCGAGCTACTCGAGCTCGTGACCTCGGTCGTCGGCCCGGTACTGGAGGAAAAGCGCAAGAACGATCGCTGGCTCGTCGTCAAAGCTGCCGAAAGTTTTCATCAAGAACTGACACGGCTGTTGGGGCCGGGCCACCTTATCCGCAAACTCGTTGCTATAGCGATTGTCGTCGCCGCGCTGTTCCTCACTTTCGCGCACAGCATCTATCACGTGAACGCGGATGCCCGCATCGAAGGCCTCGTGCGTCGCGCAATTGTTGCTCCTTATGACGGCTTTATCAAAGAAGCGAATGCCCGCGCCGGCGACACTGTGAAGGAAGGCGATGTCCTTGCAACACTTGAAGACCGCGACCTGCTGTTGGAGCGGCTGAAATGGGTCACGGAACGGCAGCAGCATCAGTTCGAGTATGACAAAGCACTGGCGACCCGCGAACCGGCCGCCATCAATGTCATCCGCAGCCAGATCGATCAGGCCGACGCACAGATCAAGCTTCTTGACGAAGAACTTGCCAGGATAAAGCTGCGTACATCGATTTCAGGTCTTGTTGTCAGCGGTGATCTGAGCCAATTGATCGGCGCCTCGGTTCAGCGCGGCCAGGTCTTGTTCGAGGTCGCGCCGCTGGAATCGTACCGGGTTATTCTCGGTGTCGATGAACGCGAAATCGGTCTCGTAGAAGCGGGACAGACCGGCGAGCTGGTTGTGTCCGCGCTGCCGAACGACACGCTGTCTTTCACCGTGGACAAGATAACGCCGATTGCCGAAGCCCAAGCCGGCCGCAACGTTTTTCGGGTCGAAGGCAAACTCATCGACAATCCCGCACGCTTGCGGCCCGGCATGGAAGGCGTCGGCAAGATTGAAATCGGGAAACGCAGTCTGGCCTGGATCTGGCTGCATCCGTTGATCGATTGGCTGAGAATTTGGTCTTGGCATTGGTTGCCTTAGCCCATGAGTAAATCGCTTTTCAGTAGCAACTGGTATCGCGTCGCCCGCCTCAAGCCTCGCTTGCGTGCGCACACGGCCGTCCACCGCCAGGTCTTTCGCGGCAAGATCTGGTACATTCTGCAGGATCACCAAACCGGCCGCTTCCATAGGCTTTCCCCGATCGCCAACCTGATGCTGTGCCTCATGGACGGCCGGCGCACGATGAGCGACATCTGGGAAGCCGCAGGCATCAAGGCCAAGGACGATCCGCCGACCCAAGATGAGACGATCCATCTGCTGTCGCAGTTGCACAATGCCGACCTGCTGCAAGGCGAGATCCCGCCCGATTTCGACGAGATGGCGGAACGATCGGAAAAAGCCGGGCAGCGGCGGCTGATGCAGCGCCTGCGCAATCCGCTGGCGCTGCGCATACCACTCTTCGACCCTGATCGGATTCTCAACCTCACACTGCCGCTGGTGCGGCCGCTGTTCACGGTGTTTGGCTTCCTGGCGTGGCTTGCGCTTGTCCTCACGGGCGTCGTGCTTGCGATCCTGCACTGGCCGGAACTCACTTCCGACGTTACCGACCGGGTGCTAGCGACGGAGAACGTCGCCCTGATCATGTGCGTCTACCCCATCGTCAAAAGTCTGCACGAACTGGGGCACGCCTATGCAACCAAGGTCTGGGGTGGTGAAGTTCATGAAGTCGGGATGATGCTTCTGGTCTTCATCCCCGTCCTTTATGTCGACGCCTCCGCTTCGGCGGCGTTTCGTCAGAAGCACCGCCGGATCATTGTCGGCGCCGCAGGCATCCTCGTCGAAATGGCGCTCGCGGCGATTTCGATCATCATCTGGATTTACGCGAGCCCCGGTCTTGGCCGCACGATCGCGTTCAACGTCATTCTGATTGGTGGCGTCTCGACGCTTCTGTTCAATGGCAATCCGTTGCTGCGGTTCGACGGCTACTATATTTTTTCGGACCTGATCGAGATTCCCAATCTTGCCACGCGCGCCAATGCCTATCTGTTCTATGTCATTCAAAAATATCTGTTCAAGATCGACAGCATTGAGAGCCCGGTCGCGACGCCCGATGAATCAAAGTGGCTGATCGGCTACGCGGTGCTTTCATTCGTCTACCGGCTGAGCGTCTCGATCGGCATCGCGCTGTTCCTCTCGGTCCGGATGTTTGCGATCGGCATTGTCATGGCGTTCTGGTCGATCGGCGTGATCGCGCTGTTGCCGGTGTTCAAGGGCGTGAAATTTCTCGCGACGAGCACGCGCTTGCGCGGCCGCCGCGAGCACGCCTTCATGGTTGTCGGCGGCATGCTCGCAGCGGCACTGCTGATTTTGTTTGCGATTCCGCTGCCCTACTCGACGGTCGCCGAAGGCGTGGTCATTGTGCCCGACCAAGCCGAGGTGCGGGCGAAAACCGAGGGTTTCGTCACAAAGGTGTTGGCGAGGTCCGGGGCGATGGTGACGCCAGATCAGCCGCTGGTCACGCTGGAAGATCCGACACTCGACGAGCAGGTCGCGGTCATCAAGGCGCAACTTGATGAAACCCGCCAGCGTCTCGATGCCGTCAGGCAGATCGATCGCGTCCAGGCGGAGATGTTTGCCGATCAGGCAACGCACCTCACCGAAAAGCTTGAAACATTCCAGAAGCGCTTCCGCGATCTCACGGTAACCTCGAACCAAGCCGGCGAGTTCGTGATAGCCAACGCCGAGGACCAACCGGGGCGCTTTTTCAAGCGTGGCGATCTCATCGGTTACGTGATCTCGGACAACAATCTCGTCGTCAGGACTGTCGTTTCCCAAACCGACGTCGACCTCATTCGCCAGCGGACCACAGGGGTCGAGGCCCATGTCGTCGAAGACCTGGATCGTCCGATCGACGCGAAAATCCTCCGCGAAGTGCCTGCAGCACAGCAGGACGTTCCGAGCCTCGCCTTGACGACCCGCGGCGGCGGCAGCATCGCGCTCGATCCGTCCAAAACCCAACGTCCGCAGGCTCTGTTCAGCCTTTTTCAGTTGGACGTCCAGCTCCTCGATCCGATGCGGATGCGCACACAGGGCTCCCGCGTCTACGTGCGCTTCCTGCACGGCTACGAGCCGATTGCGTGGCGTTTCCTGCGCTCGACGCGTCAGTTTTTCTTAGGACAGTTTCGTGTCTGACATAACCCTGCCAATTCAGGCGCGGAGCTTTAGCTTGCCGCGGCAGCAAATCTATAAGGAGCGTCCGGAGCGTCGCGAGAATGCCCTCGACACGGTTGCGGTTGCAGCGCAGGCCCGGCTTGTCGACGCCACCGCGCGTATGCGGGCTAAGCGCCTGCACAAAATCCTGCCGCTCGTCGAACGGCATACGGATGAGTTTCGTGCACTCGCCGCTGACGATGTCCCGGCGCAGGTGCGCGCGCTGTCAACAGAATTGCGGCGCGCGGTCGATTTCCCTGACGACCTGACCGCCAAGGCTTTCGCGCTCATTCGAGAACTATCCGGGCGCATCTTGGCCAAGCGGCATTTCGACGTTCAGATCATCGGCGCTTTTGCGATGGTCAAAGGCATGCTGGCTGAAATGGCCACCGGAGAAGGCAAAACGCTGACGGCGACACTTGTTGCCGGAACCGCCGGCCTTGCCGGCATCCCTATTCACGTCGTGACCGTCAACGATTACCTCGTCGAGCGCGATGCGGCGCTGATGCGACCGTTATACGAAGCGCTAGGGCTAACCGTCGGGACGGTCATTGCCGGCCAGAGCACCGAGGAACGGCGCGCGGCCTATGCCTGCGATATTACCTACTGCACGAACAAGGAGCTGACTTTCGATTATCTGCGCGATCGCATGGTGCTTGGTCAAAGCGCGGGCGAGCTGTCCTTGAAGATGGAGGCCGTCTCGAACGCGTCTCCGCGATCGCAGCAACTGCGTCTGCGCGGTCTGCACATGGCTCTGGTCGACGAAGCCGATAGTGTTCTGATCGACGAAGCAAGGACGCCGCTGATCATTTCAGGGACAGCCGACTCCGAGATCAATGCCGATGCGGTTGCCCGCGCACTCGAACTCGCGGCAACACTAGAAGACCGCGTTGATTATTTTCTCTCTCTGGAAGAGCGGCGGGTGTTTCTGACCGCTCATGGCCAGGAACGCGTGACCGCTTTTGCCGAAAAGCTCGGGCCGCCTTGGCGCAGCGTCATAACCCGCGAAGAACTGGCCAGACAGGCCATTGCAGCGATTCATCTGTTCAAGAAAGACGAGCAATATATCGTTGTCGGCGGCAAGGTGCAGATTGTCGACGAATATACCGGACGCGTGATGCCGGATCGCTTCTGGAGCGACGGCCTGCACCAAATGATCGAACACAAGGAGGGCTGCGACCAGTCGGCCCGGCGCGCGACGATTGCCCGCATCACCTATCAACGCTTTTTTCGCCGCTACCAGCGCCTTGCCGGCATGAGCGGTACGATACGTCCTGTGGCTCAAGAATTGTGGCAGGTTTACCGGATCCCGGTCGTGCCCATTCCGACGGCCAAGCCAATCCGCCGCGTCCATCGGCAAGACATTGTCGTCGATACGGATGTCGCGAAATGGAAACTCATCATCGACAGAGTGAAGGCCCTGCACCAGCGCGGAGTGCCGGTCTTGATCGGCACACGTTCCGTCGCAGCATCAATGCGCGCGAGCGCGGAACTGCATGCCGCAGAACTACCGCACACCGTGCTCAATGCCGCGCAGGATCGGCATGAAAACGATATCGTTGCGCAGGCGGGGCAACGGGGCCGTATCACCGTCGCCACCAACATGGCCGGCCGCGGAACGGACATCCACCTTGGCGAAGGTGTCGAAGAGTTGGGTGGCTTGCACGTGATCATGACCGAGCGGCATGACGCACGCCGTATCGATCTACAACTCGCCGGACGAGCGGGACGACAGGGCCAACCGGGCAGCTTCGAAGCCATCATGTCGCTTGAGGATCCGCTTCTCGATTTTCCTCTGGGCAAATCGCTCGCGGCACTGGGCAGAACTACGGGCGGAGCCGCCGGTGGGCGCATCAAGCGCGCCGCGTCATGGTACGCGCAGAACCGGGCCGAGCGTCTGCATGCACGCATGCGTTATGATCTCCTGCGATCCGACCAATGGCAGACCAAGACCCTTGCGGTCTCGGGCAGGCCCGAATGACGCAGCGCCGCGGCATTTAACAAAGTTTCGCCGTGCAGCCACGTGCCGACAAAGTGATTTTTGCCCACGATCCGGCATGGTAGATCACGGCAACATTCGCGAGATACGTAATCGGCCGGAGGTAAGGTCTTGAAGTTGAAGATGATGCATCACTCTTTGTTCCACGTCGTGCTATACGCAGCGACCGGCATCATGATGGCCAGCGCGTCGGCGGCAAATTTCGATTGCGTCATGGATCCATTTCTTACCGTGAAGCTGGGCAGCCCGGTGCCAAGCATCCTTTCCGACGTTTTGGTCGACCGCGGTGATGTGGTTAAAAAAGGCCAGCCTGTCGCGAAGATGGAATCGGCCGTTGAGCAGGCCGCGGTCTCGATCAATGAGGCGCGCGCAGCAAGCGGCGCGGAGATCGAAGCCAAGCTGGCCATGCTTGATATGAAGGGTGGCGTTTTTAAACGTAAATCCGACTTGCAGTTAAAAAATGTCGCAAGCGCCCAAGACGTCGAAACGGCGCAAGGTGAATTCAATGTTGCCACGCAGGAAGTCGCGCTAGCCAAGCTTAACCGCGAAATGGCGCAACTCGAACTCAGTCGATCAAAGGCACTCTTGGAGCAACGGACTATCCGCAGCCCTCTCGACGGAATCGTTGTCCAGCGCTCGCTTGGTCCCGGCGAATATGTCCGTCCAGAAGCCAGCATCATGACTGTCTCCAGCGTCGATCCTCTAAGTGTCGAGGCTTACTTGCCGGTCCGCTATTATGGGAAGATCAAAGTCGGCGACATAGGAGTTGTGCATCCGGACGAGCCGATTGGTGGCGACCATAATGCAACGGTCAGCATTGTTGACCAGGTTTTTGACGCAGCCAGCGGCACCTTCGGAGTGCGGCTCAATTTGCCGAACGCCGATTATGCGCTACCCGGAGGACTACGCTGTCGCGTCACCTTCAACGTTCCGGACATGAAAGCGCGCGAAGCCGGAGCGCTCAATTCCGATACCAAATAACGGACCAGCGTGACGGATCGAAATACTTCAGGCGACCCGCAGCACGGCTTCAATCCGGAGCAGGCCTTCGACCGGGCCGTTACCTTGCATCGCGCTGGACGGTTGGCGGAGGCCGAACAGTTCTATCGTGCCATCCTTGATCTTAATGCCAAGCACTTTGGCGCGCTTCTTTATTTAGCTGTCATCGCCGGCCAGCACCGGCAGTTTCAGGATGCCGAGCAGCTGATCCGCCGCGCGCTTGTGGTGAAGCCGAACTCGGCGGAGGCCCATAGCAATCTGGGCCTCACACTTACGGAACTGGGACGGTTTGACGAGGCGCTCGCGGAACATGAAAATGCCGTAGTGCTTGAACCACATAATCTTGAAGCGCGAAACAGTCTCGGCAACGCGCTCCATGCGATCGGCCGTTCCGGCGATGCAATCTCTCATTTCGAGCAGGCGCTGGCGCTCGCGCCCGATATGCCGGAGCTACACAACAATTTGGGTAACGCGCTCCGCGCGGCGGGACGCGAGCAAGACGCCATAACAAGCTTCCGAAAAGCGCTGGCCAGTCGGCCCGGCTACGCCGAGGCTCACAACAATATTGGGGTCGCACTGGCCGCAATCGGGAAATATGAAGACGCAGTCGCCGCGCATGAACACGCGGTTGCGCTTCGGCCGCAATATTTCGAAGCTCACAACAATCTGGCGAATGCGCTTGCCGCGCTTGGCCGTCAGATCGAAGCGATCGATCACTTCGAACGAGCGTTGATGCTCAATCCCGACGCAGCAGGGACGCATAATAGTTACGGCAATCTCCTCGCCGCATCCAAACGGCTTGATGACGCGGTATCGCACTACAATCTGGCCGTCGACCTAAAGCCGAATTTTTTTGAAGCGTATAACAATCTCGGCAACGCATTGGCGGCATCCGACCATCCCAGTGAAGGAATCCGGCATTATCGCAAGGCGATCGAGATCAATCCTGGCTACGCCGAAGCGCACAGCAACCTTGGAAATCTATATTCCGGACTGGAGCGCTACGAGGAAGCAATAAGCTGCTTTCGCGATGCCCTCGCTATTGCACCGCGAGCCGAGATCTACGGCAGCCTCGGGAGCGCATTGATCACCGTCGGCCGGATTGATGAGGCGCTCGAAGTATTCGACAAGGCCATCGCGCTTAATCCGCGCCATCCGGAATATTACCGCGGCATCGGCGAATGCAGGCGTTTCACGGCTGACGATCCCTATCTTGCGGCGATGGAAGGGCTGAGCGAGGAATTGAGCTCACTGACTGCCGAGCAGCAAACCGTTCTACGGTTCGTGCTGGCGAAAGCTTACGATGACGTCGGACGGCATGATGCCGCCTTCCGGCATCTAAGCGAGGGAAACCGGCTTAGACGCGCACAGGTCGCGTATGACGAGACAGCAACGCTCGGCTTGCATGAACGCGTCGCCAAAATATTCACGCCAGATCTGATCCGAGCCAAAGCGGGCGGCGGTGATCCTTCGCCTGTACCAATCTTTATCATCGGGATGCCGCGCTCGGGAACGACACTGATCGAACAGATTCTGGCGAGCCACCCCGGCGTTTTCGGTGCGGGTGAAATATTAACCTTTCAAGATGCGATGAACACGGCCGTTGGGCCAAGTGGGCTGTTACGCGAGCCCTACCCCGAAGCCGTTTTATCGATGACCGCCGAGCATTTTCACCACGTCGGCGCGCATTATGTGCGCCATGTCAAAAAATCCGCTCCAGCAGCCCACCGCATCGTCGATAAGGCGCTCGGCAACTTCCTCAATGTCGGCCTTATCCATCTAGCGCTGCCTCGTGCAACCATAATTCATGCCGCGCGCGATCCGGCCGATATTGGATTTTCGTGCTTCTCAAAAATGTTCGGCACCGAATTGCTCTACACCTATGATCTCAGCGAGCTTGGCCGATATTGCCGCTCCTATGAAAATTTAATGGCGCACTGGCAGTACGTGCTGCCTAAGGGCGACATGCTGCGCGTGCAGTACGAAGATCTGGTTTCCGACCTGGAAACACATGCGCGGCGGATCATCGCCCATTGCGGCCTCGATTGGGACGATCGCTGCCTCACCTTCCACGAGACGCGAAGGCCCATTAGGACAGCAAGTGCGACCCAAGTGCGACGGCCAATTTATCGCAGTTCCGTGGCGCGCTGGCGGCCCTATGCGACGATGATGGAGCCATTCCTCAGCGCGTTAGGCCGCGAAAGCGACTGATCTTGTAACGGCTGTCTCTAACGATCATTCCTTGAGGATCATTCAGCCATTGCTGGCCACGGCATCCCCGGGATGCGAAAGTTCAGCGAGCAGCGGCCCCAGAAATTCCTCATAGTGATGCCAGCGGCCGATCGAACTGTCATAGATCGGCTGCCGCACCTGCGCCGCGCTGGCGGTATTGACCGTTCTTTGCGTCTCATAAAAGGCAAGACAGCGATCGTCCCAATCAAGGCCGCAATGCGCCAAGATTCGCCGTGTCTCACCTTCAAGATCTGCGACCACGCTTTCATAGCGGACCTCCAGAATGCGGCCCGGCGGCAATATGCGCTGCCAATGCGCCATGAGATGTTCATAGCGCTTATAATAGCGGCCTAGCTCCGCGAGATCGAAGTTCTGATTTTCCAGCGCAAAGAATTTCGTAAAGCATGAGACACAAGTATCGACCGGATCACGGACGACGTGGATGATTTTTGCGTTGGGCAATACGAAATGAATAAGACCGACGAGGTAATAATTGTTGGGTCGCTTGTCGGTGACATGTTTTGCGTGGGGCGCGAGCCTGTGCATGGCCTCCACACAACGCGTTCCGATCTCGGTCAACTCTTTTGTGGAAAAGCCTGCCACCGCAGCCGGGCTGGATAGCGCGCGGCCATCCGGCCCAGGCACCGTGAGCATGGCCTCGGCCAGCGTGTTCAACTCGCCGCCGCCATGGACCTGTGGATGGCTTGCTAAAATCTGCTCGACAAGTGTTGTCCCGGAGCGCGGCATACCCAAGATAAAAATCGGGAGAGCAGATGGGCTACCGCTGCCCGATTTCGTCGCGATGAGGGCCGGCGTGAACACGCGCTCGATATGTCCAAACAGCGCAAGGGCGAATTTCTCGTTGTAGGACAATCGGGCTCGCAGGCCCGCATTGCCCGATAAATACCTCTGAAATGATCGGCCGTAATCTTTCGTGTCGCGATAGGCGCTGCCCAAAGCGAAGTCGAGGTGTGAACGCTCGGCATCGGACAAGCCGCGGCTCTCGGCAAGCGCCTCCATTGCGGCAAGATACGGATCGTCGACGCTGAATTTATGCACTTCAGCGAGATTGACATAAGCCTCGACGCCATCTGGTTTGATCTTGATGGCTTCGAGGAATGTCTCACGCGCATCTTCCAATCGGCCAGTCACCCGGAGAATGTTGCCGAGATTGTTGTAGGCATCGACACAATTGGGCTTGAGAGCGATCGCCTTGCGGCAATTGTCGAGCGCCTGTTGTGAATCGCCCCGCTCCATTGCGACGGTAGCGAGATTATTCCACGGCTCGGGCAGATCAGGATTAATCGCCAAGGCGCGCTCGCTCGCCGCCATTGCTTCGTCCCTGCGCCCGATAAGGCGATACACTTCTCCCAAATTGCTGTGGTGGATTGCGACCTCCGGCGCGAGATCGGCGGCACGACGGAAATGCTCAACCGCTTCTGCGAGCCTGCCCGTCGCATAGGCAATCAATCCCAGCAGATGCTCAGCTTCATAAGAATTAGGCTCCGCTTCAAGAACGCCACGGCAAAGCGAATCGGCTTCCGCCATGCGGCCATCGCGGCGATGAAGGTCCGCGAGCCTAAGGGCTTTGCCAATAGGAACCGAAACCGGCGCCATGCTTTCAAAGGCTCGCTTTCTACCGTCAGCAAGCAGGCTTCGATCTCAACGAAGCTCGGAATAGATCTTTCCGTTATACGCAGCCGCTAGACTGCGGATCAATCACCGTGGCTGAGCGCTCGAAAGTAATCCGGAGGTCCCGGATCCCTGTCGCTGCCAAAGCCACGCGAACCAAATGATCCGGCCTGACCGTGTTCAACGCTGAAGTGAAGGCCTGAACTATTAGGGTCCGACTTATTCGTGCTTTTGTCGGTTTTGTATTTATCGTCCAACGCCCCATAATTAAAATCGTAATTGCCGTTGGGCATCAGAGTTTGCTGGCTAAACGCCCAAGCGGAGGCGTTTGCTAGTACAACCATGGTCCCTGCAATAAAGGGAACAGCAGTGAGCCGAAGGCGCTTTCGCATGTTAGACCCCGATAAATTCTTGCCCAAACATCAACTAGGGCCGGCACGTGGTACGGTCAAGACAATGCAACGATGCATCGCCGTTCACAATAATGGCGATATCCACCCAAACAGCCCGGTTTCGACGCGGACAAGGCGCCCGATAGCGGCACATGAGGGAAAACATTGCTGAAGTTCCACCCCCGCCATGGCAGCCAACCGACTAGCACAGATCGGTCTTCCGACGCGATCTGGATCGATCTCTTGAATGCCACGCCGGATGAAACCCGTACTGTTGAGCACATGCTCGAGATTCGGATTCCCAATAAGGAGTCCTTGAGCGAGATCGAATCTTCCAGCCGCCTTATCTTCAATCACGGTAGATTATATTTGAGCGCGCCGTCGGTCCGCCAGGACGAACTTGGAGACGCCTACCTGACGCCGGTCGGCTTCATTATCGACGCGAAGGTTCTGGTGACGGTACGCTTCACAGAGTTGCCGACCTTCGATGCAGTCGCAAAACGCATCAGTACCGACGATAGCCTCCAAAACGGCATGTGTGTCTTCACGGCCTTGCTCGAAGCCATGGTCGACCGCGGCGCTGACGTCCTGGAGCAACTTGGTGCGGCGACCGACACATTGTCGAGGGACGTCTTCAAAGGCGGCCTCGTCCGCCGCAAGAAGCCCGTTCGTTCGAGCCGCCGGCTGCGGGAAGCGCTGCAAAGCATCGGCGTCATGGCGGACAGGCTCACCAGGGCTCGGGATGTGCTGCTCGGCGTGCAGCGGATTGCCGCGTTTGCCGGCGATATCGGCAGCGAGTGGGTCACCAAGGATTCGAAGAAACGCCTCGACTCTGTGGCGAAGGACGTTGCCTCGCTGAGTGACTACGAAACCCGACTGTCCGACAAAATTCAGCTGTTGCTGGATGCCATCCTAGGCTTCATCAACATCCAGCAGAACGACCTCTTTAAGATACTCACGATCGTGTCAGTCGTAGGGGTTCCGCCGACGATCCTCGCCGGCGTTTGGGGTATGAACTTCAAGGTCATGCCTGAACTGAACTGGACGTGGGGCTATCCGCTCGCCTGGCTCGCAATAATAGTAAGCGGGATTGTGCCACTGCTCTGGTTCAAACGGCGCGGCTGGTTCGATTAGATTTGCCTCGTTGGCGCCACGCTCAACAACTCTCACAATGAAGTCCTATACTGCCGACTTAGAGTTTGTGATTCGACAACTGTTGAATCGCGGCGCATGCCGACCTTCGTGCAAAACGAGAGGTGTCGATGATTTGTGAAACCTGTCGTGGCCAACAGATCTTTCCACCATGCACGGACTGCGGCGGGTGCGGCATTGGACATTGCTGCGATGGGCTGATCGAGTGTGACCTAGTCACCTCTCCTAGTCCCTTCGGCAGCCATTCTTTTGACGATCAGCAAGATCAGGCGAACAAGCCCTCTCCCAAACCGACGCAACCTTAAGATCACTGACAGCGTTCAAGCCGGCGTAAGACGCGCTCTTGCTGCTTTTTTCACGACGCAAAGATACCCGGCGCGAGATCGCGCCGGGTATCTCCTAGCCCTCGGCCGTAATCAGACGGCTTCTTTCAATTCTTTGGCCGCGCGGAAGGCAACTTTCTTGCTGGCTTTGATTTTGATGGCTTCGCCGGTCGCCGGGTTACGGCCCATTCGGGCAGCCCGCTTGCGAACTTGGAGAATGCCAAGGCCCGCAATCCTAATACGTTCGCCCTTCTTGAGATGCTTGGTAATCAGACTGACCAAGCCGTGGAGAAGCTCCTCACCACCACGCTTCGTAAGCTCGTGCTCCTCAGCCAGCGCGGCCGCCAAGTGCTTCAGGGTGACAGGTGGGCTGGCTTTCGCCTTTGTGGCCTTCGCGGTTGGCATCGTTGATTCCCTTGATGTGGTGATTAACTCCTACCTGGGAAATACGATTCGTCACAAAAAGGAAACCCTTTGGAAGGCGCTATACCGATGAAACTCGGGGATGCCTTGCTAAGAACTTGCGAGGAAAATCGGATTTTATGGAGAGTCGAGGAAGGGATAGAAGGTCGAGCGTCGTAAGTTGAGATCGGGATCACAGGTCTTCCTGCCCGAGCGCCGAGCGAGCGGAGTTTTGGACATGCACAAGCGCCAGTGTATGCGCCGTCGCCTGGTCGCGGCGAGCGATTGCGGCCAATAGTTCCTTCAGCTCCCCAATACTTTGATCATGACGCGGCCGGCGCGAGAGTGATTTACGTCGTAGAAAGGACGTGCGCAGTAGAAGCCGATTGATCATATCGAAAGCGATCGGATTCTTCGCGCCGATGCAGATGCAATCATAAAAGGCGCGTTTGGTCGTTAGGATTTCGTCCAAGACGCCCGAGCGATAGGCTTGCATCACGCGCTCGCAGGCATCGGTCAACTCGCCCATTTGCGCGTCGCTGGCGCTTTCGATGAATTGCTCGACAACGAGCGCTTCAAGCGCGGCGCGGATGCGATAGACGTTGAGCGCGATCTCGTCGGAGATTCGGCTCACTGTCAGGCTCCGGTTCGATGCGTATTCGAGCACGCCGTCGGCTTGCAGTTCGCGTAAAGCTTCACGCAACGACGTGCGGCTGACTCCGAGCTGATCGCAGAGATCTTTTTCGGTCAACCGCTCGCCTGGTACGAAGACGCCGGTTTCGATCGCGCTCCGCAACGCGGCAATGATCCGATTACGGAGCGGCGCCGACTGCTGCCGCAATGGTTGGAGGCGCGCGACCGGAATGAGCGCATCCACGACAGGCGCGTTTGGGGAGAAAGCTCTGTCTTCTGACTTCGCCATCTTTCGCCCTTGCGGCGCCACTTACTTGTAGGACTGCGCTGTCCCTAAATTGTTCATCGCTCTTTTCGCCATCACGTGAACGAGATGAGCGCGGTACTCCGGCGTCGCAGCCAGGTCCGAGAGCATGGTTGACGAGTCGATCGATAAGCCCTCCAGCGCGTCGGCATGAAAGTTCTTGCTCAGCGCGGCTTCGTATTCCGTCGCACGAAACACTCCGCGCAAGCCGGCACCCGTCACCGCAACGCGCACCGCGTCGGCGGTACGCGAAATGAACACAGCAGCAATCGAATAGCGTGACGCTGGATGACGGAATTTGGCATAGGCCGCGATGTCTGGCACCGGAAAGCGAATCCGGGTGACGATCTCACCCGGCTCTAAGGCAGTCTCATAGAGATGAACGAAATAATCGTCCGCGATCAGCTCGCGGCGATCGGTGATAACCGTCGCGCCAAGTCCGAGCGCGGCCGAGGGATAATCCGCCGCTGGATCGTTATTGGCGAGCGAACCGCCGATAGTACCGCGATTGCGCACGTGGCGGTCGCCGATCGAACCGGCGAGCCCAGCGAGCGCCGGGATTTTTCCACGCACAACTTGTGATGAGCCAACCATCTCATGCAGCGTCGTCGCGCCGATGGTCACCGTGTCGCCGTCGTCTTTGATGAAACGCAGATCGGCAATTCGCGTCAGATCGATCAGCACAGGGGGCCGCGACAGTCCCTGCTTCATCGTCGGCAGCAGCGTGTGCCCGCCGGAGAGAAACGAGGCCTCGTCGTTTTCCTCGCGCAATGCCCGCGCTTCAGCCAGCGTTTTCGGCCGCGCTAGGCGGAATGGCTGCAGGGCCATGGCTTAGGCCTCCACTTTATCGTGCGGCGTCACTTCGCCATGCGCGACGGCGAGGATCGCCTTGACGATGTTGTGGTAGCCCGTGCAGCGGCAGAGATTGCCTTCCATCTCTTCGCGCACGACCTCTTCGGTCAATTCACCTTTGTAGGTCTCGACGAGGTTCGTTGCCGCCATCACCATGCCCGGCGTACAATAGCCGCACTGCAACGCATGCATGTCGTGGAAGGATTGCTGCATCGGGCTCAGCAAGCCGTCTTTGGCGAGGCCCTCGATGGTCGTCACCTCAGAGCCATCTGCATGCAGCGCTAGAACCGTGCAAGACTTCACCGACCTGCCATCAAGATTCACGACGCAGCAACCGCATTGCGTTGTGTCGCAGCCGATATGCGTACCGGTGAGTTCAAGATGCTCGCGCAGGAAAAGGGCGAGCAGCGTTTCATCCGGCACGTCGCGCGTGACCTTTGTACCATTGACTGTCATCGATACGACCGTCACGCACGCGCTTCCTTCTTGTTCCGCTTCATGCCTTCCTGAATGATCGTCCAAACTTTGAGCGATGTGACCGGGAGCTCGATCTTGAACGGCATGAATTCTTTCAGTCCGTCCTCAATCGCGCTCATGATCACAGCTAGAGCCGGCGTGGTGCCACCCTCGCCGCCCGCTTTGACGCCGAACGGATTGGTCGGCGACAGCACTTCGACGATCCTGGTTTTGAAGCTCGGCATATTGTCGAAGCGCGGCATGCCATAATCCATGAACGATCCTGCCGTGGGCACGCCCGATCCAGGATCGATATGGAAATCCTCCCACATCGCCTGGCCGACGCCCTGTGCGATGCCGCCATGGGTCTGGCCGTGCACGATCAGCGGATTGATGCAGCGCCCGACGTCATCGACGGTCGAGTAGCGCACAATATCGAGCGCGCCGGTGTCGATGTCGATTTCGATCTCGCAAAGGCAGGCGCCGTTGGGAAATACCGGCGTGTGCATCTCGTTGTCGCGCCGTATTTTGAGATCGCCGCGCAATTCCGCCGGAATGTCCGGGCCATTGGAGCGTGCGGCGAGATCAAACCAGGTGAGGAAGATATTGCGGTCTGGCACGCCGAAGACGCCGTCTTCGAATGCCACCTTATCGACCGGAACGCCGAAAATATGCGCCGCAAGCTTCTCGCCCTTGGCGATCAAGTCGCCGCTGGCGAGTGCGATCACCGCACTAGCATGGCGCATCGAGCGGCCCGAATGCGTGCCGCCGCCGGCGGAGACGATATCGGTGTCTCCCAGAGTGACATTGACGCTTTCGAACGGCAGGCCGAGCAGATCGGCCGTCACTTGCGCAAAACTCGTCTCGTGCCCCTGCCCCGCCGGCTGCGTGCCGATGACGAGCTCGACGGTGTCTTTATGCACGATCAGGTCGGCGCGCTCCTTCGGCGAGCCTATCGACGACTCGACATAATTGGAGAAACCGACACCAAGAATCTTGCCGCGGGTGCGTGCTTCCTTACGGCGCTCTTCGACGCCCGCCCAATCGGCAAGCGCCAGTACGCGGCTCATATTGGCTTCGTATTCGCCGCTGTCGTAGTTCATGCCAGTCGCGTTGGTGTACGGCATCTGTTCCGGCGCGACGATATTGCGTCGGCGCAATTCAAGCCGGTCGAAGCCGAGTTCCCGCGCCGCTTTATCGACCAACCGCTCTATGGCGAAAGTCACTTCCGGTCGGCCTGAACTACGGTAAGCCTGCGTCGGCATGGTGTTGGTATAGACCGCGCGCGCATGTAGCGTCGCGTAGGGGATGGTGTACGAGCCCGTAATCAGGCCAGATCCCTTGCTGAGCGGCGACAGGGACACGCAGCGCGAACCGACATTGCTCAGGTTCGATGTCTTCACCGCGAGGAATTTGCCGTCCTTGTCTAGTGCCAGCGAAATATCGACGAACAGATCACGGCCCTGATAGTCGGTGAGAAACGATTCCGTTCGCTCGGCGCGAAATTTGACCGGCCGGCCGAGCTTCTTCGAGGCGTAGCAAACAAGACCGAATTCAACGAAGGCGCGATTACGCGTGCCGAAATTGCCGCCGATATCGAGCGCAATGATCCGCACTTTTTTCGGCTCGACGTCTAGCACACCTGCTATTTCAGATTTCTGTTTCACTGCCCCGCCCGAGCCGGCGTAAAGCGTGTAACGGCCGTCAGCGGGATCGTAAAAAGCCAGCGCCGCGCGCGGCTCGAGCGGCACGCCAGTGACGCGGCCGATATGCGTTTGCAGCGACACGATGTTGGCTGCGCGCGCGAAAGCTTTTTCAGTGTTCTCGTGATCGCCGTAATGGCCATCGACGAGCACATTGTCCTGCATCTCGTCGTAGAGCTTCGCCGCGTCGGGCTTCAACGCTTCTCGAGAATCCGACACCCAAGGCAGGACTTCGTAATCGACATCGACTGCTTCGGCCGCTGCGTAAGCTTGCGCGCGCGTCTCGGCGACGACCATGGCGACGGCTTCGCCGACGTGGCGCGCTTTATCAGGCGGCAGCATGTCGTGCGCACCGATAAAGACTTTGGTCCCGGCCCGGCCGGTCAGTTTGATGTCGTATTGCGTCGAGGGCACCGGACTGTGCGGAATGGGCTTCATGCCGTCCGCGATACAGTCGGCGCCGGTGTAGACCGCGAGCACGCCCGGCATGGCAAGGGCGGCCGACTTGTCGATAGAATTGATTTTTGCATGCGGATGGGGCGAGCGCACCATCGCCACCCAGACCTGACCCGGCAGGCTGAAATCGTCGCTAAAGCGGCCTTTGCCGGTGAGGAGACGTAAATCCTCCTTCCGGCGCAATGGCTTACCGACAGCCTTGAGTATACGTTCGTCAAGCTTGGCTTGGGTCATTCCCTTAACTCATTGAGTCCCGATACACTGCAACCCAGGTATGTTTGTATGACAATCATACATGTTTGTGAAGGGCCAGCGGAGCGTGTATTCACGCCACTGTCCGACCTCAAAGGCTATGTGAGCCCAAGGCTACGGACCTCCGAGTTCCCCGGATGAAAACGCGAAAACGATGGGTAGACATGACATTTAAGGCAGGGCGCATGCGGCACGCGATTGGCGCTGCTTTTTTGTTGGCTTGTGCGACGTCGAGCGCTGCGTTGGCTGCGGACTATCCGACCAGACCTATTCGACTGATCGTCGGCTTCGCGGCCGGTTCAAGCGCCGATGTGACGGCACGCACCATCGGCCAAGGCATGAGCGAAGTTCTCGGCCAGACGATCGTCGTGGAAAACCGGCCCGGCGCCAGCAGCATGGTGGCAGGAGAGTTCGTCTCACGCGCGCCGAAGGACGGCTACACGCTGCTGATGGCGACCGTCGCTTCGACAATCAACACGACGCTGCTTCCTGACAATAAAATCGATTTCCAGCGCGACCTCGTGCCGATAACCGCCGTCGGTGGCATTCCCAACATCCTCGTAGTCAACCCGTCGGTGCCGGCGAAAAACGTGCAGGAGCTGATTGCGCTCGCCAAAGCCAAGCCAGGCGATCTGCTCTACGGCGCGTCCGGTCTCGGCAGCGGCCCACAGATGGCGACCGAACTCTTCAAGCAGATGGCCGGCATCGATATGGGCAGCGTGCTCTATCCTGGCAGCGCGCAGACCGTGACCGATCTGCTTGCCGGCCGCATTCAGGTTTTCTTCGCGCCGTCGACCACGGCGATGAGTTTCGTCAATCAAGGCATGCTGCGGGCGCTTGCGACCACGCAGGCCAAACGCATGAGCACACTGCCCGACCTGCCGACCATCGCCGAATCCGGCCTGCCCGGTTACGAAGCGACGCTGTGGTTCGGCGTGCTCGGCCCTGCGGGTTTGGACAAAGCGATCGTCGACAAACTGTCGGATGCCATCAATGCTTCGCTGAAGAATCCGAAAGTCGCCGCAGAGTTGAAGACACAGGGCCTTGAAACGATCGGCGGCACGCCAGACCAGTTCAAGACCCTGATCGCAACCGAAACCGAGCGCTGGGCCAAGGTGGTGCACGTCATGCAGGCCAACGAGAAAAACAAGTGAAGCGAAACGTTAAAAGGTGGGCGGTGTGCTGATCCAGAGTACGCGCGCTGCCTTCGATCGGACGTTTCGATACGAGTGCGGCAGTTCGGATCTGAAATGAAATGAATCTCCAGCTTTGGCGCGCAATCGTTTTTCGCCGATCACCAGTTCGATTTCGCCCTCGAGCACATAACCGATCTCTTCTCCGGCATGGGTGATCGGCTCGCTGCTCCCGCCGGGCGCTATCCGATGAATATTGCCTTGCAGAAGATGCTCGCGCGAATACGGTATCAGCCGTTCAAGCTCTAATCCTTTGCCAGTACGGAGATTATCCGTCATCAGCACCGGCCGCTCCCCGGCACGTGAAACGATCTGATCGCCGCCGTTAGAAATTGCATAGAGCTCTGAGATATTTGTGCCTAGCGCAGTCGCAACGCGATGGAGCGTACCAAACGACGGCGCCGCCTTATCGTTTTCGATCTTTGAGAGCATGGACTCGGAACAAGCGGCTTCAGTTGCAAGTTTTTTCAACGTCATCCCGCGAACCATGCGCGCGTGATGAATTCTCACACCAATCCCCGCCGGCTGCGCGGCACCTGCAACTCTCGCAGGCTTCAGCTGGCCGTTGGATGGTTTCGCAGTCCTACGCCGTTGGCCGGCTCGTTTGTTCATCGTTTGACTATTCTCGGTCCGGTCAAATCAGCCACGTACTGAGCCGTAGCTTAGCTGGCCGTCTGATTCGAGGCGACAGGCTGAGGCGCGATTGCTCCAACCTATCGCCAGAATGCTTGCAGGCTAAAGCTTTCGCTCGGCGAGAGGTGGCAGGTACTTGTCGCTATAAACCGACGCTGGATCCGGCTTAACCGGCAACGAAAACGCGTTGACGATGGAATCGATGGTGAATTGAAGCTTGGCCGGTTCGACCTCGCTGAGGCCGTTTTGCCTCACATGCTGGGTGTTGGTCAGATCAAGGGCCAGCCCGAGCCGAACCTTCTCGATATCGACATTCATCATCGGATCCCGTTCGTGCATCAAAGTGAGTGCTGCGTCGGGATTGGCGATCGTATCCTTAGTGCCGTGATTGAGGCCGGCTACGACTGCTTTAACAGCGCCCGGGTTCTCGTCCGCGAACTTCTTCGTTGTGACCAGCGCCAGCCCATACATATTGGCGCCGAAATCCGAATATTTGAGAACGAACAGGTCCTGCATGGTGAAGCCAAGCTCTAGGGCCGCAGGAATGTTGGAATTCGTAAAGCCACCAGTGCCGGCGACTTCTCCGCGCTTGAGCATCGGGCCGAACAGTTGCGGCTGCACATTGACCCAATCGACTTTGACGTTCTCCGCGTGGGCCGCCTTGAGCAGGATATCAATGGTATCGTGAACCGCGGTCCCCGGACCGCCTGCGACCTTCTTGCCATCGAGATCAGCAGGTTTCCTAATGCCGGCATCGGCTCGGGTAACAATCGCCAATGGGGAATCGTCGAAGCTGATATAAACCGCGATGAGCGGCGATGAAGGATTGATCACGTTAAAGCGTATCATCGACGGCAAATCGACCCAGCCGAAATCGTAGGCGCCACTTGCAACGCTCACAGCGACATTCGTTGCGCCTTTGCCGGCGTCGATCGTATCAACGGTGACGCCAGCATCTTTGAAGTAGCCCTTTTTCTGCGCAATGAAGTATGGGGCATGAGTTCCCTGGATGATCCAATCCAGCATGATTTTTACGTTCTTGGTCTCAGCAGCCCGCGCCCGATTGCCAAACGGCCATGCGGCGGACAATGCTCCGGCAAGCGATGCGGAAAGCAGCGAGCGCCGGTTTATAGCACCAAAGCCCCCGATTTTGCCGCTGTTTTGGGCATTGCTGCTTACTTGAACATCATTCAAGTTACTTTCATACATTTCAAATCTCCTGCATTACGCTAAAACGAGACTTTGCAAGAAGCATGCCTTGGCACGATGGTTGCAGGCGGTTTTGTTGAGCAATGGTGTCGCAGTTTTATAATTTAGCTTGCGAGATAGACTGCTAATTGCCCGCCGCAATCACACACCGCAGGCCAAACGCGTAAGCACTTACGTCAGTGACAAAAATATGAAAACGAGATCGGAGTAAGTACGAATGCTGAAACTACCAAGCCACGGGCGCTACGATCACATCAACGTCAAGCAGCGCCCTGGTTACACATGGCCTAATGGCAAACGATTGGCATTTTACATTGCTCTCAACATCGAACACTTTGCTTTCGGCGCCGGTCTCGGCATGGATCCGACAAATCGCGGCGGCCCGCAAACCACGCGGAATTGGGCGTGGCGTGACTACGGCAACCGCATCGGCAATTGGCGCCTATTTGAAATTCTCGATGAATTGAAACTGCCAGCCACAATCCTCCTCAACAGCTCGGTCTGTTACCACTATCCCGATATTATCGAGAAGATCAGACAACGCGGCGACGATGTTTGCGGTCACGGACGCACGAATGCCGAGTTGCTTCAGTCCATGTGGGAGCACGACGAAACGCGCGTCATAAAAGAGGTGACCGAGGTCATCGAAAAATATGTCGGCGTCAGGCCCTATGGTTGGATGGGCCCGGGCGCGGTCGAATCACGGGTAACACCCGACATTCTTAAAGAGGCCGGATATACATATCTGCTCGACTGGCCCGTTGACGATCAGCCGATCTGGATGCGCACGCGATCGGGACCGCTCCTCGCCGTTCCTTATCCGCTCGAGCTGAACGATGCCGGCACGCTGATCGCACGCGACCATACCGGCCGCGAGTTCGCCGACATGCTCGTCGATCAGTTCGAAGAGTTGCTCGAGGCAAGCGAAGCGCAGCCGCTCGTGTTCTCGCTTTCCTTGCACGGCTTCATTGTCGGGCAGCCTTTCCGGCTGCGCCCGCTCCGCAAGGCTATCAAACACTGCGTCGAGCACAAGCATGCAGACCGAGTCTGGTTCACCCGCGCGGGCGACATCGCCAATTACTGTCTCGCCATGAAGCCGGGGATCATACCCGGAAGCGTTGCCGCAGTTGCTGCCTGACGCCGGCCGAAGGAACATAATCATGAACAAGCCTATGGCGGCGCCCGAGACCGCAGTGAAGACTCATTTTCTGGCGTCGACTCCCGACACCGTGCATTGGGGTTACTTTGACGGCGCTTTGCCGCCTGTACTCACCATCGATTCCGGAGATCGTGTCGTCGTCGAATGCGTTTCCGGAAATCCCGAATGGATGCCGCCCGCAGGCTCGCCGTTCAAGCCGCTCGATGACATCAAGCTCGTGCACGAAAAGGCAAAACGCGGCAGCGGCAACCACATCCTGACGGGACCGATCTACGTCAAAGGCGCCGCAATCGGCGACGTGCTCGAGGTAAAAATTCTCGACATCGAGATGCGCCAAGATTGGGGATTCAATTTATTCCGATCTTACGGCGGAACGCTGCCGGAAGACTTCAACTACTATCGCATCATTCACGTCGGGCTCGACCGCTCTGCGATGCTGGCGACCATGCCTTCGGGCTTGAGAGTCCCACTCTCGCCGTTCTTCGGCCAACTTGCTGTGGCGCCGCCGAAAGCGTTTGGGAAGCAAAACAGCAAAGAGCCGCGCGAATTCGGCGGCAACCTCGATTGCAAAGATCTTGTTGCCGGTTCGACGATTTATCTGCCGGTTTGGAACGAAGGCGCGCTGTTCTCGACCGGGGACGGCCATGCTGCGCAAGGCCACGGGGAAGTCGATGGAACGGCCATCGAGACGTCGCTTAAGGGAACGTTCGAGTTCACGGTGCGCAAGGATCTTGGCTGGAAGCTGCCGCGAGCGGAGACCTCTACCCATTTGATCGCATTCGGATTGGACTGGGACCTCGACGACGCTGCCAAGCAAGCTCTCCGTCAAATGATCGATTGGATCGTGGCCTTGACCGGCATTTCGAAAGACGAGGCCTACGCGCTGTGCAGCTTCGCCTGCGACCTGCATGTCACGCAGACAGTCAACAACGTAAAGGGCGTGCATGCCATGATCGCAAAGTCGATTCTCGTAAAGCCGCCCAACGGCTGAAACGAGGATGAAGAATTTCGTCGACATGTACGACGTGTCACTTCGCTACGGCGAAGACGGCGATGGCACGCTGGCGCTGCAAAATGCAACGATCCGTGTCGACAGTGGCGAGTTCGTGGCCGTAGTTGGTCCTTCCGGTTGCGGCAAGTCGACTTTGATGAAGGTCATCACCGGTCTGTGGCCGCCGACCTCGGGCGGCGTAATCGTTGACGGCAAAGAGGTCGTCGCTCCGTTGTCCATTACCGGGATGGCCTTTCAGAATCCTACGCTGCTGCCCTGGCGAACGGCGCTGGCGAACGTCCTGTTACCGTTGGAAATCGTGCAGCCGCACGCATCCAAATTCAGACGGCAACGCAAGGCTTACGAAGCCAAGGCACGCGATCTCTTGGCTTTGGTCGGCCTGAAGGGCTTCGAGCAGAAATCGCCGTGGGAATTATCCGGCGGAATGCAGCAGCGTGTCTCAATGTGCCGCGCTCTCATCCATGATCCTTCACTTTTGATGCTCGACGAGCCGTTCGGCGCACTCGACATGTTCACGCGTGAAGAACTATGGCTGGCGATGCAAGAGCTTTGGCTGGCGCGACGCCCCACGGTCATTCTGGTAACGCACGATCTGCGTGAAGCGGTGTTCCTCGCCGATCGTATTTTCGTCATGAGTGCGAGACCTGGACGAATGATCGCGGAACGGACAGTGGAATTGCCGCGGCCCCGCGCCATGACCGTTACCTATGAGCCTTATGCTGTGAAGCTCGTTCAGGATTTGCGCGACCATATCAGTGCCGCACGAGAGGCCGCATGAGCGAGGTCGCCCCGCCCACTCCTCCCGCACGCCGCCGTCGCCGTTTTTCCCGCAACAAAGTGTTTCGCCGCGTGTTGCCGTGGCTCGTCGTTGTTGCGATCTTTGCGATCTGGCAACTGCTCGTTGTCGGCTTTCGGATCGACTCGTTCGTTCTGCCATCGCCAAGCGCGATTTTCGCCGCAGGCTGGCAATGGCAAGGACCGATTGCCGAAAACGCTTGGCAAACCTTCATGACGACCGCGATAGGCTTCGCATTCGCCATCTTGTTTGGCTTGCTGGCGGGAGTCGCGATCGGTTCTTCGTCACTGATCTACGACGGCTTCTATCCGGCCTTGGTTGGCTTCAACACCATTCCCAAAGTCGCGGTCGTGCCGATTTTGATCATCTGGTTCGGGGTTGGGTCGATTCCGGCGATCATCACGGCGTTCCTGCTCTCGTTCTTCCCGATCCTCGTCAATGTGGCCACCGGCATCGCGACGGTCGAACCGGAATTACAGGATGTGTTGCGCGCACTCGGCGCAACCAAATGGCAAACCATCCGCAAGATCGGGCTACCGCGTGCGATGCCTTATTTCTTTGCTTCACTGAAAGTCGCCATCACTGTTGCCTTCGTCGGTTCGATCATCGCCGAAACGGTCGGATCCAATAAAGGCATAGGCAACCTGATGCTGGTGGCGTCTTCGCGTTTTCAGGTGCCGCTCGCTTTCGCATGCCTCTTGGTCACTGGCGCAATGGGCATCGTAATGTACGCCGTCGCTGGCGCCATCGAATCGCGCACCACATCATGGGCAACACGAAGCCGCGAATAAGCAGCTCGTCCCTTAAACAAACCGCGTCATTCCGAGGTAACTGTGTCCACATTCGAACGCGTGCAGTCCGATAGCGCTGACGACACCATCGAGCAGATCACGGCTGACCATTCGGCTCACTATGAGCCTTTCGGTTGGCATCACTGGCCCGAGCGCCCATGGCTCGCTTACCAGTTTCGTCGTGGGCTTGGTGAAACGCAGGAAGGCGGCGGGGCCGTCAGCGAGGTATTTCAAGCCGCGAGCCGGATGATCCCCGGAGACCTGGAGAGTTGGCATCGCGAATGGATGCGTGTTGCGGATCGCAACTGGGCTCGCGGGTCGGCAGAAGAAAGTGCAGGCCACATCCGCACGGCGATGAACTGCTACTTGCGAGCCGCCGACTATTATCGCCAGGCTGAATTCCACCTTCAACCCGACGACCCTCGGCGGCTGCCGACCTTCGAAAAGATGGAAGCATGTTCCAAGAAATTTATCGCCCAGCTCAATCCGCCAGGAGAGGCCGTCGATATTCCTTACGAGCCAGGTAAGCCGATCTGCGGTTATTTCGTGCGCGCACCGTTTCCCGGCGAAAGGCTTCCGGTACTGATCTGCATGGGCGGCCTCGATTCAATCAAGGACGAAATGTGGTTCATGCAAGCCCACGGATGCCTGCAGCGTGGCATCTCCGTCCTGATGATCGACGGCCCCGGCCAGGGCGGTACTCTGCGGCGCCACGGTGTCGTCAGTCGCCCGGATACAGAAGTACCGATTGGAAAATGTATCGACTGGCTGTTGAAACGATCCGACGTCGATGCGTCGCGAATTGCGGTTTGCGGCTCTAGCATGGGCGGTTACTACGCCGCTCGCGCGGGCTGCTACGAGCATCGGCTCGCTGCGGTCATCTCGCACGGCGCCATCTGGTCGCTTACCGACATGTGGGGCAACAAAGGCGACGACTTCGGTCTCGCCATGCACATCAAATGGGTGCTCGGCGCGAAGACCATGCAGCAAGCGCATAAGATCATGGCGCCGTTCACGCTGGACGGGCACTTAGAAAATATGAAGTGTCCGTATCTAATTCTTCACGGCGGTCATGACGTGCTCACGGTCTCGGCAGCACGAAAAACTTACGAGAGCGCTAAGGCCGGCGATGTAAACGTCACCTTACAGATCCTCGATCCCGAAGGGACCGGCGCGGAACACTGTCAGCATGACAATCCGACGATCGGTCAAGAGGTGCTTTGCGACTGGTTGGCCGACATATTCAAGATCGACCAGCAGGCACTTCTTCAACGATCATGGAATCCATTGATTTGATGGCCGCAACGCCAGCGGCGTTTCTATCCCGGTTTCAGGCCGGACGCCGCTAGAATGGGTGTCCACCGCGTCATCTCTTCGTTGAGATACTGAGCTGTCCGATCCGGGCCGAAATTCTCCACCGCTTCGAAACCGGCGTCTTGAAGCTTTTTCTGGAAATCTTTATCCGAAACCGCTTGGCGACTGACCGCGGCAAGGCGGTCAATGATGTCCTTCGGTGTCCCCGCAGGCGCGAACAGCCCGACAAAAAGCTGAGCGATGAGATCTGGATAGCCGGCTTCCGCGGCTGTCGGAATATCCTCGGCGCCGGCGAGACGATGATCGGTTGCGACCGCCAGAATACGAATCTGGCCGGCACGATGCATAGCCAGCGTGCTACCTGTAATGTTGGAGGTCATAATCGGGATATTGCCGGCAAGCAGATCGCTATATCCGCCAGCGGCTCCTTTATAGGGAACGTGAACAATATCGGGAAGGTCTGCGAGCTTCTTGAATAATTCGCCGCAGAGATTTGACATTGTCCCTGCACCCGCCGAGCCGTAGGAGAGCTTGCCGGGATTTGCTTTGGCGTAAGCAACAAGTTCCTTCAGGCTATGAGCAGGCACACTCGCATTGACCATGATCGTAGCGACCGAGATTGCCAGACCCGATACGGGCGCGAAATCTTTGATCGGATCGTATAATTGATTAGCTGTGAGCTTTGGATTCAAGACGAGGTCGCTGGTGCTTCCAAGAAGGAGCGTGTACCCATCCGGCGTCGCATGAGCCACCAAAGCGGTTCCCGTCATGCCTCCGCCGCCGCCAATATTCTCCGTGGCCACAGCGCCCAAGCTGCCGCCAACCCAATTCGCCCAGTCCCGTCCAATAATGTCGAGCACGCCGCCGGCACTGCGAGGAACGATCAGCCGGATCGGACGCGTTGGGTAGGCTGTATCGGCATGAGCTCGCGATAGGCTGGTAACAGCCAACGATGACAATCCTAAGCTAAGTGCGGCAAAGCCACGCCGTGTGACTTCAGACATGCATTTCACCAAAGTTGAAATTATTCATCGAGGCTGCTGAACTGCCTCTTCGTCCAAGACGTTGCAAGAAGCGTTCCTAAAGCGCGGCGCGTGACACGAACACACTCGGCAGCCTATCGCACGCATGCACGGAGCCTGAAACGACGCATCACGGATTTTGTCCGGTGCTTCGATCAATGCGCCGCGTGCGGTGCTTCGAGTGAGCCGGATTCAGCGGCGGCGCTGTGGTGGTCGCCTGCAAGGATCAGATAAACCGCAGGCACGACAAACAGCGTGAACAGCGTACCGATCGCGAGACCCGAAGCGATCACAACGCCCATCTGGAAACGCGACACGGCGCCGGCGCCGGTCGCGATGATCAGCGGTACCACGCCGAGCACCATGGCGGCCGTTGTCATCAGGATCGGCCGCAACCGGATGCCGGTCGCCTCCTCGATCGCTTGGCGCTTGGTTCGTCCCTCTTGCTGCAGATGATTAGCAAACTGCACGATCAGGATGCCGTGCTTGCTGATCAGTCCCATCAGCGTCACCAGGCCGACCTCGCTGTAGATGTTAAGCGACATGCCCCCAAAGCCGAGAGTGACGAAGATCAGCGCGCCGGCGATCGACATCGGCACCGATACCAGGATGATGATCGGGTCGCGGAAGCTTTCGAACAGAGCAGCCAGCGACAAAAAGATGATGATCAGCGCGAAACCGAATGTGGTGAGGAAGCCGCTGCTTTCCTGAATATATTGTCGGCTCAAGCCACCATAATCGACTGTGTAGCCTGCGGGCATTAAACGCGCCGCGAGGTTCTGCAAGAAGACAAGTGCATCGCCCTGCGCCACGCCGGGCATGGCGACGCCTTGGATGGTTGCGCTGTTGAGCTGTTGAAAATGATTGAGCGATTCAGGAATAGTCCTCGTGGCCACTTTCGCGACCGTCGACAACGGCACCAATGATCCATCCGAGGCCCGGATGTAATAATTCATCAACTGATCCGAGTTGAGGCGGAAATTCTGCTGGACCTGCGGGATTACTTTGTAAGAGCGTCCGCTGATGCCGAAATAATTGACATAGCCACCGGACAGCATCGACGTCAGCGACCCGCCGAGATCGCTCATCTTCAAGCCGAGTTGCGCGGTCTTGTCGCGATCGATGGTGATGATGGCCTGCGGATTATCGTATTTCAGATCGTTGTCGAGAAAGATAAACATTCCGCTCTGCAGCGCCTGTTGCAGGAATTGTTGCGAGACTTCGTTCAGCCGCTCGAACGGATCCGTCGTCGTAATAACGAATTGGACCGGCAATCCAATACTGCCGGGAAGCGGCGGCGGCTGAAAGGCCGCGATCCTCACGCCTGGAACTTTGGCCAATTCCTGCTGCAACACCGGTTGCAGCTGATCGGTCGTCTTGTTGCGCTTGTCCCACGGCTTGAACACCATGCCGGCAAAGATCTGGCCGGGCACGTCGATCTGGAAGACATGCTCGGTCTCGGGATGCTTCGAAAATATGTTGTAGACTTCATGCGAATAAAGCTGCCGCTGTTGCAGCGTAGAATTCGGCGCAGCGATGGTTTGTGAAAGCACCACGCCCTGGTCTTCCACCGGTGCAAGTTCAGTCTTGGCGCTGGTGAACAGGAAATAGATGCTGCCGAGCATGATCGCGGCGAAGACGAACGTCACCGGGAGGAAGTTCAAGCTGTTGTGCAGCCGCTTCTCGTACCAGCCGCGCAAAGCGGCGAAGCGCCGATCGATAAAACCGGTGAGGCGTGCTTCCCAGCCGGGGTTTTCATGATCGGGCGCTTTAAGCAAACGCGAGCACAGCATCGGCGACAAAGTCAGCGCGACGACGCCGGACACAGTGACCGACCCGACCAGTGCAAAAGCGAATTCCGCAAAGAGAGCGCCGGTCAAACCACTTTGGAACCCGATCGGCACATACACCGCGGCCAGAACCACGGTCATGGCAATGATCGGGCCGCCCAACTCGCGCGCGGCCAAGAGCGCCGCGTTTGTTGGCGACTCGCCCTCTTCCAGGTGCCGGTTGACGTTTTCGACGACAATAATAGCGTCATCGACCACCAATCCGATGCCGAGCACCAGAGCGAGCAAGGTCAACAAATTGATCGAATAGCCCAGCGCCAACAAGATGATGAATGTGCCGATCAGCGATAGCGGAATGGCAATTGTCGGAATGACTGACGAACGTAGCGAACCCAGGAACAGAAACACCACGAGCGTGACGATGACCAGCGCCTCGGCGAGGCTGCGGATCACCTCGTAGATGGCGGCGTGTACGAATTCGGTCGAGTCGTAGATAATCTCGCCGTTCAAGCCTTGCGGAAACAGCGCCTGTATGCGGGGAAAAACGTCGTGCACGCCTTGAATGACATCGAGCAAATTGGCGCCTGGCGCCACCTGAATGCCGATATAGACGGCTTGTTTACCGTCAAAGCCGACTTCGGTGTCGTAATCCTCGGAGCCAAGCGTGACATTTGCGACATCTTTGAGACGGACGACGGCGCCGTTGACCTGTTTGATCACGAGATTGCGGAATTCCTCGGCCGAATGCAGCGTGGTCGAGGCCGACAGCTCGACCTGCACCATTTGCCCTTTGGTGTTGCCGACACCGGAAATGTAATCGTTCGCGGTCAACGCCTGGCTGACGTCGGTCGCCGTCAAGCCGAACGCGGCGAGCTTCACCGGGTCTAGCCATGCGCGAAGCGCGAAAATCTTCTGGCCGAGGAGTTCGGCAGTCTGCACACCGGGAACCGCCTGTAATTTTGGCTGCACGGCGCGCACGAGATAGTCGGTGATCTGGTTCGGCTGCAGCGTGTCGCTGTTGAAGCCGATATACATGGCATCGATGGTTTGACCGACCTTCACGGTCAGAGTCGGCTGCAGCGTGCCGTTCGGCAATTGATTGAGAACCGAATTGATCTTGGTGTTGATTTCAGTGAGCGCTTTATCCGGGTCGTAATTGAGCCGCAGATAAATCATGATCGTGCTCGTGCCAGACTGACTCGTCGAGCTCATGTAATCGATGCCGTTCGCCTGCGCGATCGCGTTTTCAAGCGGCGTCGTGATAAAGCCCGCAACCACATCGGGATCGGCGCCGTAATAGATCGTCGTGACCGTGACGATGGCGTTTTCCGTGCGCGGATATTGCAACACGGGCAGCACGCTATAGGCACGCAAGCCGAGGACCAAGATCAACAGGCTCACCACCGAGGCAAGTACCGGTCGGCGAATGAAGATGTCGGTGAAATGCATTGCGGTCTCGCCTAGCGATCGATCACGTTCGGCGTGGCGTCGGCCGTCGGCGTCACCGAATTGTCGATAAAGACGACGGTGCCGTTGTGCAGCTTGAGCTGTCCCGCGGTGACCACCATGTCGCCGTCATTGACGCCCTTGAGGACGGCGACCTGATCGCCGCGCGTAGAACCGGTCGTAACAAAGACCTGCCGCGCGATCTGCTGCGGCTTATTGTTGGCGTCATTGCCTTTGGTGTCGACGATATAAACCGTGTCGCCATACGGATTATAGGTGATCGCGGTTTGCGGCAGCGTGACCAGATTCTGCGGCGCGCCCGTCGCGATATCGACGGTGGCGTACATGCCCGGCAAAAGCTTGTGATCGGGGTTAGTGAGCGTGGCGCGAATTTGGACATTACGGCTGGATAGATCGACCTTCGGATTGATCGCCGAAATCTCACCGGGAAATGTCTGGTCCTTGAAAGCATCGACCTTGACGTTGACGCGCTGGCCGACGCGGATTTGGTCGACGGCCTGCTGCGGCACGAAGAAGTCCATGTAGATTGGGTCCAGCGCCTGCAAAGTGCTGATGACCGTTCCGGCGCCGAGATATTGGCCGAGATCGACAGCGCGAATGCCGATATGCCCTGAGAACGGGGCTCGCAGCGTCTTTTTATCGAGGATGGCCTGCTGCTGGGCGACTTGCGCTTTGGCGTTCTTCAGATTGGCGACATCGGTGTCGATGTTCGCCTGACTGACCGCCTGCATCTGGAATTGCTTCTGGTCGCGGTCATAGGTGATTTGATTCAAGTCGGCGACTGCTTGCAGCGATTGCAGCTTGGCAACGTCATCCTCGGAACGAAGCCGCAGCAACACGTCGCCTTGTTTGACGTCGTCGCCGGATTTGAACGACAGCGAATCGACAATGCCCGAGACTTCCAGAGACAAATCCGCGCCATTGAGCGCGCGCAAGCTGCCGACCGCTTCGATCTGCGGCTGCCATTGGCTCGAGCCCGCTTTCGCCGCCGAGACCGTCTGTGGCGGCGAGGCCATGCCGGCCATGAACTTTTTGATCATGACCCCTTTGAAGGCTTGGAATCCAAAGACGCCACCGAGCACGATAGCTACGGCGATCAGCATGATCACCATGCGTTTGGTCATTAGTGATACTCCACGCCGGGAGGCGAATGCGTCAGCGCGCCGATATTTTCAGCGATGCCATTGGCCTCTGGGCTATAGGGGTTCGGTGCGGCGTCGGCGCGATTCCACCATCCGCCGCCGAGAGCCTGGAACAATGCAGCCGTGTCGGCAAAACGCGAGGCCTCCGCTTGAACTACGGCAAGCCGCGCTTGCTGATAGCTGCGTTGGGCGTTCAGCAAAGTGATGTAGGTGATCGCTCCGAGTTTGTATTGGCCGCGTGTCAGATCGAGTGTGTCCGACGATGCTTTGAGGGCGGCACGCTGTGCGCGTAGCGTCAGCGCATCGAGCTGCAGGGCGCGCAATGTATCCGCGACATTCTGGAACGCCGACAATACGGCGTTACGATATTGGGCGTCGGCCTGATCGTAGGCCGCCCTTGCCGCACGCTCTTGATGCAAGAGCGTAAAGCCATGGAAGAGCGGCTGGGTGCCGCTGCCGACGGCTTCCCACACTGCGGTGGCCGGCGTGAACATCGCGGCTGTCGTCAGGGCCGCGGTACCGTAGTCCGCGGTCAGTGTGATTTTCGGCAGACGATTGGCAACGGCGACACCGATCTGCGCGCTCGCTTGGTGCAATTGCGCCTCGGCGGCGCGAATATCCGGACGCTGTTCGACAAGCTTCGATGGCAAGCTTAGCGGCAGCATCGTCGGAAGCCGCAGCGACGCGAGCTTCATCTGCATTCGTAGGGCTTGGCTTGGAAAATGTCCGGTCAGCGCCAGCAAGACATGCCGCTCCTGCTCCAGCTGCTTTTGCAGCGGCGGTAAGGTTGCCTCTTGCGTCGCCACTTCCGATTGTTGCGTCAGCACATCCGCTTTTGCCGCCCCACCGACCTCGAACTGATGCTTGACGACGTCAAGCTGCTCGCTCTCGAGCTTGATGATATCGCGCGTGGCGTCGATCTGGCCGCGAAGCGACGCCGCCTGAACGTAAGCCGTCACCACATTGGCGGTCAGCGATAGATAAGCCGCTTCGAGCTGGAAATACTGATAGTCCGCACCCGCCGCGGACGCTTCGATCTGGCGCCGTGTGCCGCCAAAAACGTCGACGACGTACGAGACATTCACGGTCGCCTGGTAGAGATTGAAAATCGACGGCCCGCCGGAGCCGCCGAACTCGGCCGGCGAGAATTGCTGACGGGTCGCTGACGAATTCGCGTCGATAGTCGGCAATAGCGAGCCGGCCTGAGCGTAGAGATTTTCCTTGGCCTGCCACAACGCGGCTTGCGCTGCCTCAAGGTTTGGATTGGCGAGTAGCGCCTGCCCCAGCAAATTGTCCAGATCGTGCGAATGGAAAACGGTCCACCACTCGCCGGGTATATCGCGGTCGATGGCGAATTTCTGCGACGGACCGGCACCAGCGCCTGCTGGCGCAGGCGCTCCATTTCGCGATTCCGGCGTATAGCCGCCGACATCCGGCGCCGGCGGCTGGACGAAGTCAGGTCCCACCGCACAGGCCGTCAAAGCCAGCGAAACCGCAAAAACAAGCGGATAAGCTGCCTTTACCCCGAGAATACGATACGAATAACGCCGCTGCACCAAGGCCCCGCACCATAGGTCTTAACAAAACGATAATAATTATTTACTATCCAGTTAGTCAATAACATGAGTTCCTGGAATGAACGGGTTCCTGGGGAGGAACAGGTGGAGCGAGGCGACGCATGACTGATGTCAGTGAAATCAGGACCGACGTAAGACGCCGCCGCAAAGCCGACAGGCCCAAGGAAATTATCGAGGCGGCTTTTACGGAATTCTCGCGGAACGGCTACGCCTCAACCACGCTCGATCAGATCGCCGAACGCGCGGGCGTCACTAAAGGAACGATCTACGTCTATTTCGAGAATAAAGAGCACCTCTTTATATCGATGGTGCGCGACATCACTGAAGCGGCCCTCGATACCGTCGACGACATGTTCGACACCCATGAAGGCTCGACGGCAGAGTTGTTGCGGCTGCAATTCAGCTTCATCTACGAACATCTCGTCGATGACCATCGCAAGCGTGAGGTGATGCGGATGCTGATTGCCGAAGCGCCGCGTTTTCCCGAGCTCACCGACCGGTATTACCAGGAAATTCTACAGCCCTGCATCGAGCGCCTGAAACAAGTCATCCAGCGCGGTGTCGACCGCGGCGAATTTCGCGATTCGCCGGTGACCAACTCGCCGCAAGTCGTGATCGCCCCTATCGCCCTGTTAAATCTTTGGCTGATGATGTTCGGCAACAGGCAGCCGCTCGACTTGAAAGCCTACTTCGACGCGCATCTCGAATTAGTGCTCAACGGCCTTTCGGCAAAATAGGCGCGTCAATCTTTAGGGATCACGCGTCGTCTCACCCAAGCCAGCCAAGCCGCTGCGAAATCCGTTTCGCCGTCGCGTTTAGATCGTCAAGGGTAGTGTTGGGGAAACGCGTCAGCGACGCTTGATTGCTGACCAGCGACAGCGCTGCGCGCAATTCGTTTTGCGAGTCGAAGATCGGCGCGGCGATAGCGCGGATACCATGGAAGACCTGCCCGTCGATCCAGGCATAACCGTCCGCGCGAACACGATCGGTAATCGCCTTGATCTCCTTCGCCGTCGCGCGTACGTCGCTCTTGGCCGATTCAATCTTTAGGACATCGCGCGTCGCTGAGGGTTTCAGATAAGTCAGGAACAGCCGGCCGGCAGCAGAGTCGAGGAGCGGCAGCACATCGCCCAAGCGAAAGTTCGACAGAATGGGCGCGTGGCGGTTGTGATAGCGCACCGTCGTGACGCCATAGGTGCCCCAGATGGTGATGTGACCGTCGATATCGACGCGCGACACCAGTTGCCGGAATTCATCGTCCGCCATCTGCATCGGATCGGAGCGGTTGAGCGCCGCAAGACCGAGCCGCAGCGCGAGCGTGCCGAGATCGTAATGGCCGCTGACCTGATCCTGCCGCACCATCTCGGCGCGCACGAAGCTCGTCAGATAGCGATGCGCCATGCTCGCCGACATGCCGGCGCGGTCGGCGACAAGTTTTAGCGGCAGTGCTTTGCGCGCGTCGATCAACGCCTCCAATACGCGCATGCCATGCTCGACGGATTGGATTCCTTTGCTCCCTCCCTTGCGCCGATCAGCCATAGGCCTTGTCCTCCCGTTTGCCATTGGACAAATAGTTTGCCAATGTACAATTAAACGAAGCATAAGATCAGGGAGCGTCCAGGGCAATGTTGCGCGCGTCGGATGGGTTAGCGCATCGACTGCGGCTCGCCGCCGATATCGGCGGCACTTTCACCGACGTTGCCGCCTTCGACGAAACCGACAAGCGCCTTCTCCTCGGCAAAAGCCTGTCGACGCCGCGCGCCATGGTCGAAGGCATCGAAGCCGGCGCCGCCAAGGCAGGCACCAGTTTCGCCGCGGCTGACCTTTTCCTTCATGGCTCCACCGTCGCTATTAATACGATGCTGGAGCGGACCGGCGCCAAGACGGCGCTGATCACGACGCGCGGCTTCCGCGACGTCTACGAAATCGGCCGCATCAATCGGCCGGACTCCTACAATCTGTTTTTCCAGAAACATCAGCCGCTGGTGCCGCGCGCGCTATGCTTTGAGGTGACGGAACGGCTCTATGCCGACGGCAGCGTCTTGAAACCTCTGGACGAAGCCGAACTGCTTGCCGTCGCCGATACCTTGGAGCGCGAGAAGATCGAAGCGGTCGCGATCCTGTTCCTGCATTGCTATCGCAATCCGGCGCATGAATTGCGCGCCAAGGAATTCTTGCAACAGCGCCTGCCCGGCGTGTTCGTAACGGCATCGCACGAGCTATCGCAGGAATATCGCGAGTTCGAGCGCTGCTCGACCGTCGTCGCCAACGCCTTCATCGGCCCGCGCGTGCAGCGCTATCTCACCGAGATTGGCAGCCGTATCATCGCCGAAGGTTTCGGCGGCACTTTCCTGGTCGTGCAGTCGACTGGCGGCTTGTTCGAACTCGACAAAGCAAGCTCCGAATGCATTCGCATTCTGGAATCCGGACCGGCATCAGGTGTCATCGGCACGCAGGCGCTTTGTCATGCGCTCGGCATCGATAATGCGATTGCCTTCGACATGGGTGGCACCACCGCCAAGGCCGGCGTCATTCTCGACGGCCGTGCTATGACGACGGGGCAGGCGCTAATCGGCGGTTACGACAAAGCATTGCCGATCCAGGTGCCAACCATCGACATTTTCGAAGTCGGCACCGGTGGCGGCTCGATCGCTTCCGTCGAACATGGCGGTGCTTTGCACGTTGGACCGCGCAGCGCCGGCGCCGAGCCGGGACCGGCCTGCTACGGCCGCGGCGGCGCCGAGCCGACCGTCACCGATGCCAATTTGCTCCTGGGCCGGCTGAGCGCCGACCGTTTCCTGGGCGGCGAAATGCACCTCGATACCGCGGCCGCCGAACAGGCGATGCGCACGCGTATCGCCGAGCCGCTTGGGCTCAACGTGACCGATGCTGCGAATGGAATTTTGCGCATTGCCGCGACAAAAATGTCTTATGCGGTGAAAGGTGTCACTACCGAACGCGGTTTGGACGCCGCAAGCTTCGCGCTTGTCGCCTATGGCGGCGCAGGCCCGCTGCACGCGACGGCCGTAGCACGCGAGATTGGCATTCGCACGATCATCATTCCGCGTGCACCGGGACATTTCTCGGCCTTCGGCATGCTATTTTCAGACCTGCGCTACGATTTCGTCCGCACTTGGTTCATCACGCTGGAAAATCTCGACTTCGATCGGTTCGAAGCGGTCTATCACGAGCTCGAAGAACAAGGCCGCGAAGCGATCGCGAAATCTTCCGTCGCCCCGAAATCGGTCTCGGTGCGCCGCGCACTCGATATGCGCTATGTCGGCCAGGAGCATTTCGTCACCGTCGATATTCCGGCCGAGCATTTTGCCGCGCGCGACCGCAAGGCGATCAAGGCGCTGTTCGATGCCGTGCATGCACAGCGATACGGGACCTCGGCGCCGGCAGAGCCCGCGGAAATCGCGAGCCTGCGTACCACGGTGACCGGCATCGTCGAGAAACCCAGTTTTGAGCGGCTACCACAAGGCGATGCGACACCGCCGAAGGAAGCACACACTGGATCGCGCCGAGTCTATTTCGAGAACACAGGCGGCTTCCTCGATACGCAGACCTTCGCGCGCAGCGTGCTGCTTGCGGGAAACAGCATTCCCGGCCCGGCACTGATTGAAGAGCACGCTTCGACCACCGTCGTCTTCCCTGACGACAGCCTTAAAGTCGATGCGCTCGGCAATCTCGTGATTACCGGAGTGAAGCAATGACCGCGCGCAAAAGCGCCGATCCGGTTTTGGTCGAAATCGTCCGCAACGGCGTCATGGCCGTGACGGAAGAGATGAAGACCAATCTGATGCGCACCGCCTACAATATGATCATCTACGAGGCGCTGGATTTCACTGTCGGTATCTTTACCAGAGACGGCGACACGGTTTCGATCGGGCTCGGTCTACCGATGTTCATCCGCGGGATGGCGGAAACGGTCAAAGCCAAGATCCGGAAGTTTGGCCCGGACGGCTTTGTCCCCGGCGACATTCTCCTTACCAATGACGCCTATACCACTGGCAGCCATCTCAACCATTTCACCTTCACGCTGCCGATTTTTCACGAAAACGAGTTGGTCGGCTTCTCCTGCTGTATGGCGCATTGGCCCGATGTCGGTGGCACGCTCGGCGGCGTCACCACCGATATTTTCTCGGAAGGGCTACAGATCCCGATCGTCAAATATGCCCGCGCCGGCGAGGTGAACAGCGAGGTTCACGACATCATTCGCATGAATGTGCGCCTGCCGGAACGGGCGATGGGCGATCTGCGCGCGCAGATCACCGCGATCAAGACTGGCGAGCGGCGCTTTCTCGAACTACTCAACCGTTACGGCCGCGCTCCCGTCCTCGATTGCATCAATGTACTGATGGATCACGCCGAAGCGGCGGCGCGCGAGCGCACCCGCGCCATTCCCGATGGCATCTACGAAGCAGAGTCCTTCATGGACGACGATGCGGTCGATATCGCCAAGCCGGTGCCGATTCGCGTCAAAGTCATCGTCTCCGGCGACGAGATGACGGTCGACCTCACCGACATCTCCAACCAAGTTCGCGGCTTCTACAATTCCGGCCCGACGACCGGCGTCGCTTGTGCCCAGGTCGCCTTCAAATGCGTCACCTCGCCGACCGATTATCCGCTCAATGACGGCTCGTTCCGCAATCTGAAAGTCGTCCTGCCGCCCGGCAAAGTGGTCAGCGCGGTTCGCCCTGCCCCGATGCGCTGGTGGATGACGTTTCCGATGACGGTGGTCGATACCATCTTCAAAGCCTTGGCCAAGGCCATTCCTGATCAAATCATCGCCGGGCATCATGCCGATCTCTGCGTGGTGATGCTCGACGGCTTTCACCCGAACACCAACAAGCTCTATCTCGCCGGCATCGGCCCGCTTGGCGGAGGCTGGGGGGCGAAGCGGAGCGAAGATGGCGTATCCGCCACCGTCTGCATCAATGATGGCGATACGCATAACAGTCCGAACGAGCAGTTCGAGGCCAAATACCCGGTACTGATCGAGAGCCTGGCGCTGATCCAGGATTCGGGCGGCCCCGGCCGCTATCGCGGCGGGCTCGGCGTCGAAACTGTCGTGCGAGCGCGCAGCGAATTGAACGTCAGTACCAGTATGGAGCGTGCGATCTGTCTGCCTTGGGGTCTTGATGGCGGCCTGGAGGGCACCGGCAACGAAACGCTTCTTCGCCGCGACGGTGTCGTCGATTGCGACGTTCCCAATGCCAAGGTTTTTCGCAGGAAGCTGAAGACAGACGACGCCGTGATCGTGCGTTCCGGCGGCGGCGGTGGATTCGGTTCGCCGCTTGAGCGCCCGGCCGAGGACGTGCAGCACGATGCGCGTCAGGGCTACGTGTCGCTACAGGCCGCCAAGGATTATTACGGCGTCATTCTCGATCCCGAGACGCTCGCGATCGATACTGCGGCAACCGAAAGCCAGCGCAAGCAATTGGTCGATGTGCATCGCGCGCGTATGGCCGAACAGAATGCCGCGCCGCGCAAGATCGACCGCAAGACGCTTGAGACGATGCCGGAAGGGCATCTCGCGATCCGTTGTCTTTTGCCGTCGTGCTGCGGCCGCTGGCATGTGCCAAGCGGTTTCGAAGCCGTGGAGATACAGTAGCGGCGGCGTTGGGGTTACGTTCTTAAAGAAAACGATCGGCACGAGCCGATTAGGAACGAAAATCGGGGGAGGCAAAAATGTCCGTTACTCATTCTGCGGCCGTCGCGACGACGCCGGAAGACGTCGTTGCACGCATAGAGCGACTTCCAGTCTCATCGTGGCACGTCAAGACACGCGTCATTATCGGCGTCGCGACGTTTTTCGATGCTTTCGATGCTCTCGCCATTGCGTCGGTTCTTCCTGCCATCGCGCCGATGTGGAAGCTGACGCCGCCGCAAATCGGCCTTCTGATTTCGTCCGGCTTTCTCGGCCAATTGCTCGGCGCTTTGTTCTTCGGCTGGATCGCCGAACGCTATGGCCGCATGACCGGCATGATCTGGTCGATCGCGTTATTCGCGGTGATGAGTCTCGTCTGCGCCGCAGCCTGGAACTACGAGTCGCTGCTCGTCTTCCGCGTGATCCAAGGCTTCGGCCTCGGTGGCGAAGTGCCGATCGCTGCCGTCTATATTAGTGAACTCGCGCGCTCGGATTCGCGTGGCCGTTTCGTAATGTTCTATGAGCTTATCTTTCCGGTCGGCATCGTTGCGGCAAGTCTGCTCGGACTATGGATCGTGCCGACGCTGGGCTGGCCTTATATGTTCGTCTTCGGCGCCATCCCGGCGGTTCTGACACTCTTCCTGCGACGCGTTCTTCCTGAGTCGCCGCGCTGGCTAGCCAATTCCGGGCGAATGATGGAAGCCGAAGCGGCGATTTCTTTCATCGAACGTGAAACCGAAAAAGCGACCGGCAAGCCACTGCCACCGCCGCAAGCCGCGATCAAGATCGAAGACAAGCGCGCTTCGCTCGCTGATCTATTCGGTCCGCTCTATCTGCGGCGGACGCTGGTCGTCTGGCTGATCTGGTTCACGTCGTATCTCGTGAATTACGGCCTTTCGATCTGGCTGCCAACGGTCTACCGCACAGTTTTCAAGCTACCGCTTGATGTAGCGCTGCGTTACGGCCTGATCACTGTCGCCATTGGCCTTATTGGGACTGTGATCGCTGCTTTCATCATCGATTATGTCGGACGTAAATGGCTGTTCGGCATCTGCTTTGCCGGCGCAGCTGCGTCGCTGATCGTCTTGTCGACGATCGCCAATGCGACACCGGAACAGGTGCTGACCTATATTACCATCGCTTATTTCTTCGTGACCGCGATCAATCTCGGCGTCTATCTCTATACGCCGGAGCTTTATCCGACTCGCGTGCGGGCGCTCGGCGTCGGCACCGCCACGGCCTGGCTGCGGTTCGCGTCGATGCTCGGACCGATCGCGGTCGGATATGTGATCGGCTCAGGGCTGCAGACCGTGTTCCTGTCGTTCGGCCTGATCACGGCGGTCACGGCGGTGATCACGCTCATATTCGCGGTCGAAACCAAGAAGCGTTTGCTGGAGCAGTTGTCACCGTGACCGACGGACGTTCCGCGCGCCAATGCCTGACCGTGTCTTGGGCGATTGCTCGTGGGACAACGACGCCTTCATCGCCCGGTCGCGCAGACGTGGAGTGGCGTAGTCGAGAAAGGCGCGGGTCTTTCGTGGCAACGTCCCTTGCCCGACGTGAATGAGATTGATCGGTAGCGGCTCAAGTTCGTGATCCTGAAGGACGATACGGAGCTTGCCCTCCGCCACGGCTGGCGCGGCCTGATACGACAACACGCGTGCCATACCGATGCCGGCAATCGCGGCGTCCAGCGCAGCTTCGACGGTGTTCACTGAAAGACGCGACTTGACCGCGATCGCGCGCTCAACGCCGTTGACCATAAAGCGCCAAGCCATTGACGATGTGAGACCGTCGAAGCCGACGCACGGCCATTCGGCGACATCGTCCGGCGTTTTCGGTACGCCATACCGGCTCAAATAGTCGGCACTGGCACAAACCACCCGACGGACAGATCCAACCTTTGTTGCCACCATGCCGCTGTCGGAGAGGACGCCGATGCGGACCGCGACATCGACATGGTCGTCAATGAGATCGACATTGCGGTCGGATAGCGCTAGCCGGGCGTTGATCTCGGGAAACGCGTCAAGGAACGCTTCGACCACCGGCAGCACATGCAAGCGGCCGAAGACGACCGGTGCGGTGATAACGACATCGCCGCGCGGCAGGCTATATTCTCCCGATGCCGCACGCTCGGCCTCGCTGACCTGTTCGAGGATGCGTTTGCATTCGGAAACGTAAGCCGCCCCAGCATCCGTCAGGGTCAATCGTCGTGTCGAGCGGATCAAGAGCCGCGTCTTGAGATGTACCTCCAGCTCCGAAACTTTTCGGCTCACAGTGGGAAGCGGCATGCCGAGCTTGCGTCCGGCAGCGCTGAGGCTGCCTGTCTCGGCCGCGGCGACCAGAACAGACATGGCTTCGAGGCGATCCACGGCTTAAATTCTATATTCCAATAATTGGAAGGATATATCTCATAATTAGACAATTATTCCTTTAATTGAAAGGTCGTATATCGGTGCTGCAACGATTGGTGGGAACCCCGTATGGCTTACGGATTTCTGGATATCGCGACGACGCCGAGTGTCAGAGCCGTGCAGACTGCGAATGGCAGTGCGAAACTATGGACCGACTTCAAAGGCCACAGAGAGTTCGACCATCTCACGGAGGCCGAAGCGGAATTTATAGCCACACGCGACAGCTTCTATATGGCGACCGTATCAGAGACTGGTTGGCCTTATGTGCAGCATCGCGGCGGTCCGCCGGGGTTTCTGCGTATCCTCGACGACAAGACACTGGCCTTCCCGGATTTTCGCGGCAATCTTCAATATATCAGCGTCGGCAATGTAGCAGCGGATAACCGCGTGGCACTGATCCTGATGCATTATCCAAACCGCCGTCGGCTGAAAATCTATGCCCGCGTCGAGATCAAGGATCTAAACACGGATCCCGCGCTCACTGAAAAGCTGATGCTCCCAGGCTACAAGGCCAAACCCGAGCGCGCGATTGTGCTGCATCTCGAAGCGTTTGATTGGAATTGCCCACAGCACATCACGCCGCGCTTTAGCGAGGCCGAACTGGCTACGGCTTTGGCGCCAATTCGCGCGCGGCTCGAACAGCTTGAGGCCGAGAACAAGACGCTGCGGGAAAAACTCGCTGCTTCGAGCACACCATAACACGCTCATCACGAGATTTACCTTATGATGGCGGCCCGCTATGTCATCGGGCAATAAGGGCCGCCGATGAACGAAAAAGAAAAAGCCGCGCTTGTCTCGATCGCTGCGTCGGCGGGCCTGACGCTGGCGAAGGCTGTCGTCGGCTTTCTCACTGGATCACTCGCTATTCTTTCCGAGGCCGGCCATTCGCTGATCGACCTGTCGGCGACGGTATTGACGTATTTCGCGGTGCGTATTTCCGGCAAGCCGGCCGATGCCGAACATCAATACGGCCACGGCAAGATGGAAAGCGTCACGGCGCTGGCCGAGACTGCGCTTCTCTTCGTTCTTTCAGTGGCTGTCATTTACGAAGCGGCGCTGCGTCTGATCGACAGGCAAGCGCAGGCGGTCGAGGCGAGCATCGCAGCTTTCTTGGTCGTCATCGGTTCGATTGTCGTCGATTTCTTTCGCGCGCGCGCGCTTAATCGCGTCGCCAAGGCGACATCGAGCGAGGCGCTAGCGGCCGACGCGCTGCATTTCTCGTCCGACATGTGGTCGTCGGTCGCTGTGTTGATTGGCCTTGCTGGTGTCAAGCTCGGCTATTCATGGGCCGATGCGTCGGCGGCCCTGGTCGTTGCAGTTTTCATTTGTATCGCTGGTTGGCGGCTCGGCCGCCGCACCATCGATACGCTGACTGATGCCGCACCCGCCGGTGTGCGGGAAAACATCATGACCATTGCGCAGCAGGTCGCGGGCGTCGTCAACGTCGAACAGGTGCGGGTACGGCCGGCAGGCGCGGTGCTGTTTGTCGATCTTGCAGTCGGCGTCAGCCGCACTCTGCCGCTCGACCGCGTCACTGGCATCAAGAACCAGCTGGCCAGAGCGATCCGCGACGAATTGCCGTCTGCAGAAATCACGATCACTACCGAACCGCACGCACTCGACGATGAGACTGTGCGCGAGCGGGTCATGATCATCGCGCGTGACCTTGGGCTCGCCATCCACCACGTGGCGGTCCAGACGGTATCGGGGCAGCTTTCAGTGTCTGCTGATCTGGAAGTCGACGGCACATTGCCGCTTTCCGCCGCACACGACACCGCAAGCCGGTTCGAAGAGGGGGTGCGCGATGAACTTGGCCCCGACGTCGAAGTCGAAACCCATATCGAGCCTTTGCCGGCCGATGTGCTCGCGGGCCAGGATGCCTCCGCTGCACGCATCGCCGAGGTGCGCGAAGCGCTCACCACGCTCGCCGCTGCAATGCCCCATCTCGGCGAAGTGCATGACGTGCGGGTACGCGAAACCAATGATGGCGAAATCGTCAATTTCCACTGCCAGGTCGATTCGAACCTTTCGGTCAGCGCCGTGCACGAGATGGTCGATACGATGGAGGATCGCTTGCGCGAGCGCTTTCCCGGCATTCAGCGGGTCATCGGCCACGCCGAACCGCGGCGTTAGCGGGTGCTTTTCATTCGCGGCCAAAGTCTCTACATCAAGCCTGCATGCGCACAGAAGAACACAAGGCCATCCGCCTTCAGGATTATCGTCAGCCCGACTGGCTCATCGAGACCGTGGAACTCGATTTCTTGCTCCACCCGACAGCGACCAAGGTTCGCGCCAAGCTTAAGCTCAAGCCGAATGCGGCCGGAACGCCGGCGCCGCTGGTGCTCGACGGCGAGGATTTGAAGCTTGTCGGATTGAGCCTCGACGGCAAGCCGTTACCAGCGGAGAACTTCGTCGCTACGCCCGACAAACTCACCATCGCGCAGGTGCCGAACCGGCCGTTCACGCTCGAGATCGAGACCGAGGTCGATCCGACCGGCAACACGCAATTGATGGGGCTTTATCGCGCTGGCGACGTCTATTGCACGCAATGCGAAGCCGAAGGCTTCCGCCGGATTACCTATTTCCTCGACCGGCCCGACGTGATGGCGGTCTATACGACGCGCGTCGAAGCCGACAAAAACGAAGCGGCGATCCTGCTTGCCAACGGCAACCGCATCGCGCAAGGCGATGTGCCTGGCAGCAACCGGCATTACGCCATTTGGCACGACCCCTTTCCGAAACCTTCTTATCTGTTTGCGCTGGTCGGCGGCAATCTCGCCCGCGTGTCGGACAGCTTCACCACCATGTCCGGCCGCAACGTGGCGCTCGAAATCTTCATCGAGCCCGGCAAGGAACAACGCGTTCCCTACGCCATGGACAGCCTCAAGCGCGCCATGCGCTGGGATGAGACCGCGTTCGGCCGCGAATACGATCTCGATATTTTCATGATCGTCGCCGTCTCCGCCTTCAATATGGGGGCGATGGAGAATAAGGGCCTCAACGTCTTTAACGACAAATACGTTCTCGCTTCCCCGACGACTGCAACTGACAACGATTACATCGGTATCGAGGCCGTGATCGCGCACGAATATTTCCACAATTGGACAGGCAACAGAATCACTTGCCGGGATTGGTTCCAGCTCTGTCTCAAGGAAGGGCTGACGGTATTCCGCGACCATGAGTTCTCCGCGGACCAGCGTTCCCGCGTGGTCAAACGCATTGCCGAGGTGCGGACGCTCAAGGCGCATCAGTTTCCCGAAGACCAGGGTCCGCTCGCACATCCGGTCCGGCCTAGGCGATATCGCGAGATCAATAATTTCTATACCGCGACGGTCTACGAAAAAGGCTCCGAAGTGGTGCGGATGATCCGCACATTGCTTGGCGCCGAAACGTTCCGGCGGGGCATGGATATCTACTTCGAGCGCTATGACGGCCAGGCCGCCACGATCGAACAATTCGTTGGCGTTTTCGAGGATGTTTCGGGCCGCGACCTGTCGCAGTTCGCCATATGGTACAATCAGGCCGGCACACCGAACCTGACTGTTACCACGTCCCACGATCCGA
>DATBAD010000034.1:0-1968 GCA_036271715.1 Xanthobacteraceae bacterium
TCATTGGGCAGCGCCCAGATATAGGCCCGGCCCATCGCGGTGGTTGCAATCGGAATCCGCGAACCGACGTCCAGTTGAACGCCCAGCGTTAATCCGCTGCGGCTCTGGCCGAAATAGATCATGCTGAGACGGTCGCGGCCGCCGACGGCCACTGCGCCGCCGGTCTCCTGCATGACTTCCTCGCGATAGGATTCGGACAAATGCCGAACGCCGAGGTTCGCAAGTGCGGCATAGCCAAGCGACATCGCCGATGGCGCCAGTTGATACTTTTCGAACCGCGGAACGGGTGTAAGGTAACCGAGCTTGGTCAAAGTATAAGTCAGCCGGGAAACGGTGGGCTTTGGCAAATTGGTGCGGGCCGCGATCTCTTGATTGCCCAGAAGCCCGTCGTTGGGATGAAATGCGCGTAACACATCAAGGCCGCGGGAAAGCGCGACGACGAAGCTGCGATCGGTCGCCACTTTCTTGCCTGGACGTTTCATTTCCTGCCGTCACGGACTTCGTTGACAAGGGACGTGCTTCAAAATAACCCTCCATGTCAAGATGTGGAATTAAATTCCGCAGTGCGAAATAGAGCAAAACGAGATATCCGAGGAGAGTACCGTGAGCGAAGTGGTGAAGCTTGAGCGTCATGACGTGGTTGCCATCGTCACGGTCAACAGCCCTCCGGTGAATGCGCTGAGCGCCGCCGTTCGGGGCGGCATTCTGGAATGCATGAAGAGCGCCATCGCCGATCCCGAAGTGAAGGCGATCGTGCTGACCTGCGCCGGCCGTACCTTTATCGCGGGCGCCGACATCACCGAATTCGGCAAGCCGCCGAAGCCGCCCGGCCTTCATGAAGTGCTGACCGAAATGGAGAACAGCCCGAAGCCGATCGTGGCCGCGATCCACGGCACCGCGCTCGGCGGCGGTCTCGAAGTGGCGCTGGCCTGTCACTTCCGTGTCGCGACCAAGGAAGCCAAACTCGGCCTGCCTGAAGTCAAGCTCGGACTGTTGCCGGGTGCCGGCGGAACGCAGCGTTTGCCGCGTGCGGTAGGGCCTGAGCTTGCCGTCAAGATGATCGTCGGTGGCGATCCGATCGGTGCCGCCGATGCGCTCAAGAACGGATTGATCGAGGAAATCGTCGAAGGCCCGGCCACCGGCGGCGAGGCGTTTGCCCGCAAGGTGCTGGCCGAGAAGCGTCCGCTGCGCAAGCTGCGCGACGATGACTCGAAGCTCGCGGCCGCCAAGGCCGATCGCTCGATCTTCACCAATGCGGTCGCCGCGATGACCAAGCGCGCGCGCGGCCTGGAGGCGCCGTTTGCCGCGGCCGATGCGGTCGGCGCCGCGATCGACCTGCCGTTCGACGAAGGGCTGAAGAAGGAGCGCGAGGGTTTCCTGAAGCTGGTCGCGAGCGATCAATCGAAGGCGCAGCGCTACGCATTCTTCTCGGAGCGCGAGGCCGCCAAGATCGCCGGCGTGCCGGATGGGACAAAACCGCGCACCGTCGAGCGGGTCGCCATTATCGGCGCCGGCACCATGGGCGGCGGTATCGCGATGTCGTTTGCCAATGCCGGTATTCCGGTGACGCTGATCGAAACCGGCGAAGAGCAGCTCAAGCGCGGCATGGGCGTGATGCAGAAGAACTACGAAGCCACCGCGGCGCGCGGCGGTATTCCGGCGGATGCGCCCGCCAAGCGCATGGGCCTGATCAACGGCGTCGTCGGCCTTGAGAACGTCAAGGACGCTGACCTTGTCATCGAAGCCGTGTTCGAGACCATGGCGATCAAGAAGGAAGTGTTCACGGCGCTTGATAAATACGCCAAGCCGGGCGCCGTGCTGGCCTCCAACACCTCCTATCTGAACATCGACGAAATCGCCAAGGTGACCAGCCGGCCGCAGGACGTGCTCGGCATGCACTTCTTCTCGCCGGCCAACGTGATGAAACTGTGCGAGATCGTGCGCGCCGACAAGACCGCGCCGGATGCG
>DATBAD010000035.1:0-3434 GCA_036271715.1 Xanthobacteraceae bacterium
CATCGCCGCACAGAATCTGCTTCGGACCGAAAAGACACTTGGCGCTCTGCGCCAGCAAGTGCATCGCTTTGGCCTTGTGCCGCTGGTGGTGACCTATCACCCGGCCTATCTGTTGCGCACGCCGACGGAAAAACGCAAGGCTTGGGAAGATCTTAAATTCGCCCGGGACGTGATCTCGCGTGTCTAGCGTCAAGCTCGATGTGGCTTTTGCGCGGGTCGAGGTTCGGCCCATGCACGAACTCGACATTCCCGTGGTCGCCGCCATCGAAAAGGCGGCCTATCAATTTCCCTGGAGCGAGGGGATATTCCGCGATTGCCTGCGCGTAGGGTATGTCTGCCGCATCATCGACGTTGCGGGTGACGTGGGCGGCTACGGCATCATGTCGGTGGGCGCCGGCGAGGCGCATATTTTGAATGTGTGCATACGCGATGAGTATCGTTCGCGCGGCTTCGCGCGCAAGATGATGCTCTACCTCCTCGAGAGGGCGCGCGCCGCCGGCATGAGCGAGGCATTTCTCGAAGTGCGGCCGTCGAATGTGGGCGCCGCGCGTCTTTACCACTCGCTGGGCTTCGAGCAAGTCGGAATCCGGCGCGGGTACTACCAAGCGGCCGTCGGCCGCGAGGATGCCGCGGTCCTGCGCCGTTTGCTCAACGTCGATCCGAAATAAATCTCTCCCACGGTAAGACTTCGGAACATCGTCTTTTGTTCCGTGCATTCGCTGGCTGGACTGGAGCGCGAATTTAATTCCGTTGCGTCTCTGCACGATTCAACCGCTCTTCTGTGATGCGGTACCTATCGGCGTAAAGAACTTCCCATAGTACGTCGGAGAGCATCAATGAATTTGTATCGCGTTATCACGAGCCGCATGTCAGTGTCGGCGCAGCTCGGCATGGTTTGTGCAGTTACACTTGCGGCGTGCGGCGGCGGGAGCAGCGGCGGCGGAGGCGGCCCTCCTGCGGCAGCAATGGGATTCACCGATACCGCATTGGTGTCGAACAGCAGCACGGTGGTTGCCACTGCGCTTACCATCGACGCGAACTTGCAGAATCCCTGGGGCGTCGCATTCGCGCCGGGCGCGCCGTTCTGGATTTCCGACGCCAACAGCAATCTGACCACTCTTTATAGCGGCATCGGCGCCAATGAGACGCAGGGAGTTACCGGTTCAAACAGCGTCGGGGTCGCGATACCGCCATCTGCGGCCGGCGTGCCGGCCAATCCTTCGGGCCAGGTTTACAACGGCGGCGGAGGCTTCATGATTTCAACCAGCAATGGCCCAGAGTCGGCCTTGTTCATCCTTGACGGCGAGGGTGGAACCATTGCCGCTTGGGCAAAAGACAGCGGCGCGACGGCAGTCACTGCGTATGACGACGGCGTGGCAAATGCCGGCAATCATGCGGTTTACAAGGGGCTCGCCATCGGTACAGTCGGAGGAGCCACCTTCCTCTATGCCACCGACTTGCACAACAACAAAGTCGACGTATTTGACGGCAATTTTTCGAAGCCGGCGGCCATGCAGGGGAAATTCGTCGATCCGAACATCCCGGCGGGATTCGCGCCGTTCGGCATCGCGGCCCTGAATGGCAATTTGTACGTCACATTCGCGAAACAGGATTCGGCAATGCATGACGAAATCGCGGGTGCCGGTCTCGGCTACGTCGACATTTTCGATTTCAGCGGCAACTTGATAAGTCAGTTCGCATCCGCAGGCGCGCTCAACGCGCCATGGGGAATCGCGATTGCACCGGCCGGATTCGGGTTTCTGCAAGGAGACGTGCTGATCGGCAATTTTGGCGATGGAATGATCAACATTTTCTCCCCCAACGGAAGCGCGCTCGCCAACTCTGAAGGACCCTTGATGTCCAGCAGTGGCCAGCCGTTTGTCTTTCCCGGATTGTGGTCACTTGTCTTTGGCAACGGCGATACGGACAAGCCCTTGACCACGCTGTTCTACACGGCGGGTTTTGCCGATCAGACCGACGGGGTCTTCGGTGGCATAACGGTCACGTCGAGCCCGACGCCGGTCGGCTACTGAGCGCTGCCGGCAAGGATTTGAGCGCGGTGCCCGAGGCTTGCGGGAACGGCGGCGGCTGATGTGGACTTGAAGCGAATAGTCGCGCGGCGCCTTTCTCGAGGCGCCGCCAGACTTATTAATAATAATTAAAACAATGAGTTACAATATTATATTAATCTAAATAAACATACGCGGGTTTCCTCTACAATGCGCACGCGCTGAAGATCGTAGTTTGCAGAGGAAGCCTTTAGAATCATGTCGAGTGGCTCATTAGCCGAGGAAATCCGCAGAAGAAGAACTTTTGCCATCATCTCGCACCCCGACGCGGGCAAGACCACGCTGACGGAAAAGTTGCTGCTGTTCGGCGGCGCGATTCAGATGGCCGGCACGGTCAAGGGGCGCAAGGCCACGCGTCACGCCACCTCCGATTGGATGCGCCTGGAACAACAGCGCGGCATCTCCGTCACCTCTTCGGTGATGCAATTCCCTTTCGATAATTGCATCGTCAATCTGCTGGATACGCCGGGTCACGAAGACTTCTCCGAGGACACGTACCGCACCTTGACGGCGGTCGACTCCGCGTTGATGGTGATCGACTGTGCCAAGGGCGTCGAGGAGCGCACCATCAAGCTCATGGAGGTGACCCGCCTGCGCGATACGCCCATCATGACTTTCGTCAACAAGCTCGATCGCGACGGCCGCGCGCCGATCGAATTGCTGGATGAGATCGAAAGCGTGTTGAAGATTCAATGCGCACCGATCACCTGGCCGATCGGCATGGGCCGCGATCTGCTCGGCGTCTATCATTTGATCGAAGATAAGATTTACGTGTACGTGCCGGTGGAGAAGGGCCGCGTCGGCACCCACGAGACCATCTCCGGCATCGCGAGCGATGAGGCACGCGAGTTTCTCGGCGATCGCTACCGGCAATTTCTCGAGGAGGTCGAACTGGTTCGCGGTGCCAGCCCGCAGTTCGATCTTGAGCGCTATCTTGCCGCGAAACAGACGCCGGTGTTTTTCGGTTCGGCGGTCAACAATTTCGGGGTGCGCGAACTTCTGTCTTCCTTTGTCGCGCACTCGCCGCCGCCGCAGCCGCGGCCCACCCTGCAGCGCCCCGTCGATGCCGAAGAAGGCAAGCTCACCGGTTTCGTGTTCAAGATCCAAGCCAACATGGATCCCGGCCACCGCGACCGCATTGCGTTCATGCGCCTCTGTTCAGGGCGCTACGCGCGCGGCATGCGATTGCATCATGTACGCCTCGACAAGGACGTACGCATTGCTGATGCGCTGACCTTTCTCGCGGCCGATCGCAGCCAGGCCGAGGAGGCCTACGCGGGCGATATCATCGGCTTGCACAATCACGGCAGCATCAATATCGGCGACAGCTTCAGCGAAGGCGAGACCCTCACCTTCACGGGCGTC
>DATBAD010000036.1:0-3675 GCA_036271715.1 Xanthobacteraceae bacterium
TCCCAAAACCGGAAAGCTCACCAACCAATTCATTCTCACGGCGAATATCGAGGCCAGCGACGGCGGCAAGGCGATCGTCGCCGGCAACGAGCGCGTCATCCGCGCGCGCTTGTCCGACGCGAAGTTTTTCTACGAGACGGACCTCAAGACCAAGCTCGAAGAGCGCTTGCCGAAATTCGAGCAGATCGTGTTTCACGAGAAGCTGGGCACGCAAGGCGAGCGCATCAAGCGCATTGAACGCCTGGCGGCCGAGATCGCGCCGTTGGTCGGCGCCGATGTCGAAAAGGCCAAGCGTGCTGCGCATCTGGCGAAGGCGGATTTGCTGACCGAAGTGGTTGGCGAATTCCCGGAGTTGCAGGGCCTGATGGGAAAATACTACGCGCTGGCGCAAGGCGAAGACGCCTCCGTCGCGGCGGCGAGCGAGGAGCATTATAAGCCGCAGGGCCCGGCCGATCGCGTGCCGACCGATCCGGTGAGCGTGGCCGTGGCACTGGCCGACAAGATCGATACGCTGATCGGGTTCTGGGCGATCGACGAAAAGCCGACGGGAAGCAAGGATCCGTATGCGCTGCGTCGAGCAGCGTTGGGCGTGATTAGATTGATCGTCGAGAATACACTTCGGCTTCCGATTTTGGCCGTCACTAAATCGGCGATAGCTGGTTTACCGGAGAAGCTCAGCTTGCAGGCGGATTCGCAGAAACTTCCAACCGATCTTCTTTCCTTCTTCGCCGACCGCCTGAAGGTTCAACTCCGCGACCAAGGCGCACGTCACGATCTCGTCGATGCCGTCTTTTCGCTTGGTGGTCAGGACGATCTCTTGATGGTGGTTCGCCGCGTTGAGGCGCTCGGCAAGTTCCTCGACAGTGACGACGGCAAGAACCTGCTGGCCGGCACCAAGCGCGCCAGCAACATCCTCGCGATCGAGGAGAAAAAGGATAAGCGCAGCTTCGACAGCGCGCCCGATGCCGCGCGCTACAAACTCGACGAAGAGAAGACACTGGCGAAAGCGATCGATCAGGTGAAGGCCGAGGCGAGTGCGGCGGTTGCCAAGGAGGACTTCGCCGGCGCGATGAGCGCGATGGCCAAGTTGCGTCCGGCGGTCGATGCGTTCTTTGACAAGGTCAAGGTCAATGACGACGATCCGCAGGTGCGCGAAAATCGCTTAAAACTGCTCAACGAAATCCGTGCCGCCACGCGCGCGGTGGCGGATTTTTCGAAGATTCAGGACTGATGCCGGTCGACCGCTCCACGCTCGCGACCTACGACAGCGACGCTGCGGCGTATGCCCAGGAGTGGCACGAGCAGCCGACGCCGGCCGATCTGCAGGACATTCTCCAGCGCTTCTTTATCAGGGGTGGCGCGACCGCCGATATCGGCTGCGGCAGCGGGCGTGAGGTGGCTTGGCTGAATGCCAACGGCTTTCCGGCGAGCGGGTTCGATGCATCGCAAGGTTTGCTCGCGGAAGCGCGCCAGCGTTATCCGGCATTCAGCTTTGCGCATGCCGAGTTGCCGGATCTCGGGGGCATCGCGGCCGCTGCTTATGACAATGTGCTCTGCGAAACCGTGATCATGCATCTCGATCGCGTGCTGATCGCACCCTCGGTGCGGCGGATGCTCGAACTCGTAAAACCCGGCGGCGTATTCTATCTGAGCTGGCGCGTTACCGAGGAGGCCGACAGCCGCGACGGCAAAGGCCGCCTTTATGCCGCGTTCGATGCGTCGCTGGTGCGCAACGAGCTAACGGCGGCGACGTCGCTGCTCGATGAAGAGGTCGTCAGCGCGTCCTCGGGAAAGAAGATTCACCGGCTGGTGGTGCGGGTGTAAACCGAGAAACATCAAACAAGGCGAAAAGACCCCGCCCGGTCGGGGAAATCCGGGCGAGGCCTTCGTGGTCCGGGCGCCGCTGCAGCACTCCGGACATCCGATACAGATGAACGATCAGCGCAGGTTTAGTCGATCACCTGAACGATGCGGCGCGTGCGCGGCTCGACCAGAATGGTCTGGCCGTTCACGACCGTGTAGCGATAGGGCGTCACGCCATAGGTCTGCGGCACGTCGTAATAGGTGACGCCGGTTTCCGGCAGCACGCCGCCGACCACCACCCGATCCGGAACGGTGTAGTCAGGCACGTGTTCGCGAATGATGTATTGCCGGAACGCGGGGCGCTGATCGACCGCGATACCCTCGTCGGCGTCGACGGCGACAGGCGGGCCGCCCGCCACGCCTACCGTGATGTCGCTTTGCGCTTTCGCCGCGATCGGTGCGCTCACGGCCGCGGTGATCGCCGCAATGGCAAGTAGTTTGTTCCGCATGATGAACTCCTTCGGCGGTGATGCCTTCCGGCTGGCGCCGTCAGGCAATGCCACCCAATTCATCGCGCGGACCATCGTTCCCGGAACAAGGCTCTTCGCAGCGCTGCAATTTTCGGCATTTTTCGAGGGTCACGGGAACCCGTTGAAGCGGCAGGCGTCTCCTATTCCGGAACCGCGTCAACGGGTAAGTTGCCGTCCTCGATTCGACTTCCAACCCGAGCCGCCGGAGACTTTTCAATGACGATTACCGCCGCGCATATTCCTGCCATTGTGGCCCTGCTCGCGGGCGTCCTGATCCTGATCATGCCGCGGTTCCTGAACTTTATCGTCGCGATCTATCTGATCCTGATCGGTCTGCACGGGCTCGGCTTTCTGCGGATGTTTCACATGTAGCGCGGGAAGGCGGGTTTCGCGGCTTGCGCGGAACCCTTCAAAGTGGTGTAAGGCGCCCATCTCCCATCCTCTTTATCGGATTGTTGTCTGTCATGGCCAAAGCCGTCGCGAAGTCCAAGAAGACTCCAGAGAAAATTGCAGCGAAATCAAAGTCATCCGCGGCCGCCCGGGCCAAGGCCGCGCCACCGGCGACAGCGCGCAAGGTGCTGAAGAAAAGCCAGATCAAACCGGCTGCCAAGCCGGCCGCGAAGGTGGCTGCGAAGCCCGTCAAAAAGGCCGTGGTCGGCAAGCCGGCCGCCGAGGCGGTCAAGTCGGGCAAATGGGTGTTCACCTTCGGTGACGGCAAGGCCGAAGGCAAAGCGAGCTTGCGCGATCTGTTGGGCGGCAAGGGTGCCAACCTGGCTGAAATGGCCAATCTGGGCCTGCCGGTGCCTCCCGGCTTCACCATTCCGACCTCGGTCTGCACCTATTTCTACGCCAACGACAAAACCTATCCGAAGGAATTGAAGGCGCAGGTCGAAAAGGCGCTGGAGCAGGTCGGCAAGATGGCCGGCAAGGTGTTCGGCGATTCCAGAAATCCGCTGCTGGTCTCGGTGCGATCGGGTGGCCGCGCCTCGATGCCGGGCATGATGGATACCGTGCTCAATCTCGGCCTCAACGACAAGACGGTGGAAGCGCTCGCCGAATTGTCCGGCGATCGCCGCTTCGCCTATGACAGCTATCGCCGCTTCATCACCATGTATTCGGATGTCGTGCTCGGCTTCGAGCATCATCATTTCGAGGACATCCTCGATACCTTCAAGGACAGCCAGGGCTACACGCTCGATACCGATCTGACCGGCGACGACTGGGTCGATCTGGTCGGCCGCTACAAGGATGCGGTGGCGCACGAGACCGGCAAGGATTTCCCGCAGGATCCGCACGACCAGTTGTGGGGCGCGATCGGTGCGGTGTTTTCATCCTGGATGAA
>DATBAD010000037.1:0-1856 GCA_036271715.1 Xanthobacteraceae bacterium
GGCAAGAAGCGCTTTCGCACATGCGCTCGATCCATCCCAGCCGATAGCGACGCGTTGCGCAAAATTCTTTGGCGGCGATTGCCCTGTGAGAATGACAGGCCGGCCGGTTTCCAGAAGAGCAGCTTCAAATGCCTCACCCACCCCAGGTTTGTCTTCGACATTCAGAGGTCCGAAGACGATGAGATCGGATAGCTGACTTGCCCGTGTAACGCGATCCGCAAAATTGCCCTGCACTTCGCGATATGACGAGGTTAGTCCGTTGCGCTTTGTTGGCTTGTCGGTGATGGCTGCACCGGCATCATGCGCGGCGGCTGCCAACGTGGCCCGCGCGCCTTCCGTGGCCTTGTCAGCCGCTTGCTTTGCGGCGTCCACGATCTCTTGGGCCATTGCACCGGATACGCCCTCACCGAAGAAAGGCATAGCTTCTGCCGGGTCAGGCCGGACGAACAAAGCGATGACGTGTGCATTAAATGGCTTGGCCGCCGCGAACGCAGCCGCCAGCACCGTCGCGTCGCGCATGCCGCCGGTCAGTGGCGCCAGGATTTTGACGTAGGACATGCAATCCTCCCGCTCTTATAACGAAGAACGCGCCGCATCGGCTTCAAGTCAAGACTCTTCAACCGGCGTGCAAGACCCGCTAAGCCATCGCCATGACACAGGATAACCGCGCCTGGCAGCGCATGTTGAGCGGCCGCAGGCTCGATCTTCTCAATCCCTCGCCGCTCGATGTCGAAATTGAAGACATCGCACATGGCCTCGCACGTGTCGCGCGCTGGAATGGCCAGACGAAGGGTGAGCACGCGTTCTCGGTCGCGCAGCACTGTGTCTTGGTCGAACGTATTGTGCATGAACTCAAACCCAACATCACGCGTGAGGCGCGGCTGATGGCGCTCCTGCACGATGCGCCGGAGTATGTGATCGGCGATCTCATTAGCCCGTTCAAGGCGGCGGTCGGCATCGATTACAAGGCGTTCGAAAACCGTTTGATGTCAGCCATCCACATTCGATTCGGCCTGCCGCCCAAGCCGACCGTCGAATTGCTGGCACTGCTCAAGAAGGCAGACATCATCTCTGCCTTCCACGAAGCCACACAGCTTGCCGGGTTCACCCCGGCAGAGGCAAAAAAGTATTTCGGGACGCCACCGCGTGGCACACGCTTCCCACGCCTGGTCCCGCTATCGACGGCAGATGCGCAAGCCCAATTTTTGGAGCGTTTTAAGCGGCTTACGCGTTGACTCTTTCATTGTGGATCAGGGTCGGATAGCAAGATGGCATGTCGATGATCCTCGTCACGCCGTTGTCCTACATCGATCAGGCAATCACGCGTTATCGCCCGTCGCACATGATGACACTGCTATCGCCGGAACACATGATCGGGACGCCGGAAGGGATTGACGCTGCGCAGCACCTGCGCCTCGGTCTCAACGACATCGCCGATGCAGCCGCCGGCGATATTCCGCCAAACGAAGATCATATCGAACAAATCATCGCCTTCGGCAGGAAGTGGGACGCGAAAGCGCCAATGCTCGTGCACTGCTGGGCTGGCGTCAGCCGATCAACTGCTGCCGCTTATATTGTCCTTTGCGACAGGCTGGACGCGAGCGAATACAGGATCGCAGCTGGACTGCGCGCACGCGCGCCGCATGCCTGTCCGAACCCGCTGATGGTCGCCCATGCCGACAAATTGTTGAAGCGCGATGGCCGCATGATCGCGGCCGCGGAATCGATCGGTCGAGGCAAGATAGTCGCGGAGGGCGAATGCGTGGAGCTTCCGCTCTCGGCGGAGGAACTGTGAAAAACGCAGCGCTCGAAGATGTCGTCCGTATCGGCCTGTCGGCGGCGATAGTGTCCGTTGC
>DATBAD010000038.1:0-4782 GCA_036271715.1 Xanthobacteraceae bacterium
CGCGCCGCTGCTCGCGTCGGCCGGCTATCGCGTCATCATTCCCTATCTGCGTGGTTACGGCACCACGGCGTTTTTGTCGGACGCAACGGTACGCAACGGCCAGCCCTCGGCGCTCGCTGAAGACGCCATCGCGCTGATGGATGCGCTCAAGATCCAAAAGGCCGTGATCGCAGGCTTCGATTGGGGCGCACGTTCGGCCGACATCATGGCCGCGCTCTGGCCGGAGCGCTGCACGGCGCTGGTTTCCGTCAGCGGCTATCTGATCGGCAGCCAGGAAGCCGGCAAGATGCCGCTGCCGCCGGCGGCCGAACTGCAATGGTGGTATCAGTTCTATTTCGCGACCGAGCGCGGCCGCGCCGGTTATGAGAAGTATCGCAGCGACTTCTCCAAGCTGATCTGGAAGCTTGCTTCGCCGAAGTGGAATTTCGACGAGGCAACCTTCGATCGCAGCGCCAAGGCGTTCGATAATCCGGATCATGTTGCGATCGTGATTCACAATTACCGCTGGCGGCTCGGGCTGGCGCAAGGCGAGGCGAAGTATGACGAGCTCGAACAGAAGCTTGCCAAAGCTCCGGTCATTGGCGTGCCGACGATCACGATGGAGGGCGACGCCAACGGCGCGCCGCATCCGGAGCCGTCGGCTTACGCCAAGATGTTCTCGGGCAAATACTCGCACCGCCTGATCACCGGCGGCATCGGGCACAACCTGCCGCAGGAAGCGCCAAAGGCGTTTGCGGAAGCGGTGATCGACGTAATGAAGGAAGCTTGAAGACCTATCAGGCCGGTCTGGCTTCCGGAAGAAAGCCAGCCGGCCATGTGGTCTTGAGCCTGTGGCTCGAATCCTATGGTCCGAGTTGCACGAAACGCAATTCGCCTTTCACCAGATCGGGCACGACCACCATCAGGCCCTTCTTATTGGGGAATGCGCAGAAATCGGCCGGCCCTTTGAAATCGGTCGCCAGCTTTTTCATTCCCGTGGTCTTGCTCCACTGGAATAGCGATCCGGTCATCCAATCCGTCGCCAGCACGTCGCCATCGCTCGTCAGGTAAAGCCCGTCGAGCATGCCAATATTGTCGGATAGCAGCTCCGGCTCCTTGCCGGGCATCATCGAGTAGATGCCGCGCGGATCTTCCTTTGCTTTGAATCCGACCATCATCAGAGCACCGCGCTTGCCAGGATAGATCCCGTTCGGAAAGATCGACTTGTCCTTGAACAGTGCCGTGATCTTGGGCGCGCCAAACCGTTCCATGAAATCGGCCGGCTCTATGCGAACCACCTGATCGGAGCGGTTGTCACTGACATAGAGCGCGTCCCCCATCACCGTTACATCATTGGCGAAAATGATGCCCGGCAGATCGAGCTTCCTTCCTTTCTTGGTCTTGAGATCGAATTCCCAAACCGAGTCGATGTCCGTGACCCACAGGCGGTCGTCCTTGATCCAGATGCCCTTCGGTTTGTTGAGGGTCTGGCCCTTGACCGGCAGAAAGCCATCCTCGAGGATTTTTCCATCCAGCGATACTTTGGTGATCTTGCCTTTGCCGTCCTTGTCCCCCGGCTTGAGGTCGGGACCGAAGTCGCTGGTGTAAAGCACCTTGCCCTTGGGGTCATAGGCGACCGATTCCACATGGCCGAAGCCGGTAGCCGTCTGCTCCGACAGCACCTTCATTTCTTTTGCCGATGCTTGCGATGCGGTCGTTGCTTGGCAAATGACCAGGAAAATCGACCACGCCAGGCCGAACGAAAATTTTCTCAAGCTATTCACTCCTGTTCGTTGCGGTGCAGTTCGCGGCATGGAGCCGGATCGGATAGCGAAGACTATCCGGCATCTTTTCTCCTGCAAAGAGCGGCTCGTGCTTCGTGGCCCGTCGGGTTCGCAGATTGATCATTTCCAAACGTCGGCGGAATGTCGGCCCCGATAACGGACGTCGTTGAGCGAGCGGAGGCGACGCCGTTCTTCGAACGGCTATGCCAGGCGGCGACGGGCTTGCCGCGCTCGCGATGACGTCGACGCGAAATGAAGTATTTGTCGGCTACTTGACACGATTTTGCGCGGACGGACTGATTTGCCCGTCGTGTTGATTTGTCGCACATCGTTCGCTTGTGACGTCGGGCAAATCACGGGCATTTTTCCGCGCATCCTGGCCCGGCAAAGAGGGGCGTTTCGCGATCGTCACGAACGTTGGACTTGGGATGCGATGGACGCGGCGGCGCTTGAGACGAAGGCGCCTGACGCGGACGGCGAAGTCGTGTGGTCCTGACATCCCGATGCTGATGTCAACGCAGCGACAACGCTTAGGCGTTGCGCTGGGGATGGTGACAACAAGCCCGGCTCACCAGGGAGAGCGCGGAGTAAGCCGTAAAACCATTGCGCGGGGAATGCCGGAATGTTCGGCGAACCTGTGGTGACTTGCTTGCGTGCTTTTTTATTTTGCACGCAAGGCTGCGGGTGGGCCTGAGCACCCGGCATTCCCTGCGCCCTCTGTTTTCAGGAGGCGATGATTTCAGCAATAACCTGGAGGCATTTGCTTCGCGGGAAGGGAAGAGGTGTGTCTTTGCGAGAGGTGGCAACCCACTCCGCTGTCATGGCCGGGCTTGACCCGGCCATCCACGTCTTTGTCTCGGAGGAAGGAAAGCAAGACGTGGATCACCGGGACATAGGCGAGCGGAAGCGACGCCGTTCTTCGGACGGCTATGCCCGGTGATGACGAGTGGATAGATATTGCCGGGAAGATCGCTCCGGCGCCCTCACTTCTTCCCATACGCCGCGAGAAACATCCGCGTGGCGCTGGCGATCACTTGCCTGATGCGCTCGGGCGAAGGTGCGGGCGCCGCCTGAAAAATAAACGGCTGGAACAGCGAGGCCTGGCACATCTGCGTAAATTGCGTCGCGGCCAGCGGGATGTCGTCGATCGCAAGATCTCCCAGCCCGGCGCGAACCTCGAGATAGGCCGTCAACCGCGCGGTCGTGACCGCGATGACGTTGTTGTAGAAATTCCGCCCCACGTCCGGCATCCGTTCGGCGATCGCCATCACCGTGCGGATCGCCGAGCCACCGCCCGGCCGGCACAGCAACTGAATGTAGGCCTGGCCGAACTCCATCAGCGTCGTGGTGATGTCGCGAGCCGGATCGAAGTTGAAGGTCACATTGCCCTGTTCGAGGTTTTCCTCCTCGACGATGGCTTCGAACAGGCGGCTCTTGTCGGCAAAGTAGACGTAGAGCGTGCCCTTGGAGACGCCCGCGGCGCGCGCGATCTCGCCCATGCTGGCGCCGTCGAACCCCAGGTCCATGAATACCTTGCGGGCCCCGTCGATGATTTGGCGGCGCTTGGCGGAATCCGCTTCACCGACCAGACGGAGAGGAGATGGGTTCTCTGCAACCATTGGTTTAGCCTGCCCCAGGATTTAACGCTCCGGAAACACCTCCGAAGGGTGTTCCCCATATATTGCCCAGATAATATCTATATTGACCGAACCGTTCGGTCAATGATACTTTAATCACGATTGGCTGAGGCCTCGTCTGGCTTTGGCGGCATCACATTTAGTCGGAAGGGGGCCGCGATGGCCGCAGCGAGAGATCAGGCCGCGCGCATTTTGCGCGAGGAGCCCGAGACGGCCGGCAACGACGCGGCCCACAAGGCTTCCGCCGAGGTGGCTGCCGCCGAGATCGCCGAATCCATTCGCACGCGTCTTTCCGATGAGGCCGCGCGCCGCACCGACGAAGTGACGGATTCCCCGGCGACCGCAAAGCCACTCGCTTCGGACGCCGTCGCCGCGCCCGCAGCAAAGCCTCAAAACCGCAAGAAGACCGTTTTCTTCGGTGCGATTGCGCTGATGGCGCTCGCGGCAAGCGCTTACGGCGTACACTGGTTCCTGGTTGGCCGTTTCCACGTCTCGACCGACGACGCCTATGTGCGCGCCAATAACACCGTGCTCGGTGCGCGGGTATCCGGCCATATCGCCGCGATCCTGCCGCGCGACAACGCCGTGGTTCATGCCGGCGACGTCGTCTTCAAGATCGACGATGGCGATTATCGGATCGCGGTCGACGCCGCGCGCACCCGTATCGAGACCCAGCAGGCGACGATCGACCGGCTCGGCCGGCAGGTCGTTGCGCAGGAAAGCGCCGCCGAGCAGGCCAAGGCGCAGCTCGCGTCCGCCGAAGCCGGCCTCAAGCGTGCCGGTCTCGATTACGACCGCCAGCAACAGTTGAGCGAGAAGGGTTACGCCTCGCGCGCGACGTTCGAGGTTTCGGAAGCCGGTCGCGACCAGGGCAACGCGGCGGTCAAGGCCGCGCGCTTCGCGGCCGATGCCGCGCGCGACAATGTCGAGGTGGCGAAGGCGCAGCAGGCGGAAGCCCGCGCCCAGCTCATGGAATTGCGGACCACGCTCGCCAAGGCCGAACGCGACCTCAATTTCACTTCGGTGCGCGCGCCGGTCGACGGCACCTTCTCCAACCGTATGGTCAACGCCGGCGATTTCATCGCGGTCGGCCAGCGGCTCGGCAACGTCGTGCCGCTCGACGATGTCTTCATCGACGCCAATTTCAAGGAAACCCAACTCAAGCGCATTCGTCCGGGACAGCCGGTGACGATCTCGGTCGATGCCTATGGCCATCGCAAGTTTGCCGGCATCGTCGACAGCATCTCGCCGGCCGCGGGCTCGGTGTTCACGCTGTTGCCGCCCGACAACGCCACCGGCAATTTCACCAAGATCGTGCAGCGCCTGCCGGTCAGGGTTCGCGTGCCGAAGGACGTGGCGCGGCAGAATCTGTTGCGCGCCGG
>DATBAD010000039.1:0-24753 GCA_036271715.1 Xanthobacteraceae bacterium
CAAGAGAAGATCGAGGCCGATATTCAGGAAGGTTTCGTTTCGCGCGACAAAGCCGCGCAATACGGTGCCAAGGCGGGGTGATGCTTTGGCGCAACCTGTCCCTTCGTCCCCGCGCGCGGGGAGAAGGTTAGGATGAGGGGCGAGTCGGCTTGGATGATGCCTTCGACAAGCCCCTCACCCTCGCTTCGCTCGACCTCTCCCCGCACGCGGGGAGAGGTGAACAAGTAATCTCGTTCTCGCGATGCGGCTGCATCCGAGTTTTGCGTGTCACCAAAAACACCAAGCTGTTTCGTCGTGCCCCCCCGACAAAAGAAGGGAGGCGGAGCGCCGGAAGGCGCGTCCAACCGTTGCCGTGTCACCAGAACCTGGCGACATGACCGCGCACCACAGATGATCCGCTTGCACGGATCGCCCGCTTCGGGCGCGCTCGCCTCTCGGCGCTCCACCGCGGCGCTTGCCCCGCAAATTAATGCCGGGGCTCAGTCCAGGCCGTGTTTCCTGCGACTTGTAGCGTTAAGGGCGTTACCCGGCGCCACTGTCCCAGTCCAGCGGGGCACCCCGCAGACCGGTTTCTTACCGGCCGAAGCGATGCCCAGACCGCCCGAGGGCAAGGTTACGAGCCCTGCCCGCGGGAACCGCACCCACCCCACCAATCGGCCGTCACCGGTTGACGTCCCTTAAGAGGGCGAGCAGCTTATAAGTAACCATATCAGTGACATTTGTCAACATTGTCTCAGTCTCGGCGACCAAAAAGCCTTTCTCGCTTTTCAGCACATGGTAGCGAGGCTTAAACAAGCAGTTGTATAATCTCCATGACGATTGCTTGTTGGCTGAGGACGTTAATTTTGAAAATCGATTTCGGATTCGAAGAACTCGATGAACTGGCTTTCGCCACCGCGAGCAATGTTAAGATCGAGAAGCCGTTAGGCCAGATCTTCGCAAAAAATCTTGGAACGATCATCGAGCTACAGCAGCTTATTCAAACTGGATTGGCTTTACCCGATTTAGATAAGCTAGCAGATACGAGACGCGTTCGACTCGCTAAGGCTATTAAGCTGGGTCAGAAAAAAGCGATTTTTGAAGGCGACGGGCGCCGATCATGGCTGATGAAATGCTGTTGGGAGAACGAGGAAGAGCCGGACGACTGGCATGACTTTTGTTGTTCTTTAGAGGAAGGAGCGGTATTAGCCGGCTTTCCGAAAAGAAACGCTCAAGAGTTGGTTGCCGCAACGCGTGAATTGGTATCGAACATATTTGATCATAGTGGCGCATTAAGTTCCGGGATTGCTGGATTTTCGATTATAGATGACGAGTTGGAAATCGTCGTAGCCGATAGCGGCATTGGTGTGCTGGAGAGTCTACGCACATCGCCGGAATTTAGCGCTCTCAGAGACTCCGGTGAGGCTCTCCAAGCGGCGTTAGCGGATGGAGTTTCTCGTTTTGGTAAGCGGTCTGGACACGGCGGCGGATTTCGCGACCTTTTTCGCGGCCTCATTAACTTGAATGGCAATCTCAGATTTAGAAGCGGAGATCACGCGCTTAATATCAATGGCGTCAGTCTTGGACTTAGCGCCGCCAGAATCAGCCAAAAGGTCCAACTGCCTGGCTTTATCATAAGTATTATGTGCGATACCCGCGCTTTGTCGCGGGGGCCGGCGTAGAGAATTCGCTATACGCGGATGCTTTATCAGATAATCGATTTGGGATTTTGCCGCGGCCACATTTTGAGACAACAATTCATCAACAGGCATCCCCTTGGGAAGATGATTCTCTACCACTTTGATCCGTCCATCGTTACCGAAAATCATTCGATGTCGATGCAGCGCCGTGTGAAGGGGCTTTGAGTCAATAACGACAATATCGGAGTAAGCCCCCGAGAGCCCTGCGACCGCTGGTGTACCACCCCGCAACACGAGCTGGATTTGGCGTCGAACACGATTCCGAAGCTCGATAAGCTTCTTTATATGCCACGCCATCCTACTGGGGTATCCAGGCCCCGTGATGAAATCGAATGAAACGGCTTGAAATTCCGTATGCTCCAACAAAAACTCAGTATATTGCTCATAGTCTGCGTCAGTGCACGCATTAACATGTATAGCGATGGGCACTCCCGCAGCAAGAAACTCCTGAGAGATTAGGCCAATGCGTTTTATATTATAGAGATTTTCCGGTCTCGGGACGTTGTTATAAACACTGAAATTTGGTGACGTTAATATAGTAATTCCAATCGATTTCAACATCGTCGCAATCGAATTTCTATGCGAAGACTGCCAAACACGCTCTAAGAATTTATCTTTGTGTACTCCTGAGATAAGTAATTTCGCGCTCGGACTAATTCGAAAATTCTTCGTCACATCCTCGCGACAGAAGTATTTTGGAGCTCCGTCACGGTCGAGCAACTCGTAGAGAGAGATTGCGATCCATTCGCTATGGAATTCATTTTTGCGAGCATAGGCATGATGAATTAAAGGAGCGAAACCTCTAATACGCTCAATTTCAACTGACTCACACTTAGGGATGCTGTTGAGCCCAAAGCCCCCTATCTCCTTTAGACGCCTCGCGTAATTAACGGGGGAATTAAAGCAGACAATTTTGCAATCCGGCTTATGGCAACAGAATCTCTCACAATCGATTGCCGCGCCTTTGACACGCAAACCTCCGCAGGCTTTCTTTAGAAAACAACCTGCGCAACCAAGAGAAAGAGCTTCGTCGGGACGAAAATACCAATCACTGCCATCCAATCGATCGGCACTCATTTAGGTGCGACCTCGATTGTATTGGTTATTGTCCCCACACTGATCACCTCAACACAGATGGCGCCGCCGATTTTCAAATCGTCGCAAATTGAAGCTGGAAGTTCCGCACACTCGCCAATAACTTCGGGACCGCGAGTGATGAATTGATAATCGTTACTACGATGGAGCAGCAATTCATCGCCAACACAGGCGGCAAACTTGCTTTTAAGCATAATGCGGAAGGATCGATTAGCGAGAGCGGGATCAGATTGAAATAATGACAATTGAGTCGGGCTAAACAATCGCTCGCCGGCTCGATTCCAGCCACGTTTAGCGTCGTCCTTCAACTTCTTTAGACGATCCGCACCCATATTCAGTCCTGAAAATTGTGTAACGGGTGAAAATACTTCTGTTTCCCAACTCTACTTTCAAACACCAAACCTTGCCTGGACAGATTAGCCAACCGGTTGTTCCAAGCCGTTACGCCAACCGATTCTGTCGAATTTGTGCTTTTCCACAACGTTGCAGCATCATAGCCATGCCCACGCTCGATTAACTCAAGTGTTTCTTTCAGCTTAGGATCAATGCGTCCTATCAAACGATGTTTTTTGATAATTCTTTTGCTAATTTCGAAGAGCCAAAAAGCCTCGCCTATTTGATTTAGAAGGCCAACAAGTTCTTCTTCTACATCGGGCTTAAGCCCTGTAAGGACCGGATAAATGTCGGGCATATCTCGTCGGACTAAATTCCGAAACTCGACTATCGCCTCCCTCATAAAACTCGAGGTGGCCACATCCACTCCACTTGCATCTAATAGAAATAATCCGGGTTGGCTCGCTTTCGCGCTTTCCAGCAATAGATTGCACATTCGCCGCCCAGCCGACGAACCGGCTAGAACAGCGCTTTCCTTAGCAAGTTTCTTGAGATCAGCTACGTTCATTCATTCACCTGAGGTGAATGAACATAATCGGGCAATTGGAAAAGTCAACCCGATGAGGGATGGAGGTCGAACTTTTCGCCTACCTTTTCCACAAAACTAGCAAACACCTCCCAATCCCCCGCCGCCACCGCCCCCATGCCCCACACCGGCTTCGGCCAGAGCGGATCGGTCTTCCAGCGCGCGACGATGTGGATGTGAAGCTGCGGCACGACATTGCCGATGGCGCCGACATTGAGCTTGTCGCAGGCGGCGATGGTTTTCAGAACGCGGGAGACGGCGACGATTTCTTCGGTGAGGAGGACGGCGTCAGCCGGCGCGAGATCGGCGATTTCGACGATGTCGGGTCGGCGCGGCACCAGGATCAGCCACGGATAATCGGCGTGGTTGATGGCGAGGAGGCGCGAGAGTTTGAGATCGCCGACGAAGGTGGTGTCGGCTTCGAGTTGCGGGTGGAGGGTCCAGGTGTCGGGCATTGGCGCGTCTCGGGCCGTCATGGCCGGACTCGTTCCGGCCATCCACGGCTTGCTTATCATGCACCACCAAAGACGTGGATTCCCGGGACAAGCCCGGGCATGACGAAGACGGGGACCGTCATCCTGTTACGGCCGATTTGCAGCATGGATTGCCGGGTCAAGCCCGGCAATGACGAAGCGTGGGTGCTGAATAGCCGACGCTCACTCCCACGCGAGCGAGAATCCAGGCCGGGTCGCCGCCTTCGCGGGGACGAGCGGAATGAGAGATCTAAGACCTTCCGCCGAGTTGCTTGGCGAAGAAGACCAGCGTCTTTCACTTACCGTCGAAAGCGATGAATTTACCGCCGCGATACACAAAGAGCGCGGGCGTCACCGCGTAAGGCCCCCGAGCCAGATCGGCGACGAGCGCGCGGAGCTTGGTCAAGCCGGCTGCGTTGCGCGAGCCGGTGACCACGAGCGCATTCTTGGCGGGCACAGCGGCGACGATATCGCCGGCAACCTTGATCTGGCCGCTCGACCAGATCCCGTCGTCCAATAAAAGGCTGGGGTCGTAGTCGCCTCCGGCGCTTATGAGAAACACGCCGTCGGCGACGGTCGCCATTTCTATTTTCGGCAACAGTCTCTGCAGATTGGCAAGAGCGAGATCGTGCAATTTCGTACGGTCGCCAACGTCATCGCGCGTCATCAAATAGCGGATCGATGACGGATGGTCTTCGACATAGACGATTGTTAGTTCGTTGTTGAAGGGCTCGGTGAGAAGCATGGTCGCAGGCGCAGATTTGCGTTGCTCTATGATGGCGGCAGCCCAGCTATTCGGCTTCAGCACGGGTAGAATGTGGGAGCGGTCGACCGGCGGCGCGACGCCGCCAAGACGCACCGTGTCGACGAGAAGACCGACATAGCGGCGGATAACCGCATCGAGTTGGCCTGGAGCGCCGAGATAGGCCTGATAGGCATTGTGCAGATCGGTATCCGTCGTCCCACCGGCCTTGCCGCGTGTTTCCAGGTGAAGGTCGGCGGCAACGCTGACTTTGGCATCCGGCATCGCTGCCGACGCAGCGGTTGCGAAAGCAGCTGTAAAAGCAGCCGGGTTCAAATTCTCCGCAACGGCGTGACCGGTGAACAGCACGCAAGCGAAGAGAGCTGCCATGAAGCGATACACAACGCTGTCCATTTTTACACAACCAAGCCGAGCGTAGCCGGAAATGCGGCGCTTGCAACAGGCACCGTCATGGCGGGTTTCACGGCATCGCCGGTCCGGAATCACCCACATACAGTGTTTGTGACGATCACGAGCCGGACGTGATCACCTGCGACAATCCTCTTCTGTCCGAACGGCGGAAGAGAGTATCCTCTTGGCATGACGAAGCTTTTCGACAAGGCGCTTGAAGCGGTGCGCGTCCTGCCGCCGGATGCTCAAGACGATATCGCGCGCATCGTGCTGCAACTCGCCGGCAGCGATGCCGCGGAGGCCGTCGCGCTGTCTTCCGACGAACGTGAGGCGATTGCCGATTCCAAAGCAGCCGCTGCCCGGGGCGAATTCGCAACCGACGCACAGGTGCGGGCCGTTTGGGCTAAACACGGCCTGTGAAGCTTCGCTATACCCTTCCCGCCCTTGCTGACCTCGGTGCAGCGCACGATTACGTTGCTGTGCATTCGCCGCAAGGCGCCAAGCGCATCCAGGCCCGGATTCAAAAGACCATCGATCTTCTCGTGCAGTATCCGCACATCGGCGTTCGCACAGATGACCCTGTGATTAGGCGAGTGACGACCGCGCCGTACCGGTATCTACGGAACAATAATTGTAGCGCGGCTTACGGCCTGCCGCCGAGTTGTTCGGCGAAGAGGACCAGCGTCTTGCGATAGACCTCGGAGTGATTCCATTCGCGCATGGCGTCGAAATTCGGGGTGCCTTCGCGATAGGGCTGGCCCGGCTGCCAGCCATTGGTGTGAAGGAGGTTCGCGGTCGAGGCGAGCACGTCCGGCACCGAGTGGCGGAGATCGACGCGGCCGTCGTGGTCGTAGTCGACGCCGTATTTGATGTAGGACGACGGCAGAAACTGGGTCTGGCCGATCTCACCGGCATAGGCGCCGATGAGATCACGCAACGGCAGATCGCCACGCTGCAGGATCTTGAGCGCGGCGAGGAACTCGCTTTGGAACAGATCAGTGCGCCGGCAATCCCAGGCCAGCGTCGAGAGCGTGCGCACCACCGGCAGCTTGCCCATGTCGCCGGTGCCGTTGTCGGTCTCCATGGTCCAGATCGCCATGATGAGTTCGCGCGGCACGCCGAACTGCCGCTCGACGCGCGACAGCAGGTCGGCATGCTGCACCATCAGCTTCTTGGCGCGGTTGATGCGCGCCGGGATGACGCGGGTGCGTGCGTATTCCTCGAAGCTCTTGGAGTGGAACATGCCGTGCTGCCGGCGGTCGAAGTCGAGCACGGTCTGATCGGGCGCGAGGCCGGCAAAGGCTTGCGCGATGGTGGCCTGCGAGATGCCGACGGCCTGGGCGTCGCGCTGCATCTGGGCGAGGAAGTTGGGGTAAGCGCCGCCACATGTCGCGGCGGAGGCGGAGGTGGTGAGGGTCAGAACGGCGGTGGCAAAAGCAAACGCGACAGCGATTAAGCGGATCATGATGAAATTGGTGCGCATTGCCTTGCCCCCTCATCGTCACCGCCGGGCTTGACCCGGTGGTCCATGCAGAATTTCAACAAACGCTGATTGCTAGCCGATATGCAGCATGGATTGCCGGGTCAAGCCCGGCAATGACGGGCCGTGGGCTACTCCGCCGCTTCGCGGGTCAGTTCGCCGGCTTCCGCCATGCGGTCATGGAGTGCGATCGGGTCGAGATCGAAGCCGTTCGGCCAAGTCAAAGCGCCGAGTTCAACAAAAACGCGGGCGAAAAATGCCGGGTCTTTCAACGGCTGAACCATCTCTCCTGTCCGCACGATAGTCGAAACGAAATCGCGAATGCCGACAGAGCCATCGGAAAAACTAATGCGCAGCCGATAATCGCCCAGAGGCTTGACCGAAACCACGTCAATCATTGGGGCCCGCGATGCGGAAGCAGCGACCGTCGGTTTGCGCATGGCGCCAGTTCTCCATCAACTCGGCTTGCTTGATCTGTACCCAGCTTTTTACCAGCTTCGCCTGCTTGGCGGGAAGCCTACCCCGCATGACCTCGCCGTCGCTGATCCTTATAAGTGCCTTCGCACCCGAATAAATCGCATGAACGTGCGGCGGGCCATGATCTTCAAAGAACATCTGAATGATGATGCCGTTGAAGACTGCGATGATCGGCACCGGGGCGCTCCGAGCCGGCACCCTTCGAGGGCCGTTTTTGCGGCCACCTTAGGGGTGACGGTGAACTTTAATTATCCAAGAAGCTCCGGAGCTTCCGGCTGCGCGACGGATGCTTCAGCTTGCGCAGCGCCTTCGCTTCGATCTGACGAATACGCTCGCGGGTGACCGAGAACTGCTGGCCGACTTCTTCCAGCGTGTGGTCGGTGTTCATGCCGATGCCGAAGCGCATGCGCAGCACGCGCTCTTCGCGCGGCGTGAGGGATGCGAGGACGCGGGTTGTCGTTTCGCGCAGGTTCGACTGGATCGCGGCGTCGATCGGCAGGATCGCGTTCTTGTCCTCGATGAAATCGCCGAGATGCGAGTCTTCCTCGTCGCCGATCGGCGTTTCGAGGGAGAGCGGCTCCTTGGCGATCTTGAGAACCTTGCGCACCTTCTCGAGCGGCATGCCGAGCTTCTCGGCGAGCTCTTCCGGCGTCGGCTCGCGGCCGATCTCGTTGAGCATCTGGCGCGAGGTGCGCACGATCTTGTTGATGGTCTCGATCATATGCACCGGGATGCGGATGGTGCGCGCCTGATCTGCAATGGAACGCGTGATCGCCTGGCGAATCCACCACGTCGCATAGGTCGAGAATTTATAGCCGCGGCGATATTCGAATTTATCGACCGCTTTCATCAGGCCAATATTGCCTTCCTGGATCAGGTCGAGGAATTGCAGGCCGCGATTGGTGTATTTCTTGGCGATGGAGATGACGAGGCGGAGATTGGCCTCGACCATTTCCTTCTTCGCCTGGCGGGCTTCGCGCTCGCCCTTCTGCACCATATGCACGATCTTGCGGAACTCGCCGATCTCGAGACCAGTCTCGGTGGCAAGCGTGTGGATGTTGGTGCGCAGGTCCTTGATGCGGTCCTTGTCGCGGGCGACGAAATTCTTCCAGCCTTTGGCGGAGAGTTTCGAGACGCGGTTGAGCCAGCGCGGATCGAGTTCGCCGCCCTGATAATTGCGCAGGAAGTCGTCGCGAGCGACGCCATGGCTTTCGGCAAGCCGCATCAGCCGGCCTTCATGGCCGACGAGCTGCTTGTTGATGGCGTAAAGCTGTTCGACCAGCGCGTCGATGCGCGCCTGATTGAGGCGAAGCGACTTCACCTCCTGGATAATCTCTTCCTTGAGCTTCTTATATTTGCGCTCTTGCGACGGCGACAGCGGCGTCTCGGAATGCAGGCGATTCTGGATGTCCTGCTCCTGCAGGCGGCGCAGGCGCTTGAAGCTGTCGGCGATGTTGTCGAAGGTCTCGAGCACTTTCGGCTTGAGCTCGGCTTCGATGGCCGCGAGCGACATGGAATTCTCCATATCGTCTTCGTCCATATCGGCGGCTTCCTGCGCGGCGATGCGCTCGCCTTCGTCCATCTCACCGTCGCCTGAAGCCGGCTTGAACGGGGTCGCAGTGGGCGGAGCCGACGGCGGCGAGGCCGCCTGCATCGGCTGGCCGAAGCCATTGCCGCCGGGCGCGCCATGACTTGGAACACCATGACCGGGGACGCCAGGCGCACCGGGGACAGCGTTAGGATCGTTCGGGTTGGCCGGCTGCGCATTCTTGGCGTCCGGGCCGGCATAGGTCGCTTCGAGATCGATAATGTCGCGAAGGAAGACTTTGCCTTCGTTGAGTTCGTCGCGCCAAATGATGACGGCCTGGAAGGTCAGCGGGCTTTCGCAGAGACCGGCGATCATCGCCTCGCGGCCGGCCTCGATGCGCTTGGCGATAGCGATTTCGCCTTCGCGGGAGAGCAGCTCGACCGAGCCCATTTCGCGCAAATACATGCGCACCGGATCGTCAGTGCGTTCGGACGGCTCTTTGGCCTCGGATTTGGTGACCGCCTTCGACGGGGCCGCGACAAGCTCGCCGCCTTCGGATTCCTCCTCCTCGTCGTCTTCCTCTTCGTCGTTCTCGGCTTCCTCATTCTCGACGACGTTGATGCCCATCTCGTTCATCATCGCGAGAATGTCTTCGATCTTCTCCGAGGTGACTTCCTCGGACGGCATCACGGCATTGAGCTGCTCATAGGTGACGTAGCCGCGCTTCTTCGCCTGCTTGATCATCTTCTTGACGGCAGCGTCGGAGAGATCGAGCAACGGCGGCGCATCCGCGGTTTCCGGAGCGTCTTTTTCGCCTGTCTCGGCATCCTTAGGCGTGGGAGCCGCCCCGTTCGGACGAACGACCTTGGCTTTGGCCGGGGGGGTCTTGGTTGCTGCCGCGCTCTTCGATGCCATCATCTCGTCTCCAAAGGGGGCGCACGCTGATAACGCCGCACCGTGGTCCCCTACCCTATGGTGTGAGTCTCGGTATTCGAGACCTGCACCCCCTGGCGGGACCGACCTGTGGGACCTGGATCCGGCGATCCAAATCCCTTGTTTTTGGGCCGCAAGCTACCTGCCGACGGCCGAAACGCCAGCGCTGCCTTGGATTCACTGGAAGAATCCGGGCCGCGCCGGCCGAATCGAGGTCAAATCCTTAGCCGGAACTCCGTTAAGCTCCGACTAACCTTAACAGCGTGGGCGACCTCTTAATCCCTTGCTGCGCCATGAGTCCAGGATTCAGAGGAATCCAGGACTTTTCGCGCGGGGCAAGCCCGTTTTTGAGCCTGCACCGCGCCCCTATCCTTTAAAGCCTAGACCGGCCGGCTCGTTCGACCCGAAGAAGCACCGAAGCCTTCGATCAGGGCCTCGGTTCCATCAAGCGAGGAGAGCCTCGCTTTGACGTCGCGCAACCGCGCGTAATTGGCTTCGGTGTTGTCCTGGCCGAGCGCCGCCTCGGCCTCTCGTAGTTCCCTAGTTAGGGAATGCCATTGCCGATGCAAGGCAACGAGCTGCTTCCACGTCATTAAAACATCGGCCTGCGCCGCATCCGGCCGCGCCGCCCATACCGAATGCGTGGTGATGGTGCGCTCGATGCGGGTGAGAAGTTCGGCGAAGCCGCGGCGGGCAAGTTCGGCGGCGAGCGCTTGGCGTTCCTCGCCCTCATGCTCGCGGTCGAAATCGTCGGCGAAGTGATGGGCGAAGACGTCGATCAGCGCGCCTTTGAGCTTCTGCGTGTCGGTGTGGCGGAACTCGGCCTCGGCGAGTTCCTCGAGGTGATCGTGTAAGAGCCACGGATAATTGAGCGCGGCCTGCAGGATCAGCGCTTCACGGCGCGGGATCGATGCGCGATGGCCGCGATGCAGCGCGCTGTCCGCAAAGTGTGGGCTCACCGCAACGTATTTTTCATCGCGTTGGAGCGGCGCGGGCAACGTCGCTTGCTGCGCGCGGCGCATGCCGCCGCCGCCGAAGCTCGAACCGCCAAAACTTGAACTTCCAAAACTTGGGCGGCCGCCATTCTGCCGCGCAAAATTTTGCTGCCCGTAAGGCCGGCGTCCGCCATCGCCGGATGAGAAACGTTGCGGCGCGAACATGCCGCGCAGCCGCTCGGAAAAATCCTGCCGGTAGTAACGCCGCACGGTTTCATCGCCTATGCCGGCCGTGACTTCATTGATGCGCGCTTCAAGCGCGGCGCGGCGCTCCGGCGTGTCGAAGGCTCCAGCCTCGCTCTCGCGCTGCCACAGCATATGCGCAAGCGGCCGGGCGGCATTGAGCACATCGTCGATCGCCTCGCGGCCGCCGGAGCGGGCGAGATCGTCGGGGTCTTGTCCGTCCGGCAGAGTCGCGAGTTTCAGGCTTTTGCCGGGCTTTAACAGCGGCAGCGCCAGATCGAGCGCGCGATAGGCAGCGCGGCGGCCGGCTTCGTCGCCGTCGAAACACAAGATCGGCTCATCGGCCATGCGCCAAAGCAACGCCAATTGATCCGCGGTGAGCGCGGTGCCAAGCGGCGCCACCGTTCCCTCGAAGCCCGCAGTGACCATGGCGATGACGTCGACATAACCTTCGACCGCTATGACGCGCGCGCCGTCATGCGCGGCCTTGCGGGCTCCGGCGATGTTGTAGAGCGTGCCGCCTTTGTGAAAAAGCGGCGTCTCCGGCGAGTTGAGATATTTGGCGGAGACTTCTTTCTCCAGCGCGCGACCGCCAAAAGCGATCACCCGGCCACGCCAATCGGAAATCGGAAATACCACGCGGTCGCGGAAGCGATCATACGGCACCGGGATGTCGTCACCGGTGACTACAAGGCCGGCCTCGGCCATATCCTCGACCGAGATTTTGGCGGCGCCGAGATGTTCTTTGAGTGCGTATTGATCGGCGGGCGCGTAGCCGAGACGGAATTTCAGTTGTGTCGCGGGCGCGATACCGCGATCGAGCAGATAGCCGCGGCCGCGCGCGCCATTTTTTGCAGCCAGCGTCGATTCAAAGAATTTCGCCGCGATCTCGACGACGTCATTGAGCGTCTTCCGGTGCTCTTCGTATTGCGCCGCTTCACGTGTCATCACCGGCAGCGGCACACCGGCCTCATTGGCGAGCCGCTCGACCGCTTCCGGAAAACTCACGCCATCGGTGAGCATCAGGAAATCGAAAATATTGCCGTTCTTGCCGGAGGAGAAATCAAACCACATCGCCTTCTGGTCGTTGACGAAGAAGGACGGCGTCTTCTCCTGGTTGAAAGGCGACAGGCCTTTCCATTCGCGCCCGGCTTTGCGCAGCTTGACGCGCCGGCCAACGACTTCCGAAACCGGAAGCCGTGCCCGCAGCTCGTCAAGGAATTGCGGCGTGAATCGCATGGTGATTCGGAAGCCTAGCGGATGAGCTCTCTTAATATATGGCGCTCGTGGGCGGCGGCTTCTTGGCGGGGCTGCTAAGCCGCCTTGTCCCAGTTATCCACAGGAGCGCACAGGCCGTCATTCCGGGACGCGGCAAAGCTACGGGCCGATCTCGCCGGCCAACGCCAATACCCCGAAAAAAGGTCTCACTCCGGCGACATGCCGGCGTCTTTGACGACCTTCTCGGCTACCGCGCGGTCTTCGGCGATCTCTTTGGCGAAGGCGTCGGGCGAACTGGAGGCGCCGACCAGGCTCCTATCCTTCAATTGCTTCTGCGAAAATTCCGGATCGGCGACGATCGCTGCGGTTTCCTTGGCGATACGATCGACGATCGGCCGTGGCGTGGCGGCCGGAGCGAATAGTCCGTACCAGCCGCGTGACGGCGGCCCCTTGTAGCCGATCTCTTCCAGCGTCGGCGTCGACGGAAAGTTCGGCGAGCGGATATTGTTGAGCATGACAAGCGGCGTCATAGTGCCGGCCCGTAGCTGGCCGATCACATTGCCTTCGCCGAAGAGACCGATCGGCGTCGAGCCTGAGAGGATCGAATTGACCGCTTCACCGCCGCCCTTGAACGGCACACGTACCCAGTCGGCGCCCTGCTGCTTCTTCAGCGTTTCCATATAAAGCACCATCGGCGCGCCCGGCGTCAGATAAGACAGCGTGCCGGGTTGCGCCTTGGACAGCGCGACAAGTTCGGGAACGGTTTTCACTTTCAGATTGGAATTGACCACCAGCACATGCAGGAGATCGAACAGTTTGGTGATCGGCTGCAGACCGTGCACCGGATCGAACGGCATCTCCTTGAGCAGGAACTGATTGTAGATCAGCGGATCGGCATTGATGATGCAGATCGTGTAGCCGTCCGGCGTCGCATCCTGGCACGCGCGCGCGCCGATATTCTGCATGCCGCCGGGCCGGTTCTCGATGACCAATGGCTGGCCGAGTTTCGGCCCGAGCTTTTCCGCAAGCGCGCGCATGAACACGTCGCTGATGCCGCCCGGGCTTGTGGTGGTCAGCACTTTGATCGGGCGGTTCGGCCACTCGTCGGCTTTCGCGCCGAATGCTGATACGGCAAACGCGACGGTGATGACGGCTAGAGATAAAGCGAAGCGGCGCACGGGTTTCTCCCTCGAACGATCTTATTGGCAACAAGTCTAGCACTTTGCGTAGCACGCGCGCGACATCGCGCGATGAATCTGCGGCGCCAAATCTGCGTTACAATGTCTCGTCACCCGATCATATGGCCATCGGCGGTGTAGCCGAACAGCCGCTGTACCCGGTAATAGCGCGCCGAACGTGGCTGAGTAATACCCCATTGGTCGGAGCGGCCCGGCGCGAATTTCCAATAGCTCGACGGCCGCGGCTGATAACTGTCGTCGACTTGGAGCACGTCAAAGGAATATTCGAGCGGCACTTCGTCGGGACCGCAGAAATAAGCGAAGACATTATTCCCCGGCCCGTGGCGCCCCGGCCCCCATTCGATCGGATAGCCATTGTCTTTCATCCGCCCCATGCCGCGCATCACCGAGTCGAAGTCTGGCATGTCGAATGCGATGTGATTGAGGGTCGGCTGATTGGTCTTGGCCAAAACCACCGAGCAATGATCGGAATTGTCGCAATGCAGGAACCACAGCGGCGCATTGTCGTCGATGAGACGCATGCCAAGGACCTTAGTGAAGAAGGCAAGGCTCGCGTCGAAATTCACCGCATTGAGATTGGCGTGGACGATGTAACGCGGACGATCGGCTTGGTCAGCCGTGTCCTTGTGGTCGGCAGCTTCGCAAACGAAAGCGAGATTGCGGCCGTCGGGATCCTTGCAGCCGAAGCCATAACCACCGCCGGCAATCTTCAGCATGGCCGGGGCTGTTGCTTTGACGCCTGACGCAACAACAGCCTTGTGCAGGGTATCGACACCGGCCCGATCGCCGACATCGAAGACGAGCCGCACGACCGCGGGCTTTGCCCCTAGGTGTAGCCCGATCTGATGATGGTAACGCGCGGTGCCGCGAAAGAAGCGCGAGTCGTTACGGCTTTCCACCGGCGTGAGATTCCACACCGTCTCGTAAAAATTCGCTGCTTCTTCAAGGTTGCTGACGACAAGTTCGACGCTGCGCAGGCCGCGCACCAGGCAAGACGACATAATGATTTATCCGCTGATGACAGGATCGTGCCGCGGTTTTACTGAACCGAGCCGGTTTTGGAAAGCGAGAGGAGCCCGAGCCTGTCGGCGGTGTCGTAATCGGCCGTTGCGTTCTTGGTATCGCCCTTGTCCTGGTAGATAGCGCCGCGGCGGCGATAGGCATCGCTGTCATTAGGATTGAGCGCAATCACGTCATTGTAGTTGTTAAGCGCGCGATCGAGATCTCCTTTTTGCTTGTAGATGGTCGCACGATTGAAATAGTCGGCGACGTCTTTCGGATTGAGCTCGATTGCTTTGTTGTAGTCGGTAAGCGCCCGGTCGAGATCGCCATTTGCCTGATAGACCAGGCCGCGTGCATTGAATCGGCCGGCGTCGCTCGGATCGATCAAGATTGCGGTGTTGCAATCGCTGAGAGCGCGGATGAAATCCTTCTTGTCCCAATAGACGAGGCAGCGATTGGTATAGGCCGCGGCATCCTTCGGATCGTGCGCGATCGCATGATTGAAATCGGCGAGCGCGAAATCGGGTTTGTCGGCCGCGCGATACAGGCTGCCACGGCGGTTGAGCGCGGAATTGTCGTCGAGCGTATCGCCGAGCACGAAGTTGCAGGCCGTGATGCCGGAGTCGCCGTCAAGCCTCTGACAAATTTTCTGCAGCTCTGCGAGCGTCATCGTCGGATGTGCAACATTGGGATCGATCTTCTTCGCTGCCACGATATCGGCGTCGGCCGACTTGTCGTCGAGTTTCGCTTTCGCCCTGCCGCGCCAATACAGCGCCCGGACGTCTTGCGGATTGAGGCGAAAGGCTTGCGAATAGTCGTCGATGGCGCGGAACGTGTTGCCTTGCGCGTCTTCGATACCGGCGCGCAGCTCGAAGGGGCGCCAGTCGTTCGGATCGAGCTTGATGCTCTGATCGCAGTCCGCAAGCGCGTGCGCGAAATCGCGTTTCGTCGCATAGGCGCGGCAGCGGTTGGTAAAGGCGAAAGCGTGATCGGGAGCAAGCCGTATCGCTTCGCTGTAGTCGGTGATGGCGCGGTCGAAATCGGTCTTCTGATAGAAGCTACCGCGGTTGTTGAAGGCGGCCGCGTCATGTGGATCGAGCCGGATCGCCTCGTTGAAATCGGCCAGCGCACGATCAGGATCGCCCTTGGCCTGATAAATCAGTCCGCGATTGTTGAAGACACTGGCGCCGCCCGGATCGAGACGGGCGGCTTCGTTGTAATCGGCGAGCGCCAGATCGAGTTCGCCCTTGCCCTTGTGGGCAACGCCGCGGTTGACCAGAAAGCCAGCACGTTCCTTGTCGGTAAGCTTCGGCGAGTCCATCGCTTCACTGCAGCGCGTAATCTGCTCGTCCCAGGGGAGGTTCGACCGACCAAGGCATGGCCAATTGGGCGCGGCGCGGTCTTGCACCGAACCTTGGGCCGAGGCCATATCCGGCGCCAGCACGAACAAGAGCGGAACGAGCGCGATAAGGCCGAATCCGCATCGCCATTTGCTCATAGTCGTGACCCTGCCTCGATGCCGGACTTAAAGGGAGTTCGCAAAACGGCCGACGCGCGATAGGCGCCAGACCCATAAGTCGCTCGAAACAGGGGATTTAGTTCAACCGCCGCCGAGGACCTTTTTCACTTGCGCACCGGCTTTGCCGAAATCCATCCGGCCGGCGAAGCGCTGCTTGAGCGCCGCCATGGTGCGGCCCATGTCCTTGAGCGTCTCGGCGCCGATCTCCTTGATCATCGCCGAAATCTCGTGGGCCGCTTCGAGGTCGGACATCTGCTTCGGCAGATAGGCGGAGATGATCTCGATCTCCTCGCGCTCCTGCGCAGCAAGCTCGGCACGCCCGGCTTTTTCGTAGATTTCGAACGATTCCTGGCGCTGCTTCACCATCTTGCCCATGACGTCGACGATGTCGGCATCGTTCAGCTTGATGCGCTCAGGGCCGCTGGTCTCACGAGCGAGGATGGCGGCGTTGATCAGACGCAATGTCGACACACGGCGGGCTTCGCCCGCTTTCATCGCCTCTTTCAGGGCGCTGTTGATATCCTCGCGTAACACGGCTAAGGCCTCTCGCAATTGGGGCGGGGCAAGATTACGAAGCGCATGATTTAGGCCCTTGCCGATGCTGACACAACCCAAAGCCTCCCAGGCGACGATCTGGGACGAGCCGAAGCCGACAGCGCTTCTGGTGCTGGCGGACGGCACCGTGCTTGAGGGTATGGGGCTTGGCGCTGCCGGGCATGCGGTCGGCGAAGTCTGCTTCAACACCGCGATGACCGGCTATCAGGAGATCCTCACCGATCCATCCTATGCCGGGCAGATCATCACTTTCACTTTTCCTCACATTGGTAATGTCGGCACCAACGACGAGGACATCGAGACCGTCAATCTTGCAGCGACTCCCGGCGCGCGCGGCGTGGTGCTGCATTCGGCGATCACACAGCCGTCGAACTATCGAGCGACGCGTCATCTCGATGCCTGGCTGAAAAGTCGCGGCGTGATCGGGCTCGCCGGTCTCGACACTCGCGCACTCACCGCGCTCATCCGCGAAAAGGGCATGCCCAATGCCGTGATCGTGCACGAGCCGTCGGGCCGCTTCGATCTCGATGCGCTTAAAGCTGAAGCCAAGGCGTGGCCCGGACTCGTCGGCATGGACCTTGTGCCGATGGTCACCAGCGGCCAACGTTTCACTTGGGACGAGACGCCATGGGAATGGGGCAAAGGCTACGGCCAGCAGACCAATCCGGAATTCAATGTCGTCGCCATCGACTATGGCATCAAGCGCAACATCCTGCGCCAACTTGCCGGCAATGGCTGCAAAGTGACGGTGGTGCCGGCAACAACGTCGGCCGAAGACATTCTTGCGCTCAAGCCCGACGGCGTATTTCTCTCTAACGGACCAGGCGATCCGGCGGCGACCGGCGTCTATGCCGTGCCGGTGATCCGTACGCTGATCGAAAAGAGGCCGGTGTTCGGCATCTGCCTCGGCCATCAGATGCTGAGCCTCGCCGTCGGCGCCAAGACCCTGAAAATGCATCAGGGCCATCACGGCGCCAATCATCCGGTGAAAGACCTCACTACCGGCAAGGTCGAGATCACCTCGATGAATCACGGCTTCGCGGTGGATCGCGCGACGCTGCCGAAAAATGCGACCGAAACGCATGTCTCGCTGTTCGACGGATCCAACTGCGGCATCGCGCTCAAAGACCGGCCGGTGTTCTCGGTGCAGTATCACCCGGAGGCTTCGCCCGGCCCGCGCGACAGTCACTTATTGTTTAAACGTTTTGTCGGCATCATGCGCGAGGCCAAATAAGACGCCGAGTGAAGCGTTGCGCTCACTTTTAGCCTGCTGAGCCAAAACGAAATGCCCGATGCCATCACCTACCAATTTTTCGACGACGGCGTTATTCCGAACCATCCGCATTGGCCGCTCATCCTCTATCGCGGCGGCATCAATCTCGCCGGCTCGCCCAATCCGGAAGACGTGATCGAAAAAGCCTTCGCGTCGAATGGCTGGGGCGGCATGTGGCGGAACGGCATCTATCCCTACGCGCATTATCATTCGATGATCCATGAAGTGATGGGCATCGCCCGCGGCCGCGCCACTGTGCGCTTCGGCGGCGAGCATGGCGAAGAGATCGAAGTCCAGCCCGGCGATGTCGTGATCCTGCCTGCGGGCACCGGACATCAGCGCTTGCGCGAAACGCCGAACCTTGTCGTCATCGGCGCCTATCCGCCGAGCGGCAAATATAATCTCTGCCGCGGCAGCAAAGACGAGCATCAAAAAGCGCTCACCACGATTCCAAAGGTGCCGCCGCCGGCGTTTGATCCGGTGTTTGGTCCGCAAGGCCCGCTCACCGATCTGTGGCGGCCGGCGTAGCTCCAATCGCGCCGGGGCGTGTTCCCGAATTACTCCGGCTTAAGTCCTGCGAACTGTACGACCTTCCGCCATTTCTCAGTCTCCACCTCGATCAGATTTTTGAATTCTTCAGACGATCCACCGATCACTACCGCGCCCAGCTCGCCAAGTTGATCTTTCACTTTGGGATCGCTGAGGATGCCGTTCATTTGTTGATTTAGTTTGCCAACGATCTCCACTGGAACTTCACGTTGCGTGCCGATTCCATACCATCCACTCGCTTCGTAGCCCGGTAAGGTCTCGCTGATTGTCGGCACATTTGGCAACGCTAACGCGCGCTCGCTCGTCGTAACTCCGAGCGGCCTCAGATTTCCAGCCTTGATATGCGCTATCGAACCAGGTGTGGTGTCGAACATCACCTGAACTTGGTTCCCCATCAAAGCAGTGAGCGCTGGTGCTACGCCACGAAAAGGAATGTGTGTCATTTCCACGCCAGTCATCATTTTAAACAGTTCGCCCGAGACATGCTGCGGCGTGCCGAGGCCCGACGACGCCATGTTAAGCTTTCCCGGATTGGCTTTTGCGAAAGCGATGAATTCGGCAACTGTGTTTGCAGGAAATGTTGGGTTTACCTCCATGACAAGAGGGGTGCGGATCAGTCCAACGACAGGCGCAATATCCCGGACGAAATTGAAATTGAGCGACGGAAATAATGATACGTTGACGGCGTTAGCCGCCGTAACGAGCAGAAGCGTATAGCCGTCCGGCGGCGCACGAACCACATCCTCCGTTCCGAGGTTTCCACTGGCGCCTGGGCGATTCTCGACAACCACCGCCACACCTGCTCTCTCCGAGAGAGGCTGGCCTACGAAGCGAGCGAGTATGTCCGCCGGGCCGCCAGGGGGATAGGGCACGACCCAGCGGATCGGACGTGACGGATAGGTTTGTGCCGACGCAATGCAAGACAGGGCGGGAAGCGCGGCAGCGCTCGCAACCAAATGAATGAATTGTCTTCGGTGGGAAAATTTCACTCCTGCCTGCTCCGCAACGCAAACTAACAGTTCCGGCAGAATACTACCCTAGACACACGACTGTTAGAAACCAGCAGTCGTCGATCTGCGGCGACCCGCGTAGCTCCAATTGCGCCCGGGCATGAATTCACAAACGCCACGCCGCTGACCGGTACATTCCAGGACTAATGTCAGCAATCAAGGGCTTAGTGGAGATCGGCGGCTTACTTACGATGTGCTATCTTGCTCCGCTGCAGGTCCAGTCCTGAGCGTTGGGACAGCTATGAGACGGCGGGATTTAATTAAAGGAATCGCTGCGTCGGTATCTTGGTGGCCGGTTGCCGCGCGCGGGCAACAGGTCGCGCCGATGCGGCAGATCGGTATGCTGATGAATCTTACCGATGGCGATCCGGAAGCTAAGCGCCGCATCGACGCATTCGCGAAAGCTCTGGGCGAATTGGGTTGGACCGAAGGCAAGAATTTCAGAAGCCAATATCGCTTCGGCGTCGACACCGAAATTGTGAAGAAAAATGCGGCGGAAATGGTTGCGCTTGCCCCCGACGTCATCATAGCCAACGCACCCCCCGAGCGTCATGGCGCTGCAGCAGGCAACCCATACTATTCCGGTGGTATTCGCGGCGGTCACTGACCCAGTCATGCTCAGGATCGTCGAAAGTCTGGCGCGCCCGGGTGGCAATGTCACCGGATTTTCCTCGGCAGAATACAATATGAGCCCAAAATGGCTAGAGCTCCTGAAGAGCTTGCTCCAAGAGTGAACCGGGTGGCCGTTTTTGAGGAGCCAAGCAATGTTGGCGCAAAAGGATAAACCGACGCCATCAAGACGGCCGCACCCTCTTTTGGAGTGCAAGTCAGCTTCATTAATGTGAATGACGCCGACGCAATCGACCGTAACGTCGCCGAGTTCGCACGCTTGCCCGATGGCGGACTGATTGTGCTCAGGACATCGGAGAATATCGCGGCACGCGGACCAATTCTTGCGGCTGCGGCGCGCTACCATTTGCCTGCAGTTTACCCGCTTCGCTTTTTTGCGACGAACGGCGGCCTTGCCTCTTATGGACCGGATATCGTCGACGAGTACCGAGAAGCCGCAGGTTATGTCGATCGGATATTAAAAGGCAGCAAACCGGCCGATCTGCCGGTGCAAGCAGCGACTAAATTTGAGCTGGTCATCAATTTGAAGACTTCGGCCGCTCTCGGCCTCGAAGTTCCACACAACCTCCTAGTGGTCGCCGACGAGGTGATTGAATGAGGCTGCTGATGTCCGCTCTTCGCACGTGGCGGACTTAGGACGAGAGGCTGGCTATGTGGGCTAATGGCCCAAAGCGGACATCGACCGCTTAGGCTTTCGTATGCATCGCAAGTGCGCGTTTGTATGCCGGTCGCTCCTGCAGCCGCTCGCAGTATCTCTGCAACGACGGGGATATGCCCTGACCGAGAGCTCTCCTCCAGATTTGAAGCGCCGTGACGACTGAAATGTCGGCCAAAGTCAAAGAGCTTCCCACGAGGAACTCAATGTCGTCGAGTTGATCGCTTAAAATGTCGACGCCATTCCTGACACGCGACTCAATGCCAACAGCAGACCAATTTCGTTTGTGCTCGTTCGGCGCACCGAAGCGCTCAGCAAGGAGCGGCGTCATTGGTGACGACAAGGTCGCCTCCCCAAACAAGGCAAATTGAAGCACTTTCGCATAACGATCGTCGTCCTCCGACGGCAGAGTGTCGGTCGGACCGTACTTCTGGGCGATGTAAAACAACATCGCTATGGACTCGGACATCGATACGCTGCCGTCTTGCAGGAATGGAACGGTACCGAAGGGATTAAGCGAGCGGTACCTGCTATCAGTCGGAAAGCCGACGGGAACCATCGCGTAGGCAAGCCCCATTTCCTCACACAACCACGTCACCCTCAATCCACGCGCACCGCCTGGAAAATCGTGAATTACGATCATCGGCGACTTCCAATCACGGCGCGAGCCTCGCCGTCACAAAGCCGCCGGTGATCGTGAATAGCGTGCGATAGGCGGCGGCTAGCGCGAAGAGCGAATGCGACATTTCGCGAGGCGTGTCCGGGAAAACACCAGTAGCGTGCATCACGGCATCTGAGCCGGTCGAGGCCAACGCTGTGACCAAGAAGCCGACAGCAATCGCTCCGGCGCTTGCGAGCCAAAGTTTCACGAGCGCGCCGTCCTGCTTCTTGCTGTGAAGTGGGTGTCAAGCTTACGCATTTGACTTTCGTGACCGGCTCGGGCGCGCTCAGTCCAAACGTCGTCGTGCATGGCGTCGAAAGTGATTGCCATCTTCACGCCGTCGCGCGTCTGAGCTAATTCGACGACGGTCGCGACTTCGTAGGGCTCAATGCCGGGGACGAAATCAGTCAACGTCTTGTAGACCAAGCGGCTAGGCGGCGAGACCTCGACGTAGGAGACCTTGCACTCGGTCGTCCGCGGCATGCCGAACCGCTTCACGAAGGCTACCTGTTCCGGTGCTGTGGCCGTCATCTGGTAGATGAGTTCGCCGCCGTTACGAAAGTCGAGGGAAGTGACCGCAACCTCGAATCCCTCGGGACCCCACCAAGATTCGATGCCGGACTTCGTGCTCCAGAGTGCCCACGCCTCATCGATGGAAGCGGAGTAGAGGCGGTGAATAGAAAACTGGGCTCGCGCAACGCCGCCTGTCACCATCATGAATTCTCCCGGGCTTTTTTCCTTGCGTGAGTGCGACGTTTTTCGAGCGCAGTGCCAAACCGATCAAGCCTGGCTTCCCAATGACGTCGATACTCGCTTACCCAGGCCTCGATTTGGTCGAAGCCATCTTTTCGCAGCGAATACAGGCGTTTCTGCCCGTCGCGGCGGGCTTGCACGATTCCGGCTTCGGTCAGAATGCGCAGATGTCGCGAAACTCCGGACTGGCGAATGTCCATCCGTTCGACGATTTGCCCCACAGCGCATTCGCCAGACCTCATGACTTCAAGAATGCGAAGCCGCGCCGGATCGGCAAGAGCCTGGAATACTGAAGAATTCAAACTCATATATATACATACACATGTATATTTATAATGAGTCAAGCGGCAATGCCTCTAGCGAGCGTCAAAAAAAATGGGCGCTTGTCTTTGACCCAGAGCTGACACTCGCGGGAGATGGAGCCTGTTGGGCGGGTCTGCTCTTGGCACTAAGCGGACATTGGCCAAAGAGCTGGCGATGTCTGCTAATGACCCAAAGCGGACATGGCTGACCACTTCCCGTGCACCGGCGGAACCCGTTACGATGCCTTGGTACTGAGCTTAAGGGGGAGGCATGCGGCGTCGCGAGTTCATTTCATTGATGGGCGGCGCAGCGGCGGCATGGCCGCTGGCAGCGGAAGCGCAGCAGACGCCGACGCCGGTGATTGGCTTTCTCCACGGCGCATCCGCCAACACATATGCTTTGTTCGTCGCCGAGTTCATTCGGGGTTTGCGGCAGGCGGGCTATGCCGATGGGAAAAATGTCAGAATTGAATATCGCTGGGCGGATGGACGATACGAGAGGTTGCCCCAGATGGCGAACGAACTCGTTAGTCAACACGTCGCCGTAATTGCCACGCCCGGAAGCACGCCCGCGACACTCGCCGCCAAAGCCGCGACCTCCAGTATCCCGATCGTATTTTTCGTCGCAGGCAACCCGATCGAGCTAGGCTTGGTTTCCAACCTGGGCCACCCCAATAGCAATCTGACAGGGGTGACAGGCTTGAACGAGGAGGTCGGGCCGAAGCGCCTTGAGCTACTCCACGAACTGGTGCCGAAGGTTAAAAGCTTTGCCGTGCTCGTCAACCCAACGAGTCCCGCACAAGCCGATCCACAATTGCGCGAGCTGGAACCAGCGGCCGCCAAGCTCGGACTACAACTTCATATCCTTCGCGCGAGCACGGAGAGTGAGATCGAAGGCGCGTTCGCCGCGTTGGTTCAAGCCGGCGCGGGTGGACTTATTATTGGTCCCGATGCCTACTTTAATACTCGCTATGACCAACTCGCAGCTTTAGCGCTGCGCCACATGGTGCCAACGATTTATCAGTATCGCGAGTTTACGGCTGCCGGCGGCCTCCTCAGCTATGGAGCCAATCTGGCCGAAGTATTTCGTCTGAGCGGGCTTTATACAGCCCGCATTCTGAAGGGAGAAAAGGTGGCTGATTTGCCCGTGCAACAGGCGACGAAAGTCGAACTGGTCATCAACCTCAAAACCGCCAAGGCGCTTAGCATCGATGTACCACTGTCACTGCTAGGTCGCGCCGATGAGGTGATTGAATGAGGCTGTCAAAATAATGCTTCCGATCGCCATCTTGCGTGGTCGGCATTTCGGTTCACGATCCAGCCAAGCGAAATATTGGGCTGCGCGTTGTAACTCCTGCAGCGCGACCTTGCCCAAAAACTCAGGACCATCGTCGGAGTCAATGTGTCCTTTACAGCTCAGAAAAGATTTGACTACAATTCCAAAGAAACGAAAGCGGGGATGGGAAGTCAATGTTTGATCCAATTTGGGAGGGGCGCCTTCATTGGGTTGGCACCGCGATTCTACGTTACGGTTTGGCTTTTATATTTCTGCGGTTTGGCATCTACAAATTTATCGGGGCAAACGTAACAGGCGTGGAGGCTTGGACGGCTCATAGCCTGTTGTTGTTCTGGGTTGACCCGCTTTTGGGCCCCAAAGGTGGCAACGCGCTGATTGGTACGATCGAGATTGTCACTGGAATACTTATCGCTCTTCGGCCTGTGGCACCTCGTTTATCCGTTATTGGTGGTCTCATGGCGGCGTTTGCGATGGTGAATACGCTTAGTTTTCTTTTTACAACGCCCGGCCTAGATGCCCGTGGGAGCGGTTTTTTGATCAAGGATCTCGTGCTATTGGGAGCAGCCATTTGGTCAGCAGCCGAAGCATCATCCGCCTATCGCGATCGGCGCACAGTTCGTGCGAATGCCGGCTTGACTTGACCTTGGCTTTTTAGACGAAGCATTGTGCCGCTCGTCCTGATCGATGTCCGCTTTGGGATGAAGCGGACACTGCCAGGGCTCCTTTGATTAAAACAATCGCACAGGCGCGCACACACACACGCGTACCTAAATGAAAAGCGAGTGTTTGAATCGGGTCGCCTGCCTCACTTCGTTATTTGCAGATGGTTCTCTTCGACGATCTTGGTGTAGCGATCGAGATCGTCCTGCATGAACTTCGCGTAGGCCGCGCTGCCGTTCTCGGCCACGTGGATGCCGATCGCCTTGAGCCGCCGCGATCTCGGGCCCACGCAGGATTTTCGCGACCGCGCCCTGAAGCTTGGCGACAATCGGCGCCGGCGTGCCGGCAGCGGCTTGCAGGCCAAGCATGGTGGCAACGTCGAAGCCCTTGTAGCCGAGTTCGTCACAGGTCGGCACGTCGGGCAGCGACTCGTCGCGCTGCAAGACGCTGACGCAGAGCGCGCGCAATTTTCCGGTTTTGATCAGCGACACGACATTCGGAATGCCGGACCAGCCGGAGTCGACTTCGCCGGTGAGGAGAGCATTCACCAAGCCG
>DATBAD010000040.1:0-1641 GCA_036271715.1 Xanthobacteraceae bacterium
TTCAAGGACGAAGTGAAGGAAGTGGCCTCCGGCCAGGAATGCGGCATGGCATTCGAGAACTACGGCGATATGCGTGCCGGCGACGTCATCGAGTGCTATCGCGTAGAAACGATCCAGCGCAGTCTATAAGTTCGAGCCTTATAGCTTCGCAAGATCAGCATCATTCACGGTCATGCCCGGGCTTGTCCCGGGCATCCACGACTTAGAAACATATCAGCTCGAAAGACGTCGATGGCCGGGAACGCAGACAAGTCTACGTAGTCTGCGACTACTTTTGCCCGGCCATGACGGCTTTTTTCGAAGGACCAAGATGCCCGGCCATCACAGAAAAGGCTCCGCCCCCGGCGGCTCGCAACGCCAGTTGCGCGTCGGCGAAACCGTGCGTCATGCGATAGCCGACATCCTCTCGCAAGGCAGCGTGCATGATGAAGACCTCGAAGGCCATATCATCACCATTCCAGAAGTGCGGATGTCGCCCGATCTCAAGCTGGCGACGGTCTACGTGATGCCGCTCGGCGGACGCGACACCGAGGTCGTGATCGCGGCGCTCGATCGCAACAAGAAGTTCCTGCGCGGCGAAGTCGCGCGACGCGTTAACCTGAAATTTGCGCCTGATCTTCGCTTTCACGCCGACGACCGATTCGATGAAGCGGAACGAATAGAGAAATTACTGCGAACACCTGCGGTGCAACGCGACCTCGCACCCGATTCGGACGAAAGCTGATCATTGTGACCACTGCAAACAACATAATCGAGGCGCCGATCGGCGCTTCGAGCGGCGTTGAAGAAAATATTTCGCCTGACGCCCGTCACGGCGAGCCGCATGCGCGCTCGGGCAAGCAGCCGCGTCCGAACAACCAGCCGCGCCGCGACAAGCGCGACGTCCATGGCTGGGTGGTGCTCGACAAGCCGATCGGAATGACCTCGACGCATGCGGTCGCGGTCGTGAAACGGCTGTTCCAGGCCAAGCGCGCCGGTCACGCCGGCACCCTCGATCCGCTCGCCTCCGGCGGCCTGCCGATCGCGCTCGGCGAAGCCACCAAGACCGTTCCGTTCGTGATGGACGGCCGCAAGCGCTACCGCTTCACGGTGACCTGGGGCGAGGAACGCGACACCGACGATACCGAGGGCCGGGTGGTCAAAGCCAGCGAGTTGCGCCCCGCGAGCGAGGCCATTCTGGCCCTGCTGCCGCGCTTCACCGGGGTGATCGAGCAGACCCCGCCGCAATATTCAGCGATCAAGGTGCAGGGCGAGCGCGCCTATGACCTGGCACGCGACGGCGAGATCGTGGAACTGAAGCCCCGCCCGGTCGAGATTCACCATTTTTCCCTTGTAGAACAATTAGATAATGAGAATTCGGTATTCGAGGCCGAATGCGGCAAGGGAACCTATGTGCGGGCCCTGGCCCGCGATATCGGCCGGCTTCTCGGCTGTTTCGGCCATATCAGCGCGCTGCGGCGGACCCTGGTCGGACCGTTCGGCGAGGCGGACATGATTCCACTGGAACAGTTGGAGGCTTTGTGCGATAGAGCCGCGTCTGGCGAGGGCAGCCTCGCCGACGCGCTTTTGCCCGTTGAGACCGCGCTGGACGACATCCCGGCACTGGCCGTCACACGGGCTGATGCGGCAAGGCTCCATCGG
>DATBAD010000041.1:0-1502 GCA_036271715.1 Xanthobacteraceae bacterium
GAGGTCGTCGCGCATCTCGATCCTGTCAGGCGCAAGGCGCTGTTCGACGAGTTGGCCAAACTCGGCGCCCAGGTCTGGATGACCGGCGCCGACCCCGCGGCCTTCGCCGATATCGGCCCATCCGGCGAGATTTTCGACGTCGAAAACGGCCGGATCGCGTCCCGGCGCTAGCTCAAAACGAGGGCCCGAATCATGCTTTTACAAAGCTGCCGAATCGGCTTCCGGGCGCCTTGAAAAACCATCAAAAAATCCCATTTATTCAATAACTTGTTGATAGAGCCTTTGCGCTAGGCGCATCGCCTCTTTCATGGCATAAATAAGCCAATCAGCGCCTGATTTTGCGCAGCTGATTCGGGACATCCTCGAAGGCCTCACATGACAGAACCAGCCCGGCAAACCACCGCCGACACTGAGCATTCCATTCCGGTCGAATACGGCGCGGAATCGATACGGGTTTTGAAGGGCCTCGATGCCGTCCGCAAACGGCCAGGCATGTATATCGGCGACACCGATGACGGCTCCGGCCTGCATCACATGGTCTACGAAGTCGTCGACAACGCGATCGACGAAGCGCTTGCCGGCCACGCCACGGCGGTCGAAGTCGTGCTCAACGCCGATGGCTCCGTCACCGTGCGCGACGACGGCCGCGGCATCCCGGTCGACATCCACAAGGGCGAGGGCATTTCCGCCGCCGAAGTCATCATGACCCAGCTGCATGCGGGCGGAAAGTTCGACCAGAATTCCTACAAGGTTTCCGGCGGCCTGCACGGCGTCGGCGTCTCCGTCGTCAACGCGCTGTCGAGCAAATTGCAGCTTCGGGTGTGGCGCGACGGCAAGGAGCATTTGATCGAGTTCGCCGATGGCGACGCGGTGGCGCCGCTGCAGGTGGTCGGCGATGCCAACGGCAAGCGCGGCACCGAGGTGACGTTCCTCGCCTCGAAAGAGACCTTCACCAATGTCGAATATGATTTTGCAACGCTCGAGCACCGCCTGCGTGAACTCGCGTTCCTGAATTCCGGCGTCAATATCGTATTGTCCGACATGCGCCACGCGGTCGAGAAGCGCGAGGCGATGCATTACGACGGTGGCGTCGAGGAATTCGTCAAATATCTCGACCGCAACAAGAAGGCGATGGTGCCCGCGCCGATCATGGTCAATGCCGAGATGAACGGTATCGGGGTCGAGGCGGCGTTGTGGTGGAACGACAGCTATCATGAGAACGTGCTGTGCTTCACCAACAACATTCCGCAACGTGACGGCGGCACCCATCTGGCAGGCTTCCGCAGCGCGCTGACGCGTCAGGTCAATGGCTATGCCGACGCCATCGCCAAGCGCGAAAAGATCGCGCTGACCGGCGACGACTGCCGCGAGGGCCTCACCGCGGTGCTGTCGGTCAAGGTGCCCGATCCGAAATTCTCCTCGCAGACCAAGGACAAACTGGTTTCCTCGGAAGTCCGCCCCGTGGTCGAAAACGTGCTGAACGAAGCCTTGGCGGCGTGGTT
>DATBAD010000042.1:0-1908 GCA_036271715.1 Xanthobacteraceae bacterium
CGTGATTCGGCCTTGTCGGTAACCGCTCCGCCACCGCGGGTAAAGTCAAACGCCGCCCCGCTTCGCCGCCTTCACTATGCTCCACAACCGAATTTGCCTGCCGGGCGCGACTAAGGCAAAGCTGGCAACACGCAATCAGGCAGGGACCTCTCATGTTGCTGGTGACCGGGGGCTCCGGTTTTATCGGATCGAACGTCGTGGCGGCGCTGAATGATTCGGGCCGTGCCGACGTCGCGGTCTGCGACCTGCTCGGTCATGACGGCAAATGGCGCAACCTCGCCAAGCGCCAGCTCGCCGACATCCTGCCGCCGTCGGAGCTGCTGGCCTGGCTGAACGGCCGCCGGCTCGATGCGGTGATCCATCTCGGCGCCATCTCGGAAACCACCGCGACCGATGGCGACCTCGTGATCCAGACCAATTTCCGGTTGTCGCTGCGGCTGCTCGACTGGTGCACGGTTCACGCGATCCCGTTCATCTATGCCTCGTCGGCGGCGACCTATGGCGACGGCGAACAGGGCTTCGTCGACGATCCCTCTTTGCCGGCGCTGAAGACGCTGCGGCCGATGAACCTCTATGGCTGGAGCAAGCATCTGTTCGATATGGCGGTGGCCGAACGCGTCGCGAAACACGAAAAGCTGCCGCCGCAATGCGTCGGCTTGAAGTTCTTCAACGTGTTCGGCCCCAATGAATATCACAAGGGCAGCATGATGAGCGTGCTGGCGCGGCGTTTCGACGACGTGAAATCCGGCCGCAAGGTGCAGTTGTTCAAGTCGCACCGGGAGGGCATTGCCGACGGTGACCAGCGCCGCGACTTCATCTATGTCGACGATGTCGTGCGGGTGATGATGTGGCTGTTGGCGACGCCCTCGGTCAGCGGGTTGTTCAACGTCGGTACCGGCAAGGCACGCAGCTTCAGGGATCTGATGCTGGCAGCCTATGCCGCGCTCGGCGCGGCGCCGAATATCGAATATATCGATATGCCGGCGTCGATCCGCGACAGCTACCAGTATTTCACGAAAAGCGACGTCGATCGGTTGCAGCGCGCCGGCTATAATGGCGGGTTCACGGCGCTGGAAGACGCTGTTGGTACTTACGTCAAAGGCTTCCTCGATCAGCCCGATCGCTTTCGATAGGGCGCAACAGATAACGAGATCCGATGTTCGATTTTGACGCCCTGTCGCAAGCGATGACCCGCCAGACCGTGCTGTGCATCGGCGATCTGATGCGCGACGAATTTGTTTATGGCGAGGTTTCGCGTATTTCGCCCGAGGCGCCCGCGCCGGTCATCGCGGTCCAGCGCAGCGAGATCGATGTCGGCGGCGCCGGCAATGTCGCACGCAACATCGCCTCGCTGGGTGCGCGCTGCATCTTCGTCGGGCTGATCGGCGAGGACGATGCCGGCGAAAAATTGCAGGCCGAACTGGCGCAGGAACGCCTGATCGAAAGCGTGCTGGTCCGCGATCCCGGCCGGCCGACGACGCGAAAGGTGCGCTTCGTGTCCGAACATTTCTCCACGCATATGTTGCGCGCGGACTGGGAATCGACCGCGCCGGCTTCGGCTGCCGTCGAGCAGAAACTGATCGACGCCATTATGCCGCTGTTGCCGCGCGTCGATATCGTGCTGCTGTCCGATTACGCCAAGGGCGTGCTGACCGCGCGCGTAATCCGCAACGTGATCGACGCCGCGCGAAAACTCGGCAAGCGCGTCATCGTCGATCCCAAGAGCGCCAATCTGGCGATCTATCGCGGCGCGACGCTGCTCAAGCCCAATCGCAAGGAATTCGCCGAGGCGACCCGCAGCCGGCTCGATTCCGAGAAGATCATCGCCGACGGCGCGCACGAGATCATGCAGCTTGCCGATTGCGAAGCGGTGCTGGTGACGCAAAGCGAGCACGGCATGACGCTGGT
>DATBAD010000043.1:0-46359 GCA_036271715.1 Xanthobacteraceae bacterium
CATGTTCAAGAGCCACAAAGAACAGCCCGACGCCGAAATCACATTGGACTATGTGATGGATAACTGCATGATTTTCGGCACAGCCAATCAAGTCGCCGATCGTATCCTGGCCTTGCGCGAGGAGATCGGCGACTTTGGCGAACTCGTTTATGCCGGAATGGACCGTGTCGACCCTGCGCTCGATCGTCGGTCCATGCAGTTGATGGCCGAGCAGGTCATGCCGCGGGTCAACGCCGCGCTCGGCAAGGCAAACGCGGCATAGCCGCTTGAAGTCGTTTATTCGGGAAAGAGTCGGCGTCCGGGCCGATTCGGGCGATGCTCGGCATTTCGTGCACCCTGCAATGCATTGCAAGATCGGCGGGAAGGTCCCAAAATATCGTGTGGCCGGCTTTCTTTGCCGCCAGTGCTTGCCGGCCCTGGAGACCTATGATGGCCGAACGCTCTTTTGCCCGCGAAGTACTCGATCTCAAACTTGGCGATGGCGATGAATTTCGCGGCGAGGGCATTCTTGCCATCACCAAGGCGCTGTTGCAGTCGGGCGTCTCCTATGTCGGCGGCTACCAGGGCGCGCCGATTTCGCATCTGATGGATGTGTTGGCAGACGCTAAAGACGTGCTCGATGAGCTCGGCGTGCATTTCGAAAATTCAGCGTCAGAAGCCGCCGCCGCTGCGATGCTGGCGGCGTCGGTGCATTATCCGATCCGCGGCGCGGTGACTTTCAAGTCGCCGGTCGGCATCAATGTCGCTTCCGACGCCATCGCCAATCTTGCTTCAGGCGGGGTTACCGGCGGCGCACTCATTATTATCGGTGAGGATTACGGCGAGGGCTCCTCGATCATGCAGGAGCGCTCGCATCCTTATGCGATGAAGTCGCAAGTGTGGCTGCTCGATCCACGGCCCAATTTGCCGTCGATCGTGAAGGCGGTCGAAGACGGCTTTGCGCTGTCGGAAGCCTCGCACACGCCGGTGATGCTCGAAGTTCGTATCCGCGCCTGCCATGTACATGGCCGCTTCATGACCAAAGACAACAAGAAGCCGAGTTTTTCCTTGCGCGAAGCGCTAGAGAAGCCGCGCCGCGACACCGAGCGCGTGGTGCTGCCACCCGCCTCTTATCTGCATGAGCGGGAGAAGATCGAGCAGCGTTGGCCGGCCGCGGTCAAATTCATCAAAGAAAACAAACTCAACGAATTCTTCGGTCCGGAAACCGGCGATGTCGGCATCATCGTGCAAGGCGGTTTTTACAATTCGGTGATGCGCTCACTTCAGCAATTGGGTCTCGCCGACGTCTATGGCGAGACCACGGTGCCGATCCATGTGCTCAATGTCACTTATCCCTTGGTCGATGACGAGGTCGCCGCTTTTGCCGCCAACAAAAAAGCGATCCTGATGGTGGAAGAGGGACAGCCCGAATTCATCGAGCAGGCGATCAACACGATCCTGCGTCGCCGCGACATTCAGACCAAGCTTTCCGGCAAGGACGTGCTGCCGATGGCTGGCGAATATACGCCCGCGGTCGTGACTAAAGGCATCAAGGCGTTTCTGGAAATGTATGGCAAACCGCTTCTCGGCAATGCGCCACCGCCGCCCGACGCTTCGGCCGTGCTTGCCGATCCGAAGGTGAAGACGCTCGCCAAGACGGTGCCGCCACGTCCGCCGGGCTTCTGCGTCGGCTGTCCGGAGCGGCCGATCTTTGCCGCGATGAAGCTGATGCAGCAGGATTTGGGCGAGCACAATATTTCAGCGGATATTGGTTGCCACCTGTTTGCATCGCTACCGCCGTTCAATATCGGCGCCACCACCATGGGGTATGGACTTGGTCCGGCTTCGGCCTCGGCCTTTAACGTCAAAGCCGACAAGCGTCCGATCTCGATCCTCGGCGACGGCGGGTTTTGGCACAACGGTCTCGCCACCAGCATCGGCAATGCCGTCTTTAACAAGCAGGACGGCGTCATCATGGTGGTCGATAATTATTACTCGGCGGCGACCGGCGGCCAGGACATCATGTCTTCGCGTGCGGCGAAAGCGGAGCGCTCGACCAACAATACCATTGTCGACGCGGTCAAGGGCATCGGCGTCAAATGGGTCCGTCATATCGATCGCACTTATGATGTCGCTCGTATGCGCGACACGCTGCGCGAGGCGCTGGCCACCAAAGAGGCCGGTCCGAAGGTTATTGTCGCGTCATCGGAGTGCATGCTGAACAAGCAGCGCCGGGTGAAGCCGCTATTCCAGAAATCCGTGCGTGACGGCATGCGCATGGTGCGCGAACGCTTCGGCGTCGACGAAGACGTCTGCACCGGCGATCACGCTTGTATCAGATTGTCCGGCTGTCCCTCACTCTCCGTCAAGCAGACCGACGATCCGCTCAAGGACGATCCGGTTGCGGCGATCGACAACAACTGCGTCGGCTGCGGCAATTGCGGTGAAGTTTCGGAAGCCGCCGTGCTATGCCCGTCATTCTATCGCGCCGACATTATCCACAATCCGACTTGGTTCGACCGCTTCATGTCGGGCCTGCGCCGTTCGGTGATCGGATTTCTGCAGCGCCGCCGCGAGGCGCGCCGCATCGCCTTTGCGGATTGAATAGCACCATGAACGATCTCTCGGGAATGCCAGCGGCGCCGACGCGGTACACGACCGAGCGGCCAATCTGTGTCGCGGTTCTCGCCATGGGCGGGCAGGGCGGCGGCGTTCTTTCCGACTGGATCGTCGAGCTTGCCGAGTCGCAGGGCTGGCACGCACAATCGACCTCGGTCCCCGGCGTCGCTCAGCGCACCGGTTCCACTGTTTATTATGTCGAGATGCTGCCGCCGAAGGACGGCCGTGCACCGATATTGTCGTTGATGCCGGCGCAAGGCGAGGTCGATGTGGTACTCGCGACTGAGCTGATGGAAGCGGGGCGCTCCATTTTACGAGGGCTGGTCACGCCCGACCGCTCGACCTTGATCGCCTCGACCCATCGTCTGTTTGCGATTGCCGAAAAAGATAAGCCGGGCGACGCCATTGCCGATCCGGCCGTCGTCATGGAGGCTACCGAAGTTGCCGCGAAGCGCGTCATCGCCTTCGACATGGAGTCGGTGGCGATCAAGAACGGCAGCGTGATCTCGGCTTGCATGTTTGGCGCGCTCGCTGCCTCCGGAACACTGCCGTTTCCGCGCGAAAGCTTCGAAGCCGTCATCAAAGCCGGCGGCCGAGGCATCGAGCCGAGCCTCAATGCCTTTCGCGCGGCGCATGATCAGACAATCGCGCCGCCTATAGTGCCTGCTTCACCGGTCGCCAAGCCGGCCAAGCGCTTCGCGCCGCTACCGGATAGCGTCGGCCGTCCCGACCTCGATCTCTTGTTGACGCGCATTCGTACTTTTCCGGCGCCGCTGCAGGCTATGCTCTATGCCGGCGTCAAGCGCGTCACCGATTTTCAAGATCCCGCCTACGCGAACGAATATCTCGACCGTGTTACCAAGCTTTATGAGCTCGACAAAGTGCATGGCGGAGCGGTCAAGAATTTTGCTCTGACCGCGACGGCGGCCAAATATATCGCGGTAGCGATGGCCTATGACGACGTCATTCGTGTTGCCGAACTCAAGACACGCTCACACCGCTATCAGCGCGTCTTGAAGGAGAACATGGTCGGCGAGGATCAGGTCGTCTACACGACCGAATATATGCATCCGCGGCTTGAGGAGACCGCGAGTACGATGCCGGCACTGCTCGGGCGCTTCATGGAAACGCATCCGGGACTGTTCGGTTGGATGTTTCGTAAGGGCAGGCGCGTCCGTTCCGGCACCATCCATTGGTTCCTCGTGCTCTACGTGCTCTCGGCGTTGAAACCGATCCGGCGCACTACGCTCCGCCATAAGCGCGAGCTGATGCATCTCGACAGTTGGCTTGCGTTAGCGTCCGACCACGCCGCGAAGAATTACGACCTTGCCGTCGAAATCATCGGCGCGCGCCGCCTGGTGAAGGGCTATTCCGACACCCACGCGCGCGGCCTGTCGAAATTCGATCGCGTTATTGGCGCGGTACCTGTCCTCGCCGGCCGTGACGACGGCGCGGATTGGATGCGGCGCCTGCGCGATGCGGCGCTGATGGATGAAGACGGTATCGCGCTCGATGGCGCGCTTAAGACGGTGGCGACGCTTTAGACGGCGGCGCTTAACGCCGGCTGGCTCTAATTCTCTGGCGCTAGGGGTTGGACCGGTAGCGTCGCGATAAAGCGTGCTCCGCCGAGACCGGACAGATTATCCCCGCTCAAATGTCCGCCATGCGACTCGATAATGGATTTTGATATGGGGAGCCCCATCCCCATTCCCGCGTCTTTGGTAGTGAAAAAGCTGTCGAACAGGTGCTCGAGGTGTTGTGGCGGGATGCCGGGGCCGCTGTCTTCGAAGGTGCAGTGCAGGGTTTCATCGGCGCAGGTCACGCGGATCGCAAGGGCCGGACGGCTGACCTTGGCGTGAGCCATAGCTTGGATCGCATTGAGAAGCAGATTGACGACGACCTGCTGCAATTGAATGCGGTCACCGATCAGCGGCGGCAATGAATGAGGAATGTCTAGAGAAACCCTCACATTGTTCGCATTGATTTCGTGACTGAGGAAATCGATCGTTTCTCCGACGATCTCATGCAGCGGTACTTCGATATGCCGCGGTGTGCGCCCGGCCGCCATGGCCCGAATGCGGGAAATGATATCGGCCGTCCGTTTCGCGTCGTCGACAATGCGCTGCGCAGCCTGCTCGGCTTTCGCGATGTTGGGAGTGTTTGCATGTAGCCACCGCAGCGCTACTTCGGCATTGGTCATCATGGCGGCCAAAGGCTGGTTGATCTCATGCGTGATCGATGCGGCGAGCTCACCGAGCATCGACACCCTTGCTGCGCGTGAAAAATCAGCCTGTAATTTCTGCAGCGCCTCGGTTGCGCGCACCCGGTCGCTGACATCGACAAAGCTGAGGAATGTCAGATCGCGGTTACCGGGCCTTGCAACGGTGACGACAACGTTGATCGGGCGTCCGTCCAGCGTATCGACCTCGATCTCCGCCTGAAAGAATGACTCGCCTCTGAGCCGGCTTTCCAAAGCTTTCAAAAATACATCCGGACTGCGTCGCCAGAATCGCGCACTCGATCCGACCAATTCGCTGGCTTCGCGCGCGCCGAATATCTCCAGTGTTCGCTGATTGACGTCCTCGATGACGTCGCAGTCCATGAATTTATCCAGGACATCCGGATGCTCTCTCATATAAGCGGCGACATCCGTTATCCCCTGCGCGCGCAACTCTTCGATGATCGCGAGTCTCGGCTGTGAATTGACCCGCACCAATGGAGCCGGACTGTAATCGAACAGATAACGATAACGCTGCTCGTTTAGCTTCTCCGCCTCCCGGGCGCGCACCTGGTTTGTGATGTCGACAAAGCCGATGAAGTTGATGCCGGGGCCGCCCACCGCTTCCGGCCGCGCGACCGTGACCACCACATTGATGAGGCGCCCGTCCAGCGTCTCGACTTCCATCTCCTCCTGGAATATCGCCTCGCCGCGAAATCGGCTTTCTATTCCGCGTAAGAATGCTTCGGGGCTTCTTTGCCAGATCCGCAAGGTCGGCCCGAGCAGTTCGGCGGTACTGCGCGCACCGAACATCTCCACCATTCGCCGATTCACATTCTCGATGGTGCTGGCCTCCATGACCTGTCGCAAAAAGCCTGGATGCGCGTCCAAATGCGCCCGCAGATTGGTCACGCCTTGGTCGTGCAATTCCTCGAACAGTGCCGCCCTCTGACCCGCGCGAATCTGGGCCAAGGCCACCGGCGAATATTCGAAAAGGTGACGATATCCTTGTTCGTTTTGCGCGAGCATATCTTGGGTGTGCCGCGCTTCTTCGAAAAGAGCGCGATAACGTTGCTCGCTGTCTTTGAGCGCTTCGCGGGCACGAACGCGTTCGGTGATATCGACCAAAGCAATAAAGTTAAGCCCCGCGTTATCGGCGGCGTCGGGCCGGCCCAGTACGACGTCGGGTCGGCCCAGTGTAACGAGAGCGTCGATGAGACGGCCGTCCAGAGCTTCGACCTTTATTTCGTCTTGAAATATGGTGTCGCCGCGGAAGCGGCTTTCCAGCGCTTGTCTGTATGCGATGGGGTTGGGCCCCCAGATGCGGGCAGTCGAACCCAACAGCTCGCTCGCATTCCTCGCGCCGAACATTTCGACAGCCCGTTGGTTGGCGTCGACAACGACATGCGCCTCGACGACACGGCGCATGAAGTCGGGGTTTTCATCCAAGTAGGCGCTGAAATCGGCGATGCTTTGCGCATCGATCTCGGCAAATAGCTTCATCAAGACTCGCGTGTCGATTTGAAAGAGAGGAACCGGGGAATATTGAAATAGATAGCGGTAGCGCTGTTCGTTTCTTCGCAGTTCCTCTTCCGCCCACTTTTGTTCGCTGACGTCCATGACCGCGCCGATATATTCGAGCGCGCCCGGCTCGTCCTTTATGACGCGCGCTACGACATGTAGATGCTTGACTGACCCGTCCGGCATCACGATGCGATGTTTGAGATCGAAGCTCTGCCGATTCTTCGTAGCGTCGCGAAGAATAGGAGCGGCCGATAGGGCGTCGTCCGGATGGGTCCGCTGCATGGCCATTTCGGCCGTGGGTTTGCTGGCCGGGTCGAAGCCATAAATTCGAAACATCTCATCCGACCAGAAAACCTGTCCGGTATGAGCGTGCCAGCCGAAGCTGCCGGTGCGGCTCAGTTTCTGCGCTTCGAATAGGTTCGGTTCCTGCGTACGTTGCAGCGTAATCGGCAGAGGAGAGCCATAGATAAAAGTGTCGCGGATGAACCCGAGTCCCGGCTGGCCCGGCATATCTCGGAGATGGCGTATGTTTTGTACCAATGTCGCGACGACAAAGGCCGTGCCGATAAACCCGGCAAGCGTCACCAGGTCCTGCGATTTCCCAACGACGAGCGAGTAAAGCGGCTGGAAGAAAAAGAAATCGAGGCAACCGGCAGCTATGACGGAAAAGACGAGCGAAACCGCGAAATTATCGAGCAGAGCTAAGGCGACGATAATGATAAGATAAGCGCTCGCCGCAGTCGCGCTGTTCACTTTAAAACGAAAACAGATCCACGTTACGGCGGCCAAAAGGACGAGACCGGCAACCCAAAGGCCCCCGCGATAGCCTAATTTGATCCGATCGAGTGTTATCTGCATGAGGTGACACGGAGAAATACTACCCGGATCACGAATAGCGCGTGACCGAAGTGCGGCCGGGAATGGCCCAAAGATAAATCACAGCGCCCCCCAGGGTAGAAAATTATACTTTGGATCATGGGTTTGGCTTCACACGATTGCGTGTGAAATGGTCAATCCTGGGCCATTCTATCCGATCAAATGCTATTGATCCCAGCTTCTCTTCGGAGTGACGGAACAACCAGTGTTTGTAATTCAGCCCCGGTACTCCGGAAGATGCTGACAATTGGTGTCTTGGCCGCGGGGGGCCATGGACACGCAAGCCCAAGAAAAGCGCGGCACAGGGAAACAATTCAGCACCATGAAACAGTTGCTATCGCGCTATTGCGCGGCGAGCTTTGCATGCGCATTGGCGGTCACCATGTCCGGAATCTCTCGCGCGTTATCTTTATCAAAATCAACTGCTGTCGGCACAGTTCTGGCTGCGGGATTGGCGCTTGCCGCCTGTTCGGAGAAATCGCAATCGCTGGCCGACTACATTGCCGCGATCTGCGCAGCACCCTTTCGGAATTCGCCAGCCAACGAGGTGCCGTATCTGACGGAAAACGTCAGTGCGATGACAAAAATGATGACCGACATGGGGATTCGCCCGTCGGGGGATGTCGATCAGGATTTCGTCGCGATGATGGTGCCCCACCATCAAGGCGCGATCGACATGGCCCAGGCGGAACTGCGCTACGGGCACAACGACCGTCTCAAGCGCATGGCGCAGGAAATCATCGTGACCCAGCTCGAAGAAATCACCGCGATGCGGCTGGCTCTCGGTCAGCCATTGCCGCCCTCGATTGCATCGCCGGATCAGGTGCCGTCGTCCGCACCGATCGCTTCGTCTGACACAGCGGCTCTGTTCGCCAATAAGCAATGACAAGGAACAATAATATGAGACGCAGCGCACTACTCGCGATTTGTCTAATGGCGACGACGTCGCTCGCTGGAACGCGATATGCCACGGCCGGACAGGTGCCGGGCGCTATTGGCGATCCGGATATTCCGATCAGCCACAAAGACCGCGTCTACTCGGCCGAGCAGTTCTCGAACACGGTCTCGGTCACGGATCCCGTCGACAACAAACTCCTCGGCGCGATTCATCTCGGCGCCTCGCTGCCCGGTAGCTTCAGCCCGCTCTATTCCGGGCAGCTACTGGTTCACGGAATGGGATTTTCTCCGGATCACCGGACATTATCCGTGGTGGCAATCGGCTCGAACGCGGTGACGTTCATCGATACGGCCGCCAATGCCGTCAAACACGTCACCTATGTCGGGCGTTCGCCGCACGAAGCTTTCTTCACCCCCGACGGCAAAGAAGTCTGGGTGACGGTGCGCGGCGAAAACTATGTCGCGGTGCTCGACGGCACAACCTATCAGGAAAAAGCGCGGATCACCGTCCCCAACGGTCCGGGCATGACCATTTTCTCGCCTGATGGAAAATATGGTTATGTCTGTTCGTCCTTCACGCCGGAAACGGACGTGATAACCGTGGCCGATCATCAAGTCGTCGGCAAAGTCGTGCAGGCAAGTCCGTTCTGCCCGAATATTGCCGCGACGCCGGACGGCGCTCAGGTCTGGTTCACATTGAAGGATACCGGCAAGACGCAGGTGTTCAACGCGCAACCACCGTTCAATCTTCTGAAGACTATCGATACCGGGCCGATCAGCAATCACGTCAATATCGTCCGCAACGCCAATGGCATGTTCGCTTACGTGACAGTCGGTGGGCTCAACGAAATCAAGGTTTTCCGTACCGACACGTTCGAGCAGGTCGCCACCATTCCGACCGGTCTGTTGCCGCATGGCATCTGGCCGTCCGGCGATGGCAAGCGGGTCTATGTCGGTTTGGAAAACGAAAACCGCATTGCAGCGATCGATACGCTGACGAACAAAGTCATTGCGACTACTCCGGCCGGCCAAGCCGCGCAGGCGGTTGTCTATGTGCCGAATGCGGTTCCGGATGGGCCTGGCACGGATGGGCTGACGCCTTTGGGGCTTGCCGGACAATCCGCGCAGCTTGTCTTGAAATCGTCCTCACAAAAAGGAGGCCCTGCGCCCACCACTATTTCGTTGTCCGACCAAGGATTGGTGCAGGTGTTGGAGGCCGCGGTTACTGGGCTCGAGCCGGGCAAGCCTTATGTTCTGGCGCTCGCAAAGGAGTCTACGGGCACTGGCGTCTTAGAGCCTCTGCAGGCTTTCATGACCAATCCGGCTGGCGCGGCGATCGTTAATGCGATTGGGCCGATCCGTCAGATCGTGCGCGGCGAAGATAACGTCGAGCGGCGTTATCTCGTTATTGCGCCCGGAACGCCAGAAGCGCACGGCGCCGTTGTGCAAGTCCAATCGGAATAATTTCGATATCGGACTGACGCTTGATGAAAGTACGAGTCTTCGGAGTTCTGGCAGCGGCTGCTGTTGTTGTCGTCTGCGGGATGCCGTTACGCTTTGGCTTCGATCGGCAATTCGTATTCGGAGGAGAGTTCGTGGCAACAGATGGCTTGACCGTTGTGCAGAGCAAGCTCGGCGCGAAAGAGACGATGGATCGCTTGGCCGCGGAAGTTAAGGCCAAAGGGTTGACCGTATTTGCCCGGATTGATCATGCCGCTGGGGCCGCGGAAGTGGGGATGCAACTGCGTCCTACCGAGTTACTAATCTTCGGCAATGCGCGTGGCGGCACCCCGCTCATGCAGGCCGACCAGCGGGTCGGTATCGATCTGCCACTCAAAGCGCTGGTGTATGAAGATGCGGCGGGAAAGGTCTGGCTTGCTTACAATGATCCGAGTTGGATTGCGCGGCGACACGGATTGGCGGACACCGTAGAGTCCGTCGTTCAGAACCTGACCAAGGCGCTTGCCGCTCTCTCAGCCGGCGCCGTCAGCGGCCAATAAGCTAGGGGCGTTACGAAGGATTACGGCCGTTTCAATGGCAGGCAACGCCCGTTGCGCCGGCGATCCTGGTCTCTCGCGCTGCTGCTTCTTCGGTTATGGCAGCGATTGTCAACAGCAGGAGTTGCGATCCCACCGGGCTCACTGCCTGTACATCGTCGAGCGCATAAGACAGATAGGCGACGATCAAATCGCGCTGGTGCGAGTCAACGCCTCTCAGTTCGCTCTTTATCCCGCTCATCCGCGGCCCCCTTTACACCTACCGGCACTTCAAGATTCGAGTGACCCACCCCTGGGCTCGGATCCGGTCTCACTATCCTTGTTGCAACTGGTCCAACTCCGCGGCCTTCTGCATCAAGTCGACACCAAGAGCTTCGAGTTCGTGCGCGGTCGCCTTATGCGGGCAGTCGCGCGCAAGGCGTACACATCGTTGCGCTTGCTCGCGCAGATATGATGCATCGACCCATATCCATGTGTAGGTTTCGGTGGCGCCTGGCATTTTCGGCTATCCGCCCCGCATTCCAATCTTACGCTTTATGTGGGCGCGCCGAACGTTTCCCATGACCTAAACCCGCGTACCAACAAAAGTATCACGGGGGCCGAAAGGGCAATATCATACGAAGGTCCCGACGGACCTCCACCAGAAGTATCGAACAAGACAGAAGTTCTAATCAATCGGAAGTTGCCGGTACGACAGTATGCGCCGCTCGCTTGCGGGCGGCGACCGCATATTGGCCGCGTTTGCGGTCCGCTGCAGTGTTCGGCACGACGACGGTCTGATGAAATGCCTGCCAGTCTTCGGCCGAAAGATCGTCCATGCTTTTGACGTTGAAATTCTGCAGCGGCTTGTCGGCGTAATCGGTCTTGCGTACCGGTTGCACCTGCAGGAACGGGATGTCGCTGCGGAACTCGATCGGGACGTCGGTCTTGAGAATGCGCACATTGTTGAACAACGGGCCGAACCAATTGTCGGTTTCGATGATGCCTTCCAACATATGGAAAGATTGGCTGTGCGAGAGATTGGCAACGCCGCGAACTAGCAGGCTCCAACCCGGCGCGGTTTTGGCGATGCAGCCGGTCCAGATCTGCAACTGCCCCGGCTGGATCGATGGTGCAAGAAATGTCGGCGAAAAACCACGGGCTTCCGGCGGCGCGTATTGATCGAATAGTTGACTGAAACCTGGATATTGTACGGCATCGCGTGACAGCGGCAGCCAGACATCGACCCCCTCATAGGTCCAGAGCATGTCGGTGCCGTCCCAGACCACTTTGAAATTGATCGGCAGGAAGACATACCAGCCAAAGGCCGAAGCACTGGTGATCGCTTCGCAATAACGCAAAGCTCTGGCCGGGATCACGCCGCCGACGGATTTATCGGCGCGACGGGGTGCCATTCCGTTCGGCACCATCTGAAAGAACTCAGCTAGTGGGCCGTTTGTCGAAGTCACGTCGAGCATGGTGCCAAGCTCCGATACGAAACCGCGGGTCTCACGATTTTACAGGATAGCCTACGGGAACGTTTTGCGCGTTCCCGTAGGCGGTAGCCGTTTGAGCGTTAGCGGCGAAAAGTCGGCGCCATGTCGCCAAGCTTAACAGTGCCTTGGTTCACGGTCGCCGCGTCACGCGCGACTTCGTCGCCCACGAGCACGAAGACGGGAGCCCAGTCGCCAAGATGGACTTTGTCCTGGTCCGTGGTCGCGGTATCGCGCACGACTTTGTCGCCGGCGCGCACGAAGACGGGAGCCCAGTCGCCAAGATGGACTTTGCCCTGGTCCGTGGTCGCAGTGTCGCGCACGACTTTGTCGCCGGCGCGCACGAAGACCGGAGCCCAGTCGCCAAGACGGACTTTGCCCTGGTCCGTGGTCGCAGTGTCGCGCACGACTTTGTCACCGGCGCGCACGAAGACCGGAGCCCAGTCGCCAAGATGGACTTTGCCCTGGTCCATGGTCGCAGTGTCGCGCACGACTTTGTCGCCTGCCCGCACGAAGACCGGAGCCCAGTCGCCAAGACGGACTTTGCCCTGGTCCGTGGTCGCAGTGTCGCGCACGACTTTGTCACCTGCCCGCACGAAGACCGGAGCCCAGTCGCCGAGATGGACTTTACCCCGGTCCGCGGTAGCAGCGTCGCGCGCGACTTTGTCGCCCGCTTGAATCTTTGTCATTGAAGTCTCCTTGTGATCGCAACTTCGGTTGCTAACGGCGGCTTCAGCGTAAAAGGCGCTTGCCTGCTCGCAATCGAGCACAAGGGCTTTTGCACTACTCTCAAGTCCCGGGAGGGACGGAGGAGGTTGCAGACCAAAGGATGTGACAATCGCGACTTTCGCTCGCTTTATTTCAGCGGCGAAGTGCGTCACTAGTATCTACAAAGTTGCCGGGTTGTCTGATGAGAACGCTACGCGCCAGCAAGCTTGTTGTCGTGATTGACGACGATCCTCTTGTGCTCGATGCCACACGAGGTCTGTTGCGGTCATGGGGATGCAAAGTGGTCGCCGCTGAGTCATACAGCGAAGCGATAGCGAAGCTCGCTGCGATCGGACAGCGGCCCGACCTTATCGTTTGCGACTATCGGTTACCGGAAGGTCCGACGGGTGTAGATGCTATTGAAATGTTACGCGGTGCGTTCGCGATTCCTGCGCTTCTGATCAGCGGCGATCCGGCGTCGCCGGCCAGCGACGATCCTGCTGGAGGCTACAGGCTTCTGCATAAGCCAGTAAGCGCTGCGACATTCCGTGCCCTGCTGGTCGACGCTTCGGTATTGCAGGCGTAAGATTGCGCCTCCGTTCAAATATTATTTGATCTCTCTGGGGCTGCTTTCAATCACTGCGTCGGCGCCAGCAAGCATGATCCTTGGTACGACTAGGCCCAGTGCACGCGCCGTTTTCAGGTTGATGACAAGTTCAAATTTTCGCGGCGCTTGAACCGGAAGGTCCGCAGGTTTTTCGCCTTGCAAGATGCGATCGACATAATCGGGAGCCCGCTTGAACATGTCCAGTACATCGACTCCGTAAGACATCAATCCACCTTCTTCGACGAAATAACGATAAGGGTAAAGAGTAGGCACCCGCGTACGGGCAGCAAGTGAAATGATCTGCTCACGATGTAATGTAGTGAAATTACCCGGCATAACGATCACGGCGCTATTATGTGCGGCGCCGAGGTCGGTCATGGTTGATTCAATAGCATCGGGGTTGTGGACCTCGGCTGAGATCGGAGTGACGTTGAACTCTTTCGCGGCTTCGGTGAAAGTCAGCATGGATGGAATACCGCCGCTCGGAGCAGACTCCGGGTTGAACATTACGGCGACGCGAGCGAGGTCGGGCTTCAACTCCCGAAGTATGGAAAGATATTTGCCGATGATCGTCGGCTGCATGACCGAGAAGCCGGTGATATTGCCGCCCGGTCGCCCTATGCTGGCGACAAAACCGCTGCCGACCGGATCGCCAACTACAACGAAGACAATCGGAATCGTCTGAGTGGCTTTTTGAAGCGCGGCAACGACAGGCGTGCTGTGACCGATGATGACCTCCGGGTGAAGCCCGACCAATTCCTTTGACAAGCTGAGCATGCGATCGGCATCGCTCCCGGCAAAACGATATTCGATGCGGAGATTTTGTCCGGCGATCCACCCTTTCTTTGCCAACCCTTGTTCGATGACTTTAACGCGAGCCTGCGTCTCTTCGTCGTTGGCGATGCCCATTAGTACGCCAACGGTGCGTAGTCGTCCGCTCTGTTGCGCGGTTGCCACCACGGGCGGCGTCACCAGGGTCGCTCCGATACCGATCAAGAACGTTCGCCGTTCCAGATAAAAACGCTTTGCCTGCGGTAGGATCATGCGCATCCTAGTAATTGCAACCGGGAGTAATTGCGGTATTGAAATTAACCGGGCCTCTAATGAATCAGCATTCCGCATTTTGCCCGCGTTCCGCTATAATTTCCACTCATCGCCGACGACAATGATGTTTCGATCTTGCATTATTTACGGAAAAGATACGGCTTGAGTGCGCGTTTTGATTGAATATTAAAGCCCTGAGCAGATATGGTTGCAACACGCGAAGCCTCGCAACACTGTGCCGACGTTGAGTCCGATGAAGCGCAACGCAGTTAGAAGGGATGATCTTGGTAGAGTGAGCGCTGCGCCGACGGTGCGGCGTGGCTTATTTTTGAAATATGTTGGCATGTTCCTCGCCGTTGTTTGTGTCGGTCTAGCAATCAACGGCGCTTCCGATATTTGGTTTTCCTATCAGGAGCAGAAAGCACTGCTGTTTCGCCTTCAACGGGCGCAAGCGCGGACTGCCGCTGAGAAGATCGGTCAGTTTCTGAATGAGATTACAGCCGGATTAGCGTGGGAGACGCAGCTAACCTGGAACGACGGTACGATCAACGAATGGCAATTCGACGCTGTACGTCTCTTGCATCAGGTGCCGGCGCTTACCGAAATTGTGCAGATCGACCCAAGCGGGCACGAGCAATTCCGCATGTCGCGCCAGGCGCCAGATGTGGTCGCAAGCCACGCCGATCGTTCGCAAGAGCCTGCCTTTGTTGAGGCGATGGCGCACAAAATTTATTACGGGCCGGTTACTTTCATCGAGGAATCGCAACCGTCGATGATCGTCGCCATGGCTGGTACGCGGCCGGAATACGGCGTCATTGTCGGACGCGTGAACCTGACATTCATTTGGGATGTCGTTTCGCAGATTCAGGTAGGTAAGCGCGGGCAAGCCTATGTCGTTGACGAAGCGGCGCGTCTGATCGCCCATCCGGACATCAGCGAAGTCTTGCGCAAGACAGAGATGTCGCGTTTCCCACAGGTGCAGGCAGCGCGCGCAGCCGGAGCGAAAGACTTACAGGATGAACCGCTGATCGGTGTGGATATCAAGGGTCGGCAAGTTTTAAGTGCATCTGCTGCAGTGACACCGCCCGGATGGATTGTCTTTACCGATTTGCCTCTCGATGAGGCTTACGCCCCACTCTACGAGTCCGCTTATCGCTCTGGTGTCCTCGTCCTCGGTGCGCTCGGCTTGGCCTTCCTCGCCGGTCTGGCGCTAGCGCGCCGCATGATCGTCCCAATCCGTGCTTTGCAAGACGGCGCGGCGCGGGTCGGGAGTGGTGATCTCGCGCATCGTATTTCTATTCAAACCGGTGACGAACTCCAGGCGCTCGGCGACCAGTTCAACACCATGGCAGCACGGTTGCAGGAATCGCACGCGACGCTTGAAGGCAAGGTCGAAGAGCGGACACGGCAGCTTGAGGCGGCCAATCTCGCGAAATCACGCTTCCTTGCGGCGGCAAGCCATGACCTGCGTCAGCCTCTGCATGCGGTAGGACTGTTTGTGGCGCAATTGCACAGCCGGCTGCGGGTCAACGAGCGCCGTCACGTCGTACGGCGTATCGAGACGGCGCTCGCCGCGATGAATGAATTGTTCAGTTCGCTGCTCGACATCTCCAAGCTCGATACCGGCGGCACGACGCTCAATCTCACGGCCTTCCCAATCACCCAGCTCTTAGGCCGTGTCGAAACGACATTCGCGGAAGCGGCGCGCGAGAAAGGTCTGACGTTCCACGTTCGGCGCAGCGCTCTCTGGGTCAAAAGCGATTTCTTTTTATTGGAGCGCGTCGTCTTCAATCTGATCTCCAACGCCATACGCTACACGGCCAAAGGCGGCCTTTTGGTTGGATGCCGCCAACGTGGCGACGATCTCCGGATCGAAGTATGGGATACCGGTGCCGGCATTCCGTCCGATCAGCACGAGAAAATATTCGGTGAGTTCTACCGGTTGAGCGAGCCGGATCGCGACCGCCGCACCGGTCTCGGACTTGGGCTCGCGATCGTCGACCGCGCCTGTCGCCTTCTCGATCATCGCGTCGAAGTAAAATCCGTACCCGGGAAGGGCTCTTGCTTCGCGGTCACGGTGCCGATCACCGCGGCGCAGGAGAAAGCGGCGGTGACGCCAGCCGTTATACGTGGCCCGATTGACCGTTCGACCGGCAAACTGGTTTTGGTGATCGACAACGATCCCCTGGTGCTCGAAGGTATGGGCGGCATCTTGCGCAGTTGGGGTTGCCAGGTTGTCACCGCCGAGTCCGACAGCAAGGCCATCGAGGCGCTCCGCGAAATCAACCGGCAGCCCGACCTGATAATTTCCGACTTTCATTTGTCCGACGGACGCAGCGGTCTCGAAGCCATCGAGCAGGTGCGCGGCGCTTTAGCTTCGGATATTCCCGCGTTTCTGATCAGCGGCGACACCAATCCGAAAGTGCTAAGTGACGCCAAAGCGAGGGGGCTGTATCTCCTGCACAAGCCGGTTGATCCAATGGCATTGCGGGCGATGTTCAATCAGGCGATCAGGCGCCCGCAAACACCGCCTGCGGCAAAGCCGCCGGGAGCCGAGGGTACCCCTCCGGACGTTTTCACGTCTTTGGATTCGCCGGCAGCTTCCAACCGAGTTCATTGACGGCGATCACCGCTTCGGTGCGGTTGGTCACTTTCAGGGCTTTCAAAATAGCCGTGACGTGATTTTTCACGGTCGGCTCGGCGAGACCGAGCACACGACAGATCACCTTATTGTTCTTGCCCTGCATCAATTGGGTTAGCACGTCGAGTTGCCGGTCTGATAATCCGACCTCTGCGATGGAGACGATCGGGCGGTCGTCGCGGCGCGGCCCTGGCGCGCTTTGCACGACATCTTCGGGCGTTAGAATTTCCGGCGGAATATAAGTGCCACCGGCAAAGATCAGTTGCAGGGCGCCGATCATGACCTCGCGCCGCGAAGCTTTAGGGATATAGCCGACGGCGCCGAGTTCGAGAACCCGTTTGACTTTGGCCGGCTCCTGCACGGCCGAGAGTACCGCGACCGCGATGGCTGGATATTGCTCGCGCAACTCCGCCAACACGGCAAAGCCGTCGCCGTCGGGCAAATTCAGATCGAGCAATATGAGATTGATGTCGCTGTCGGAGCGGACGATGTCCATCGCTTGCCGAAGATCGGATGCTTCAGCGATGACGGCTCCGCGCTTGAGCTTCTTGAGCACTCCCTGCAGCGCTTCGCGAATGAGCGCATGGTCGTCGACAATCAGAATTTTCATCAATACTTGCCTTCAAGTACGCGAGAGAAAACCGGTTCCTAGCGACGGTAGGATTTTACAGCCAAATACGGCGTGGTCTATGCGTCGCGATACCTCCAAAGGTATGATCCACGCTTAAATACCTTCCCTGCGCGACTGAGCGCATGATGGACCGCCATGGCTGTGCATTATAAAGCCGCCGTGTTGCACTCCGCCGGTACTCCGCTTGTGGTCGAGGCGGTGGAGGCGGCGCCGCTCGGCGCATCCGATGTGCTGGTCCGGATTGGCGCAGCGGGTCTCTGCCACACCGATCTCGAAGTTATCGATGGTGCGCTGCGTTATCCGATGCCGATCGTGCTAGGTCACGAGGCGGCGGGCGTGATCGAGGATGTCGGCACAGGCGTTGCGCGATCGCGTCTTGGCGAGAAGGTGGCGCTGTCCTGGAATCCGCATTGTGGGCATTGTTTCTATTGCGACCGCGGGCTGCCGATCCTGTGCGAGGACTATCTCGCCAAGGGTCCGCAAGCGGTTCAGTTCGACGGTCATAGCAAGGCGCGCCGGCAGAGCGGCGAGGGCCTCAAACACCTGATGTTCCTCGGCGCGTTCGGCGAATATTGCATCGTCCAGGATCAGCAGGCGATCGCCGTGCCGGCGGAGCTGCCGTTCGATCGCGCCTGCCTGATCGGTTGCGGCGTGATGACCGGTGTCGGCGCGGCGCTCAATGTCGCCCATATCGGACGTGCCGATGTCGTGATGGTTGTCGGTTGCGGTGCAGTCGGGCTTGCGGCCGTGCAGGGGGCGAGGCTTGCCGGAGCGCGCAAGATCATTGCCGTCGATATCGACGACGCGAAACTCAAGCTTGCCGCCAAGATGGGTGCGACCTCTGGCATCAACGCGCGTAGCGAGGATGTCGTTGCCGTCGCCAAAAGGGAAACCGACGGCCGCGGCGTCGACTGCGTGCTCGAAGCAGCAGGAAACGCTGCCGCCTTTCCACTGACTCTAGCGGCGGTACGGCCGGGCGGCGAGGTAGTGTGGCTCGGCAAAATCGATGTCGACAAGCAGGTGTCTTTTCGCTGGGGTTCGCTGATGCAGGAGAAGCGCATCCGGCGGTGAGCTACGGCAATGCCCGGCCGGCGCGCGATTTCCCATTGCTGGCGCGGGCCTATCTGAACGGCGAATTGATGCTTGATGAACTAATCACCGCGCGCATCGGTCTCGGCGATATCAACGAAGGCTTCGCTGCGCTGCGGGAGGGCCGGTCTATCCGCAGCGTCGTCGTCTTCTGAAGATGCAAGTAGCTAGTCTTCAACCTTGGCCGCGAGGGCTTCCACCTCGACCTTGAATTCCAGCCGGGTAAAGCCCGAGACGATCATCAGCGTGGAGGCGGGCGGTGGCGACGCGACATAACGGTCGCGCACCGCCATATAGGACGCCATATGCGCGCGGTCGGTGACATAGGCATTTATGCGCACGATGTCGGCGAAACTCATGCCTGCTTCCGTGAGGCAGGCGCCGATGGCCTCGAAGCAAAGCGCTGCTTGCGCTTCCGCGCTTTCCGGAATCTCGTCGTCGGTGGATATGCCGAGTTGACCGGAGCAGAGTAGCAGCCGCGCGCGGGCTGGGATTTCGACGGCATGGCTATAGCGCGCGAACGGTGTGCGGATCGCTCCCGGAACCAGATGCCGCAAGCCGCTCATGCGCCGCTCATCGCAGACCGCAACGTCGCTGACACCAGACGGCAAGACTCATTATACAGCGCTGACGTGCGGAATTCCTCGGTGCGCGGATAGCTCGCCGCGACCGGTACGTCGGCAGTGACCCGCCCCGGCCGCGAACTCATGACGATGATGCGGCTCGACAGATAGACGGACTCATAAACGCTATGGGTGACGAAGACGACGGTCAGTCCTTGTCGTGCGAACAGGTCGAGAAGCTCATCGTTGAGCTTCAACCGCGTGATCTCGTCGAGCGCAGCGAACGGCTCGTCCATCAGCAAGATCTTTGGCCTGGTGACCAAAGCGCGGGCAATCGAGACGCGCATCTTCATACCGCCGGACAATTGCCGCGGATAAAAGTCGCTGAAACCGTGCAGCCCGACCTGCTCGAGCGCCTGTGCGATACGCTCGCGCGCCTCGTCGCGGCGAATGCCTGCGAGAAGGAGCGGCAGATAGACATTCTCCGACACCGTCCGCCACGGCAGCAGCGTCGGCTCCTGGAACACGAAGCTCAGCGCCGGCTCGGCTCTGCCGTCGGCGTCATAAGCCGATTGCGGCCAGTCGAGTACGCCCGATGACGGTTCGCTCAATCCTCCAATCAGGCGCAGCAGCGTCGACTTCCCGCAGCCGGATGCGCCGAGGATACTGACGAATTCGCCGGGCATGATCTTGAGGTCGACGCCGGTCAGTGCCGTCGTGCCGTTGGCGAAGGTCTTGGCAATGCCGACCAGCGTCAATAGCGGACGCTGCACCGTGCCGGAATGCGGCTCCTCGATCGGCATCGATGTCGGCATCGCGTTGATCTGCACGGCTTTGATCTGAACAGCCGCGGTCATTCGGCGGCTGGTCCCGGCAGCGGCACAAAGCTTCGCATCTTGCCGGGATTAAGCAAGCCCATGGGATCGGCTTCGTATTTGAAGCCGAGCTGATCGGCGTCGACTCGCTTGTAGCGGCTGCCGTCTTCGACGGTGAAAACATGCGGGTTGGCGATCATCACGCCGCACTCTTCGAATCCTGCCATGATTTCATAGACTCGTTCAGGCGAGGAGTAGCGCAGCACTGGAATGCCGCTCGCCGTCATCACGCCATTGATGCGGAGGAATTCGAGATGTTGCGCGACTTCGGCGCCGAATTTGGCCCGCACGCCAGCCACGGCATCGACGATGCGGTCGTGCGGATAAAGGCATTGCAGATAAGTGACGCCGCGGTCGGTTTTCAGCGTCTGCAAGGTGGTGTGGTTCCAGGTGTGCTCGTAGAGCGGCGTCTTGGTCAGCACGTCCTCGCTTGGCGTCTTATAGGTGATAGTGCCGCCGAACGGCGCCAGCAGCGTCTCAAAGCTCTCGATCGACATTTCGCCGATCATCGCCAGCAGCATGCTCTTGTTGTCGGGGCAGGAAGCGCGAAGCGTGCTGAAATGCGACGGCAGCGGCCATTCGATGGGCGATACCAGCTTTTTGACGATACCGTCGGCCATGGCGATGGCTTGGCCGAACCGAACGGCATCGAGGAGATCGTCAAAAGCGACGATGACATCGATCCAGGGCTGCACCGGCGCGAGCGGCATTTCGAGAACGGTGATGATGCCGGTGGTGCCGAAGGCGCGGCTGATCTTCTGCGCCGCGTCGCCACGCAATTCGATAACCCGCGGCGTTTCTTCGAGCGTCACCACGCGCGCGGCGACGACATTGCCCGGCTCGCGCATGCCGCCGAAGGTCACGCTGCCGACGCCGCCGCTGCCGCCGGCGACGAAGCCGCCGATTTGCGCCGAGCGCTTGGTCGACGGATGCATGCGGAGTTCATAGCCGTTTGGCCGGGTCGCTGCGTCGATGTCATAGAGCTTGGCGCCGGCTTCGACGCGGACCAGGCCCGGCTTCTGCCATTCGATCCGGGTCATCGCGATCATGTCGAGCACGACGCCGCCTTCGAGCGGCACACATTGCCCGTAATTGCCGGTGCCGCCGCCACGGACGGTGAGCGGGATGCGATGCCGGGCGCAGGCCGCAGCGACGCGAACCACCTCGTCCTCGCTTTTCGGCGTGACGATCACGTCGGCATGCAGATCCTTGAGCAGCGCATAGAGGATCGGGCTGTACCAGTAATAGTCGCGCGATTTGCGCTTGACCTCGATCGGATCGGTCGTCGCGGCGATGCCGGCAATATCGGCGAGGAACGCAGCGAGCGGATAACGTTCGGATGTTGCGACAGCTTGGGTGGCCGCTTGCGCCATTTACGTCTCCTGCACGATCGCGCTGTCATGCCAGGAGCCGAGCGCGAGTTTCGATAGGCCAACCACGGCCAGGAAAAGCGTGATGCCGGCAAGCGTGATCAGAAACAGAGCCGCGAACATGCGTGGAATGTCGAGCTGATAACCGGATTGCAAAATCTCATAGGCAAGCCCGGTATTGCTGCCTCCGGTGCCGGCGACGAATTCCGCGACCACGGCGCCGATCAAAGCAAGCCCGCTGGAAATGCGTAAGCCCGCGAAGAAATAGGGCAGTGCGCTCGGAATGCGCAGGTAGATCAGGTTCTGCAGCCGCGACGCGCGGTTGATGGCGAACAGACCCTGATGCCCGGCATCGATGCTGCGCAGCCCGATCGTTGTGTTGGAGATGAGCGGAAATATCGCGATGATGGTGGCGCAGATGATCAGCGCGCCCTGGGTGTTCTTCACCAAAATAATGATCAAAGGCGCGATGGCGACAATCGGCGTGACTTGCAGGATGATGGCGTAGGGAAAGAAGCTTCGCTCGATGATCGGACTTTGCACGAACAGGAAGGCGATGGCGGTGCCGATCGTAATCGAGAGCGCGAGCGCGATCAGCGTGACCCGTAGCGTGATCATCAGCGAATGCATCAGCGCCGGTGCATTGGTAACGAATGTTTCGCCAATCAGACTTGGCGCCGGCACGAGATAGGACGGGATCGCAAAGATGCGGCAGACTGCTTCCCAGCCGGCGAGCACGACGATCCCGACCACCACCGGCGGCAAGACGTCGGCGATTTTCTGACCTGACGGCAGGCGCATTAAAATGACCGCACGAGCGTGTCGCTATCCGGCGATCCGCCTTCTACCACATAATCTTGAGGTCTTTGACGAAGTCCGTGGTGTAGGCCTTGTGCCAATCGGTTTCTTTCGGGAGCAGGCCGGCGCTCACCATCAGATCGTCCGTCTGCTTCCAGCGCGCTTCGGTCATGATGCCGATGCCCATGGTCTTAGCGTCGCCGCCGTCGACCACCTGCAATTCATTCATGCGCTTGATACCGAAAGCGATCTGCGCATCGCTCATATTCGGATTGTCGGCCTTGATCAGCGCATTCGCGGCCGCGGCGTCGCCTTTGAGATAGCTCTTCCAGCCTTCAAGCGAGGCTTGGACAAATCGGCGCGCCACGTCAGGATGTTCGGTGACGAATTTTGTCGTGGCCACCATGGTGGTGCCGTAGGGCGGATAGCCGTAATCAGCGAACAGGAAGAAATTGGCGGGGACGTTTTTCTCGATCGCCTGGAATGGTTCCGACGACGGATAGGACTGCTGTGCAACATTCTTGTCGGCGAAGAACGGCTGCAGGTTGAAGGTGTAGGGCTGAAGCTGGCTTTCGGTGTAGCCGAAGCGTTTGCTGACCCACGGCCACCATGAGGTCCGGCCCGAGGTGGCGATCAGGATGGTCTTGCCCTTGAGATCGCCAAGGTCCTTGACGTCGTCATGGGTCATCATGCCTTGCAGGTCTTTTTGAAACGACGCGCCGATGGTGATCACCGGCAGGCCCTTGGCGATGCCGCTGAGCACCTGGAAGTCGTAGCCCATGACGATGTCGGCATTGCCGCCAAGCAGAAGCTGCATGCCGTTGACCTGCGGCCCGCCCATCTTGATGTCGACATCGAGCCCAGCCTTGTCGTAAAGGCCCGTCGCTTTCGCTTGATAGAAGCCGCCATGCTCGGCCTGGGCATACCAACTGGTCAGGAAGGTGACTTTGTCCGCGGCATGCGCCGGCGTCAGCGCCAGAGAAAGAGCTGCCGCAGCAGCGAAAGAAGCAATGCGGAAGGCCAACATGGGTCTGTCCTCTGCATGATGAGGTTCGCCCGGAAGCGGAACCTGACGCGGGTGTCTTGACGGCCAGTCTGGCCTAATCCATTGATCGGAATAAGCATCAAATTGAGCTTAGACCGATGCCTTTAAGGCAGCAGTGGTGAAGCTCTATGCAGGCCGATGAAGGCCTGTGCAAAGCTGCTTCCTGGCGCTGGACGGTTCTGAAGCCATGTTGCATTCGCGGCTGTTGAGTTACCTCGACGAAGTGGCGCGGTTGGGTTCGATCCGCAAAGCGGCGACTCGGCTCAATGTCGCGTCGTCGGCGATCAACCGGCAGATCCTAGCGCTGGAGCAGGAGATCGGCGCGCCGATTTTCGAACGCATGCCGCGGCGGCTTCGCCTCACCGCGACAGGCGAAGTGCTGATCGCCCATGTGCGCGACACGCTGAAAGGTCACCAACGGGTCGAAGCGCAGATTGCGGCCTTCAAGGGGCTTACCCGTGGTGAAGTCACCATCGCAACCATGAACGGGCTTGCTGCCGGTCCGCTGCCGGGCTTTCTCAGCGGATTGCTCGACCGCCATCCTCGCGTCCACGTGCGGCTGCGCGTCCTGCCACTCGATCAGATTGGCAATGCGGTGCTGACCGGCGAAGCCGATCTCGCTCTGACCTATAATCCGGCGAACAGTCCGGGCCTGCGCGTAGTGGGAAGCCGCGATGTGGCGCTGGGCGCCGCGGTGGCGCCGAAACACGTACTCACCAAACAGAAGACGCTGCATCTGGCGGATTGCGTGCAATTTCCGCTCGCTGTCGCCGATCCGACCATGACCATCCGGCCTGCGGTGGAGCTCGCCTTCATGCACGCCAGTATTTTGCTGCAGCCGACTATCGAAACCAATTCAATCGAGTTCATGAAAAAAGTCGCCCGCGATGGTCAGGCCATCACCTTCCTCAACGCCATCGACGTCGCCGACGAAGTCGCGGCCGGGACGCTGCGCTATCTGCCGGTGCAGGAGCTGACGGCTTATCCGATAGCGCTTAAGCTTCTGGTCCGCGCCCGCGGCGGCCTTGACGCCTTCGCTAGTCTCGTGGTCGAGGAGTTGCGCAAGGCGATGCCGTCATTCGAGCGCACCGAGGACGCATCGGCGGCATGACGTTTGCCGGTCAGCGATAATGGAGTGAAGGCCGTGGCGGGTAAGACTTTTTTCTGGGCCGAGCTGAAGAGCAAGGATTTCCGGTCGCTCGATCCGGAAAAGACCATCGCCGTCTTGCCTGTCGCCGCCATCGAGCAGCACGGCCCACATTTGCCGGTGATGACCGATACCGCCATCGCGACGGGCATGCTGAATTTGCTCAAAGAGCGGCTACCGGACGATCTGCATGTGCTGGTATTGCCGGTTCAAGCTGTCGGCAAATCGAACGAGCATATTCATTCTCCGGGCACGCTGACGCTTTCCGCCGAGACGCTTACCAGCGTGCTGGTCGAAATCGGCGAAAGCGTGCATCGCGCTGGCGTGCGCAAACTTGCGATCGCCAATTCCCATGGCGGCAATGTGCCAGTGCTGACGATCGTCGCCCGCGAATTGCGCGTCCGCTGCGGCATGCTGGTGGTGCCGACGCAATGGGGCCGCTTCGGCCAGCCGGAAGGTCTTTATTCGCCGGCCGAAATGAAGCACGGCATCCATGCTGGCGATATCGAGACCTCGCTGATGCTGCAGTTCCGTCCCGACCTGGTCGACAAGGCTGCGGCCAAGAACTTCGTGTCCTTTGCGGTCGCTATGGAAAAGGAATTCAAGCAATTGAGCGCGACCGGCCAGCACGGCTTCGGTTGGCTCGCGCAAGACCTTCATGCCGACGGTGCGGTCGGCGACGCTTCGAATGCGAACGCAGACAAGGGACGGAAGTCGGCCGAACATCAGGTCGACGGTTTTATCGCGCTCCTTCGCGACATGACCGCGTTCTCGCTCGACCGGTTGTTCACGCCGGGCAAATAGGCGCGGTCGTTACCAGCGCGCCTGCAGATATTCGTCAACGCAAGCCGCTGAGGCTTTGGCGTAAGTGCCGCGGCGGCTCACCACCGCACCGGTGAGACGCTGCAACTCCAGCGCCATCTCCGCGGCCTTCACCGCCACCGCGATGCCGTTGAGCACCAGCGCGCCGTCGATCAAGAATGGTTGCTCGCGTGAGAACAACAGCATCGGTAAGCCGCCAGCAGGCAAGATAACCTCGGCACCGCTCGAGACCAGCGGCCGCACCTGCTCGACGAAATCGGCACGGACGCGCGTATAGCTCGCCTCGTCGGTGAAAGCGCGCATGAAGCTCGGCAGATCCATATGCACGGCGCGTACGCCGACAACACGGCGATCGAGACAATGCGCCCGAACCTGCCGCTCATGCCAGTCGATGAAGGACGGATCGATGGTGACCAGGCCGAGCCGTCCGCCCATGCTCAAGGCGGCCAGCATGCTCGCCTCGCCGAGTCCAATCACCGGCATATCCACCGCGCCGCGAATTTCGAGAAGGCCCGGCTCCTGGAAGTGACCGATGACAAAGGCGTCATAGCCGGCGCGCTCGGCTTCCAGCGCATTGCGGATCGTCTGCGCCGCACAGCGGAATTCGGTCAGCGGATGAAAATGCCGATCCGGTGGATCGAGGCCGTAGACTTTGAATGTCACGCCGGGCGTTGCGGCGGCGTCGAGATGCGCCTGCAAACGTTCAATATAAGGCTTCTGTTCGACCGGATGAACGAAGCTCTGATACCAGATCTTTTTCGGAGCCGGTGATTGGGCCGAAGATTGAGTCATGTTTTACCCCAGCGAAAATGTGAGCCAGTTGTGGCGCTGTAGGCCTGTCGTGCGCAAGACCAGTCTTTTTAACTCACCGGCCATACAACATGGGTTGCCACGGCGAAATGTTTGTTCGGACCTGTGAACGGCGGAAAGGTATTGAAATCGGCGCGCATCTCGTGACGAACCGGCGAATGCAGCGCTTGTTCCAGCGCCGCCGGGCTGTCGAATGCGACTTTGTTGCGCTGCATGAAGTTGAGCCGCGTCCATGGCAGTGCGCTGACCCAGTCAAGTCGCGTATAGATTTCAAGCTCGCGGATGCCGGGAAACATAGCCATGTGCCGCGTATGGCTGGAGAGATAATGCGCATGCCAGGCATTGAGGTCTTCAGCCTCGCCTTCATAGGAGACGAGGTAGGTACAATGGGGCGTGCCGGGCGCATTTTGTAAAGTCGGTTCAGGCACCGCGAATGAGCGTACCAGCATTGCCTGTTGCACGATGTCGGCTGCGGCAAGCACCGGAAATTCGTCGCGAGAAGTGAACGCGCGCAAATGACCCTCACGTGAGATTGCCGCTTCAAGATCGGCGATCTCGGTGAAGTAGAGCTGTAACACCAGCGATGGCGGTGCGCCGTCCTTGAGGTAGGGGTCGTCAGCCGCGGAAGCCGTATGGACCAGTGCCTTGTCTAGCTTCGGCGTTGCCCGCAGCAGGCTGTCGAGTTTGTTCAGTTCAGCAGTCGGAAGAACACCGGCCGCCGCGCGAAAACTTAGAAAGAGGCATGTGTTCATTCGTCCCGTTCTCGTCCTGTGCTGGGCACCGCTGCGCCGGTCGTCTTGGCCGCATGGATGGAATAGCATGGCGGCTTGCGCCTAGCACCATGCAGCAAGGAATCGGGAGAACGAATTGACCGCAACGAAGACGTTTCGCATCTGGGCGCAGGGCGCCACCGATCAGGTCGGTCACCGCAATTATCTGGCGGCGTTGCTGCCGCACATGAAGGCCTGCACCGATCCGGACTTCGATCTCGAATTCAAGACGATGACGCCCTCGGTGACGACCGTGCATGCGCTCTCCGAACACCGCTTTTCGCGCGCGGTGGTCCGCGGCGCCATCCAGGCCGAGCGTGAGAATTACGACGTCTTTTTCATGAACCATTTTCAGGACGTCGGACTCTACGATGCGCGGGCATCGGTGAATATTCCGGTCCTTGGCCTTGGCGAAGCGACATTGCTGCATGCCTGCACGCTCGCCCGCAAACTCGGTCTGCTTGCGATTAATCCGGCCTTCATCCCGACCCATGCCGAGCAGATTCATCGCTATGGGCTGCAACAGCGCATCGCCGGTATTCGCGCCGTCAATGCCAGCATCGCGGACTACATGGAGGCTTTCAATTCGCCGGCCAAAAAGGCGGAGTTGTGGGCGCTCTTCGCGAGTGAGGCACGGCGCCTGATCGACGCCGGCGCCGATATCATTGTGCCAACCGGCGGCATTCCAATGATGCTGTTCGGCAACGAGCCGAATGCCAATGTCGACGGCGCGCCGATTCTCAATGGCGTCACGGTGGTGATCAAAGCAGCCGAGATGGCGGTGAAGTTGAAACACCTCGGCTGCCCGATCGTAAGCCGTCACCCGCAATCAGGCTTTGCCCTGCCGTCGCCCCAGGCGCTTGAGGAATTTCTCAGCCATGGTTGATTGAGGTCTGGTCGCGGTAAGCGCCCTCTAATTTGCCGCTTGAAGCATCGGCCATGCCGCCGTGGGGTCGTCGGGCGGCACAGACGCGATCAGCGCTTTGGTGTGCGGATGCTGCGGATTGCCGAACACGGTCTCGACCGGTCCTTGTTCGACGATTTCACCGCGGAACATCACCAGCACGCGACTGCATAGATGCCGCACGACCGAGAGGTCGTGGGAGATAATTAGCATGGCGAAGTCGAGTTCGTCGCGCAGCCGCGCTAGGAGATTGAGAAGTTGCGCTTGGATTGAAACGTCGAGGCCAGACACAATCTCGTCGGCGATCAGAATTTTTGGAATGGCGCAGAGCGCGCGCGCGATATTGACGCGCTGGCGCTGACCGCCCGAAAGCTGCCCGGGCAGACGCGTGGCAAAATCCTCCGGCATGCCGATGTCGCGAAGGAGTTCCCTGGTGCGCGCCATGCGCTCATCCCAATCAGCATGACGGCTGCCGGCTTCCATTGCTTGGGTAACGAGGCTCGCAACCCGTCGGCGCGGATTGAGCGCGGAGTAGGGATCCTGGAACACCATCTGCATAGCGTTCGCGCTTTGCATAGTTTGCCGCGTCTCCGGAGTGAGTTCTTCGCCGTTAAGCAAAATGCGACCGCTGGTTGGCCGTTCGAGGCCGACCAAAAGCTTGGCGATCGTGCTCTTGCCGCTGCCGCTTTCGCCGACTAGAGCAACGAACTCGTTTTCTGCGATCTGGAATGATGCGTCTTTGACGGCCGTGACTGTTCGCGGCGCGCTGAGCAAGCCGCCGCCGGCGGCGTAGCGTTTCTGCAGGCCTTGCACTTCGAGCACGGCGCGGCCGGAGGACGATGCGGCATCCGGCGTGCGTTCACCAAGGGCGATGGCGGGCGTGGTCAAAGCATGGAAACACGCGGCGCTCCGCTCTTCGGCCGGGCTGATGTCCGGCGGCGCAGCGTCGCTGCATTCGGCGGTGACTTGCGGGCAGCGTGGCGCGAAATGACAGCCGGCCATATGCGCGAGTTGGCGCAAGCTCGGCATCTGCTCCGGCATCACATAAAGCGCGCGGCGCTCCGCCATTGATGGATTGGCGAGTTGCAGACAGCGCGTATAGGGATGCGCAGGATTGGCGAGCACCGCCCGCGCCGGGCCGCTTTCAATGGCGCGGCCGGCATAAAGCACGATTACATCGTCGCAAATCTGTGCCGCAAGCCGCAGATCGTGGGTGATAAAGATCGCTGCGGTGCCGTGGCTCTTCTGCATGTCGGCGATCAGCCGGATGATCGGCGGATGCATGGTGACGTCGAGCGCAGTGGTCGGTTCGTCGGCAATGACCAAGCGTGGATTGCTGGCGAAGGCCATGGCGATCAATACGCGCTGACACATGCCGCCCGACAATTGATGCGGATATTGCCGCAGCAGATCGGCGGCGTTGGGAAGCCGCGCCGCTTCGAGCATCGCGATCGCACGAGAGTGGCGATCGGCGGCGGATGCGCCGTCCAGTCGCGTCAGATGCTCGTCGAATTGCGCGCCGATGGTTTGCACCGGGTTGAGCGCGGTCATCGGCGCCTGCGGGATGAAGGCGATCGCCCGGCCGAGCAGCGCACGCCGCTCCGCTGCTGGCATTGGCACCAGATCTTTGCCTTCGAAAGAGAGCGAGCCACCGGTGATCGAAAAGCCGGGCGGCAGAAGCTGCGCAATAGCACGTCCGAGCATGGATTTTCCGGCACCCGACTCGCCGACAAGCCCGAGGATTTTTCCCGGCGCGAGATCAAATGACAGCGTGCGGATCGCCGGCACGGTGGCGCTATCGATGCGGACGCTGACGGTGAGATCTTTAGCCTGCAGCGCGAACACGGCTCAGCGTCCCGTTTCCGAAAGCCGCACATCGAGCGTGCGGCGCAATCCGTCGCCGAGAACGTTGAACGCGGCCACGGTGAGAAAGATCGCGATGACGGGCAGCAGCAAATTCCATGGCGATTGATAAACGTATTGCCGCGCATCCGCGATCATCTGTCCCCAAGCCGGCTGATCGGCGCCAACACCGAGGCCGACAAAGGACAGGATCGCTTCGACCACCACTGCGATGGCCATTTCCAGGCTTATCAGTGTGATCAGAAGCGGCAGTGTCGCCGGCAGGACTTCGCGGGTAATCGTCTGCCAGTGGGTGAAACCGAGAAGCCGTGCCGCGGCGACATAGTCGTTGCGGGTGACGATCAGCACTTCGCTGCGCAGCACGCGGCAGAAGCGCGTCCAGTCGACCAGAATGATGGCAAGGATGACTTTGCTCAAGCCAACGCCGAGCCCGACCATCAGAATGAGCGAGAGGATCACCGGCGGAAACGACATCCAGATGTCGACGGCGCGGCCGATGATCCAATCGATGACGCCGCCGAAATAGCCCGAGATGTGCGCGAGGATCGTGCCGATGATCATGGCGCCGAGCGAAGCGAAAACCGCCACCAGCATCGCGGTGCGGGCGCCATAGATCAGCCGTGACAGCACATCGCGGCCGAGGCTATCGGTGCCGAGCAGAAAACTAGGGTCGCCGCCATCGGCCCAGACAGGAGGCGTGAGGATCGAGAGCAGGTTCTGATCGCCGGGATCGTGCGGCGCGATGGTGCCGGCGAAGATCGCGCAGAAGACGATGCCAAGGATCATGCCGAGGGCGATCGAGACCCGCGGCGAGCGTAATGCGCGAAGCAGCGGTCCCGCCATCAGCGCACCCGCAGCTTCGGATTCATGACGACATAGAGGCTGTCAACCGCGGTGTTGATGATCAGCACCACAACGCAATAGGTCAGTCCGATGGTCTGGATCAGCGGCAGGTCGGCGTTGCGGACCGCATCGACCATCAGGTTGCCCATGCCGGGATAGGAATAGATGACTTCGACGAGGAGCGTGCCGCTGAAAAGGATTCCGAATTGCACACCTGCAAGCGTGAGTGTCGGCAGTGCGGCGTTTTTCAGCGCGTGACCGATCAGCACCTGCTGTTCCGAGAGGCCGCGCAGCCGCGCCTGGGTGATGTAGTCCTCGTGATAGACGTCAAACAGGCTCGATCGCAGCACACGCATGATGGTCGGCGAGAAAGCAAGTCCCAGCGCGATCGAAGGCAGGATCAGATGCTGGCAGGCGCTCAAGAAAATATCGAGACGTCCGATCAGCAGGGCGTCGAGCAGGAGGAAGCCGGTGACATGCGGGATCGGCAGTCCAGGCGCCACAGCTCCCGTAAACGGCAAGAGATGCAGCAGCACGCCGAACACGAATAGCAGGATCAAACCCCAAAGGAATTCCGGAATCGAAAGCAGCAGGATAGAGAGCAGATCGGCCACCGGCTCGAGAAGCGTGCCACGCAAGCGGAACAACACAAGCCCGCCAGCCAAACCAAGAATGCCGGCAATGGCCATCGCCGCGACAGCTAACTGGATTGTCGCCGGTAGGGTCGAGGCGACAAGCGTGCCAGCCTGTCGGCGGAACTGGATCGACGCGCCGAAGTCGCCGTGCAGCGCCCCTTTGAGCCAGATCGCATATTGCTGCACCAGCGGTTTATCGAGGCCCATTTCCTTGCGTTTGGCCTCGACCTCTTCAATGGTCGCGTTCGGCGGCAGTGACATCGCCGCCGGATCGACGGGAAGCGCGCGCAGCACGCAGAACAAGAGCGCCGAGACGATCAGCAGGATCGGGATGGCCGCGACCAGGCGGCGCGCGATCAGTGTGATGACCGTCGCGATCACTCCGCGGTCGCCTTAGCTCCACTGCAGGGTCTGCGGCAGCAGCCAACCATTGCCGTATTTGGTGAAGGTAAGGTTCTTTTTGTGCACGACCGTGACCACGCTTTGCAGAAGCGGCATGCTGGCGCCGTTCTCGACGGCATAGCGTTCGAGGTCCTTATAGCCCGCGATGCGCTTGTCGTAGTCGGCAATATTGAACAAAGACAGCACGCGGTTGCCGATGTCCTCGTCCTTCCACGGCGAGAACGGCAATTTCGGATTGAGCTGATAGCCGGCGAAGATTTCCGGGTCGCCCGTGGCGTTGTCCCAGCTGTAAAGCGTCGCTTCGGGCAGTTTATTGCCACGGTTCAATTCGAAATATTTGGCGTATTCGATGACCTGCAGATCGGCCTCGATGCCGACCTGCTTCCACATCTGCGCAATGGCGCGCGCGATGTCGTAGTCGCTCGGGAATTGGCCGTTCGTTGCCGCGAATCCGATTTTGACAGGATTGGACGGACTGAAATTCGATTTGGCGAGGAGTTCCTTGGCTAGCGCCGGATCGTATTTAAAGGAGAAGTCGGAAATGTAGCCCGGCGTGCCCGGCGTCGCGAATATCGAAAGCGGCACTGCGGCGCCGTTGTAGAAGGCCTTAGACAACGCGGCCTTGTCGATTGCGTGATGCGCAGCGAGCCGGACGTTCTTGTCCGCGAAAGCGAGGTCGGCGCGTACGTTGAGAAGCACAACGCGGGTGATCGGATCGATCTCCGCTGCAAGCCCAGCTTCGTTCTGGAACCGTGTGACTTCACGCACCGGCACATTGATGGTGCAATCGACGCCGCCGGATTGGATGGCGGCGACCCGCGCCGATGGGTCCTTGATGATCTGGATGGTGACTCGTGCAACCTTGGCCTTGGGGCCCCAATAGTTGTCATTACGCTCAAGAACGATGCGCGAATTGAGCTCGTATTCCGCGAGCTTGTAAGGACCGGTGCCAACCGGGCTCTTCAGGAAGTTATCGAGGCCGCCGCTCTCGATATATTTCTTCGGCACCACATAGCTGCCGAGAAACGACATCCAGTTCGGCATGGTCGGCGCGGGCGCGTTGAATTTCATCGTCGCTTTGGTCGGCGACTCGATGACGATGTCGTCGAGCTTGCGCATCGAATTGGCGATATCGAGCTTCAGTCCGGACTTGTTGCGCTCGAGGAAGGTGTAACGGAAATCCTCCGTCGTCAGCTTGTCGCCATTGTGGAAGGTGACGTCATCGCGCAACTCCACCGCCATGCTCAGAGCGTCGGGCGCGAGGCTCCAGCTCTTGATGAGATGCGGGATGAGCTTGAGCTGTGGGTCCTGGTCGAGCGGCTGATCGAACACCGCCTTGAAGATCGGCTGCGCGTCAGGCGTGAAGCGCTGGTTCGGATCCCATGACGGCACGTCGTTCGGCCAGCCGATAGTTGCCGCGTCATCGGCCGCTTGCGCTGCAAATGGCGCGGTCGCGCCTGCGGCGGCACCGGCCAGCAATTGCAACAATGTCCTACGCGGCAGATCGAATGCCATGATGGTGCTCCTCATCCTCGGCGGATTTTACGTGCCGATTATACCTGCAAATGTCTGGCCGTCATGTCCGGCGTTTTTCGCGCTGCATTGTCGCATCGCGGTCGTGATCCCAAGTGCCGGACGTGATGCCGCGGTCGCGCAGCTTGTATTTTTGCACTTTGCCATTTTCGGTCATGGGCAGCGCGTCGACGAATTCGATGAAACGCGGTACGGCAAAGCGGGCGAGGCGGGGCCGGCAGAATTCCGACAGCGCGATTTCCGACAGCGTGCTGCCCGGCCGCCGTACGATGGCAGCCATGACCTCATCTTCGGCAAGCTCGGACGCGACGGGGAACACGGCGGCCGTGCCGACGTCCGGATGGCTGAGCAGTACCTGCTCGACCTCGAAGGAAGAGATGTTTTCGCCGCGGCGGCGGATCGCGTCCTTGAGCCGGTCGACAAAACGGAACTGCCCATCCGCTTCGCGGATGACGCGATCGCCGGAATAAAACCAGCCGTCGCGAAAGGACTCGGCGGTTTTGTCTGGCATGGCGAAATAGCCAGTGGCGAAAGCGAGCATCTCGTCCGAGCGTAGCGCGAGTTCGCCGGGTTCGCCTGGTCTGGCCTCCTCGCCATTCCGGTCGAGGACGCGCGCATGGTAGCCTTCACCCACGGTGCCCATGCTGCCCGGCCGCTGTTCGGCCGTGGTGCTGCCGATGACGAAATTGGTTTCCGTCGAGCCGTAGCCGTCGATCAGGCGGATGCCGGTTCGCTCCGTGAACGCAATATGGAGATTGGCAGGAACGCCCGGGCCGAGGCCGCAGCGCACGCTATGCTGTTTCTCCTGCGGAGAGGGCTCGCGCGACAACAGGATCGGCACCATGGCGCCGAGCACATAGGTCGCGGTGGCGCGGCGGTCGATCAGGTTTTGCCAGAACTGCGAGGCAGAAAAACGCGGCTCGGCGATCAATGTCGAGCCGGACAAGATCGCCTTGTAGAACGTGCCGAGCGCATTGGAGTGAAACAGCGGCAACGTGGTGCAGAGTACGTCGCCCTCGCGAATTTCAAGATTGCGAATACCGTTGATGCCCCACCAGAAATATTGCGCCTGCGGGCAGCACACGCCTTTCGATGGCCCTGTCGTGCCCGAAGTGTAGAGGATCGCCAGCAATTGCGCGGGATCGGTGGCGCCAGGCGGCACCGGCGCGGCGCGCGACGGTATGGCGTTCACGGCGATGCGGTCGAACACTGTTTTCGTGGGTTGGCCAATCAGCCAGATGCGTTCGAGCGGCAATGCGCTGGTGTCGACATGATCGAGCGCGTTCAGGAGTTCGGTTTCGATGATAAGCAGCCGCGCGCCGGAATTGTTCAGAATGTGCTGCAACTGCGGCCCGCGCGCCGCAATATTGATCGGCACAGCGATAGCGCCAAGCCAGGCGCAACCGGTGAAGCATTCGACGAATTCGATCCGGTTGGAGCACATCAGCGCGACACGATCGCCTGGACGAATGCCGGCCTCTGCCAATGTTCCTGCAAAGCGCGCGGCGAAATCGGGCGCTTGCGCAAAGCTCAACGTCGCGTCGCCGGCTTTGACCAGCAGACGCTCACCATAACGCTGTGCCCGCTTCTGTAGCATCGCTGGCAGCGTCCGCTCGCTGGGCGGAAAGGCCGCAAGGATGTCGGCAGCGCTCATCTTTTCTTCCGCGGGTGCTTTTTCCGCTTGGGCGCAGTCTTGATTTTGCGAGCGGTCTTTTTGGCAGCAGTACGTGCCGGCGCCGTGTTGGCTTCTGGTACAAGCGCCACGACGCGCAACGGACTGCCGCTGCCATCCTTGATCTTCAGCGGCGCCGCAATGATAACCGCGCCGGTCGGCGGCAGAAGATCGAGATTGGTCAGGCATTGCAGACCATAACGACCGGCGCCGTGCATATAGTAATGACACGGGTAGGGCGGTCTGAGATGAAACGCCTGACCGGCGTCGGTGCCGATCGCCTCCGAGCCGAAGCCCAACACTTGACGTTCATCGACCAGGAACTGCACCGCTTCGGTATCCGGTCCCGGCGTGTGCTGGCCGGTCGCGTCGATATTTTGATAGGCGACCGGATCAGTCCGCTTCGACCAATCGGTGCGCATCAGCACCCACGAGCCTTTAGCTATTCGTCCGTGGCGGCGCTCCCACTGCTGTATGAAAGTCTTGGTCAGCAGGAAATCAGCGTCGGTGGCGGACTCGCGCGAACAGTCGATCACGTAGGCTGGCGCGATGAAGTGTTCGGCCGGAATCGTATCGGTCGCATTGTTCGGCAAATGCCGGCCGGAAATCCAATGGATCGGCGCATCGAAATGCGTGCCGGTGTGCTCGCTGCAGGAAAAGTTGTTCCAGTACCAGCCGGGGCCGCGCGCGTCGTAGCGTGAGGCCTCTTCGACCCGGAACGGCCAAGCCTGCGCCATTTCCGGCGGCAGCACGATCTGCGGGAATTCCGGCGACAAGGTCTGCGTCAGGTCGACGACGCGGATGTGGCCGGCGGTAAGAGCCGTCACCAATTGCAACAGCGCGGGCTCGCTCATCGTTGCACCGCTAATTCACGTTCCAGCGCTTTCGGATTGTCGCGCCAGCGCGCCAGCCAATCCTGCGCGATATCGCCGGGATAAATATCTTCAGCACCACCACGCAGCGCCGCGACGATATCGGCGGCTAACCGCTGCGGCGCGATCTTCGGCGGCAGCAAAGCCTGATTCCATTCGTCGTCGATCGGTCCGGGAAACACATTGATGACGCGCACGCCGGTCGTCGCCATCTCCGCGCGCAGGCATTGCGCCAGCGATAGTGCAGCGGCTTTAGACGCCGAATAAGTGCCATGCGGCGGAAAATTCGACAGCGCGAAGATCGAAAGTACATTGACCCAAGCCACTGCGCTCGATTGGCCGTCGGCGCCGCGCGCCCGCATCACCGGCGCGAATTCCTGTGCCAAGCGCAGGAGCCCGAAATAATTGATGTCCATTTCCGCGCGCGCGGTCTCCACCCCTTCGCGGGCGGCGATACCGTAATTGCGATGATGATCGGCGGTGTTGATGAGAATATCGACACGACCACCGATCTCGCCGGCGAGGCTTTTCACCGCGCGTGAATCGGTGAGATCAAGCGGAACGAGCGACACTTGCGGTAGTGCTGACAATCGCTCAAAGCCAGGCGGTTTCTTCCATGGCTCAGCAAAACCGGCCCAAACGAGATCGGCGCCGGCGGCGACGATCGCCTCGACTGTCGCTCGGCCGAGCGGCGTCTTGGCGTCGGTGATCAGCACTTTGCGGAACTTCGGATCGCAGGTCATTTCGCGAAGCTGACGATCCTCGGCCATGTTCGGGGTTCCCTTTTCCGGAACGGCGACCAGCACGGCTTGCCCGGCGCGGTCGAGATTGGCTTGCACGCGCACACGCGTTGGCGCTGCTGCGCAATCCTCATGCAGATGCGCAACCACGGTGGGGCCGCTGTCGAGCCTGACAATGCCGAGCCGCCACGGCACGCGCTCGCGGAAGAAAAGCTCGTTGGCATGACGAAGCGTCGTCTCCGACAGCAATTCGCCTTTGCCGTCTTGCGGCTTCCAATCGAGGCGATGCGAGAGGCATGCTTTGCAGGCTTCGCGCGGCGGATATTGCACGGTGCCGCAATCGCGGCAGACCTGCAGTTCCAATTGGCCGCGCGCTGCGGCAGCGGTCAGTCCGAGCGCGACGCGGCTCCGCCCGCTTGGCGGTAGGGTCGGCATGCGCGTGCGCAGGATCGGATTTTTGCGCGGCGGCCGTACCAATGGACGCGTCATGACGATTGCCCCGCTGCGAGAATGGCGGCGCCGCTGCACAGGCCGCGATCGTAATTGATCATACCGAAGCCGCTGACGAGGCCAAACCGGGCATTGGAAATCGCTGCGCCAAGCGGACGCCCCGTCACCTGGCGGATGATTTCGATAAGCCCGAGGAAACCACCGGAAGCACCGGCCTGGCCGAGCGTCAATTGTCCACCCGAGGTGTTGAACGGAAACGAGCCGTCGGCCGTGAAAGTATGACGGCGGACGAAATCCGGGCCTTCGCCTTTTTTGCAGAAACCGAGATCCTCGATCTGCATGACATTGATGACCGGATAATCGTCATACGCAGAGAGAACGTCGATGTCCTGTGGGCCGATACCGGCCTGCGCATACATCTCGTCGCAATCGAGCGCCCAGCCGCCGCGATACTGGATCGGATCGTCGGGGAAAGTGTTGTGGCCTTCGATGGTGGCGAGGATGCGCGCATAGGGCAGGCCGCGCTTCTCGGCCTCGCTCCGCCGCAGCACCAGAAACGCATCCGCACCGGCGCAGGGCATAACACAATCATAGAGTCGCAGCGGATCGGCGATCAGACGCGCATTGAGATATTCGTCGAGAGTCAGCGGCTTTTTCAGCATGGCATGCGGATGCTTGATGCCGTTGGCGCGCTGGTCGATGCAAAGCTTGCCGAAATCCTCGCGGGTCGCGCCATAAGTCCGCATGTAATAGCTGGTGAGAAAAGCAAAGCTCGCATTCGGTCCGCCTGAGCCATAAGGATAGACGGCGTCCTGCGCGAACTGACTGAAGCTGCCGACATTGAGCCGGAATGAATCGGTGTGATTGGTGTCGCCCGCGACACAGGCGACGACTTCAGCGTCGCCCGATTGCACCGCCCGCGCCGCGCGGCGCAGCGCAACGACGCCGCAAGCCCCGCCCATTGGAATGTGATCGAGCCAACGCAAACTCATGCCGAGATGCTGCGTCAAACCGACGGCCGAGTCCGGCGCCAGCGTAAAGCTCGATACACAGAGACCCTCAACCTCGTCCTTGCGGAAACCCGATTGCTTAAAGAGCTCGGCGAGCGCGCCGGCGAGAAACCAATGCGCGCCGCGGATCGAATAGCGCACATAGGGCAGCGTGACCGGCGTGGTCACGACCACATCGTCGTAGCCGGTGCGTCTTCGGCTCACGGTGGGCTCATGACGTTGCCACTAGAGGCCGCGGTCGGCGCGCGCCGGCAAATAATGCAGCACTTGCCGTTCGGTCAAAATGACGCCGAGATAAGCGATGCCGCCGACCAGTGTCAGCATCACGATGGAAACGAACACCATAGGTGTGTCGGCCTGGCCCTCGCCCAAAGATAGGAGATAGCCGAGACCCTTGTTGCCGCCGACGAGTTCGCCGACCACGACACCGACAACCGCAAGCGTCGAGCCAATGCGAAGGCCGGCAAACATCGGTGGCATCGAAGAGGGGAACTCGATCTTCCAGAAAATTTGCGCTCGCGTCGCCTTGAAGGCGCGTGCGAGATTGATCAGGTCCGGATCGACGTTGCGCACCGACGTCAGAACATTGACCATGACCGGAAAGAACACGATCAGGATCGCGACCAGAATTTTCGGGTAGACAGTAAAACCCATCCAGAGAATGAAAAGCGGCGCGAAAGCCACTTTCGGTGCGATCTGCAGTGCGAGGATATAGGGCGACAGCGCGAATTCCGCCGTCGGCGACATGCCGAGCAGATAACCCATCAAGGCGCCGAGCAGGCTGCCGATGATGAAGCCCGCCAGCACCTCGCCCACGGTGACGCCGGTGTGCAGCATCAGGTGGTCGTACTGCCAGGCATGGCCGAATTCGGTGACGACCATCGACAGTGGCGGCACGACGAAACTCGGAATGTTGAGGAGACCCGGGCCCCATTGCCACGCGGCCAAGAAGATAATGAGCAGCGCGACGCTGGCGAGCGTGCCGTTGCGAATTTGCGTGTTGCGGGCGTCGCTCATGCCGATTGTCCGGCGGCCTGTTTCACGACCGTGTCGTGTCCGATATCAAGGCGATCCATCAAATGCGCGACGAAGTCATTCACTTTCAGATCGTGACGGCGCGCGATCGGGTCTTCGCGATGCGGCAGGTCGATGACGATTTCCTCGATGATGGTGCCGGGCCGATGGCTCATCACCAGCACGCGGTCGGACAGTGTCACGGCTTCGGAAAGATCGTGCGTGATCAAGAGCGCAGTCTTGCCGGCGTGTTTGAGCGTCTGCGCGAGTTCGCGTTGCAGCACCATGCGGGTCTGCGCATCGACCGCCGAGAATGGCTCGTCGAGCAGAAGCACATGCGGGTCTACGGCGAGCGTGCGCGCCAGCGCCACACGCTGACGCATGCCGCCCGACAATTGATGCGGATAATGGTTGGAGAATTCGGCGAGGTTGAAATTCGCCAGGAGCTGTTGCGCGCGCGCCCGGCGCTCTACCGTCGCGTGGCCTTGAATTTCGACGCCGAGCATGACGTTCTCGGTCACCGTGCGCCACGGCAACAGCAGGTCCTTCTGCAGCATAAAGGCGACATGGGCGTTCGGCCCCTCGACCTTTTCGCCGTCGACAAAGGCCAAGCCTTCGCTTGGTGCCGAAAGGCCGGAGCCGATATTGAGAAGCGTGCTTTTGCCGCAACCGCTTGGTCCGATCAGCGACACCACTTCGCCATCGCGCACGGCGAAGCTCACATTCTTCAGCGCGGTCAGCGTGCCGCGGCCGCCCGTTTCCGCGAAACGCATCGTCACGTTGCGGTATTCAAGGCGGACAATCTCAGGCATTGGTCTCAAGCATCGGTCACTTCGGATCGCACTCTGTTGCGCGGGCCGATTGGTGATCAGCCCAATGGCACGCATATTGCTGCCTAGCGATGTGAAGTATAGTGGCAATCGGCGGGAGCGCCGATAGGGGGAGTAAGCCGCATGACCATCCGCAGATTAATGTCGCGCCGCGCCTGCGTGGCGGCCGCTTTTGCCGCGTGTTTCGGCGCCCTGCATGCGGTGCAGCCGGCCTTGGCCGACGAGAAGATCACCTATCTTTTCCCGGCGCCGCCGCTCCTTCCGGCCTTCGGGCCGATCCAGCTTGCCAAAGGCAAAGGTTATTTCTCGCAGGCCGGTCTCGACGTCACTTACGCCGTCGGCCGTGGCGGCGTCGATGTCGCTAAGGAAGTGGGCGCCGGCAATGTGCTGATCGGCGGCATCGTCGCGGATGCCCCCATCATTGTCCGTCAGAACGGCGTGCCGGTGAAAATGGTCGCGGTATTCGGCGGCAAGGGTTTCATGCAACTCGTGGTGCGGAGCGATTCCGGTATCACCAAGCCAGCGGATCTAAAGGGAAAAACGATCACGGTCATGTCTTATCAGGACACGACCTTCTATGCGCTGCTTGGCCTGCTCGCGAGCGTTGGCCTTACCAAGGAGGATGTCGATATTCAGGCCGCAGGGCCGGTCGGCGTCTGGCAGTCGGTCGCGACCGGAAAATCGGTCGGGATGGCCGGCGTGCCGGATTGGATTCCGCCGGTCGAGGCCGCGGGCGTTTCGGTGAAAGTGCTGCCGACCGACGAGTTCTTCCCGCATATGGCCCAGGCCATTGCCGTGTCCGATCAGGTCATCAAGGAAAAGCCGGACATGGTGCGCGCTTTCGTGAAGGCGGCGCTGCACGGCATGAAGGATATCATGGACGATCCGGCGCAGGCCTCGGCCGATTTCGTAAAATTCGTGCCGGAATGGACCGGCAAGGAAGGCCAGGTGAAAGAAGCCTTCGAATATTACGATAAGCTCGTCTATCCAGGACAGAAGGCGCTCGGCGCGATCGATCCGGAGCGGCTCTCCAAGCTGCAGGATTTCTATCTGGCAAAGGGCATCATTCAGAAGAAATCGCCGGTCGACGATCTCTACACCAATCAGTTCGTGCAGTGAGGCGGCAAGCGCCGCGTCACTTCTTCGCGTAGCTTTCGGTGCCCTGCCAGCCATTCTTCGAAACGTCGAAGATCACGCCGTCCGGGTCCTTGAACTTGCGCTCGAAATTGCCGTGACGTTCATCACCGAGATCGAAGAAGAACTTGCCGCCGTTGGCCTCGATACGTTTCTGGGTCTCGGCGAGGTCGTCGACCTGGAAGCCGAAATGATGCGCGCCAACATGGCCCTTCGGGTCCTTCAGATCCGAGGCCGTGCTGCCGGCGCCGGTCGAGAAATTGAGCAGAGCGAGATTGATCACGCCGTCGCTCATATAGACTGCCGAGCCGATCTCAAGGTCTTCGCGGCCAATGCGCTTGAGCTCGAAGACGTTCTCGTAGAACTTCGCGGCCTTATCGAGGTCGTTCACACACACTGCAAAATGGCGCAGACGGGCCATGCTTTTGCTCCACTAGGGTCGATTGGACACTGCCGCTATTATAATGGCATGCCGCTTGGAATGAAAACGCTCTGCTATGAATAAACGCCGTGAATAAGCGCCATGCCGAAATCGCAGGTGCCGGCTTTGCCGGTCTTACTGCGGCCTGCGCGCTGGCCCGGCGCGGCTGGAGCGTGCGCGTACACGAGCGCGCCGATCAGCTGCGCACCACTGGCGCGGGCATTTACATCTACGAAAACGGCCTGCGTGTTCTCGAAGCGGTCGGCGCTTATGAGACTGCGGTCGCCGGCGCGCCCTTCGCGCATACCCGCGAGGTTCGCGACGGCAGTGACCATTTGATTTCGAGCCATCGCTGGGTCGGCAGCCGCGTCTTCAGCGTCGTGCGCCAGCATGTCATCAACGCACTGGCCGCGTCTGCGACCAGTGCCGGCGCCGAAATCGTGACCAATTCGGTGGCGACCGGTGCGACGCCAGATGGGGAACTCATCCTCGCAGACGGCCGGCGCCTCAAGGCCGACCTGATCGTCGCCGCCGACGGCAGCAATTCGAAGCTCCGCGACGGTCTCGGGCTTTTGGCGAAGCGCAAATATCTGGTCGATGGCTGCACGCGGCTGCTGATGGACAAGACCACGCCGGAACGCGCCGCGACCGATGGCGCCAAGACGGTCGAATATTGGTCGGGCACCCGCCGCGTGCTCTACACGCCGTGCAGCGAGAACGACATCTATATCGCGTTGACCATGCTGGACACGGATGAAGCCGCCAAAGCGGTGCCGGTGCGCAAAGACGATTGGAAGCGCTGGTTCCCGCATCTGGAAGGTTTGCTCGACCGCATCGGCGAGCAGGGGCGTTACGACCGTTTCGATCTGATCCGGCTTAAGCGCTGGTCAGCGGGCAAGGTTGCGATCATCGGCGACGCCGCGCATGCGCTGCCGCCAAATATCGGCCAGGGTGGCGGCTGTGCCATGATGAACGCGCTGTCGCTGTCGGTCTATCTCGATCAGAACAACGACGTGCCGGCGGCGCTCGCGACCTGGGAAGAAAAAGAACGTCCGCTCACCGAGCACACTCAGCGCATCTCCTATTTTCTCGGGCTGCCGACGACTTGGCCGCCGGCAATTCGTGCCGCCGTGCTCGGTCTCGCCGGCCGCTCGAAATGGCTAGTGCGCCAGCGCACGCGCACAGCACTGCATCATCCGACCGGGACGTAACGCTCGCTTCAAAATGGAATGGTGATGCCGTCCAACGGCGCGTCGCAATTGACCAAGTCGATGCGTTTCCAGGCGATCATGATGCGACCATCCTGCTGCACGAGGCCATGCAGCGCGGTGCCGCCGAACAGGCGTTGCTGTTCGCGACGATACTCGATCATCAGGAATTTGGAGCGCAAGGTGCAGGACTGCGCGCTGCTTTCCTCGAGCGTGACATTGGTCACGATCCGGCTGGTGCGTGAGCGCGGCTCTTGCGAATACATGCGCGGGCTGGCGAGCCGCCGTACTCGCGTTTCCAGAAGCCGCTTGTCGTCGCTGATCAGCGACACGGTTTCGAAGCGGTCGGTCTGATCCGGTTCGCTCGGTACCCAATACCAGGCATCGGCAGTGAATAGCGCTAGCCAATCGTCGAACTTGCCGTCGTCGAGAAGCCGCGCCTCCTGAAGCAGGAATTGCTCGCAATGGCGCAGGTCGAGCGCCGGCCGCGACGGCAGCCGCGCCATCCGCGCGGACGCGGGTAACGGCCGACGGCGGCGAACGGCAGCCGGCTTGCGGGCACGTTTAAGTTTCCTGGCCATCTTTCGCTGTCACGACGCCGCGCGCATCGCGCGCTCAGGAGGCGTGGTCATATAGCCGAGCCAGGCGTCGAGCATGTTGCGGATATAGACTTCGCTGGTCGAATTCTTGCCACGGCGACCGCCATGCGCATCCGGCACGTCGCTCTGCATGCCGCGCCCGATCTCGATCCACTCCGCGCCTTCGCTGGACAACCCCATGCGGATGCGATTGTAGATTTCGAGATCGTCTGTCAGCACTAGCGAACCGGTGCCGTTGACGATATTGGCGAAGCTGATGGTGTTACGGAACATCTGCTCCGGCGCGCCTTTGAGCCGGAAGTTATAGGTGTGGACCACGGTCCGATCGACAGCGATCGGATGCACAACGCGAATCTGCTGAAACTGGCTCATGAAAGACAGGTTCGGATAGACGTTGCTATTCCATCGCCGCGTTTCCAGTACGCGCCGTGTCGCCTCCTTGCCCTTCTTTTTCTCCATCGCCGCGATGTAATCGCGGAACACCGGGTCTTTCAGCGCCGCGACAAGCTTGGCGTCATCGTGATAATCGCCGAGATAAGAATGGCCATTGGGATAGGTCCAGATGCCGACCTGATTTTCCCAGAAGCTATAAGGCGCACCGTTTTGGCGCATCTGCCTGACGGCAATTTCGCCGGAGCCATCGGAATAGACCTCATCCGATTGCTGCTGCGCGGCTTCGATCGAGGAGCGGTGCGTGAACCACGGATGCGCCGCGTCGCAGAGATTTTCCAGATAGATTTTCCAGTTACCGTCATAGCCGTGCTTGAACACGCCGCCGGCGATCTCGATCTCGCCGTCCGGCGCACGATCGACCATGTCATCGAACGAGGTCGCCATATAGCCGAGGAAATCTTCCAGGCTCGGGCCGTCCGCGGCCTCGCTGGCGAAGACAAAGCCACGATAGCTTTTGACGCGCGGAATTTGTGTCATCGCCGTCTTCGGATTTTTCGGATCGAAGTCGCTCGGATAGCCGTGCTGCAGCGGAACGGCCTTGAGCCTGCCGTCGAGATGATAGGTCCAGCCGTGATAGCAGCATTGAAACTCGTCGGTGTTGCCTTTGTCATTGGCGACAACCATCGAGCCGCGATGGGCGCATTGATTGTGGATGACCCGAATGTCGCCATTGGCATCGCGCACCAGCACGACAGGCTTGCGGCCGATAAAGGTGCGGAAATAGTCACCCGGCATTTTCACCTGGCTCTCATGGCCGATATAGATCCAGGCGTTGCCGAAGATGCGCTCGAGCTCGAGTTCGAAAATCGCCGGATCGCTGTAAACACGGCGATGAACCCGGGCCGGTTGCACATAAGAGGCGAGCGTCTCTGCAGATTGCATCGGCGAATTTCCTCGTGAGACTGTCGGCGGAAGCCTAGCAGAATTCGCAGCAGATACGAACGCCGGGCTCTCATATCGTTAGTTGTTCCGGATAAAATCAGGCATTTATTCGATCACCTCGTCGGCACGGGCGAGCAACGTCGGCGGGACATCGAGTCCAAGAGAACGCGCGGTTTTCATGTTGAGCGTAAGTTCAAATTTGGTCGATTGCAAAACCGGAAGATCGGCCGGTTTGGCACCTTTAATAATGCTGCCGGTATAGACGGCGGCTTGGCGGAAAACCTCCGGGACGCTGGTTCCGTAACTCATGAGCAGGCCGGCCGCGGCGCCGTCGCTGACAAAATCGCTGACGGGGATGCGGTCGCGTGTTGCGAGCATGGCTAATTGCGGGCTTCGGCTGGCGAAATAGCCGTCCGGCGCTATGAACAGCGCATCCACTTTCGCATCGACGATTGCGGCGAATGCGCTGTCGATGTCTGCGGCGGTACTCGCCTTGAAGTAGAGCAATTCCAGACCAAGGCCGCGCGATGCTTCCCCGAGAGCTTTCACGGTTGCATCTGCGGTGTCGGGATTGGCTGGGTTAATCAGCACGGCCAATCGCTTCGCCTGCGGCAGCAGCTCGTGCATGAGGCCAAGCCGTTTTGCGTCGATTTCACTGGCAAAGAAATTGACCCCCGTCACATTGCCGCCGGGCCGCGCCAAGCTTGCGACCAACCCAAGTGACACTGGATCCTCGCTGACACCGAACACGACCGGGATAACGGATGTAGCGGCCTTGGCGGCGACCGAACCTGGCGTGTTGGCAGGTGTCGCGATCACCGCGACATGGCGGCCGATGGCATCGTCGAGGATTGCGGCAATATCTTCGTAGTGACCGTCCAGCCAGTGATATTCGACGACGACATCCTTGTCCTGCGTAAGTCCGGTCTGGCCCAGGCCTTTGCGAAACTCGGCGGCAAGCGGCGCGGCCACGTCAGCCTTTCTCGCATTGATGAGCGTGACTACCGGCACACTTGCTGTCGGCTGCGCGTCCGCGTTAAGCGGCCACGCTTGCGCTACCGTCGCGCCGCCGAAAAGTGTGATGAATTCCCGCCGTCTCATGAAGCTCTCAAGCCACCGCATCTATTCAAACTAGCATATTGGGAGGTGCTGGGTGTCTGTGTCGTTTATGGGTCCAAGGCGGACGCGAAGGCCTAGCATCGATGTCCGCTTTACCGGTTACGCGTTCATGAATCCGCGCCCTAGGTTCGGTACCGACGATAACGTATGTTGCTGTCGCGTCGACGGCGGATCGGCTGAAAGCCGAGCCGCCAAAAGGTCAAAAAATGATGGGAACGCTCGAACGGGCTTACGACGGCATCATCATCGGCGCCGGCCATCACGGCATGGTTCTCGGCTCCTATCTAGCCAAGTCCGGTCTCGACATTCTTCTGGTCGATCGGCGGCTGCGCTATGGCGGGGGACTGTCGACCGAGGAGGCGACCGTTCCCGGCTTCTATCACAACCTTCATTCCATCAATCATTTCCACATTACCGAGACGCCCTGGTTCAAGGACCTCAATCTCGCCGAGCGCGTCACTTACATCACGCCGCGCTACGAGCTTGGCCAGCCGCATCTGGACGGCACGGCGCTGGTGTTCGGCCGCGATCTCGAGGAAACGCTCGCCAATGTAGCGCGTTTCTCCAAGAAAGATGCCGCGACCTTTCGCGATTGGAATAGCCGTGCCGAAGAAATCACCCGGCGCATCTTTTTGCCGGAGCGCTATGCGGAACCGCTGCCGCAGGCAGAGCGCGACAGCCTGTTGTCGCAAAGCGCCATCGGATGCGAGTTTCTTGAGATAACGAAACGCCAGCCGTTCGAGGTGGTCAAAGAGCTATTCGAGAATGAGCACGTCCAGCTCCTGTTTCTGTTCAAGGTGTCGCTGTTCGGCACTTGGCTCACCGACACGCTGTCGAAGACGAGCCCGATGGGATCGGTGATCCGCGCGTTCGATTTGCAGACCGGCTATCAGCTCTGCCAGGGCGGCTCGTTCAACCTCGCGCGCGGCCTGATGGAGACGTTCATCGCGGCGGGCGGCACGTATGCGCCGCAGGTCACGCTCGAGCGCATTGTGATCGAAGGGGGCCGCGCGACCGGCGTCGCGCTCGCGGACGGCCGAACCGTGCGGGCGCGGCAATTCGTGGCCTCGACCATCGACGTGCATCAGACGTTCGAGAACCTGATCGGCCGCACGCAGATCCCAGCGGCGCTCGCCGCGAAGCTCGACAGTTTCCAGTACACGAAGTGGTCGTTGTTCGGCCTCCATCTGGCGCTCAACGAAAGTCCACGCTTCGCCGCCGCGGCGTTCGATCCCAACATCGACCGCGCGCTGAAATGGAGCATCGGCGCCGA
>DATBAD010000044.1:0-1876 GCA_036271715.1 Xanthobacteraceae bacterium
CACGAATTCGGCGAGGTTCTGCGCCGGCACGTCGGGCTTGATCACCAGAATGGTCGGCAGAGTGGCGAGCGCGGTGATCGGCGCGAAGTCCTTGAGCTTGTAATCAACCTCCGGATTCATCGCGATGCTGATGCCGAGCGCAGATGTCGGCTAATGACCCATAGCGGACAATGAAGCAACCGCAGACTCGGGCAAGCCGGATTACCGAGAACCCAGGTAGCGAAACGCAGTTTGCTCCCACCAGTCACTATGGGTCGCGACCAGAAGCGCCACATTGACACTCTTTCGGAGTGTACTGTTGCTTGGCAGAGCAAATGCGTATTCCTGCGGATCAAATGTCGTATCGATCAACTCGACCGAAGATGCAAAGCGTTGACGAATGATCCACGCGAGCAGCGGCTTGTCGTACACAAGAGCATCGATTGCCTGCGCGCGCAGCGCCTTGAGGCCATCCTCCGGCTTTGCAAACTCCTGGTAGGCGAGCCGTAGCCGGGCAAGCGTATCCTCGGTCGATGTCCCGCGCACCGCTCCAACCCGAACGGACGACAGATCACCTACCTCATGCACCGCACCCTGAAGGTGCTTTATCGTCAGCACAGACGTTACACTGGCCGTGAAGACAGCGATCGCAACAATCGAGACAACCATCCATACAATGGCAATGACGCGGCCGGGAAAGCTACGGGGACCGAAATCTCCGGTTTGACGTTGGGTCATTGCCACTGTCGACCACCAAACCCCCGAGGTCAGTCCCTTCTTCATGCCGCCGCTAAAGTGCTCATTGTTGCGACGTTCGAAAAACCAGACCAGAAGCCCGACGGCCAAGGCTAGACCGACCAAAGCCAAAATCGCCTGGGCAAAGCCGAACGACGTCAAAGTGCGGATGATCGGCCGCCAACTCGTGTCGTCTGCGACGGGAACCGCTATGCCAAGTCCGGTAACATAGAACGGCTCGGTAAAATCGATGACACGGGCGCGGTCGGCGGTCACGGTCAACGCGGCGACGGCAACGTCGAACTTTCCTCCCGCCACTCCATCAATGAGACCTTCCACGCTGGCTTCCTCGGAGAACCGGTAGCGCAAGTGCAATTCGTCTGCGATCCGCCGCCACAGATCTATGCTGACGCCGTTCCAACTTCCGTCGGCAGCTTTCATTGCAAACGGTGGCGCTTCTTTCGTGCCAATCACTAATTCTCGCTGGGACGGCGCTACAGCGCTCGGCACGTCTTGCGTCTGTGCCAGGCATGGCCCGGCTCCGATGAAAGCCGCGACTATTGATCCAGCAACAATCCGCAATATTCGCATGGTTTTCGCCCCTTATCCCCCGGCCAGTCACCGCTGCCGGCGACCGAACGACCCAAAGCACCTATGGGCACGAGCCCCAATACTGCTAGGGCTCCTTCGATTCAAACAATCGCGCGTGTGGTGAAATGAGATGCGAGTGTTTGAATCGGGTCGCCTGCCTCACTTCGTTATTTGCAGATGGTTCTCTTCGACGATCTTGGTGTAGCGATCGAGATCGTCCTGCATGAATTTCGCGTAGGCCGCGCTGCCGTTCTCGGCCACGTGGATGCCGATCGCCTTGAGCCGCGCCGCGATCTCCGGCTCGCGCAGGATTTTCGCGACCGCGCCTTGAAGCTTGGCGACAATCGGCGCTGGCGTGCCGGCCGCGGCCTGCAGGCCGAGCATGGTGGCGACATCGAAGCCCTTGTAGCCGAGCTCGTCACAGGTCGGTACGTCGGGCAGCGACTCGTCGCGCTGCAAGACGCTGACGCAGAGCGCGCGCAATTTTCCGGTTTTGATCAGCGACACGACATTCGGAATGCCGGACCAGCCGGAGTCGACTTCGCCGGTGAGGAGAGCATTCACCAAGCCG
>DATBAD010000045.1:0-146330 GCA_036271715.1 Xanthobacteraceae bacterium
GCGGCCGCAGCACAATGGGCGTCCGCCATCGGCAGACGATGCAAAATGGACCCGGTAGCCGGCGGCCGCCAACACCGTATAAGCGGCTGCAATATTCTCACATTCAAAATAGCTGTTGAACGTGTCGGCAAAGAGGACGACGTCGCGCTCCTCCTGATCGTCATGCCCAGCCTTGTGCCCGGCATGCACGTCTCGCTCCGACGAAGACGTGGAGGGCCGGGACGAGCCCGGCCATGACACGCGGGATGCATCGAAAACATCCGGACGCCATTGCGGCAATCGCCGCCGGGCGCTGAAGTCGGCGACCGCTTCGGAGAGTTTCGCGCCACCGGGAATGCGATCACGCAAATTAAACAGCCAATGGAGTCGCGCCGCGTAAGGCGCGTAACGCGGCAGATAGCCGATCAAACGGTCGTGCAGCGACAGCCCGAATGTCTCGGCGCGCGCGCGCAGGAATTCGATCTTCATGCGCGCCATGTCGACGCCGGTCGGGCACTCCCGCCGGCACGCTTTGCAGGAAACGCAAAGCTTGAGCGTCTCCGCCATGGCGTCGGACGTAAATGCATCGGCACCGAGTTGGCCGGTGATCGCGAGACGAAGGGTGTTGGCGCGACCGCGTGTGACGTCGCGCTCCTCGCGGGTGACGCGATAGCTCGGACACATCACGCCACCCGACAACGCACGGCAGGCGCCGTTGTTGTTGCACATCTCGACCGCGCCCTGGAAACCGCCGCCGGCGCCGGTATAGGCCGACCAATCCAGCGACGTGGTCATTTCCTGCGCACGATAATCCGGCCCGTAGCGGAATTTCGTGCGGTCATCAAATTTCGGCGCGCGCACGATCTTGCCGGGATTGAACAGCCCGCGCGGATCGAAGCGGTCTTTCACCTCTTCGAAGGCATGCACCAGTTCGCGGCCGAACATGAATTCATGAAATTCCGAGCGCACGATGCCGTCGCCATGCTCGCCGGAATGCGAACCTTTGTACGTGCGCACCATGGCGAAGGCGTCTTCGGCGATGGCGCGCATCGCGCGCACATCCTTGTCGAGCCTCAGATTGAGCACCGGGCGTACATGCAAGCAGCCAACCGCGGCATGCGCATACCAGGTGCCGCGCGTGCCATTTCGCTCGAACACTTCAGTGAGCCGCGCCGTGTAGTCGGCGAGATGTTCGAGCGGCACCGCACAGTCTTCAACAAAAGAGATCGGTTTACCCGCTTCCTTCATCGACATCATGATGTTGAGACCCGCGGTGCGGACTTCATTGATGCTTTGCTGCAGCTTGGGATCGAGCACCTCGATCACGCCGCCCCATTTCGCGCCGCTCTTGTCCCAAGCGAGCCCGAGATCGCCGATCAATTCGCCGAGCGCTTTCAGCCGGCGCGAATTCTCCACTTCGTCCTCGGCGAATTCGACAAACAGGATCGCTTCCGGATCGCCGTGCAAAAAGGCATCCACCGTCGGCCTGAACATCGCGATGTCGCGGGCGAGCCCAAGCATGGTGCGGTCGATCAATTCTACTGCAATCGGATTGAGCTTGACGATGTGTTGCGCCGCCGCCATCGCCTCATGGAAGCTGCCGAAGTGAACGGCGCCGACGGCGCGGCGGCCAAGCTGTGGCGACAATTTCAATTCGATCTGCGTCGAGAAAGCGAGCGTGCCCTCCGAGCCGACAAGGAGATGCGCAAGATTGATGTCGTTCTTGCCGGGCACGATGGCGTCGAGATTGTAGCCGCCAACGCGGCGCTGCACTTTCGGGAAGCGCCGCTCGATCTCATTCGCCTCACGCGCGGCGATCGCCAACAGATCGTGCGTGAGTGCCGCAGGCACGTTGGTACGTGAATCGTCGAGCGCACCGAAATGCGCCGCCGTGCCATCGGCCAGCATGGCGTCAACGGCAATGACATTCTCACGCGTATTGCCGTAACGCAGCGAGCGCGCACCGCAGGAATTATTGCCGACCATGCCGCCGATGGTCGCGCGCGACGCGGTCGAGATATCGACCGGAAACCACAAACCCGTGGATTTGAGCGCGCGATTGAGATCGTCGAGCACGATGCCGGGCTCGACCACGCAACGCCGAGCCGCCGCATCGACTGAGAGCACGCGTTTGAGATGCGGCGAACAATCAATCACGACCGTCTCATTGACGGTCTGCCCGGCCTGCGAGGTGCCACCGCCGCGCGGCGTCACCGCAACGCCTTCTGCACGGCAAATCGCAATCGCCCGATTGGCTTCTTCGATCATGCGCGGGACAACCACACCGAGCGGCATGATCTGATAATGCGATGCGTCTGTGGCATAGCGCCCACGCGTAAATGCGTCGAAGCGCACATCGCCTACGCGTTCCGCCTTCAGCCGCCGCTCAAGCCCCGGCAACAGCCGCAATGGCAAGATTTTCCTCCGGGCCTAAAAACGGCGCGATAACAATGATGTAAAAGCCGCCTGAATTAGACTTGACCGCAATGTCGCATTCGTTAATCAACCCCGCAAGCTGCGCGCCTTCGGACACGCGCGCTGCCGGGCAAGTATCGACCTACAAGTATCGACCTACCCAGTATCGACCTCCATAGAAAAGTCCGAAGGAGCTATCCAAATGCCGCAGAATGCCTCGCGCGCCGCCGGGCGTCATTTCCTCCAGATTCCTGGGCCGACGCCGATCCCCGACCGCGTGCTGCGGGCGATGGACACGCCGATCATCGATCATCGCGGTCCCGAATTTTCGAAGCTCGCCAAGCGCTGCCTCGAAGGCATCAAGACCATCTTCAAGACCACCAATCCGGTGATCATCTACACCGCGACCGGCACCGCGGCGTGGGAAGGCGCTCTGGTTAATACGCTGTCGCCCGGCGACCGCGTGCTGATGGTCGAAACCGGACAGTTCGCGACGCAGTGGAAGACCATGGCGCAGAAGCTCGGTCTTGTCCCGGAATTCATCCCGGGCGATTGGCGCACCGCCGCCGATCCCGCAGCCATCGAAGATCATCTGAAAAATGACAAGGCGCACGCGATCAAAGCGGTCTGCGTGCTGCACAATGAGACCGCGACCGGTTGCCTGTCATCGATCGCGTCGGTCCGCAAAGCGATCGATGCGGCCGGTCATCCGGCGCTGTTGATGGTCGACACCATTTCATCGCTCGCGTCGACCGATTACCGGCATGACGAATGGGGCGTCGACGTCACCGTCGGCGGCGCGCAGAAAGGTTTGATGCTGCCGCCCGGCATGTCGTTCAACGCCATCAGCGACAAGGCCCTCGCAGCCAACAAAACCTCGAAGCTGCCGAAATCGTTCCTGGCTTGGGACGACATGCTGACCATGAACAAAGTCGGCTTCTTCCCTTACACGCCGGCGACGCAGATGCTGCAAGGTCTCGCGGTATCGATCGACATGCTGCACGAGGAAGGCCTCGACAATGTGTTCGCGCGCCACGATCGGCTCGCGGAAGCCACCCGCCGTGCGGTGCGCGCCTGGGGCCTCGAGATCCTCTGCCGCGATCCGAAAGCTTATTCGCCGACCATCACTGCGGTGCTGATCCCGGACGGCCATGACGCCGACGCGTTCCGTGCGCTGGCGCTCGACACCTTCAACATTGCTTATGGCGCGAGCTTCGGCCCCTACACCAAGAAATACTTTCGCATCGGGCATCTCGGCGACATCAATGACGGCACGCTGATCGGCGCGCTCGCGATCACCGAAATGGCGCTCTCGCTTGCCGGCATTCCGCACAAGAAAGGCGGCACGCAGGCGGCGATGGACTACATCACCGCTGCGCATTCGTCCGGCGCGCGCGCTGCGGCGGAGTAGACGCTTCTCTCCTCCGCTCATTCCCGCGAAAGCGGGAATCCATCTTTGAAAATTTTACGCTCGGTCCGCCTTCGTGGGGACCGAGCGGACTTACATCAGCTCAGCGGCACCGACGCGACTTGATCCTTGAAGGCCTGGCGCGAGGAGACCGCCGCGTACCAGCGCTCGAAATTCTGCTGCGGCGGCCGGTCGGGCACGAGCTGGCGATAACGATAGGCCATGATGGCCACCGGAATATCGCCGTAAGAAAAATCGTCTCCGGCAAGATAAGCGGTCTTGCCGAGCTGCGTTTCCATCATCTGCACGGCAGCAGTGCTTTTCTTGCCACCCTCTTCAATAACCCTGTGGTCGCGCTTCTCGGGAGGCGTGCGCACGAGATGCAAGAATACCGGGGTGATCGCAGGCGCAAATACCGAGAGCTGCCAATCCATCCATTTCTGGGCATTGGCGCGGATGCGCAGATCGGCGGGCTCGAGCACCGTCGCTTTATGCTTGGCAGCGAGATAGCGCACGATGGAATTCGATTCCCACAACAGGTAGCCGTCTTCTTCTTCGAGAGTCGGCACCAAGCCATTGGGGTTCATCGCCAGATAGGCCGCCTCGCGGTTCTTGCCGAATGGTCCGCCGACATCGATGCGCTCATGCGGCAGGCCCATCTCGCCGATCGCCCACATCACCTTCTGCACGTTCGACGACGTATTTCGGCCCCAGACTTTGATCACGTGATTTCCTCCTCAATCGTCATTGCCGGACTTGATCCGGCAATCCATGCGGCCATGCCGCCATACCCGACGCGCGGCATGGGCCACCGGGTCAAACCCGGTGGGGACGAAATGGAGAGGCTTCGCGCGCGAGAGTCAATCGATCCGGCGCGCTTCTTCGGGCAGCATGATCGGAATGCCGTCGCGGATCGGATAAGCAAGCTTGGCGGTGCGCGAGATCAATTCCTGCTTCTCGGCATCGTATTCGAGCGGGCATTTGGTCAGGGGACAGACCAAGATTTCGAGAAGCTTCGGATCGACGCTGTCGGCAGGACGGTCGGACATCATGTGCTCCGCGATCTATTGCAGCGGTGTTTCGCCCGAGGTGTTGCTCTTGGCAAGCTCGATCTCGGTGACGGCGACCAGGATCTCGGCGCGGGCTTTCAAATTCGGCGCTTCCAGCATCGCCTGTTTCTCGGCGGCGCCATAGGGCGACATCATCGCCAGCGCATTGACCAGCGCCTCGTTCGGCGCGTTCTCGATGCCTTCCCAATCGGCCTTGAGATTATTGGCTTTGAGGAATGACGTCAGCGCGCGCAGGAGCGCCTTCCGATCGACATCGTCTTCGCCTTTGCGGGCGATGAAATCGTCGCTGAAGGGCAGATAGTCGACGCGGCATTGGCGATACGGCGTTGTCACCGCAAGCTCCTCGACGATACGGTAGCGCGCGACGCCGGTGAGTTGAATGAGATAGCGGCCGTCGCCGCTTTCAGCGAATTGCGTCATCCGCCCGACACAGCCGACATGAAACAGATTCGGATGCTCTTTGTCGGCGCCGGGATGCATCGGATCGGGCTGGATCATGCCGATCAGCCGATGCACCGAGCGCAGCGCGTCGTCGGTCATCGAAAGATATCGCGGCTCGAAAATATTGAGCGGCATCTGCCCGCGTGGCAGCAGCAAAGCGCCGGCAAGCGGAAATACCGGAAGCACCTCCGGCAGATCCTGCGGACCCTTGTAGCGCGCGTTGATCGGCATGTCGCGCTCCACGGTTAGCGACGTCCGAAAACTTTTAGTTGGCACATGATTTTACTTGGCACATGACTTCCAAGATCATGCGGCCTTACGAAAACAAAATCGACGACAGTTTCCGGCGACCGTCGATGGTGGCCTCGTCGGCCGGACCCCAGGCGTCGAAAAACTGCACGAGCTGTTTGCGCGCGCCGTCCTCGTTCCATTTGCGGTCGCGCTTGACGATGCTGATCAGGTGATCGAGCGCTTCGGCGCGCTTGCCCGCGCCGTTAAGCGCCAGCGCCAGATCGAAGCGCGCCTGATGGTCGAGCGGATTGGCCGCGACCTTCGCTTCGAGTTCGGCAACGGGACCGAGATTCTTGGCGCCCTCGGCAAGCTCCAACGCCGCACGCGCCGCCGCCACCGCGGCGTCGTTACGCTTGGGCTCCGGCACCAGGTCGAGCGTCTGCTTCGCCTTATCGAGCGCGCCGGTCTCGACATAAGCACGCGCGAGCCCGCCGAGCGCCTGAACGTTGGCGGTGTCCTCGGTCAGCACATGCTCATAAACTTCAACCGCGCCTGCGGCATCGCCTTCGGCAAGCGCCGCGTCGGCCGCCGCCAGCAAATCCTTGGTCTCGCCGCCGACCGCGCCTTTGGTCAGCCGCTCGAGGAAGGCCGTCACCTGGCCTTCCGGCAGCGCGCCCATGAAGCCATCGGCCGGCTGGCCGTTGACGAAAGCGATCACCGCCGGGATCGATTGGATGCCGAGCTGCCCGGGGATCGCCGGGTGCTTGTCGATATCCATTTTGACGAGCTTGACCTTGCCCTTGGCCGCCTTGACCGCCTTTTCCAGGATCGGGGTGAGCTGCTTGCAGGGACCACACCACTCCGCCCAGAAGTCGACCAACACCGGCTGGCGCTTGGACTCCTCGACGACGTCTTTGACGAACATCTGCGTCGTCGTGTCCTTGACGACCGACGCATCCGCGGTTCCGACTGATTCCAGCATCGACATGAACTTGCTCTTCGCCCCTGTTCCTTGGTCGCCCAATCGTTGTTTTCGGCTCAGGCCGCTTGATGGGCGCGAAATCTAGCTATTCGCCGCTTAAATGGGAACAAACGCGAAAGATTGCAATCGGAATGCGATCAGGCCGGCCCCCGCCGCCTATGGGGCCGAAGACCGTTTTTGCGCCGGCACGATTTCGGCCTGTTCCTCCGCAGTAAAAGCAGGCCCGAAATAGGGGAAGTCGGGCCGAATGCGCGCCCGATCGGGCGCCACACCATCCGCCAGCGCGACATTGCTTGCCAAGGTGATGATCACATCCATCACATCGTCGCCAAGGGCGCGACCATTGAACCCGGCGAAATCGAACGCCGCGTCCGAGCCAAGCTCATACGGCAGCATGATGGGACAAAGCCGATCGGCGACTTTGCGTCCGTACGCATCGGGATTCGGTGCCGATCCGGCGAGACCGCTCACGCGCGCGGCAAACTGCGATAAAGCCGGTCCGAGCTTTTCTCGATCCTCGGCCGGGCCGGTGCGGTTGTAGGTTTCGCGCACAGCCTCATCGGCGATCATCACATTGGTGATGAGTGGCAGCCCCCAGCGAGAGACCTGTACCTCAGGGGCGTGGCCATAGAGCGACACGGTGGCCCAGGCATGAACGCGCCCTTGGCCAATCATCGGCGTCGGCACCTCAAGGACGATGGCAGTCACGTTTCGCTTGGCAAAGAAGTTCTTGCGATTCTCCCAGGCTTCCGAGGCGAATCGGTTTTCCTTGGAAAGAGCAGCTCTGAACCTGCCGAGCGCTTGCGCATCGCCTGCAAACAGATCGGGCGCGAGGCCTGCGAAAACTTTGACGCCGTCGTTTCCGGACACCGGCGCGCCGGTCTTCCCCGAAGCGATGAGCTCGCCCTCAATCCCCTTCAACGCTTGCACGCCGCTCGAACGCCGGATTTCGAAAGACTGCACGTGATGGTGCTCGTCTGCGCCGGCGTGTTCGACTGCGCCGAAGCGAACCTTGAATGCGAGTTCTTCCTTGGCGTCCCCATTCAAGTCGAAGCGGAATGCATAAAGCCCTTCATCGCGGAACGTGGCGGGCGCGACGATACCGGCGTCGGGATTCACCGTCATGGCCATGACCGTGTGTCCCGGCGAGCCGCCGAACAGATAGAAGTCGCAGATATTGATCCGCGGATCTTCCCGGGCGGTCGGCGTGTCGAAGTGATGAGACATGACCGGCTCTCCGCTTCGCCCCAGTCTTCCGTCTGTGAAGACCGTCTTGCCGCGCAAAAATGCGAAGGCACCGGCGAGAATGCAATCAAAATGCAATCAGTCTGTGACGGTGGCCTCCGGCCCCAATGCTTCCAGCCCAGAGACCGGCTCGACCCGCGGCGGATGCCCTGTCGCTTCGAGGAATGTAATCAGGCCCTCGCGCGAAATCGTCGTCGTGCCGGTATTGATCAGCGGATGAAAATTGAGCACCGGATCCCGCATCATCGCGGCATCGAGCACCACGGTAACGCGCCGATCGGTGTCGTTGATGACCGCAAAGGGCGTCACCGAGCCCGGCGTGACGCCGAGAAGCTCACCCATCAATTCGGCCGAGCCGAAGGAAAACCGGCCTGTCGCGCCGAGAAGCCGATGCAGCGCGCGCAACTCGATCACGGCGTCCTCGTTGGCCACGACGAGGTAAGGCACGCCCTTTTTGTCGCGCAGGAACAGGTTCTTGGTGTGGCCGCCGGCGATGGTCCCGCGCAAGCCGCGCGCATCGTCGACCGTGAAGGCCGGTGCATGCTGGACCGTCTTATGCGCGATGCCGAGGCCGTTGAGATAGGCGAAAAGGTCGTCGGGCGTGGCTGGCATACGGGCATGATCCCGAAAAGTGGATACCGGTTTTCGGACAAAGATCATGCCCAAAAGAACACTGTCGGCACCGAAAGTCGGATTTAACGCCGATTCCTTAAAGCCTTAGGCCGAGGTTGCAAAGCCGGGCGCTCTTTGGCATAGCTTTGCGGCGAACCGCCCATGTCGCTTATGGCGTTCATGGCGGTTCCACTTACCCTTCTCGGATGCGGGTGTAGCTCAGGGGTAGAGCACGACCTTGCCAAGGTCGGGGTCGAGGGTTCGAATCCCTTCGCCCGCTCCAGAAGTTCGCGGCACTTGTAAGACGTGCCTCGGTGAGCATCTCCGAAAGATCGACTTAGCCAAGCACCGTGTCGCCAATGGCAGCACAAAGATTGCGCTCTTAATTCAGCCTCGCTTTTCGGCAGCCGTGCCCAAGAGACCTGTCGGACTGACAAAAGCCACTCCCAATTCCGCTGTTGACATACTATCTTTGCGTGTATGCCGACCGCGATCTCTCCTACAAAGACTTATACAAAGACCTTTCTTTGCTTGGCGAATTCACGCAAGCCGCGCGGGCACTGCGTCGCCGGAAGGACATTCAATACTAAAAACTACACCGATTGGTTGCGACCGATAAGCACCCGCCCAAGTCATGAAATATCGGACGGCGAGCAACAGTACGCCGATGGAACCAACACGAAATTGTTGGATCTCGTGACGGTCACGCTATCGCAGCATCAACCCCTGTGGCATCAAACCGAAAATCACGTCATAGCCCCAGTACGCTGGCAAAAAGTGGGCCACGCCGGCTGGGGAAATGTCACTGCTGCTACTGAGACTGTCGCGGCACCGCTGTGGCACGACGGCGACGACAGCTTTCACGGCAAGAACGACAAAGTCACAGAGGAACTCTGCAAACTAATGAATACGTCTCTTATGCTGATCGAACCTGAAAGGTTGACGATCGTTGTCGCAGAGGAGTCGAGATGGGCCGGCGGATACGACCGGCGGGTACGCGCGGATTTCACTCTTAACGGTACTCCATACAAGTTTGTCGTCACCGACCCGTGGATCGAGAAAAAATATTTTGCGCTTCCAGATGGGAGATACGAGATTCCGACATCGCGTCTTTGCTTAAGTTTGCCCGAAGTCCACAATGGCATCGCGACAAAACTTGTCGCCGCCGTCATAACCCCCGAAAATGTTACCGAGAGAGGGGCCGATGACGATTAGCGTTTACACTATTGGGCACTCGACACAATCGGTCGACCGTTTTGTGCATCTATTGAAGCAACATGACGTAACTGCTGTCGCCGATGTTCGCTCGCGACCATATAGCCGCATGAATCCGCAATTTAATAAGGACGAGTTGAAGGAGAGTCTACGTGACGCTAACATCGCGTACGTCTTTCTTGGCAAAGAACTAGGTGCGCGTTCTGAAGATCGGAGTTGCTACCGAAACGGCCAGGTTCGGTACGAACTTCTAGCGAGAACTGAGCTTTTCAAAGCTGGAATAAAACGAGTCAAAGAAGGCAGTCGTGACTTTCGCGTCGCGTTGATGTGCGCCGAAAAGGAGCCGCTGGATTGCCATCGAACTATATTGATCTCGCGGGAACTCGAAAGGGAAGATGTGAAGGTTCTTCATATTCTTCACGACGGCCGAATTGAGGAACATAAAGAAGCAATAAATCGACTTGTCGCGATGTTAAGAATCCCGAATGCGGATATGTTTCGCGAGGAATCGACTGTAATCGAGGACGCCTATCAGCAGCGCGGGGAGACGATTGCATATCGCGACGATAATCAAGGAGATTCTAAACAAGATAATTCGCAAAACCCAAGGCCTTTGGAATGAAGCTTTTTACGATCGGGTTTACAAAAAAGACCGCAGAGGATTTCTTCGAAAGACTTTCGCGGGCGAAAGTCAAAAAGATTGTTGATGTCCGACTCAATAACGTTTCCCAACTCGCCGGATTTGCAAAAAAGGACGACTTAAAATTTTTCGCTGAGGCCATCTGCCATATCGGTTACGAACACATTTCAGCTTTGGCACCAACCCAAGACATTTTAAACGACTATAGAAAGTCCAAAGGGGCGTGGTCCGTCTATGCAGAGAAGTTTCTGAAGTTAATGGCACAACGCAAGATCGAGGAGATCGACCGCGACCGTCTGAATGGTGGCTGCTTACTGTGCAGCGAGGATAAACCACACCATTGTCACCGACAACTTGTCTGTGAATATCTTAAAGGCAAGTGGTCGGACTTGGAAATTGAACACCTTTAGAAAGAGAGAATTGCCTTTCGTGGTGATTTTGAATACACGTCTCATTATTATTGACATCTGTCACAGGAATAGGTACACTTCAAAAATCATCTCGCCCGTTAAGGACGCTATCCGGGAGGCATTCTCGGAATAGCGGGGCGAGTGCGGTTCCCGCGGGCGGGCTTGCAACCTGCTCTCGGGCGGCTTGGGCATCAGTCTCCCGGCACTATGACCGGGGCGCGAGGTGCTTCGCTGGACTGGGACAGGCGATGGCGGGTAACGCCCGTTCAGACCACGTCCCAGGAAACCCTGGCCTGAAGCTGAGCCTTGGGGATGACGAGTCTCTTTGGCGAGAGCCGTGGTGGAACGCCGTCAGGCGAGCTGCTCCTTCTGGAGCAGAGCCGCGTCCGATGACGCGGAGGATACGGATCAGCGCCTGGCGGCGTTCCGCTTCCTTGTTTTGTTTTCGTTGTTCGTTTCTCTTCTTCGTCATTGCCGGACTTGATCCGGCAATCCATGCGGTAACGAGGCTTGGCTCAATCCACCGGCTAAGCTCTCTAAGCTGCAAATCAGCATGGATCACCGGGTCAAGCCCGGTGATGACGAGCGTCAGTGCCGCTGTTTGACATCACTGGCTGCGAACTCGAAGGCGGATGCGCCGCGAGAACGCTGTCACTCGCCTTGACGCGCTTACGCTTCGTCAGTAAGCGCGGGCCTTCCCGAAAAGGATGTGATCCATGTCAGCCCTGACCGCAGCGACCCGCGACAAGCTCAAAGGCGTGAGCACCGCCACGATCTGCACCGCGCTTTATAAGCGCAATCTGCGCAACCAATTCATTCAGGACGTGCTCCCGCTCAATCCGAAGGCGCCGCCGATGGTCGGCGAGGCGTTTACGCTGCGCTACATTCCGGCGCGCGAAGACCTCAATCCGATTTCGGTGTTCGAGGATCGCTCGCATCCGCAGCGCAAGGCGGTCGAAGATTGTCCGCCGGGCGCGGTGTTCGTCATCGACAGCCGCAAGGATCCGCGCGCGGCCTCGGCCGGCTCGATCCTGATCACGCGGCTGATGGTGCGCGGCGTTGCCGGCGTCGTCACCGATGGCGGCTTTCGCGACTCGCCGGAGATCGCGCAAATGGATTTTCCCGCCTATCACAATCGCCCTTCGGCGCCGACCAATCTGACGCGGCATCAGGCGCTCGACATCAATTGCCCGATCGGCTGCGGCGATGTCGCGGTGTTCCCGGGCGACATCATGGTCGGCGACGGTGAAGGCGTTGTCGTCATCCCGGCGAATATCGCAACCGAAATCGCCGAGGAGGCCTATCAGATGACGGCCTTTGAGGATTTCGTCACCGAGGAGGTGCGCAAAGGCCGCAGCATTCTCGGGCTTTATCCGGCGACCGACGAACAGGCGAGGCAGGATTTCCAGCGCTGGCGGAAAAGTGCCGGGCGCTAGGCCCTTATCCGACGAGAATTTTAATTCCGGGAAATTGTTCGAGCTTCTTCTGGCCGAGCGTTTCCAGCAAAATGCGCTCAAACTCCTCGGCCGTCGCCGAAAGGCCGGCGCCGCGCAAGCGCATCACCCCGAGCGTGCGGCGCACTTCCGGGTTGGTCATCAATCGCGAATGCACTTTGCGGCGCAGACCCGGATCGATCAGCGCCAGCGCCGGCACGATCGAGATGCCGCCGCCTTGGGCGACGATCTCGACCACCGACGTCATGCGGCCGACCTGATAAATCGCGTCCTGGAAAATGCCGGCATCGACGCGCGCGCGATCGATCGCCGCACGGCTTGCCGACGACGCCGGCATGCCGACGAAATCGATGCCGGCGAGATCGCGCCAGACGACGCGCTTCTTCTTCGCCAGCGGATGGCGCAGCGGACAGATGAAATAGAAACTTTCCTCGAGGATCGGCTGAAACGCGATGACCGGATCGGGCCGGTCGAAGCCGGAGATCGCGAGATCGGCGCCGCCGTTCTTGAGGATTTCGATGACGCGTTCGTTGTAATCGTCGCGCACCAGGATCGAGGCGCGCGGATAGCGCGAACGAAAAATGCGGATCGCTTCGGGGAGGACGCGCGTCGCGACCAGCGAGAGGCACGCGATCCGAACCCGGCCCTGCCCGGGATCGGCATTGAACAGCGTCTCGGAGACCGCGGTTTCGAGATCGCCGAGGATGCGCTCGGCGCGGGAAAACAGGACCTCTCCCGCAGGCGCAAGTTTCACGTCGCGCTTGGTGCGCTTGAACAGCTTGGTGCCGAGAAGCTTCTCGGTCTGCAGCACCGCCTGGCTGAGCGCCGATTGCGAAGTGTTCAAAAGCTCGGCCGCCCGGCTGAAACTTTGCAGCCGCGCGACCGCGACAAAAATCTCGAGCTGACGGATCGAAGGTAGATGAGGGAGCTGCGGCATAGGCGTCCGAAAAGGCCCAAATCAATTTGGCTTATAAGTGTAGTGGAGAAATCAATTAGACACCACGGGACGCAGGGTGTTTAACCGTGCCTCCCGCCACGCAAGAATGAAAAAAATGAGCGAGCCGGCCAAAGCGTCATCCGACAACCGCATCTGGAACTTCAAGCTCCTCGCCCATCACGAACTCAATGGCTTCGGCAATCTGGGCGAAGGCACCGCCATCCAGGTGGCGAAAGACGGCCGCCGCATTCTGTGGCTGGCGCATGAATCGGTGACGAATTTCACCGGCGTCGATGTCAGCGATCCGAAGAAGCCGCGCGTGATCGTGCAGACGCAATTGCCGCGGCCGGAGATGCGATCGAATTCGCTTGAGGTCTGCGGCGACATCATGGCCGTCGCCTATCAGACGAAGACGGTCGGACTGAAGCCCGCTGGCTTCGAGCTGTTCGACATCTCAGTGCCCGAGCAGCCGAAATCGATTTCCTTTTTCGATGCGTCCGGACCGCATTCGCGCGGCGTGCATCAGCTTTGGTTCTGCGACGGCAAAACCGTGCACATGGCCTCCGGCGCGCCGGACTTCAAACCGCGTCATCCCAGCGACGATCAGTTTTATCGCGCCGTCGATGTGAGCAATCCGTCGAAGCCGGTCGAGGTCGGACGCTGGTGGCTGCCGGGCACGCGCGACGGCGACAACGAGCCGCCGCCGGAGCGGCATCCCGAATTCATGGTCGACACGCGCGTCGGCGGTTTTCGCGCCCACAACACCAATGTCTATCCGGAGCGGCCGGACCGGGTTTATCTCGGCTATGTCGATGCCGGCATGATCATTCTCGACATTGCCGACATCGCGCACCCGCAAATGGTGTCGCGCTGGGACAATTCGCCGCCCTATTGGGGCTTCACCCATACCGTGCTGCCGCTGTTCGATCGCGGGCTTTTCATCGTCACCGACGAATGCATCCGCGACGACGGCAGCGACTTGCCGAAATTGATGTGGGTGGTCGACGGCCGCGACGAGCGCAATCCGGTGCCGATCGCGACCCTGCCGGCGCCGCAATTCGAGACGCACAATGCCGGCCGCGCCCGCATCGGCGCCCATAACGTTCATGAGAACCTGCCGAGTCCCTATAGCTGGAAGTCCGATCAGATCATTCTCGGCACCTTCTTCAGCGCAGGGCTGCGCGCCTTCGATATTTCGAATCCGTTCGCGCCGAAGGAAGTCGCGCATTTCGTTCCGCCGGCAGCGTCACATTCGCCGAGCGGCTTTCTCGGCATGAACGACGTGTTCGTCGACGAGCGTCGGATCGTTTACGCCGTCGATCGCGCCGGCGCCGGACTTTTCACCTTGGAAATGGATTTCTGAGCGAACGCAGAAACGCGCAACAACAAATCGTAATAACACGCAAAGGGAAGGCACAAACAATGACAAGAACTTCGCAATGACAAGAACCCCGCTTCGCCTGAGTGCTTTTCTCGCCATCACCGCGCTCGTTGGCGCCGCAGTGGCGCAAGCCGACGATTTTCCAAGCCGGCCGCTGATCATGGTGGTGCCGTTCGCCGCCGGCAGCGGCGCCGACATCACCGCACGCACCGTCGGCAATGGGTTGAGCCAAGTGCTCAAGCAGCCGGTCGTGGTCGAGGATCATGACGGCGCCAGCGGACAGATCGGTCTGAGCTATACGGCGCGTACGAAAGCGGACGGCTATACGATCGTGATGGGCGGCATCGGCGGCGTCGTGTTGCATCCCGCTGTCGAAGGCGCGAAAATGAGCTTCTCGCCGCAAAAGGAGTTGGCGCCGGTCGCACTGATCGCCAAAGCGTCGCCCGTGCTGGTCGTCAATGCGTCGCTTGGCGTGAAGACGCTGCCGGAATTGATCGAACTCGCGAAGAAACAGCCGCTGACTTACGGCAGCCCGGGCGTCGGCAGCGCCATGCATCTCACCGGCGAATTGATGAAACAGGTCACCGGCGCGCCGATGACGCATGTTCCTTATCGCGGCCAAGGCCTAGTCATCGCCGACGTGGTCGCCGGCAATATCAATCTGTCATTCAACGACGTGTCGGTGGCGTTGCCTTTCGCCAAGGACAACCGCGTGCGCATCATCGCTGTCGCTGGCAAAGAACGCGCGCCGCAAATGCCGGATATCCCAACCACAGCCGAGCTCGGCTTTCCTAAGCTCGTCATGGAAAATTGGTATGCGCTTTATGCGCCGCGCGATACGCCGGCACCGATCATCGCGCGGCTCGCCGATGCGGCCAAGGACGCGTTGAATCTTCCTGACGTCCGTACGGCGATCAGCAAGACCACGGGCCTTATTCCGCTCGGCACCGGCCCGGATTCATTGCGTCAGCAGATGGCGGAAGACACCGAGAAATGGACGCCGATCGCGTCGCGACTCGGTGAGTAAGTTAAGAAAGCGCGAGTCAGTGAGAAAGCAATCTTCATGATCCACAAGAACGGCGATATCGACGTCTATTACGAGACCCACGGCGCGACGAGCGACACGACGCGGCCTTGGATCGTATTCTCGCACTCGCTCGCCTGCACGTCGGCGATGTGGGAGCCACAGTTCGCCGAGTTCGCCAAACGTTATCGGGTTCTCGCATTCGACACCCGCGGCCACGGCCAAAGCAGCGCGCCGAAAGCGGGCGCCGATGGCGCGAACTATACATTCGACGAACTGGTCAGCGACGCCGAGAGCCTCTTCACGGCACTCAAGATCGAACAGCCGCATTTCGTCGGACTGTCGATGGGCGGCATGTTGGGACAAGCGCTGGCGCTGAAACATCCGAACCGGCTGCGGAGCTTGGTCATCGCCGACTCGGTTTGCGAATGGCCGGCCGGCACCGCCGACGTATTCGCCGGCCGCGTCGTGCAGGCGCGTAAAGACGGCATGAAGTCGGTCGTCGAGGCGACGCTCGGCCGCTGGTTCACGCCGCCCTATCACAAATCCAATCCGACACAGCTTGCTGAAATAGCGCGCCAGATCGCGGAGACGCCGATCGAAGGCTATGCCGGTTGCTCCTACTCGATTCCCCGCGTCAATTTCACCGCGCAGCTCAAAACCATCAAAGCACCGATCCTGGTTCTTGTCGGCAAGGACGATCCGGCGACGACGGTGACGCTGGCGCAGCAGATTCACAAAGCCGCACCAGGCTCGGTGCTGTCGGTCATTCCGAACGCAGCGCATCTGTCGAATGTCGAGCAGGCCGCGGCGTTCAATGCCGATGTGCAAAACTTTCTCGACCGGAATTTTCAGTAAGCGCGCCGGTTTTATTGTTCTTGACCTTCGAGCCTGCGCGACGTGAGCGCCTGCATTGCGCAGGCGCTAGTACCGCCGTTGTAGCTTTGCCGTAATTGTCGATCCAAAGTGACGCGCCAGACATTTGTCGGCGTTGTGCGTAGCTTCGCTTCGCGAGAACGGAATTGGATCAAGAGAACAGATATTGGCGTCGTAATCTCGCTGTCTCCCTGGTCGGATCGTTCACCACCATCGTGGCGATGACGTTGCTGCTGCCGTTTCTGCCGCTTTACGTCGAGCAGCTCGGCGTCACCGATCAGGCGGCGATTACGCAGTGGTCGGGCATCGCGTTCGGCGCAACGTTTTTCGCCGCCGCTTTGGTCGCGCCGCTGTGGGGCCGGCTCGCCGACCGCTACGGCCGCAAACTGATGCTGGTTCGCGCCAGCCTTGGCATGGCGATCACGATGTCGCTGATGGGCATGGCGCATAACATCTGGGAGCTTGTCGGCTTGCGTTTGTTCGTCGGCTTCGCCGGCGGCTATGCGTCGGGTTCGACGATTTTGGTGGCGACGCAAACTCCGAAGGACCGTTCGGGCTGGGCGCTCGGCACGCTGTCCTCGGGGGTCATGGCCGGAAGTCTCGTCGGCCCGCTGATCGGCGGCGTGCTGCCGCCGCTGATCGGCATTCGCAGCACGTTCATGCTCGCCGGCGGCGTCATCTTTCTTTCGTTCATCGCGACAGCGCTTCTGATCAAAGAGGATAAGCGCCCCGCGTTGGCCAGAAAGAGCGCGGCGAAATTCGGCTGGTCGCAGATCCCGGATAAGCGCGCAGTGATCGGCATGCTCGCGATGGGCTTGCTGCTGATGGTGGCGACCATGTCGATCGAGCCGATCATCACGATCTATGTCGGGCAGATCGTGAGCGATCCCTCGCGCATCACCTTCGTCGCCGGCTTGGCGATGTCGGCATCCGCGCTCGGCAGCGTGCTATCAGCGTCGCGGCTCGGCCGGCTTGCCGATCGCATCGGTCATTGGCAGGTGCTGACGGGCGCACTCATCGTCGCTGCGGTGCTTTTGATTCCGCAAGCCTTCGTCACTGCAGGCTGGCAACTCGTGGTGCTGCGCTTTTTGATGGGGCTCGCATTAGGCGGTCTCCTGCCCTGCGTTACCAGCATCATCAGTCATAGCGTGCCGGATGGGATCGCCGGCCGCGTGCTCGGCTATTCGGTATCGTCACAATATGCCGGCCAAGTGGTCGGCCCACTCGCTGGCGGATTTGTCGGCGGCCATATCGGCATGCGCGCGGTATTTTTCGCGACGTCGCTGTTGATGGCGCTCGGCGCCGTCTATGCCTGGCTGGCAAGACAGCCTCGCGCCGCGTGACGCCAGGGCCTCGGCTTTCGACATCGCCTGCGTTACTGTGTCGGCAAAACAAGTCGCCCTGCACCCTGCCGGGGGGCGTCGAGGGGGAACATATTCAAGATAACGCTCAAGGCGACGCAAAAGCCGTCGCGCACCGTCCTTTCATTTCGCTGATGCTGTTGTGGCTGTCGGGCGCATCGTTGCGGCTCACCGTGCTCGCAGTGCCGCCGGTGGTGCCGCTGCTGCACGCCGATCTGCATTTGTCCGAAACCGGAATCGGCTGGCTCTCAAGTCTGCCGCCGATGCTGTTTGCGCTTGCCGCTGTACCGGGGTCGCTGCTCATCGCGCGTTTCGGACTGGTGCCGGCTTTGCTGGTCGGGCTGTTACTCAATGCCTTCGCCGGCGCCGCGCGCGGCGCGGTGCCCGATGCAGCGTTCCTTTTTATGTCGACGATCGTGATGGCGGCCGGTGTGTCGATCATGCAGCCATCGCTGCCGCCTTTGGTGCGCACCTGGTTTCCGCAACGCATCGGCTTTGCCACCGCGGTCTACACCAATGGACTTCTTGTGGGCGAAACGCTCGCAGTCGCGTTGACGATCCCGGTTGTTCTGCCGCTGGTCGACAACAGCTGGCGCGCGAACTTCGTCGTTTGGTCGGTGCCGGTTTTGCTGACAGCAATGCTGGTCGCGGCGCTGGCACTGCGACGCAATAGCAGCGGCACCGCGACTGCGAACCGGCGCTGGTGGCCGGATTGGAACAACCCCACGATCTGGCGGCTGGGTTTCCTTCTCGGCAGCGTCAATGCGATGTATTTCGTCAGTAACGCCTTTTTGCCGGACTTCGTCACCGCGGCCGGCCGCTCCGATCTGATTTCGAGCGTGCTGACCGCGATCAATCTGTCGCAACTACCGGCTTCGTTTTTGATGCTGCCGATCGCCGGCAAACTGGTCACGCGGGTGTGGGCTTATCGGACCACTGGCGGCGTCGCGCTGTTGAGCTTCATCGGCATGATCACCATGCCGGGCATCTGGATCGTGTTCTGGGCTGCGGTGCTCGGCTTCGTCACAGCAATCACGCTGATCCTCGCTCTGGCTTTGCCGTCAGTGTTGAGCGCGCCGAACGATGTGCATCGCACTTCGGCCGGCATGTTCACCATCAGCTACAGCGTGGCGATGGTACTCTCCATCTTCGGCGGCTGGCTGTGGGATCTCACACATTCGCCGCTTGCCGGACTGGCGCCGGTCGCACTGTGCGGCGTCGCGGTCATGGCGCTCGCCTCGACCGTGCGCACCGTCGAACGACACTAGGCCATTGGCTGCGGCAACGCGGCGCGGGGTAGCATTCCGAAATGCAACTTGTGCGAATCGCGAGACAGTGTCTTTTTGATGACTGAGGGAAGGAGGGGTGCCATCTCCATGACATGAGAAGGAATGACGCTCGTGTTTCGAACCTTCACGAACGATCTGCAACGCACCCAAACGCCCACGCCGCCTCGACGTAAGCGCTGGACCACCCCACGCGTCATTGTCTCCGAAGTCGAAGAAGCCGAGAAAATACTCGACCTGGTCGAACTCACGCTGCTGCCGACCGGCCCATCGTGATTTGATCTCGTTTCGCGGACATTTCGGCTGGAACCGCGTATTCAGTTTCGCCTTTGTCTCATTAGGTTCGTGCGATGCCGGCTGGCGCCCTTAAGCGTTGCTCTGCCAGAACCAGTTGACGTAACGGGCGACCAAGAATCCGTGCACCGCAAGCTGCGTTTCTTGTTCCCAGCCGGAATTGTGGTCTTCGGACCCACGCGCGGCGAGCAGCGTTCTGATCTTCTGGAAGTCGACGTAATTGCCGAGATGAGTTGATCTCTCCATCTCGGCGATCTCGGCGAAGATTTTCGGTTCGACGGATTTCACCATGCGCTGGAAATCAGGAATGACATCGTCGTTCTTGCGCCATCGCGACTGAAATTCGGGCGGATAAATATCGCGCAGGCTGGCGCAGGCGAGATAGCGCGTGCGGCCGTTTTTGACGTAAAGGTCCTGCGGTATCGCCAGTGCGAACTCAACGACCCGCTTATCGTGGAACGGACGCGTCAACTCCAAGCCATGCGACGCCGCCATCGCAGCGCCGCCCGGAGCCGGAACGTCCATCACGCGTGCGATGGCTTTCAACATGTGGCTGCGCAAATCGAGTTCGTCATAAATTGCGCTTCGCGACCGCCGGGCTTTCACAGCCTTTTCGGTGACGAGACGCGCGGCAAACGCAGGATTGATGGGCTGATCTTGCCAGAGCGCGGCTGAACCGCCGTGGACACTACGCCAAAGCTCAAGCACCGACGGCGGCAAGAGCGGCGCCGTGACATCATGCTTGAGCGTCGTCCATAACGAATGTCCGGACAGCCGCAGATGCCCGCGCAGTTCGGTCAAGAAGCGGCGGATATTCAATCGCGCCAGATGGCGAGCGAGTGTCGCCTGACCGCGCGGATTGAGTGTATAATCGCCGCCATGGCCATCCATCACCACTTGCGCGCCGGCAGTCGCCAATGCGGAGAACAATTCGTTGTCGACGAAGTGATAGGCGCTCGCCGGCAGTTCGGTTTTGAGGAATGCGCCATGAAGACCGTTGAGGAAATTCTTGCCTTCCCGCGTGATGTAACGAACGTCGAGATGCGGCATGTCGCGCGCACAGAGTTTGACCCAGTTGCGCGCGTGCCGGATCGTGCCGCGATAATCGGCCGGCATGACGGAAGCCGCAGCGATCAGCTTGCGCCCGGCAAGAGCCGTTGCCGAAAGCCCGGCGATGGCGGCGCTGTCGTAACCGCCGCTGAAAACGAGTCCGGCCTTGCGGATGGTGCGTTCCAACCGGCATGAAACGGCTTCGCCGAGCACGCGGCGATAGGCCTCAACGTAGTAGGCCTCGTCTCGTCCGACATGCGCGGGATCGGCATGCGGCGTCCAGTAACGGCGGCGCTCGATTTGGCCATCGAGACCGGCGGTCATGACCGTCGCGCCCGTCAGGCCGCAAATGTCTTCGAACAGCGTCTCGCCTTCGGCGGCCGTCTGGTCGCGTAGCAACAAACGGCCGATCTGTCGTTCCGAAAGAGTGCGTGGCACGTCGTCAAAGGCCCAGAGCGCTTTGATCTCGGTCGCGAAGACCAGACGATGCCGGCTGCAATGATAGTGGACATAGCGCTGTCCCATATGGTCGCGGCCGAGAACGAGTTGTTTGATGCGGCCGTCCCACAGAGCGAAGACGAAATCGCCGACAAGATGGGCCGGGCAGTCGAGACCCCATTTCTTGTAGGCGCGTAACAGCAGCGCGCTGTCCGGTAATTCGTACAACGCGGATTTCGGCAGATCGAGCGCGCCGGCGAGCTCTTCGCGATTATCGAGACGAAGATCTGCAACCAGCCCTAAATCGGCGGTTGCATCGTACAGTGGTTGATTATCGAATAAATCTTCGCGATAGACGGGCTTATTACAGGAGCCGAGACCCACTGATCCATTGGCCGAGATGGCATGACTGTCATCTCCCCGAAAGCCGAGAACTCTGCCTACCCGTTCCAGTTCTCGCGTGCTCGTCGCAGCACGGTCGAACCGGAGCATGCCGAAGATTCCGCTCATTCCCATTTCCGCGATCGGGGACACCCGACGGACGCAGAAACACGTAGAAATTTTTACGGGAGTTCCCTCATCTCTGGATTGAAGCGCGGAATCGGCGAAAGGTTCCGCAGAATTTTAAAGTGAATTACAAAAGTGGAATTTCAAAAGCCAATAGCCAGGCCGCCGCGGGTACGTGGATCGGCAGCGCCGACGGCGCCATCAGGCGTGATCATGATCGAATTGGCGGAGGTAAAGGGTCCCGTCGGCACCACCCTGTCACCGCGCGCTTGCAGTGCAGCAATAACGGCGTCGGACACGCCGGGCTCGGCGAAGGCCTGATCGGGCATCCATTGATTATGCAGTCGCGGCGCCGACACCGCGCTCGCGATATCCATGCCGCGATCGATGACATTGACGATGACTTGCAGCACCGCAGTGATGATGCGGCTACCGCCGGGTGAGCCGGTGATCAAAAACGGCTTGCCGTCCTTAAGCACGATCGTCGGCGTCATCGACGACAGCGGCCGCTTGCCAGGTCCGGGCTCATTGGCCTCAGAGCCAAGAAGCCCGTACGCGTTGGGTGCATTAGGCTTGGCGGCGAAATCGTCGAGCTCGTTGTTGAGAAGGATGCCGGTGCCTTCGGCGACGAGACCGACACCGAAACTGAAATTCAGCGTGTAGGTGTTCGATACCGCATTGCCGAAACGATCGATGACGGAGAAGTGCGTGGTGTTGTGGCCCTCGTTCTGCACCGTGCCACCGGCATGGATGGCGCTAGCCGGCGTCGCATGCGCGGGGTCAATGGTCCCGCGCCACCTTGCGGCATAATCCTTAGCGATGAGCCGATTGACCGGATTATCGACCTTGTCGGGATCGCCAAGGAACAACGTGCGGTCCGCATACGCGCGCTTCATCGCCTCGATCAGCAGAAACTGCGTCTGCGCGTCGTCGTCTTGAGCGAGATCGTATCCTTCGAGGATATTCAGCATCTCGATCAGATTGACGCCGCCGGATGACGGCGGCGGCATCGAAACGATGTCGTAGCCGCGATAGGTCCCACGCACCGGTTTGCGTTCGACGGGTTGATAGCCCTTGAGATCGTCCGGCGTCATAACGCCGCCAGCGGCCTGCACGGTGGCTGCGATCTTTGCAGCGATTGGCCCCTCATAGAAACCACGCGGCCCGTCACGGGCAATTGCATCGAGCGAACCAGCGAGATCGTTTTGCACGAACCGGTCGCCCAGCGGCGGCAGATTGCCGTCGGGCCGCAAAAATATTTTGGCCGTCGACGGCCAGCGCGCCAGCCGCGCCCGTTCGTTGGGAAACGATTCGGCGCGATCGTCGCTGAATGGAAATCCTTCGCGCGCCAGAGCGAGCGCCGGCGCAATCAGATCGGCGAGCGTGAAATGGCCGGAGCCATATTTTTGCTCGGCGAGCGCAAGACCAGCGACCGTACCCGGCACGCCTATCGCGAGCGCGGAGTCGCGCGACTTCTGCGGATCGGCATTGCCACCGGCATCGAGGAAGCTTGTCGCCGTGACGGCGCGCGGCGCCATCTCACGATAATCGATTGATGTGTCGTCACCGTTGGCGCGATGAATCAGCATGAAACCGCCGCCACCAAGATTACCGGCACGCGGATAGCTCACGGCCAGCGCAAAGCCGACAGCGACTGCGGCATCGACCGCATTGCCGCCGCGCTGCAGAATATCAGCGCCGACACGCGCGGCGAGCCCCTCTTGAGCGACCACCATGCCGTTGCGACCAATCACTGGAACGGCCTTGCCGATCGCCGGCTGGCCTATCACCGCGTTTTGCGCGGCGGCCGAGAGCGGGACAACCGCGAGCAGGATCGCGCTCAAAACAGATCGCAACGGCCACGCACTCTTTTCTGTCATCTGCACTTGCTTCTCGACGGCATCAAACGCGATACAATCGCGCGAGGGGAGTGTCGGGGATGAATGTCAGCGCGGTTTTGTTAGCCAGCGGGAATTGGCGGATCAAGAGGACCCGCTTCGGCCTGATGGCTTACAACATCAATGATCAATATATCGGCCGATCACTCGATTGTTACGGCGAATATTCGCGCGGCGAAGCGCAGCTCTTCGCCCAGATCGTGGCACCGGGCGCGATCGCCATCGACGTCGGCGCCAATATCGGCGCATTGACGGTTTTTCTCGCGCAGGCGGTCGGTCCGCAGGGCCGCGTCATCGCCTTCGAGCCGCAGCGCGTCATGTATCAGCTGCTCTGCACCAATCTCGCACTCAACGAGATCGCCAATGTACAGGCGCTTTGCGCCGGCGCCGGCCGCACGACCGGTACGGCCTTTATGCCGAGATACGATTACGCACAGTCGGGAAATTTCGGCGGCGTTGAACTCGGCAGCAACCAAAGCCGCGGGGTCCAAGGTGAGCCAGTCGACATCGTCAGCATCGACAGTCTGAAGTTGCCGCAATGCCAGTTCATCAAAATCGACGTCGAGGGCCAGGAAGACGCCGTGATCGCTGGCGCGGTCGAGACGATCACGCGATGCCGGCCTGTACTGTATGTCGAGAACGACCGGCGCGACCGATCACCCAATCTGATCCGGCAGCTCCAGGCGCTTGATTACGTTCTCTATTGGCATCTGCCGCCGCTGTTCGCGCCGGATAATTTCTACGGCAATCCGACCAATCTCTGGCCGGGCATGATGTCGATCGACATGCTGTGCATGCCGAAAGGCGACGGCCGGAAAATCGAAGGCATGCGGCCGGTCAGCGGCCCCGACGATGTACCGTTTCCTGAACAGCGGCCGCGCTCATAACATCGACGGCAAAACGCGGTCAGGCGGGCGATGGCCGTCTAGGAAGGTCTTGATATTGACGATGACCTTCTCGCCCATATCGATACGGCCTTCGACCGTCGCCGAGCCGAGGTGCGGCAACAGCACGACCTTGCCGGCGCGCGCGAGCTTGATGAGCTTGGGATTGACGGCCGGCTCATGTTCGAACACGTCGAGGCCGGCACCGGCGATCTCATCGGCTTCGATCAGACGCGCGAGCGCATTCTCGTCGATCACCTCGCCGCGCGCCGTGTTGACGATAAAAGCCTCGGGCCGGATCAGTTTGAGACGACGCGCCGAGAGTAAATGATAGGTCGCCGGCGTGTGCGGACAATTAATCGAGATGATGTCCATGCGGGCGAGCATCTGATCGAGGCTCTCCCAATAGGTCGCGTGCAGCGATTCTTCGATGTCTTCGCTGACGCGGCGACGGTCGTAATAATGGATCTTGAGACCGAAGGCGTGCGCACGCCGGGCCACTGCTTGGCCAATATGACCCATGCCGACAATGCCCAGACGCTTTCCCCAGATGCGGTGACCGAGCATCCAGGTCGGAGACCAGCCGGTCCATTCGCGATCGCTGGTCAACACCTGCGAGCCTTCGGCAAGGCGCCGCGGCACCGCCAGGATCAAAGCGAGCGTCATGTCGGCGGTGTCCTCGGTGAGAACACCCGGCGTGTTGGTCACAGTGATACCGCGCTGCACGGCGGTGGCGACGTCGATATTATCGACACCATTGCCGAAATTGGCGATCAGTTTCAGCCGTTCGCCGGACTGACTCAGCACTGTTTTGTCGATGTGATCGGTGACCGTCGGCACGATCACATCCGCGGTCTTCGCGATCTCGACCAGTTGCGAAGGCGTCATCGGCTTGTCGTCGGGATTGAGTCGCGCGTCAAATAATTCGCGCATGCGCATTTCGACGCTGTCCGGCAATCGGCGGGTGACCACGACCAGCGGCTTCTTGCCCGTCGCCATGCTTTGCCCTCTGTTACGCCCTCACGCCGCGGTAGCTGCGGCGGCAACAATTCTGCCCGCAAATCGGTCCTTGGCAAAGGTCTTTGGCAAAAGCCAAACGCGACCGCCAGCGCCGCCGTTCAGGCGTCTTTAACCTCGTTCATCGACACTCAACGGCCAAGGAGACAGCCCCAAAACCTAGCAGACGGCTGTACTCCTCACCAAGCGCGCCGGTTTTGGCCTGCTTGGCCCAGCGGTGACGGGGATAAAGGCAAATTGACTGTGCAGGTCGCGACATCATTGCGGCATGATCGGACGATCGTAGTCCGCGCCGCACTGGCTGCATTTCTTGTGCTTGGCTGCCTTCTCGGCTGCGCCGGATTAGCGCGCGCGGGTGGCGACAGCGCTTCGAGCGGGCTGCCGGTTCCACGCTTTGTCAGCATCAAAGCCGACCGCGTCACCGTTCGCGGCGGCCCCGACAAGGACCACGACGTTGCTTGGATCTATACCCGCGTCGGCTGGCCGGTCGAAATTACCGCCGAATTCGAGAACTGGCGCCGAATTCGCGACTCCGACGGCTCGGAGGGCTGGGTCTATCACTCGCTTCTCTCCGGCAAGCGCATGGCGACGGTCCAGATGAAGACGAAGACCGATCTGGCGCCGATCTATGCCAAGCCCGATGCCAAGAGCGACGTGACCGCGCAATTGCAGGTCGGCGTTCTCGGCACGGTCAAGCACTGCAATGGAGCCTGGTGCGAGATTTCCGGATCTGGATTCGACGGCTGGATCGCACAGAACGAGCTGTGGGGCGTCTATGCCGATGAAAAGATCGAGTAACACCACGCGCACCGCTGTTTCCGCGATCGCTGTAGCCGCATTCGCTTTGATTGCAGCATGCATTACGGCCGAGGCGCAAACACCGCCGCAGCCGGCACCGCAACAACATCAGCAGCAAACGCCGCAACCCCAGCAGCAACGCCAGAAGCAAAAGATCACGCTGCCTTACCTGGCGAAGAACGACTTCGAAGTTAGAGCGTCGATCGGGTCATATCTCGTGCTGCAGCGGGGCGTCGACGTGTATCTTTGCTACATGCTCGACACGCGCTCGGATTGCACGCCGGCCGAATAAAGCACAAGGCGGCGCAGCGACCGCGCGCCGCGATCAATCGAAAAATCTGAAGAGAACCTGCGCTGATTAGCGCTTACGACGCAGCCGCACCACAACGTCGATGCGGGCGATCTCATAGCCCTCTGGCGCGACTGGCGGCTTTCCGACCACCACATCGTTCATCGGGATATCCATGAGATCGTTCTGGTCCTCGACGAAGAAGTGGTGGTGCTCAGAATTGTTGGTGTCGAAATAGGCCTTTGAGCCGTCTACCGCGACCTGACGCAGCAGGCCCACTTCGGTGAACTGATGCAGCGTATTGTAGACGGTCGCGAGCGACACCGGCACCTTGGCGCGGGTCGCCTCTTCGTAAAGCATTTCAGCGGTGACGTGACGGTCGCCTTTGCCGAACAGAATCCAGCCGAGCGCCATGCGCTGCCGCGTCGGACGCAAACCGACGTCGCGGAGCTTCGTCTTCACGTCGTGCCAAGGACAGCCATTGAGGTCGACGCGGGCCTGGGCAAATGCCGACTGACCCGTCGGCGGTTGAGTCGCCGCGGGAGCCGAAGGAAATGTCCGGACCGGAAAGGTCGGACGCAGCGGGCCCGTCGAACGCGATTCTGTCATAGCGACACCACAAATGGCCCCTGATGATGGGCCGAGACTAGATCGTTACAAGTGAAATCATTATACGCCTTCCGGCGCGGGCTGCAACTCCCCGTCGGGGACTAGCCAATATGTCACAAGCGAGATTTCCAGCCACCGGCAGCAGCCCGAAAGAGGCTGCCGCTTTGCCCCTTTAGCCCCATATGTTAGGAACTTGCGAGCCGAAAACGGCGGAGCAGAGGCCCGATGAACGAACGCCGCTCGAAATTCGATTATGAAGACCTGCTCGCTTGCGGGCGCGGTGAACTGTTCGTCGACGGGCCGCAATTGCCGTTGCCGCCAATGCTGATGTTCGATCGGATTTCCGAAATCGCAGAGGCCGGCGGCGAACACGGCAAGGGCATGGTTCGCGCTGTACTCGACCTCAAGCCCGACCTCTGGTTCTTCCCCTGCCATTTCAAGGGCGATCCAGTGATGCCGGGCTGTCTCGGCATCGATGCGCTGTGGCAGCTCCTTGGTTTCTTCCTCGGCTGGGTCGGCGCGCCAGGCAGAGGCCGGGCTCTCGGGATGGGCGAATTGAAGTTTTCCGGGCAGGTGCTGCCGACGATGAAAAACATCGTCTATGGCATCGATATCAAGCGCGTGATGCGTTCGAAGCTCGTCCTCGGCATCGCCGATGGCTGGTTGTCGGCGGACGGCTCGGTGATCTATCGCGCGTTCGACCTCAAAGTGGGCCTGTTCCGCGACGTGGAGCCGCAAACGACCGGCGCTTGAGATAAAAAGCGCTTGAGTTCATCCGCGCGAAGCGGGACATCATGCGCAGACAAAATCCGAAGCCGAAGGCAAATCCATGAAACGTGTAGTCGTCACCGGGATGGGCATTGTTTCGTCCATCGGCAACAACACGCAGGAAGTGAACGCGTCGCTGCGCGAAGCCAAGTCGGGCATCGTGCGTGCGGACAAATACGCCGAGCTCGGTTTCCGCTGCCAGGTCCACGGCGCGCCGACGCTCGATGCCAGTGAGGCGATCGATCGCCGCGCCATGCGCTTTCTCGGCGGCGGCTCCGCCTGGAACCATGTCGCCATGGAACAGGCGATCCGCGACGCCGGCCTGCAAGAGAATGAGGTGTCGCACGAGCGCACCGGCATCATCATGGGCTCCGGCGGCCCGTCGACACGCACCATTGTCGAAAGCGCCGACATTACTCGCAGCAAAGGCCCGAAGCGCGTCGGCCCGTTCGCCGTGCCAAAGGCGATGTCGTCGACGGCTTCGGCGACACTCGCGACCTGGTTCAAGATCAGGGGCGTCAATTATTCGATCTCTTCGGCCTGCGCGACGTCGAACCATTGCATCGGCAATGCGTATGAGACCATCCAGGTTGGCAAGCAGGACGTGATCTTTGCCGGCGGCTCTGAGGAACTCGACTGGACGCTATCGGTGCTGTTCGACGCCATGGGCGCGATGTCATCAAGCTTCAACGAGACGCCGGAGACGGCCTCGCGCGCCTATGACGCCGACCGCGACGGCTTTGTCATCGCCGGCGGCGCCGGCGTGCTGGTGCTCGAAGAGCTTGAGCATGCCAAGGCGCGCGGCGCGAAAATCTATGCCGAAGTCGCCGGCTATGGCGCGACATCGGATGGCGCCGACATGGTCGCGCCGTCCGGCGAGGGCGCGGTGCGCTGCATGAAAATGGCGCTCGCCACCGTCAAGCCACCGGTCGACTACATCAACCCGCACGCCACCGCGACGCCGATCGGCGATCTCAAAGAGATCGAGGCGATCCGCGAAGTGTTCGGCGCCAAATGCCCGCCGATCTCGGCGACGAAGTCGCTCACCGGCCATTCGCTCGGCGCCGCCGGCGCACAAGAAGCGATCTATTCGCTCCTGATGATGAATTCCGGCTTCATCTGCGAAAGCGCCAATATCAAAAATCTCGATCCGGCCTTTGCCGATATGCCGATTATGCGCGAACGCCGCGACGGCGTAACGCTTGGCTGTGTGCTGTCGAATTCCTTCGGTTTCGGCGGCACCAATGCCTCGATCGTCTTCAAGCATCCGGATGCCTGACGTGACGGGCCTGATGCACGGAAAACGCGGCCTCATCATGGGGGTCGCCAATGACCACTCTATCGCTTGGGGCATCGCCAAGACGCTTGCCGCACATGACGCCAAGCTTGCGTTCACGTTTCAGGGCGAAGCGCTTGGCAAACGCGTGAAGCCGCTCGCGGCTTCCGTCGGCGCCGACATCGTGTTGCCCTGCGACGTTGAAGACATCGCCTCGGTCGACGCCGTGTTCGCTGAGCTCAAAAAAACCTGGGGGACGATCGATTTCCTCGTTCACGCTGTCGCGTTTTCCGACAAGACCCAGCTCACCGGACGCTATGCCGATACTACGCGCGATAATTTCGCGCGCACCATGCTGATCTCCTGCTTCTCCTTCACCGAAGCCGCGAAGCGTGCCGCGTCGATGATGCCGAATGGCGGCGCGATGGTGACGCTCACTTATAATGGTGGCGACCGCGCGATGCCGAATTACAATGCCATGGGCGTCGCCAAGGCGGCACTGGAAGCCTCGGTGCGTTATCTTGCCGTCGATTTCGGCGACACTGGTATCCGCGTCAATGCGATTTCCGCTGGCCCGATCCGCACGCTTGCCGGCGCCGGCATCGGCGACGCGCGCGCGATGTTTGCGTTCCAACAGCGCCACTCGCCGCTGCATCGCGGCGTGACGCTGGAAGATCTCGGCGGCGCGGGGCTCTATCTGGTGTCGGATTTATCAAGCGGCGTGACCGGCGAAATCCATTTCGTCGATTCCGGCTATAACGTCATCGCCATGCCGCATCCGGACGCGTTGCGCGCCGATCATAAAGCGGCGGCGGACGAAACCGACAAGTCGCGGTGAAGCGCGTTACAGCTTTGCCAGATACGGCATCACTTCCTTGCTAAAGAGATCCAGCGACCGCATCGCGTCTGCGGCTGTCATGTTGCCGAGGAACAGATACGTCAGCAGATAATTGATCCCGAGCTCCTTGGCCTGGCGCTCGAGTTCGGCACGCACAGTTTGCGGCGATCCGGCGATCACAGTGCCGTCAGCGACACAGGCCTCGAAATCGGCACCACGCCGCACATTGAGCCGCGAGGTCAGCCCGGTCTGGCCATGCTTGGTGCGCAGCCAGTTGAGATGTGCCAGATGCAGATCCATCGCGGGCTTGGCGAAGCGTACGGCCTCGGCATCGGTATCGGCGACAAAGATATGCCGCTGCACGCCGATCGCGGCGCCGCCCGAAAACTCCGGTTTTGGATTCGCGGGCGTGCCACGTTTCTGCAGCGCCGCTTTGAACGCGGCGATATTGGCCTTGGCAGTCTCGGCAGGTCCCAACGTGACAAAATCCAGGCCATGCTCGCCGGCCCAGGTCGAGCCGATCTCGTTGGATGAGCCGTACCAGAACGGCGGATACGGCTGCTGCAGCGGCCGCAGCGCGATCGGCACGTTCTCATAAGTGAAATGTTCGCCTTTATAGGTCAGCGTATCCGTGGTCAGCGCGGCACTGATGCAGTTGAAGGCGTCGATGAAAATCTCGCGCGACTGATCGTGCTCGACCTTGTGATATTTCAGTTCATAAGGCGACACGCCGCGGCCAACGCCGACATCGAGCCGGCCATGGCTCAGATGATCGAGCATGCAGATTTCTTCGACCAGCCGCAGTGGCGAATAAAGCGGCAACAGATAAACCAGCGGCCCAAGCCGCATGCGCTTGGTCACGCGCGCCACCGCGCCGAGATAGGCACCCGGCACCGGCACCATGTTCAGCGGCGTGGCGTGATGCTCGGCGACATGCAGGCAATAGAAGCCAGCCGCATCGGCGGCTTCAGCGAATTTCAGGCGCTCGTCGAAAAGCTGCGCCATCGGGCGCTCGCCATATTCGACGTGATCGAAAAGTCCGATTTTCATGCTGTCTCGTTCTAGCGTTGGCTGACGGTTTATTTTTTAGCCAGTAGTCCAATGCGCCGGCCCATCGAGCGGCAATCCTCATCGGTCTTTAACCCGGCGGCGTGAATACCGTGGGCTGCAAGCTCCTCGTCGCAATCTTCGGTATCTCCGGTGACACCGACAGCGCCAATCACTTCGCCATTGTCGTCGCGGATCAGCATGCCACCGCCTTCCGGGAAAATCTGATCTTCGCTTGCCGAGATCACATAGCGCATGAAGATCGGCCGTTCGACGGCGCGCTCGCGCACCTGCTTGGAACTGCGCCCGAGCGACAGCGCGGCATAGCATTTGCCGAACGCCATCTCGAACCGGATCATCGAGGCGCCGTCTTCTTTCTTGAAAGCTTTCACCTTGCAGCCAGGCTCGACCACGATCACGCTCAAGGGCCGGCAATTGAGCTCCACGCCGCGCGCAATAGCAGCGTCAATGATGCGTTCCGCCTGCGCAAGCGTGATGGCAGTCATGTAGCCTCCCTTTCTGTTGCGGCTTGTTCTGCCAGTTTCGCAAGCGCGGGGCTAGACGTGGGCGGCACTTGGGCCAAGCTATGTGGCGAATGGCAGCTTTGCACTCTTGCTTCCGCCGCGCCCTCGCGCCACATCTGCGGCGTGCCGGCACCCCCACCCATAGCGGTCGACCGCCTCGTTAAAATCTACAAGACCGTTCCTGCGGTCGCTGGCATTTCGTTCTCGCTTGCACCCGGCTCGATCACCGGACTTCTCGGCGGCAATGGCGCCGGCAAGACGACCACCATCGCCACCATTATGGGGCTGGTCACACCGACATCCGGGCGCGTCACGGTGCTCGGCGCCGAGATGCCGAAACAGCGCTATCGCGTGCTGCATCGGATGAATTTCGAAAGCCCTTATATCGAAGTGCCGATGCGGCTTACGGTGCGGCAGAACTTGACCGTGTTCGGTATGCTCTATGGCGTCGACGGCTTGCGCGAGCGGATCGCCGCGCTTGGCGAAGCCCTTGACTTGACCGACTTCCTTGATCGCCCCACCGGCCGCCTCTCCGCCGGACAAAAGACCCGCGTGTCACTTGCCAAGGCGCTGATCAACAATCCGAGCGTGCTGTTGCTCGACGAGCCGACCGCTTCGCTCGACCCCGACACCGCCGATTGGGTGCGCGGACATCTCGAACGCTATTGCCGCGAACGGCAAGCCACGGTGCTTCTCGCCTCGCACAACATGAACGAGGTCGAGCGGCTATGTGAGCGCGTCATCATCATGAAGCGCGGCCGGATCGAGGACGACGACACGCCGGCGAAATTGTTGGCGCGCTATGGCCGCCACACACTCGAAGAAGTCTTTCTCGACGTCGCTCGCGGCGTTGAAAGCGAGGCGGCGCAATGAGCGATATGACGGCGCTTGTCCCGGAGGAGCAGAACCACGGCAGGTCGTCGCGGCGGATCGCCGCGATGATGCTGCGCTACTGGTATCTGCTGCGTTCGTCCTGGCCACGGCTTCTCGATCTCGTCTACTGGCCGACGGTGCAGATGGTCACCTGGGGTTTCCTGCAATTCTATATCGCCAATAATGCCGGCTTCTTCGCCCGTGCCGGCGGCACCTTTATTGGCGCGGTGCTGCTATGGGACATCTTGTTCCGCGGCCAGCTCGGTTTCTCGATCTCATTTCTCGAAGAAATGTGGTCGCGCAATATCGGCAATCTGATGATGAGTCCGTTGCGGCCGTTCGAATTCATCGCTGCACTGATGGTGATGAGCGTGGTGCGGCTGTCGATTGGCGCCATACCGGTGACGTTTCTCGCCATCGCCTTTTTCGGTTTCAATCTGTACAGCCTCGGCTTCGCGCTGGTGGTGTTCTTCATCAATTTGATGCTCACCAGTTGGGCGATCGGTATATTCGTTTCGGGTCTTATTTTGCGAAACGGCATGGGCGCGGAAAACCTCGCCTGGTCGATCATGTTTTTGTTCATGCCGCTGACCTGCGTCTATTACCCGGTCACGACCTTGCCGCACTGGCTGCAGCCGGTCGCCTGGCTGTTGCCGCCGACATACGTCTTCGAGGGCATGCGGTCTTTGGTGATCGATAAGGTCTTTCGGCCGGACCTGATGCTCGAAGCCTTTGCGCTGAATGCCGTGCTGTTCGCCGCCGGCTCTTTTGCCTTCATCAAGCTTCTGCAAAGCGCACGCCGCCACGGATCGCTGATGCAGACCGGCGAATGACCCCCGCGCACCGTCGCTAGCGAATAGAAGTTATGTGCACTGCGAATAGCTCGAGCGCGTTGACCTTTGCGGCGGGCGGCCGAGCGCCGTCTTAAGTGAAGGAGGACCGAAAGAAATTGCCTTTATTATAGCTATATGACATACAATTCCAGGAATTGCTGCACTGCAGCAAACAGCCGGACAAGGTACATCAATGGCCATCGGAGAGTTTGGCGGCGCGCCCAGCGTGCCGGGCGACAACGGCATTCTGCTGTCGACGCCCTTGTACTGGATGTATGAGACCAGCCACGCCGCGCTCAATCCGGCGCGGGCCTGGGCCGACGCGACGCGGTTGTTTTTCAAAAATCCGATCAATCCGATGTCGTCCACGACTTTCGGTAAATCGGTCGCCGCAGCGATGGAATTATTCGAGCGCTCGACCCGCCGCTACGGCCGGCCGGAATGGCGCATCAACTCCACGGTAGTCGGCGGCGAACGCGTGCCGGTCCATATCAATACTGTTTGGGAGCGGCCGTTCTGCCGGCTCATTCATTTCGAACGCGCCTTCGAACATCCGCCGAAGCGTCCGCAACCGCGGGTGCTGATCGTAGCGCCGATGTCAGGCCATTACGCCACGCTATTGCGTGGCACAGTCGAAGCGTTCCTGCCCAATCACGACGTTTACGTCACCGACTGGGTGGACGCGCGGATGGTGCCGATGTCGGAAGGCGGCTTCGATCTCGACGATTACATAGATTACATCATCTCGATGCTGCACGCGCTCGGCGGCGACGTGAACGTTATCGGTGTATGTCAGCCCTCAGTGCCAGTACTCGCCGCCGTGGCGCTGATGGAGGCTGATAACGATCCCTATGTGCCGACCTCTATGGTGCTGATGGGCGGCCCGATCGACACCCGTATCAATCCGACCGCGGTCAATGAGCTCGCCAAAAAGCGCGGCATCGACTGGTTCCGCACTCGGGTCATTACCAAAGTGCCGTTCCCGAATCCGGGCTTCATGCGCGACGTTTATCCGGGCTTCCTGCAGCTCAATGGCTTCGTCAGCATGAATATCGAACGCCATATCGAGGCGCATAAGCAGTTGTTCCTCGAACTCGTGCGCGGCGACGGCGACTCCGCGCACAAACACAAAGAGTTTTACGACGAATATCTCGCCGTGATGGATCTCGCGGCGGAATTCTATCTGCAGACGGTCGACGTCGTCTTTGTGCGCCACGCTCTGCCGAAAGGCGAGATGAAGCATCGCGGCAGGTTGGTCGATCCGAGCCGGATCAAGCGTGTGGCGCTGCTCACCGTCGAAGGCGAGTTCGACGATATTTCCGGTGTCGGCCAGACCGAAGCCGCGCATCGCCTATGCCCGAATATTCCCGATGAGCGGCGAGCACATTATCTGCAGCCGAATGTCGGCCATTACGGCGTGTTCAACGGTTCGCGTTTCCGCTCGGAAATCGTGCCGCGCATTTCCGATTTCTTCCTGTCGGTGCGCCAGCCGGTGCGTGTCGCGCAGAATGACGTTGCGCCACGGCGTCCGGCGCTGCAGGTCGTCTAAGTCGCGTCTCGTCACGCCGCGTCATCGCACATAGAGACATTGGTCCTGCTGCGAACAGTCCTGTTGCGAACAAAGCTTTTGCCGTGGCATCTTCGATTCGGAAGTTCGCCACAGTGTTGCCGCGGACTTCGAGGCACTATTCAGTGTAAGATTTGCTTCAGTGTAAACATTTGCTTCGGTATAAAAATTTGGTTTTGGAATAGTAGCCTGCCATGCCGCTGCATGCGCTGCTCTATCGCCGCCCAAGCGAACCGCAGACGATCGATATCGTCTTCGACGGCGCGACGTTTCCTGTGCGACTACGCCGGCACCGTCAGGCGCGGCGCTATACGCTGCGCATCCAAGCACCGACACGTGAAGTCGTTCTCACCATTCCGCCGCGCGGCACTCTGAAAGAAGCAACCGCGTTTGCACGGAAACATGGCGGCTGGATCGCAGCGCGGCTCAATCGGCTGCCGCAAGCCGCGCCGTTCGCCGATGGCGCAGTGCTGCCGCTGCGCGGCGTGCCGCATCGCATCACCCATCGCCAAGGCACCCGCGGCACCGTCTGGATCGAAATCAGTGCGGATGGCGAGCGGCTTCTATGCGTGGCCGGTCACGCGCCGCATATCGACCGCCGCATCGGCGACTTCCTGCGCCGCGAGGCGCGGCGCGATCTCGAAGCCGCGAGCCTGCGTTACACGCGCATGCTGGGCGTCGGCGTGCGCCGGATCGTGGTGCGTGATCAATCGAGCCGCTGGGGCTCCTGCTCGACGACCGGCGTGTTGTCTTATTCATGGCGGCTCATTCTGGCGCCAAGCGATGTGCTCGATTATCTCGCCGCCCATGAGGTCGCGCATCTTATCGAGATGAACCATTCCGCGGAATTCTGGCAGTTGGTCGAGCGGCTCTATCCGGATCACGAACGCGCTAAAGCGTGGCTCGACGCCCACGGTGCCGATCTACATCGCTACGGTTTGGCCGAGGCGGATGCGTCCGTCGATCTCGACTAACGCGCTGGCGCCGTACTGGCGGTGACCGGTTCGCTATGCGGCGGCACCCAGCGGATGTCGGCGATCATCTTGGAGGCCACCACGATGAGCGTCGCGGCTAACACCAGACGGAGCGCCATTTCCGGAATGCGTGTGGCGGCATAGCTGCCGATCAAGATTCCAGGGATCGAACCGACCAGAAGCGACAGCAGCACATCGACATTGATCGAGCCCAGGAACCAATGCCCTATGCCGGCAACGAGCGTCAGCGGCACCGCATGCGCAATATCCGAGCCGACGATGCGTGCCGTCGGCAGCTTTGGATAAAGCAGGATCAGCGCCGTGACGCCGATCGCTCCCGCGCCGACCGAGGTGATCGACACCAGCACGCCGAGAATGCCGCCGACCAAAACTGTCAGGCTTGTGACATGCTGCGGCTGTAGCGCGCCAAGCCTTGTGGCGTAACGGCTGACGATCCGCTCGCGAAAGATCAGTGTCGCCGCGGTGAAGAACAGCGCCACCGTCAAAAAGGCCGTGATCAGATTGTGGGCGGTCGGGCTGTCGATGCCGATGTGATTGAGCATCAATATTGTTACGACCGTCATCGGCACACTGCCGCAGGCCAATAGGCGGACGACGCGCCAGTCGATAGTCCGATTGAAGCCGTGCACCGCGCTGCCAGCACTCTTGGTCACGGCTGCATAAAGAAGGTCCGTGCCGACGGCTGTCGTCGGATGGATACCGAACAGCAGGATCAGAAGCGGCGTCATCAGCGATCCGCCGCCGACGCCGGTCAGACCAACCAAGAGGCCGACGCCGAAGCCGGCGCCGGAATAAAGCGGCTGCAATGCTGCGAGGGTGTTCATTTCCGTTGCTTCTCAGGGCGGCTTTTTACCGCCGATCAACCCTGGAAAACGCAAAGCCAAAGGAGACGAGAGCTGAGAGTGCGATATTAGCGAACCGTGGCAGCAGCGTCGTTTCGGATTTCTGCTCAGATAGGGAAAGGTTTTCTGCGTTTAAATCGAAAACAGGAGAAATTTCGGTTCTGCAAACGCCGACAAGCCCTTTGCGCCAAACGACGTTTTTGTGACGTGCATCATTGCAGTCATGCAGAAAATTACTGGCAGCAATGTAAATAAATGTCGCTTCACCCTCCGGAACACTAACGCGTGATCCGTCTTGTTTGCGTGGGAGACCATCATACTTCCCCCTCATCAAGGCCGACCGGACGACTTCCCCATCCCCCGACACCCCGTCGCCCGGCCAGATAAGCCCAGTATGAGGCAACGACTAAGAGCCCCAAGCGGCGTATTTGCTTGGGGTTCTTTTTTATCTGCTCGCTGCAGCGCACTCTGCGCGAGGTAACGAGATAAGGCGCTCGCCTTACGTTTCTCGCGTCAATTTTTCACTAAATCGCCGAGCAGACTCGCGGCCACCGACAGCTTCGAGAGTGTGAGACCCGAATTCGCGATTTCGTGGATCGAGGCGCGGATCCGCTCGACCTCGTCCTTCCGTGTTGCAATCCAGGCGTCGACGGCGCCGGTGCCAGCGGTGCCATTACCGACCATCGCCGCCGTCAGCCGTCGCTCGGCATCGCCGATGGAATCTCGCGCCCGGTCAAGCGCCAACCGGTCGAAATAATCGACAATCGGGATCGCACTCGCGGCGCTGGCGATACGATCCAGCCGGAAGAACGCTCCGGCGGCAAAATAAGTCGCCGTGACCTCGGCGACCGGTTTGCTCGTGCGCTCGGCGACTTGGACGATATCGGGCGCCGAGGTGAGCGGCCGCAGATTAGCAAGACGCGCCGCCAGCGCATCGGGAACGCCGGCGCTTTTGAGTTCCTGCTGTCGTGCTTCTCGCGCGTTGCGCATATCCGGCGACAACGCGTCGTCGAGCGCCGCCGTCACCGCGGCAATGCCGTCGCGATAATGCGTGACGAGATCGGCCAGCCCCTTGGTGAGATCGACATTGCGCAAGAACCAAACGATGCGGTCCAGCAAGAGATCTTGCACCGCAGCATAAAGCTCGAGCTGGAGCTTGCCCGGAACCTTATTATCGAGCGCGTCAATCTCGGTGTTGAGCGCCGTCATGCCATAGCTGTCGCGCACCACGGCAAAGGCCGATGCGATGCCAGCCGGCGTGGCGCCGGTCTGGTCGGCGATGCGGACAATCAGCGACAGACCGCCGCGATTGATCATCGAATTGGCGAGATGGGTGGTGATGATCTCGCGGCGCAGCCGATGTTTTTCCAAAGCGTCTGGGTAATGCTGAGGAATAGCCTTCGGGAAGTAACGCGAAAGCTCGCGTGCCAGATACGGATCGTCCGGCACCGTCGTTTCCAGAAGATCGTCGTAAAGCGTGAGCTTGGCGTAAGCGAGCAGCACCGAAAGCTCCGGCCGCGTGAACAGCTCCGAGCGGCGGCGGCGTTCGGCAAGCGCGATATCGTCAGGAAGGAATTCAACCGCACGATCGAGCAGGCCGCGCGATTCCAGAATTTGGATCAAGCGCTGCAGAAAGCCGAAATCCTCGATGCCACGCCGTTGCGACAGCGATAACGCGAGCGTCTGCAGATAATTGTTGCGCAGCACCAGCGCTGCGACCTCGTCGGTCATCGAAGCCAGAAACGTGTTGCGCGCGGCCATCGCCAAGCGGCCGTCGCGTAACGGGATGCTGAGCGCGATCTTGATATTGACTTCCATGTCGGAGGTGTTGACGCCGGCGGAATTGTCGATGGCGTCAGTGTTGAGGCGCACGCCATGGGTCGCCGCCTCGATGCGGCCGCGCTGGGTCATGCCGAGATTGGCGCCCTCGCCGATGACCTTGCAGCGCAGTTCCTTGCCGGTGATACGGATCGGATCGTTGGCGCGATCGCCGGCGGCCTCCTCGGTCTCCTCCGATGCACGGATGTAAGTGCCGATGCCGCCGAAGAAGAGCAGATCGACTTGCGACTTCAGGATGGCGCGAATGAATTCCTGCGGCGTGACCTGCGGTCCGACGCCAAACAGCTTCTGCGCCTCCGGTGACGGCTCAACGCTTTTCGCCTTGCGCGAATAGATGCCGCCGCCTTTGGAGATGATGGACTTGTCAAAATCCTGCCAGCTCGACCGCGGCAAATCGAACATACGCTTCCTTTCGGCGAAAGCGCGCTCGGGATCTGGATTCGGATCGATGAAGATGTCACGGTGATCGAACGCGGCGACGAGCTTGGTGGTCGTCTCGCGCAACATGCCGTTGCCGAACACGTCGCCCGACATGTCGCCGACGCCGATGGCTGTGAACGGCGTGGTGCCGATATCAACATCCATTTCGCGGAAATGCCGCTTCACTGACTCCCAGGCGCCGCGGGCGGTGATGCCCATCTTCTTATGGTCGTAGCCGGCGGAACCGCCGGAAGCGAAAGCATCGCCGAGCCAGAAGTCATGCGCGATCGCAAGTTCATTGGCGATATCCGAGAAGGTCGCCGTACCTTTGTCGGCAGCGACCACGAGATAAGGATCGTCGCCTTCATGACGCACGACATCGACAGGCGGAATGACGCCGGCGGTGCCGGGACCGATATTGTCGGTGATATCCAAAAGCGTCGAAATGAACGTCTTATAGGTCGCGACGCCTTCGGCCTGGATCGCTTCGCGCGACCCGCCACTCGGCATACGCTTGGGCACAAAGCCGCCTTTGGCGCCGACCGGCACGATCACCGCGTTTTTGACGTTCTGCGCTTTGACGAGACCTAAGACTTCCGTGCGGAAATCCTGCGGCCGGTCGGACCAGCGGATGCCGCCGCGCGCCACTTTGCCGAAGCGCAAATGCACACCTTCAACCCGCGGCGAATAGACGAAGATTTCGTAGAGCGGCCGCGGCAACGGCATGCCGTCGACCTTGCGGCTGGAAAACTTAATCGCGATCTGGTCGCGGACATGTCCGTCCGGGCCGAGCTGATAGAAATTGGTGCGGATCGCCGATGTTACCGCGTTGACGAAGTGACGCAGGATGCGATCCTCGTCGAGGCTTTCGACCGCAGCCAGCGCTGTTTCTATCGCACCGACGATGGTCGTTTCGTTCGCGGCGCGCGCATCGGCTGAGATGCTCGTATGCGGATCGAAACGGGCGGCGAACAGGCTCACGATCTGCGCGGTAATGGCCGGATATTTGCGCAGCGTCGTCCACATATAGTCTTGCGAATAAGGCACGCGGATCTGGCGCAGAAAACGCGAAATCGTCCGCACCAAAGCGACGTCGCGCCAGCCGAGATTGGTGGCGAGAACGAGCGCGTTGTAACCGTCGCTCTCCGCCTTTTGCGACATCACGACCAGGAAGCAGGCCTGCACGCGCTCTTTCAAAGCTGTGACGCCGAAATCCTCACCGAGTGCGCTTTGCAGCGTCATGTCGTGGAACCAAACGCTGGTGCCGCCCTTCGGCTTAATATCGTAAGTACGCTCGTCGACGACGCGGAAGCCCATGTTCTCAAGAACCGGCACGCGTTCGGAAAGCGGGATCGGACGGTCGAGGCTGAAGACTTTCAGCCCGGCGCTTTGCGCACCGCCGCCGGCCGCACGATAAAGGTCGACGCCTAGTGGGCGCTCCAACGTCAGCGCTTCGATGATGCCGATATCCTCTAACGCCGTCGCCGGCTGATAGACCTCGCGATAATCGATCGGGAAGGCGTCGCTATAGCGGGTGAATAATTGCCGTTCGCGCTGCGGATCGGGACTGCCGGTCAGCGCTGCACGCAGACCATCGGTCCAACTGCGGATGATCTCCTCGATGGCATGTTCGAGTTCGGCGCGCGGCGGATTGGGCGTTTCGCCTTCATAGCGCGCGACGATGAAATGAACGCGGACCAGCGGCCCTTCGGCGAAGAACGGATAATAGGCGCTGATGCGGCCTTTATAGACGGTAGCGAGATAATCGCCGATGGCAGCCCTGATGTCGCCGTCATAGCGGTCGCGCGGAATATAGACGAGCAGCGAGACGAAGCGGTCAAAGCGATCGCGGCGTGGCAATACGCGTACGCGCGGCCGCTCCTCGAGTTGCTGGATCACCAGCGCCGATTGGTAAAGCGTCTCTTCGTCGACTTGGAACAGATCGTCGCGCGGATAAGTCTCCAGCACATTGACCAGCGCCTTGCCGGAATGGCTCGACGGTTCGAACCCGGCGCGGCGGATGACGGCGTCGAGCTTGCGCCGCAGATACGGAATGACATGCGACGGCTGCGTATAAGCCGTCGAGGTGAACAAGCCGCAGAAGCGGCACTCGCCGACAAGCTTGCCGTTCCGGTCGAAGCGCTTGACGCCGATATAATCGAGATGAGTGCGGCGGTGGACACGCGAACGCACCGCGGCTTTCGTGACGATGAGGAGCTTCGGCTCCTTGAGAAACTCGACCAGTTCCGGCGTGATGGTCACCAATTGCCGGCCACGGCGCAGCAGTCGAAAATCCGGCGACCGCAGGAGGCCTAGTCCGGTCTCGTTGACCGGCTCGAGCGTGTCGGTGCTGTCGATGAAGGAATAATCGCGAGCGCCGAGCAGCGTGAAATGATCATCCGCCATCCATTCCAGGAACTGGACCGTTTCGGCGATTTCTTCGACCGGAAGCGGCGGCGGATTGCTCCGAAGGTCGGTGATGATGCTGTTCACCCGTCCCAGCATCGCCTGCCAGTCCTGCACCGCCACACGGACATCGCCGAGAATGCCGTCGATCTCGTGCAAAATCTCTGCGCGTTGTGCGGCATCCTCCATGCCGGCGACATGGACGTGGATCACGCTTTCCCGCACCCCGCCAACGGTGCGCGGGGCTTTGAAGTTGACCAGCCTGCCCGACAGGTCGCGTTCGACGACAAAGCGCGGATGCACGAACAGGCGGATATCGAGCGCACGCCGCTGTAATTCGCCGACCACGGAGTCGACCAGGAACGGCATGTCGTCATTGATCATTTCGAGAACGGCGAGCCCGCGCTGGCTGGCAACCGGATCGAAACGCAGCTTTGCCGTGCCCGCTTGGCGCTCAGCGAGGAATAACCAGGATTGCTCGGCAATGGCGGCGAGCTCTTCGGCGGTATAGCGCGCGAGATCCTCGGGCGTGGCCAAGCCAAAGAATTTGGCGAAGAAGTCGTCGGGGATTTTGCCGTTGCGCTTGGCGAGGAGCGCCGTTGCAGCTTCGACAAGCGCGACATTCGGATAGTCGCCGGCGTGCCGAGGAATATCCTGCACGTTCATCTTCCCCTCCCATACTTCCAGCAGATAAATTATTGCCGATACTACTCATTTTCCGCACTTATCCGCCAGCGCCGCGGATCGGCTTTTCCGCCGCAGGCTGAAGCCAAAATACAGGCGAGCAAGGCAAAGGGAGCGAGAAATGGCCAAACGCAAGAGCAAGACGGCTTCGCCCGCGCCGAAGCAGCGCCCCGGCGCCGCGGCCGACGACGATTCAATCATCACCGCGCTGAAATTGCCGGATACGAAGCTATCGCCAGAAATGGCCGCCTATTTTGCCAAATGCGAGGAGAAACTCGGCTTCGTGCCCAATGTGCTCAAAGCCTATGCCTTTGACTCCGGAAAGCTTTCGGCCTTCGCGGCGATGTATAATGACCTGATGCTGGCGCCGTCAGGCTTGAACAAGCTCGAACGCGAAATGATCGCGGTCGCCGTTTCTTCGCACAACCATTGCTATTACTGCCTGGTGGCGCATGGCGCCGCAGTACGGCAATTGTCCGGCGATCCACCGCTGGGCGAACTGATGGCGATGAATTATCGCGCCGCGCGCATATCGAAGCGCGAACGCGCCATGCTCGATTTCGCCGTCAAGCTCACAGCCGAGCCTTGGCTTGTCGAAGAAGACGACCGCGCGGCGTTGCGCCGTGTGGGTTTCACCGACCGCGACATCTGGGACATCGCCGCCGTGGCGGGATTCTTCAACATGACCAATCGTGTGGCGTCAGCCACCGATATGCGGCCAAACAGCGTGTACCATCGCCAAGCGCGCTGACATATGATGATAGAAGAATCACGGATTTGGGGGCCTCGATGCGTGCACATGTTAAGGGCCTGATCGCCGCCGCGATCTTTTTACTGACGACACCGCTGATGGCGGCGCCGCCCGCGGCGAAACTTGCGCCAAACGACATTCAGACGGCCTTCTTCAATGGCCAGCCTTTCACTGCGTCGACGACGTCGAATGTGAAATTCAAAATGACGTTCTCGGCTGACGGGAAGATGAAGCGCGAGCCGGCGAGCGGCGGCGGCGCTAAGGGCGAAGGCACCTGGAAACTCTCCAAGGATGGCTTCTGCACCACCTGGAAAGGCTCGGCCGGCAACTGCTTCACCCTGGTCGGCGCCGGCGAAAACAAATGGTCGGTGATGAAGGGTTCGACCATCCTCGCCACGTGGTCGAAATAAGCTAAGCGTGCACCGACAGATCGCGGATCGTTGGCTGCTCACCCGATAACGGATTGGCCGGATCCCAAGCATAGCGCAGCGTTTCGAAGCGCATGTCGCGGGCATCGATCATCAGAAGCCGGCCGACGAGGCTCTCGCCAAAGCCGACGATCTCGCGGATGACTTCAAGCGCCATCATCGCGCCAATCACACCGGCCAGCGCGCCGAGCACACCGGCTTCGGCGCAGGCCGGCACGCTGCCAGGCGGCGGGGCATCAGGAAACAAACACCGATAAGTGGGATTTGGCTTGCCATCGGCGCCATGCTCATAAGCGCGGATTGTGGTCAGCGTACCGTCGAAGGTTCCGAGCGCCGCAGTGACCAGCGGCTTTTTTGCGAAATAACAGGCGTCCGCCACTAGATAACGCGTGGCGAAACTATCGGAGCCGTCGACGACGATGTCATAAATGCCGATCAGGTCGAGCGCGTTTTTCGCTATCAGCCGGACATGATGCGGTTCGACCGCGACATGGGGATTAAGCCGGCCGATCGCGGTCGCAGCGCTATCGACCTTGGGCAAGGCAATGTCCGGCGTCGCGTGAATGACCTGACGCTGCAGATTGGATAGCGCCACAGTGTCGTCATCGACGACGCCGAGCGTGCCGACACCGGCGGCAGCGAGATAAAGCAATACCGGCGCGCCAAGGCCGCCGGCGCCGATGACCAGCACGCGCGCCCGGCGCAGCGCCGCCTGCCCCGGTCCGCCCACTTCACGCAAAACGATATGGCGCGCGTAACGCTCCAACTCTTCGGGGCTCAGCGACGTCGTCAGCATGAAAGCAATATAGGGCGGACTGCCGCACCGGGCGACCCATTCCCCGACATTGCACTAACGCCCCGTTCGGTTACGCTTCAAGTGTCGGTTGCGGTGTCGGGTTTCCGTTATGAATGCGCGGATAATGAGCCTTGCGGTCGCCCTGCTTTTGGCGGGCGATCCCGCGTTCGCCCAACAAACATCCAAGCCCGCGCCAACGAAAACCGCGCCTGCCGAGGCCGTGCATAAGCCCACTACAGGCAAGACCGCGCGCGCGACGCCCTCGGTCAACGCGGCGATGCCCTCCGCCGACCGCTTGGCGGCGACAGCCGACGTGGTCTGGCTCGGCAGTTATGCCGGCTTTAGCGCCGATGAAATCGAGGCCCGCGCCGACGAAGCGATCAAATCGTTCCAGAAGCGCAATGGCGGCAAAGAGACCGGCATGCTCACCGATCAGGAGCGCGCACTGTTGGCGGATGCCGCCAAAGGGCCGCAGAGCGCGGTCGGCTGGCGCGTCGTCGACGATAGCGCGACCGGAGCACGTCTCGGCATACCGGAAAAGCTCGTGCCGAAAGCGACGACTGCTAGCCTCGGCAGCCGCTGGAGCGCATCACGCGGCAGCGTTCAAATCGAAACCTTTCGCCTGCATGAAGCGTCGCTGCCGATGCTGTTCGAGCAGGAGAAAAAGACCGCGCAGCGCCAGATCGGCTACAGCGCGTTGGGCGCGGATTCCTTCGTCATTCGCGGCGATCAGCATTTGAAGAAATTCGTCATGCGCGCGCAGGTGAGCGGCGGCGAAGTGCGCGGCGTCACCGTGCTCTACGATCACGCCATCGAAGGAACGATAGCCGCGATTGCGGTTGCGATTGCCGATGGATTTGTCGGCTTCCCCGATGCAAAGGCGCTATCCGCGCACAAACGCGGCGTCGAATACGGCAGCGCTATCGTGGTGTCGGCGCACGGCGATCTGCTCGCGCCGTTGGACATCACCGACGAATGTCAGTCGCTGACCGTCGCCGGTTTCGGTCATGCTGACCGGATTGCCCAAGACAAAGCGAATGGGCTGGCACTTCTACGGCTTTATGGCGCGCGCAATCTTACTCCAGCGTCGCTCGGCGACGACGGGACAGCCGCAAGCGATCTCACGCTATTCGGCGTCGCCGATCCCCTGACGCAGCCAGGCGACGCGGCGGTGACGAAAGCCTCGGCTTCACTTTCCGCGCAAGGCGTAACACCGGCTCCACAGCCGGGTTTCTCCGGCGCCGCCGCGCTCGATCGGCAAGGACGATTTATCGGCGTGGTCGTGTTGAAGCCGCAACTCCTCGCCAGCGCCGGAATGGCAACATCTCTGGCAACGCTCATTCCAGCCGCAACCGTGCGCGCGTTTCTTACAGCACAAGGCATAGACATAACCACCGGCAGCAACGCGGCGGATCAATCGGTGCTGCGCCTGATCTGCGTGCGCAAATAGCCGGACTATCTGTTCTCGAATTATTTGTTGTCAAATTTGGCGGGCCGCTTTTGCGCGAAGGCATTCATGCCTTCCTTCTGATCGGCGGTGGCGAACAACGAATGAAAAATCCGCCGTTCAAAACGGATGCCCTCGGCAAGCGGCGTCTCGAAGGCGCGATTGACGGCTTCCTTGGCCGCAAGAACGGACGGCAACGACATGCCGGCGATAGTCTCGGCGACTTTCATCGCCTCCTCAAGCAGATTGGCAAGTGGTACCACGCGAGCAACGATGCCGGAGCGCTCCGCTTCCGCAGCATCCATGTTCCGGCCAGTCAGGATCAAGTCCATCGCTTTGGACTTGCCGACCGCATGCGTCAGCCGCTGCGTGCCGCCGATGCCCGGAATGATCCCAAGCTTGATCTCGGGCTGACCGAATTTAGCGTTGTCGGCCGCGATGATGATGTCGCATTGCAGAGCGAGCTCGCACCCACCGCCTAGCGCAAAGCCCGCGACCGCGCCGACGACAGGTTTGCGGATTTCGGCAACGCAATGCCAATGCGCAGTGAAATCACCAAGGAACACATCGTTGAACTGCTTGTCCGCCATCTCCTTGATGTCGGCACCGGCGGCGAAGGCCTTGTCCGAACCGGTGAGCACGATGCAACCAATGCCGGCATCGGCCTCGAAGACATCGAGCGCATGCGCTAATTCGCGCATCAGCGCGGCATTGAGCGCATTGAGTGCCGACGGCCGATTGAGCCGGATCAGGCCGACGCGGCCACGCGTTTCGACGATGATATTTTCGGTGCTCATAAGCGTTCCTCTCGGCGGCGATTATTTCTGGCAGACCGGACAATAAAAGGTCGAACGGCCACTCTGCACGATACGTTTGACGATGCCGGAACAGCTTTTGGTCCGGCAGCGCTGGCCTTCGCGATCATAGACCTGGAAATTATGCTGAAACATGCCGAGTTCACCATCAGTGAGCTTGTGATCTCGGAGCGACGAGCCGCCGGCTTTGATTGCCTCATTGAGCACAGCCTTGATCGCATCGACCAGATGCTCCGCGCGCTCGTTCGGCGCGCCGTTGCGATCGGCAATCGTCGAGGCGCGGCGTTTCGGCGACAGATGCGCGCGAAACAGCGCTTCGCAGACGTAGATGTTGCCAAGCCCGGCGACGACGCGCTGATCGAGAAGCGCCGCCTTCAGGCTGGTCTTTTTGCCGTGACAGGCTTTCGCCAGTATCGCGGCATCGAATTCGTTCCCCAATGGTTCGGGACCGAGACCTTTCAACAATGGCTCGGCATCGAGCTTCGCCCGCGGCACGAGCTTCATCGAACCAAAGCGGCGCGGATCGTTGAAAGTCACGATTGCACCGGAAGACATATGAAACACGACATGGTCGTGCGTCGCATGCTTGGCACGCTCGTGATAATAGCGCCCTAGCTGTTGATCGCTATCGTCGAAGCCGCTGCTGTGAAAGACATGAAACGAGCCGGACATGCCGAGATGCATGACCAGGACCTCGCCTGAGGACAGGTCGGCGAGAAGATATTTCGCGCGCCGCCCGAGCCCGGTCAGCATCGTGCCGATGATCCGTTTCGCGAAGTCTTTCGGGAACGGCCAGCGCAGATCGCCGCGGCGGACCTCAACCTTGGTGAAGCGCTGCCCTTCCATGGCCGGCTGCAGGCCGCGGCGGACGGTTTCGACTTCGGGTAATTCAGGCATCGCGCGGGTTCGTTGTTATGCGGCGGCTTACCGGCGTTCAAAAAGGCGACGCCATGCCCCTCTAAACCTTACCGGAAACCATGCTGTCTCGGCTTTGTAGCGTCACAAAGCGGGGCGCGCTATCGTTGCCGGCAAAGGACATTATGACCGAGTTTGAGCACAAAGAGGCCGATTTCGGCTACCGACGGGTGCCGCTTAAAGACAAGCAGGCGCTGGTCGACGACGTCTTCCATAGCGTCGCCGGCCGCTATGACCTCATGAACGACTTGATGTCGCTTGGCCTACATCGGGCCTGGAAAGACGCGTTGGTCACAGCGGTCGATCCACCGAAGCAAAGGCCGTTCGCACTGCTCGATATTGCCGGCGGCACTGGCGACATCTCCTTTCGCGTGCTGGCGCGCGGCGGCGCCGATTGTCACGCGACCGTCTGCGACATCAATGCCGATATGCTCGATGTCGGCCGCGAACGTGCCGCGGCAAAAGGGTTAGGCGACGCCGTCACTTTCATTGAAGGCAACGCCGAAGCACTGCCGTTCGCTGACAAGAATTTTGACGCCGTGACGATCGCTTTCGGTATCCGCAACGTACCCCGCATCGAACAGGCGTTGGCCGAAGCTTATCGCACGCTGAAAATCGGCGGCCGTTTTCTCTGCCTGGAATTTTCATCGGTGAATGTGCCGGGTCTCGATCGTGTCTACGACTTCTATTCGTTCAATGTGATCCCGGCGCTCGGCCGGCTGGTTGCGGGCGACGCCGAATCCTATCGTTATCTCGTGGAATCGATCCGCCGCTTTCCCAAGCCGCAAGACTTCGCCACGATGATGCGCGCGGCCGGATTCGCGCGCGTGTCGTTTCAGACACTCAGCGGCGGCATCGTCGCGCTGCATTCCGGCTGGCGTTTGTGATCTCCGCGCCCGCGCATCTGATCCGCCTTGTCCGTGCCGGCTTCGTGTTCGCGCGCGAAGGCGTGTTCGGCGCAATAGACCCGGCAATGGTGCCGGTCCCGGCGCGTCCGCTGCTGCGCTTCGCCCGCCTGTTTGAACGGCGTTCGACTGGTACGACGGAGACGCGACTATCGGCGGCGCTGAGCAAGCTCGGACCGAGCTATGTGAAGCTCGGACAATTTTTAGCGACGCGGCCGGATGTTGTCGGGCCCGTTTTAGCGCACGATCTCGAAAGCCTACAGGATCAAATGCCGCCGTTCCCGCAAGCTGAGGCGGAAGCAGTCATTGCCGCGGCTTTCGAGCGGCCGCTTGCATCGGTATTTGCGAGCTTTAGCCCGCCAGTCGCCGCCGCTTCGATCGCACAAGTGCATCGCGCCACCGTCGCCACTGCCGACGGCTCGCGTACGGTCGCGGTCAAAGTCATACGACCTAACATCGAGCAGCGCTTTCATGCCGACCTGACGGCATTCACCTTTGCCGCGCAGCACGCCGAAGAGCTTTCCGCCGAGGCGCGGCGGCTTCGCCTGGTCGAAGTTGTCGATACGCTGCGGCGATCGGTCATGCTGGAAATGGATTTCCGCCTCGAGGCCGCGGCGCTCTCGGAAATGGCGGAGAACACCAAGGACGATCCGGATTTCCGCGTTCCTACTGTCGATTGGGACCGCACCGCCAAGGAAGTGCTGACGCTGGAGTGGATCGACGCAACGCCACTATCCGACCGCGCCAAATTGGAAGCCAAGGGTTTCGATTTGCCGCGGCTCGCGCAAACCGTCATTCAAACATTCCTGCGCCACGCCTTGCGCGACGGCTTCTTTCACGCCGACATGCACCCTGGGAATTTGTTTGTCGACGACGACGGCAAACTGATTGCTGTCGATTTCGGCATCATGGGCCGGCTCGGACCGAAAGAGCGCTTGTTTCTCGCCGAGATCCTGCACGGCTTCATCACCCGCGATTATCACCGCACGGCGGAAGTACACTTCGAAGCTGGTTACGTGCCGCCGCATCACTCGATCGACGACTTCGCGCAAGCCATTCGCGCTATCGGCGAGCCGATCCACAATCGCGCCGCCGAAGACATTTCGATGGCGAAGCTGCTGACGCTTCTGTTCGAAGTCACCGGCCTGTTCGACATGCGGACCCGGCCGGAGTTGCTGCTCCTGCAAAAGACCATGGTGGTGGTCGAGGGCGTGGCGCGGTCGTTCGATCCCAAGCTCGACATGTGGACCACCGCCGAACCTGTCGTGCGCGAATGGATGACACGCTATCTCGGCCCGGCGGGACGCCTGGAAAACGCCGGCCAAGGCATCGCTGAAGTCGGACGCTTCCTTGGCGGTGCACCGGGACTGCTGACCCGCGGCGCCCGTATCCTCGGTCAGCTCGACGAAGTCACCCGTGATGGCCTTGTGTTGTCCTCACAGACTGTCGCCGAGATCGGCAAGGCCGAAGCGCGGCGGAGCCGCTGGACCATGGTAGCATTGTGGGTGATCGCCTTCCTGCTCCTACTCCTCGTCTGGCGAATTTGATTGCAATGATTGCATTGCAATCATTCGGTCGTTAGGATGCCGCTTCCAGAGGGAGGCCGTGCATGGCCAGTCTCACCGTCCGGCAGCTCGACGAAAAGCTGAAAAAGCTTCTGCGCTTGCGTGCCGCCCGCAACGGCCGCTCGATGGAAGACGAGGTCCGCTTCATCTTACGTGACGCCGCGGGCGAGACCGGAAGCGATGTCCTTGAATCTTTCACGCCTCCCGGCCGGCAGACCGCACCACATCGCGAACGCGAGGCCGATGCGCGGCGCGTTCTTCTAATCATCGGCGGCGGCATTGCCGCTTATAAATCGCTCGATCTGATCCGCCGCCTGCAAGATCGCGGTTTCCAAGTGCGCTGCGTCCTCACCCAAGCCGCGCAGCATTTCGTTACGGCGCTAGCTGCCGGCGCGCTTTCTGGCGACCACGCATTCACCGATCTGTTCGATCCGCACAGTGAATTCGATGTCGGTCACATTCGGCTGGCACGCGACACCGACCTCGTCATCGTCGCTCCTGCGACCGCAGACTTGCTGGCGAAAATGGCGGGCGGCCATGCCGACGATCTTGCCTCCGCTGTTCTTCTTGCGACAGACAAACCGATCCTGATCGCACCCGCTATGAACCCGCATATGTGGGCGGCGAAAGCGACGCAGCGCAATCTCACGCAGCTTGCCGCCGACGGCATCCGCACCATCGGACCAGGCACCGGCGAAATGGCGGAGCGCGGCGAGGCTGGTACGGGCCGCATGGCGGAGGTCGCAGACATCGTCGTGGCAGCCGAAGTGCTCCTTCATCCGCACGGATCGCTGACCGGCAAGCGCGTCCTGATCACGTCCGGACCGACCGCAGAGCCGATCGATCCGGTGCGCTACATCGCCAACCGCTCTTCGGGAAAACAGGGCCACGCCATCGCCGCCGCAGCCAAAGCCGCCGGCGCCGAAGTGACCTTGATCAGCGGCCCGGTGAACCAGCCCGATCCGCCAGGCGTTCATGTCGTCAAAATCGAGACCGCGCGGCAGATGCTTGAAGCTGTTGAGCACGCGCTGCCGGCCGATGTCGCAGTCTTTGCCGCCGCCGTCGCCGACTGGCGCAGCGAGGCCGTCAGCAGCGGCAAGATCAAGAAACAGCAAGGCCGTATTCCGACACTCAAGCTCGTCGAGAATCCAGACATCCTTTCGACCGTCGCGCATCGTAAATCTGGCCGGCCGAAACTCGTCATCGGATTTGCTGCTGAAACCGACGATCTGCTCGCCAATGCCAAGGCCAAGCTCGCGAAGAAAGGCTGCGATTGGATTCTCGCCAATGACGTCTCGCCGCAAACCGGCATCATGGGCGGCGACAGCAACACCATTCACCTGATCACCGCGGACGGTGTCGAAGACTGGCCGCCGCAATCCAAAGACGACGTCGCGCATACGCTGATCGACCGAATCGCTGCGGCGATCGAGGACAGGCGATGAACATCGACGTCCGCATCATGCGTTTGCCGCACAGCGCCGATCTGCCGCTGCCGGCGTATCAAACCGAGCAGGCGGCCGGACTCGATTTGATGGCCGCAGTGCCGACTGTCGCGCCGGTAACGATCGCTCCCGGCGGGCGCGCATTGATTCCGACAGGATTCGCGATCGCACTTCCGGCTGGACATGAGGGACAAGTCCGCCCGCGCTCCGGTCTCGCGCTTCGCCATGGCATCACGGTGCTCAATGCGCCGGGCACCATCGACGCCGACTATCGCGGAGAATTACAAGTAATTCTTGTAAATCATGGAACAGATTCTTTTGTAATTTCGCGGGGTATGCGGATCGCGCAGCTAGTAATCGCGCCAATACAACATGCAAACTTTGTTGAATTCGAAAGTCTAGACGCAACAAGCCGCGCAAAAACTGGCTTTGGTTCCACCGGATATACGTCAAATATTGTCGACAAGCACGATTAGACGCGCGATCAACTAGACCGAATCTGCGTCGTAATATATTACCGCTCAAGGACCTTCTCGCTTGGCTCTGCGTTTTCCTTCCTGATGCCATTGCTTCCCCGAAAAGGTGTTCTCGCCGTTGCTGCGGTCATTGACGTGGCGCTGCAAGCGCATGGACAACCGATTTCCGCAAAAGCACTCGCGGCGCGGCATGGTTTACCGCCGCGACATCTCGAGCCTGTGCTGCAGGCGCTTGTGCGCTGCGGAATCTTGAACGGCATTCGCGGTCCGCGCGGCGGCTATGAGTTGGCGCGCGATCGCCGCAACGTCAGCGCCAATGACATTCTTCGTGCCGCCGGCACGGTTGAAGATGCTGAAACCGGACACGCTGGTTCGGAACTCCTCGACAAAATCGTGCTGCCGGCGATGGCGGGCGCCGAACAGGAATTCGGCATAGCGCTCGCTCGCATCAGTGTCGAAGACATGGCACGCGATGCTGCGGCGCTCGAAAAGCCTGCCCGCGGTTCGGCGCGCGGCTGATCGTCGGTTCCCTTCGCTCCCGTTCACGATCTGGACTCTTTCGGCGCGATTCCGCTTGAGAGTAAAGTCGTGCGATTCGCAGGGCTTATCCCCGCGACATACCCGCTGGCGGAATGGCGGAGCCAGTAGAGGCGATGGGGCATGCCGGACACGATCCGGGTCGGCCGAGGCTATAGGCGGCAGCGGCGGGACCGGCGCGGAATCTACGGATTCCGAGCCGCTCTCGGCGCCACGGCTGTCCTGTCCCTCGCTGTTTCCGCGCCCCATCCAGCCTTTGCTATCGAGCCGCCAGCGCTGGCTCTCGAAGAACTCGTTCTCACCGCCCATCGCAGCATCGATCAGCACGCCATCGCTTTTCTGGTTTTGATCAGCGGCGTTGTGCTGTTTGCCGTGGTGACCGCGATCATGCTGGTGCGCAGCCGCGCACGTGCCACGCGGACGGAAGCCTGGTCCAACGATGAGATCGCGCGGCTGCGCGAAGAGCTCGATCGCGCGCGCGCCTTGTCACTCTCCGAACCGCAGGTCGTCGTGGTGTGGCCGGCAGGATCGGACGAACCGGCCATCGACGGCGACCCCACGATTTTCGGCGTACTGCCGACACACAGCATGCTTGCCTTCGGCCTTTGGCTCGACGCCAGCAAGGCCGCCACCATAGACCGTGCCGTCGATGCGTTGCGCAACCGCGGCGAAGCCTTCTCGATGACGCTATCGACACTTTCCGGGCAGCCGTTCGAAGCGCATGGCCGCGCCATTGGTGGCCGCGCCGTGCTTCGGCTCAAGGATGCGAGCGGCATCAAGCGCGAACTCGCCGAACTGGTTAGTCGTTACGAGAAGCTCTCGGCTGAAGCAGGCTCGCTGCGTGCGCTGATTGAAGCCTTGCCGTCGCCGGTCTGGACTCGCGACACCGCCGGCAAACTCACTTTCGTTAATCCAGCCTATGTGCGCGCGGTGGAAGCAAAGAATTCCACCGACGCGGTCGAGCATAGTGTCGAGCTTCTCGACACTTCAGCGCGGGCCAATATCGCGGAGGCGCGCGATAATGGCGGGTACGCCGGTCGGCTGCGCGCCGTCGTTGCCGGTGCGCGCCGCACTTTCGACGTGCTCGATTTCCAGACCCCGACCGGCTCGACAGGCATCGGCATCGACGCCACCGAAGTCGAGACCATGCGCAATGTGCTGCAGCGCCTTGCCGACGCGCATCGCCGCACACTCGATCAGCTTTCAACCGGCGTCGCCATGTTCGATGCCGGCCAGCATCTGACCTTCTACAACGCAGCTTATCGCGCGCTGTGGGACCTCGATGCCGCGTTCCTCGATCAAGGCCCGGGCGACTCTGCGGTGATCGATCGGCTGCGCGCCGCACGCAAGCTGCCAGAAGAGTCGGATTTTCGGCAGTGGAAGACGCAGCTGCACGAAGCCTATCGCGCCGTCGAAGACAAAGAGCACATCTGGCATCTGCCGGGTGGCCGCACGCTGCGCATCATCACGACGCCCAATCCCGACGGCGGCGTCACTTATCTGTTCCACGATGTCACCGAGCGGCTCGATCTCGAACGGCGCTTCCAGGAACTGATCCGCGTCCAGGGTGAGACGCTGGACAATCTCAATGAAGGCGTTGCCGTGTTTGGCAGCGACGGACGCCTGCGTCTGCACAATGCCGCCTTTGCGCGCCTATGGCGTCTCACGCCTGAAACATTGGCCAACCGTCCGCATATCGAGAAAATCACCGCACTCACCCAGCCGCTGCATGGCGACGCGCCGACTTGGCAGGCGCTCCGCAACATCGTCACCGCGATCGAGAACCGCGAGCCGACGCTTGGCCGGCTCGAACGGCGCGACGGCAGTGTGGTCGATTGCACGACGGCGCCCTTACCCGACGGCGCCACGCTGGTGACTTTCCACGATGTGACCGATTCGGTGAATGTCGAGCGCGCGCTGCGCGAGCGTAATGAAGCGCTCGAAGAAGCCGACAAGATCAAAGTCGATTTCGTGCATCACGTTTCGTACGAGCTGCGCTCGCCACTGACCAATATCATCGGCTTCGTCCACCTCTTGGGCGATCCCTCGACCGGCCCGCTGGCGGCAAAGCAGCGAGAATATCTGGATTACATCACCGTCTCGACCAACAGCCTGTTGGCTCTGATCAACGACATCCTCGATCTGGCGACGATCGATGCCGGCCGCATGCAACTCAGTCTCGGGCCGGTCGATATCCGCGAAACCATGGTGGCGGCAGCTGAAGGCGTGCAGGACCGCCTGATCAGCGCCGGCCTCATCCTCGACATAAAGGCCCGCGAAGACATCGGCAGTTTCATTGCCGATAAGGTGCGGGTGCGGCAAATCCTGTTCAATCTTCTCGCCAATGCCGCGAGCTTCTCGCCGGGAGGCGCCACGATCGTAGTCGCCGCCGAGCGCCGAAGCGACGCAATCGCCTTCCGCGTCAGCGACCGCGGTCCTGGAATTCCCCCCGACGTGCTGGACAAGGTGTTCGATTGGTTCGAAACCCACTCGCTCGGATCACAGCACCGCGGCCCCGGAATTGGCCTCTCGCTGGTCCGCTCCTTTGTCGAACTCCACGGCGGCACCGTCAGCATTGCCTCGGTCGTCGGACAGGGCACCACCGTCACATGTACATTTCCGCTGGTCGAAACCGCCGCGCTGACCGCGGCGGAATAGATGTCGTGACGAGGTCTCCGCAATGCTGATGACCGCAGCGGCCGGCGCAAGCTTTGCCCTGACATTGCCGGACGAAAAAGCGACGGAACGGTTTGCGGCAGACATCGCCGCTGCCTTGGAGCCGGGCGATCTGGTCACGCTCTCGGGCGATCTCGGCGCCGGGAAAACGACCTTCACGCGCGCTTTGATCCGCATCCTTTCCGGCGATCCGGAGATCGAAGTTCCGAGCCCGACTTTCACCTTCATGCAGACTTACGAGCTGCCGCGCTTCACGCTGGTGCATGCCGACCTGTATCGGGTATCGGGAACGGCAGAGCTTGCCGAGCTTGGCTTTGAGGATTTGCCAGAAAGCGCCGTGATGCTTCTGGAATGGCCGGATCGCGCCGCTGGCTCGTTACCCGCCGACCGCTTCGATATCACCTTCACGCTATCGCCGTCGCTCGGCGCTGGCGGGCGCAATATTCGTTATGCCGGCTATGGCAGCTTCGCAGCGCGCGCCGAACGCATCGCCCACATCCGCGACTTCATTGCCGACGCGCAATATAGAGAGGCGGCGCGCTGGCGCATGCAAGGCGACGCATCGAGCCGTATTTTCGAGCGGCTGACGCTCGACGATCACAGCGTGGTGCTGATGAATGCGCCGCGCCGGCCCGACGGCCCGCCGGTTCGCGACGGCAAGCCCTACAGCGCGATCGCGCATCTCGCCGAAGACATCGTACCGTTCGTCGCAATGTCTGTGGGGCTGCGCTCAGTCGGCGTGTCCGCACCGGAAATCCTGCACGCGGATTTCGACGCCGGTCTTATCCTTGTCGAAGATCTCGGCGAACACCGCGTTGTCTCAGGCGATCCACCGGCGCCGGTGGAAGACTATTACGCCGTCGCTGTCGATCTTCTGGCGTCGTTGCACAGCCGGCAATTGCCGCTCACGCTCCGTGTCGCGCCAGGAATCGAATATACATTGCCGCGATACACCATCGACGCCTTTATGATCGAGGCCGAGCTCCTGCTCGATTGGTATCTTCCGCATAATGAAGGCGCGGTATCGTCGATCATGCGCAAAGCCTTCGTCCAGCTTTGGCGCGAAGCTTTGCAGCCGGTACTGGCGGCTCCGTTGACCTGGGTGCTGCGCGATTACCATTCGCCGAATTTGCTGTGGCTACCGGAGCGCACCGACATCGCCCGCATCGGCGTCGTTGATTTCCAGGACGCGCTGACCGGCCCCGCCGCCTATGATGTGGCATCGCTCCTGCAAGACGCCCGCGTCGATGTTTCCGAGGCGATGGAAGTGGCGTTGCTCAGCCGCTATGTCCGCGCCCGCTTGGGTGAGGACCCCGATTTCGACGCCGCGGCCTTCACGCGGCTCTACGCGACGCTCGCGGCGCAGCGCGCCACCAAGGTGCTGGGTATTTTCGCCCGGCTGAATCGACGCGACGGTAAACCACAATACGTGCGCCACATGCCGCGGATATGGAATTATTTACGCCGGTCGCTGGCGCACCCGGCATTGACCCCGCTTCGCGCCTGGTACACGACGAATGCGCGACCTCCGGATGGGATAAAATGACCCGATTCGGGCAAACGAAAGGACCGGGCCGGGCAACGCGATGATGCCGAAAAGCGCTATAGTGCTGGCAGCAGGTCTCGGCACGCGCATGCGCCCGTATAACGGCCATATTCCGAAACCTTTGGTCACCGTCGGCGGCAAATCGCTCATCGACTATGGCCTTGACCGGCTGGCCGCCTCCGGCGTCGAACGCGCCGTCGTCAACGTGCACTATCTCGCTGACGCCGTCGAAAAACATCTGGCGCCACGGCAACAGCCGAACATCGTCATTTCAGATGAGCGCGACGAACTCCTCGGCACCGGCGGCGGCATTGCCAAGGCACTGCCGCAGCTGGGCGATGCGCCGTTCTTTTTGATCAATTCGGACACGCTGTGGCTCGACGGTGTGCGGCCGAATCTGACGCGGCTTGCCGACACCTTCGACGCCGAGACCATGGATGTGCTGCTGCTGCTGTCACCGACGGACGACAGCCTCGGCTATTCCGGCCGCGGCGATTATTCGATGCTGCCCGACGGACGCTTGCAGCGGCGTGGCGAGCAGGACAGTGCGCCGTTCATCTATGCCGGCACGTCGATCCTCTCTCCGGCGCTGTTCGCCGAAGCGCCATCCGGCGCTTTCGCTCTGACACAACTGTTCGATCGCGCCGGCACCGCCGGCCGGCTGTTTGGGCTTCGCCTCGAAGGCGTGTGGATGCATGTCGGTACGCCGGAAGCCGTAGCCGCCGCAGAACTCGCACTCGCCGGTACGGCGTAATATCTGATAAGGCTCATTCGTGATTTTTCGCGGTTCTGCCGAAGAATCCGCCGGACAATTTCTGATGACTGCGCGCGTTTTCACCATTCCCGCGTCGGCGCCATTTTTGCCGACGCTGATCGACGCTTTGCGAAGCGGCAAGCTCGGCTTTTCGCTGGGCGACGATCCGCTCGCGCTCGCCGGCGTCACGCTCTATTTGCCGACGCGGCGCGCCTGTCGGCTGGCACATGACATCTTCCTCGATGTGCTGAAACACGATGCCGCGCTGCTGCCGCGCATTGTTGCGATCGGCGATATCGATGAGGACGAGATCGCTTTCGCGGAGGCAGCGACCGGCGGTCTTGCCGCCGAGGCGCTGGCACTCCCGGAAGCACTGGGCAGCCTCGAACGCCGTCTGTTGCTGACCGAGCTCATCGTTAAATGGGCCGAACTGCACGGCCAAGATGGCGCGCCGCTTGTAGCCCAAACGCCAGTTGCCGCCTGCGTGCTCGCCGATGACCTGGCACGGCTGATCGACGACATGACAACACGCGGTGTCCCTTGGAAGCGCCTCGACGACCTGGTGCCGGAACAATTCGACGAATACTGGCAGCAAACCCTGAAATTTCTGCAGATCGCGCGCGGCGCTTGGCCGGAGATCTTGCGCGAGGGGAATTGCATCGAGGCTGCGGAACGCCGCGATTTGCTGATCAAAGCTGAAGCGACGCGGCTTGCCGGAAAAACCGACGGGCCCGTGATCGTCGCTGGCTCGACCGGATCGATCCCATCGACCGCAGAACTTATCGCCACCGTTGCGCGGTTGGCGCACGGCGCGGTCGTGTTGCCCGGTCTCGATACCGATCTCGATGACGAATCGTGGCGACTGATCTCGGGCGATCCGAAGAAAAAAATTGCCGCCGCGCCAGGCCATCCGCAATTCGCGATGCAAACGCTCCTGACCCGCATCGGCATCTCACGCAGCGCAGTAACGGCATTGGCAAAGGCGCAAGGCCGCGAAACGTTGGCGTCCGAAGCGATGCGCCCGGCGATGCAAACCGATGTCTGGCAAAAGCATGCCAGCGATCTCGTGTTCGCGGCGCAAGCTGATGCCGCAGTCTCGACCATCACGGTGATCGAAGCGGCGAATGCCGAGGAAGAAGCGCTCGCGATCGCTATCGCGCTTCGTGAAGCCGTGCAGAACGGCAAGACCGCGGCGCTGGTCACTCCGGATCGTGTGCTCGGTCGTCGCGTCGCCACCGCACTGATGCGCTGGAATATTGCGGTCGAAGACACCGGCGGCGATCCGCTGACCGAAACACCCGCCGGAATTTTCGCGCGGCTTGCCGCGCAAGCAGCCGTCGGCGGTCTCGAGCCGGTGACATTGCTGGCATTGCTCAAGCATCCGCTGCTGCGTCTCGGCGCCAGCGATCAACGCTCCGCAACGGATGTTCTTGAACGCGCCGTGCTGCGTGGTCCGCGGCCAAGCCGCGGCACGACGGGCCTGCTCCATGCGCTGAAAGCGCTCCGCATTGTCAGAGACCGACTGCATTCATCGGACCCGCGCAAAGATCTAAACGACGGTCAGATTGCGGAAGCAGAAAGCCTGGTCGCTAAACTCGCCGCAGCGCTCGAGCCCCTCGAGAAATTCTCTGGCGGCGCGCTCTCACTGAACGCATTGGCTGAGCGGCATCGCAAGGTATTAGAGGCGCTGTCGCGGCATGGCGAAGAACAAGCGGCATTCGTCGGGCCGGATGGCATTCAACTCGCCAATGTGCTCGACGAACTTGCGACCAGCATGTCGGCGGCGAGCCTCGAAGTCAAAGTGCCGGACTATGTTGAACTGTTCACAGCGGCATTGAGTGGGCGCGTCGTGCGCCGGCCGTTGCGCCAAGGCTTGCGCGTTCGCATTCTCGGCCTTCTTGAAGCGCGTCTGACCGACAATGATCGCGTCGTCCTTGGCGGTCTGGTCGAAGGCACGTGGCCGCCGGAAAGCCGCACCGATGCCTGGCTGAGCCGTCCGATGCGGCTCGATCTCGGACTTGATCTACCGGAGCGGCGTATCGGGCTTACGGCACATGATTTTGTGCAACTCCTCGGCGCACCTGAAGTGATCATGACGCTGTCAGCGAAGATCGCAGGCGCGCCGACGGTGCCGTCACGCTTCATTCAGCGCCTCGCCGCGGTATCCGGCGATCGCTGGCAACAAGCGATCAAGCGCGGCGAAACCTATCTAACATGGGCGCGGATGCTCGATCATCCCGAAGAAGTGAAGCCCGAGCCACGACCTGAACCGAAGCCGCCACTGGCGGTTCGTCCCAAAGGACTTTCTGTCACCGAGATCGAACACTGGCTGCGCGATCCGTACACGATCTACGCCAAGCATATCCTGCGTTTGCGGCCCCTCGATCCGGTCGATGCTGAACCGGGTGCTGCGGAACGCGGCACGTTCATTCATGCGGCCATTGCGGAGTTCGCGAAAAATTTCACTGCAAAGCCGATCAACCAACTCGTCGATGAATTGATCGCGTTCGGTCGCCAGCAATTTGCCGAGATCGAGGATTATCCGGAAGCGCGCGCCTTCTGGTGGCCGCGTTTCCAGCGCATTGCGGATTGGTTTGCCAATTGGGAAATCGAGCGTCGAACCGACACTGCAAAAGTCGACGCCGAGATCAGCGGCAAGCATGAAATCAAACTGGAAAAGGGTACCTTTCGGCTGCGCGGCATCGCCGACCGGATCGAATTGGGCCGCGATGGCCGCTATACGATTTTCGATTACAAAACCGGCTCGGCACGCACTGGACCGCAAGTGCGTTCTGGGCTTGCGCCTCAGCTTACGCTCGAAGCCGCCATCCTTCGCCAGGGCGGATTTGCAGGCATACCGAAAGACGCCTCCGTCGCCGACGTTGCCTACGTGTTGGTTAAAGGCGGCGAGCCGCCAGGCGAGGAAAAATTCATCGGATTCAAGAACGGCGATGGTGACTCCCAAGCCGATCATGCGTTGCAAAGACTGACCGAATTGGCGCAGAAATTCGAAGACGAGGAAACGCCCTATCGTTCACTCGTGCATCCGATGTGGGCGACGCAATATGGCGACTACGATCACCTCGCTCGTGTGCTGGAATGGACCAGCGCTGGCGAGGAAGACGACGACGGGAGCGGCGAATGAGAACGCCGGACGATATCCCTCTCGTCGTGCGACAGCGGCAGACTGACGTTTCCAATCCGGACGTGTCGGCTTGGGTCGCCGCCAATGCCGGTTCGGGCAAGACCCATGTGCTGGCGCAACGCGTGATCAATCTTTTGCTCAAGGGTGTCGAGCCGGAAAAGATTCTCTGCATCACCTTCACCAAAGCCGCCGCCGCCAATATGGCGAAGCGGGTGTTCGACACTCTTGGCGCCTGGACCAAGCTCTCTGACGAAGAGCTGGACAAAGCGATCAAAGGCTCCGGAATCGCGAGCGACGCAAAGACGCGCATACTGGCGCGGCGGCTTTTCGCGCGCGCGCTGGAGACGCCGGGCGGCCTCAAAGTGCAGACCATCCACGCCTTCTGCACCCAGTTGCTGCAACGCTTTCCATTCGAAGCCAATGTCGCCGCGCGCTTTTCCGTGCTCGACGATGTCGAGCAGACGCAACTCCTCGAATCGCTGACGCTTGCCGTGCTGTTGCAGGGCGCGGAAGCGCCAGAGAGCAGGCTTGGGTGCGCGCTTGCCGTTGCGATGACGTCGAGCGCGGACCAGACCTTCCGCGAAATCATCCGCCGCGCGATCGCGCAAGGCGACGCGCTCCAGCGCTGGATCGTGCAATGTGGCGGCATGGACAAAGCGATAGCTGCGCTCTCCAAGACGCTCGGCGTCGATCCGGCGATGACGCTTGCGGAGGTCGAACACGATATTATCAACGGTCCGATCCTACCCCCGTCGGAGTGGCCAGGCGTCGCGGCGCTCTGCCGGACCAGCTCGGCGATGGATCAGAAGCAAGACCAGCGTCTGACGCTCGCCTCCCGGCTGAGCGGCCGCGAGCAGATCAAATCCTATTTCGAAGTATTCTTCGACTCCAAATCGGAGCCGCGCGCCAACCTGCTGACCAAAGGTTTCGCCAACAAACAACCCGGTCTGGCGCAGCGGCTACGTGACGAGCAAACCCGCGTGGTTCCACTGCGCGAGCGACGCAATGCAATCATCTGCCGCGACCGCAGTGCGGCGCTCATCACCGTCGCCTCGGAAGTCCTCACGCGCTACCAAAAAGAAAAGCGGCGCCGCGGCGTGGTCGACTATGACGACCTGATCGGCAAGACGCTCGATCTGTTGCGCAATACCGATGCCGCATGGGTCCATTACAAGCTTGACCTCGGTATCGATCATCTGTTGATCGACGAGGCGCAAGATACCAGCACCAAGCAGTGGGAAATCGTTCAGCTCTTAGTCGCAGAATTCACCGCTGGCGCCGGTGCGCGGCCCAGTACGCGCACGATCTTCGCGGTGGGTGATGAGAAACAATCGATTTTCTCCTTCCAAAACGCGGCACCCCATCTCTTCGGGGAAATGCGGAGGTTTTTCGAACGGCGGCACAACGAGGCCGGGCTGACATTCGAGTATCGCCAGCTCGAACATTCCTTCCGATCCTGCGACAGCGTGCTCGGCGCGGTGGATATCGTCTTTAAGGATATCGCCGGCAGCGTCACGTCGGATTCGGCGGGAGGTATCCCACCGCATATCGCGCTGCCTGACGCGCAGCCTGGAACCGTTGAAATCTGGGAGACTATCAAGCCGGAAAAGCGCGATGCCATCGAAGGCTGGGACGCGCCCTTCGACACCGTGAGCGAGGTTAGTCCGCGCGTGAAGCTGGCGCGTCGCATCGCCCGCACCGTGCGGCAACTGATCGACGCACGCGAACCTGTCGGCATCGAGCGACGGCCGGTGCGTTATGGCGACGTGATGGTGCTGGTCCGGCAGCGCGGCTCGCTGTTCGAAGCCATCATCCGCGCGCTCAAGAATGAAGGCGTCGAGGTGGCGGGCGCCGATCGCCTCATCCTCACCGAGCACGTCGCGGTGATGGACCTAATGGCGCTAGCTGACGCACTGCTATTGCCGCACGACGATCTTGCGCTCGCGGCCGTATTGCGCAGCCCGCTGTTTGGTTTCAGCGATCAGAACCTGTTCGATATCGCCGCGGAGCGTGGCCGCAAGACTTTGCGTACGGCGCTTGCCGGACAGCCGAATGAAAAATTCGCCAAAGCCAGCGCGGAACTGGAAACACTGGCTGCCATGGCGCGGCGGGCAACGCCCTTTGCGTTTTTTGCTCATGTTCTCGGTGCGCATGGCGGACGGCGGCAATTCCTCGCGCGGCTGGGCCTCGAAGCGAATGACGCCCTCGACGAGTTTCTCAATCTGGCGCTGGACTACGAACGCTACGAAGCGCCGTCGCTGCAAGGTTTTTTGGCCTGGCTCCGCAAGGCGCGCGCTGAAATCAAGCGCGACATGGAGATCAAGCGCGACGAGGTGCGGGTCATGACCGTGCACGGGGCCAAAGGCCTCGAAGCGCCGATCGTCGTTCTCGCCGATACCATCACGCCGCCGGCAGGCCCGCGGCCACCGCGCCTCCTCAAGCTCGGTGACGGACTCATCTGGGTTGGACGCAAAGCCGATGACGTCGCGCCGGTGCAAACAGCGCGACAATCGGCGTTGCGCGATGCCGAGGACGAATATCGGCGTCTCCTTTATGTGGCGATGACGCGTGCAGCGGACCGGCTGATTGTCTGCGGCGCGGAAGGCCCGCGCGGCCGGCCGCCAAACTGCTGGTACGATCTGGTCCGCGAACCCCTTGGGCCACTATTGATCGAAGAAATTGTCGGCGAAGATAAGGTCCTGCGTTATCGCAAGACGCCCTATGAAGCCGTTGCCTCGTCCGCGCCCGCTATCGTTTCGGAACCTTCAAAGCAGACGGCCTTGCCGGACTGGCTACGCCAATCGGCGCCGGCTGAATCTCCGCGCATCACACGACTGTCGCCATCCGGCATCCTCGACGATGAAGCTCGCGGTTCGCCTCGAACCGGAACATCCGCGGCCGAGCGACAGAAGGCGCTGCAACGCGGCCGGCTCGTGCATCGGCTGCTGCAATCGCTGCCGGATATCCCGCAAGAGCGGCGTCAGGCGACCGCGAAAAAATTCCTCGCCAAAGCCAGCAGGGATTTTTCCGACACCGAGCGCGCGGAGATCGCGCATCAAGTTCTGGCGCTGCTCGGTGACGCCCGCTTTGCCGAAATCTTCGCGCCAGGCGGCCGCGCTGAGGTCCCCATCGTCGGTCAGATCAAGGCGCAAGAAGATGGGACGATCCCGGTCTCGGGACAGGTCGATCGTTTGGTGATCACCGAGAAGACCGTGCTGATAGCCGACTACAAGAGCGACCGGATCGTCCCCGAACGGCTCGCCGATATCGAGCCCTATGTCGCACAATTAGCCGCCTACCGCGCCGTATTGGCGCGCCTCTATCCAGGCAAATCCGTAAGGGCAGCGCTGATTTTCACAAACGGGCCGAAGCTGGTGGACGTGCCACCAGAGGCCATGGATGCCGCGCTAACCAAGGCATTTTCAAAGGCTTTAGCTGGGCCGTCACGGCCGGGTGAAGGCTCCTTGACGCTGCGAGAGGCGGTTCATACGTTCATCGCTCCCGGGCTGCCGATTCTCCCGAAAAAAAGGCGAAAAACGAGGTAAGTGTCATGGTCGATAAAACAACCGATGCCACGTTCGACGCGGACGTGCTCAAGGCGAGCGGCCCCGTAGTTGTGGATTTCTGGGCGGAATGGTGCGGCCCCTGCCGCATGATCGCGCCGGCGCTCGAGGAAATCTCGACCTCGCTCAACGGCAAGGTCAAGATCGTCAAACTCAATGTCGACGAAAACCCCGGCGTCGCCGCCAAATACGGCATCATGTCGATCCCGACGCTGATGCTGTTCAAGAACGGCCAGCTCGCCTCCCGTCAGGTCGGCGCCGCTCCGAAGCAGAAGCTCGAGCAGTGGATCACCGGCGCGATGTGATTGCGCTGATCCCACGAAAGCTGGGGACAGGCTGCTTTTATCTAATGCCTGAAATGCCGCGTGCCGGTGAACACCATGGCGATGCCATGGTCATCGGCCGCTTTGATCGCTTCATCGTCGCGCATTGAGCCGCCCGGCTGGATCACTGCTGTGGCGCCGGCTTCTATTGCGACCAGTAAACCATCGGCGAACGGAAAGAACGCGTCCGAGGCAACCACCGAACCTTTGGTCGCGGGCTCCTTGAGGCCAAGCTCCTTCGCTGCGTCTTCCGCCTTACGTGCGGCGATCCGTGCCGCATCGATGCGGCTCATCTGACCGGCGCCGATGCCGACGGTGGCGAGGTCCTTGGCATAGACGATGGTGTTCGATTTCACGTGTTTGGCGACGCGGAAGGCAAAGCGTAAGTCGCGCAGCTCGGCATTGGTCGGCGCGCGTTTGGTCACCAGCTTCAAATCCATGTCGTCGACCACGGCATTGTCGCGCGTCTGCACCAACAGACCGCCGGCAACTGTTTTTTCTGTGAGCCCGACCGCACGCGGATCGGGCAGTCCGCCCGCGAGCAACAAGCGCAGATTCTTCTTGGCGGCAACGATCGCAATCGCCTCCTCCGTCGCGTCGGGTGCGATGATCACCTCGGTAAAGATTTCGGTGATGGCGCGCGCCGCCTCTGCGTCGAGCGTGCGGTTGAGCGCGACAATGCCGCCGAATGCCGAGGTCTGATCGCAGACCAGCGCCTTGCGATAGGCCTCGACAAGGCTTTCGCCTTCAGCGACGCCGCACGGATTGGCGTGTTTGATGATGGCGCAGGCCGGCGCACGCTTCGGATCGAACTCGGCGACACATTCGTAAGCGGCGTCGGTGTCGTTGATATTGTTGTAGGAGAGTTGCTTGCCCTGCGCTTGGCGCGCGGTGGCGACGCCGAAACGCTGATCCGGCGCACAATAGAATGCCGCCGCCTGATGCGGGTTTTCGCCGTAACGCAGTTTCTCGATCAGCCGGCCGCCGAAGGCGCGATAGGTGGGCGCCTCTTCGCCGATCGCGCCGGCGAACCAGTTGGAAATCGCCGCGTCATAAGCGGCGGTGCGCGCGTAAGCTTTGGCGGCGAGCTTCTTCCGCAAAGTGAGCGTCGTACTGCCGTTGTGACTTTTCAGTTCGCCAAGCAGCGCTGCATAATCGCCGACATCGACGACAACAATAACGTCACCATGATTTTTTGCTGCCGCGCGGATCATCGCCGGACCGCCGATATCGATATTCTCGATGCAGTCGGCGAAATCGCCGCCGCGCGCGACCGTCTCTTCGAACGGATAGAGGTTGACCACCAGAATATCAATGGCGCCGATCTTATGCGCGCGCATCGCCGCGACGTGCTCAGCGTTGTCGCGGATCGCGAGCAGACCGCCATGTACCGCCGGGTGCAGCGTCTTGACCCGGCCGTCCATCATTTCCGGAAAGCCAGTCAGGTCGCTGACATCTTTTACCGCGAGCCCGGCATCGCTCAGCGTCTTGCGCGTGCCGCCGGTCGACACGAGCTCGATGCCGAGACCGGCCAGCGCCCGTGCAAAATCCACAACGCCAACTTTGTCGGAAACGGAAATCAGAGCGCGCGAGGCGCGGCGCAGATCGTCGGTCATCGTCGTTCCAAATGATTACAGCGGGAGCTGCGGCTCTTCTTCTTCGTCACGCGCCCGGCGAGCCGTGCCGGCACCGGCCGATGTTGTAGGCTGGGCGTATTGCAAACACCACTGCACGCGCGAGGCCGTGCGTGCATTGCCGTGGATGACGATCTGGGTCGTACGCCGCGGTCCTTCGGGCGCCGCCAGATATACACTGTCCTCAAGTTCGATGCGGTCCTCGCGCGCGCTGAAGGTCCAGATTTCCTTATTGGGGGTCATCAGCATGGCGCCATGGCTGTCGGTCAGGCGCGTGACTTTGATTGCCGGATGCAGATGGAAGCGCACGGCGAACTCATCCTGAGCCGAGGTCAGTTGCGGGCTGCCATCGGCGGCAAGAAAAATATCCTCGCCGTCGAGCCGAGCGCCGTCCGATGCAAGCGTCAGCACGCGCTCGTGAATGATACCGAAGCGATCGGCATAAGCATCGTGCGACATGCGCAGCACGACGGCATCGCCCTGATCTTCACGCGACACGGTCACTTTGTGGGGCCCGCCCAGCATCGGCGAGCCGCCAAGCACGCGCCGGAATGTCGCCAATTCGACGAAGCGCGCCGAGGATGTTTTCTCGATCACCACGGTCGAATGCGCGGCGGTGGAACGCGCGAGCTGCCGCCAGTCCTCGCGCCCGACCGCCGGCATGCCGCAATTGACGATCAGCATGCTCTGCTTCGGAGAAGAAAATTCGAACGACAGACAGCCAGCATGAGCATCGAGGCTCATCTCGATCGGCGGCGCTTTTCCGGTATCGCACAGCAGCACCGCGCCATGGGCTTCGAGCCGCTGATAGGCCGAATAGGGCGCATTGGCGAGCGGCGCACCATGGGCTTCGTCATAAGCGAGCAGCGTCGACAGCAAATCCGCGGGCGTCGCGCCCATGCCGTTGAAATGCGCGTAGCTGCCTTCCGAATGGCGGAAGAATCGCAGCATCGGCATCATCCGGTCGATGGCATTCAACACGGCCTGCGGCGGCGCGATGTTGCGCGAGGAAAAAGCCTGCCGTAGCGGCAGGAATTCCAAGAGGATTTCGATAACGGCGCCGGGATCGCGGCTGACATGGCCGCCGTCGGGCAGAATCTGCCGTTCGATCTCCTCACTCAAACGCGCGGTCGTCGATGCGATATGGCGCGCCTGACCGGCGATGCAAAGCGTGGCGTAGCTTAGCGCGATGGCCGCCTGCATGCGCGCCACGCCGCGCCGGGCATCGCCCGCGGTATGACGCAGATAGCGAATCTGTCGGATCAGACTCCGGAGAAAGCGCCGGTAGAAACGCGCATCGGCATCCTGCAGCACCAGCGTCGATTGACTGAGCCAGGAGATGATGCGGCGCGACAGCACATCGGGCCGCCACGCGGCCGGATGATACGAGCCGCGCAGCGTGATCCATTCATCGATCAGCGCGCGAGCATTGGCGCGGGTGATGCCAGATTCGGCCGCGCGCAAATGGCGCAGCCAGCCGAAGCCGTGCAACATCGCCGCCCATTCTTCCGACGGCGCCTCCATCTCGAAGATCGAGCGGCCGTCGCAGACCACGACCTTGCCGGCGAAGGCGAAACGCCCGGAATAGATTTCGCTGGCGCGCGTCGCATCGGCGGTGCGCAAATCTTGCGGCGAGATCAACAGCCGATCGGTTTTGAGCGGCGCAAGCGGCCAACGCATGATCGGATGGCTGTTGGCACGGCCAGCCATTCGCCGCACGACGCCGCGTAACAACAGCCAGGACAGTTTTGCGTGGCTCGAAACCGCAACGCGCGACATCGCCGCGTTTTGCCCCTCTGTCACGGGTATCGCAGAATCGCCCGCTCTCGGGAACCATAACGAAACGACGACAGAACAGCGAACCTGCTGATAATTATATGATTCTATTGATGTTTTAGAAGTCTCGCAGCATAGAAGCCGTCGAGGCCCGCAAGCCGCGAATCACTATCCGGAAAATGGCAAGGCAGCGTGCGCAGATCGCCCGCCGTGGTGATCAGTTCCGGGCGTCCGAAAAGCTCCGCGCCGGTGATGGGAACGCGCTGCATATTCGTCGCGCGCGTGAGTAGATTTTCGATCACGCGCTCGTTCTCTTCGGGCTCAAGCGAACAGGTGCAATAGACGAGCGTGCCGCCGGGTTTGGTCAGCGCCATGGCGCGGTCGAGCAAGCGGTCTTGCAGCGCAGTCAGCGCAGCGACGTCGGCCGGTTTCTTAAGCCATGGCAAATCCGGATGCCGGCGGATCGTGCCGGTTGCCGAACACGGCGCATCGAGGAGTACGGCGTCGAACGGTTCTGCTTCCCACTCGGCAGCATCGGCGCAAACGGGTTCGGCATGAAGCGACAAGCGCGCGAGATTTTCGGAGAGCCGCCTGATTCGTGCCGGCGCACGATCGACAGCGGTGACATGCGCACCGGCAGCGGCAAGCTGCGCGGTCTTGCCGCCCGGTGCGGCGCAAAGATCGGCGACGCGCTTGCCTCGCACATCGCCGAGAAGCCGTGCAGGCAGTGCGGCAGCGGCGTCCTGTACCCACCACGCGCCTTCGGCGAAGCCTGGCAAACCGGTGACCGCGCCATGCGCGATCAATCGCACTGAGCCTGTCGGTGTTACACGGCCGCCGAGCTTTTCCGCCCATGCTGCGGCATCGCTTTTCACGCTGAGATCAAGCGCCGGCTCAAGTCCATTCGCAGCGGCGATGGCATGCGCCGTTTCGGCGCCATAGGCCACGGTCCATCGTGTCATCAGCCAGGTTGGCGTATCGAGCTGCGGCATATCAAGCGCGGTGAGCCGTTCGCGGCCTTCGCGCGTGAAGCGGCGCAACACGGCGTTGACCAGTCCGGCGAAATGCGTGGCCAGGCGATCGGCCTGTGCCAGTCGTACCGACAGATCGACTGCAGCGTGATCCGGCACTTCAAGAAACAGAATTTGTGCGGCGCCGATCAGAAGCGCGGTTTCGACCCGCGGCGCTTGTGGCGGCACGCCGCGTTCGAGGGCCTGCCCCAACAGATGCCGCAAGATGCCGAGATGGCGCAGCGTCGTCGCGACCAAAGCGCGGGTGAGCGCGCGATCACGTTCCTCCAGCGTATTGAGATCTGCCGTCGCCTCCAGCATCTCGTCGAGAGGACGGAGGCGGCGTAGCACGCCGTCGAGAATGTCGGCCGCAATGCGCCGGACGGCAAAGCCCGGCACATCTTGCGTCCCGGCCTTAGCCGAACCCTTCGCCTTATTAGCCTTCGCCCTGCCCGAAGCCGGCATTCGTAAAAAATCCTTCTTGCGGCGCCCTTACCGCTACGCCAAGTGATGGGGCATGTCAGGTAAATCGCCAAGCGAAGGGCCAAAGCGCCCATTGACGCCGGAGGCCGAGCGCGCGCTTGCCGAAGCGGCGGCACGCCGTGCCGAACGCGACCAAGCCGAGGCCAGTACAGAGGCGCCGACAGAGATTTCTGGCCGCGGCGGGCTCGAGCCGACCCGCTACGGCGACTGGGAAATCAACGGGTTGATTTCGGACTTCTAAGCGAATTTCCGGTTAGGCGGTTACCGCGTAACCACCACCCGCGTGCCGATACCGACGCGCTCATAGAGCTCCATGACGTCCGCATTGTGCATCCGGATGCAACCATGGGACACGAACCCGCCGATCGACCCTTCGTTATTGGTGCCGTGGATGGCGTATTGGCCACCGCCCGACAGCGTCATCGCAGCGACGCCCATCGGGTTTTGCGGTGAACCGCCCGGGACCACCGGCGGCAGACGGCGATAATCGCTCCGGATCGAATCCGGCGGCGACCAGGCCGGCTTGATGTATTTGCCGTCGATATAGGCGGTGCCGGACCATTGCATACCGAGCCGGCCGACGCCGACCGGATAGCGGATCGCCTGGCCCGGGCCGACGTAATAATAAAGCGCCCGCTGGTTGGTCCGGATCACGATAGTTCCGGGCATGTAGCTCTCGGCGACATTGACGATATCGCCGCGCGCCTGCGCCGGTTGCGGCGCCATGGCGAAAAGACCCGAGGCCGACACCGCGGCCATAATCGAGAGGAGGATTTTGCTGCGCATGTTCTGAACCCAACTGACACTGTTATGAAGCCGGTTCCTTCCCCCAAAGGTCCCAGCATGTGGCCTGATCTTAGCCGAAACTGATGACACGCTCAGTATCGCAGCGGCAACAGGGTAAAAGTTTCACAAAGTTTTTGACGGGTGTGACCGCCGCGCGACAGCGTAAACGTCCCGTCACTCTAATCCCTTCCCCGCAAGCGCGGAGAAGGATTATGCCGTCTCCTTGCTCTTGTTCTGCCGGTTGCTGATGAGATCATCGACCACCGCCGGATCGGCGAGCGTCGAGGTGTCGCCGAGATTGCCGAATTCGTCCTCGGCGATCTTGCGCAGGATGCGGCGCATGATCTTGCCGGAGCGGGTCTTGGGCAGGTTCGGCGCAAACTGGATGAGGTCAGGCGAAGCGATCGGCCCGATCTCGGTGCGCACCCAGCCAACGAGTTCCTTGCGCAGCGTTTCGGTCGGCTGCTCGCCCGCCATCAATGTGACATAGGCATAGATGCCCTGGCCCTTGATGTTGTGCGGATAGCCGACGACAGCGGCTTCCGACACTTTCGGATGCGCAACCAGTGCCGATTCCACCTCAGCAGTGCCCATGCGGTGACCCGCGACATTGATGACGTCATCGACGCGGCCGGTGATCCAGTAATAGCCGTCCTTGTCGCGGCGGCAGCCGTCGCCAGTGAAATATTTCCCCGGATAGGTGCTGAAATAGGTTTCAACGAAGCGCTTGTGATCGCCATAGACCGTGCGCATCTGCCCCGGCCATGAGTCGGCAATGCAGAGATTGCCGGTGGTGGCGCCTTCCTGGACCTTGCCGTCGGCGTCAACGATCTGCGGCACGATGCCGAAGAACGGCCGGGTCGCCGAACCCGGCTTGAGCCGGGTCGCCCCGGGCAGCGGCGTGATGAGAATGCCGCCGGTTTCGGTCTGCCACCAAGTGTCAACGATCGGGCAGCGATTGTCGCCGACGACGCGGTAATACCACTCCCAGGCTTCCGGATTGATCGGCTCACCGACCGAGCCGAGAAGCCGCAAGCTTGCGCGCGAGGTTTTCTTCACCGGCTCGTCGCCAGCCTGCATCAAGGCACGGATCGCGGTCGGCGCGGTGTAAAAGATGTTGACCTTGTGCTTGTCGATGACCTCCCAGAAGCGCGACATCGACGGATAATTCGGCACGCCTTCAAACATCAGCGTGGTGGCGCCGTTGGCGAGCGGCCCGTAGACGATATAGCTGTGGCCGGTGACCCAGCCGACATCGGCGGTGCACCAATAAATGTCGCCGTCGTGATAGTCGAAAACGTATTGATGCGTCATCGCGGTATAGATCAGATAACCCGCGGTGGTGTGCAGCACGCCTTTGGGTTTGCCGGTCGAGCCCGAGGTGTAAAGGATGAACAGCGGATCTTCCGCGTTCATCTCCTCGCAGGGGCACTCTGCGGTGACGACCTCTTTCGCCTCGTGGTACCAAACGTCGCGCACCGGATCCATGTCGACCGGCGCGCCCGTGCGTTTGACGACGACGACGAAATCGACGCCGCCGACTTTTGCGATCGCTGCGTCAGTATTTGCCTTCAGCGGCACTTTGCGGCCGCCACGCAAACCTTCATCGGCGGTGATGACGACCTTGGACTGGCAATCCTCGATGCGTCCGGCAAGCGAGTCCGGCGAGAAGCCCCCGAATACCACGGAGTGAATAGCTCCGATGCGCGCACAAGCGAGCATGGCGTAAACCGCTTCCGGGATCATCGGCATGTAGATGGTGACGCGATCGCCCTTATTGACGTTGCGATTGCGCAAGATATTGGCGAAGCGGCAAACCTCGTCGTGCAATTCTCTATAGGTGATGTGCTTTGAATCTTTCGGGTCGTCGCCTTCCCAGATGATCGCGGTCTGATGGCCGCGGGAATGCAGATGCCGGTCGATGCAATTGTAGGCGACGTTGGTAACGCCGTCCTCGAACCATTTAATAGAAACATTATCGCGAGCGTAGGAGGTGTTCTTGATCTTGCTGAACCGCTTCATCCAATGGATGCGCTCAGCCTGTTCCGCCCAAAATCCATCGGGGTCGGACAGCGATCGCTGATACATCTCGTTGTATTTGGCATCGTCTATAAAGGCGCGCTTGGTCCATTCGGCAGGCACTTCGTAGATCTTGTCCGACATCACGTCCTCCACGCGCACATGGCCGCTTCCGGCCCATTAAACGGCGTTTCCTTAAAGGCTATTATGCGCTTGCCGCAGCAAGCGCGACAAGGCCACGGATGACCGCAATTAGTCGAATGGTCCCATGAGGATAGAGCTTAAAAGCCGCAGCAGGATGCGGCCTCACATCACCGAGAATATGGAGACGAAAATGCGCGCCGCCATGATCGCAGTTCTGATCGCCTTCGGATTACTGGCGCCCTCCGGTGCGCGAGCGCAAACCCAGCCGCCGGCGGAAAACGTCGCCGCCGCTCGCGAGGTTATCGAGATCATCCGGCCAGCGGATCAATTCAGAGCCATAGCGCCAAGTATCTTCGAGAATTTCAGAAAAGCCGTGCAGGGCGACGCGGAGGTCGAAAAGCAATATGACGCGATGATTCCGCTGTTCAACAAATTTGTCGAAACGCGGCTGAACGAACTGGTCGAAAAAATCACGCTCATCTATGCGCGTAATTTCACCGTCGACGACCTGCATGCACTCGCCGCCTTCTACCACTCGCCCCCCGGACAGACCTTTATCGACAAGCAGGCCGTGATCGCTCAACAAAGCCTGGCCGTGGGCCAAGAATTCGCCCAAGCGCTGGTCCAGGAGGTTCAGCAAGAGATGAACAAAAAATGAGATGATCGCCGAGCGGGAAAGAAAGCGTCAGGCTTTCGCGCCGCCCATTTTGCAAACGAGCTTCCATTCCGCGTCCGTCACCGGCTGCACCGATAGCCGCGCATATTTGACCAGCACCATGTCCTTGAGCTTGGCCTCAGCTTTGACAGCGGCGAGCGTGACCGGTTTCGGCATCGGCTCGACGGCGAGCGTCGTGACCGCAACCCAAGACTCGCCGGCCTTCGCGGTCGGATCGGCATAAGCCTCTTTGATAATTTCGCCGATGCCGACGACCTGCTTCTCGTCGCCGGTGTGATAGAAGAAGAATGTGTCGCCCTTCTTCATTTCTTTCAGATGGCGCCGCGCGGTGAAATTGCGCACGCCACTCCAAGTCTCGCCCTTGCTGCCGCTCTTAACCTGCTCGTCCCAGGAAAACGCCTCGGGCTCCGTCTTCAACAACCAATGTGCCATTTAGGCCCACCTCTTCAAGTTTCGGACTTTAACGGCCGCGTCAGAAGCGAGTCGATCGCGGCATCCACACTCACTTTACCGTCGAGCAATGCGGCAACGGCCTCGCAGATCGGCATGTCGACAGACCGTTCACGCGCCATTTCGAGCAGCACCGGCGCCGTGAACACACCTTCGGCAAGCCCTGTCGTGCGATGAATCTCTTCGGGCTTCTGCCCACGGCCAAGAGCAATCCCGAAGCTGAAATTGCGTGATTTCGGACTGGTGCAGGTCAGGATCAGGTCGCCGAGGCCGGAGAGGCCCATCATCGTTTCCGCCTTCGCACCATAGGCGCGGCCGAAACGCATAAGCTCAGCAAAACCCCGCGTAGTCAGCGCCGCTGCAGCGCTCAAGCCGAGCGCGCGGCCCGTGACCACTCCCGAAGCGACAGCGAGCACGTTCTTCGCAGCACCACCAATCTCGACACCTCGGATATCGGTCGAATGGTAGGGACGGAATGCCGTCGAACTAACGGCCCGCGCCAGTTCTTCCGCGAGCGCGGCATCGCCCGCAGCCAAGGTCACAGCCGTCGGCACCCCGCGCGCGACATCGGCGGCGAAACTCGGCCCGGACAGGATCGCGAAAGCCGCACGCGGCAAGCATTCGGCAACGACCTCGTTCATGAATTTTTTCGTGCCACGCTCGATGCCCTTGGCGCAGACGATCAAAGGCGTGCCATCCGCAAGCAGAGGCGCCAGCGCCGTCGCCACCGGACGAACGGCTTGCGCGGGCACGACCAGCAAAATGGCTTCCGCCTTTGCTGCGGCGGCGAGATCCGTCGTGAGCACGATACCGTCGTCGATGCGCACGCCGGGCAGGAATTGACTTTCGCGGTTCTTCGAAAGCTGCTCGGCACTAACGGCATTGCCTTCCCACAGCGTGACTTGACGCCCGGCGCGCGCGCATGTGAGCGCCAATGCTGTGCCCCAGGCGCCTGCGCCGATAACGGCAATGCGGGAAAAGCTCATGACCGGGAGAATTCTCTGCCGCTCATTCCCGCGCAAGCGGGAAGCCAGCGTAATGGTCGCATCCTCATAGCACTTCGCCGCGCAGAAGCTTCGGCACGTCGCCGACCAATCCGGCGGCCTCGCGGATGAAGAGATGCTTGAGCTGCGGCAAGCGGTCGACAAGGCCGAGGCCGACATCGCGCGCGAAACGCAGCACATCCGACCGGTTGGAGAATAAGCGATTGAGACCGTCAGTCGCGATACCCATCGCCATGGTGTCGAACCGCCGCCAGCGCTGGTAGCGGTCGAGCACATCGGCGGCGCCGGGGTCGAGCCCAAGCCGCGCCGCATCCGTGATGACTTCGGCAAGCGCGGCGACATCCTTCAAGCCCATATTCAGGCCCTGCCCGGCAATCGGATGAATGATATGGGCGGCATCGCCAACCAGCGCGGTGCGATCGGCAATGAATGAGCGCGCGACAAAGAACCCAAGCGGATGAACGCGCCGCGCGCCGATCACCGATAATTCGCCGAGATGAAGCTTGAAGCGTTGCTCCAGCGCCGCATGAAATTCAGCATCCGGCAGCGCCACCAGACGTTTTGCTTCGGCGGTGTGCTCGGTCCAGACGATCGATGAACGCCGGCCTTTGAGCGGCAGGATCGCGAACGGTCCGGCGGGAAGGAAATGTTCCTCCGCACGGCCTTCATGATCCCGTTCATGCGCAACATTGATGACGATAGCTGCCTGATCGTAATCCCAACCGTGAATAGCGATGCCGGCGCGATCGCGAATCGCTGAGCGCGCCCCGTCGGCTGCCACGAGCAAACGCGACGTGCATGTGTTGCCGTCCGCGAGCGTGACACCCACTGAATGGAGCGCCGCCTTACCCGATCCGGCGACTGCCGTGCCGAGCAACTCCACGCCGGCCTCGCGCGCCTTCGCCGTCAGCGCGTCGACCAGAAGCCGGTTCTCGATCATATGTGCGAAGGGCTCGCCGGGCTCCACTTCACCACCGAAGGTGAGGAAGGTCGGGCGCATGGCGTCATCAAGCCTACTATCGGTGACGACCATGTCGAGGATCGGCTGCGCTTCGTCGGCAACCCGCTCCCAGACGCCGAGCGCCTCGAACAAGCGCCGTGCTGCCGCAACAATCGCCGATGCGCGCTCATCGCCGGCATGCGTTCGCCCCAGCGCCGGATCGGCGACAGTGACGGCAAAGCTCGAACCCAGCGCCTGGCGTAAGGCGATCGCCAGCGTCAGACCGGCGAAGCCGCCTCCGGCGATCAGCACATCGGTTTTGTCGCGCGCCATGGTGCCTTTCCCTAAGCCGCATAACCTTACCAGATTAGCCTGCCCGTCGCGCCAGCACCGGGCTTGACCCCGCCGCCGATCCCATATGCAAGAAAGGACGATGCGCCGGGGCTTTACCGGCGCCAGGGAATCGCATGGCCAACGCCGTCAAACAGCTGGTCGATCTTCTCGATCTCGAAACGCTCGAATTGAATTTGTTTCGCGGCCGTTCGCCGCAATCAAGCTGGCAGCGGGTGTTCGGCGGACAGGTTATCGGCCAAGCGCTGGTCGCCGCTTGCCGCACCGTCGACGATGTGGCGGCGCGGCCGCCGCATTCACTGCACGCGTATTTCCTGATCGGTGGCGATCCGAAAGTGCCGATCATTTACGAAGTGGACCGCATCCGCGACGGCAAGAGCTTTTGCACCCGCCGCGTTGTCGCGATCCAGCACGGCCACGCCATCTTCTCGCTAACGGTCTCGTTCCAGTTTCAGGAAGAAGGCCTGTCGCATCAATATCCAATGCCCGATGTGCCGAAGCCCGACACGCTGCCAGACGAAACGCAAATGCGCGAACATGTCTGGCCGCGTATGCCGGAACCGGTGCGCCGCTACTACGAACGCGAGCGGCCGATCGAATTGCGGCCGGTAGAATTCAATCGCTATCTCGGCGAGCCGCTCAAGGACGGCCGCTTTCATGTCTGGGTTCGCGCAACCGGCCGCCTGCCCGATGAGCCGGCCATCCATCAATGCGTGCTCGCTTACGCGTCCGACATGACGCTATTGGATGCAGCGCTGATCCCACACGGCCGTACCGTCTTTAGCGAAGACATCATGGCGGCGAGTCTCGACCATGCGCTGTGGTTTCACCGGCCGTTTCGCGCCGATGAGTGGCTGCTCTACGCTCAGGACAGTCCGAACCTCGCCGCATCACGCGGCTTTTCACGTGGCTCGATTTTCTCCGCCGACGGCACGCTGATCGCTTCGGTCGCCCAAGAAGGCCTGTTGCGGATGCGCCGGCCGCGGGCGGCGAAAAACGACTAATCTCTCGGCAAAATTCCTGTTCAGCCTCCACGCCGCACCAGCGAACGATAAAATCCGCTTAATCTTCACGCGCAATGCCTATAGTGTGAGCAGATCATTTCTGCCGTTGGGGAAGCGCAGTTCATGAAGCTCATCGTCGCCATCATCAAACCGTTCAAGCTCGAAGAGGTCCGTGACGCCCTCATCCGTATCGGCATTCAGGGCATGACCATCAGCGAGGTCAAAGGCTATGGCCGGCAAAAGGGCCACACCGAAATCTACCGCGGCGCCGAATACGCCGTGAACTTCCTGCCCAAGTTGCGGATCGAGGTCGCGGTCGCGCCGGAACAAGTCGAGCGGGTCATCGAGGCGATCGGCCAAGGCGCAAAAACCGGACAAATCGGCGACGGCAAGATTTTCGTCACTCCGATTGATCGAGCGGTACGCATCCGCACCGGTGAGACCGACGCCGACGCGCTCTGACGCGACTTCATTCCCAAGATTCCCGAGGTTATCGCCGCCGTTATCCCACTCCGCCTGGACAGGCAGAGTGAAATCGAGGGCATCAACGTGACCCAACATGGCTTGTGGCAATTCCACGGCAGTTCCGCCCGACTACAAGACAGGCATCGCTCATCTTTTAGGCAGACGATCCCACCTTTTCCTGTGACGACCTGTGAAAACACGCGGCGGACCGTAGGCCGCGCCGCGGCAATCTAAATTACCCCTTTTTTATCAATGCCCTACGCACCCGTCTGTGACTTGGCACGGCGTTTGATTCCAGGTGACCCGGCGGTGAGGCGATGGGGGACCACTCCAGGCGATCATCGCCTAACTGTGTGTGCCCGATCGGGCCACCGAAAGGGCGACTGGAGAGCGATCAAATGAAAATTGTCATGGCTATTATCAAGCCATTCAAGCTCGACGAGGTCCGCGACGCGCTGACCAAGATCGGCGTGCAAGGCCTGACCGTTACTGAGGTCAAAGGCTACGGACGTCAGAAGGGCCATACGGAAATTTATCGCGGCGCCGAATACGCGGTGAGCTTCCTGCCGAAAATCAAACTCGAAATCGCCGTTCCGTCCGACGTCGTCGACAAGGTGATCGAAACGATCAGCACGGCGGCGAAAACCGGACAGATCGGCGACGGCAAGATCTTCGTCTTCGGTCTCGACCATGCGGTTCGTATCCGCACCGGCGAAACCGACGCAGCCGCACTCTAATCATTACACGGACAGGAGCCGAACAATGTCGTTAAAGAAATTTTCCGGCGCAGGATTGCTGGCGTTTGCAGCAACAATCCTGCTCGGAATCACCCTAAGCGCGCCGACCTATCAGTCGTCCTATGCGCAAGCCCCGGCGGCAGCGCCCGCCGCAGCACCTGCCGACGCCACACCGGCGCCGGCTGCCGCTCCCGCGCCGCCCGCTTGCGACGCCAAAACTCTTGAGAAGTGCACTCCCAATTCCGGCGACACCGCCTGGATGATGACCTCGATGGCCATCGTGTTGATGATGACCATTCCAGGCCTCGCACTGTTCTACGGCGGCATGGTCCGCAAGAAGAACGTAGGCGACACGGTGATGACGAGCTTCGCCATCACCTGTCTGATCAGCGTGCTCTGGCTCTTGTTCACCTACAGCATCTCGTTCCGCGCTGGCTCGCCCTTTATCGGCGGGTTGGATCGAGCGGGCTTGCAGGGAATCTTGAGCGACATCACGAACGGAACCGGCAATCCAAACTCGCTGGCGCCGACGATCCCCGAGACCGTCTACTCGATGTTCCAGCTGACCTTCGCAATCATTACCGCGGCACTCATCGCCGGCTCGTTCGCCGAGCGCATGAAGTTCTCGGCGATGCTCTGGTTCATCGGCCTGTGGGCGATCTTCGTCTACTCGCCCGTCGCGCATTGGGTGTGGGGACCGGATGGCTTCCTGAACTCTGCGAATGACGCGGCCTGGGTGAAGGTTCTCGACTTCGCTGGTGGCACCGTGGTGCATGTCAACTCCGGCACCGCCGGCCTGATGGCCGCGCTGATGCTCGGCAAGCGCAAAGAGACCGGTCCGCCCCATAACGTGGTGCTGACCATGATCGGCGCCTCACTGCTGTGGGTCGGCTGGTTCGGCTTCAACGCCGGTTCGGCGGTAAGCGCCGGAATGCAGGCCGGTATGGCGATGCTGGTGACACACACCGCCACCGCCACCGCCGGCATGACCTGGATGTTGCTGGAATGGATGCTGCGCGGCAAACCGACCGTTCTGGGCGTGTGCTCGGGTGCGGTTGCAGGCCTCGTGGCGATCACGCCGGCTTCCGGCTTCGTAGGCCCGATGGGCTCGTTCGCCATCGGCATCGCCGCCGGCTTCATCTGCTACTGGGGCTGCACCGGCCTCAAGCACACGTTCGGCTATGACGACGCGCTCGACAGCTTCGGCGTGCATGGCATCGGCGGCGCCGCCGGCGCCATCCTCACCGGCATCTTCGCCGTCAACGCTTACGGCGGCACCTCCGGCCTGATCGAAGGCAATCCCGGCCAGGTGCTCAACCAACTGATCGGTGTCGGCATCATCTTCGTCTATGACGTTGTCGTGACGCTGATCATCCTCAAGGTCGTCGATCTCGTCATCGGTCTTCGCGTCAGCGAGGAAGTCGAACGCGACGGTCTCGATCTCGCGCTCCATGGCGAGATGATCCAGTAAACGTTCAAGAACAACGGTTGGGGCGCAAACCCGGCATCGCCCCGTCCGTCGAGAGGCCCTGGCACCACCAGGGCCTCTCACTTTTTTGCGGGCTTGCTTCGACGACTTTGCCGCAACCCAGTACGGCGTAGGCTGGGGTGAACGCACCGGCAAAACCTGCTACATCCCTCGCAACCAAAAAGCCCCAGCGAGGATGTCATGTACGCCAATCTCGAACTCTTCATCGACGGCAAATGGCTCGGCGGCGACGGCCGCAAGGGCGAGGATGTGTTCAACCCGGCGACCGAGAAGCCGCTGGCGCATCTGCCGCACGCCAGCAAAGCCGATCTCGATGCCGCGATCGAAGCGGCGAAGAAGGGTTTTGCGGTTTGGCGGGCCACCTCGGCTTATGACCGCTCCAAGATCATGCACAAAGCCGCCGACCTGATGCGCGAGCGCAGTGATGCGATCGCGAAAGTCATGGTGCAGGAGCAAGGCAAAGTTTATCCGGAAGCCCGCGCCGAAGTGATCGGCTCCGCCGACATCATCGACTGGTATGCCGAGGAAGGCCGCCGCTCTTACGGCCGCATCGTGCCAGGCCGCGGCAAGGGCGTGCGCCAGCTTGTCGTGCAGGAGCCGATCGGCATTGTCGCCGCCTTCACGCCGTGGAATTTTCCGGTGCTGACACCGGCCCGTAAAGTCGGCGGCGCGCTCGCTGCCGGCTGCTCGCTCATCCTCAAAGCGTCCGAAGAAACGCCGGGCGCGTGCATCGAGATGATGCGTTGCTTCGCCGATGCCGGCCTGCCGGCGGGCGTGGTGAACTTGGTGTTCGGCGTACCGGCAGAAGTCTCCGAATATTTGCTGAGCAATGCCGCGATCCGCAAAATCTCTTTCACCGGCTCGATCCCGGTCGGCAAGCATCTCGCGCAACTTGCCGCCAAAGGCATGAAGCGCACGACCATGGAGCTCGGCGGTCATTCGCCGGTGGTGGTGTTCGCCGATGCCGATCCTGAGAAAGCGGCAGACACCATCGCGGCGTTCAAATACCGCAATGCCGGTCAGGTCTGCATCTCGCCGACGCGTTTCTATGTGCAAGAGGACGTCTATCCACGCTTCCTCAAGCGCTTCACTGAATATGCCAAAAGCATCAAAATCGGCGACGGCATGGAGAAGGGCATGACCATGGGCCCGATGGCCAATGCGCGGCGCATCGAGGCGATGGAGAGCTTCGTTAACGACGCCAAAGCGCGCGGCGGCAAGATCCAAGCCGGCGGCTCGCGCCACGGCAACCAAGGCTATTTCTATGAGCCCACGGTGATCACCGACATTCCGGACGACGCAAACGTCATGAAGAATGAGCCGTTCGGCCCGCTGGCTCCGGTCGTCACTTTCAAAACGTTCGACGAAGTGGTGGAACGCGCTAACTCGTTGGAGTTCGGCCTCGCCGCTTATGCCTTCACGACATCGAACGCGACTGCAGCAGCCATCGGCGACGCGCTGGAGTCAGGCATGGTCGGCGTCAACTCGGTCATGATCTCGACACCTGAGACACCATTCGGCGGCGTCAAGGAAAGCGGCCATGGCAGCGAAGGTGGCATTGAAGGTCTCGGTGCCTACCTGGTCACCAAATTTATCTCGCAGGGCGGCTGATTATAAGTCTAAAAATTTCTGATCACCGCGCCGCCGGCGATTTATGCCGGCGGCGTTTTTATTTGCTGCAGTCCTTTTCATTTTAGCAGTTGGGCGCAAAAGCATTGCGTGCAGGTGCCTCATTTCGAACACCGGTGTGTCGTCGGTGCGGCGAATGAACTAACAAACCAAAATTGAAACAATTCTCGTCAATTTTGCGCAAAGAGGTTCAAGGAACTAACAACGGCAAACGTGCATTGTCAGCCCGGCGGGTGGGGGAGAGTGGTGATGCGTGTAAAATGGATATCCTCGCCGCAATATTCGCCTATCTAGGCTGTCTCGCTGGTGTTTTCGGCGCGCTGACCATTTCCGCATTTCTTGTTTTGTCGCCGTCTACACGATCGACAAGTCCAGTGCAGGTTGTTCAGACGGCGATCGTTGAGGCAAAGGCGAGCGGAACAGGCATCTTAGATGTGAACGCCATAAAAGCAGCGGCGCCGCGAGATCCTGTCACCACTGTGGCGCAGAATTCAGACCCCGTAACATCCGACACTCCTAGAGCCGATCCGCGATCTAAAACGCGGATATCGCGTGCGCAACAGCGACGCCTCATCCAAGAAGAGCGGGCACGGCGCTGGGCTTATCAGGATGAGGGCTTCGAAAAGCGCTTCATGAGCTATGCCGACTAGTCCGGCGCTTGCGCGCGGTCCTTAAGCGTAAGACTTCTGCAGAAAAGCAACTGCATCATCGGCGAGCTCACTCGTATTGCGCTCGCCATGTTGCGCCATCTCGATAATCCGCTTGGCGATGATTTCCTGCGCCGGCCCGCGAAAGGCCGGCGAGGCGAGTTTGCTGCCGGATTGCTCGACTTTTCGCCATGCGGTTTCAAAGACCGAAACCAAAGTTTCGATCATTTCCGGCTCGAAGGCCGCTTGCTGGAGGAGTGGGACGATCGACATTGCACTATCCATTTTTGACCGCGATCAACTGGCAACGAAGAGTTTCAAGATTTTGGCGTGGTCGAGCACGACGCCCGCCGTATTGCCGAAATAAAGTGTATCTCCGGGCCTGCGGCTGACGCCGAGCACGATGAGATCATAGCCGCGTTTTGCTTCGCGCAGGATCGCTTCGTCGGGCGCCACATTGGTGCGCGTCGTGCTGCGCAAAGTGACGTCGTAGCGATCGGCGAGCGCCGCGATATCCTTGAGCACGGCTTGCTCGTGACGCCGGCTGGCGCTCCGGCGGCGTCCGTCGCTCGTCGAGCGAGTCACATAAAGCGCCGTGACATCGGCATCGTCGGCGCGCGCAAGGGTCATGGCGATTTCCGCAGCACGCCGCGACACTTCGGTGCCGTTGATCGGCACCAGGATGCGCTTGATGTCGATGTCCGAGGCATCGGCCCCCTTGGCTTGTGAGTCGACAACGGCAAGCGCGCCCTCAAAACCATTGACGACCTTCGTGACGTCTCTGGTGAACCCGCCTTTCGGGTTATGAGTTTTAGCGATGCCGACGACGAAGAAATCATAACCCTTGCGCGCCTCATCGGCGATGGTGTCCGGCGTATCATGCGTGCGCTTGATGACATCCACACTGCCGGGTTTCTCCTCGTCCGGATGCGTGTCGAGCGTCGTCATGTCTTTCGCCGAAGTTTTGACGGCGTGCGCGGCATCGCCTTGCTCGGTATCGGCTGTTTTAGCTTCGGCCTCCTCGCTCGACTTACTGTCGGACTTACTGTCAGACTTGCTTTTGGACCTGCCATTGCTCTTTCGACCGTTTTTCTGACCGAACTCGACGACGGTGGTCGGCTTGCCGCCGGAGCCGGCGACCAAACCCGCGAGTCGCGACGCAAATTTGCCATTGGGGCTATCGTCGGCAGCAAGGAGCAGCCGTTCGAGATTGGTGACGAAGCCTTTGGCGTCCAGTTCCTCACGCTTCAATCGCTGCCGTTCTTTTCGGTTCATCGGCAGCCGCCGCAACGACCAGCGCAACATCGGCGGCATAGATAGCGTGGTGATTACCGCCATTGTCACGATCAGCGTGAAGAGATTTTGGCTGAGCACGCCCATCGATAGACCGAGGGTGGCGACGATGACTTCGGTCGAACCGCGCGCATTCATGCCGCAGCCAAGCGCCAGTGCCTCCGCGCGCGAGAGCCCGCCAAGCTTGCCGCCAACAAATGCGCCAGTGAACTTGCCGACGCTCGCAATCGCGATCAACCCAACTGTCAGCGCCGCGAGCTGCGGATTCTTCAAAACCGTTAGATCAGCAGTTAAACCCGCCAGACAAAAGAACACCGGCATGAACAACGCCGTGATCAAGCCGCGAAGCTGATCGTCGATGTGGCGCGTCAAGATCGGCGACTCGCCGACCAGAATGCCGGCGACGAAAGCGCCAAGCACATCTTTGACGCCGATCCAATCGGTGATCAGCGCCATCGCGATCATGATGAGGAGGATCGCGGTGACGACAGCGAATTCGCTTTTGAAATTGTCGTTGGTCCAGCGGATGGCTTCAAAGACCAAGCGGCGGCCGATCGTGAAGCTCAGAACCATGAACAATGCGGTGCCGATCACCGCACGGCCGACCGTCCACGGATCGATCTTGCCGGCCGAGGCGAGGCCGAAAGCCACCGCGATAATGACCCAGCCGATCGTGTCTTCGAGGATAGCCGATGCGACGATAATCTGACCGAGATCCCGGCGCATGAAATTCATGTCGCGCACGACCATGGCGACAATCTTCACCGAAGAGATCGACAGCGCAGTACCGAGAAAGATCGCGGTGACGAGGCGCGCGTCGGGTTTGGGCAACAGCGCGTCCGGCAGAAATTCGCCGAGCGCAAAGCCGCAGACGAACGGCACGGCGACACCGGCCGCGGCAACGGTGATGGCGGAGCGGCCGACGCGCCGGACCAGTTGTAGATCAGTCTCCATGCCGGTGAGCAAAAGCAGCATCAGGATGCCAAGCTCCGACACCGCAGTGATCATGCTTTTTTGTTCGGCGGCAGCCGGAAACAGCGCGTGCTGCGCAGCGGGCCAGATCAAGCCCAGCACCGAAGGGCCGAGCAGAAGGCCGCCGACCAACTGTCCCATCACCGCCGGCTGGCCGAAACGTTGCGCCAGTTCGCCCATCAGGCGGCCGACCAGGAGCAGAACACCGATCTGGGCGATGAACAGCGCATCGGAAGCCGCGGGCGCCGGTTTATCCGCCGCCAGTGCAGCCGCTGGAATAAGTATCGCGAGAGTAGCGGTCACCGCCCAGACCGCAGGGCGCAAAGCCGCCCGGCCGCCCGTACCCGCAGGCCGGTGCGCCCGAGTCAACGCGGAATCGCCGAAAAAGCCCTCCATGCCTGATAATAACGCACGAAACGGCTGAGTGATCCCTATGGTGCAAAAGCCGGATTTGGCCGCGCAAGTCTTTGCGCGGCCTGACCTTGTTTATGGAGGGTACCCCCGCTAAAAACGGCGCCTCACACTCAGCACTTTCGGATTCGGAGAGGTGGCAGAGTGGTTGAATGCACCGCACTCGAAATGCGGCATACGGGCAACCGTATCGGGGGTTCGAATCCCTCCCTCTCCGCCAACTAAACAGTTGATATAGGCATCCCCAACCGGTTGGACGTTAGCTGTTGGGATACGACAAAGCCCACCGACCACTTGTGGGATTGCTATTTTGGTCGACCGCTCCTTGCGGACTACTCGAACAACGGCATCCCCGGATCTGGACGCACAGGCCGCCTTCTCGACTTGATGGTTCCGCGTGCCTCGATCTGATCCAGTGCTTCGGAAATTAACGTCAGGCGATTCTCTAAGCGTTCGTCTGACCACAGATTGAGGGTGCTCAATGAATGGGTCCGCACTGCTCGCGGGCCCTTCTTTTCCAACGCGCCAAGATTGACATATTCGACGTTTGAATCCTGACCAAAAAATTCTGTGTCCAATAGATATTGTTTGTGAATCTTAGCGACCATCCCGAGCTGATCGGAAGATGGTCCATGTTCTTTTCGCGGCTGGAGATAGTACAATTTTACGACGCCGTCTTCGACGAAGAAAAAAGGGATGCGGTACCCGGCATGTCGCTTTCTGCCGAAAGCGAATTTCCTTGGAGGAAGATCAAAGACCTGTATGGAACGGCCAAACGCCTTTGGAGCAGCAAGTTGAATAATTTCGCTATTAGAGATACGGCCCTGCTTGCTCTTTATTTGTTGGCAGGAAGCGAGCAGCAGATCTAGTCGATCAATCCCTTTGTAAGCTGCTTTGATTGCTGTGGTTCCAATACGATAGTTCCAAGGGCAACCAGCACCTTCATAATACTCGGTGAGCCATTCGATCACCTGGCTCAATGTCTCTCCTTCGATGCACGCTAGGTCTGGCACTGACGGAGTTGGGAGCATGGGAATCGCCTCGGTGTTCCTGTTATGTCCAGTATACCTCCCGCTGCTCCCGAAACCAAGACGCGATCAACTCATTCGGAATGTACATCCCTGGCACCGCACGAGTCGCTGCGGCGGACCACACCACATCCCATGGGCTTCCCTTTTCGTGCGTTAGGTCAGACAACTTGAATGCGTCGAATTGGGAGTAGTAATCGAAAATATTATTGAGAAAAATCTCGGTTTGTCCGTCTAGCAAATAGGGTGTATCGCAGAAACATGATTGCTTAGCGTCAAACGACACCGCTCTTTTACTAATTGGTTCCTTGCCATTACTCTTGAACTGATCGTAGACAATCCGGCTAACGGGCCCATATTCCCAGGCCTCAAATGGCTGAGCGATCAGAGGTTTCCCTTCCTTCGCTAAGTGCCAGGCATGGGCGAAAAACAATACCTTCAATAGCGTCATAGTCGTGAGTTTCACGCCCTGCCGCTCGGCGCGATCTAGGAAGAAATTAGCGATACCTCTGGCGTCGTGCATTTCGCTTTATGAGAACAAAAGAGGAACAAATCAATGGGAATTATAGCCCACATCCACCAAACGCCTAAACGGCCAGACTGCTGGCTATAATTTTCTCCTTCTCCAATCACTGCGTCCCCGCCGCCGGCTGCAGACGCGCCGTGCGCAGCCGCGGCACCGTCAGCAGCACGATCGCGAGCGCCGCGACCTCGCAAGCTGCGCCGACGACACCGAGCGCCGTCAGCGGTGCGTGCAGGAGCGTGACTGAGCCCAACGCGGCGCCGAGCGAGAAGCCGAGATACATGAAGGAGGCGTTGAGCGAGAGGGCGATCGGCGCGGTCTTGACGCCTGCGACTTGGATGAGCCGCAACTGTTGCGCGGGGAAGAAGCCCCAGGCCGACAGCCCCCAGACCACGATCGCGGCGGTCACCGCAACCAGCGCGCCGACGCCCGAGAGATAAGCGCCGATTGCCGAGAGACTCACGAACGCCAGAGCGAGCAGCGTGAAGGCTGGGATCATGACGGCCCGCGAGCCGAATTTATCGCTGAGCGTGCCGCCGATAAAGAGGCCCATCACCGCGGATGCGCCCCACACGAAGAACGCCACACCGATATGGGCGCCGCTGATGCCCGTGACCGACACGAGATACGGCGTGAAATAGGTGTAGACGGTGTAGGCGCCCGTCGCCCACAGCGCGGTGACCAGAAGCCCGATCAATATCGGCGCCTGGCGTACGACCGCGACCCGCTCGCGAATGCTCGGCGCGGACAGACCTTTATCGATGCCGCGCGGAATCCCGACAAAAAGTCCGGCGACCGCCACTGTGGCCATGATGCCGACGCCGAAGAACGTCGCGCGCCAGCCGAAGCCATGGCCGATAAGCGCGCCCAGAGGCACGCCGAGCGCCACCGCAATGCTGGTGCCGCCATTGACGATGGCGAGCGCCGTGCCGCGGCGTTCCGGTGTGACGACCGCGCCGGCAAGCGCACTCGCGCTCGGCACATAGAGGCCCGCCGCCGCGGCGAGCAAAACGCGCGCAGCCATCAACCCCCAAAAACTGTCCGTGCTGCTGGCGAAGAAATTGGCGAGCGCAAAGGCGGCCATGGCGGCGAGCAGAAGATTGCGCCGTCCGATGCCCGCGGTCAGCGCCGAAAGCACCGGCGAGCTGATCGCATAAGTGAAGCCGAAAACAGTCATCAACTGTCCAGCCGCGGTCAGGCTCACCGTAAGATCGTGAGCGAGCCCCGGGAGCAGAGCAGCGATCATGAAGCTTTCGGTGCCGGTCGCGAATGTGCCAAGCGCGAGCCATGCCAGCGGCGCGAATTGGCGCAGGCCCGGTGTCACGTTCGCTTGCTGCGGTGCTGTATGCGGCGACATGGGCTTGTTCTCCATTTCAAAATGACCAGTCATCTTATATTTCGGATGATTTTCGTTCGTGGGTGATGAGGTGAAAGCTCATTGTGACGTCGATGGATGAGTGGGAGATCAGACCAGCAATTGGCTGAAAGCGAATGTCATGAACCGCTCGAACGGCTTCCGGCTACGCTCGACCCGGGCGCGCAGCAAAGCGCCCTCATAAGCGTCGAGCAGAAATGCGGCGATATCCGAAGCTTTGGTCTTGTTTTGAATGGCGCCTTTTTCTTGCGCCTCGGCGATCGTCGCCTCGATGTCTTTGGTCCAGAGCTTGTAGAGCTTGTGCAGGCTCTCGCGGATCGTTTCGCTCTGATTGGCGAGTTCGGCGCTGAAGCCGCCAAGGATGCAATTGCGCTCGAAATGCGAGTCGACGAACAGCGCAGTCACGCGGTCAAAATGCCGGCGCAACCGCTGCAGCGGCGGGACTTTTGGATCGGCGAGGATTTCGCGGCGTGTCTGATTGTCGCCATAGCGCTCGACGATCTCGGCGCCGAGCGCCTCTTTGCTCTCGAAATGGTTATAGAAAGAGCCCTTCGGCACGCCGGCGGCGTCGGTGATGTCCTGCACGCCGACAGCGTTAAAACCCTTCGCCACCAGGCATTTAAGCCCAGCTTCCAGAATTTGCTCACGGGTGTTCGGTCTTGCCATAGCGATTTAATATGACCAGTCGTCTTAAAAATCAAGGGGCAAGAAGTATGGCTGTTAAGCGTCACCTGCAGGGCGGCGATCAGGTTCGCGTGTTAGCCCGCATCCACTAAAGGCAAGCTAACGCAGGACGATCCAGCCAAATTCGAGGACGTTCTAAAGCTCCCGCCCGATCTTACGATCGAGCGAATAGGGGCCGCCACCGCGCAGCGCGATGGCGAGACTCATGAAGCCCCACAGCAGCACATATTCATAGCCGCGCGTGAGCCAGGAAAAGCCGTTGCCCCAGTAATGCGGCCAGACCAGATAGCCCATCTCGATGGCTACGGCAGCGGCGAAAAAGCGCGTGAACAGACCAAGTGTAATGGCAATGCCGCCGACGAATTCGACGATCGTCATGAAGATCGCGAATTTGAAGCCCAGTTCCGGCATGCCGTCCTTGGCGAAACCCGCCGCCTGCGCTTCCGGCCCGCGCAAGATCTTGCCCCAGCCGTGGACGATGAGATTCCAGCCAACGCCGACGCGCACCAGCACCCAGGCCCAGGGCAGCACGGCGTCGTAGAACGGCCGCAGGAACGGCAGGAGAAGTTTCGGCTCGGACTGCGTCTCGCTCATGAATCGTTCCTGTTTTGCTTACTTCACCGGCACGACCAGCGAGTAGCGCTCGTCGGCGGCAAGGCATTCGGCTTGCGGGAAGCCGAGCTCCTTGCGCACGATATTGGTGCCCAGCACAAGCGAAACGATCTTATAGAAGGCGTGGCGGCGGCTCATGCCTTCGCGGCCCATGCCGCAATCGGTCGAGATCACCAGCCGCTCCGGCGGAATGTATTTAAGCGCGGCGCGGATCTTTTCTGCGACCTCATCCGGATTTTCCACCTGCAGCACGTGATGATCAATGACGCCGATGGCGATCTTCTTCTCGGTGATGGTCTTGCCGATGGCTTCGAGATCGATGCCGCCGGAGCTCGACGATTCGAAGGTGATCACGTCGGCATCGACAGTGTTGTAGGTCTCGAGCGCCGCCTTGTAGCTTTGCACCGACGCGAACATGCGCTGCTGCGAGGGATTGCCCCAGCAGGAATGCGCCCACACTTCGGTCTTGTCGCGCAAGCCCTTCACGGTGCGATTGAACACTTCGACCATCAAATTCGGGTTGATGACCTTGTCCTGGATCTTGCGCACCGCGATCAGATGGATCTGCGGCTCCTCGATCTGGATCACCGGGCAGCCGGCATCGGCAAGCTCGTGATATTCCTCGTTGAAGGCGTCGGCGATTGCGAACATGCGCTCCGGAGCGCTCTTGTAGTAACGATCCTGCAGCGCAAAGGCGACGATCTCGGCCGACACCGCCCCGAACTTGACCGGTCGTTTGGTGAAGCGCTGCGCCGCCTTCCACATTGCGGTGTATTGCAGATTGCCGCGCCCGATCGGGCCGGTGACCACCGGCATCACGCGCGATTCCAGATAGTCGTGCAGGATGTGGCCGCGCGGAAACCAGATACCGCCGCGGCCGGCCGGGGTCGCCACCGGATGGCCGATATCGAGCCCGCTCATATGGTTCGGCGGATAAGCGGTCCAGCTCTGGCCGCCGACATCGTCATCGAAATGCGCGTCGCCGTCGGTAACGATGTCGAGGCCGGCAATTTCTTGGTCGCGCAAATAGCAGCCGACCGCATCTTCATATTGTTCGCGGAAGCGCCGGCTCACCATAGCTTCGAGGAAATGCCGGGTGCCGAGATTTTCCGTGTACCAGGTCGGCCGCGGCAGCGAGCCGGTAATCGTCGTCGGCAATTTGATATCTTTAGTGGCCCGAAACATCGTGCACCCCTCCCCGAAATGACCTTGTCGTGCCCAGCTTCGTGCTGGGTATCTACGTCTTCGATGTCAGAACTTTAAAGACGTTGATGGCCGGGACAAGCCCAGCCATCGAAGTTCATCACGATTCGCGATGTCTAGCCGACACTCGCGCCCACGGCAGATCAGTAATGGGCAGCGGTGGGCAACGACCTCAGGTGCCGGTGAAAGCGGGCTTACGCTTCTCCATAAAAGCCGCACGGCCTTCGTTGTAGTCGTTACTGGCAAAGCACTGCTCGACCATCTCGACCGTACGCGCGACGTTCTTTTTCGATTCGTCTTTGAGGATTTCGCCGACGGTGAATTTCACGGCTTTGATAGTCAGCGGCGCATTGGCGCAGATCATGTCGGTTATGGTCTTGACCGATGTTTCGAGGTCGGCCGACGGCACGACGCGATTGACGAGCCCCATGACGACGGCTTCCTGCGCATCGAACTGCCGGGCGGTGTAGAAAATCTCTTTTGCAAAGGCTGGCCCGACAATGTCGACCAAGCGCTTGAGCCCGGTATAGCCGTAACCCAGACCGAGCTTCGCTGCGGGCACGGCGAAGCGCGAATTGTCCGAACAAATCCGCAGGTCGCAGCAGGTTGCGAGCCCGAGCCCGCCGCCGATGCAATAGCCGCGGATCATGGCGATGGTCGGCTTCGGGAAATCGGCGACGCTGGCGTAAGCCGCGTCGGATTTTTTTGCATAAGCGCGCGCGGCCTCGAGATTGGCGCGCTCGCTTTCGAATTTGGAAATATCCGCGCCCGACACGAAGGCCTTGCCGCCGGCGCCGGTCAGCACCACGACGCGGATATCGTTGTCGGCGGCGAAATCATCGAGAATGCGCTTGGTCGCCTCCCACATATCGAGCGACACCGCATTGTGCCGTTCCGGATTATTGAAGGTGACGATGCCCACGCCGCCTTCCTTGCGCGAGAGCATCTTGTCGGTCTGCGCCATCGTCAGGTCCTTTTTCTGGAACTTAAACCGCGCCGGCTTTGTGCAGCGCCGCGATTTGTTTGGCGCTGAAGCCGAATTCCTTGAGCACTGCATTGGTATGCTCGCCGAGTTCCGGCGGCCGCGCCACGAGCTTCGACGGTGTTCGCGACAGCGTCATCGGCTGAGGCACAAGTCCCATCTTGGTCTTGTTCTTCTTGCTGACATAGGCCGTCATGCCGAGATGTTTGACCTGCGGATCGGCGAACATCTCATCGATGGCATAGATCGGCCCGCACGGCACGCCGGTCTCATTGAAAGCTTCGACCCATTCGGCGCTGGTACGATCGGCAAGATATTTGTCGATTTCGGAGGTGAGTGCATCGCGATTTTTCGAGCGCGCAGCCGCGGTCTGATAGTCCGGATTTTCCAAAAGCGCCGTGGCGCCCAAGCTTTCACAGAAGCGTTGCCAGATGCGCTGCCCGGTGGTGGCGATATTAATATAGCCGTCCTTGGTCTTGAACACGCCGGTCGGAATGCTGGTCGGGTGATTGTTGCCAGCCTGCTTCGCCACTTCGCCCTGGACCAGATAACGCGCGGCCTGGAAGTCGAGCATGAAAATCTGCGCCTGCAGCAGCGACGTCGAAATGTACTGGCCTTTTTTCGACTTCTCGCGTTCCAAGAGCGCAACAAGAATACCCATCGCCGCGAACAAACCCGCGCTGAGATCGGCGATCGGAATGCCAACCCGCATCGGACCTTCTCCCGGCGTTCCGGTGATCGACATCAACCCGCCCATGCCTTGGGCGATCTGATCGAAGCCGGGCCGATTGGCATAAGGCCCGTCCTGCCCGAAGCCGGAAATGCTGGCATAGACAAGGCGTGGATTGATCTTTGACAGCGTCTTGTAGTCGATGCCGAGCCGCTTCTTCACATCGGGACGGAAATTCTCGACGATGACATCGGCCTTCTTGATCATGCGCTTGAGCGCGGCGAGCCCTTCCGGCGCCTTCAGGTTCAGCGTCATGCTGCGCTTATTGCGATGCAGATTCTGAAAATCGCCGCCGTCGCGCGGGCCGCCCATCGGCTCTTCGACACCGGGCGGCGTCTCGATCTTGATGACATTGGCGCCCCAATCGGCGAGCTGGCGCACGCAGGTCGGGCCGGATCGCACACGGCTGAGATCGAGGACCGTGAAGCGCGTGAGAGCTTTCGAAGCGCGGGGAAAAGGCATCGGCGTCTCCAAAGCCGGTTACGACCGGCGCATTCTTGCCGGCCGCATGGGATGAAGCGCAGCCGGGAGGGCCGGAATTTCCCCGATCTGACCGGCATTGTCTACCGGCCTTAGGCGCTAAAAAAAGGCCATCTTTCCGGCACTTTCGCCGGGCGATCATGATCAAAGCGTTTTCCGGGAAAAGCTCATGTTGAAATTATGCCGCCTGCTGATCGTTTTCTTTTTCGCCATCGGCACTCCGCTAGCGATGGCGCAAGATCATCCCGGCCCAGATCATGGTCGTGGCGGCGATCATGGTGAAGAGAGCGGGCCGCGCGGCGGTGGCCCGGGAATTCTCTCGCTACTGCCGCCAGACGCCGTCACCGAACACAGCATCGATCTGCCATCCGGCAAGCTCGCTTACACGGCAACCGCGGGCACGTTCTCGCTGTTCGATCAATCGGGCGAACGGTCGGCGGCGATCTTCTACACCGCCTTCGTCGTCAAGCCCGCGAATGGTGTGCGACGGCCAGTGACGTTCGTGTTCAATGGCGGACCGGGCGCAGCATCAGCGTTTCTCAATCTCGGTGTGGTCGGACCGCGTATCGCTGAATTCGGGGCAAGCGGCCGCGACGGCGCCAATGTTCATCTCATCGATAATCCGCAGACTTGGCTCGCCTTCACCGATCTGGTGCTGATCGATCCGGTCGGCACCGGCTGGAGCCGCGCGGCCAAGCCCGACAACAATCGCGGCTTCTGGGACGTACATGGCGATGCTGCTGCAATGGCCAAAGTCATCGCGCTTTATGTCGCGAAGAACGGCCGCACCAGTTCGCCGAAATATCTTCTCGGCGAAAGCTATGGCGGCTTTCGTGCCGCCAAAGTGGCCCGCGTCTTACAGAACGATCAAGGCATCGTGCCGGCTGGCATCATTATGCTGTCGCCACTCCTTGAAGGCTCGTTCCAGTTCGGCGGCGAACGCTTTGCGCTTGGTGCGGCGCTGCAACTGCCTTCGCTGGCCGCGGCCGAGCTCGAACGCAAAGGCACGTTCAGTAAAGAAGCGCTGGCGCAGGCCGAGCATTTCGCGCTGACGGATTATCTCTCCACGCTCGCCGGCGCGCCGCCGCAAGGCGATGCGGCGAAGAAATTCTATGCCCGCGTCGCCGACATTACCGGACTGTCGGTCGATGTGGTCGCGGAATCCCGCGGCTTCATTCGTGACGCTTATGTCAAAAATCTTTATGCCGGCAGCCGTAAGATCGTCAGCCATTACGATGCGAGTTTCGCCTCAGCGGATCCTTATCCGGAATCTCCGGTCGCGCACGGACCCGATCCCATTCTCGACGGCTTCATTCGTGCTTACGGCAGCGCCTTTGTCGGCTATGCGCGCGACGAACTCGGCTACAAAACCGAAATGTCCTTCACGCTGTTGGCCGAAGACATCGCCGGCAAATGGGATTGGGGCAACGGGCGCGCGCAGGCCAGCGTCACCGATGATCTGCGTAATCTGCTGACGCTGTCGCCGACTTTCCGGCTCATGATCGGCCACGGCTATAGCGACATGGTCACGCCTTACGCGGATTCGCGCTACGTGCTCGATCACTTGCCCGCCCTGGACGGCGCCGAACGCGTGGAGCTGAAGCTCTATCGCGGCGGCCATATGTTTTATCTCGATCCGGAGTCGCGCAAGGCTTTCACCGCCGACGCCAAAGCGATGTACGCCACGCCGTAAGAAATACTGGGCGCTGAAAATTATCTGGCACCGCACAATAGCTGATGCGGCTTATTAGACTTTAGGCTGATAAACAGCGGCAAAGTCGGCGCGCCGTTAAGTAAGTCGTGCCGCTTATGGTCACACCTGTGGCCGCACTCTTGCCCTCCCCCTGTGCCGTCAAATAAAGATCGGCTATCACAACCGCCTCCCGCATTTCGTGCGCGGGTCGGGGTTAACAACAAACAATCTAAAGGGGAGGACTATGGTTAAACGCGACAGCTTTGGCTTGCTTGACCGCCGCTCGTTGCTCAAAGCAACGGCCGTGGCCGGCCTGGCCCAAATCGCAGCGCCCGCGATCATCACGGCCCGCGGCGAGACCAACATCAAGATCGGGCTCGACAACCCGCTGACCGGCACGTTCGCTGCCGTCGGAAAAAACGAGTTGATCGGCTGCCAGCTCGCTGTCGAGCAGATTAACGCCAAGGGCGGCATCCTCGGCCGTCAGGTGGATCTCCTGGTTGAAGACTCGACAAGCGGCGAGGCCGCGGTCGCGGTGCAGAAAGCCAACAAGCTGATCGAACGCGACCAGGTGAACTTCCTCATCGGCAATATCAACTCGGCGCTGGCGCAAGCCATGGCAAACGTCAGCTTCGAGAAGAAGGTGTTCCACATCGTGCCCGGCGGCCATACCGATTCGGTCACCGGCTCGCAGTGCCACTGGAACGTGTTCCGTGTCTGCAACACGACGCGCATGGAAACCAATTCGGTGTCCAAGCTGCTGCTCGATAGCTATGGCAAGAAGTGGTATTTCATCACCACGGACTATGCCTTCGGCCGCACGCTGCAACAGGGTTTCGAAGCGAGCTTGAAGGCGGCAAACGGTACCGAGCTCGGCGCCGACTATACGCCGCTCGGTACCACCGACTTCTCCGCCAACCTGATCAAGGCGCAGTCGACCAATCCGGATGCGATCATTCTGCTTCTGGCCGGCGACGACATGGTCAACTGTCTCAAGCAGGCGGTGCAGTTCGGACTCGACAAGAAGACCCATATCGCCGGCGCCCAGCAAGAGCTGGAAGTGAACCTGGCGCTGCCGCCGGAAGCCCTCCTCGGCGACTGGGTGTTCGAATGGTACTGGAACCAGCCGGGCGTGCCGCATGTCGAGCAATTCGTCGCCGACGTGCGCAAGAAGTCCGGCGGACACGTTCCGACCGCACGGACCTGGTTCGGTTATGCCGCGATCCATAGCTGCAAGCTTGCCGCTGAAAAGGCGAAGTCGCTCGATGCGATCGCGCTCGCTAAGGCGATGCAGGGCATGGTGCTGCCGCCGGAAGTCGCGCTGATGCCGAACAATCCATACTACCGCGAGGGCGACAACCAGCTGATGCCGACGCTGTTCGTCGGCAAGTCACAGGCAGCGCCGAAGGGCGCCGATCCGGAAGACCTGTTCAAGGTGTCGCAGCTCGTCAAAGGCGACCAGGCAGCGCTGTCCGTGCAGGAGACCGGCTGCAAGATGGTGTGGCCGAGCTAACCATAACAAAGCGCGGGACACGCGACACCGTGTCCCGCGCTTTGCTCGCACCGCAGTTTCATAATAACGTCCGTGACCAAATAGCCCGACCAACAAAATCGGGCCGCCTTGTTGTGATCGGGGGCAACGGGGTGTCGCGGACGGAATAGACAGCCTATTCCGGGGTTCTGGGGGGACGACACTTCGCACATGTCGACACTTTTGTTTTTCAACGTCTTCAATGGCCTCATCATCGGCGCGTTCTACGCGCTGATGGCGCTGGGCTTATCCCTCATTCTCAATCTCTCCGGCGTGATCAATTTCGCCCATGGCGGCTTCCTCGCCATCGGCGCGTACATCGCCTACATGCTCATTCCTTATGTCGGCTTCTGGGGCGCTTTGATCATCGCGCCAGTCTTGACGGCCGGTATCGGCCTGATCGTCGAACGCGTCTTGATCCGCCGGCTCTACGGCCGCGATCCGCTCTATAGTCTTCTGCTCACTTTCGGTCTCGCCTTCATCATCCAGGACGGCACGCGCTACATCTGGGGCGCGCAGGGCTTGCAATACCGTATTCCAAGCTGGCTGCAGTCGCCGCTGTCCTCACAATTGTTCTTCCTGACCGGCTATCGCGTGTTCATGGTGGCGATGGTTGCCGTGATGGTCTGCGCGCTGTTTTACATTCTCAACTACACGCGGCTCGGCCTGCGCATTCGCGCCGGCACGCTCGATCTCGAAACCGTCAGCGTGCTCGGGGTCAATGTGCGCGTGCTGCGCAACCTCAATTTCGGGCTCGGCATCTATCTCGCCGGTCTCGCCGGCGTGCTCGCCGCCGGCATGCTGGGCTTGCAACCGACCATCGGCGACTCGCTGATCATGCCAAGTTTCATTTCCATCATCGTCGGTGGGCTGGGCAGCCTGCCCGGCACGCTGGTTGGCGGCCTGCTGATTGGTGTCGCCTCCGGTATCACCACCGTCTATTTGCCACAGGCGAGCGAGGCCGTGATGTACGTGATCATGGCCGCCGTGCTCTTGGTCCGGCCGCGCGGGTTATTCGGCGAGGAAGGGCGTTTCTGATGGACAAGTTCAACGTCAACCCCGGCGACGTGGCTGTCTGGGCATTGCTCCTGACTATGCCGTTCTGGCTGCCGCTGATCGGCGGCTATACCGAGCTTGGCACCGAAGTGGTGGTCTTCGCGCTGGCGGCGATGGCGCTGAATTTTCTGCTCGGCTACACCGGCGTCCTGTCTTTCGGCCACGCGGCCTATTTCGGCCTTGGCGCTTACGGCGCCGCGATGACCATCAAATATCTGGTCGAGAGCACGCCACTCGCCATTCTTGTTGGCACGCTCACGGGAATCGTCGCGGCCGCGATCATCGGACCGCTGATCGTACGGCTACGCGGCGTCTATTTCGCCATGTGCACCATCGCGTTCGGTCAGGTGTTCTACTTCATTGCGTTTCAGTGGCGCGACGTTACCGGCGGCGATGATGGGCTGTCGGCGTGGCATCGCGTGCCGCTGAATTTCGGCTTCGCTCAACTCGACATTCTTAGCAACGGCAAGGCCTTATACTATTTCATTCTGGCATTCTTCGCTGTTGCCGCCGGCTTCATGGCCTTCGTGTTGCGCTCGCCATTCGGACGCACGCTTCTGGCAATTCGCGAAAACGAACGCCGCGCCCGCTTCCTCGGCATTCCGGTCGACCGCCATATCTGGATGTCCTGGGTGATCTCCTGCGGACTCGTCGCGCTCGCCGGCACGCTTTACGCACTGCTCAACGATTTCGTCGACCCGCGCGCGCTGCGCTGGGATCAATCCGGCGACTTCGTCATCATGGCGGTGCTCGGCGGCATGCGCAGTTTCTGGGGGCCACTGATTGGAGCCGCCGTCTTCATCGTGCTGCGCGACTATATTTCGAGCCACACCGAAAACTGGATGTCCTTTGTCGGACTGATCTTCGTACTGGTGGTGCTGTTCTTCCCGCGCGGCGTCCTCGGCATCATTCGGCGAAAGGCCGCACCGTGAGTCTGTTACAGGTCGATCGCGTCTCCAAACATTTCGGCAGCCTGGTCGCCGTCAACGATATCTCGATGACCGTCCAGCCCGGCGAAGTTCGCGCCATTATCGGCCCGAACGGCGCCGGCAAGACAACCTTTTTCAATCTGATTACGGGTTTCTTCGCGCCCACCTCCGGCCGCATCCTGTTCGATGGCCATGACATCAGCGGCCTGTTGCCGGCGCGACGCGTGTGGCTCGGCATGGCGCGAACATTCCAGGTCACCGAGATTTTCCCCGAACTGTCGATCCGGGAAAATCTGCGTATCCCTGTCGAAGTCGCGTCGGGATTCCGGTTGCGGCCATGGCTGTCGAAAGCCGAGGACCAAAAAATCCGTGAGCGGGTCGACCAGCTTTTGGAGATGGGCTCGCTGACGGCTAAGGCCGAGCGCCAAGTCGGCGAACTCTCGCACGGCGATCAGCGCGCGACAGAGATCATGATGTCGCTCGCGCTCAATCCGCGGCTGCTTCTCCTCGACGAACCGACCGCCGGCATGGGCGACCAGGAGACTTACGACATCACGCAGTTGATCCGGCGTTTGCACAAGGACGCCAAGCTCACCATCGTGCTGATCGAGCACGACATGCGGGTCGTGTTTCACCTCGCCGACCGCATCATGGTGCTCGATCAGGGCAAGTTCCTCGCCGAAGGCACGCCGCAGGAAATTGCCGCCAACAAAGCGGTGCAGACCGCCTATCTCGGTCAGGCTGCGTGAGGACATCATGACCGCAGCCCTGATCGCCGAAGGTCTCCACACGTTTTACGGCAAGAGCCACATCCTGCATGGCGTCAGCCTTGAAGCCGCCGAAGGCAAAGTGACGGCGCTTCTTGGCCGCAACGGCGCCGGTAAGACAACGACGTTGCGCAGCCTGATGGGATTGACACCACCACGCGAAGGCAAGGTCACCATATTCGGCACCGCGACCACAGGCCTGCCGCCATTCCGCGTCGCCGCCATGGGCGTCGGCTATGTGCCGGAAGGCCGCAAGATCTTCCCCAATCTCACCGTCGAAGAAAATCTGCTGGTGCCGCTCGAGCGTCCCGGACCGTGGACGATTGCCAGCGTCTATCGGCTGTTCCCGCGGCTCGAAGAGCGCAAGTCTAATCGCGGGCGGCAGCTTTCCGGTGGCGAGCAGGAGATGCTGTCGATCGCGCGCGCGCTTCTGCTCAATCCCAAGCTCCTCATTCTCGACGAGCCGTCACAGGGACTGGCGCCGCTGATCGTGCGCGAGGTCTTCCGCATCGTCGCGCAAATGCGTGCTGAAGGAATTTCTGTGCTGCTGGTTGAGCAGAATGTGCGCATGAGCCTCGAAGTCGCCGACCATGCTTACGTGCTCGACGATGGCCATGTGGTCTATTCCGGCCCAGCGAACGAGCTTGCGGCCGACGAAGCGCGCGTGCAGTCGCTCGCCGGCGCCAGCGCCGAAGAGTGGTCACCACACTAATTGTTGAGGAGCGCGCTGAAATTTCAGCGCGCGTTCTTCACTTGGCGTCGATCCGCTGACATTGCTTAGCTGGCAGTTTTGGGATCGAGTCCGTATTTCTGGCACATCGTGGTGACGATCGCGAAATCCTTGCCGCCGGCGATAAGTCCGATAACGGCACCGGTGACATGACCACCGGCCATCTGGGCCTCGACGATATAAGCCTGATGGCCGTTATAAGCGGCATAGGGACTGCCAGCATCGACGGTCGCACAATAATTGACCGAAGACTCGGTCACGACCGAAGGAAATGTGTTCCATTTCCACTTCGCTGAAGCCGGATTGCGCAACGACGGCGACACCGAGTCGATGATCGCTTTCTTTTCCGCGGGCGTCAGTTCGCGTTGCGGTCCGCCCGAGGACGATGCGGTCGCGTTGCTGCCGGACGCGGCGGCCGTGCCCGTCGACGTCGTGGCACAGCCTGACAGCGCGAACGCGGAAAGCGCAACGCCCGCCGCCAAAGCGGCTATCGTCAGAAACTTAGTATCTTGCACGTGGGGCCGTCGTTTTCGTTAGTTGGAAGGCGCAGTGGCCGCAGCCGGATGAGCCGGTTTGCCCGACACCTGCATGCTGCCGATCGACACTTTCGCCGGAGATGGCGCGGCAGGCGGCGGCGACGATGCCGCGACCTGCGATGCCGGCGTGCCGTCGGGACGGATCGTATAGACCTTGTTGTTGATCATCGCGCGCCCGTCGCGCGTCGGATTGCTCATTTCCTTGACGTTGTCGGCGGTCAAGGTTTCGTCGGCATCCGGATGACCCGTATTCATCAGGCGCATATGGGTAACGAAGATCTTTGGATAGATCAGCGAAGACGCCGGCACCTTCATGCCCATGAACTTCGCCACGTCGCCGACAAAGGCGTTGCAGTTGTAAAGCTCGGCGCTCCAGGTATGCGAGCGCGACTGCAGATCGCGCACAAAGCCCATGGTGCGATCGTATTGGTCTTTGCTCATCAGCACGCGGTAGCGCGCGGTGACGTATTTGTCTTCAAGATCGCCGTCGGTCCAACCGGTCTCTGCGGGCACCGGCACATAATGTCCGATCACCCAGGCCGTCGCGTCATCGCCGACCGGCGACAGGCCGGCGACACTGGCTTTGGTCGGCGCTTCGCCGACGCGGCCATGGACTATATAAGTGTGACCGTAGTCCCAAGCGTAGCGGGCGCGGAATTCGATGTAATACGGTCCGGAGCCGCTGGTAACCACCGGCGTCTTGTTGCTTGCGGACCGGGTGATCTTCGGAGCATCCTGCGCCCCGGCCGACACCGTGGCCGCCGCCGTCAGTGCAACGGATATTCCGAGCGCCAGGAGCCCGGACCGAAAAAAGCCGCTTCGCTTGTGCTGCCGCATTTTACTCTCCGCTCGGCCAGAACGAGGCTCGAGGCGATCGTTCGGCGAAAGTCCCCACAATTCACAGCGGGCCAGCCGCTTTTGGCTTGCCGCAATTCGGAATTTGGCCAAAGCGCCTAACATCCGAATGGTAACAAGATTTGGCCCTGCTCCCATGGCAAATGTTCGGCAAGAACCGTAGATTTTGTGCGGTGAGGCATATTTGCAACGTCGGCTTTTTTGTCGGCGAAGAACGCCATGAATCAAGCACATCGCCTGTCGATAGACGTGCAATCTGGCGGACTCAACCAAACGTCCTGCAACCGCGGGCATATTTGCCTAAGCCTTAGTCAAACCTTTCTTATTTCCTAAAATTCTCCGTGTTCGGAACTTCAACGCGGCACAATCAGATCGAGACTGTGTCTTTTCTGCACTAGAGGATAAGCGCCCCCCTCTGTATGGTTAACCTCGTCATGACAAGGGGGAGTTCCCTATGAAGAAGTTTGCTTTAGCTACGGCCGCTGTCCTTGCTCTTCTGAGCATCGCCGGTTGCGCCCAAACCGGCAAGGGCAAAGCCCCGCCGCCGGTCGTTACCAAGGGCTAAGGTGCCGTAAGGCACTGAACGGGGGAAGGGCCGGCCTTGTGCCGGCCCCTTTCTTTTTGGGGCCTGTTTCAGGCCCCTTTTGCGTTGAAACCCGGCTACTCCGCAGCGCGCTTCTGAACGAGACCTTCCGCGGCGCGGTCATAGGCCTCTTCGCGGGTCAGCATGTCCTTGAGGCCGACCAGTTCGTAATAATCGTCAAGCGGCAGCAGGTGGTCGAAGGTCGCGGTGAGTGAGTTCTCCCGCTTGAGGATGCGCAGCACGTTGCGCACCGCATTCGCGGCGGCAAACAACGCGACTGACGGGAACGTCGCAGCGACCACGCCGGCGGCATCGAGGTCTTCGAGGCTGCGCTTTTTGTTGCCCGCTGCTTGCGACAGTGTCGCCATATGCGGGCCGCCAACTTCGCGGATCACGCGCTTGATGTCGTCGATGGTGTCTACTCCCATGGGCTTCGCCATATCGGCGCCGGCTGCCATGAAAAGCTGACTGCGTTCGATCGCGGCGTTGAGACCGTCGACACCCGCAGCGTCGGTGCGCGCGGCGATGAAGAAATCCGGATCGGTGCGGGCATCGAGCGCCGCTTTGACCTTGGCGAGCATTTGCTCGACCGGCACGACCTGCTTGCCCGGCAGATAGCCACAGCGATTGGGGAAGACCTGGTCGCTAATAAAGACGCCAGCGACGCCTGCGGCCTCGAAAGCGCGCACCATCTGGCGCACATTGTTGACGCCGCCAAAGCCAGTATCCGCGTCGACATAGACTGGAATGTTCACTGCGCCGCAGATGCGTGCATAGTGGTCGGCATAGTCGCGCATATTGGACTGGCCCATGTCCGGTTGTCCGAGCATCGAGCCGATGGCGGCATAGCCGCCCGCGCACAGCGCTTCGAAACCTTCGGCTTCCATGATGCGTGCTGAGAGGCCGTCATAGGCGCCGGGAAACAGCACAAGTTTCTTGCCCGACATTATCGCCCGCAATTTCTTCCGCACGCTCATGGCGCTTCTCCCTTAATGAAAATAATGCGCTGACCGGTTAGCGCCGGCTGTCGTGAACCGTCAGCAGCCACGGTTGGGCCGCTGCGGCTTGGCGTTCCCAATTGGCGATATCGTCTTTGTGTTTGAGCGTTAGTCCGATGTCGTCGAGGCCTTCAAGAAGCCGCGTGCGGTCGGGACCTGAGATTTCGAATGCGACATCCGGTCCGCCCGGCCCGCTGATGCGTTGCGTCACCAGATCGACGGTGAAAGGCGACGCACCATCTACGGAAACGACACGAGCGATGAACGCATCCGCGTCGTCGGGCGCCAGCACGATCGGCAGCAAGCCGTTCTGCAGGCAATTTTCGCGATAGATGTCGGCGAAGCTTTTCGCGACGATCACACGGATATTGTTGGCGATCATGCTCCAGACCGCCGATTCACGCGATGAGCCAGCGCCGAAATTCTGACCGGTCACCAGAATTCCGGTGTTGCGGAATTGCGGCTTGTTCAGCACGAAATTCGGATCTTCGCTGCCGTCCTCGCGCAGGCGCGCGCGATGAAACAGCATGGCCTGATAATCGTCCTTCAAGCCGCGCCCATGCAATATCGGCGCGACCTGATCGGTGTTGATGTCGTCCTTGAGCATCGGCGCGGCGATGCCGGTGTGATTGACAAAAGGCTGCATCAAGCGGCTCCGCCGACCAACTGTCGAACGTCGGCAATCCGACCTGCAATAGCTGTGGCTGCAGCGGTCGCGGGGCTTGCGAGATGCGTGCGCACCTTCACGCCTTGGCGGTTTTCGAAATTGCGGTTGGTGGTCGAAACGCAGCGCTGGCCTGGATCGCCCTGATCGCCATTGCCGCCGGCGCACATCGAGCAACCGGCCTCGCCCCAGAAAAAACCGGCATCGCGGAAGACACGATCGAGACCTGCGGCCTCGGCTTCGCGCTTCACCGTCGACGAGCCTGGGACGACCATGGCGACCACGCCCTCAGCCACCCGGCGGCCGCGTACCACCGCAGCCGCGGCCTCAAGATCGGGCAGCCGCGCATTGGTACAAGAGCCGATAAAGACGCGTCCGACCGGCAGGCCGGCAAGCGGCGTACCCGGCGTGAGGCCCATATAGGCGAACGCGCTTTCGGCAGCCGCGCGGCGGCCAGGCTCGACCGCGGCGCTATCCGGAACGTGGCCGGAAATGCCGACGACCTGGCTTGGATCCGTGCCCCAGGTGATCTGCGGCTCGAGCGATGCGCAATCGAGCGTAACGTCGCGATCGAAGACGGCGCCGTCATCGGTCTTCAACGTGCGCCAGTGTTCGAGCGCGCGATCCCACATCGCGCCTTGCGGTACATAAGGACGGCCACTGAGCCAATCGAACGTCGTGTCGTCGGGCGCCACAAAGCCGGAGCGGCCGCCCATCTCGATATTGAGATTGCACAGCGTCATGCGCTGCTCGATCGGCATCGAAGCGATCGCAGAACCGGCATACTCGACGACATAACCGCGCCCGCCGGCAACACCGAGTTCGGCAATCAGCCGCAACGCAACGTCTTTGGCGGTGACATGCGGTCCGAGCTTGCCGTCGAGTCGCACCCGCATACTTTTCGGACGCTTCATTGCAATGACTTGGGTCGCAAGAATGTGGGCAAGCTCACTGGTGCCGCAGCCGAAGGCGAGCGCACCGACGCCGCCGACCGTACTGGCATGGCTATCCGGCACCGCATGCGTCGCTCCCGGCAGCACGATGCCGAGTTCCGGCGCCACCACATGGGAAATGCCCTGCTCCGGATCGTCGATATCGAACAGGCGGATGCCGAATTCGCGGCAGCCTTCGCGCATCGCCCTGATGAAGGCGGTGCCGCCTGGATAGGTCTCGTCGTTGCGGCCGGGCTTGGTCGCGACGGTATGATCCTGGACTGCGAAGGTTAGATCGGACCGCGGCACGCCGCGTCCCTGCTTGCGCAATTGCGCGAAGGCGTGGTGGGCATGCAATTCATGCAAGACGTGACGGTCGATATAGAGCAGGTCACGCCCGTCGGCGCGTTGGCCGACGCGATGAAAGTCCCAGATTTTATCGAATAACGTACGTGCTGACGTGTTTGACACGGTTTTTGACATGGCGTTTCCGGGCGCGAATTTAGCGCCGCGGCGCCGATCGAGCCAAGCGAAATCGGTAGGGCTGCCTTGCGGCCGTTTCGCCTGCCGGTGCGGAAATGGCGGGAGGCGCGACTAGGAGGCTGGTTTCAGGAAGCCTGGCGCAACAGCTCACCGAAATTCGCGACAACGCGATTGCGGCCACGGCGCTTGGCGTCGTAGAGCCCGCTATCCGCGGCCTCGATCAGATCGGCGGGCGATTTATAGCGCTCGGGGATCATGGCTTCGACGCCGACGCTGATGGTGACATGACCGCACGGCGCTTCCGAATGCGCGATTGCGAGGTCTTCAATCGCCCGCCGCGCTTCCTCCGCGAGTTCCGCCGCACGTTCGATGCTCAGCCCCGGCAGAAGCAGTGCAAACTCCTCACCGCCATAGCGCCCGACCAGCACGGCTTCTTCCAAGGTGACCAGCGACAGCGTCTCGCCAACCGCCCGCAAGCAAGTGTCGCCGGCGACATGACCGTAACGGTCGTTGAACAGCTTGAAATGATCGATATCGACCATCATCAGCGCCAGCGGCTTCCGGCTTTCCTGCAGCCGCTGCCATTCGCGCTCAATGCCACGATCGAACGCGCGCCGGTTGGCAAGCCCGGTGAGTCCGTCGAGACTCGCCAGCTCTTCGAGGTGCTCGTTGGCGATCCGCAATTCTTCCTCGCGCGTGGCGAGCTTCGATGCCATGTCGTCGAGCGCGGCCGCGAGTGGTGCAAACTCCGCCACCCACGGCTCCTCTGACGCACGGATTTGCAAATCACCGTGACCGAAACGTGTGGCAGTGCGAACCAAGGAACGGATCGGCTTGACCACAAGCTGTTCGCCGCCGAACCAGGCGACGATCAAAACAAACAGACCGAACACCACGAGCTGCAAATAAGCGAGATCGATTTCGCGATCGATGTCATCGTGCACGAGGTCTTCATCGAGACCGATGACCAAACGCGCCTGTGTCCAAGGCACGCGGACAAAGGCAAAGATCCGCTTAATGCCGTCGAAGCCTGGCAGCGTGACCGAGCCCTCGTCGTCCTTCGACATTTCTTGCGTCAGAACATGCGCGCCGAAACGCTTGCCGACGTAGTTTTGCTGGTCCGGAGAGCCGGCAATGAGCGTGCCGCCACCGTCGAGCATCATCACTGTCGCGCCGGCACGCTGTGCCACAGTCGCGGCAAGATCGCCGATCCATTCCAGATTGATGACCGCTAGTACGACGCCACTGACCGAACCGTCGTCGCGGACGATCGGGAAGGTTGCGACGACGCTCGGCACCTGTCGTGCGCGGCTGATCAGATAGTCGCTCAAACCGAATTCACGCGACGTCAGCGCCGCGCGGAAATGCGGCCGGTCGGAGACATTCAGCCCGATCGCCAGCGGCTGACTGGAACACGTGATCCGGCCGTCGGTGGCCGCCACGGACACGTCACGGATCCATGGAATGTTGGCAGTGAGATCGGTGAGATACGAATTGCAGCCCGGCGTTTCGAGCGGCATTTTGGCGTAGACGCGCGACACGATCTGCACCAGACCGCGCACTGAATAGACGATCTCGCGTTGCGCCTCGACGCCGCGCCAGGCGAGGTCCATCACTTCGTTGTTGGCGCGCGCGATGCGTTCTGACCGGGTCTTTTCCAAACCGTGAACGCGCTCGAGAAGGAGCGGCGCGATGGCGAGCAAAGCGAGGATAATCAGACGGGCGCGAATGCTTAACGCAGGCTTGCCTCGCCCCAACACTGGTCGCGAAAGTTTATCGCTACTCGACATTTCTCAACCCCGGCCCCAGTTCGACAAACTAGCGGACAGGCGTAAAAGTGGGCTTCGCGCTTTCGCTAAAATTTGAATCGATGCGCAGGCGGTTGACGAAATGGAAAGCATGACCAAACCGGAAGGGATCGATGCCGTCCGCGCTGATATTGCGCGGGCCTGCCGGGAAGCGGGGCGCGACGAATCATCGGTGACGCTGGTGGCGATTTCGAAAACCTTCACAGCCGACGCCATCGAGCCGGTGATCGCTGCAGGCCAGCGCATCTTCGGCGAGAACCGCGTGCAGGAGAGCAAGACCAAATGGCCACCGTTGCTGGAGCGCCATCCCGGCCTTGAATTGCATCTCGTCGGCGCGCTGCAATCGAATAAAGCGAAGGAGGCGGTCGCGTTGTTCGACGCAATCCATTCTGTCGATCGGGCAAGCCTCGCCGAAGCGCTCGGCAAGGAAATCGCCAAGCAATCGCGCCGGCCAACGCTTTTCGTTGAGATCAATACCGGTGCGGAACCGCAAAAAGCCGGCGTGTTGCCACAAGACGCCGACGCTTTCCTCAACGCTTGTCGCGACCGGTACGGGCTGACCGTTTCGGGCCTGATGTGCATCCCACCGCATGACGAAGCACCAGCGCCGCATTTCGCGCTGACGGCCAAAATCGCGCAGCGGAACGGGCTCAAATTCCTATCGATGGGCATGAGCGCGGATTTTTCCGTCGCCATTGCCTTTGGCGCTACTCATGTCCGGGTCGGGACAGCCATTTTTGGCGGGCGCACAAACGCTCACTAGAAGTGAATGTTGATTTTTGTTCTTCGATTTAAGCGCGCGACCAGCTGGACGATCTCAGCGCGTCGCAGAGCGACACAGCCGGCGGTGGGGCCAAAACCGTCCCGGGCGACGTGGATGAAGACGGCGCTGCCGCGCCCAGCAATGCGCGGGCGGGCATTGTGGTCGATCTCCACAATCACATCGTAGAGCCCGTCGGTGCGCCGCAGCCGGTCGCCTGTTTCCTGCTGCCCGCGCCGGAAAGGCTGGTTGTAACGACGATCCGCCGGGTCCTCGCACCAGGCGTCGGCGCCTGTTATTCGGCGCACCGGCAGCGATGTCCGCGGCCGCGGCAGGCGATCGGCGCGCCACCATAAACGCAACGGATGGAAACGGCCTGCCGGCGTCGCGCCATCGCCCTCGCGCTTGTTCGCTTTGACGCCAGTGCGGCCGAGCGCAACGGGGATCGCGCGCTGGCCGGCGATCAGCAAGCCTAGCGAGCGCCGGCCCGGCAGTCTCCGTACCCAGATCGATCGCAGCGCAGGCATCGCTCCGCCGTTCCGTTTCCCAATCACGCCAAGCTCTTGTATCCTTGGATGTTCTACTTCGCGCCGGCTGGCGCGGCAAAAGGGCTTCGGGGCACTGGATTCATGCCGAATACGCGGAAGATCCTGATCGTCGACGACGACACCGACCTGCGCGAAGCGCTGACCGAACAGCTGTCGCTGCACGAGGAGTTCGAAGCCGAAGCAGTCGACAGCGGCGCCAAAGGCGTGCAGGCCGCGAAGACCGGTCAGATCGACCTTGTCATCATGGATGTCGGCCTTCCCGACATCGACGGCCGCGAAGCCGTGCGCATCCTGCGCAAGAATGGCTTCAAGGCGCCGATCATCATGCTGACCGGACACGACACCGACTCCGACACCATTCTCGGCCTCGAATCCGGCGCCAATGACTATGTGACCAAGCCATTCCGTTTTGCTGTGCTGCTGGCGCGCATCCGTGCGCAGTTGCGCCAGCACGAAGCGAGCGAGGACGCGGTCTTCACCATCGGCCCTTACACATTCCGCCCGAGTTCGAAGCTCCTGCTCAATCCCAAGGGCAGCAAGGTGCGGCTGACCGAAAAGGAAACGTCGATCCTGCGCTACCTTTACCGCGCCGGGCAGAAACCGGTGTCGCGCGAAACGCTGCTCCAAGAAGTGTGGGGCTACAATTCGGGTGTCACCACGCACACCTTGGAAACGCATATTTATCGGTTGCGGCAGAAGATCGAGAAGGATGCCGCCGCGCCGTCGATCCTGGTGACCGAGGCCGGCGGCTACAAACTCGTGCCGTAACCGCGGATCCGCATGGCGATCGAGGATGACATCGCGTTCCTGGAGCAGGTGCCGTTCTTGCAACAGCTTGGCACCGGCGCGCTGCGCATTCTTGCGATCGGCGCCGAGAGCTACACGGTGCAGGAAGGACAATTGCTGTTCGCCGCCGGCGACCTCGCCGACTGCGCCTATATCTTGCAATACGGCTCGTTCGATCTGAGATCGGATCGGCTGCCTGATGGCGCCATGATCGCCGAACCCGGCACGCTGCTTGGCGAAACGGCCCTGCTATCCGAGACGCTACGTCCAGTGACGGCGACCGCACTCGAAGATTCCGGCGTGCTCCGCGTCTCGCGCGCGATGTTCGTCAAAATGCTGGAAAGCTTTCCCGACGCCGCACAGCGTTTGCGTGAACTGATCGCCAACCGGGCCGAACAATGGGCAGGCGATCTCGATAATGTGCGCGCCGTTCTCGCCCGCGGCACCGGACCGCGCTAGCTCTCAAACGTCCAGCGTCGCTGTCACCGGCACATGATCGGACGGCCGCTCTGCGCCGCGGAAATTCTTAGCGATGGCGATGCTGCCGACACGATCGGCGAGCATCGGCGAGGTCCAGATATGATCGAGGCGGCGTCCGCGATTGGACGCTTCCCAGTCCGCCGCACGATAGCTCCACCACGTATAGAGCTTGGTCGGCTCCGGCGTCAGCTCGCGCATGCTGTCGATCCAGCCGCCGGCTTTGCGAGCGGCGTTAAGCTTTTCGACTTCGACCGGCGTGTGCGACACCACGCGCAGCATCTGCTTGTGACTCCAGACGTCGTGCTCGAGCGGCGCGACATTGAGATCGCCGACCAGGATCGCGCGATCATTCGTCGCCGGCCGCAGCCCCGCCCATTCGCGCATCTCGTCGAGAAACGAAAGCTTATGCGCGAATTTCGGATTTACGGCCGGATCGGGAATGTCGCCACCTGCAGGCACATAGAAATTATGCACAGTGATCGGATCGCGCAGTCCTGCGCGCTCACCCAACACCGCGGACACATGACGGCAATCTTTCTTGCCGCAGAAGATTTGGGTGGTGGAACTCTCGAACGGAAGCCGAGAAGCGACGACGACGCCGTGATAGCCCTTCTGTCCATTAAGCGCGATGTGCTCATAGCCGAGCCGCTTGAAGCGTTTCTTCGGAAACGCGTCGTCCGGGCATTTCGTCTCTTGCAGGCAAATAACGTCGGGCCGCACGGCCTTGATGAAGCGCGCGACCAGATCGATGCGCAGCCGCACCGAATTAATGTTCCAGGATGTAACGAGAAGCTTCACGGGAAGAGATAACCGGCGTCTGCTGATTGATGCAGACAGATATAGGCATCACGTGCGCGGCGCGCTACGCACCTGCCGGTTATTGATTGCTTATCCCCGAATTTCGCTCGTAATTGATGACGAACATGTTGGGGTCGGGCTTTTTCGTCGAGTCGAGATTATAGACCGCGACCGTGGTGTCGAAGCCTTGCGGATCGGTGACGGTCCACTGCTTTAGCGTCAGGTCCTTGGCGTCGAACATCATCATCAACCGGCTGGTGCCGATCATGAGTTCTTTTTGTTCGAGGGTCACGGTGTCGAAAGTGTCGTCGGCATTGACGCTGACCACGTCGGTGTCGCGCATGAGATCGATATGGTCGGCGAGCAGATAACGCAGCGGCGTCTGCGACAACGGGAATAAGTCCTGCGTGGCGAGCTTGCGATCGCGCACCACGACCGACGAGCCGTCGGCGACGATGTCGATCGGGCTCGGCGGGTTATAGGCGAAGCGCACCCGGCCGGGCTTCTGGATGTAGAACGTGCCTTCGGTGCGGCCGCCATCCGGGCCGATCTGCACGAACTGGCCGACCATATTCTGCACGCTCGACAGATATTGGCTGATGCGGTCAACAATGGCGCGCTGCTTGGCATCGAACGCGGTCGCCCGCGGCGCCAGGCCCGGCAGCGAGAACGGGAAGAAGCTTTTGTGCTCGGCAGGCGCTCCGGCCGGTGCCTGTTGTTGCGCCGCCGCAGGTGCCGACCTTTGCGGCGCCGGTGTCGGCAGCGGGACGTTCTCAGCAAAAGCGGCTGGCGCGAAAGAGCCGAGAGCCAAAGCGACGAGACCGGCGGTCACGCCCGCCGCGCCAAGCACCGAACCAAGCCTGGCTGCGCCGTTGATACGGCCCGTCATCATGATCCCTCGTTCTCGCTGCAATCCGCCACCCCGGCACTATCCGCTAAAGGCGTGTTATGGCGAATTCGCGGCTTGCGAATCCGGCTTAACCGGCGATCTCTTGATTCTCAATAACGATTCGTAACCGAGATCTCAAAAGGGATCGTCTTGCGCCCCCTCGACCAGAATTTCACGTTTCCCAGCGTGATTAGGCTGGCCGACAACGCCTTCCTGTTCCATCCGCTCCATCAGCGAAGCGGCGCGATTATAGCCGATCTGCAATCGGCGCTGAATGTAACTCGTCGAAGCTTTGCGGTCGCGGGTGACGATCTGCACGGCTTGCGCATAAAGGTCGCCGCCTTCGGCGCCGCCCATGGCCGTTGAATCGAAGATCGGGTTGCCGTCTTCGTCCTGCGGCTCTTCGGCGGTGACGGCTTCGAGATATTCCGGCTGCCCTTGCGCCTTGAGATGGCGCACGACCTTTTCGACTTCCTCGTCGGAAACGAAAGGCCCGTGCACGCGGCTGATGCGGCCGCCGCCCGCCATATAGAGCATGTCGCCTTGGCCCAAGAGCTGCTCGGCGCCCTGCTCACCGAGAATGGTGCGGCTGTCGATCTTCGACGTGACCTGGAAGGAAATGCGGGTCGGGAAATTGGCCTTGATCGTGCCGGTGATGACGTCGACCGACGGCCGCTGTGTCGCGAGGATGACATGCAGGCCCGCGGCGCGCGCCATTTGCGCCAGCCGCTGCACCGCGCCTTCGATGTCTTTGCCGGCGACCATCATCAAGTCGGCCATTTCGTCGACGATGACCACGATGTAAGGCAGCGGCTCGAGATCGAGCTCTTCGTTCTCGTAGATCGCTTCGCCAGTATCGCGATTATAGCCGGTGTGAACGGTGCGGCTGAGCTTCTCGCCTTTGGAATTGGCTTCAGCGACGCGCGCATTGTAGCCGTCGATATTGCGCACGCCGAGCTTCGACATTTTTTTGTAGCGCTCCTCCATCTCACGCACCGCCCATTTCAGCGCCACCACCGCTTTCTTTGGATCGGTGACGACGGGCGTGAGGAGATGCGGAATGCCATCATAGACGGAGAGCTCGAGCATTTTCGGATCGACCATGATCAGCCGGCACTGATCCGGCCGCAGCCGATAGAGCAGGCTCAAGATCATGGTGTTGATGGCAACCGATTTGCCGGAGCCGGTGGTGCCTGCGATCAACAAATGCGGCATGCGGGCGAGATCGACCAGCACCGCTTCGCCGCCGATCGATTTGCCGAGGCCGAGCGCCAGCCGCAGATTGGAATCGACGTAGTCGCGCGCCGCCAGAAGTTCGCGCAGAAAAACTTTCTCGCGTGTCGGATTGGGCAGTTCGATGCCGATGGCATTGCGGCCGGACACGACGGCGACACGCGCCGACAATGCGCTCATCGAGCGGGCGATATCATCGGCAAGGCTAATGACCCGCGAGGATTTGATGCCCGGCGCCGGCTCAAGCTCGTAGAGCGTGACGACCGGACCAGGCCGCGCATTGATGATTTCGCCGCGCACGCCAAAATCGCCGAGCACGCCTTCGAGCGCGGTCGAATTTGCCTGCAGCGTATCGGCGCTGACGGTGGCGCGGCCGGACTTGCTCGGCTGAGCGAGGAGTTCAAGCGGCGGCAGCACGAAACGGCTACCGGAACGGCGCGGCTTCGGCGCCTTCGGTTTACGCGGCGCACGCGGAGCAGCGTCAGCGGCCTCGCCCTCGTCATCCTCATCATCCGGAACGAGTGGCGTGCGTTCGGCTGACGGATCAAAACGCGGCTCGACACGACGCCGCGGCATAGCGCCCTCAGCGCGCGCGACAGCCGTGGGCGGCTGACGGAAGTGCAACAACAGCATCAGCCGAGCGCGCAGGCTCATTAAGTGATGCGCGATGAAACCGAGCGAAATCCAGCCTTCGTCGCCCGCTTCTTCCTCGTCGGCGGCGTCTTCTTCCTCAGGCTCTTCATAGTCGTCGTCTTCGATCGCGTCGCTCCAGAGCATGCCGGCAGCACCGGCGAAAGCGAACAGCGCGCCCGCGCCAAGAATAAACGCCGCGGCAAAACGATTGGCGCCGACGAGCGGCGCATGAACCAGTTCATCCGGCAGCCGCAACATCGCATCGCCGATGACGCCGCCCAATCCCGACGGCAGCGGCCAATGCGCCGTGCGCGGAAGGCACGAGGCGAAGGCGGCGGCCAGCACCGCGCCGCCGAGCCACAACATCACCCGCAACCGTTCGCGGCTGAGCGCGCGATGGCCGAGCAGCCGATAGCCCCACACCGCGATCGGCAATAGCAGCGCCAGCGAGCCGAGGCCGAACAACTGCATCATCAGATCGGCAGCGATCGCGCCGGGGCTGCCGAGAAGATTGTGCACCTGCGTATCTGTCGCGTGACTTAGCGACGGGTCCTGCACCGACCAAGTGGCGAGCGCGAGCGCGGCCATCATTGCCAGCGCCAACAGCGCAATGCCGCCGACTTCGCGCAATCGACGCTGCAAAACGCCGCCGAACTGGCCGGACAGCGCGGCTATGCCGTCTATCATCGACATCGTGCTGCGCTCTCGTTTGCTATCGTCATGGTCAGCATTCTGCGTCAGCCCAATACTTCGACCAAACGATGCATCGCTTCGCCGGTGATCTCTTTGTTCTGGACCATGGCGACGCGGATGTAGTCCGCGCCGGGATTGCTGCCGTCGTTTTGCTCGCGCGCCAGATAACGGCCGGGGACGACGCGCAAGCCGGCTTTGCTCCAGAGCAACTCAGTCGCTTTCTCGCTGCCGCCTTGCGCCGCCACATCGAGCCAAAGGAAGAAGCCGCCGGCCGGCCGGCGATAGCCGTAACGATCGCCGATGATCTGATCGGCGAGATCGAATTTCTCGTTATAAAGCCGCCGATTCTCTTCGACATGCGCCTCGTCGTTATAAGCGGCAATGGCGACATGCTGCATCGGCGTCGGCACTTGCGGCGCCGCGACATTGCGCAGTTCGAGATAGCTGGCGAGGAAGTTGCGGTCGCCCGCCGCGAAGCCGATGCGCAAGCCCGGAAGATTCGAGCGTTTCGACAGCGAGTGGAAGACGACGACGTTTTTGAAATCGTTGCCGGCGGCTTCGAGCATGCCGGACGGCGCATGGTGGCTGTAGATTTCGCAATAACATTCGTCGGCGAAAATCATAAAGCCAAAGCGTCGGGCGAGTGCAGTCAGCCGATCGAGATAAGCGCGATCGGCGACGGCGCCTTGGGGATTCGACGGCGAGGCGAGATAGAGCGCCACCGTACGCGCCAGGAGTTCGTCGCTGAGCGTATCGAGATCAGGAAGGAAGCCCGTGGCCGCGGTCGCGGGCAGATAAACCGGCTCGCAATCGGCCGCGATCGCGCCCGCGGAATAGGCCGCGTAGAATGGATTCGGCACCAGCACTGCTGGACGCCCTGCGCGCGGCGGCACGTAGTTCTTGGCAGCGAGTGCTGCGAGGAAGAGGCCTTCGCGCGTGCCATTGAGCACCAATACTTCGGTCACCGGATCGACCGGGCGCGGCAAGGCGTAGCGGCGGCCGAGCCATTGCGCGACGGCTTCCGCAAAAGCGTCGAGGCCTTTATTCATCGGATAGCGGCCGAACTCGGCGACATGCGCGGCGATAATCGGCGCCACGAAAGGCGGGATCGCATGCTGCGGCTCACCGACGGCGAGCGAAATCGCGGACTTGCCCGGCTGGGTGTCGCCCAGCAATTCACGCAGCCGCACAAAAGGTGAGCGTGCTTTGGACATTGCGGTTGGCGGCGCGCGATCAAACGCAGCGCCCGGTGGTGCGCTCATGGAATTCAAATCGAACTCGCGGGTCATCCTGTACATCGTCAACAGCGGGTTCACCCGCCGCATCACCGGTGTCCTTAGCAGCATAGGTGCGGCGAGGTTAAGACCCGATTAACCATCTGAAATTGGTCTCTTTTCATCCTGCCGCGCGACAGCGCGGGGCGGATAGGCAAGATCGTTCTCGCGATGCGCCTGCATCCGAGTTTTGCGTCACGCCATTCCTTGCAAAGCCCTCCCCAAAAAGGGAGGCGGAGCTCCGCAAGGCGCCTCGGTAATGGAATGCCGTGCCGAAGAAGCACGGCCGCGCGCGAATGAAAGAGCGCGCTCGCCTCTCGGCGCTCCACCGCGGTCCTGCGCCGAAGGCTCATCACCTTCGACTCGGCCTGGGCCGCGCTTCCTGGAACCACCGGATCCAAACGGGAGTACCCTCTCCGGCACCAGTGCAGCGAGCACCTCGCAGTCCGCCATGGGGCGAACGGGCTGATACCCAAGCCGCCCGCAGCCAAGGCACGACCCCTGGCAATACGGGAAACCGCGCCCGCCCCGTTTCAAGGATCGTCTCTAGAAACGTCCCTCATGGGCGGGCAGATTATATGTAACTATTTTGGTGACAAATGTCAACAGTATAGGGACTTCAACGAAGCGTCATTGCCGGACTTGATCCGGCAATCCATGCGGCCCTGACGTCCAGCATGGATTGCCGGGTCATAGGCGAGCGAAGCGACGCCGTTCTTCGAACGGCTATGCCCGGTGGTGACGAGGTGGAGACGTCACGGTTGAGTCGTAATTCCAACCAACCTACTACATTGTCCACCTCGCCGGGACGTATGGGATGAACGAACGCTTCACCTGGAATCGCATCCGCCGCCAGATCGGGGCGCAACGCGCCCGCCTGCGTTTCTGCGTGCGCATGACGACGGCCGGGCTCGTGGCCTTCGGAGTTTCGAAGCTGCTGAACGTGCCGCTGCATGGCCTCTGGATGATCCTGACGGCGCTTGTGGTGACGCAGATGAGCGCCGGCGGCTCGATGCGGGCGACGCTCCAATATATCGTCGGCACCGTCGGCGGCGCCGTCTATGCTGCGGCGATCGGCGTGCTCATTCCGCATGTCAGCGCACCAGCGCAAGCCGCGGTGCTGGCGATCACCATCGCACCGCTAGCACTCGCCGCCGCGATCAATCCGAATTTCCGCGTCGCTCCGTTCTCCGCCGTGCTGGTACTCTTGATCGCAGGCCAGTTCGGCGAAGGCCCGATCGAATCGGCGATTACGCGCTCGTCCGAAGTGGCCCTTGGCGGTTTTATCGCCGTCGCCGTTTCGCTCTTGGTGTTTCCCGAACGCGCCTTTCACATGCGGCTCCGCGCCGCCGTCAGACTGCTGCAACTCCTGTCGCGCGGTTTACCCAAATTGCTGACGGGCTACATTCATGAGATCGATCCGGCAGAAAACGCGCGTATTCAGAACGATATCGGCGCCGCCGTCGCTCACTTTCAGCAGGTTACGGGCGAAGCGGAGCATGAACTCATCATCACTTTTGCCGAGCAGCCACACCCCGCTCCGCTATCGCGCACGATGTTGCGGCTGCGCCACGATCTGGTGCTCCTTGGCCGTGCCGGCGCCCAACCGTTGCCGGAGACCTTGCGCCAGCGCCTGGAGCGGCCGCTTATCCGTGTCGGCACCGAGGCGCGCGATTTTCTTAAACTCAGCGCGGCCGCACTCGATCAGCGCGACCCGCCGCCTCCGATCGATGCGTTCGAGAAAGCGATTGCGGCCTACACGGCGGATATCGAGGCGGCGCGCCATGAGGGCCTGACACTTCCGCTCAGCAGCAACGAAGTCGAGCCGCTTTTCGCGCTTGGCTTTGCGTTCGATCAGTTGCACCGCAATTTCATCGACTTGCGGCGCTGCATTCAAGCCTATGCGCGAAGGCCGAAGAAGAAAAACTAGCCGCGCAGCGCTTCGAGCTTGACCGGCCCATCAAACAAACCAGCGCAAAGCTTCAGCGCCGCCGACGCGCGCTCAGTGCTCCAGCCGCCATGTTTGGCGTTGAGCATGAACTTGTCTTCGATGTCGGCGCGGCTGAGCGGCTCATGTGCGCCGCCGCGGATATGCGGCTGACGCTCTTCGATCACCGAGCCGTCGCGCAGCGTGGCACGAATGTGACCGGTGAAATTCTTCGGATAAGGATTTTGCGGATCGATCCGATAACGGATCTTCGCAGCGAGTGCGAGCACCACCGGATCTTGCACTGCTTCCTCGGAGAAATCGCTCAAACCGACATTGCCGCGCAGGAAGCCCGCAGCGATGCAGTACGGCGAGGAAAATTTCCCGGCATAGCCGTTTTTCGGATGCTGCTTGGCAAGGAGCGGATCCCACAGCCGGTGCACCGTGCCCTCACCGACGTCGCAGACCATCTCGACAACGTCATCCGCCTTGATGCGTTTGGCGAGACGGCGCGCACAATCGATATAAGGCTGGATCATCGTGCCGCACGGATAAGGCTTGAACGCCAGCGTCTCGGTGACCCAGCGTTGGCCGAAATCGCCGATCAGCGCGTCGTAATCGCCTTTGGTCGTGTTGGCGAAGCCGTGAAAGAAGCCATGCACGCCTTCGAGCACCGTGCGCGGACCGAGAAATCCGGCGCGGCCGAGAAGTGCAGCACGCATGCCCGATTGCGCGGACCAGCCGGCATGCAGCCGTTTGGTCCAGGCGCCTTCGGCGAGATATTCGATGATGCCGGACGCAAGCGAACCCACGGTGCCGAGCGCATCGACCATCTGTTTGGAATTGAGCTTCAGCGCAACGCCGACACCGGCCGCCGCGCCCATCGCGCCGAACACGGCTGTCGGATGGAAGCCCGCTTTGTGGGTGAGCGTCGGCGCAATGGTCGACATCCGGCACATGGTTTCGACGCCGACCGCGATGCCGAGCAACGCCGCGTGACCATCGAGATTATAGCGCTCGCAAGCCGCGAGCACCGCCGGCACGATCACTGCGCCGGCGTGGATCGGACCGCCTTCGAATGTGTCGTCGAAATCCTCGCCATGGATCGCAGTGCCGTTAACGATCGCTGCGGCCGCCGCGGACAGCGTGCGTGCATGGCCGATCGCGGTGCAGGGCCCGTCATCGTCGCACGCGGCGAGCGTTGCTTTGAGGTAGTCCTCGTTGCGCGCGGTGACCGCGAGACCGACAATGTCGATCAGGAGCGCGATACATTTGTCGTGTACGGCTGGCGGCAGCTTCGACGCATCCAGCGTGCCGATTTTCGCCACCAGATGTTCGGTCACGGAGACTTTAGGCAGGTCGGCTGCTGACATGGCTATGGCGTCCCTTTTTGGCGCGCGCGGCGCGACAGGGATGTGTTCGGAATCCCCGGCTTCGTCAAGTCTTTGCCGAAACAAAAGAAATCCGGTCAGACTCGCGCCTTAAGGTCGCGGTAAAACGGCAAAACCTTTTGCCGGGCAAACGCGACTTACGGGTGGGAATTGTATCGGAGGCTTCGATGCGTCGCGTTTTACCTCTTCTCACCGCCGCTTGTGTGATCGGCTCGTTGGCAGCGCCAGCCACGCGCGCCGAGACCGCCGCCAATTCCGATATCTGCGCCTCGACCGACGATGCCGCTTATCCGCCGCAGCGGCGCATCTCGGCCTGTAGCGCACTGATCGAAACGCTCAAAGATCAGCCGCAGACGCTCGCGGCCGCTTTGGTCAATCGCGGCGCGACCTATTGGTATATCGACCAGACCGACCGCGCGCTGACCGATCTCGATCGTGCGATCGCGCTCGATCCGAAAAATGCGCGCGCGTTTCGCGAGCGCGCCAACGCCTACCGGACGCTCGGCCGGATCGACAAAGCGCTCGCCGACGCCAATCAGGCGATCACACTCGATCCATCAGATGCCACGGCGTTCGATACGCGCGGCAATATCTTCAACAATAACGGCCAATACGATCGCGCCATCACCGATTACGACGAAGCACTGCGGCTGAAGCCCGACTTCGCATTGGCGTTCAAGGATCGCGGCGCCGCGTCTTATTTCAACAAGGACTATCAAGCTGCGATCAAGGACTACAATCAAACGATCAAGCTCGACCCGAAGAACTCAGACGCCTTCACCAATCGCGCCGCCGCCTACAAGAAACTCGGCCGCGCCGATCAGGCGCTGGCCGACGACAATGAAGCGATCAAGCTCGACGCGACAGTGCCGGAATATTTCGACAATCGCGGTTTGGATTATGCAGCAAACGGCGACTACGACCGCGCCATCGCAGACTATAACGAGGCGATCAAGATCAGGCCGCAGGCGAATTTTCTCACCGACCGCGGCGACTCTTACAATTTCAAGCGCGACTATGATCGCGCCATTGCCGATTACGACCGCGCGATCGCGCTCAATCCGGGATTTTATCTCGCCTATAACAACCGCGCCGCGGCCTACGAAAAGAAGGACGATCTCGATCACGCCATTGCCGACTACGAAGCGGCGTTGCGCATCAATCCGCAATTCGACAAGGCCGCCGAGAACCTCGCCGATGCGCGGCAGCAGCGCGACCGGCGCACTGCGGCGACGTCAGACAATTTGCTGCCAAGTTTCAATTGCCACACGGCGACGCTCGCCGTGGAGAAAGCGATCTGCTCCGATCCTGATCTGGCGCGGCTCGATCGTGAGATCGATGGAGCCTACAAATCCGCGCTCGGCGGCCGCAACGGCAAGGCGCTCGCCGATCTGAAAAGCCAACAGCGCGACTTCCTCGCCGCACGCAACAAATCGTTCGGCAACCCGAAATATAATCTTAAGCACGAGATGGAAGTGCGACTCGCGGCGCTACGTGGATCGAGCGCGAAGGTGGAGGATTAAGCAGCCGTCATTGCGAGGAGCGTAGCGACGAAGCAATCCAGAGCGGCTTACTCAGAAGACTGGATTGCTTCGCTTCGCTCGCAATGACGATTCGAAGCCGGCCTTAATACTTCGCGCTGATCGGCAATTCCTCGGCCGGGAAGAGCGAGATCAGCTTGCAGCCTTTGTCGGTGACCACGACCTCTTCCTCGATGCGCGCGGCCGAATAACCATCGGTCGCCGGCGCCCAGGTCTCGATCGCAAACACCATGCCTTCCTTGATCTCGGTCGGGTGATCCATCGACACCACGCGTGAAATGATCGGCCGCTCATGCAGCGCGAGGCCGAGGCCGTGGGCGAATTGCAGGCCGAAGGCCGACAGCTCATCCGGGAAGCCGAACTCGCCGGCCTTCGGAAACACCTCGCAGATATGTGCGGTCGAGGCGCCCGGCTTGATGCGGGCGATGGCGTTGTCGAGCCACTCGCGCGCCTTCTTATAGGCGTCGTGCTGCGCCGGCGTGGCACGGCCGACATTGAAAGTGCGGTAGTAGCAGGTGCGGTAGCCCATGAACGCCTGCAGGATGTCGAAGAAGCACTGATCGCCCGGACGGATCATACGATCGGTGAAATTGTGCGGGTGCGGATTGCAGCGCTCGCCCGAGATGGCGTTGACCGCTTCGACGTCGTCGGAGCCGTGGGTGTAGAGGAAGTGGTTCACGTCGGCGACGATGTCGTTCTCGCGCACGCCCGGGCGCAGTTTTTGGTTGATCAGATCGTAGGCGCCGTCGACCATCGCGGCAGCGCGGTTGAGGAGCGCGATCTCGTCGGAGGACTTCACCTCGCGCGCGCTCAACATCACCTGCTGGGCGTCCTTGACCTTGATGCCGGCCTTTTCCAGTTCGAACATCATCGGCGGTTCGATGATGTCGACGCCGATCGGCATCTTGATGACGCCGGCAGCCTTGAGCATCGAGGCCATTTCCTCGGCGTGATGCTTCATCAATCCAAACGCAGGATCCACGGTGCCGCGCAGACCGACCAGGCCGGCGAGACAATTCTCCGGCTTCAGCCACGGCGAATAGAGCTTGTGGTGAACGGCGGCCGAACCAAAGTCCCACAGCACCGGATCCTGACCGCGGATCAGCAAGGTCCAGCGCGAAAGTTTATCGCGCGCCCATTCGCCGATCTTAGTCGAGGTGACGTAGCGGATATTGTTATCGTCGAAGAGCAGCAGCGCGCCGAGATCGGAGGCTTCGAGTGCCGCCTGCGCGCGGGCAAGACGATAACGGTGCAAGCGCCGGTAATCGACGCGCTCTTCGAAGTCGACGCCCATGGTGCCGAGCACCGGTAGATGGCGGCCCCAATTGTAGCGCGGATTGATGTCTTCGGCGGCGATCTTGATCGGATCGCGCTTGGTGATGTCGTCCATGGTCGGCTCCCTAGTACCTTTATTCAGTATAGCGGCTGCCCCGCGTCCGGGGAACGAAGCATCACGCCGGCAGCGGAATCTCGCCGACGTCCTTCGGCACCTTGTAGCCCTTCTGCACCGCGGGCCGCTTGGCGATGGCGAGATACCAGCGCTTCACATTCGGATACTGGTTCATATCGATGGTCTGCCACTCGAAGCGCGAAATCCACGGCCACAGCGCGATATCGGCGATCGAATAATCGCCAGCGATATATTCGTGATCGCCGAGCTGCTTGTTCATCACGCCATAGAGCCGATGCGCCTCTTTGAGATAGCGCTCCTCGGCATAGGGCGCTTTGCCCTTGTTGTATTTCACGAAGTGATGAACCTGGCCGAGCATCGGACCCGGACCGCCCATCTGCCACATTAGCCATTCGATGACCTTGTAGCGGCCGTCGCCCGACTTCGGCATCAGCATGCCGGTTTTGTCGGCGAGATAGAGCAGGATCGCGCCGGACTCCATCAGGCTCAGACCGTTGTCGCGGTCGACAATCGCCGGAATGCGGTTGTTCGGGCTGATCTTGAGGAATTCCGGCTTGAACTGTTCGTCCTTGCCGATGTCGACCGCATGCGCGGTGTAAGGCAGGCCGAATTCTTCGAGCGCGATGGAAGCCTTGCGGCCGTTCGGCGTCGTCCAGGTGTAGAGATCAATCACGGTGCGTTTCCTATGATGGTGAACTTCAAAGACTAGGCGCGAGCCGCGGCTGCCTCGCTGCGTAGCCGGGCGATATGGGCGGCGACGCCGTCGCGAATTTTCGGGCCGTGCGTCCGCATTTCAGCAAATTCCGCCTCGGAAATCAGATCGTAGAGACCGGATTTGAAATACGGCCACGCGCTGGCGGTCGACCACCAGCTTTGGATGCTTGGCCGATCGCCGATCCATAAGTCCAATAAGCCCAGATAATCAAGCCGCGCCGCAAACGGCATCATGTTAATGTCGGCGAGCGACGGCTCGGCGCCAAGGATCCACGGTCCGCCATTCTCCTGCAGTTCGTGTTCGAGATGCTTGAAAGCACGCTCATAGGCAGCAACCGCGTGGATCACGAAAGGCGACTCGACACCATGTTCGTAGGTCGATTTGAACCGATCGGTGCGGCGCGGATCGCCGATATTGCGGAAACGCCTTTGCCTGATCTCTTCCGGCATCGTCCTCATCCGCTCACGAAACATCGCCGAGAAGCTGATCTCGGTGACACCCTCGAACAGACCCTCGTCGACCATCTTGCTCCAAAGCCGCATGCGGCTCTGCAGCCACGGGTCGGCGGGAATGAGCTTCGGCGATTGCGGAAAAGCCGCGTCGATATATTCGCAGATCAGCGTCGACTCGATGACCGGCTTGCCGTCATGCACCAGCGTCGGCACCACGCCCTTCGGGTTTAGCTTGAGATAATTCGGGTCGTATTGCTCGGCCTTGAACAGGTCGACCCGAACGGATTTCCAATCCAGCCCCTTGGCCCGCAATGTGATGCGGACCTTTTGGCAGCAAACCGAATTGCCGAAATCGTAGAGCAGCATGTCACTCATGCGGCCTTCTTACCCCATAAGCGTGCCGAAGCGATATCCGCCCCTTGGCGGATCGCCTTGAGCTTGAGCCAGACCACCGGCTCGATGACCCATTCGCGCTTGGTGAAGGTACCGAAGCCGCAATCGGTCGAAGCGACAACCCGTTCGCGGTCGCCGACGGTTTCCACTGCCTCTTCGATCCGCCGCGCCACCACTTCCGGATGCTCGACGAAATTCGAGGTGGTCTCGACCACGCCGGGGATGAGGATCATGTCCTTCGGCAACGGCACGCGCTTGAGCGCGGAATATTCATGGGCGTGGCGCGGATTGGAAAACTCGATCGACAGCGCGCCGACCTTGGCCTGATAGAGCGCCGGCAGGATCTTCTCCAGCGCGATGTCGTGGATGTGCGGGCCTTCCCAATTGCCGTAACAAATATGCAGCCGCACCCGCTCCGGCGGAATGCCGTCGATGCCTTTATTGATGGCCTCGACATGACGCTCACAGCGTTTGATGAAATCGGCATCGGAGAGATCGCGATACATCATGGTGCGATCCATCGCGAGATCAGGCGCGTCGATCTGCAACACGATGCCGGCTTTGTGGATCGCCTGATATTCGTTCTTCATCTCGCGCGCGATGGCGTCGAGATAATCGTCATGCGTGGCGTAATGTGCGTTCAGCATCGTGGTCGAAATAATGCCAGGCGACGGCGCCGTCATAAAGCGTTCGGAAAACGCGTGCAGTTCGTCGGCGATCTTGTTGAAGCCCGCGGTCTCCGCCTCGATCGGCTTGAGGTCGCGATATTTGATGTCGGCCTGCGCTTCCGGCGCGCCCTGCTGGCTTTTCGGCGCGCTCGGAAAACGGCGCATCAGATAAGCGACCAGATCGGGGAATTCCTCGAACTCCTGGCCGCGGCGGCGTTTCGATACGCCGGCAAAGCCGGTCATGCGCTGCGGCACATAGGTCTGAAAGCCGATGCGGCGCTGCTCGCCGTCATTGCCGATGTCGATGCCGGCTTCCTGCTGCTTCGCCACGACATGGCGGACCGCCTTGTCAGTTTCCGCGGCGAGTTCTTTGGCATCGAACGGCGAGCCCGCATCCTGCGCGATCAAAAGATCGCTCAAAGTCTCATTGCGCGGCAGGCTGCCGACATGGGTGGTGAGAATACGGTCGCGGCTCAAGATCATCGGGGCACTCCGTTCACATCAGGCGAGACGATAGCCAGGAAGACGGCCAAAACGGCTACAATATTGCGGCGGGTTGCGCCATCGGCATAATGCCCACGGGGGAGGAGACAATCATGAGCAGCGCAGTGGGCGCGATCCCGCGCGATTACAATTTCGCGGCCGATATTCTCAAGCGCAATCTCGATGCTGAGCGCGCCGACAAGGCGGCGTTCATCGATCATCAAGGCGTATACAGTTACGGCCAACTCGCCGAGCGCGTCGAACGTTTCGGCCATGCGTTGCGGAGCTTAGGCATGCGCCGCGAAGAGCGCATGCTGATGTGCCTCACCGACACCATCGACTGGCCCGCTGCTTTCCTCGGCGCCATCAAGGCCGGCGTCGTTGCTATCCCAGTCAACACACTGATGACCGACGACGACTATCGCTTCATGCTGACGGATTCGCGGGCCCGGCTTCTGCTCGTGTCCGAGGAGTTACTGCCGAAATTCAAATCCGCGATCGCGGCGTCGCCTGATATCGCGCATGTCGTCGTCTCCGGCGACGTTAGGCAGGAAGATTTGGCCCAAGGGCATTCTCGCTTCGCCGATCTGCTGGCGGCGGCGAAGACCGATTCGGTTACTGCGGCTACGACGCGCGACGATATATGCATGTGGCTCTACACCTCAGGCTCGACCGGTAAGCCGAAAGGCGCCGTGCATACGCATGCCAGCCTCACTCTCACCGACGAGCTCTATGCGAAGCCGATCCTCGGTATCAGCGAGAATGACGTTTGCTATTCGGTGGCGAAATTGTTCTTCGCCTATGGGCTCGGCAATGCGCTCACCTTCCCGATGTCGGCGGGCGCAACGACGGTGCTGCTGCCACAACGGCCGACACCGGACGCCGTTGCTGAGATTCTAAAAAAACATCAGGTCACCGTGTTCTACGCGGTGCCGACATTTTACGCAGCGTTTCTCGCGAGCAATGCCGCGCCCGCGCGCGGCGAAGTAAAAATCCGCTGCTGCATCTCCGCCGGCGAGGCTTTGCCGTCCGATATCGGCAAGCGCTGGAGCGAACGCTACGGCATCGACGTTCTCGACGGCATCGGCTCGACCGAGATGCTGCACATTTTCGTTTCCAACCGTCCCGGCGACGTCAAATACGGCACCACCGGCAAGCCGGTGCCGGGCTATGACGTCCGCCTGATCGACGACGACGGCAACGTCATCACGCAACGCGGCGGGATGGGCGAATTGCAGGTACGCGGACCGACCAGCGCGATCATGTATTGGAACAATCGCGAACAATCGCGCAGCACGTTTCTCGGCGAGTGGACGCGCTCCGGCGACAAATATGTCGAGGACGAAGACGGCTATTTCGTCTACTGCGGCCGGCGCGACGACATGCTGAAAGTCTCCGGTATGTATGTCTCACCGTTCGAGGTCGAAGGCGTGCTGCAAAGCCATCCCGACGTGCTCGAAGCCGCGGTGGTTGGCTGGCCGGATACCGACGCACTGATCAAGCCCAAAGCCTTCGTGGTGCTCAAAGCGCCCGACAAAGCTGGCGATGCCTGCGTGAAAGCGCTGCAGGACGAGTGCCGGCAGAAGCTTGCGCCTTATAAATATCCGCGCTGGATTGAGTTCCGTGGCGAGTTGCCGAAGACCGCGACGGGGAAGATTCAGCGCTTCAAATTAAGAGCTGAGGCGAAATAGCCGCGTCATTGCGATGAGCGAAGCGACGAAGCAATCCAGTTCTTCGCTGCCGCACTGGATTGCTTCGCTTCGCTCGCAATGACACTCGAAATCAATCCAGCGGCTCGACTTTCACGATCGAGGCACCGTGATTGCTGCCGATCCACAGCGTGCCGGGCTTTTTTGAATCGTCGACAAAGACGCGGCGGATATTGGTTGACCGCGGCAGCTGATATTCGGTGTATTGGCCGGAGGCGACGTCGAGCCGCGAGACACGATCCGTATTCATCGAGCCGGTCCAAGCATCACCATTCTTGTCGACAACCGCGTCGTAGGGTGAAGACCACGGTGACGGCACTTTCCATTCCTGGATCTTGCCGGTTTCCGGATCGAGCATCCCGATGGCATCACCAAAATATTCGGCGAACCAGAGCCGATCCTGGCTGTCGACGCGGCCACGGCGTGGATGCGAATTCGGCGTTGGCGTTAGATAGACCGTCGGCTCTTTGCTCTTGGCATCGATCTTGACGATATTGCCGGCGGAGAAATCGAGCAGATAAAGATTGTTCTGGGTGTCGGAATAGATGCCGTAAGTGCCGATGCGCTTGCCCGTGCGCGGGTCTTTCGGCACGCCGACATCTTCGAAAGCATTCGACTTCAGATCGAGCCGGTAGATGTGGCCGCCGGCGGAATTTTTGATCCAGACTTTGTCATCGACCGGCGTGCCTTGAACGGCGAGATGCCCGAGCTGGCCGGCATCGGAATCCCAATCCTTCGGGGTCGACCAGATCTCGAATTTTCCGGTGTTGCGGTCGAGCCTGGCGACGGCGCTCTGATACATCACGCCGATCCAAGGATTGTCGTCCTTGTCGATTTCCAGATCGAGCGTGCCGAGCGAATAGCCGGGCTTGGTGACCGGGATCGGATACTGCGTGACCTTGCCGGTCTTTGGATCCATCTCGCCGATGAACATCTGGCCGAAATCCGAGTACCAAACATTGCCCCCATGATCGAGAACCACGTCATGCGGCTCGATGAGTTTATCCGGCAAGTCGTATTCCGTGATGATGACATGCGTGGACTTGCCGGTGAGCCGCGGCAGCGTTTTCAACGGCCAGCTCCAGGTGTCCTGCTGGCTCAGATTGAGGCCGGCGAGCCATTCGGCCGCCTTCGGCGCCTCTTCAGCCGAGATGAGACGGCGCACGGCGTCGCCGACCAATCGCTGCGGCTTGAGCGGCGTGCTGCCGGGGTAATATCCGGCCATGCGCAGGAAAACTTGCTGGAACTCTGACGCATCATGCGTCGAGCGCATGATGCGTTCGAGCGTGTGGCACTGGTTGCAATCGAGCACCAAGCGTTTCTGATCGTCGGTGCCGGGCATGCTGATCAGCCATTCGGCATTGGTCAGCTGCGTGCTCAGGTTTCGTGCGGGTTTGAGTTTAATATCCGCCGTGCCGTCTTGGCTGGCGGCGATCGTCGCGTCCTTCGGTCCGTCGAGATCGTAACCGACGGCGCGGATCGCAAGCGTATAGTGACCGGGATCGAGCCGCGATGCTGGAAAACTGAAATGGCCTTTGTCGTCGCTGATGACCGAGACAGTGATGGTCGAGCCATCTTTCTTGGCGCTGACGACGACGCCTTCCATCGCGCCTTCTTTGTCGGAGCGCACTGTGCCTGACAGCGCTGCTTTGTCTTGTGCAAAAACCGGCGCGCTCGCGGCCAGCGCGAATCCCACAATGGCAGCGGTCAAAATAACTTTGGTCAGCGGATTCTGGCGCAGCATGAATATCCTCCCACATGCAAATGCGTGACGCGCGACAGCGCGATCCGCTTTGCTGTTTAGGGGAGCGTATGCCGCGGACTTGACGCGTTCAAGAACGCGTCACCACCACGGATGCATGCTGAAGGAATAGGTCGCGCCAAGCCCGTAGGTGAACTGATCGGGCGAACCGCGCTGGATGACCAGCGGGGAGTCGGCGACGGAACCGGTCAGATGCTCATATTCGAACAGCGCATGCACGGTCCATTGCTGATTGAACGCGTACTGCACCATCGTGCCGGCGCCGTAGGAATAGACTCCGCCACCGGCGCGGTAGGCCGGCAGGATCGGCAATCCGGCGACGCCGGAATTCGCCGACTGGGTGGCGGTGATGCTGAAATACGGACTATTCGCGGCGGTCGATTGCAGTGTCATGCGCGGCCCGGCCGAGAAGGTCCATTGCGCGACAGGAACGACGGCGTCGAGGAAGAGATCGCCGGTGACGCCCTTTTCGCCGCCAAAGCCCTGACGCACTTCGCCGCGCAACCGCAGCCATGACACCGGCCAATATTCGGCAAACGCACCGGCCTGGAGGGCATAGTCCACATCGCCGAGGCCGTTGAGTTCGCGGTAGTCGCCAGCCTCGCGCTTCCAAATAAACTTGAAAGCAGGACCGATTTTCACCGGGCCGATATCGAAAATGCTGAAGCCGATGCTGTCGCGCGCACCGGGGAAATCGGGCGGCGAGCCTTGTTTGCGTACGCTGAACAGCGGGAAACCGGTCAGCGCCGGCTTGCTATCGGTCGCGCCTGCCCAGGCCGGGACGATGCGGCCCTCGGCGCCGATGGTGACAATCCAGTCCGGTACGGGCGGTGCATAAGCCGCGGGTGCGCTCGGTGGAGCGGCCGGCGCCGGCAGATCGGCGGCGACGGCGAGGCTCGGAACCGCGACGGCCGCTAAAGCGATGGCGATCCAGCTTTTGAGCGAGGTCGTTCGCACGGAGCACTCCCTGAAGCCGTCAAAAGAGCACGATTAAGCCGATCAAGGAAGCAGAAGCCGTTAACATACTGAATTCTTGATAAGAAACGGCTGTCCCTGTGACTAATAAGGCACGCCGCCGCGGTATCATTTTAGGGCATAGACCCGATACGGCTTGATCAGGTCGCCGTTCCGGGTCCGCCAGACAGTGCCGATCAGTGTGACCGAGTCGAAATGCTACTCCACCCGGGGCAGATCGTTGAACGGTTCCATCGCCAAATAAATCCCCGTCGTATGCGCGAGCAGGTCTTGATTGATCGGTGGGCGGCCGTTGTAGCGGATCGCTTCCGAGGTCTGGAATACCGGAATGTTGTTACGCGGATAAAACGCAAGCTCCGCGCCGGTATCGTAGTCGGCATTGGCGACGTAACCAGCGTCATGCGCTTTGGCGACGGTGCGAATATCGGCGGCCAATTGCGCCCAGCCAGGAAAGATATTCAGCGGATCGCCCCGACTGGCCGGGCATGAGGCGAGAACTATGCGGCAGGGCGTCGGTTGTCTCGGTCATTCGGCGATATTTGACTTAGCGAGGCAATTTGGTGCAAGAGCCGGGCGCGCCGGCATGGAGGTGGAAATTTTCACATCCCTGTGCGAAAAATCGGTTCAAATCATGGTTCCAAGTCTTGGTCCTGGACCAAAGCTTTGGTCGAAACCTCGTTCAAGTCTTGGACGTAAGTGCTGGATTATGCCGCGGTAGCTCAGCCGGTAGAGCACCGCATTCGTAATGCGGGGGTCGGAGGTTCGAATCCTCTCCGCGGCACCAGCCTTCGCAAGCGTAGCGCAGCGAAGGGTGTCACGCCGAAGCCCTTCTTAGGGCGAAGGCGGACCCGCCGCTTGCTACGGCTTGGCAAGCCAGATGACCGCTTCGCAAGCGAAGCGCAGCGAAGGCTGTCACGCCGAAGCCATTCTTGGGCGAAGGCGGACCCCGCCGCTTGCTACGGCTTGGCAGCCGACAACATATTCCCCGGCACGCGCGGCATGGTCCCCTCATCGCAAAACTGCGAATATTGCGACCAATGGATTCGCGTCCTCGCGGCGCGCACGTGACGACACTTGATGGGAGGCAAACGTGCCCGTGATGTCCGGAAAACGCGCCTTCCTCGATCTCCTCAAGCAGGAGGGCGTCACGGTCATGTTCGGCAATCCCGGCACCACCGAATTGCCACTGATGGACGCCTTCGCGGTCGAGCACGACATCAAATACATTCTCGGCCTGCAGGAAGCGGCGCTGATGGCGATGGCCGACGGCTATGCGCAAGCCTCCGGCAATCTTGCGGTGCTTAATCTTCATGTCGCGCCCGGGCTCGGCAATGCCATGGGCATGCTCTACGACGCGATGAAAGCGAACGCGCCGATACTGGTCACCGCCGGTCAGCAAGACCTCGAATATCTCGCCACCGAACCGATCCTCTCCGCAGATTTGCCGACGCTGGCGCGGCCGTTCGTGAAATGGGCGGCCGAAGTGCGTCGCGCCGAGGACTTGCCGCTTTATGTGCATCGCGCGGTCAAGACGGCGCTGGCGCCGCCGACCGGACCGGTATTCCTCAGCCTGCCCGGCGACGTTCTGAAAAACGACGCCGATATCGATCTGCTTGAACCGACCCGCGTCGCGCCGCGTATTCGCGGCGATGCCGACGCCATCGCCGCCGCGGCTGAACTCCTCGCGAAAGCCGAACGGCCAGTCATCATCGCCGGCGACGCCATGGCGCAAAGCCGCGCGCACAAAGAGCTGGCCGCGCTCGCCGAAGCCGTCGCCGCGCCGGTCTATGTCGAATTCATTCCGAACACGGCGTCGTTCCCGGCGTCACATCCGCTCTATCGCGGCATGATGACCCGGACGCAAGCCGGCGTGCGCGAGGTGCTCGATAAGCACGATCTCGTCTTTTCCGTCGGCGGCGACCTGTTCACCTGGTCGCTGCCGTCGAACGTCAATCCCTGGCCGGCCGGAATGAAGCTTATTCATCTCGACACCGACCCGTGGCAGATCGGCAAGAACTATCCGGCGCAGGTCGCGATCCTCGGCGATCCGAAAGCAACCTTGCCCGAGATCATCGCAGAGATCGGCAAACGGATGAGCGCCGGCGCCAAGGCGTCAGCGAACGCGCGGCTCACCACCCAGACCGACGCGATCAAAAAGGACCGCGAGGCGTTCCGCGCCAAAGCCCGTGCGCTCGCCGGCAAGACGCCGGTGCAGCCGCTCGCTTTGCTCGAAGCGATCGGCGCGATGCTGCCGAAGGATGCGGTGGTGATCGAAGAAGTCTTGTCGTCGGCGCCCGGCATTCGCGGGCTGATCGAAAGCAACGACGCGCAAAGCTATTTCGGTCTGCGCGGAGGCGGCATTGGCTGGGGACTGCCGGCGGCGATCGGGATCAAGCTCGCGCTGCCCGAGCGCCCAGTAGTGGCGCTGGTCGGCGACGGCAGTGCGCTTTACACGATCCAAGGCCTATGGACCGCGGCGCGCTATCGGCTGCCGATCGTCTGGGTGATCTTCAACAACACCAGCTACCGCATTTTGAAACAACGCCTCGTGATGCTGCGGGGACTGGCGGAGCAAGCGGATACCTTTGTCGGCATGGAATTGAACGATCCGGCGATCGATTTCGTCGGACTGTCACGTTCGCTCGGCATCGAGGCGCAGCGCGCGGCGACCGTGAAGGATGCGACCGACTTGATCGGCAAAGCGCTGAAAGACAACAAAGCGATGCTGATCGATGTCGATATGGAGCGTGGCTACAAGCCGATTTAGTCGCCGGTGTGAGTAAGGCGATACCGCTCCGGCTGCATCACTAAGCCACTTCCGGTTGCCCGGTTCGACCCGCTACCATGCGGGTTCTGGACCTTAGGCTTGGCTGGGTGGCGATGAGACGGGGCTCCGGTAACAAAGCGGCGAAGACGCGCCGCAAGGCGCGCACAGTAAAGCCGCGCCGCAAAGAACCGCGCCGGAGCGCGGCAAAAAACGCGTCCGCGCGCCACTCCGACGGCAACCGAAAGAACGGGACCGCGCGGCTCAAGCGCGAGCTCGACGAAGCCGTCCAGGCACAGAGCGCCACCACGCAAGTGCTGCAGATGATTGCGAGCCTGCATGGCGATCTGCAGCCGGTATTCGACGCGGTGCTCGCCAATGCCATGCGGCTCTGCGACGCCGAATTCGGCAATATCTATCGCTGGGATGGTGAAGCACTTTATTTGGTGGCCTGGCGCAACACCCCGGCGGCTTTTGCCGCCTATCGCACCCGCGCGCCGTTCCGCCCGAGCACAACCAGCCTGATCGGCCGCATGGTGCGGACCAAATCGGTGATGCATGTCGCCGACGCCGCCGACAATCCGGACTACACCGAGCGGCGCGATCCGTCGCTGATCGCGGCGATCGAACTTGGCGGCGTGCGCACCTATCTCGGCGTGCCGATGATGAAGGAAGATCAGGTGATCGGTGCCATCACCATTTTCCGCCAAGAGGTGCGCCCCTTCACCGACAAGCAGGTGGCGCTGATCACGGACTTCGCCAATCAGGCCGTCGTCGCCATCGAGAATACGCGGCTGCTCAATGAATTGCGCGAGTCGCTGCAGCAGCAGACGGCTACCGCCGACGTCCTCAAGATCATCAGCAACTCGACCTTCGATCTGCAGACGGTGATCGAGATATTGGTCGAATTGGCAGTACGCTTGTGCGATGCCGACCTCGCCGCGATGCATCGGCGTCAGGAAAAAGGCTATCGGATCATCGCCACTTACGGCGGCTTGCATATTCAAGATGAAGCGGCCCGCACCATCCCGTTCGACGCCGGCCGCGGCAGCATCATCGGACGCGCGGTAATGGACCGCAAAACCGTCCATGTCGCCGACGTGCTCGCCGACCCCGACTACTCGCTCAAGGATGCGCAAAAGCGCATCGGCTATCGCACTGCGCTTGGCGTACCGCTGCTGCGCGAGGGCGATCCGATCGGCGTCATTATGTTGTTGCGACGAACCGTTCGCCCCTTCACCGACAAACAGATCGAATTGGTGCAGAACTTCGGCTCGCAGGCGGTCATCGCCATGGAGAACACCCGTCTTCTGACCGAGCTGCGTCAGCGGTCCGACGAGTTGAGCCGCTCGGTCGCCGAACTGCAGCGCGAGCGCAATAACAAGCTGATGAATATGGAGGCGATGGCGGCCTCGATCTCACACGAAGTGCGGCAGCCGCTCGCCAGCATCTCGTCGAATGGCGGCGCGGCGCTCCGTTTCCTCAAGCATGAGCCGCCCAATCTCGACGAAACGCGGTCGGCCCTGCAGAGCATGGTGCGCGACAGCCATCGCGCCAGCCAGGTGTTCGACAGCATTCGCGCGCTGTTCGGCAAAGCCGACAAGGATCACGAACCGCTTGATCTCAATACGCTTGCGCTCGGCGTGCTGCAGGCCCTGGGCGATGAGTTGAAGAGCCACGGCGTCACGATACGAACGGCGCTGAAGGCCAAACTGCCGCAGATCATCGGCCATGGCGGCCAATTGCAGGAGGTGCTGGTCAATCTGGTGCGCAACGCCATCGAGGCCATGGCGGATGTTACCGATGATAACCGCGTGCTGCAGATGCGCGCCGCGCGGCGCGGCGATGACGCCTTGGTCGTGGAGGTCGAGGATTCCGGACCCGGCATTGACCCGCAACAGGCGGAGAGCATATTCGACGCGTTCATCACGACGAAACCGAATGGCATGGGACTGGGGCTTGCCATCTGCCGCATGATTGCGGAACGCCATGCCGGCGCGCTTTCGGCAGTGGCGGCGCGGCCGCGCGGCTCGATCTTCAGCCTCGTCCTGCCGATCGGCCGGCCGGCTGCCGCGGAGGCACAAACGTCGTGAGCACCCAGCCCGAACGCGAACCCACTGTTTTTGTCGTCGACGACGATGCGTCGTTGCGCGAGGCGCTGATGCGATTGTTCCGTTCGATCGGGCTCGAGGTCACGGCGTTTGCTTCGGCGACCGAGTTTCTGCAGCACAAGCGCACCGATGGGCCGAGCTGTCTTGTGCTCGACGTGCGCCTGCCGGGCCAGAGCGGACTCGATTTTCAGACCGAACTGGCGAAAGCCGGGATCGATATTCCGATCGTGTTCATGACCGGACATGGCGATATCCCGATGTCGGTGCGGGCGATGAAAGCGGGCGCAGTCGAGTTCCTGCCCAAGCCGTTTCGCGATCAGGACATGCTGGACGCGGTCCAGGTCGGCTTGGAAAGGGATCGCACCCGCCGCAAATCCGCCGGGGACTCCACCAAGCTCAAGGCCGCATTTAACGAGCTTACCGCGCGCGAGCAGGAGGTGATGGGCTTCGTCACCGCCGGACTGATGAACAAACAAATCGCCGGCACCATGGGGGTGAGCGAGATCACCGTCAAAGTTCATCGCGGCAATGTCATGCGAAAAATGGGAGCGAAATCACTCGCCGATCTGGTGCGCATGGCCGACGCGCTCGGCCTTCGCCGCGAAAGCCAGTGACAAGCTATACATAAGTATAGTTATGCGACCTAAGCCGATAGCCAAGACTTGCCTAAGTGCAGTGGTGCGCGTCGCAACCGCTTCCTAGATCGAAGCGACCAATAGGCAGGACCATTTTGGCGAAACGAACTGTGATCTCCATCGTCGACGACGACGCATCGGTACGAGAGGCGACAGCAACGCTGGTTCGCTCGCTCGGCTACGGCACTGCGGTGTTCGCCTCGGCTGAGGAGTTCCTGCGTTCGGGTCGGGTTTGGGAATCGTCCTGCCTGATTACCGATCTGCATATGCCCGGCATGAGCGGCGCCGACCTGCAGGATCGCCTGATCGCCAACGGTCATCAGACACCGATCATTTTCATGACCGCTTATTCCGAGGACAATATCCGCGACAGGGTTTTGGATTCAGGCGCCTTCGGCTTTCTGAGCAAGCCGTTCCCAGAGGACAGTCTGATTGAATGCCTCGATCGGGCGCTCAAAGAAGGCAGCAACGCCGAGGCGAAATAAACACCCGGCTTGGCGCGTCCTTTTCGTCTTTTTGTTTGTTTGCACCTCGTCTAGCGGAAAACACCGGTATCCGCGTCCTCCGTATTTATACCTAGGTATAGAGATTCTCCGCCCTTTCGATGTCCGGCATTTCCCAATGGAGAATGGTTAATTATCGGTGACAATTCTAAACCTCCACACGCTCACCACAGGAGAGCGCCATAGGGGCTTTCATGGAATTCCGTCAAACACTGCCCGGTGTTGCACTGCACCGTCAGCAAACGGCTAGAGCGACGTCAGACGAAGCGCTGGTCGGATTGATCGCCAACGGTGATCGCGACGCGATGCGGGTCCTGTTCGCCCGGCATAATGTACGGGTCTTCCGCTTCACCATGCGCTTCATGAATAACGAAGCGAGCGCCGAGGATGCCGTCAACGAAGTCTTCCTTGAAGTCTGGCGCAGCGCCGGCACGTTCGAGGCGCGCTCGAAGGCCGCGACCTGGATCCTGAGCATCGCCCGGCACAAAGCTTTGTCGTCGCTGCGCCGCCGCTCCTTCGATGAGCTGGACGAGGGCATGGCCGAGCGGATCGAAGACCCGTCCGACGATCCCGAGGCGATGATGCAGAACAGCGACCGCAGCGAAGCGCTGCGCGCTTGCCTCGCGCAATTGTCGCCGGCGCATCGCGAGGTCATCGACCTGATCTATTATCACGAGCAGTCAATCGACGAAGTCGCTCGCATCGTCGGCGTGCCGGCCAACACCGTGAAGACGCGGGCTTTCCATGCCCGCCAGCGCATCGCCGCAATGATGGCGGCGCGCGGACTTGAGCGCGCGGCGCTCTGACGGCCTAAGACGGCGACGACGTCAGCGGCATATCGGCAAAGATTTTATACTGCTGCGACTTCGGCTTGGCCTTGTCTTCCTCGTTCAAATATTCGACCGAGCTTTTACCCAAATAGGTCTGTGGCAGGATCATCACGCGGATGAACCGCGTCGGCCGATCCGCGGCCTGCGCGAATACGCTATCCGGACCGGTTTCGTACCAGGCGCCGCCGGGTCCGTAGGACCGCGAATGGCCGTGAGTATCGATGCGGATGCCGCCTTCAAGGAGGCAGCGCGTACCCGGGCCTTGATGCCGGTGCAGATAGGCGCAGCCGCCCGGCGGGAAAGCGACGCTGTCGCCGCGTAAGAGCAACGGCCCTTTCGGCAGGGTATCGAGTTTCGCCGCGAGTTTTTCATGCGTGGCGACGCCAGCCGCAGCGCTGTTCGGACTCTCGGAAGCGGAAAATTCCCAGCGCCAGAGCGTGGAGCCGCCGCTTCCTGCCGTAACCGTCACCGCGCCTTCGCTGTTGAACGTGTCGCCGTCATGCAGCTCCTTGCCGGCAATGCCGACCGAGCCGTGAACGACAAAAATCATCCGCGGCAATGCCGGCAGCGCCATCGCCGCGCCATTCGCCAGAACATCCTCATAAAGCCGAAGCATGGGCGGCATCCTACGGTCTCCCTAAGCGCTCTTCCGAAGTCATGCGCGGCGTAAGCATCTCTTGTGACGGTCCCGCGCGCAACGGCATTTACACCCCCGCACCGCCATTGCTAAATCGGCCGCAAACGCGGCCAGCTAAGCGGGCTTTTGTAACGCGTGTGGGGAACGTCCGATGGTGAGTACAGTAAGGACGGCTGCGGTCGATACCGAGCGTTTCCGGCTGCGCAATTTCGTCGACCGGCTCACCGCGCTTGGCGAATGCGAAAGCCGCGACACCCCAACAGACCTGATCGATGTCGCGGCAGCCCTCGACGGCAATCCGCGCGCCGTGCATTTCAAATCCGCCGGACCGGACAAAGCCGAGCTTGTCGGCAATGTCATGGGTTCGCGCAAACGGCTTGGGCTGGCGCTCGATACCGACGAGCGTGGACTCCTCGGCGTGCTCAGTGCGCGGCTCAATAAATTGCATGCGCCGGTCACGGTGTCGTCGCAGCGGGCACCTGTGCAGCAAGTGGTGCTCAGGGATGATGACGCCGACCTCACCGCGTTGCCGGTGCATCTGCAGCACGGCGCCGACGGCGCGCCTTATATTTCCGCCGGCATCGACTTCGCGCTGTTTCCAGGCACCGGTTTCACCAATGTCGGCTGCCGCCGCATCATGCTGCGCGGCCCGCGCCAAGCCGGCATCGATCTGATCGCGCCAAGCGACATGCGCGCGATCTATCTTGAAGCCGCCGCGCGCAGGGAGCCGGTGCCCGTCGCTTATGCGGTCGGCTCGCACCCCGCCGACTTCCTCGCCGCCATGGTGTCGATGCCCGGCGTCAACGAACTCGACATTCTCGGCGGCATGCGCGGCCAGCCGGCACCGGTCGTGAAATGCGTCACCAGCGACATCCATGTGCCGGCCGACGCCGAATATGTCATCGAGGGCTATCTCGATCCGGCGGGCCACGTTGAGCCCGAAGGGCCGTATGGCGAATATGTCGGCTATTACGGCGTGGTGAAACGCAATCCGGTGCTGCATGTCACCGCGATCACGCATCGCGAAGACGCGCTGTTTCAGACCGTGACCATCGGCGGACGCCATCTCGGCTCCACCGACACCGCACAATTGACCACGGTGAAAACGGAATCGGCGGCGTGGGCCGCCTTGATGGCTGCAGTGCGCGAGCCGCTTGCCGTGTTTGCCACGCCATCGAGCGGCGGCATGTACAATGTTCGCGTTTCGCTGCGCCAGCGTGTGCCAGGCGATGCCCGCAACGCCATCGCCGCCGTGTTTGGCTCGCATGCCGAAGCGAAACACGTCTTCGCCTTCGATCCCGACATCGATGTGTTCTCCGACGAAGAGACCGATTGGGCGCTGGGCACGCGCTTTCAGGGTGATCGCGATCTCATCGTCGGCTCGGGCTTCCGCGTCGTGCCGCTTGATCCGTCGCTGCAAGGTGCACGCACCGGCGCCAAGGTCGGCTTCGATTGCACCATCCCATTCGGCAAAACCGACGCGTTCGAGTTTTCGGTGCCGATGCCGCCAGTCGCCAAGAAGACAACGCCGCACAAGTCGGTCGAGGACGCGCTTGCCGCCGGACCGGCAAGCTTTCTCGACCTGATGGCGGCGCTCGGCAGCCGCGACGGCCGCGAGATCGTGCGCGCGCTCGACACGCTCTACACATCGCGCCGCCTCGGCCGCATGGACGATGGCCGCTACGTGCTCAAGGACGGCGGCAAATAACATCGCCCTCACCCCGCTTGCGGGGAGAGATGAGACATTCGGGAGGACATCGATGCAGCGTACGTCACCGCCGTTTCGCGCCGATCATGTCGGCAGCCTGCTGCGCCCGCTGGCGCTGAAAGAAGCCCGCGCCAAGCATGACAGCGGCGCGCTGTCGGCGGATGCGCTGCGCGGCATCGAAAACCGCGAGATCGAAAAAGCGATTAGGAAACAAGAAGAAGTCGGGCTCAAGCTCGCCACCGATGGCGAATTCCGCCGCACCTGGTGGCATTTCGATTTCTTTCGCGGACTTGACGGCGTGACCTTCTACGAGACCGATCACGGCATCCAGTTCAAAGGCGTGCAGACCAAATTCCATGCGCTCAAGATCGAGGGCAAGCTCGGCTTCTCCGACCATCCGATGCTGGAACATTTCAAGTTTCTCAAAAGCCATACCAACGTCACGGCGAAAATGACGATCCCAGCGCCGTCGACTTTGCATTTCCGCCAGGGGCGCGCGTCGATCAGCAAAGACGTTTACCCAGACCTTGATGCGTTCTTCGACGATCTGGCGAAAGCTTATCGGGATGCCATCCGCGCTTTCTATAATGCTGGCTGCCGCTACTTGCAGCTCGACGACACTGCCTGGGCCATGATCTGCGACCCAAAGGAGCGCGAGCAGTCCGTCGGGCGCGGCGACAATCCCGACGCGTTACCGAAGCGCTACGCGGCTCTCACCAATGCGGCACTGCAAGGCAAGCCCGATGACATAGCGATCACTCTGCATTCCTGCCGCGGCAATTTCCGCTCGACCTTTATCGCCTCGGGCGGCTACGACTACGTGGCCGAAGAGCTTCTCGCCCACACCAATCTCGACGGGTATTTCCTCGAATATGATAGCGATCGCGCCGGCGGCTTCGAGCCGTTGCGGTTCTTCCCCAAGGGCAAAAAGCAGCTCGTGCTCGGCCTCGTCACCTCGAAATTCGGCGCGCTGGAAAAGAAAGACGACATCAAGCGCCGCATCGACGAGGCGGCCAAATATGTTCCGCTCGAACAGCTTTGTCTGTCGCCGCAATGCGGCTTTGCCTCAACCGAGGAAGGCAATGTGCTCACTGAAGACGAGCAATGGGCGAAGCTGCGAATGATTGTCGAAATCGCCAACGAAGTGTGGGGTTAAACACGTGCAGCGTACCAAGCCACCGTTCCGTGCCGACCATGTCGGTTCTCTGTTGCGTCCCGCGGCGCTCAAGGACGCCCGCGCCAAGCGCGAACGCGATGAAATCACCACGGAACAGCTCAAGCCGATCGAAGATCGCGCCATCGAGGACGTCATCAAGAAGCAAGAAGACGTCGGCCTGAAATCGATCACCGACGGCGAATTCCGCCGGCTGTCGTGGAATCTCGATTTCCTCGAACGGCTGCACGGCGTCGAATCCTACGCCGGCGAACGCAAGGTAAAGTTCTCATCCGGCGGCGCACAGCCGCGTCCGATCCTGCTTCGTCTCACCGACAAAGTCGGCGGCTACGCGCCGCATCCGATGATCGAGCATTTCAAATTCCTGAAAGCGCACACCAAGCAGACGCCGAAGATGACGATCCCGTCGCCGTCGTCGCTGCATTTCCGCTACGGCCGGGATGCCGTGCCGGAAGCGATCTATCCGGACATGAACGACTTCTATCGCGATCTCGGCCAGTCCTACAGCAAAGTGGTGCGCGCTTTTGCCGACGCCGGCTGCCGCTATCTGCAGCTCGACGAGGTCAATCTCACTTATCTTTGCGACCCGTCGCTGCGCAAAACGATCAGCGACCGCGGCGAGGATCCGGCAACGCTGCCGCAGGCTTACGCGACGATGATCAACACCGCGATCTCCGACATTCCGCCGGACATGACCATCACCATGCATCTCTGCCGCGGCAATTTCCGCTCCAACTTCGTCGCCTCGGGTGGCTACGAGCCGGTGGCGGAACTCTTATTCAACGAGATCAACGTCCACGGCTATTTCATGGAATATGACAGCGACCGTGCCGGCGGCTTCGAGCCGTTGCGCTTTTTGCCGAAAGATAAGACGGTCGTGCTCGGGCTGGTCACCTCCAAGACCGGAACGCTTGAAAGCAAGGACGACATCAAGCGCCGTATCGAGGAAGCGACGAAATTCGTCGGCCTCGATCAGCTTTGTCTCTCGCCGCAATGCGGCTTCGCCTCGACCGAGGAAGGCAACGTCCTCGCCGAAGACGAGCAATGGGCGAAGCTTCGGATGATCGTCGAACTGGCTGAAGAAGTGTGGGGGCACTGATGACGCAACGAAGCAAACCGCCATATCGCGCCGACCATGTCGGCAGTCTGTTGCGGCCGGCCGCGCTGAAAGAGGCGCGGCACAAACATGCCAAAGGCGAGATCGGCACAGCCGACCTCAAGGCGGCTGAAGACCGCGCCATCGAAGACGTGATCAAGAAACAGGAGGCTGTCGGACTGCAGTCGATCACGGACGGCGAATTTCGCCGCTCGTGGTGGCATCTCGATTTCTTGTGGGGTCTCGACGGCATCGAGAAAACCTCGATGGACACCGGCATCGCCTTTGCCGCGGTGACGACCCGCAACGAAGGCACCAAGGTCAGCGGCAAGATCGGATTTTCCGGTCACCCGATGATCGAGCACTTCCGGTTTTTAAAAGCGCATACGACGCGAACGCCGAAAATGACGATCCCGTCGCCGTCGTCGCTCTATGGGCGCCCGGTGCCGACGCCGATCGACAAAAGCGCTTACACGAATCTCGACAATATGTTTGCCGATCTCGGCCAGGCCTACAAGAAAGCCGTGCGCGCCTTTGCCGATGCCGGCTGCCGCTATTTGCAGCTCGACGAAGTCTTCATCGCCATGCTGTGCGACCCGAAATATTGCCTGCAGATGAAAGACCGCGGCGACGATCCCGACGCGCTGGGCATCATCTATGGCGACCTGATCAACACCGCGATCTCCGACATCCCCTCGGACATGACGGTGACCATGCATCTATGCCGCGGCAATTATAAATCGACCTTCATGGGCTCCGGCGGCTACGAGGCGATGCAAGAGGTGCTGTTCGATCGCATCAAAGTGCACGGCTATTTCATGGAATATGACAGCGCCCGCGCCGGCGGCTTCGAGCCGCTCAAGCGCCTGCCGAAGGACCGTCAGGTCGTGCTCGGCCTGGTCACCACCAAGACCGGGTCGCTGGAATCCAAGGACGCGATTAAGCGGCGGATCGAGGAAGCCGCCAGATACACCAGCCTCGATCAACTTTGTCTGTCGCCGCAATGCGGCTTCGCCTCGACCGAGGAAGGCAATACGCTCGCCGAGGATGAGGAATGGGCGAAGCTTCGCATGATCGGCGACGTCGCCCGCGAAGTGTGGGGAGCGTAAGTCCGATGCCGAATATGGTTGCAGGCAAAACCGCCATCGTCACCGGCGCGGGGCGCGGCATCGGCCGCGGCATCGCGCTGTTGATGGCCGAGCAAGGCGCGCAGGTCGTGGTCTGTGATATCGGCGCGAGCCTTGAGGGCGCCGGCAATGATGCCGGCCCAGCGCAGGCCGTGGTCGACGAAATAAAAAAAGCCGGCGGTCAAGCCATCGCGTCGACGCTCTCGATCAGCGAGCCGGGCAATGCCGACAAGATCGTCAAAGCGGCGCTCGATGCCTTCGGCCATGTCGACATTCTGGTCAACAATGCCGGCATCCTGCGCGACCGCATCTTCCACCGCATGAGCTGGTCGGACTGGACCGACGTGATTTCCGTGCATCTGAACGGCAGTTTCTTGATGAGTCAGGCCTGCGCCAAGCTGTTCCGCGAACAGAATTCCGGCAGCTACGTGCATATGACCTCGACCTCCGGGCTGATCGGTAATTTCGGCCAGGCCAATTACATGGCGGCGAAGATGGGCATTGTCGGCCTGTCGCGTGGCATTGCGCTCGACATGGTGCGCTTCAATGTCCGTTCCAACTGCGTGGCGCCGTTCGCCTGGACGCGGATGATCGATTCGCTGCCGGCCGAAACCGAGGAAGAGAAAGCGCGCCTTGCGGCATTTCACGAAATGAAGCCGGAAAAGATTGCGCCGCTCGTCGTTTATCTCGGCTCGGCGCGCGCCGACGGCATCAGCGGGCAGATTTTTTCCGTGCGCAACAACGAAATCTATCTGTTCAACCAGAACCGGCCGATGCGCACCATGCATCGCCTGGACGGCTGGACGCCGGAAAAAATCGACGCGCAGCTCAAAGGCGCATTCGCGCCCTCGTTCACGCCGCTCGATCGCACCAGCGACGTGATCTCCTGGGATCCGATCTGATCGCAATCGAAGCGAGTTGGCCGGTGACAATCGTCTACGACAAACTGATGGCATATGAGGTCCCGCCGAAAGAGCAAAGCTACGGCGCCAAGGACTGCATCCTCTATGCGCTCGGGATCGGCTTCGGCCACGATCCGATGAACGAGGACGAACTGCCGTTCGTCTATGAGAAGAATCTGAAAGCGATGCCGACCATGGGCACCGTGCTCGGCTACCCGGGCTTCTGGATGCGCGAGCCGGACACCGGCATCGACTGGGTCCGCCTGGTGAATGGCGAACAGGGAATCACGCTGCATCGGCCGCTTCCCGGCCAAGGCGCCGTGGTCGGCAAGTTGCGCATCATCGAGATTGTCGACAAGGGCCTGGGCAAAGGCGCGCTGGTGTTGAGCGAGCGCAAGATCACCGACAAAGCCAGCGGCGAACTTCTCGCCACCGTGACGCAGACGACCTTCTGCCGTGGCGACGGCGGCTTCGGTGGCCCGCCGCGGCAGGCGCCCGAGCCGCATCCGATCCCCGAGCGCGCGCCGGATGTGGTTTGCGATCTCGGCACCCGCCCCGAAGCTGCGCTGATCTACCGCTTGAGCGGCGATGACAATCCGTTGCATGCCGAGCCTGCGGTCGCGCAAAAGGCCGGCTTTCCACGACCGATCATGCACGGGCTCGGCAGCTTCGGCACCGCGGGCCATGCAGTGCTGAAGACCATGTGCGGCTACGATCCGGCGCGGATGATCTCGTTTGCTTGCCGCTTCTCCGCGCCGGTCTTTCCCGGTGAAACGCTGCGCACCGAGATGTGGCGCGACGGCAATGTCGTGAGCTTCCGCTCGCGCGTCGTCGAACGCGATGTTCTCGCCGTGAACAACGGCCGCGCCGAGGTTCGGCCGTGAACGACGGCGCCGACCTCGCTCCGATCCGCGAGGCGGTGCGCGCGCTCTGCGCGGATTTTCCCGGCGAATATTGGCGCAAGCTCGATCGCGAGCGCGCCTATCCGGATGAATTCGTCGCGGCGCTGACCAAAGCCGGCTTTCTCGCTGCGCTGATCCCTGAGGAGTACGGCGGCAGCGGCCTGACCATGAGCGCCGCGGCCGCGATCATGGAAGAGATCCAAGCGGCCGGCTGCAACGGTGCCGGCTGTCATGCGCAGATGTACACGATGGGCACCGTGCTCCGCCACGGCAGCACCGAACAGAAAGAGCGCTATCTGCCCGGCATCGCCTCCGGCGCGCTGCGTCTGCAGGCCTTCGGCGTCACCGAGCCGACGTCGGGTACCGACACGCTGAGCCTTCGCACTATGGCAGTGCGCGACGGCAATGATGCGTATGTCATCAACGGTCAAAAGATTTGGACATCACGGGCCGAGCATTCCGATCTCATGCTCCTTCTCGCGCGCACCATACCGCGCGATCAAGTGAAGAAGCGCACCGACGGACTGTCGGTGTTTCTGGTCGACATGCGCGAGGTCAAAGGCAACGGCCTGACCATCCGGCCGATCCGCACCATGATGAACCACGCGACCACCGAAGTGTTCTTCGAGAACATGCGCGTGCCAGCGGAAAACCTGATCGGCACTGAAGGAGAAGGCTTCCGCTACATCCTCTCCGGTATGAATGCCGAGCGTATTCTGATCGCTGCCGAATGCATCGGCGATGCTAAATGGTTTGTCGAAAAAGCCACGGCGTATGCTGGCGAGCGTGTGGTATTCGGCCGTCCAATCGGACAGAATCAGGGTGTGCAGTTTCCGATCGCGCGGGCCTATATCGGCATGCGCGCCGCCGAATTGATGGTGCGCGAGGCCGCTTCGCTCTACGAATCCGGCAAGGACTGCGGCGCCGAAGCCAACATGGCAAAGCATCTCGCCGCCGAAGCGTCTTGGGCAGCAGCCGATATGTGCGTGCAAACTTACGGCGGTTTCGGCTTTGCCGAGGAATTCGACGTCGAGCGCAAATTCCGCGAGACGCGGCTCTACACCGTGGCGCCGATCTCGACCAATCTGGTGCTGTCTTATATCGCCGAGCATGTCCTCGGCCTGCCGAGGTCTTATTGAGCGCGCCCCTTTCTGGCCTTCTCGTCGTCGCGCTCGAGCAGGCAGTTGCGGCGCCGATGTGCTCGTGCCGCCTCGCCGATGCCGGCGCGCGGGTCATCAAGATCGAACGGCCGGAAGGCGACTTCGCGCGCGGCTACGACAATCTTGTGCATGGCGAATGCAGCTATTTCATCTGGCTTAATCGCGGCAAGGAATCGGTCGTCCTCGATCTCGGCAACGCCGAAGACAAAGCGCTGCTGGTCGCCATGCTCTCGCGCGCCGATGTGTTTATCCAGAACCTGAAGCCGGGTGCGATCGATAAGCTCGGTTTCTCCGTCGCCCAATTGCGGCGTGAAAATCCGCGGCTGATCTGTTGCTCGATCTCGGGCTTCGGCGACACCGGGCCTTACGCGAAGCGCAAAGCCTACGACATGCTGATCCAGGCGGAGTCGGGGCTCGCCTCGATCACCGGTACGCTCGAGCCAGCGCGTGTCGGCGTGTCCGTGGTCGACATCGCCTCGGGCATGAATGCCTATGAAGCCATTCTCGAAGCCTTGCTTGCACGCGAGCGCACAGGACAAGGCGCCGAACTTGCGATTTCGATGTTCGACGCCATGGCTGACTGGATGACGGTGCCGCTTCTGCAGGAAGAAGGCGGCTCTCCGGCCAAGCGCATGGGGCTCGCTCATACGTCGATCTCGCCCTACGGCGCGTTTCGGACGCGCGACGGTGTGCTGGTTTTGATTTCCATTCAGAGCGATCGCGAGTGGCGCGTGCTTGCTGAGAAAGTCTTGGGCGACACTGCGCTCGCTGCCGATCCAAACTTCGCCACCAATGTCGAACGGGTGAAACGCCGCGAGCAAACCGACGGCCGCGTCGCCGCGGTGTTCGGCGCGCTCGATGCCGATGCGCTTGAACAAAAACTTGCCGCCGCCGATATTGCTTATGCCCGCGTCAACAGCCCCGCCGAACTCGGCCAGCATCCACATTTGCGCCGCATCACCATCGGCACACCGAGCGGGCCGGTCTCTTATCCCGCGCCGGCCGAACGGTATGCATCGACGATGCGCCGATACGGGCCGGTGCCTGCGATCGGCGAGCATACGGACCGGGTGCGCGCGGAATTCCTGCCCTAGCGTCGCGTCCTCTGGTTTCACGGCTAGGCCGGCTTTAAGCTCGCTGCCGAAGAAAAAGCACAACGGGAGCGCTCCATGGACATCGGCTTCATCGGTCTCGGCAATATGGGTGCCCACATGGCGCGCCGTCTGGTCGAGGCCGGACACAAAGTCATCGTCTACGACACCCGTCAGGAAGCCATCGGCAATCTCGCCGCGCTCGGCGCCATCGCCGGCCGCTCGCCGAAAGAGATTGCCGACACTGTCGAGACCGTGATGGTCAGCCTGCCGACGCCAGATATCGTTCTCAAAGTCGCGACCGGTCCGGACGGCATCATCGAAGGCAAAAAAGTCCGCCGCTTTGTCGATCTCTCGACCACCGGTTCGGTGATGGCGCAGCGCATTTTCAAAATGCTCGCCGAGAAGAACATCGTGCAGATCGATGCGCCGGTGTCCGGCGGCGTCAAAGGCGCCGAGAAAGGCACGGTCGCCGTGATGGCTTCCGGCCCACGCGCCGATGTTGAAGCAGTCGAGCCCGCGCTCAAAGTGATCGGTAAGTTTTTTTATATCGGCGAACGGCCGGGCTCAGGCCAAACGATGAAGCTTTGCAACAATGTGCTCTCGGCGGCCGCGATGGCTGCGACCTCGGAGTCGATGGTGGTCGGCGTCAAAGCCGGCCTCGATCCGCGCACCATGGTCGACGTTATCAATGCCAGCTCCGGCCGCAGCACCGCGAGCGAGCAAAAATTCCCGGACTGCGTCATCCCGCGCAAATTCAATCTAGGGTTCACCGCGGGTTTGATGGCAAAGGACGTCAATCTGTTCGTATCGGAAGCCAAAGCACTCGGTGTGCCAATCGAGGTGTGCGAGGCGGTGGCCGCATTGCTCAAACTCACCTGCGACGAGATCGGTCCGGACAAGGACCTCACGACCATCGTGCAGCCGGTCGAGAAGCGCGCCGGTGTCGAAGTGCGCGCGCCGAATTCATGACGGCCAAGAATCTCTGATAATCGCCCTTTCCAGCCAAGTAGAGCGCATTCACAAAACCCATAAAAATCGGAGTTTTCCGGCACTTCGCACAAAACGAATTTCTGTGATGCCAATCACTTCGTTCCACCGGTGGCCCGCTATGTTGGTGTTGTCTTCAAGGCAACGCGGTTCACCCCTGGTCCCCAACCTCCCCCAGTGACCCGCGTAGCCCTAGGGGTGGATAGATTGGTCCCCATGCACCCCGAAACCCCGGCAGGGGTACTGCCCGCCCGGATGAAACACTCCGGGCGGGCTTTTACTTTGCCGCGTTATGCCGCATTCTTAAAATGCTCGTCGGGGGGCGACCCCAAAGCGAGTTCGCGTGCAGCGAGAGGCGTCATGGCCACACTGCCAAGCAATAACAAACCAAGTCTTTTGGCGGGGCTTCCGGAACATCTTTCGGCGGGCCTGTTCAACGTTGCGACGCCGACAAAGATCAAATCCGACGCTACGTTGTTTTTATCCGGCGACGCCGGCGACGGCTGCTATCTCGTCGAAGATGGTTTGCTCAAAGTCACGATGATGTCGCGCGCCGGCACCGAGCGCATTCTGGCTTTCCTCGGCACCGGGGCCATTGTCGGTGAATTATCGATCCTCGACGGGTTGCCGCGGTCCGCTTCGGTGGTCGCGGTGCGGGATTCGTCACTGAGTTTTATCAGCCGTGCGGCTTTCGAAACCTTCGCCGGCAAGCATCCCGAGGTCTACAAATTCCTGGTGACGCTGATCGCGGGCCGGCTCCGTGAAACCGACGCCGCGGTCGCGGCTGGAAGTTTCCTGCCGCTGCGCGGCCGCGTCGCCTGTACGCTTCTCGAACTGGCGCAGGATTTCGGCCAGGAGGTCGGTGCGGGCCGCATCGTCATCCGTCAGAAGATCGGCCAGAGCGATCTTGCCGCCATGGCCGGAATCGCCCGCGAGAATGTCAGCCGCATCCTCAACGACTGGAAGCGCCGCAAACTCGTCAGCCGCCTGTCAGGCTATTACTGCCTGGAAAACAAGGGCGAGCTGCGCAAGGAAGCCGAGCTTTAAGCATTCGGGCAAGCCGCCTACCGCTTCACCGTTTGTGCCGCCAGAGTAGGGCGCCAGCTCTGGCTTTTGTTAGCGCATGATCTTTTCGGAAAACCGGTTCCCACTTGTCCGGATCATGCTTTAAAACCCCACCATGAATACGCCCCGGCTTGCCGATTTCCGCCGTATCGTGGTGAAGGTCGGCTCCTCGCTTTTGGTCGATGCCAAAGCGGGCAGGCTCAATGAGACATGGCTGGCTTCGCTGGTCGTGGACCTGGCCGCGCTACATGGCGGCGGTCGCGACGTGCTGGTCGTGTCCTCGGGCGCAATCGCGCTCGGCCGCACCGTGCTGAAGCTGCCGCCCGGACGGCTCGAGCTCGAAGACAGCCAGGCCGCCGCCGCTGTCGGTCAGATCGCACTCGCACGTACCTGGGCCGAAGCGCTATCGCGCCATTCGATCACTGCCGGTCAAGTGCTGGTGACGTTAGGCGACACCGAAGAGCGGCGCCGTTATCTCAATGCGCGTTCGACCATGACCAAACTTTTGGAATGGCGCGCGCTTCCGGTGATCAACGAAAACGACACGGTGGCGACGACAGAAATTCGCTACGGCGACAATGACCGGCTCGCGGCGCGTGTCGCCACCATGATCAGCGCCGACGTCGTGGTGCTGCTTTCCGACATTGACGGTCTCTACGACGCGCCGCCGGACACCTCAGCCACGGCGAGACACATCGCCCAGGTCGATCGGGTGACGCCAGAGATCGAAGCGATGGCGGGAGCCGCCGGTTCGGAACTTTCCCGCGGCGGCATGCAGACCAAGATCGAAGCCGCCAAGATCGTGACCGGTTCAGGCACCCACATGGTCATCGCGTCCGGCCGGATCGAGCATCCGCTGGACGCCATCGCCAACGGCGCCCGCTGCACTTGGTTCATGGCGGCCGAGAACCCGGTGACTGCGCGCAAAAAATGGATCGCCGGTTCCCTCGTGCCGAAAGGGACGCTGATCATCGACGCCGGCGCCGTGGGGGCGCTGCGGCGGGGCAACAGCCTCCTGCCTATCGGCATCACCCGGATCGATGGCGAATTCGCTCGCGGCGATGCCGTGGTCATTCGCGGGCCCGATGGTGCGGAAGTCGCCCGCGGCTTAAGCGCCTACGACGCCGAGGATGCGCAGAAGATCAGGGGGCGTGCTTCTGCCGATATCGAGGGAATTCTAGGCTTTGGTGGCCGCGCCGAGATGATCCATCGCGACGACCTAGTGGTCGGCCGCGACTGAGTTCCATTTCGGCAAATGAAGG
>DATBAD010000046.1:0-324537 GCA_036271715.1 Xanthobacteraceae bacterium
TGCCTTTCGGCAGCTTTCTCAACAATCGCGGCCTCTTCCTGCCGCGGCCGCAATTCGCTACAGCCTTCATCCCCATGCTGGTCGTGCTCGCGATTGGTATTGCTGCTGCCATTGCCTTCGGTGTCTGGGCCCATCGCCGGCAGGATCGAACGGGCCAGCGCGTCCCGATGTTATGGCCGGCGCTGGGTTTCATCGTCGGCCTGCCGCTTATCTTCACGCTTCTCACTGACTTTCCAATCCGCTTCAGCTATCCGCAGCTCGGCCGCTTTAACATCCTCGGCGGTGTTGAAATCCTTCCCGAATTCGCAGCACTTCTGATCGCGCTATCGGTCTATACGGCGGCTTTTATTGCCGAGGTCGTACGCTCCGGCATAGTGGCGGTGCCGCATGGCCAGGTCGAAGCCGCGCAGGCTTTGGGCTTACGGCCGCGAACGACGTTACGGCTGGTCGTGGTGCCGCAAGCAATGCGGGTCATCGTACCGCCTTTGACCAATCAATATCTCAATTTGATCAAGAACTCGTCGCTCGCGGTCGCGATCGGTTATCCGGACCTTGTTCAAGTCTTTGCCGGCAGCGTACTCAACATTACGGGCCAGGCGGTCGAGGTCATTGCCATCACCATGGCAGTCTATCTCTTCATCAGCCTGGTCACGTCAGCGCTGATGAATCTCTACGGGCGTTCGATGGCCCTGGTGGAGCGCTAAGGCGATGGCGGCGGGCGAAAGCTTTTATCTGCGCACGGCGCTCGCCGAGTCGCTGCCGCCACCCGCGTTTCGCACCGGCGCAATCGGTTGGCTGCGGGCGAACTTGTTCTCTTCTGTCGGCAATATCGCGCTTACTGTGATTTGCCTTCTGGCGGTCGCATGGCTGGTGCCGCCGCTCCTGCGGTTTCTTGTCATCAACGCCGTATGGTCGGGCAGCGATCGCGAAGCCTGTCTGCCGTCGGCGAACAATCCGCACCCGGGTGCGTGCTGGGCCTTCATCCACGTCTGGATGTCTTATCTCGTCTATGGCTTCTATCCGATCGGCGCGCGCTGGCGGGTCGATATTTTCTTCGCTGCGCTGGCTTTCGGTATCGCTTGGCTTGCATGGTTATCAGCGCCGCGCCGCGATCTCGGCGCCATCTATTTCTTCATCGTGCTGCCAATCCTGTCGTTTGTCTTGCTCAGCGGCGCGCCTTCGATCGGGCTTTCGGCTGTTGCGACGTCGCTCTGGGGCGGCATTCTGGTCACCATCGTCGTCGCGACGGTTGGCATTGTCGCCTCGCTGCCGATCGGCATTTTGCTGGCGCTGGGGCGCCGCTCGCACTATCCAACAATCAGACTTCTTTGCACGACGTTCATCGAGTTCGTGCGCGGCGTGCCACTGATCACCGTGCTGTTCATGGCAAGCGTCATGCTGCCGCTATTTGTTCCCGAGCGTTTTGCACCGGACAAGCTTCTCCGCGCCCTGATCGGCGTTGCAATGTTCGCGTCCGCTTACATGGCGGAAGTGGTTCGGGGAGGGCTCACGGCGATCCCGCGCGGTCAATATGAGGCGGCGCAAGCGCTGGGCCTGCCCTATTGGCGGATGATGATCCTGGTCATCCTGCCACAGGCTTTGCGCATCGCGCTGCCGAATATCGTCAATGTCTTCATCGCGCTGTTCAAAGACACGACGCTGGTCTTCGTCATCGGAATTTTCGATTTTTTACGCACCATCGAGGCCGCGCGTTCGGACCCGCATTGGATCACGCCGTTGAGCAGCGCGACGGGCTACGCCTTTGCGGCGCTGTTCTATTTCGTTTGCTGCTTTAGCATGGCGCGCTATGCGCGCGGCGTCGAGGCGCGGCTGTCTCGCGCGCACCGTCGATAGGGATGACGATGGATACGCCGCAAAACTCATCAGACCTGCAATCGGCAGACTTGGGACCGGCTGTCGAAGTCATCGGCGTCAACAAATGGTATGGCGAATTTCACGCGCTGCGCGATATCAACGTAACGGTGGCGCGCGGCGAGCGCATCGTCATTTGCGGGCCTTCAGGCGGCGGCAAGTCGACGCTTCTGCGCTGCATCAACCGTCTCGAAGACTGGCAACGCGGCCGCATCATCGTCGACGGTATCGAACTGACCGACAATCCCGCGCAGATCGTCGCCGTGCGCCGCGACGTCGGCATGGTGTTCCAGCATTTCAATCTGTTCCCGCATCTGACGGTTCTGGAAAATTGCACGCTGGCGCCGATCTGGGTTCGACGCATGCCAAAAAAAGACGCCGAAGAGATCGCCATGAGCTTTCTCAAGCGCGTCAAAATCCCCGATCAGGCACAGAAATATCCATCACGGCTTTCCGGCGGCCAGCAGCAGCGTGTCGCGATCGCGCGTGCTTTGTGCATGAGCCCGAAAATCATGCTGTTCGACGAGCCGACCTCGGCGCTCGATCCGGAGATGGTCAAGGAAGTGCTGGATACGATGGTCGAACTCGCAAGCGACGGCATCACCATGCTGGTCGTCTCGCATGAAATGGGTTTTGCCCGTCAAGTTTCCGACCGCATCATTTTCATGGCCGATGGACAGATCGTCGAGGTCAACGAGCCGAAAGCGTTTTTTGACGCCCCGCAGCACGAGCGGACCAAGCTGTTTTTGCGGCAAGTCTTACGCTGAAAACGCGGCGTATCTTTCAAGATTCTAAATTACCAAGTTTTAATCCGAAGCAAGCCGTGCCATTGCGCGCGTTTAACCGACATGGCCAAAGTTTAACTTGTCTGTTCGCGGCCGTGGACGTTTATTTGATGCAAGGGTGTTTGAGAGTGCCCATAGGGCGTTTGAGGAGGATAACATGCTCAAACAAATCAGAATGAAGCCGGTCTTGGCGGGCGTTGCGATTCTCGCCTTCGCCGGTTCATCCTACGTCTTTGCACAGCAAGGTTTCGGTGGAAACCGCGGCTTCGATGGTGATGGTTTCCGTTTCCAGAATCATCATCAGATGAGCGCCGCGGATATGGCCGCATTCACCGATGCGCGCATCGCGGCACTTAAGGCGGGTCTTCAGCTCACGCCAGATCAGGCGAAGAACTGGCCTAACTTCGAACAGTCGCTCAGGGATGCGGCGCAGTTGCGCATGCAGCGGATGCAGGAACGGCAAGCCGCAGCCGCGCAACCGCAGCAGCCGTCCGGTTCGCCATTCGATCGGCTGGCGCACCGCGCGGATAACATGGCGAAGACAAGCGCCGCGCTGAAGAAGGTCGCCGATGCCGGCTCGCCGCTTTATGCAAGCCTCAATGACGATCAGAAGGCGCGTTTCGGCGTGCTGTCGCACATGCTGCGCCCGCATCATCGTATGCACGGCTTCATGGGCGGTCATCGCTTCGGCCAGGGCTATGGCAATGAACGCGACGGCAATGAAGGTTATGGCAATGAGCACGACGGCAACGACGGCCCCGGCTGGCGGCAGCGCATGTTGCAGCACAGTGGGCCGCGCTTCGGCCAAAGCGACGACCGCGGCGACGATGAGGGCGCGCAGCTCTAACCGACGCTCGAGATTGCCCGTGTCCGCTGATTTCCCACCTCCCCGCAGCGGACGCAAATCGGGACAGCCGCAGGACCCCCTCCTACGGCTTTCTCGTTTCTGAGGGCTTCAGGTGCGTGTCAGCGGGCCGTTGGCTTTCTTCCAGGCGTCGATGCCGCCGGCGATATGGCAGGCGCCGGTGAGCCCGGCATCCTGTGCGGCTTGCACAGCCATCGCGGAGCGTTCGCCGAAAGCGCAGTAGAATACGATCCGCTTGCCGGATGTCGTTGCCAATTCGCGCAAGACGCCGCCATCGTCGATGTTCTCTTGAAGGTTTCGGTACGGCGCGTGCAGCGAGCGCGGGATAAAGCCGTGTTTGTCGCGCTCGATGGCCTCGCGCAGATCGATGACGGCAATGTCTGATCGATTCCCGAGCGCCATTGTCTCCGCTGCGGTCAATGCCCAGCCTTTACGCGCGATCTCTTCCTGATGCATGCCGACCCGCATATTAGCCGGCACCGCTACGTCCATCATCTTGGGATTGGGCAGATTGAGATTGTTCATCACCGCCGCATACTCATCCATCGACGTGACTTTGAGCCGCGGATTGAACTGTTTTTCTTCGCCGATGGTCGAGACGGTGTCGCCTTTGTAATCGTGCGCGGGATAAACCAGCGTCGTATCCGGCAGTTTGAGCAGCTTGTTGAAGATCGAATCGTATTGCGCGCGCGGATCGCCGTTCTGGAAGTCGGTGCGGCCGGTCCCGCGGATAAGCAGTGTGTCGCCGGTGAAAACGCGGTCCGGCAGCATGAACGAATAAGAGTCGTCGGTGTGTCCGGGCGTGTACAACACATCGAGGCGGACGCCGTCGATCTCGATGCGATCGCCTTCGGCAACCCGCATGGACACTACATCGGCCTTGGTCTGCTCGCCCATCACGGTGACGCAATGCGTGCGGTCGCGCAGCGCGCCAAGCCCGGTGATGTGGTCGGCATGCATATGGGTATCGACGGCTTTGACCAGCTTAAGATCGAGCTCGCGCACGAGCTGAAGATAGCGGTCCACTTTCTCAAGAACGGGATCGACGATCAGCGCCTCGCCGCCAGCGCGGCTGGCGAGGATGTAGGTGTAGGTACCCGATGTGGCGTCGAAGAGCTGGCGGAAGATCATGGTCGATTCCTCCGTCGCCATAATAGCGCCGGATGGACGAAATCGGAATGGAGGGAGTGCGGACTAGCTGTCGCGTTCGACCGGTAAATCCGGCCGTGAGCCCCATTCCGCCCAGGAGCCGTCATAAAGGCCTTTCGGCTCCTTGCCGATGGCGTCCAGAGCGAGCGTGAGGACGGCGGCAGTAACGCCCGAGCCGCAGCTTGTGATGATCGGCTTGTCGAGATCGACGCCTGCCGAGGTGAAAACGGATTTGATGTGCTCGCGCGAAGCGAGCCGGCCGTTCTCGAGCAACTTGGTGTAGGGCACGTTGAAGGAGCGCGGCATGTGGCCCGAGCGCAGGCCGGGGCGTGGCTCCGGAGCCTTGCCGGCGAAGCGTTCTGCCGAGCGCGCATCGACAACCTGTACGCTGCCGTCAGCAGTCGCCATGCGTACGTCGTCAAGCATAGCCACCGCGCCGACATTCATCTCGGCGTTGAACTTTTTTGCGGCATGTTTGCTCTCGCCGCTTTCCAGCGGCCGGCCTTCGGCTTTCCACTTCGCTAAGCCACCATCGAGGATGTAGACCGACTTGGCACTGAACAGCCGGAAGGTCCACCACACTCGCGCGGCGGAGAAGGTGGGCGTGTTATCATAGACGATGATGGTGTCTTGCTCGCTGATGCCCAGGGCACCGGCGTCCTGACCGAATTGCTTCGGTCCCGGCAGCATATGCGGCAATTCCGTGGAGTGATCGCTGATGGCTTCGATGTCGAAGAAGACAGCGCCTGGAATATGTGCGCTGAGATATTCGACATGCGCGTCGCGGTTATGCGCCGGCAAAAAATAGCTCGCATCGACGATGACGATATTCGGATCGCTCAGCCGTTCGGCGAGCCATTCTGTTGCCACCAGCCAGCGGCTGGTTGGCGAGGGCGGAGGGGTATTATCGGTTCGCAGCATGATCTGTCCCAAAGGCTAACGCCGCTATGCGCGCGAAGTTCACGGCACTTTTTCGTACGGCACCGTGATTGCCGATTTGTGCTCGAGCCAAGCGGGCACTGGCAGCTTCTTCTCACGCAGGAATGTAGGATTGAACAGCTTGGATTGATAGCGCGTGCCGTAATCGGCAAGGACGGTCACGATGGTGCGGCCGGGGCCGAGCTCTTTGGCGAGACGAACTGCGCCGGCGATATTGATGCCGGAGGAGCCGCCGAGGCAGAGGCCTTCATGCTCGAGCAGGTCGAAAATGATCGGCACCGCTTCGGCGTCCGGAATCTGATAGGCGGTGTCGATCGGCGCGCCTTCGAGATTCTTGGTGATGCGGCCCTGGCCGATGCCTTCGGTGATCGACGAGCCTTCCGATTTGAGCGTGCCGGTCGTGTAGTAGCTGTAGAGCGCGGCGCCCATCGGATCTGCGAGTGCGATGCGGATGTTCTTGTTGCGCTCCTTCAGAGCAATCGCCGTGCCTGCAAGCGTGCCGCCGGTGCCGACCGCACAGGAAAAGCCATCGACCTTGCCGTCGGTCTGATCCCAAATTTCCGGACCGGTGCCTTCGACATGCGCTTCGCGATTGGCGACATTGTCGAACTGATTGGCCCAGATCGCGCCGTTCTTCTCCGTCTTCGCTAATTGCGCCGCAAGCCTGCCCGACACTTTCACGTAATTGTTCGGATTGGAGTAGGGCACGGCCGGCACTTCGATCAATTCGGCGCCGCACAGCCGCAGCGTGTCTTTCTTTTCCTGGCTCTGCGTTTCGGGGATCACGATCACCGAGCGAAAACCCATGGCGTTGCCGACCAGCGCAAGCCCGATACCGGTATTGCCCGCGGTGCCTTCGACGATAACGCCGCCGGGCTGTAATTCGCCGCGTTTGATCGCATCCTGGATGATGAACAGCGCGGCGCGATCTTTGACCGATTGGCCGGGATTCATGAATTCGGCCTTGCCCAAAATGGTACAGCCGGTCGCTTGCGACAGCCGCTCCAATTTGATGAGCGGCGTATGGCCGATCGCTTCAATGATCCCGTTACGCGTCTGCATCGTCGAATTCCCAGAGGGGTCGGACAGTAGATGACCAAATCCGCCTAAACAAGGCGGGTCAAATCCTTCTCTTTTTCGCAACGTGTTTGAAACCATAACGATGCATTGCGCCGCGATGCAGTGCGGCATTCACCGATTCTTACCGCCGTCCGCGCTATGCGGGACGTAAGGTTTTCAGGCCTCGTTTGCATTTTTTTCGTCTGCAATCGAGGTCCCAAGATCGGCCGGTCGAATGTGATGAATCTCGACGTCAATACGCTGTTCCTTGTCACTATCTATGTCGAGGCAATCCTCGGATTGCTGCTGCTGTTCGCTTGGGTGCAGAACACCGCGATTTACGCGGTCGCCTGGTGGGGATTTGCCGACCTGTTGCGTGCGGCCTCCGTCGTGCTGTTCGGCATGTTCGGCTCGGTGCCTGACGTCATCTCGATCGACCTCGCCAATGTCGTGCTGTTCACCGCCTTTGCCATGACCTGGACCGGCGCGCGGGTTTTCGATCATCGCCCGGCGCGACCGATCTTGATGTTCGGCGGTGCCGCTCTCTGGCTTGTGCTGTGCCGGGTACCGGCGATTGCCGGATCGTTCGATCTGCGCGTGCTGATCTCGTCCGGCATCATTACCGCTTACACTTGGGCGACGGCCTATGAATTCTGGCGCGGCCGCGCCGAGCCGCTGGTCTCGCGCTGGCCCGCGATCTTCATGCTGTTCGCCCACGGTGCGCTTTATCTCCTGCGCACCCCTTTCGGCGCGATGCTGCCATGGTCGCCGACCGGCAATGAAGTGTTCGAAAGCGTGTGGATGACGGTGCTCAGCTTCGAGGCGCTGCTGTTTACGATTTCAATCGCCTTCATCCTTCTGGCGATGGCGAAAGAACGCACCGAGCATCGCCACAAGACGGCGGCGCTGATCGATCCGCTGACCGGCATTCCGAACCGCCGCGCCTTCCTGCAAGACGGCGAGGCGCAGCTCAAGAAGCAAGCCTCCGATCCGCATCCGATCGCGGTCATGCTGCTCGATCTCGATAATTTCAAATCGATCAATGATCGTTTCGGCCATGCCATCGGCGACCGTGTGCTGACACGTTTTGCCGAAGTGGCAAATGGCTGCATGCGCCGATCCGATCTGTTCGGGCGGCTTGGCGGTGAGGAATTTGCCGCCGTTCTGGTCGATGCGACACGCGAGCGCGCGACGGCCGTCGCCGAGCAGATCCGTAGCTCTTTTGCCAATGCCACTTACGAAGTCGATGGCCGGCCTGTTGTCGCTACAGTCTCGATCGGCATCGTCATCAGCTACGACGCAGTTCTCGATATCTCCGCGCTGTTGGCGCAGGCCGATCACGCGCTTTATCGCGCTAAGGACAACGGCCGAAACCGCATCGAAGTCGCTTCGATCGAGCTCATCCTCGATCGCGTCAAACGCAACGACGAAGTGATCCCGATCCGGTCGCGAACGGCGGCGTAAAGCGCCCGCCTATTTCACGTCGGCCGGAGTCGAGGCTCCTGGACCCATCCCGACGATCAAAAGCACGCGTCCTCGCGACACGCGCTGCGTATTCCCGCAGACGAGATGGGATTTCGCCCAATCGCGCGCTTAGAAGTCCGCGCGAGAGCATTTGCCAATACCGCTTCGTTCTGTATCAGTGCGCTCCGAAAAGAATTGAGCTGAGGGCAGTATGAAGCGCAGCACCGATCGTATTCTCACCACGCATGTCGGCAGCCTGATCCGGCCGCAGGCTCTACAGGAATTCTTGCGTGCCAAACAATCCGGTCTGCCTTACGACAGCGCTGCCTATGACGCGTGCTTGAAAAGCTCTGTTGCCGAGGTCGTGGGCGAACAGGCTGAAGTCGGCGTCGATGTCATCAGTGACGGCGAGTTCGGCAAGTCGATCAGCTGGTCGCAATATGTGTTGGAACGGTTGTCCGGCTTTGAACGGCGGCCAATCAAAGCGGGCGGCAATCCTTTCATGCGCGGTGTCGACCGCGAACGTTTCGCAGAGTTCTATGCCGAACTCGATGCGCGCGAGAACGTCGCCACCACGGTTGAAGCCGTCTGTGTTGGCGCGATCAGCTATACCGGCCAGGCCGAATTGCAGCGCGACATCGACAATTTCAAAGCAGCGCTGAAAGACGTCAAAGTCGAGGAAGCGTTCCTGCCGGTCGCCGCGCCGGCCAGCGTCATCCCCGATCGCAAGAACGAATATTACAAGACCGACGAAGAGCTGATCCGGGCCATCGGCGCGGCGATGCATACTGAATACAAAATGATCATTGATGCCGGATTTGTGCTTCAGCTCGACGATGCGCGCGCCGCGGTCACCTATGACCGTATGGTCCCGCCGGGAAGCTTTGAGGACTACCGCAAATGGCTCGCGCTGCAGGTCGAGGTTCTTAACGACGCGATTGCGGGGCTGCCTGCCGACCGCATCCGCTATCACGTCTGCTGGGGCAGTTGGCCCGGCCCGCATACGAGCGATGTGGGCTTGAAGGACATTGTCGATCTCATTCTCGGCATGAAGGTCGGCGCGCTGGTCATCGAAGGCGCCAACCCGCGCCACGAGCATGAGTGGCGGGTATGGGAGAACGCAAAACTCCCAGAGGGCCGGGTGCTTATTCCCGGCGTGATCAGCCACGCCACCAATGTCGTGGAGCACCCGGAACTGGTCGCCGAGCGCATCACCAGGCTTGCCCGTCTGGTCGGACGCGAAAACGTGATCGCCGGCACCGATTGCGGCTTCGCGCAGGGCCCGTTCTATCGCCGCGTCCATCCGAGCATCATGTGGGCGAAGCTCGGAGCGATGGTTGAAGGCGCCAAGCTCGCCAGCGCTGAGCTGTGGCCGTGAGTTGGACGTCGAGTTGGACGGTGAGACGCTTGTAACCGGCGCGTTAGCCGATAGGGTGCAGGCCTCACGGGACGAACACCAAGAGGACAACGATGCCAGCCGCGCCGGAAAAAGCCGTCGAAGACATTGCGCCGACCGGGCGTCTGCGCGCCTCGATCAATCTCGGCAACATCGTCTTGGCGCAGACCGATCCGAAGACCGGTCAGCCCGCCGGCGTCACCGTTGAACTAGCCAAGAGCCTCGGCGAGCGTCTCGGCGTTCCCGTCGATCTCATTACCTTCGATGCCGCCGGTAAGGCCTTCGACGCGTTCAAGCGCGGCGCCACGGATATCGTCTTCCTCGCCATCGATCCGGTGCGCGCGGAGGAAATTGCCTTCACGCCGCCTTATGCGTTGATCGAAGGGAATTTCATGGTGCGGGCGGATTCCGCATTCAAGAGCATCGCCGATATCGATCGCGAAGGCGTCCGCGTCGCCGTCGCCAAGGGCTCAGCCTACGATCTCTTTCTCACCCGTGCGCTCAAATCCGCGACACTTGTCCGCGCCTCGACCGGTCCGGAAGCGATGGACATGTTCTTGAGCGCCGATCTCGATGCGGCTGCCGGCGTGCGCCAGCCGATCGTGAAGTTCATGAGCGAGCATGCCGGCCTGCGCTTGATCGAACCGTCCTTCATGGAAATCCGTCAGGCGATGGGCATGGGAAAAGGCCGCCCGGCAGGGTCGGCCTATCTGCACAGTTTCATCGAAGAGATGAAGGCGTCCGGGCTTGTCGCGGCCGCACTCAAGCGCAGCGGACAGGATGACGTCGTGGTCGCGCCGCCGATCCCCGCTTGAGTGTTATTCGGCTGCCTCGGCGTGCACAGGCACGGCCTCGGCTTCGATAAGCGGGCCGCGCTTCTCCCCGAACAGCCACGTCTGCAGGCGGTCGAGATAGAGATAAACCACAGGCGTGGTGTAGAGCGTTAGCACCTGGCTGAGCGCGAGGCCGCCGACCATCGCATAGCCGAGCGGCTGGCGCATTTCAGAACCCGCGCCGTTGCCGATCGCAAGCGGAATGCCGGCAAGCATGGCTGCGGCAGTCGTCATCAAGATCGGACGGAAGCGCAACAGACAGGCTTCGCGGATCGCGTCCAGGGGTTTGGCGTGACGTTCGCGCTCGGCGGCGATGGCGAAGTCGACCAGCATGATGCCATTCTTCTTCACGATGCCGATCAGAAGAATGATGCCGATAATGCCGATCACCGAGAGATCCATGTGGCCAAAAATCAAGGCGAGTAGTGCGCCGATGCCCGCCGAGGGCAAAGTCGACAAGATCGTCAGCGGATGGATGAAGCTCTCATAGAGCACGCCGAGAATGATGTAGACGACGATCAGAGCGGCGCCGATCAGCGCCGGCTCGCTGCGCAGCGACGTTTGGAAGGCCTGCGCATTGCCTTGGAACGTCGGGAGGATCGCCGCCGGCATACCGACATCGCGCGACGCTTGGTTCACCGCCTCGACGGCTTGGCCGAGCGCGACACCAGGCTTCAGGTTGAAGGTGATGGTGACGGCGGGGAATTGGCTTTGATGCGAGATTAAAAGCGGGCCGACCTGATTGCTGTCGATGTCGACCAGCGAGGTCAGCGGTACCGCGCCGCCGGTCAACGGCGATTTCACATAAAGCCGGTCGAGTGCCGAAAGATCCTGCTGCAGTTGCGGCAAGATCTCCAGCACAACGAAATAGGTCTTGAGCTGGGTGAAGTATTGCGTGATCTCGCGCTGGCCGAAGGCATCATTAAGTGTGTCATCGATCGCCTGCGGTGAAATGCCGAAGCGTGCGGCCTGATCGCGGTTGATGGTGACGGCCAGCCGCGGCGCACTGGCGGCAATGTCACTGGTGACGTCGGAGAGCTGTGGGAGCGTCTTGAGTTTTTCGAGAAGCTTCTGCGACCACTCGTTCAGCTCTTCGATATTGGTGTCCTGCAGTGTGTATTGGAAACTGCCGCGGGCGATGCGGGCGCCGACATTGATGTCCTGCGTCGCTTGCAGGAACAGATTGACGCCCTCGATCTTGGCAAGCTGCGGGCGCAGCCGGTCGATGATCTGCGTCGCGGTTATTTTGCGCTCGTCAAAACGTTTGAGCACGATAAAGAAGCGGCCGGTATTGGCGGAATTGGCCGCGCCGCTTGATCCGGTGAACGAGCCAAAGCCTTGGATGTCAGGATCTTTCAGAATGACATCGCCGACTTTCTGCATCAGCCGCATCATCTCTTCGGGAGAAGATTGTTGCGCGGATTCGGCGAAACCTTGCAGCAGCCCGGTGTCTTGGAGCGGAAAGAATCCCTTTGGGATGAAGATCGCCAGGACGACGGTGAGCGCCATGGTGGCGAAGAATACGCAAAGCGTAATCGGCTGATGGCGCAGCACGACATCGAGCGTGCGGCGGTAGAACGAAGCCAGCCGATCAAAGCCGCTCTCAATGATCCGGTAGAGCCGGCCATGGTCATGCGACGCTTGGCGCATGAAGCGCGAACACATCATCGGCGCGAGCGTCAGCGATACCACCGCCGAAACCAGGATTGAGGCGGTGACGGTGAGCGCAAATTCCCGGAATAGCCGGCCGATGATCCCGCCCATGAGCAGAAGCGGAATAAACACGGCGATCAGCGAGCACGAGATCGACAGCACCGTAAAGCCGATCTCGCTCGATCCTTTGAGTGCCGCGGTAAACGGCCGTTCGCCATGCTCGATATGGCGGTAAATGTTTTCGACCACGACGATGGCATCGTCGACAACGAAACCCACCGCGATGGTCAGCGCCATCAGCGACAGATTGTCGATGCTGAAATTCATCAGATACATCGCCGCGAACGAGCCGGCGAGAGCGAGTGGCACGGTGACGCTGGGAATGAGCGTCGCCCAGAAATTGCGCAAGAATAGAAGGATCACCATCACCACCAGGCAGACGGTGAGCGCCAATGTGAACTCGACATCGGCGACGGAAGCGCGGATCGTTGTGGTGCGGTCGAGAAGCGTGTCGACCTTGATCGCCGGGGGAATGCGCGCGGTCAGCGCGGGCAGTTCGCCTTTAATCTGATCGACCGTCTCGATGACATTGGCGCCCGGCTGTTTGAACACCGCGAGAATGACGCCGTCTTTATTGTTCTGATAGGCGGCAACCGTGCGATCGACCGGCGCCGAAACGGCTTGGCCGACGTCGCTCACCCGGATTGGCGCGCCGTTGCGATAGGCAAGAACGACGTCATTGAATTTGGTCGCGTCGATGATCTGATCGTTGGCGGCAATAGAGAAGCTGATCCTGTCGGTATTGATGGAGCCCTTGGCAGCGTTGGTGGTGGAATTCACCAGGGTGCCGCGGATTTCTTCAAGCGTCAGCCCGCTCGATGCGAGCTTTGCCGGATCGACCTGAACGCGGATCGACGGCGGACGGTCGCCGAGCACCTGGACCTGTGCGACGCCGCTTGCCTGCGAAATCTGCTGAGCCAAGAAAATATTGGCGTAATCGTCGACTTCGGTCAGCGGCATCGTGTCCGAATGCACCGACAACAAAAGGATCGGCGCGTCCGAAGGATTGACCTTCTTATAGCTCGGCGGCGTGGTCAGCGCTTGCGGCAGCTGTTTGGTGGCGACCGTGATCGCCGCCTGTACGTCCTGCGCAGCGGAATCGATGTTCCGGTTGAGATCGAATTGGATGACGATCGTCGCAGCGCCAAGGGAGCTCGTCGACGTCATCTGCGTAACGCCGGCAATCTGGCCGAACTGCAATTCAAGTGGGGCCGCGACCGATGTCGCCATGGTCTCGGCGCTGGCGCCGGCCCAAGTGGTGGTGATTTGGATCGTTGGGAAGTCGACCTGCGGCAGCGGTGCGACCGGCAGGAACGGAAACGAGACGATACCGACAAAAGCAAGAGCCGCCATCAACAGCGTCGTCGCAACCGGACGCCGGATAAACGGCTCGGAAAGATTCACGTCGCGTCTCCCTGCGACGCGGTTCCTTTCGCTGGCGGAGGTGCGGCGGTGACGGGCGCATTGGTCTGCAGTTTATATTGACCGTCGGTAACGACGCGGTCGCCGTCCTGGATGCCCGACGTTATGATCGTGCGATCCCCGGTCGTATTTGAAGTCTGGATCGGCCGTGGCTCGACCGTGTTGTCGGGGCGAACCACCCAGCTAAAGAGCCCGTGCGGGCCGCGCTGAACCGCGAGCGGCGGCACCACGACAACGTCTTTGCGGACTTCGAGCAGCAGCCGTGCATTGACGAATTCGCCCGGCCACAATTTTTCGTCGTCGTTTGCGAACACCGCTTTGAGGCGATAGGTGGCTGTCGTCTGGTCGATCAGATTATCGATCGTCGCGAGCTTGCCCTTGGACAGAAGCTTGGTGTTGTTGCGGTCGTAAGCTTCGACCTCGACCTCGCCGCGCTTCATCGCTTCGCGCACAGAGTCGAGCGTCTGCGCGGGCAGCGTGAACAGCACATTGGTCGGTTCGGTCTGGGTGAGGATACCGATGGCCGCCTGGTCGCTAGCGTGAACGATATTGCCGGGATCGACCATGCGCACGCCCATCCGGCCGTCCACAGGCGCGACGATATCGGTGTAGTCAAGATTGGTCTGCGCCGTTTCGATCGCCGCGACGTCGGCCGCGATTGCGGCCTTGGTCTGATCGACCTTGGCCTGTTGCAGATCGACATTCTGCTGGGTCTCGGCGTTTCTCAGAACCAGCGTCTGGAAGCGCGCCATGTCTTTCACGGCGGCAACCAATTGCGCGTCGTCTTGTGCTTTGCGGGCGCGCGTCGCGTCGAGCGCGGCCTGATAAAGCCGCGGATCGATCTTCCCCAGGATATCGCCCTTTTTGACGGGCTGGCCTTCCTTGAAGAAAACGTCCTGCAGCTTGCCGTCGACCTGAGCATGAATGCTGATGGTGTAAAACGCTTGCGCCGTACCGAGACCGGTCAAATAAATCGGCACGTCCTGCCGCGACGCCGTGGCGACGGTCACCGGTATGGCCGGGCGTGTCACACGCGCGGCATGCGCAGGATCAGGGCCCTGCGACCAATACCAGTAGACCGATCCAGCTACGACAAAGACGCCGGCAAATGCTGCGATTGCGGCAAAGCGGTTTTTCCGCCACGCCCCGCTACGGGTCGTCTCCACTGTTCCCTCTCAACGCGTCATTCTTGCTTGGCGCGCACCGCCAAACCCCGGGGGTGTTATACTTACACTTTGCCGCGTGGCGAATACCTTTCTCGCAGATGAAAAGCCTGTCATCCAGTGGAACAGACCCGTATTTTCCGAGGCTCAACGCGTAACTTTTACATAAACGCGCGAGGCGTGCGGTAATTCGCGCATGTTGCAATGCACACGTGCGAACCGGTATCGGGTTCCGGTGCGTTAACCAGAGCCGTTCATTAAGGCGCCCGGATTTGCTAGGCTTGACGCAATCTCAGGAGGAACTCCGATGCTCGATGTCACCAAACGACAAGCGCTCGCGCCCTTCGATACCGCGCGGCTGGATCGGCTCATGGACGAGGCCAGTCTCGACCTCCTCGTGGTGACGTCAAAGCATAATGTTCAATATCTCCTGGGCGGCCATCGCGCCTTCTTCTTTGAGTCGATGGATGCGATGGGGCTGTCGCGCTATTTGCCGGTCTTCGTCTATGCCAAAGGCGAAGCGGACAAGGCCGGCTTCTTCGGCCACCGCATGGAGAACTTTCAGCACGAGGTGAAACCGTTCTGGGTCTCCGAGCTCAATGTCAAAAATTCGGGCTCGGTCGACGTGATGGAAAAGGCGGTCGAATACGCCAAGAAGCTTGCGCCGAAGGCCAAGCGCATCGGCGCGGAGCTCGCTTTCATTCCGGCAGACTCAGCGGCTGTGTTGCATAAAGCGTTTCCGCACAGCGAAATCGTTGACGCATTGTTCGTGCTGGAGCGTCTGCGCGCGATCAAGAGCAAACAAGAACTCGACATGCTCCGCATCGCGTCGGACGCAGTCATCGACTCAATGCAAGCGGTGATCAAAAATCACGGCGCCGGCGCGACCAAGAACGAACTCGTCGAATCGCTGCGGCGCGAAGAGACCTCGCGCGGTCTCACCTTCGACTATTGCCTGATCACGGCGGGAGCGAGCCTCAACCGCGCGCCGTCCGACCAGCGCTGGGAGAAGGGCGATATCCTCTCGCTCGATTCCGGCGGCAATTATCACGGTTATATCGGCGACGTCTGCCGCATGGGCATTATCGGCGAGCCGGATGCTGAACTCGTCGAACTTCTCGCCGAAGTAGAGGCCGTCGAGCAGGCGTCGATGAAACCGATCCGGCCAGGCGCGCTCGGTAAGGAAATTTATGCCGCGGCCAATGCGGTGCTGCATAAATCCAAGATCCACAATCACGCGCATTTTCTCGCGCACGGTATGGGGCTTGTGAGCCACGAGGCGCCGCGTCTGACCAGTTCCGGTCCGGTGCCTTACGACGCTTACGATGCCGACCGGCCGTTGGAAACGGGCATGGTGATTTCGGTGGAGACGACGCTGCAGCATCCACAGCGCGGCTTTATCAAGCTCGAAGATACCGTGATCGTCACGCCGAAGGGCTTCGATATTTACGGCGACCGCATCCGCGGTTGGAATCGCGCAGGTGCTTAAGACGGACGGCGCGTCGTTCCAGCTACGCCGCTTAGGCCAACTGCTGCTCGGCATCCTCGGCCTGGTGCGGCAAGAGCCCAAGCCGGCGGCGGACGTGATAGAGATAGCTGAAGACGACAACGCCAGCGAGAAGCCAGGCGATCGCGATGAAGTAAACCACCGCCGGCGGAACGTAAGTCGATATCTGTGTCAGCAGCCAATAGGTTGCGGCCCAGCACAATAAGACCAGCACCGCACGCGGCCACACGTAAGCCATGGCTTTCCCCTCGTGAGGCTGCGGGAGCGCGGTAAATGAAGCGTGAGCGGTGCCGTCCTTAAGCGTTGCCGGGCGTTATTAAGGCAGCGGCTTATGCCGCGCTCGTTTGGCTAATCGCATTGCGAAAGGGATCGCTCATGAAATTATTGTGGCACTTGTCTTTGAGAAAATCGGCGATGCGCCGATCATCCCTTCGGGGTTTTGCAATCGCAGCACTGCTGTGCGGCGGCGTCACCGGCGCTCCTATTCATCTGCATGCGCAACAGATCGATTTCTCGCAGATCGACAAATTTGAATCGCTCGGCACCGGCACGCTTGAGGTCGGCTCACCGCCCAAGACCATCGTCGACGATGCCGAACCGCACACGATCTTCCTCACCATCTACGAGGCCGACGCCGGCACGAAGGTCTATTGGAAAACCATCGACGGCGGCGCGGCAAAGACGACCGACATTCCCGGCCGCGCCGTGCAGGCGTTCCAGACCGCCGGCTCATTCCGCCTCGAAGCGAGCGGCGAACCCGGCCGCGAGGTCAAATACGGCTACGTTCTGCTGAAACTGAAGAAGTAGCCGATGGTCCGATCAGCCACTCAGAACCGATAGTTCAAGCTGGCGCGGACCACCTGCAGGATGGTCGGCGTGTAATGCACATTGATCGTGCTGGCCGGAACGCCCGGTGTGTTGGAGATCGGCACTGACTCGGTGAAGTTGTTGTCGCCAAGGTCGATGTAGAGATATTCGGTGCGCACCGACCAGCGATCGGCGAAGGCATATTCCAGGCCTCCGCCAGCGGTCCATCCTTGGACATTTCGCGATGAGGAACCGGTGTAGCAGGCACCAGCGCCGACGGCGCAATTTCCGTCCTGATCGGCGACCGTGCCGCCGCCGTTATTGTTGTAGGCTACTTTTTCTTTCACGCCGGCAAGTGCGAAGCCTCCGGTCGCGTAGAGCAGAAGGTTGTTTACCGGCAGATAGCCGAGGCGTCCGCGGAAGGTGCTGAACCAGCCGATCCGTTCATCCGCGGTAGAACTAAAGGGAACGTGGATCGATGATAGGTTGTTCGCGCTGCCACTGCCTTTGACATCGCCGAAATCGAAATCGGTTTCTACGCCGGCGAGCCATTGCCGATTGAGCTGATAGTTGTAGCCGATCTGGACACCGCCGATCGCGCTCATCATGTCGAAAGTGGCGGGCTGACCCGATTGGACCAGGCCGGCCAATCCGCCGCCGACCGGCTCCGGATTGGCGTTGAAGCTCACAGTCGGATCGACCCAGCCGTAGCCGACATTGCCGCCGACATAAAAGCCAGTCCAGGTTGCGGCCGGCGCCAGCATTGGCGGCGGCGCTTTGGTCAACGTCATATCCGCCGCTGCAGCGGAATGATGATTGACGCTTGCTAAGAGAATGCCGACGCCGAAAGCTGCAATGGATTTGCGCATGATCAGGTTGCCCGAGTGAGTCTTGTTGCCAAAGTGAGTCTTGCCCAAAGTGACACTCGGACCAGCGTGGTTAATGCGCGGTTACGTCCCGACGTATGTCATTCATAAACCTCGTGAATTAAGCGTCGAATTGCTGTGAAATAGAATGGCGATAAACGTCGTGCGCCGATAAGTGTGGCGACCTTCGGCAATCAATTGTTAGCAATCAGCTCGCGCCGATTTGCGCGATTCCGATTCGTTCTTTGAGAACGAAATGGAGTCAGATGAAGAACATCTGTCGACGCTGAAAGTGAGTTTATCGACGCAGGATCGAAGGCGTTGCAGCACGTCTTGAAGTTGTAGATCGTGCGGTACAATGTATCGCACGGGTCGTGTGCCACGGCGGCCCGCTTGTCTTATACGCTCTGTTCCTGAGCGGTGAAGGAGCCAATTTTGATCCGCGCTGTCGTTGTATTGTTTGCGCTCGCGTTTGTGCATCCGGTACTGGCGCAAACCGCGCCGCCTGCGACCGTCAAACTACAAGCTGCCAAACCTGCTTCTGCGAAACCGGCGCCGATGAAGCCGAATACCGGCGCAAATTCGGCTGCCACCGACACGAGCCAGCATGGTCCCTGTATCGGCGTCATTCCGCATATCGGCGATCGGATGGAAGTGCAGAACATCGGACTGACGGTGTTCAACAACACCTTCAGCGAAGTGCCTATCGAGTCGTGGGGGCTTGATGATCTTGTCGTGGCGCGCGTGCGCGCCGCGGTGGGAACGCGCTTCGCGGTGCGCCGCATCCCTTATGGCAACAGCGCGTTTGATCCATATGATCATCCGCCAAGCACCCTGTTCCGCATCGCCGCAAACGATTTGAAGGGCGTGGTGCAAGCCGTAACGCGTGGCAGTGGCTGCGTGCGTTATGTTGTCGTCGTAAAAGGTGTCAGCGTGTATGGCGACACTCACTCGATGCTCAAGGGCATGGGTGTTGTTAATCGCGGAAATCCACTGTTCGGCAACAAGACCTTTTTATATGCACTTTCAGCGATATCGGTTTTTGACGGCCATACATTCGAGGCTCTCCAGAACGGCGCTGGTACGAGCGGCGAGGACATCGCGACGAGGCTTTTGGGCATGAATCCGGTTCACGGACCGAGCCGTGAACTCAAAGACTTCCCTTGGCCGCCGCCACCCGAGAAGCTGACCAGTTTGCGCGACCAAGTGCGCGCATTGCTTGCCGAGAGCCTCGACAAAGCGCTGCCTGAAATGCTGGCGAAGTGATGGCTCCCCGGGCCGGATTCGAACCAGCGACCAACCGGTTAACAGCCGGTTGCTCTACCACTGAGCTACCGGGGAAAAGCCTGCTCGTGTAGGCGCCCGCATATAACAAGGCTGTCGAAGCATTGAAAGGGTGGAACGCAGGTTCCACAGCCGAGCCGCTTCACGCCTTGGAGAACTTCATACCGTGGGGAATCTGGAGGCCACGCCCGGAATTGAACCGGGGTACACGGTTTTGCAGACCGTTGCGTAACCACTCCGCCACGTGGCCTTCGCGCGCATGGGTAGCGTCACGAGAGTGATTTCGCAATGGGCCGGGCAGGATAGGCCGCCGATCCGCTGATTTTGGCCACCTGTAGCGAGCCGCCATAGGCTCTGCTGCCACGCAACCGCCTTTAATGAACCGGGACCACCTTGGAACAGCGCGTTTTTTCCGGCGTTGTTGTCCCGCGTGCGGAGGGGTGAATGACAATGGAGGATCATATGATCAAGTCACTTGCTATCGCCGCGGCCCTGGTGGTCGGGGCGGGTGCGATGGCCGGCTCGGCCATGGCCCAGAACGGCCCCGCGACCGGTAACGAAGCCCCAGTCGCCGGCGGCGCTGCAGGCGGTGGAGCGCCGACCAGCGGCAAAGCGATGACCAAGCACTCGATGGTGAAGCACAAGAAGAAAGAATCGAACTCGCCGTCCTAAAGACGCCGAAGCCGGTTTGCTCTAGTCGACCTGCTTAAAATGCGAAACCCGGTGCGGCCAAGCCGCGCCGGGCTTTTGTTTATCCCAGCCGTGCTTGCGTTTTGCCTGACCCTGTCGCAAAACCGAAAACGAGCCCCAATACAAGCGGGCCATCAGGATATTCAGGCATGCTCGATACTGCGATTGATGATGCCGCTGCCGCGCGCCGGATGATGGTGGACTGCCAGATTCGTACCGCCGACGTCACCAATCCCGATGTCCTTGAATCCATGCTCGCTGTGCCGCGTGAGTTGTTCGTGCCGCCGCAACGCGCCGGACAGGCCTATAGCGACTACGCCATCACGCTCGGCGAGGGGCGGGCGCTGCTGACGCCGATGGTTTTGGCGAAGCTCATTCAATCGGCTCTGGTCGGCAGCACCGATCACGTACTCGATGTCGGCTGCGGCACGGGCTATGCGGCCGCAGTGCTGGCGCGCATTGCAGGATCAGTGGTTGCGCTTGAGGAAAATTCTTCTTTAGCGCGTGACGCACAGGCTGCTCTGGCCAAAGCGGGCGCGGCCAATGTGACGGTGGTGACGGGTCCGCTGGCATCCGGCTGGGCGGCGTCGGCGCCTTACGACGTCATCCTCCTCGACGGCGCGACCGAGATCGTGCCGGAGGCGCTTGGCGCGCAGTTGAAGCCGGGCGGCCGACTCACCTGCGTGTTCGGGGGCGGCCCGACCGGCAAAGCCATGATTTATCGCCTGATCGAAGGTCGTCTGGTCGGCCGGCAGGTCTTTGACGCTGCAGCGCCGGTGCTGCCGGGCTACGTGGCCCCGAAAACCTTCGTCTTCTAGTTTCGCGTTCGCCGTCAGTTTTTACATCGATTTTACGTGGGCACCCGCCACCTGTGGCGCTTATGTGCCACGCCGCGAATTTCTGCAGCTCATCCCCAGGCGCGGGGTTTCACGTTCCGACCCGGCGGCTTAAGTTCGATGGTTCCGAAGTGCCTGCCAAACCAGAGAACGCTCTGGGGCGAGACACTTAGGAAGGCCGAGGGCGTCGGCTTTTCTTGCGTTGACGGGGTCCACCGCTTGGAGGCGGGTGGATGTGAGTGGGAGCCGTGTCTAAGTCATGAGTGGACGAGGACTGCGGGGACGTATCCGGTCCGTCGCGTGTGTTGGTTTTTGCGGCTTTCTCGCTGTGGCATCCGCCACCGCAGCCGCGGCCGACACGCTCGAATGGGCTTTGGTGCAAGCCTATCAGAACAATCCGTCGCTCAACGCGCAGCGCGCGTCCTTGCGCGCGACCGATGAAAACGTGCCGCAGGCACTGTCGGGTTATCGGCCGAAGTTGAGCCTGACCGCGAATGGCGGCGCCAATTATTCGAATTCGACATCGCACACGCCGCCTTCGCAGCCCACGCAAACTTCCGACGATTTCGTTTCGCGCGGCTACGCCGGAACGATGACACAGACGCTCTATAACGGCTTCCAAACTGCCAATCGCACGCGCCAGGCTGAAAGCCAGGTGTTTGCCGCGCGCGAGACATTGCGCGTCACCGAGCAGCAGGTGCTGCTCGACGCTGCGACCTCGTACATGAATCTACTGCGCGACGCCGCGATCCTCGAACTCAATCGCCGCAACGTCGAGGTTTTGACCGAACAGCTCAAGCAGACCCGCGACCGTTTTAATGTCGGCGAAGTCACCCGCACCGACGTCGCGCAAGCGGAATCGCGGCTTGCCGCCGGCCGTTCGGCGCTTCTCGGCGCGCAATCGAATTACGTAACCTCGCAGGCGAATTACCGTCGCGTCATCGGGGTCGATGCCGGCCGTCTGGCGCCGGGCACACCGGTCGACCGCTTCTCGCCGGCGATGCTTGCCGTCGCCATCAACGATGGTCAGCAGCACAGCCCTTCGGTGCTTGCGTCGATGTATGGCGTCGACGTCGCGGAGCTCTCGGTGAAAGTGTCCGAAGGCTCGCTCTATCCGAATCTCGGTGTGACAGCGAGCGCGGGCCAATCCTGGGACCCGGTGTTCAACGTCCGCAAACAGACGACCGCTTCGGTGATCGGCACGCTGACGGTGCCGGTGTATCAGGGCGGCGCCGAATATTCGGCGATCCGTCAGACCAAAGAGACGCTCGGCCAGCAGCGGCTTAATCTCGACGTCAATCGCGATCAGGCGCGCGCCACCGTGGTGCAGAGCTGGGGCCAATTGGACGCGGCCAAGGCGCAGATCGAAGCTACCACGGCGCAAGTCAACTCCGCCGAGATCGCGCTCAACGGCGTGCGCGAAGAAGCCCGTGTCGGTCAACGCACCACACTCGACGTCCTCAATGCGCAACAGGAACTGGTCAACGCCCGTGTCGCGCTGGTGACGGCGCAGCATGATCGCGTCGTGGCGTCCTATACTTTGCTGGCGGCGGTTGGCGGCTTGTCGATGCAACGGCTCGGCTTGAACGTCACGATCTACGATCCGCAGGTGCATTATCAGCAGGTTCGCGACGCGTGGATCGGCGTGAGGGTGCCCGACGGCCGTTAATCAGGCACTGCTCTCGTTCGCGGTGTGTCCACAGATCGCTCCTTGCGTTCGACTTTCGCGATGACATACTCGCATGCAGCGTTGCATAGTTGTGATTGTGTGATTCGCTGGCGCTGGCTGTAGGGACGAATCGAGACGGAGTGTCTTGATGTTCGCTCCCGATGTGAGGATCGGCGTTGGTGTGAGCAGGGCGTAAGGATCCGGGCATGACCCAAGCGGCGAAAGCGCAAGAACCGTCGATGGAGGAGATACTCGCCTCTATTCGGCGCATCATCGCCGATGATGATGCCACCAAATCGGTACAGCGGGCGCCCGAGCCGCCGCGTCCGGAACCGGCACCGCCCCCACCACCACCCATGCCGTCGCGCGTTTTTGAACCCGGGCCGCCGCTGTCCGATCCGCGGGCGATGGAGATCGATGCTATTGCCGAGCAGGCCTCGGACATTCTTGATCTGACGGAATCGATGGCGGCGGCGGCTCCACCGCCAATGCCGGAGCCCGCACTAGCACCGCTCTTCCGCACCATCGACGGCGCCTCGGATGTCGGTTTCGACGAAATCGTCGAGAAGCCGGAGCCGGCGCCCGCTCCTCGACCGCTTGGCCATCTGATCTCAAATCAGACCAGTGCCGCGGTAGATTCGGCATTTAGTGCGCTGGCTCAGACCGTGCTGGTGCAGAATGCCCGCACGCTCGAGGATCTGGTGCGCGAAATGCTCCGCCCGATGCTCAAGACCTGGCTCGATGACAATCTGCCGGGGCTGGTCGAGCGGCTGGTGCGCGCCGAGATCGAACGCGTCTCGCGCGGGCGCACGAGCTAGAGCATCTTCTTCTTTAGTCTTGTAGCGCTGCGGCAAGCGTCGCCGCCTGCTCCTTCAATACCGCAGAGTCTTCCTTGAAACTCGCCGGCGGCTTCATGGCGACGCCGGCTTTGCGCGGAATTATGTGCATGTGCAGGTGAAACACCACTTGGCCACCGGCGGGCTCGTTGAATTGCTGGATGGTCAGGCCGTCGGCGGCAAATACCGACACGGCCGCGCGCGCAACTTTCTGCGTCGTCTTTGCCACCGCCATGAGATCGTCCGGCGCGATGTCGAGCAGCGTGCGGGCAGGGGACTTTGGGATCACCAATGTGTGGCCGGGCGCGCGCGGCATGATGTCGAGGAAGGCGAAGGTCTTGTCGTCTTCGTAGACTTTGTGCGCCGGCAATTCACCGCGCAAAATCTTCGCGAAGATATTGTTGGAATCATAATCCGGCATCGCGCGGTCTCCCCAGTCTGATATTTGCGCGCGCAGTGTATTTAATCCTGCTCAGCGGCGAAATCCTTGCGAAACGGCGCTAGCTCGGCAAGGTCGCTCCCGGAGGCTTCGACATAAGCGCGCTCTCGCACGAGATAATCGGCGATTGCCCGCCGCAGCCCCGGATCGGCGATGTAATGCGCCGAATGCGTCGTGGTCGGCATATAGCCGCGTGAGATTTTGTGCTCGCCTTGGGCGCCGGCTTCGACGCGCGACAGTTTATGTGTGATCGCATAATCGATCGCCTGGTAGTAGCAGAGCTCGAAATGCAGGAACGGGTGATGCTCGATGGCGCCCCAATGGCGTCCGAACAGCGTGCGTGAGCCGATGAAATTGATGGCGCCCGCGATCCAGCGTCCGGCGCGCTTGGCCATCACCAATAAGACGCGATCGCGCATTGTCTCGCCGACCAGCGAGTAGAACGATCGCGTCAGATAGGGCCGGCCCCATTTGCGCGATCCGGTCTCCATGTAAAATTCGAAAAAAGCGTCCCATATCTCTTCGGTGAGGTCGCTACCGGTGAGCCAGTGCACCTCGATGCCATTGGTCAGCGCGTCATGGCGCTCGCGCTTGATGGTCTTGCGCTTGCGAGCGGTCATCGCGCCAAGGAAATCGTCGAAGCTCGCGAAGCCATGGTTCTCCCAGTGAAATTGCTGATCGGTGCGGCGCAGATAGTCGAGTTCGCCGAGAAGATTGCATTCGGTCTCAGTGGCGAAGGTGACATGGACGCCCGAGATGCCTGAGCGCGTGCATAATTGACTCAAGCCCCGACCAACGGCGCGGCGGATGGCGTCTTCGTCCAAACCTTCTTCGCGGCGGACGAGCAACCGGCGTCCCGTTGCCGGCGTGAAAGGCACTGCGATCTGGAGCTTCGGATAATACTGTCCACCGGCGCGCTCATAGGCGTCGGCCCAGCCGGCATCGAAGACATATTCGCCCCGGGAATGGCTCTTGAGATAAGCCGGCGCGGCGGCGACCAGCGTGCCATCGTGCGTTCGCGCCAGCACATGCTGCGGCTGCCAGCCGGTGCGCGGGCCGACCGAATGCGACGCCTCTAAGGCTGCAAAAAACTCATGTGAAAGGAAAGGGTTATAGTCAAAAACTTGATCTGATATCTCAGCCGCGGCGATGCCGCTTTCCTTCGTCTCACAAGACGATGCAGCAATGTTCTTCAGGATATTGGTTTTATTTATGGAATCGTCGGGCGGATTGGCGCAGGCATTCCACTCGGCCGCGCCGATCTCGCCCATCCCACCAATGACGCTGATATGCAGTTCGCTCATTGGCTCTTTGGCTGCCGTTTTATCCGCTGTATCCCGCATTACGGCCGAAAGCCCTCAAAGATCATCTGGTCCGCATAACGTGCCGCGCAATCCCGGTCGGCGAGTGTGCGCACAGTCCACGTCAGCAGCGGCAAGCGAATAACATGCCGGGCGAAGCCTGGAGCAAACGCCGGCAGATCGGCGATGCCATAGGCCACGAATCTGGGGCGCGCCGTCAGCGCCGGTAGGAGAGAGCCCATGCCGAAACGCAAAGCCGCCGGCATGCTGTTCCAGGATGAGTGCCGGCCCGGCTCCGAACGATATTTAGCGGCGACAATCCCGGTTACAAGCTGCGGCGCTTTTTGGCGTACCGCGGCGATCTGCCTGGGATCGAAAGACATCGCCGCAGCCGGACCACGATAGGCGGCGAGGACCGCGGCGGTGCGCGCCCCGAGGCGGGTGTCGCCGTCGAAAGCGCTTTTGACCTCGACCAGCATCGTGACGCGGCCGGCCACAAGATCGCACAATTCGCCGAGCGTCATCATGCGCTCGCCGCCGTTGCGGAATGGGACGCGCTGGAGTTCGGCCGCACTCATATGATCGAGGCGGCTGTCGCCCTCAGTCAAACGGCCGAGCGCCTCGTCGTGATGCACCATGGCCTCGCCGTCGGCCGAGATCTGGACATCGGTTTCGACACCATAACCGGCCACGATCGCCGCTTGCATCGCTCCCGCTGTGTTCTCGATCAATCCCGCCGCAGCATTATGCAGTCCGCGATGGGCGATCGGCCGAGCCGTTAGCCAGTCGAGCGCCGCCACGGCGTTACGACACCTCGAACGTGCCCTCGACTTCGACTGCGGCATCGGCGGGAAGAGCGGCAACACCGACGGTCGAGCGCGCGTGCTTTCCCTTGTCGCCGAAGACGGCGACCATGAGATCGGAGGCGCCGTTCATCACCTTCGGCCCTTCGGTAAAACCCGCGGCCGAATTGATGAAGCCGCCAAGCCGGACGACGCGCACGACCTTGTCGAGATCGCCGACCGCGGCTTTGACCTGCGCCACGAGATTAATGGCACAAGCGCGCGCCGCTTTCTGTCCGTCCTCAATCGATACTGCACCGCCAAGCTGACCTTTGGCGACAAGCTTACCGTCATTGTCGAAACAGACCTGGCCCGAGACGGTGAGGATATTGCCGGTGCGCACGAACGGCACGTAATTCGCCATCGGAGCTTTAGGCTCGGCGAGCGTGATGCCAAGCTCCTGCAATTTCTTGTCGATCGCGCCAGCCATCTCAGTCTCCATGAATTCGTGAATTTTCGTAAATATAGGGAGTTCTTGCCGATAGCGGTGGCGCGGGCAAGGACCAATACCAATGGCCCGAATGCAGTTGCGGGACGCGCGTTGGCTAGCCTATCTTCGCCGCAATTTCGCGCAAATCAGTGGTGGTAATAGCGGTCGATAGGAACGGGTGGAAGCGAGCCGGCCGGGGCTATCTTCAAAGCAGACGGAGCGAGCTTTCATGATCGTCTACAAGTGTCTCGCGCCGCGCGGCGCGGCCTTTGCGCTCGGCCTCATCCTCCTCGCGCCAATTTCAGCCTTTGCACAGGATGCGCCAAGCGCCGCCTCGACACTGATCGCACATCGCGCGATCTACGATCTCTCGCTCGGCACAGTCCGTGGCAATTCGCAGGTCGCAAGCATTACAGGCCGTATCCTTTACGATTTCGGTGGCAACGCCTGTGAGGGCTATTCGCTGGAATTCCGCCAGGTCTCGGAGCTCGATACCGGTGAGGGCAAGGTCTCGAACAGCGATCTGCATTCCAACACTTGGGAAGATGCCGCCGCCAAGACCTTCAAATTCATGTCGCAGAATTTCGTCGACCAGAACCTGGTCGATACTGTCGACGGTCACGCCGTGCGTGATGCTGACAAGACCACCGTCGATCTCGACAAGCCGCAGCAGAAGAGCCTGACCCTCGATCCGGGCGTGGTGTTTCCGACCGAGCATATGGTGCGCGCCATCAATGCCGCGCGCGCCGGTAAGACCATTTTGCAATTCCCGGTCTATGACGGCTCCGAGACCGGAGACAAAGTGTTCGACACACTCACGGTCATTGGCCGCAAGATCGGCCCCGACCAGCGCAGCCATGACGATGCTGCGGCCAGTGAGCCGAAGCTAGCCTCCGTGCCGCGCTGGCCGGTCAATATCAGCTATTTCGAACGCGGCAAAAGCGACAACAGCAGCGAACAGACACCGGCTTACGCGATCGGCTTCGAGCTTTACGACAACGGTATTTCGCGCGCTTTGACGCTCGACTACAACGATTTCGTCGTCAAAGGAAAATTGTCGTCGTTGCAGATCAAAGACACCAAGCCGTGTCCCGAGAATAAATAACGGCGCGCGTCGGCCGCCGTTCTTCGTTTCAGTCTTCGGCTCACTTCCACGAGATACTCATGAGCGCCTCCATCATTTCCGCAGCCGCCGCGCTCTTGGGAGCCGCGATCGGTGGTTTTGCGTCGTTTCTGGCTTCTTGGTTTGCGCAACGCGTGCAGGTCCGAGCGCAATGGCTCACGCAAGAGCGCGTGCGCCGGCAGGACCTCTACAAGGAGTTCATCGAAGAGGCTTCGAAATGCTACGCTGATGCCTTACAGCACGACAAAGGCGATATGCCGGAACTGGTAGCGCTTTACAGCAAGATCGGCCGGATGCGCGTCCTGTCGACACCGAAAGTCATTACCGCTTCCGAAAAGGTCGCACGAAAAATTCTCGAAACTTATTTGTCTCCGGACAAGACCTTCCATGAGATTCGCGAAATGCTAGAAAGCAATTCGGTCGACATCCTTCTCGAGTTCAGCGAGGCTTGCCGGGAGGAGTTCGATACGCTTCGTCCGCACGAATTTTCGTGATGATCGAGTGCCTGTCGTAGCGCTCCCGCTCTTTGATGCGCCGGGCTGATTGGCCGACACGGCTGCGGCAGCTACGGTGGCTGGGTGTGTATCCAAAAGGTTTTTGATGTCTGCCAAGATCGGATTTTGCACATTGGCCACATCGTTATCGTCCGGGTGCGGCGCGGCCACATAAGCCTGCCGATAACGTGTGACGGTGTTGCCCGCGGCGCGGATCGGAATGTAGCAACCAAGGCCGCCGGTATGGACGTAATCCGAGTAAATAACGAAGGCCTGTTGGACGTTGTTAGGAATATCCGGACAACCGTTCTGGCAATAGACCGATGCCTGGATGCAGGCCATGTATGATATTTTCCGCGGATATACGGCTGCGGCAACCCATGGTGCTTTGTTGGCGCCGCAGCTGTCGCCGATAAGAAAAACCATTGCGTCGGCAGGATGTTTGTTCACTGCGTCGGCGACCGCTTGAATATTGGCTTGATCCCACGGCACGTTCGGCGTGATGACGCCGAGCGCTTTGATCTTTGCCATCAAGGTTGCCATGCCGCCGGCAGGATCGAGTACCGAGCCGCCTAATCCGTAGATGCACTCACAATAGGCTTGGGGCATGGCAATCCTCGTTTGGCCTGAGGTAATATTTACGGCGAGCATTATTGCAATAATTCTCGTTTAAATTGCAACTCGTTGCAAGGGAATTTTAACAAAAAGCAACTCAGGGTGATATCCCCGAGGTGACTGAGGGGATGACGAGGCCGAGTCAATGCTGCTTGGCAAATCGTTTGTTCGAGCGGATGCTACGAACCATGACGATTTTCATCGTGCGTCATGGCGAGACCGACGGTAACGCCGCACGCATTCTCCAGCGCCCCGATGTGCCGCTCAACGAACGCGGCAAGCGACAGGCCGAACGGCTCGCCGAGCGTCTAACCGCTCACGGTTTCGTTCACATTCTGTGCAGTGATTTGTTGCGCGCGCAAATGACCGCAGCGCCGCTCACCGCCAGATCCGGCATTGCGATCGAAGAAAACGCGTTACTGCAGGAACGCAATTTCGGCGATCTGCGCGGGCTGCCCTATGCCACGCTGCCTTATGATCCGTTCGCGCCCGATGTTCGGCCACCGAATGGCGAGGATTGGCCGGCATTTCATGCGCGTGTTGCCGAAGCTTTCGCCTTTGTCGTCCGCAGGCGGCGTGGTCTCGACGGACATTTGGTGGTGATCACGCATGGCCTTGTCTGCCGCGCGCTTGTCGAGCGCCACGCGTCACTGCCGGAGGGCGCGCTCGCGCCGGAACGGTTCGACAATACGAGCGTCACCGTGCTTCACGAAGAGGCGCCGCACGGCGTAGGCGTGCTCAATTGCACGCGGCATCTGACAGATTCATTTTGAGAAGGCCGCGCCGGCGGCGCGGCCTAAACATTTCCGAAAAAATGGACTCCTCACGCTTTCAAGAAAGCGAGCAGGTCCGCGTTGACTGTCGGGGCTTCTGTCGTCGGCATGCCGTGCGGAAAGCCTTTGTAGGTTTTCAGCGTGCCGTTCTTGAGAAGTTTCGCCGACAACGGGCCTGCGGCCACATAAGGGACGATCTGATCGTCCTCGCTGTGCATCACCAGCACCGGCACGTTGATCTTCTTGAGGTCTTCGGTGAAGTCGGTCTGTGAGAAAGCGACAATACCGTCATAATGCGCCTTGGCGCCGCCGGTCATGCCCTGCCGCCACCAGTTATGGATCACGGCCTCAGAAGGCTTGCCGGTCTTGTTGTAATTGTAGAAGGGGCCGGATGCGACGTCGCGATAGAATTCCGAACGGTTCGCCGCGAGCGCCACCTGGAAATCGTCGAATACTTTCTTGGGCAGCCCTTTCGGATTCGCCGCGGTCTGCAACATCAATGGCGGCACTGCCGAGATAATCGCAGCCTTCGCGACCCGGCTCTCGCCATGGCGCGCAATGTAATGCACAACTTCGCCGCCTCCAGTCGAGTGTCCAACATGGATGGCATTTTTCAGATCGAGATGCGTGACGACCGCCGCCATATCGTCGGCGTAGTGATCCATGTCGTGACCGCCGTCGACCTGGGTGGAGCGGCCATGCCCGCGGCGGTCATGGGCGATGACGCGATAGCCGTGGTTGAGAAAGAACAGCATCTGCGCATCCCAGTCGTCCGACGACAACGGCCAACCGTGACTAAAGACGATCGGCTGTCCCTTGCCCCAATCTTTGTAGAAGATGTCGACGCCGTCTTTCGTGGTCACCATTGGCATAGGTCTGCTCCTGCTACCGGGATGTGTTTTCGTTGGCAGGAACCTACGCAAGGCACCGCGCATGCGCCACTGGCGAAATCGGCTGTGCGTGCCGCAAATCGGCTGTGCGTGCCGCAAAAGTAACACGGGCGATGTTGACGCGCTCTAATCCGCCGCTTGCTGAGTTTGTGCGCGCGCCAGCAAGTAGAATGCGACAAGGTGGGTGATCATCAAAAGCGGTACGTAGATGATTGGGATCGCGTATGCAGAGCCTAATTCCCCTGCCTTCTCGGCCAAGCCAAGCGTGATGCCGTGATAGTAATCGACGATGATGTCGATAGCGCCGACGACATTGAAGGCAACGACCAGCGGCCAGAACAGCGGTCGTATTCTGACAGTCAGAAGCGCCAGCATGGCCAAAAGTCCGGTTGCGAAATCGCCATAGGCCGCAAACGGACCAAAGCTCGCAGGCAGATCGCCGACGACACCGGGAAGGACAAAGACCAATCCGAAAAAGCGGAAGCTGTGCAAGGTGGCGATCAATCGTTGGGCTTCAACGGCACCCATCGCTTTGAGCTTGGGCCAGAGATAGGCGCCGAAGCAAAGCAGCCACGCGACATAACCCAAGACGAGATGAATACGGAAAATGGTCTCCGGCGACATATAGCCTCCAATTGTGTGTCTCTGTTATCGGACATAAGGCTGCTGGCAGTGGTCGACTATCGGCGATAATGTCGACAGGCTATGAAGCAGAACTTCACAGTCCGGCAGGGCGCGCTCGACGGCGTCGAAGCATTCTTGAGCGTCGCGCAACACCGCAATTTTCGCCGGGCAGCGGCGGAGCTTGACGTCACGCCATCGGCGGTAAGCCAAGCTATACGCGTTTTAGAGGCGCGTATCGGCGCGGCACTTTTTATCCGCACAACGCGCAGCGTCGGTTTGACAGAAGCCGGCGAACGCTTCCTTTCGCGGGCGAAACCGGCCTTCGAGGAACTCGTCGCTGCAAGCGAGGTCGCGCGCGACTTGGGACAGCGGACGGCGGGGTTGCTGCGCCTGTCCGTGCCGCGCGTCGTCGTGCCAATCGTGCTGGAGCCGTTGCTGGCGTCTTTTTGCCAGGCCTATCCCGATGTTCAGGTCGAAATCGCTGCTAGCCCGCAACTCGTCGATCTTGCGGTCGAGGGCTTTGACGCCGGCATCCGTCTCGGCCAGTTCGTCGCCCCCGACATGATCGCGGTGCGGCTGACGCGGCCATTCCCTTTCGTGGTGGTCGGCAGCCCCGATTATCTGCGGCAGCGCAAGCGGCCGAAACGCCTAGACGATTTGGCCAAGCATGCTTGCCTGCGGATACGCCGCTCGAACGGGTCGATCGCACCCTGGTCTTTTCTCGATGGCAACAAGACGGTTGAGGCGATCGTCTCCGGACCGCTTATCGCCAACGATTTCCCCACGATCCTCGGCGCCGCTGTTGAAGGTCTGGGTCTGGCGCAAGTACCTGCGCCGATCGCCACCAGTGCGGTGACGGCCAGAAAACTCGTGCGCGTGTTGGAGCCGTTCGCGCCAATGGCGCCAGGCGTGTTTCTCTATTATCCCAGCCGCCGCCAAATGGCGCCGAAGCTGCGCGCCTTTATTGATCACTTAAAGAATAACGCGAACGCCCTCGGTAAAATCCGCGGTCATCGCGGTCCCAGACAAAACAAGAATTGAAGCGGAGAGGGGCGACGAACTGCAACTTGCCGACTAAGTCTCTTCCGGCCCGTCGAACGCGAGACCCCGGATGACCGCATCGTCGCCAAAGCGGGCACGCGCTTTATCGACGGCGTGTTCGGCAAGCGCGGCCCGGCCGTCGATGAGATCGGCCGGATCGGCTTCGGCGGCTTCGACGATCGCGCTTAAGCCGACGCCGAGCAGCCGATAGCGCGTGCCGTCGCATTCGTGTTCGAGAAGCCCGCGCGCGGCGGCGAAAATTCGTTGCGCCAATTGCGTCGGCGATTCCAGCGAGCGGGCGCGCGTTCGGATCTTGAAGTCGGCGCTCTTGAGTTTCAGCGTGACGGTGAGGCCCGCAAGTTCTTTGGCCTTCAGCCGTGCCGAGACCTCTTCGGTCTGGCTCCACAAAACGCGCTCGAGTGTGCGAAAGTCCGCAACGTCACGCTCGAACGTGGTTTCGGAGGATACGCTTTTGGTTTCGCGGTCCGCGCTTACCTCGCGCGTGTCGATGCCGCGGGCGAGGCGAGCGAGACGGCGGCCTTCATCGCCGTAGCGGCGCATCAACTCGACTTCGCTGACTTTCTGCAAATCGCCGATGCGATGGAAACCGTCCCGGGCGAAGCGCGCGGCGCTGACTTTGCCGACGCCATAGATGAAACTCACCGGCTTCGGCGCCAGGAAAGCTGATGCTTCGCTGGCCCCGAGCACGGCAAAGCCGCGCGGCTTGTCCATATCCGAAGCAATCTTGGCCAGGAATTTGTTGCTCGACAGCCCGATCGAGACGGTGATCTTCAGCGTTTTTTCGACGGCCGTGGCAAAGCGCGCCAGCACCTTGGCCGGCGACAATCCATGCACGCGCATAGTGCCGCTCAAATCGAGAAAAGCCTCGTCGATCGACAGCGGCTCGACGAGCGGCGTTAGCTCCAGCATCATCCGCCGTACTTCACGGCCGGCGGTCGAATATTTTTCGAAATTCGGCCGGACCACTTTGGCATGTGGGCAAAGCCGCAGCGCTTCGAACATCGGCATGGCCGATTTAACACCATAGGTGCGGGCGATGTAGCAGGCAGTGGCGACGACGCCGCGCTTGCCACCGCCGACGATCACCGGCTCTTCGGCGAGCGTTGGGTCGTCGCGTTTCTCGATGGTGGCGTAAAAGGCGTCGCAATCGACATGGGCGATGGCAAGCGTTTCAAGCTCGGCATGGCGGACGAGCCGCGGCGAGCCGCAGGTCTTGCAGCGCGGGCTCTGCGCCGGCGCTTCGGTGAGGCAATCGCGGCAGAAGCATGCGCTCACGGCTCACCTTCACGGGCTTGCGGCAAAATCCTTACGGCAAATCCCGTTCCCAAGCAGCGCCGAGCGCACGGCGCGCTTTGGCGATGCTTGCCGGATCAAGTCCGGCGCTGTCGGCAAAAGCCGTCAGGAGAGACTCGTCGCCGAGCATATGGTCGAGGATGCCTGCGAGAAAGCCCGGTTCTCCGGCGGCGTTGCGGATCGCCCCCGGATCGATGCCGGTCGCCGAAAGAAAAGCGCTCATTCGCTCAGTATCTTCAGCAATGAAGCCAAGTGCCTGGATCGCCAGCGTTTCCGCGGCTTCACGCGCACCGTTGCGGGACGGTTTCATCAGGTCCTATTTGCCTTTCCGTAACTCTTGGCGACTAGGTTCCAAACTGCCTGAAGCGCTGCAGCAAGCGATTCTTTCGGCAAGGCCAGCATCGGGCCGGGGATCTCGGAAGGGAATGGGGGATGGCCAAAACCGTCCTGATTGTGGAGGACAACGAGCTCAATATGAAGCTCTTCCATGATCTGTTGGAAGCGCACGGCTATTCCACGGTCGGCACTCGTAACGGCATCGAGGCGCTCGATCTCGCGCGCAAGCACCGGCCCGATCTGATCCTGATGGATATCCAGCTCCCGGAAGTCTCAGGCCTCGAAGTCACCAAATGGCTCAAGGACGATCCTGAACTGCGGCGTATCCCCGTCGTCGCGGTTACTGCATTCGCCATGAAGGGCGACGAAGAACGCATCCGCGAAGGCGGCTGCGAAGCCTATCTCTCCAAGCCGATCTCGGTGGGCAAATTCATCGAGACGGTCCGTCATTTTCTCGGCAACCCGTAGGATCAGCAATGACCGCCCGCGTGCTTGTCGTTGACGACGTTCCCGCCAATGTGAAGCTTCTCGAAGCGCGGCTTTCGGCCGAGTATTTCGATGTCGTGACCGCGATGAGCGGCAAAGAGGCGCTGGCGATCTGTGAGCGCGCCGAATGCGACATGGTGCTGCTCGACGTGATGATGCCGGACTTGGACGGCTTCGAAGTCTGCCGGCGGCTCAAAAGCAATCCGGCGACCCACCACATCCCCGTGGTGATGGTCACCGCGCTCGATCAGCCTTCGGACAAAGTGCGCGGGCTTGAGGCCGGCGCTGATGATTTCCTCACCAAGCCGATCCCCGAACTGGCGCTGATCGCGCGGGTGCGTTCGCTGGCGCGGCTGAAAATGGTGACCGATGAATTGCGCATGCGGGTGCAGACCTCGCGCGAGATCGGCATCGAAGCGCCGGAACGCGCCGCGATCGCCGATACCGGCCGCCAGGGCAAAGTGCTGATCGTCGACGACCGGCCGGCGTCCTATGAGCGCATCGCCACGATGCTCAGCACCGAGCACACCGTCGAAGTCGAGCCCGATCCGAACCAGGCGCTGTTTCACGCTGCCGACGGCAATTACGACCTGCTGATCGCATCGCTCGGCCTGGAGAATTACGATCCGCTCCGGCTCTGCAGCCAGATCCGCTCGCTCGACCGCACCCGTAGTCTGCCGATCCTCGCCGTCACCGAGCCGGATAATAATGTGCGGATGATGCGCGGGCTCGAGATCGGCGTGAACGACTTTCTTATTCGTCCGATCGACAAGAATGAACTGCTCGCCCGCGTGCGCAGCCAGGTCCGCAAGCGCCGCTACACCGAGCGGCTGCGTGACAATGTTCAGATGTCGATCGAGATGGCGATCACCGACGGGCTGACAGGCCTGTTCAATCGCCGCTACATGGAAAGCCATCTCGGCACGCTGATCGAGCAGGCAAGCTCGCGCGGCAAGCCGCTCTCGGCGCTCATTCTCGACATCGACTTTTTCAAGTCAATCAACGACACCCACGGCCATGACGCCGGCGACGATGTGTTGCGCGACTTCGCCATGCGTATCAAACGTTCCATCCGCGGCATCGATCTCGCCTGCCGTTACGGCGGCGAGGAGTTCGTCATCGTGATGCCGGAAACCGATATGGCGGTAGCGGCGATGGTCGCCGAGCGGCTGCGCCGCCGCATCGCCGCCGAACCGTTTGCCGTCGCGCAGGGCACGAAGTCACTGCCGGTGACGATCTCGATCGGTATCGCTGCGCTGCGCGGCAAAGACGATAACGCTGCGGGCCTGCTCAAGCGTGCGGACCTGGCGCTCTATCGCGCAAAACGCGACGGCCGCAATCGCGTCGTTCCAGAGGCCGCGTAAGCGCCGGCGTTAACGCCGCGCGGTAATCACAATTTTTGAGGTTTACGGCGAAGAAGGCCCGCGTTTACCGGGTTTCTGCGTTGCTTTTGACCGCGCTCAGCGGCAAGTCTCCGGCCTAAGCCCTGCCGGATTCAGGCCCGCCGCAATCGTCTCTGGGTCCAGAAGGGTTTCGGCCGGTACGGAAGCGGCCAGGAGTGGCCTCCGTAAAGCCGCTTCCGGCCGGCCACCAATTCCCCAGAAGTCAGCCGAAAAAGCAAAGGGCGCCCGCAGGCGCCCCAAATCCGCGCGTCTAAGCGGGAAGCCTACTTAATCTTGGCTTCGCGGAACTCGACGTGCTTTTTCGCGACCGGATCGTATTTCTTCTTGGTCAGCTTGTCGGTCATGGTGCGCGAATTCTTGCGCGTCACGTAATAGAAGCCGGTATCGGCGCTGGATACGAGCTTGACCTTGATTGTGTTGTTCTTGGCCATCGGTGGACCTCGGGACTAGGGCTGTTTGCGATTTGGCCGCAACCTAGTCGCAGGCGGCCGAAAGTCAACCACGCTCGCAATGTCTTAGGCGTGTAGCATAAGCTAGGGACGCCAAGGGGTTGTCGGCGTGGTCGGGGGCTAATTGGGCCAAGGGACGCAAACGGGGAAGCCAAGCGGGGCAAAGGGTATCCGGCTGACCGACGAGCAGCGGCTCGATTGGCTCCGGCTTATTCGTAGCGACCGGATCGGGCCACGCACATTCCGTGCACTTCTTAATCACTTTGGCGGCGCGCGGGCCGCGCTCGAGGCGTTGCCGGGACTGGCCCGCCGCGGCGGTGGAGCCAATGCCCCCACCATCTTCTCCCGTGCAGAAGCCGAGCGCGAGATGGAAGCGGCGGACGAGTTCGGCGTCCGCTATGTCGCCATCGGCGAAGAGGATTACCCCTCGCGCTTGCAGATGATCGACGACGCGCCGCCGCTGATCACACTGCGCGGCCAGAGCGATGTTCTGACAATGCCGATGGTCGCCGTGGTTGGTTCGCGCAACGCGTCGGCCGCCGGCGTCAAGTTCACGCAGATGCTGACGCGAGGATTATGCGACGCGGGCTTCGCCATTGTCTCCGGCCTCGCCCGCGGCATCGATGCCGCCGCTCATCGTGCAAGTCTGTCGACCGGCACCATCGCAGTGCTTGCCGGCGGTCTGGCGCGGATTTATCCGCCCGAACATGTCGACTTGCTCGAAGAAATTCTGCCCTCGGGTTTGGCGATCAGCGAAATGCCCTTTGCCTGGGAGCCGCGCGGCCGCGATTTTCCGAGGCGCAATCGCATCATTTCCGGACTTGCGCTTGGCGTCGTCATCGTCGAGGCGGCGCAGCGTTCCGGCTCGCTGATCACCGCGCGCATGGCGCTGGAGCAGGGGCGGGAAGTCTTTGCTGTGCCGGGTTCGCCACTCGATCCGCGCGCCGAAGGCACCAACGGTCTGATCAAACAAGGCGCGACGCCGGTGACCGAAGCCGCCGACATCATCAGCGTGTTGGAGCCGATTATGGGCTTCGAGATCGGCTCCGGATTGCGCGAGACGGACGAGGAGGTTGCGCCGTCGGGCGAGCCGGCCGCTGACGAACGCTCGCGCATCATCGCCCTATTAAGTCCCGCGCCGGTCCTGATCGACGATCTGGTGCGGCAGTCGCAAAGCTCGCCGCGCGTAGTGCGGATGGTGCTACTCGAACTCGAAATCGCCGGGCGGCTTGAGCGTCACGGCGGCGGCAAGGTGTCGCTGGTCTGATCGTCGTTGCGGTGGGTAAGGCGGTCGGCCTCAAGCCGTGCCATCTCGAACAGATAGGCCAAGCCGTCCAGCCCACGCTGCTGCGCCATTTTGGCGAGTTCGTCGGCCATCGACCGCATATAGAGCACCGCGGAATCCGGCCCATTGCCGCCGTCGCCACTGTCTCCGTTCGGCATTCCCACAGTCACAGAAGAAAGAACCCCCGAGCCGCCCGGAACCGAGCCGCCGCCCCCGCCGTCCACTATATTTTTGCGCTAAGACTTAAATAAATACAACTAAAAGATGCCAGTAGCCGACGCCGACAATTCGCCGCGATCGGGCCCATTTTGATGGGCCTCTCAGGGGCCTCGCCGCCGGTAACGATTTGACAGGTGGCCCTGCGTTACCCATGTTCCCGGCGGCCGAGCCGCTTGTTATGACCTTGTTCGCAGACGAAACGGCCGTAAAATCATAAGGTTAGCATGCAGTTAGTGCTTGTGGAATCGCCCGCCAAGGCGAAGACGATCAATAAATACCTGGGCAAGGACTACGAGGTCCTGGCCTCCTTCGGCCATGTCCGCGACCTGCCGCCCAAGTCCGGTTCGGTCGATCCGGACCAAGATTTCCGCATGATCTGGGAGGTCGATCCGAAAGCGGCGAAGCGGCTCAACGACATCGCCAAGGCGCTCAAGCACGCCGACAAGCTCATCCTCGCCACCGACCCGGATCGCGAAGGCGAGGCGATCTCCTGGCATGTTCTTCAGGTTCTGAAAGAGAAAAAGGCGCTCACCACCCAGTCGGTCGAGCGCGTGGTTTTCAACGCCATCACCAAGAAATCGGTGACCGAGGCGATGGCGCATCCGCGCAAGATCGACCAGGCGCTGGTTGACGCTTATCTCGCTCGCCGGGCGCTCGATTATCTGGTCGGCTTTACGCTGTCGCCGGTGCTGTGGCGGAAATTGCCGGGCGCGCGCTCGGCCGGCCGTGTGCAATCGGTCGCGTTGCGTCTCGTTGCCGATCGCGAACTCGAAATCGAACGCTTCGTTCGTCAGGAATATTGGTCGCTGGTCGCGACATTGGCGACGCCGCGCGACGAGACCTTCGAAGCGCGCCTTGTGGGCGCCGACGGCAAGAAGCTGCAGAAGCTCGACATCGGTTCGGGCGCCGAAGCTGAAGCCTTCAAGCAGGCGCTGGAGACGGCGACATTCACCGTTGAAAGCGTCGAAGCGCGCCCGGTCAAACGGAACCCTTATCCGCCGTTCACCACCTCGACCTTGCAGCAGGAAGCAAGCCGCAAGCTCGGCTTCGCGCCGGCGCATACCATGCGCGTTGCGCAGCGTCTGTACGAAGGCATCGATATCGGCGGCGAGACCGTCGGTCTCATTACTTATATGCGTACCGACGGCGTGCAGATTGCCGAAGAGGCGATCCCCTCCGTGCGCGAAGTCATCGAACAGGACTACGGCAAGGAATACGTGCCGGGCGCGCCGCGCCGCTATGAGACCAAAGCCAAGAACGCGCAGGAAGCGCACGAAGCAATCCGTCCGACGGAGGTCGCGCGCCGGCCGCGCGACACCAAGCAATCTCTCGATGCCGATCAGGCCAAGCTCTACGAATTGATTTGGCTGCGGACTGTCGCGAGCCAGATGGAATCCGCCGAGCTCGAGCGCACCACCGTCGACATCGCCGCCAAAGTCGCGAGCCGCCTTCTCGAACTGCGCGCCACCGGCTCGGTGGTGAAGTTCGACGGCTTCCTCGCGCTTTATCAGGAAGGCCGCGACGAAGATCCGGATGATGAGGATTCCCGCCGGCTGCCGCCAATGTTGGCCAACGAACGGTTGACCAAGCGTTCGATCGCCGCCGATCAGCATTCCACCGAACCGCCGCCGCGCTATTCGGAAGCCTCGCTGGTCAAGCGCATGGAAGAGCTCGGCATCGGCCGGCCTTCGACCTATGCCTCGATCCTGCAAGTGCTCAAGGACCGCAAATATGTGCGGCTCGACAAGCGCCGGCTTTACCCGGAGGACCGCGGCCGCATCGTCGTTGCCTTCCTGGAAAGCTTCTTCGCGCGTTATGTCGAATACGACTTCACCGCGAGCCTGGAAGACAAGCTCGATCTCGTTTCCAACAATGAGATCGCTTGGCGCGACGTGCTGCGTGACTTCTGGAAAGACTTCATTGGCGCCATCGACGAGACCAAGGACCTGCGTATCTCCGCGGTCATCGACGCGCTCGATGCAATGCTGTCGCAGCATCTCTTCCCGATGCGCGAAGACGGCAGCGACCCGCGCGTCTGTCCGACCTGCAGCAATGGCCGGCTGTCGCTGAAGCTGTCGAAATTCGGCGCCTTTATCGGCTGCTCGAACTATCCGGAATGCCGCTACACCCGGCAATTGTCGGCCAACGCCGATGGTTCGGCGGATATCGGCACCAAGAAACTCGGCGTCGATCCGGAAACTGGACTCGATGTGACGGTGCGCAGCGGCCGCTTCGGGCCGTATCTCCAAATTGGCGAAGCTGAGAAGGACGGCGAAAAGCCGAAACGCGCCGGCTTGCCGAAGGGTGTCGCACCGGACGAGATCGATTTTGAAGCAGCGCTGCGGCTTCTGTCGCTGCCGCGTGAAGTCGGCAAGCACCCGGAAGACGGCGAGCCGATCAAAGCCGGTATCGGCCGCTTCGGGCCTTACGTTCAGCACAACAAGACCTATGCCAATCTTGAATCGCCTGATGACGTCTTCACCATCGGCCTCAATCACGCGGTGACGCTGATCGCCGAGAAGATCGCCAAAGGTCCGAGCCGCCGTTTCGGCGCTGATCCAGGCCGCGTGGTCGGCGACCATCCGGCCAAAGGCGGGCAGATCACGGCTAAGAAGGGTCGTTACGGCCCCTATGTCAGCCATGACGGCGTTAATGCCACGCTGCCGGCTGACAAGACGCCCGAGACCGTCACACTTGAGGAAGCCGTGGCGCTGCTCGACGCCCGTGCCGAAAGCGGCGGCGGCCGGTCGGCGCCGCATGCGCGGCCGCGCAAGGCCAAGGCACCGTCACCCGGCACCGCGCGGCATGTTAAGGCCAAGCGTGCTTCCACCCGCGGGGCCGCCAAGCGCCCGGCAGCGGCCAAAGCGCCAAGCAACAAGGCGCCAAGCAACAAAGCACCACGGAAGAAGAGCCAAGCTGCCGAATAATCACTATGTAATAGGTCACGGGCTGCACCCGCTTCGGTGCGGCCCGCAAATCTTCAGACGAAAAATCTTCAGGCGAAAAGCCGTCTGGCATCTGACTTATTAAAATGGCCTCCCGACTTCCCTCTCGCGACGAACTTCTGGCCTTCATCCGCGAAAAAAGCGGCGATGTCGGCACGCGCGAAATCGCCCGCGCTTTCGGGGCCAAGAATGCGGATCGTGCCGCGCTCAATCGCATGCTTCGCGAATTGGCCGATGAGGGTCAGATCGATCGCCTCCGCAAGCGCGTCCATCACGCCGGCTCTCTGCCGCCGGTTCTGGTCGCCGACGTGACCGCGCGCGACCGCGATGGCGAGTTTCTGGCCAAGCCGATCGAATGGGATGAGGCGGCGAACGGGCCGCCTCCCGTCATCCGCATTCACACCGGACGCCGCGCCAAGCCGGGCGAAACCGCCGGCATCGGCGATCGCGCGCTCCTTCGCATCGAACGCGCCGGCGACGAGATCACCGGCCGGGTCATCAAGCTCATCGACCGCGCCAAGCAGCGCACACTCGGCATTTTCCGCAGCATCCCGAGCGGCGGCGGAAGGCTCGTGCCGGTCGAGAAGAAACAGCTTGGCCGCGAACTCAATATCCCAGCGGGCGCAACTGCGGATGCCGCCGACGGCGATCTGGTTGCCGTCGAAGTCGCGAGTCACGGCCGTTTCGGCCTAGCGCAAGCCAAGGTCGTGGAGCGCCTCGGTTCGCTGAAAAGCGAACGCGCCGTCAGCCTGATCGCGATCCATGCCTATGGCATTCCCGATGTGTTTCCGCGTCCTGTGCTCGACGAGGCGCAAGCCGCGCAGCCTGCGTCTGCTGCCGCGCGCGAAGAGTGGCGCGAAGACTGGCGTGACGTGCCCCTCGTTACCATCGATCCGCCTGATGCCAAAGATCATGACGACGCCGTGCATGCAGTGCCCGACCCCGATCCACACAATTCCGGCGGCTACATTGTCTATGTCGCCATCGCCGACGTGTCGCATTATGTGAAGCCGGGCTCGGCACTCGATCGCGAAGCGCTCAAACGCGGCAATTCGGTCTATTTCCCCGATCGCGTCGTACCGATGCTGCCCGAGCGCATTTCCAACGATCTGTGCTCGCTGCGTCCGTTGGAAGATCGCGCCGCGCTCGCGGTGCGCATGATCATCGGCGCCGATGGACGCAAACGTTCGCATACTTTCCACCGTGTGTTGATGCGTTCCGCCGCGCGCTTGAGCTACGAACAGACCCAGCACGCCGTCGATGGCAACACTGACGACATCACCGCGCCGATCGTCGATAAAGTTCTGCAGCCGCTTTACGCCGCCTATCGCACAGTGTTGAAGGCGCGCAGCGAACGCTCACCACTCGATCTCGATCTTCCCGAGCGCAAGATTTTGCTCAAGCCCGATGTCACCGTCGATCGCGTGATCATGCCGATGCGGCTAGATGCGCATAAGCTTATTGAAGAGTTCATGATCCTCGCCAACGTCGCCGCAGCGGAATCCTGCGAGCGCGCGCATGTGCCGCTGATCTATCGCGTCCATGACGAGCCGTCTGCCGAGAAGCTCAATGCGCTCCGCGAATTCCTGCGCACGCTCGATATTCCCTTTGCCAAGGCTGGCGCGCTGCGGCCGGAAGATTTCAACCGTATTCTGGCGCAAGCGAAGGGCACGAGTTCCGAACGTCTGGTCAATGAAGTGGTGCTGCGCTCGCAGGCGCAGGCCGAATATTCGGCGGAAAATTTCGGCCATTTCGGTCTCAATCTACGCCGTTACGCGCATTTCACTTCGCCGATTCGCCGCTACGCCGATCTGATCGTTCATCGCGCGCTCATTCGCGCCGGCAAGCTTGGGCCGGATGGATTGCCGGACGGCACCGACAATGCCGCACTCGCCGAAATATCGACGACGATTTCCGCGAGCGAACGGCGTGCGATGAAGGCCGAGCGCGAAACCAATGATCGCCTGATCGCGCATTTCCTCGCCGACCGTATCGGCGCGACTTTCTCAGGCCATATCTCGGGCGTCACCCGCGCCGGCCTCTTTGTCGAACTCGACGACACCGGCGCTGACGGCTTCATTCCGGCGCGGTTCATCGGCAACGAATATTTCCGCTTCGATGAAGCGGGCAGGGCCTTTATCGGCCGCTCGGCGACGCATCGGCTCGGCGATCCGGTCAGTGTGGAACTTGTCGAAGCGGCGCCCGTCGCCGGCGCGCTCCGCTTCAAGCTTGTCGGTAGCGAGACACGCGGTCATGGCGGCGGCGCGCGGCGGACATCCGGCAAGCCCGCTGGCAAAACGGCTGGTCAGAAGCCGCATGAGCGGGCTAAATCGCGGCCACCGCAGCGCGGCAAACCGCGGCGGCGCAAGTAAGAGACTGCATTCCATGACCGACAAACCTGCGGACACAGCCGGTGACCGCACCGAGAAACTGAATCGGCAGGTCCGCGAGAACCTTCCCGCCGTGCAGCCGCGCGACAGCGCGACATTGATCCTGATCGATCGCGCACACGACGTGCCGAAAGTGCTGCTCGGCCGCCGCCATGAGCGGCATCGCTTCCTGCCCGGCAAATTCGTTTTCCCCGGCGGCCGTATCGAACCGGACGACCAACTCATGATGGCGTCGGGCGTGCTGCACGAGACCTATCTCGCGCGGCTGCAGTCTCGAACCAGACGGCCAAGCGCGGCGAAGTCCGCGGCCTACGCGCTCGCGGCTGTGCGCGAGACGTATGAAGAGACCGGCTTCATGCTCGGCATGCCGGCGACTGAGCGCATCAATGCGCCGCCCGGCATTTGGCAGGAATTCGCCAAAGCCGGCATCCTGCCCGATCTCAGCCAGATCCATTTCATCGCCCGCGCCATCACGCCGCCGGGGCGGCCGTTGCGTTTCGACAGCCGCTTCTTCGCCGCCGATGTCTCAGCCGTAGCGCGGCGCGAAGACGGCTTCATCGGTCCGGACAAAGAACTGGTGGAACTCGTCTGGCTGCCGATCAACGAAGCCAAGAGCCTCGACATGCCCGGCATCACCGCGGTCGCGCTCGAAGAATTGCAGGACCGCATCAAAGCCGACATGAGCCCCGAGCACCCGGTGCCGCTCTATCGCATGATGAATAAGAAATTCAGGCGCGAGGTGCTGTAGAGCACTCTTTCATCGTCACCACCGGGCTTGACCCGGTGGTCCATGGGAACGCGAAGGCCGCATGGATTGCCGGATCAAGTCCGGCAATGACGGATACGTAGCGTCTCTCCGAGGTTGACATTTGTCACCAATATAGTTACTTATACATTGCCCGCCCATGAGGGACGTTTCTAGAGACGATCCTTGAAACGGGGCGGGCGCGGTTTCCCGTATCGCCAGGGGTCGTGCCCTGGCTATGGGCGGCTTGGGTATCAGCCCGTCCGTCCCATGGCGGACTGCGAGGTGCTCGCTGCACTGGTGCCGGAGAGGGTACTCCCGTTTGGATCCGGTGATTCCAGGAAGCGCGGCCCAGGCCGAGTCGGAGGTGATGAGCCTTCGGCGCATGACCGCGGTGGAGCGCCGAGAGGCGAGCGCGCCCTTTATCCGCGCGCGGCCGTGCTTCAGCACGGCACTCAGTTACCGAAGCGCCTTGCGGCGCTCCGCCTCCCTGCGTTGAGGGAGGCACAAGAAACTCGTTTGGCGTGATGGTGAGACGCAAAACTCGGATGCAAGAGCATCGCGAGAACGAGATTGCTTGTCCTCGCGATATAGCTAGCAGGAATGGGGTAAGGTTGCATATGGAGCGGCAAACCAGCACATTGCCTGCCGCTGGACGGCGTGCCCTAACCTTGGGGTTCCATTGAGGGGAGTCTGCCAGTGGACGCGCAGGTGAAGACCAAAGTCTTCAGGGTCGTCCTGATCAAGCCATCGCATTACGACCGCGACGGCTATGTCATTCAATGGTTTCGCTCGACAATCCCGTCGAACTCACTCGCGAGCGTGCACGGGCTGATGGTCGAATGCGCCGATCAGAAGGTGCTCGGACCCGATGTGAGCATCGAGGTCGAGGCCGCCGACGAGTGCAACACCATCATCGACGTCGAGGCCATCACCAAGCGCATCCGAGCCGCCAGCGACGGCATGATCGGGCTGATCGGCGTGCAGACCAATCAATTCCCGCGCGCGCTCGATCTTGGCCGGCAGTTCCGCGCTCGTGGCCTCACGGTGGTGATGGGCGGGTTCCACATTTCCGGCTGCATCTCGATGCTGCCGAAACTGCCGCCCGACATCCAGGAAGCGCAGGACCTCGGTATTCATCTTTATGCCGGTGAAGCCGAAGGCCGGATGGCCGATGTGTTGCGCGATGTCGCGTCGGGTCAAGCGAAGCCGGTTTATAATTTCCTCTCCGACATGCCGGAGATGGCGGCTGCGGTTTATCCGATCCTGCCGCGTTCGGTGGTGACCCGTGTTGCCGGACATTATTCAAGCTTCGATGCCGGCCGCGGTTGTCCGTTCCAGTGCAGCTTCTGCACCATCATCAATGTGCAAGGGCGCAAATCGCGCTACCGCACGCCAGACGACGTCGAGTCGATCGTGCGTGCGAACGCCGCGCAGGGCATCACGCGCTTCTTCATCACCGATGACAATTTTGCCCGCAATCGCAATTGGGAGCCGATCCTCGATCGGCTGATCGAATTGCGCGAGCGCGACAAGCTCAACATCCGGCTTCTGTTGCAGGTCGACACGCTGTGTCACCGCATTCCGGGTTTCATCGAGAAGGCCGCGCGCGCCGGCTGCACTGCGATCTTCTTAGGCCTGGAAAACATCAATCCGGAATCTTTGATGGGCGCGAAGAAGCGCCAGAACAAGATCTGGGAATACCGCGAAATGCTGCTCGCCTGGCGGGCGCAGCATGTGATGACCTACGCCGGCTATATTCTCGGCTTTCCGACCGACACGCCGGAAACGATTGCGCGCGATATCGAGATCATCAAAAAAGAACTGCCGATCGACATTCTCGAATTCTTCTATCTGACGCCGCTGCCGGGATCGGAGGACCACAAGCGCCTCTACATGAAAGGGGTGCCGATGGACCCCGACATGAACAAATACGATCTCGAACACGCCTGCACCGCGCATCCGATCATGTCCAAAGAGGCGTGGGAGAAGGTCTATGCCGACGCCTGGACGCGCTATTACACCGACGAACATGTTGAGACGATCATGCGCCGCGCGTTCGCGTCCGGCATCAATCGCACCAAGGTGCTCGACTCTCTGACCATGTTCTCATCGTCCTCGCGCATCGAGGGCGTGCATCCGCTGCAATTCGGCTTCTTCCGCCGCAAAATCCGCACCCAGCGCCGCTACGGCTTGCCGATCGTCAATCCGCTGACCTTCTATCCGTGGCGCGCTTTCGACGTGCTCCGCGTCGTCTCCAAATGGGCGGCGGTGATCTGGCGCTATCGCCGGCTGATGGCGAAAGTGAAGAAAGACCCGGCTTCGCGTACGCATTTCGACGAAGCCTTGCGGCCGTTCACCGGCACCGGCGACAACGATCATTTCGTTGAAATGTTCGCCGATAAAATTCCGCATACCCATGGCGCGCCGGTGCTGACGGCGGCGGAATAAAGTAGCGAAGTAACTGACTCCGCTCATTCCCGCGTAAGCGGGAATCCAGTTCTTGCTCTGAAAGTCTGGTCCCCGTTTTTGCGGGGACGAGGCGTAGGAAATTAAGTCTTCTCGCCGATCTGGCTTTCAGTGCCGTCGAGGAGCCGCATGATATTGGCGCGGTGTTTGATGAAGACTATCACGGTGAGAATGGTGAACAGTACTGCCGCGGCGATATCGCCGTTGACCCAAAGGATCGCCGGAACTGCGGTGCTGGCGACAAGCGCGGCGAGCGACGAATAGCGCAATACGCCCGCGATGGCGACCCAGAGGAGACAGAAGCAGACGAGCGCGATCCAGCATTTCAACCCGACAAGGAGCCCGATATAGGTCGCGACCCCTTTGCCGCCTTTGAAGCCGATCCAGACCGGGAACAGATGGCCGAAAAATGCGCCGAACGCCGCGGCAATCGCAGCGTCGCGGCCGAACAACATCTCGGCGGCCATGACGGGAACGGCGCCTTTAAGCATGTCGGCGAGAAGCGTCGCCGCGGCGAGCATCTTATTGCCGGTGCGCAGCACATTGGTGGCGCCGATATTGCCGGAGCCGATGGTGCGAATGTCCGGGCCGCCGGTAGCGCGCGTCAGCAGAAGTCCGAACGGGATCGAGCCGCACAGATAACCGGCGATAAGCGCAATCGCGTCATGCATGATGTCGAATTGCATTGGGTACGTTGCCCCCGTCATTGCAAGTGCACCGAAGCAATCCAGAGCGGCTTGCCGGTAGCGGCGCAACACTGGATTGCTTCGCCGCTTCTCGCAGTACCGAGTTTAGGCGTTTTTTACGCGGAGAAAAATGGATTAACTGGCGCGCATTTTGCCGCCTGCCTCGCGCGGCGCAAAGCCTGCGGCGCGGGCGTCGGCTTCATTGGCGTAGACGACAAGGTGCTTGAGCCGGTCGGCGCCCGCCTGAGCCAGCACGGAAGCGCCCTGGGTGAAGGTTTTGCGCGTGGTGTCGACAGCGACGAATTGCGCGGTCTGTTCTTCTTCGAAATCGTTTTCGCAGTAGAGACAGCGCATACGAACGCCGCCATCATGGCCGTCGAGCATTTGGAATTTATGTCCGGCATATTGCCGTTCCGCAGGCTCCCGCGTGATGCAATTGGCATTGCCGCATTCGATGCCGGTGCCGATCGGCTGGACATAAAGCGGATGTTCGGACTTGGCGAAACCGCCGGCGAATTTGCGCAGCGAATTATTCTTGTGCAGTTGCAGAAGGAGCGAAATCAGCGCCATGCGCACCGGCACGCCGTAAGCGGCCTGCTGGAAATAGACCGCGCGGCGATCGCTATCGAACGAGGCATCGAGCTCGTTCACCCGCGGCAGCGGATGCATGACGCTGGCGTCGGAATATTTGTCGTCGCCGAGGAATTTGGCGTCGATCTTCGGATAGGGCCTGTCCTTGTCCGTCCAGCGCTCCTTCTGGAAGCGCGTGACATAGACTGCATCGGTCTTCTTGCGCAGCGCCAGCCCGTAATCGATCTCCGGCTCGGCATAGAGCGAAAGCTGATGCGGCTGGTCGGCGGTGACGTAGAGCGCGTCGATGGTGCCTCGCTCGCCGTCTTTTGCCACCATGCGAGTATTGAATTCCTCACGCAGCCGGCGATCGACATGCGCTGGCAATTCCATGCCGGGCGCCGGAAGGGGGTCGATGGTCGCGCCGAACCGCGCCAGCGCATAGACGAAGGAATGGATAGTACGGCTGCCTTTGAGGTCGCCGGAGATCGCGACCTTCATACTGCGCAGGTTCTTGTTCTTGGCCTTGAGCGTGAACAGATCGCACAAAGTTTGCGTCGGATGCTCGTGCGCGCCGTCACCGCCATTGATGATCGGGATCTGCGCGTATTCGGCGGCCAAGCGCGCCGCGCCGTCGCGCGGATGGCGGATGACAACAACGTCGGCATAATTCGAGATGACGCGGATGGTATCGGCAAGGCTTTCGCCTTTGGCGGCCGAACTCACCGCCGGATCGGCGCTGGTGATATTGGCGCCGCCGAGCCGCAGCATCGCGCTTTCGAAGGACAGCCGCGTGCGCGTCGAGGGTTCGTAGAAGATGGTGGCAAGGACGTGCCGAGCGGCGAGATCGGTGCTGCGCGCGATCCGATAAGGAATGCTGTCGTCGGCGAGCTGTTTCAGAAACCCCTGGGCGATCTCGAAGATCGTTTCGATCTCCTTATTGGAGAGATCGTTGATCGAAACGATGTGGCGCGTCAGCGGCTGGGGCTTCATCAAAGCCGTGCTATAGGCCGAATGAGGCGGCAGGAGCAAGGCTGCACCGGCCGCTTGCTCCAAGTGATACACACTTTATCGCGGCGGCTTTGCGGCAAGCCGGTCGATTGCGCCTTGCAGGATGTAAGCAGCGGCATGGGCATCGATGACGGCCTTGCGCTTGGCGCGGCTGGCATCGGCCTCGATCAGGACGCGTTCCACGGCCGCAGTCGACAGCCGTTCGTCCCACAGCGCTATTGGCAATGCCGTCAGCGGCGCGAGATTGCGGGCGAAGGCGCGGGTCGATTGCGCCCGCGGACCTTCGGAACCATCCATATTGATCGGAAGCCCGAGCACGATGCCGACAGCGCGGCGCTCGGTGGCGAGCTCAAGAATGCGTTTGGCGTCGGCCGAGAACTTCGTCCGCGCCACGGTTTCGACCGGCATTGCGACACGGCGGTCCGGATCGCTCGCCGCGACGCCAACGGTCTTGGTGCCGAGGTCGAGCCCGATCAGCGCGCCGCGTTCCGGCAAAAGCGGTGCGGCTTCGATGAGCGGAAGAACCGGCATGACGGCTCGGTAGCACGCGCGGAAGCCCGAAGCGACCTTCCCCGCAACCGCGTTGGCGACTATCTTGCCGCCGTCCTCAATCACCCCGACGCGGAAGATCATCCATGCAAATCACCTGGTTCGGTCATGCAACCTTTCGTCTGGATTTTGGCGGCAAAGCCGTCCTCATCGATCCGTTCCTCACCGGCAATCCGGTTTTCACCGGCGACCGCGCGGAAGCGATCAAAAACGTCTCGCATGTCCTGATTACGCACGGCCATTTCGATCACGTCGGCGACACGCTCGACATCGCCAAGGCCAACAAAGCGACGGTGACGGCGAATTACGATCTCGGCATGTGGCTCGTCTCCAAGGGCTTGCCTATGGAGCAGTTCAATCCGATGAGCATCGGCGGCACGACCGACCTCGACGGTTTCTCGGTGTCGATGGTGCGCGCCGAACATGGCTCAGGGCATATGGACGGCGACGTGTCGGTCTACCTAGGACCCGCGGCCGGCATCATTGTCACCGCGCCCGGAGAACCGACGGTTTACCACTTGGGCGACACCGACGTGTATTCCGACATGGCGCTCACGGCTGAACTGTTTGCGCCGAAAGTCGCGATCGTGCCGATCGGCGATCGCGTCACCATGGGCGCCAAGGGTGCGGCGCTTGCGGTCAATCGCTTCCTCAAAGTCGATACCGTGGTGCCCTGCCACTACGGATCGTTCCCCTTCATCGCGCCGAACGCCGACAAGTTTTTGGCGGAGATGAAAGGCCATCCGGCCAAGGTCATCGTCGCGGACGTCGGTAAGCCGTTCAAGGTTTAAGATGGAGATCGCATGAAGCTGACAATTCTTTTGACCGCGATCGCATTCGCCATGTCTGCAACATCATCGCAAATCGCTCACGCCGCCGATCTGAAAGTCGTCAGCGGTGGCGCTTTCAAACAAGTGCTCAATGCGCTGGCCGCGCAATACGAGAAAGAGACCGGCAAAAAACTCGACATCGTCTATCAAACGGCTGGGCAGCATCTCGAATTGATCCGCGCCGGCAAAGAAGAGTTCGACGTCGCCGTGCTGCCGCCCGAGGCGCTCGATGCGCTTTCGAAAGAGGGCAAAGTCGTCCCGGGTTCGTCCGCCGCGCTCGCTAAGACCGGTATCGGCGTCGTGGTCAAAGCCGGTGCGCCGAAGCCTGACATTTCGAGTGTCGACGCATTCAAGCACGCGCTCCTCGCTGCGAAGTCAGTCGCCTATATCGATCCCAAGGCCGGCGGCTCGAGCGGCATCTATGTCGGAAAATTATTGGAGAAGCTCGGTATCGCCGATCAGGTCAATGCCAAGGCCGTACTCGTCCATGGCGGCGCGGTCGCCGAGCATATCGCGGACGGCGAAGCCGAACTTGGCGTGCATCAGATCAGCGAGATATTGCCGGTGGCCGGAACGGTGCTGGTCGGGCCGCTGCCAGCCGAGATCCAGAACTACACGGTCTATGCGGCGGGGGTTGGAATCGGGGCGAAGGACACGGCCGCGGCCAAGGAACTGGTCAAATTCCTGTCCGGGCCGCACGCTCTGCCGATTATCAAGGCCAAGGGCATGGAGCCGGCGTCGACCCCGTAAGGCGCCCCAAAAAAAACGGCGCCCGGCTTTGGGGCCGGGCGCGCGTGCTGTCGGTACAGATATCCGTGGGGAGTTAGTGGTGAGCCTGCTCCCAGGCGACCCGCTGGATATCGCCGCGGGTGATGCCGATATCGGCCAGTTCTCGGTCGCTGAGGTGCGAAAGCTCGTCCACGGCGACCCCGTAGCGCTTCCAGGCATTAAAGAAGCGAACAACAGATAACAGCATGGTTTTTCTTCCTTTCTTAGGTGGAACTTCCACCGGAATCAGAAGGGAAATATAAGTGCGGATGCCGCGCTGCAAAATAGAATTGCTGCAGTGCAGCTAAGCGGTGGGTGCATGGAATAGATAATAATGTCGTAACTATTAATAACTGAAGCGAAAAACTCCTTTTAAATCAATGGCTGAAGCATGCGGTTTTCGCATTTGACGAACACCAGCCGCTGAACCGGTTTAAGCGGGCGACCGCACGGTTCCTATAAGCCGGTTTTGGCCCGGCTTCGCCGACCTTCTGCCCTTGAGCGATCCCAGCCATGCCGCATTAGCCGTCTGCAATGGCCGCAGTCGTGTTGCGTTAGCGTTGGGGACTTATCCGATGGGGACTATGCTCGATCACCGCCGCTGTGCGGAAGAATGCGTCGCCATGGCCCGCATGGCCGAGAACAATCAGGATAAAGCGCTCTGGCTTACGCTTGCCACGTCCTGGGTGCGGCTCGCCGAGCATGTTGCTCGCGCCGAGACAAGCGCCGCGCTTGAGACCAGTAACGACCAGTTAGGCTAGGGCAGTTTCCGAGCTTCGGTTTATTGCCCGTGGCTGGCCAGCACTTGATTACAGGCGGCGCTGATCTTGGGCCGGTTCGCCTGTAGGCAACCGAGAATGCCGAGCAGGTCGTTCGGGTTCACCTGCAGTTGGGTCTGGCAGAACTTGGTCACATCCGGATGGCAGGCATCGCGTTCGGCTGAGGTGCCTTGATCACCGCCTGCGGGGCCTTTTACCGGCGGCGGCTGCGCCGGAAACTGTTGGGCTAGCGCGCTCGTGCTGACGACGAGTGCAAAGGCGAAGGTCAATGCCGTGATGCGGAACATGATCTTCCTCTGATTGGAGCAACCGGTTTGGGCATCCGGCCCGCGCTGTGACACCAAACCTTATCCCATATTTTTGCCGTGATGACAGCCGCTTAAGCGGACCGGCCAACACAATAATTTTGCGCTCGAGAGATTGACGGCGCCGCCGCGTTGCGCTTCGCGAATTTGGTGGGCGGTGACGGACTCGAACCGCCGACATTCTGCGTGTAAAGCAGACGCTCTACCAACTGAGCTAACCGCCCAAGAACCGATAATGCGGCAGATGTATCGCCGCCGCCGGATTATGCCAAGAGCCGCACGAAAAGAGCGGCACGAAATCCGCGTTAGTCGGCGAAGCGCATCTCGCAAACAAATCGCCCGCCGCCATGCATTGCTGCAACGGCCGGCGGGCGGTGAGTGGCGCTAACGACCCGCGCCGCGGGTCACGCGCACTGCTGAAAGCAGGCGCTTAGATCGCTTCTTTCAGTTCTTTCGAAGCGCGGAAGGCGACTTTCTTGCTGGCCTTGATCTGGATCGGTTCGCCGGTCGCGGGATTACGTCCCATGCGAGCGGCGCGCTTGCGCACCTGAAGGATGCCGAGCCCGCCAATGCGGATACGCTCGCCCTTCTTCAGATGCTTGACGATGTTACCCACCAATCCACCGAGGATCGCTTCGGCTTGCTTCTTCGAAAGCTCGTTATCTTCCGCAAGCGTCGCGGCGAGATGCTTCAATGTCACGGTCGTAGCTGTTGTTTTGCTTGCCATTAGTCCCTCCTCGATAAAGCAGTGGCGTTGAAAAAGCGCTGCTCACGGCAGACGAGTTAAACGATTCGGCTTCGGCTGACCACGCTTGTTTTGCCGATTCCACCGATGTTTTCGGCACTATCGCGCTGTCTGGAGCCGCGATGTGGCAGCTATATGGCGGCGCATCAAGGTTGATTTCGAGCCGAAATCCTTGACTTGCGACGGCGCGCGCCGTAAGTGCCGGGCCGCGCCTGCGGGGGCGTAGCTCAGTTGGTTAGAGCGTCGGCCTGTCACGCCGAAGGTCGCCGGTTCGAGCCCGGTCGCTCCCGCCAAGTCTTTCAAAATAAATAATATTTCCAAATGCGGCCGCGAGGTTGGGGCGGTCGCATTTGTCGCTATTTCAGCGGCCAAGTTCCCGGCGGACAGACGATCACATCGTAGCCGGTCGGCCGGCCGCCTGGCGTTTTGCCGGCAACTGGGCTGCAAGCCGCAGGTATCGGCATACAGCCAAGCACCGTGCAGGCGATCTGCTGCTGCGCCTGGGCGACAGGATGTTGACGCCTGATTGGCTTTTTAGCTGAGGCCGGCTGAGCCAAAGCCGCCGCGCTGGCCGCTAAAAGCAGCCCCAAGATCAGCCGGCGAATCATACGCGTAGACCTCCGCTGTGATGACCAACGGCGCCGCGGCTATGAAGTTGCAGAAGCTCAGGCTTTGTAGACCGGCTCCGGCTGGGCGAAGAAGCTCCACAGGATGTGATAGACCAGCGCCCAGTTTTTCTGCTGGAAACTCGCATGTGAAATGCCGGGCATTACCGCGAAATGCTTGTCCGGGTTCGGCAGTTTGGCGAAGAACTTCGCCAGATCTTCGAAGCTTGCGATGCCGTCGAACTGGCCGCGCATGATCAGCGTCGGCACCGTGATTTTTTCCGGATCGACCACCGGCAGGCGCGAACACATATCGACATAGGTGCCGGTCGGCACCGAATCGTCGAGCGCGGTCACCGCATCGGCAAACGCGTCGATGACCTTCTCCTCGGCGGTGCCCGGATGATCGCGGTCGAAGACCGAATGGATAAAAGCCTTGTCGATCGGCCGGCGATTCTTGGTCAGGAATTCCGGCAGCCTCTTTCGCCGTTCGGCGAGCGTCGGCGAGCCTTCACCGGTCCAGACCATGGCATCGAGCGCAACCCGCGCCACAAGGTCCGGATGGCGTTCGGCAAACATCGCCGCGCGTAATGCGCCGGACGAAATCCCGTAAACCAGGAAAGGCCGCTTGCCGCGCAGCTTCTGGATATAGGTCGCAGCGGCGAAACAATCGTCGGCGCCTTGCGCGATCGGCGCGTTATTGTCACGGCTCTTCTCGGAGCGGCCATAGCCTTCCATATCGACGCACCAGGTGTCGAAGCCGCGGCGCGCAAACCAGTCCATGACCGAGGAGTCAGGCCGGCCTTCGACCTGCAAATCGAATGTAGGCTGCCCGGCCATGGACGAGCCATGCACGAATAGGATCGTGCCTTTGGTGAGCTTCGGATCGCCGGCGCATTTTTCGAACAGGAACAGCTTCACGTCGCCGGGTTTGGTCGTCCAATGCTCTTCGCCTTTGATCGCGGCGGCCGGCGCAGTCATCTCGTTCATTTTTTCACCTAACTGGGATTTACTGGTTTTCTAATTGATCAGCGCGATGTGATTGTCCTTGATCACCTTAGCCCATTTTTCGACCTGGGCCTGCATGAAGGACGCGAATTCCGGTTGCTTCATCACCAGAGGAGACGCGCCCTGTTTTTCCCAAGCTTCCTTGATATCCGGGCGCTTGAGGATCGTCGTGATATTGCGATTGAGCATGTCCACGATCGGCTGCGGCGTACCTTTCGGCGCCATGAAACCGACCCAGAGCGTCGCCTGAAAGCCAGGCACGCCGGCTTCGTCGATGGTCGGCACGTCAGGCAGAATTGCCGAGCGGGTTTTCCCGCTGGTGCCGAGCGCACGCACCATCCCGGCCTGGATTTGCGATGCCATGGTCGGGATGGAATCGAAAAGGAGTTGGACCTGACCTGACAGGATATCGGTCCGCATCCCGGTCGAGCCTTTATAAGGCACGTGGACGATGTCGATGCCGGTGAGGTTTTTCAAAAGCTCGCCGGCCATATGGTAGTTCGAGCCCGGACCCGATGAGCCATAATTGAGCGTGCCGGGCTTGGCCTTCGCCAGCGCCAGAAGCTCGGCGAGATTCTTGGCCGGCACGGAAGGGTTTTCGACCAGCACCAGATCGGTGTCGATCAGTGGTGCGATCGGGACCAGATCGCGCATCAAGTCGTAAGGCCGATGCATGTAGAGGGTCTCGTTGACGGTCTGGGTGCCCGACACCATCAACAGCGTATAACCATCAGGCGCGGCTTTAGACGCATAATCGGTGCCGAGCGTAGTGCCGGCGCCGGGCTTGTTCTCCATGACAAAGGCCTGGTGCAGCGTGTTCTGCAATTCGTTTGCGATATCGCGCGCGTAAACATCGGTCGGCCCGCCGGCGCCGAATGGCACGATCACTCTCACCGGCCGCGACGGGTAATCCTCAGCGTGTGCGGGAGCCACAAAAGCCGCGGCGAGTACGGCAAGGGCCGTCGTAAGTCGCGTAAAAGCGAAAATCTGGCTGAGCACTTCAATTCCTCCCGGCGCCACGCGGTAAAAGCGTCATAGGACCGTATTATCGCTGACGCCTTCTTCGTCAACGTGGCGAGTTGTGCCAAGGAGCGTATCAAGCGACGTACCAAGCGGGTGCCGTCATGCGCTGCCGGCTATGTTCGGTACACAGTCCTGTGATCGGCCTGCCTTGCACCTTTTTGTGCACTGCGCTAAGGGTCGAAACGTTCTATTTTAAGCGCCAATTCGCTGGATTCCTTGGCGGATTCTTCGGTAAATCGGCGCTGACGTCGCGCGGCAAAGCGCTCCGCGGCGGATCGTCTCCGGCCATGGTTCCCCGCCAAGGGTCCCAGCCATGGTGCGGTTGCGGTGAAGCCCGGCAAGAAAGGCTCTCGATGAGTCAATCGCTCACGCAATTGCTGCTCGACTATCTGCCGATCATCGTCTTCATCGGCGTCGCCGGCGTGATCGGACTTGTGCTTTTGGTCGTGGCCTTTGTCGTCGCCTATAAGCAGCCCGATCCCGAAAAGCTCTCGGCGTATGAATGCGGCTTCAACGCCTTCGACGATGCGCGCATGAAATTTGACGTGCGCTTCTATCTGGTCGCCATCCTCTTCATCATCTTCGATCTCGAAGTGAGCTTCCTGTTTCCGTGGGCGGCAGCCTTCGGCAAGCTCGGCCTGTTCGGCTTCTGGTCGATGATGCTGTTCCTTGGCGTGCTGACCATCGGCTTTATCTATGAGTGGAAAAAGGGAGCGCTCGAATGGGATTGAGCGAGCCCGCCATGACTTCTGCAAACGTGATGACTTCTGCAAACGCGGCGCAGCCAAAACGCATTCTCGATCCGCGCACCGGCAAGCCGGCCGGCGCCAATGATGCGTTCTTTTCAGACGTGAACAAGGAGCTAGCCGATAAGGGCTTCCTGGTCGCGGCGACCTCCGATCTCATCGCCTGGGCGCGCACCGGCTCGCTGATGTGGATGACCTTTGGCCTTGCCTGCTGCGCCGTCGAAATGATGCAGATGTCGATGCCGCGTTATGATGCCGAGCGCTTCGGTTTCGCGCCGCGTGCTTCGCCACGGCAATCCGACGTGATGATTGTTGCCGGCACGCTGACCAACAAAATGGCGCCGGCTTTGCGCAAGGTCTACGACCAGATGCCGGAGCCGCGTTACGTCATTTCGATGGGCTCATGCGCCAATGGCGGCGGCTACTACCACTATTCCTATTCGGTGGTGCGTGGCTGCGATCGCATCGTGCCGGTCGACATTTATGTGCCGGGTTGTCCGCCGACTGCAGAAGCTTTGTTGTACGGCGTGCTGCTCCTGCAAAAGAAGATCCGCCGTACCGCCACCATCGAACGCTGACTGAAGAACGCTGATCAATGGACGAGACGCTAGATACGCTCGGCAAAACGATCGCTGCGGCACTTGGCCAGTCGGTGACAGGCACTGCGGTTGCGTATCATGAGCTCAATGTCACGGCGAAAGCCGAGGACATCGTCGCGGTCATGCGTTATCTGCGCGACGACGAACATTGTCTGTTCTGGAATCTGATCGACATCACCGCGGTAGATTGGCCGTCGCGCGAGCGCCGCTTCGACGTCGTCTATCATCTGCTGTCGCCCAAGCTCAATCAGCGCATCCGAGTCAAAGTCGAAACCGACGAAGCGACGCCGGTGCCGTCAATCATTCCGGTGTTTGCGGGCGCCGATTGGTTCGAGCGCGAGACTTACGATCTTTACGGCGTCTCGTTCACCGGCCATCCGGACATGCGCCGCATCCTCACCGATTATGGCTTCGATGGTCATCCGCTGCGCAAGGATTTTCCGCTGACCGGATTTGTCGAAGTGCGTTACGACGACGAACTCAAGCGCGTGGTCTATGAGCCGGTACGGCTCAATCAGGAATTCCGCAATTTCGATTTCCTCTCGCCCTGGGAAGGCACCGATTACGTGCTGCCGGGTGACGAGAAGTCGAGCGGCAAGCCTCCTGAGAAGGGGTCGTGATGAAACCGACCCTCACGCCCGGGCTTACGCACCGCTTCAGCTACACGGTGCCGGAGAACAAGACGGTGCCTTTCACCTATCCGGAAGCACCTGAGATCGCATCGATGCCGAAGGTGTTCGCTACCGGCAATATGATCGTTCTGATGGAGTGGGTGTGCACGCAATTGATGGCGCCCCATCTCGATGCAGGTGAGGGAAGCCTCGGCGTGCATGTCGATGTCAGCCATCTCGCGGCGACCTTGCCGGGACAGACAGTGACGGTCGATGCCGAAACGACGGCGGTGACCGGTCAGCGCATCACTTTTCACGTCAAAGCGCATGACGGCATCGATCTGATCGGCGAGGGGCGCCATGAACGCTTCGTGGTGCTGTGGGATAAGTTCAATGCCCGGGTCGCTGCAAAAGCGGCCAAGCTGGCGCAGGTGGCGTGATGGCCGAAAGCGCACAACGTAATTTCACGATCAATTTCGGACCGCAGCATCCGGCGGCACACGGCGTGTTGAGGCTGGTACTTGAGCTTGATGGCGAAGTCGTCGAGCGCGTGGATCCTCACATTGGTTTGCTCCATCGCGGCACCGAGAAACTGATCGAGCAGAAAACTTATCTGCAGGCGATTCCGTATTTCGACCGGCTCGACTATGTAGCTCCGATCAATCAGGAGCACGCCTTCTGTCTCGCGGCGGAAAAGCTTCTCGGCCTGAATGTGCCGCGGCGCGGGCAACTCATTCGCGTGCTGTATTCTGAAATCGGCCGGCTGTTGTCGCATCTTCTCAATGTCACGACGCAGGCGATGGATGTCGGCGCGCTCACCCCGCCGCTGTGGGGCTTTGAGGAGCGCGAGAAGCTGATGGGCTTCTATGAACGCGCCTCGGGCTCGCGCATGCATGCCGCGTATTTCCGCGTCGGCGGCGTGCATCAGGACCTGCCGCAGAAATTGATCGACGATATCGGCGCGTTCTGCGATCCGTTCTTGAAAATCTGCGACGACCTCGAAGAGCTTCTCACCGAGAACCGCATCTTCAAGCAGCGCAATGTCGATATCGGCATCGTCAAGCTCGAAGACGCCTGGGCGCGCGGTTTCTCCGGCGTGATGGTGCGCGGCTCGGGTGCGACCTGGGATTTGCGCAAAGCCCAGCCTTACGAATGCTATGCCGAAATGGATTTCGATATTCCGATCGGCAAGAACGGCGACAATTACGACCGCTACTGCATTCGTATGGAAGAGATGCGGCAATCGATCCGCATCATGAAGCAGTGCCTCGAGAAACTGAATGCGCCGGATGGGCAGGGCCGCGTCTCCGCCGACGACCATAAGATCGTGCCGCCGAAGCGCGGCGAGATGAAGCGCTCGATGGAATCGCTGATCCAGCACTTCAAGCTTTACACCGAGGGCTTCAAAGTACCGGCCGGTGAGGTCTATGCCGCGGTCGAGGCGCCGAAGGGCGAGTTCGGCGTCTATCTCGTCGCCGACGGCAGCAACAAACCTTACAAATGCAAAATCCGCGCGCCGGGCTTTCCGCACTTGGCGGCGATGGATTTCCTCTGCCGTGGCCACATGCTCGCTGATATTTCGGCGATCCTCGGCTCGATCGACATCGTGTTCGGCGAGGTGGACCGATGACCGTTCGCCGTCTCGCCGAAAAACAACCGGCAAGTTTTGCCTTCACCCAGGACAATCTCGACTGGGCGAAAGTGCTGATCGCCAAATATCCGGAAGGCCGTGAACAGTCGGCAGTCATTCCGCTCTTGTGGCGCGCGCAGGAGCAATGCGGCGGCTGGTTGCCGCAAAAGGCGATCGAAGCGACCGCAGAACTTCTCGGCATGGCGAAGATCCGCGTGCTCGAAGTCGCGACCTTCTACACAATGTTCAATCTGTCGCCGGTCGGGCGTTTCCACGTCCAGCTTTGCGGCACCACGCCGTGCATGTTGCGTGGCGCCGAAGATCTGAAAAAGGTCTGCCACCACATGATCGGTCACGAGAACGATGTGACGTCGGACGGCACATTCTCCTGGACCGAAGTCGAATGTCTTGGCGCTTGCGTCAACGCGCCGATGGTGCAGATCAATGCCGATTATTACGAGGATCTGACGCCGGAAAGCTTCACCAACATCCTCGATGATTTCGTGGCGGGCCGCACGCCCAAGACGGGTCCGCAGATCGACCGCATCAATTCCGCACCGATCGGCGGCGCGACCACGCTGACCGATCCGTCAATCTACGCGCCGAAGGAAAAGCAATAGTGCTCGCCGACAAGGACCGCATCTTCAAAAATCTCTACGGTCGTCACGGTCATGATCTTGCCGGCGCACGTGCGCGCGGTGCCTGGGATGGCACCAAGGCTATCATCGAGCGCGGCCGCGACGGCATCGTCAACGAGGTGAAAGCGTCGGGCCAGCGCGGCCGCGGCGGCGCAGGGTTCGCCACTGGCCTGAAATGGTCGTTCATGCCGAAGGTGGTCGACCGGCCGCATTACCTCGTCATCAATGGCGACGAGTCCGAGCCCGGCACCTGTAAGGATCGTGAGGTCCTGCGGCACGATCCGCATCTTCTGATCGAAGGATGTTTGATCGCTGGCGTCGGGATGGCCGTGCACACCTGTTACATCTACATACGCGGCGAATTCATCCGCGAGCGCGAGCGTCTTCAGGCTGCTGTCGACGAGGCCTATGAGGCGAAGCTCATCGGCAAGAACAACATTCACGGCTGGGATTTCGACGTTTTCGTTCATCACGGTGCAGGCGCTTACATCTGCGGCGAAGAGACGGCGCTTCTGGAAAGCCTCGAGGGCAAAAAGGGCCAGCCGCGGCTGAAGCCGCCGTTTCCGGCCAATATGGGCCTCTATGGTTGTCCGACCACCGTCAACAATGTCGAGACCATTGCGCAGGTGCCGGACATCATGCGCCGCGGCGCGGCATGGTTCGCCGGCATCGGACGAAAAAACAACACCGGCACCAAGCTTTATTGCATTTCAGGCCGTGTCGAACGGCCGTGCAATGTCGAAGAGACGATGGGCATTCCGCTCCGCGAATTGATCGAGCGCCATGCCGGCGGCGTGCGCGGCGGTTGGGACAATCTTCTTGCCGTCATTCCCGGTGGCTCGTCGATGCCGCTCATTCCGGCGGGGCCGGATCAGGCCGACACGCTGCTCATGGATTTCGACGGCTGTCGCGACAAGAAATCGGCGTTCGGCACCGCGGCCGTGATCGTGATGGACAAGTCCGATGACATCGTCAAAGCGATGGCGCGCATCTCGTATTTCTACAAACACGAAAGCTGCGGCCAATGCACGCCGTGCCGCGAGGGCATGGGCTGGATGTGGCGCGTGCTCAACCGCATGGCGGTCGGACACTCGACCAGGCGCGAAATCGACATGCTGTGGGAAGTCACCACGCAGATCGAAGGCCACACCATCTGCGCGTTCGGCGACGGCGCCGCCTGGCCGGTGCAGGGCCTGTTGCGCCATTTCCGTCCGGAGATCGAACGGCGGATCGATCTCTATACGGCGAACCCGCAGCCCGATCCGGTTGCGGTCGCGGCGGAGTGATCAGATGACCGCCGCTCGCCATCTCGCGCAACTGAATATCGGCCGCTTCCGCTATCCGACCGACGATCCGCGCATGGCCGATTTCATGAGCAATCTTGATCGGGTCAATGCGCTTGCCGAACGCAGCGAAGGCTTTGTCTGGCGGCTCAAAGACGACAGCGGCAACGCCACCAATTTCCGGCCGTTTCCAGATCCGGACATGGCGGTGAACTTATCCGTCTGGAAAAACGTCGAGGAGCTCGAACGCTTCGTCTGGCAGACTGTGCATAAGCGCTTCTACGGCCAGAAGCCGGAATGGTTCGACAGGATGGAGACGCCGCATTTTGTGATGTGGTGGATTCCGGAGGGGCACATTCCGACGGTTGAAGAAGCTAAAGCGCGGCTCGAACATCTCACCGCGCAAGGCCCGAGCGATCACGCCTTCGGTTGGGAGAGCGTGCCTTCGGCGCAATTATGGAAAACGGCGCGTTGCGCGCCTGACGGACAAGCGGCGTAACAGCATGACCAAGCTCATCGTCGACGGCAAAGAGATCGACGTTCCGCCGGAATACACGCTCCTTCAGGCGTGCGAGACAGCGGGCGCGGAAATTCCACGCTTCTGTTTCCATGAGCGGCTGTCGATCGCCGGCAATTGCCGCATGTGCCTGATCGAAGTGGTCGGCGTGCCGAAGCCGCAAGCGTCCTGCGCCATGGCGGTGAAGGACCTGATGCCGAACAAGGACGGCACACCGAAAATCCTCTCTACGCGCTCGCCGATGGTGCGCAAGGCGCGCGAAGGTGTGATGGAATTTTTGCTGATCAATCATCCGCTCGATTGCCCGATCTGCGATCAGGGCGGCGAATGCGATCTCCAAGACCAGTCGATGGCCTATGGCATCGACTCGACGCGCTTTGCCGAAAACAAGCGCGCGGTCGAAGACAAATATCTCGGCCCGCTGGTCAAGACCTCGATGAATCGCTGCATCCAGTGCACGCGCTGTGTGCGCTTCATCACCGAAGTTGCCGGCGTGCCCGAACTCGGCGCGATCGGGCGCGGCGAGGATATGGAGATCACGACCTATCTCGAAACCGCCATGCACTCCGAATTGCAGGGCAATGTGGTCGATATCTGCCCGGTCGGCGCGCTGACCTCGAAGCCTTATGCGTTTGCGGCGCGGCCGTGGGAGCTCAACAAGACCGAGTCGATCGACGTGATGGATGCGGTCGGTTCTGCGATCCGCATCGATACCCGCGGCAGCGAGGTCATGCGCATCCTGCCGCGCGCCAACGAAGACATCAACGAAGAGTGGATTTCAGACAAGACGCGTCATGTCGTCGACGGCTTGCGCACGCAGCGGCTCGATCAGCCTTATCTGCGCGAGAACGGCCGCCTGCGCCCGGCAAGCTGGAGCGAAGCCTTCGCCGCGATTGCGGCGAAAGCGAAAGGCGCTAATCCGAAGCGTATAGGCGGCATTGTCGGCGATCTCGCCGGTGTCGAGGAGATTTTCGCGTTCAAGGATTTGCTGACGCGCCTTGGCGTGATCAATCTCGACTGCCGGCAGGACGGTTCGCTAATCGATCCGGCTTGGGGCCGCGGCAGTTATCTGTTCAACGCCACGATCGCCGGCATCGACGCTGCTGACGCGCTTGTTATTATCGGCGCCAATCCACGCAACGAAGCGTCGCTTCTCAACGCGCGCATTCGCAAGCGCTGGCGTCACGGCAAATTCCCGATCGGCGTGATCGGCCCGAAAGCGGATCTCACTTACACTTACGATTATCTCGGTGCCGGACCGGAGACGCTTAGCTCGCTGGCAAAGCATTCCTTTGCCGATACGCTGCGGCAAGCGCAGAAGCCGCTGATGATCGTTGGTGCCTCGGCGCTGGCGCGCGCCGACGGCGCTGCAATCGCGGCGCTTGCTGCCAAAGCCGCCATCGATCTCGGCATGATGAAAGACGGCTGGAACGGTTTCTCCGTGCTGCATAGCGCGGCAGCGCGCGTTGGCGCGCTCGATCTCGGCTTTGTGCCGGGGCAGGGCGGCCTCACGGCGCGGCAGATGGCGGCCTATGGCATGCTCGACGTTCTGTTCCTGCTCGGCGCCGACGAAATCGATGTCGCGCAAGGCGCCTTCGTTGTTTACATCGGTACTCACGGCGATCGCGGCGCAACGCGTGCCGATGTCGTGCTCCCCGGCGCGGCCTATCCGGAAAAATCCGCAATCTATGTCAACACCGAAGGCCGGGTGCAGATGGCAACGCGCGCCTCGTTCCCGCCAGGCGATGCGCGCGAAGACTGGGCGATCCTGCGCGCACTGTCCGACGTGCTGAGCAATCGGCTGCCTTATGACTCGCTCAATGCGCTGCGCCAGGCGCTGTTCAAGGCGCATCCGCATATGATGCGTGTCGGCCAGATCGCGCCGGGCGATGCAGGCGTGATTGAGAAGCTCGCCGGTCTCGGCGGCGAGGCCGACAAAGCCGCCTTCGCTTCGAGCGTCGAGGATTTCTATTTCACCAATCCGATCGCGCGCGCGTCGGCGGTGATGGCGGAATGTTCGGCGATCGCAAGCGGTCGCGTGACTATGACGGCAGCGGAGTAAGAGCGGATCATGGAAACGCTCTGGTCCGGTTACATTTGGCCGCTGCTGCTCATGGTGCTGGAGAGCGTACTGCTCCTCGTCATTCTTTTGGTGTCAGTCGCTTATGTACTGCTCGCCGATCGCAAAATCTGGGCGGCGGTACAGATCAGGCGCGGCCCCAATGTCGTCGGACCGTGGGGGCTGTTTCAATCCTTTGCCGACCTGCTCAAATTTATTCTGAAAGAGCCGGTGATCCCGGCGGGCGCCAATAAAGGCGTGTTCCTGTTGGCGCCGCTTGTCACTTGCGTGCTGGCGCTGGCCTCGTGGGCCGTGATCCCGGTCGCTTCCGGCTGGGTGATCGCCAATATCAATGTCGGAATTCTCTATATCTTCGCGATCTCTTCGCTCGGCGTTTACGGCGTGATCATGGCCGGCTGGGCGTCAAACTCGAAATATCCGTTCCTCGCCGCGCTGCGCTCGGCGGCGCAAATGGTGTCCTACGAAGTCTCGATCGGTTTCGTCATTGTCACCGTGCTGCTCTGTGTCGGCTCGCTCAATCTCTCGGCTATTGTCGAAGCGCAGCGTGTTCATGGGCTCGCGACATCGCTCGGTCTGCCGTGGTTGACGATCCTGAACTGGTATTGGCTGCCGCTGTTGCCGATGCTGGTGATCTTCTTCGTCTCGGCACTTGCCGAAACCAACCGTCCACCCTTCGATCTTGTTGAAGCGGAGTCCGAACTCGTCGCCGGTTTCATGGTCGAGTACGGCTCAACGCCCTACATGATGTTCATGCTCGGCGAATATGTCGCCATCTGCACCATGTGCGCGTTGGCGACGATCCTGTTCCTCGGTGGCTGGCTGCCACCGATCGCCGTCGCGCCATTCACTTGGATCCCGGGCATCATCTGGTTCGTCGCCAAGGCGTTCTTCGTGTTTTTCATGTTCGCGATGGTGAAGGCCTTTGTGCCGCGCTATCGCTACGATCAATTGATGCGTCTCGGCTGGAAGGTCTTCCTGCCGATCTCACTGGCGATGGTGGTGATCGTCGCCGCCGTGCTGCAATTCACCGGATGGGCGCCGCAATGATGGGAGGTTGGCATGGAGTTCTCGGTGCCGGCCTGGATCGGCGCGCTTGTCGCGACGATCATAGGCGTCGCGATCTATGTGCAGGCGCTTCCCGCGATCACGCAGCATCTGCGCGCGCAACAGCCATTGCAGACGCTGGAGCAACGCGCCGCATTCAACGAGAAGCTTTCCATCATTCGGCGATTGATCTTGGCCGCCGATGTCACGTTCTTCGCCACCACGGGCTACTGGCTCGGCAAGATCATCGGCGCGAAATGGGCGGTATGAGAGGCTCACGATGAAACTCGATCAAGCCGCACGCTCGTTGTTCCTGAAGGAATTCGTACAGGCCTTCTTCCTGTCGATGCGCTATTTCTTCAAGCCGAAGGCGACGCTGAATTACCCATTCGAGAAAGGCGCGCTGTCGCCGCGCTTCCGCGGTGAACATGCGCAGCGCCGTTATCCCAACGGCGAAGAGCGCTGCATCGCCTGCAAACTCTGTGAGGCGATCTGTCCGGCGCAGGCGATCACGATCGAGGCCGGCCCGCGCCGAAACGACGGCACCCGCCGCACCACGCGTTACGACATCGACATGGTCAAATGCATTTATTGCGGATTATGTCAGGAAGCCTGCCCGGTCGACGCTATCGTCGAAGGACCGAATTTTGAATTCGCCACTGAGACGCGCGAAGAGCTTTATTACGACAAGGAACGGCTTCTCGCGAATGGCGATCGCTGGGAGCGCGAGATCGCCAAGAACATCGCTCTCGATGCGCCGTATCGCTGAGACTTGATCGCTGAGAAGATTTGCCCGCCATGATCATTCACGCACTATTTTTCTATCTGTTCGCCGGCGTGACCGTGGCATCCGCGGTCATGGTGATTTCGTCGAAGAATCCGGTGCATTCGGTACTGTTTCTCATTCTCGCTTTCGTCAATGCGGCGGGACTGTTCGTGCTGATGGGCGCCGAGTTCCTGGCTTGGATCTTGATCATCGTCTATGTCGGCGCCGTCGCCGTGCTGTTCCTGTTCGTGGTGATGATGCTCGACGTTGATTTCGCCGAGCTGCGTCAGGGCTTTCTCAATTATCTGCCATTCGGCGCGCTGGTCGGTGTCATTGTACTGACCGAGCTTTTGCTGGTCGTCGGCGCCTGGGCGATCGGCGATGCTGGGCATGCGATCACGGCGCCGATTCCGCCGACGAGCGAAATCAGCAATACGCAGGCGATCGGGCTCGTGCTCTACACGCGCTATATCTATTTCTTCCAGGCAGCCGGCATGATCCTTCTCGTCGCCATGATTGGCGCCATCGTGCTGACCTTGCAGCACAAGCCGAATGTGCGGCGGCAGAACATCGCCGATCAGGTCGCGCGCAACCGCGCTTCGGCCATCGATGTCGTCAAACTCAAATCGGGGCAGGGCCTTACATGATGATGAGGCTCTCATGACCATCGGGCTCGGCCATTATCTTTCCGTCGCTGCGATCCTGTTCACGCTCGGCGTGTTGGGCATCTTCCTCAACCGCAAGAACGTCATCGTCATCCTGATGTCGATCGAACTGATCCTGCTCGCGGTGAACATCAATCTGGTCTCGTTCTCGAGCTTCCTCGGCGACATTGTCGGCCAGGTCTATGCGCTGATCGTGCTCACCGTCGCGGCCGCGGAAGCCGCGATCGGGCTAGCGATACTCGTCGCCTATTACCGCAACCGCGGTTCGATCGCGGTTGAAGACATTAATTTGATGAAGGGTTGAGCAGGCGCCCATGTATCAAGCCATCGTCCTTCTGCCGCTGCTGGGCGCCATCATTGCCGGTGCGATTGCGCTCCTTGGCGCGCGCGCGCGCTTTCCCGGGCAGAATCCGCCGCCGCCGCATGGCGATCAGGCGGCGCCGCTCGTTCCCGAAGATCATGCCCATGGCGCGCCGTCGCCGGACGCGGCTCACGCCGTCGCCTCGGAGACTCACAGCGAGGATCACGGTCACGACGATCACGATCGCAAGCCGGACGCTGCCGGCTCGCTTGCGGCCGAACTGATCACCTCGACCTTCCTCGTCATTTCCTGCGTCTTGTCCTGGTACGCCTTCATCGATGTCGGCGGCCGCACGCATGAAGCGCGCGTGATACTGTTCCCCTTCATCAGCTATGCCGACCTGCACGCCGAATGGATGCTGCGCATCGATTCACTGACTGCGGTGATGCTGGTCGTTGTGACGACGGTGTCGGCGCTGGTGCACATCTACTCGATCGGCTACATGGCCGACGATCCGAACAAACCGCGCTTCTTCTCCTATCTGTCGCTCTTCACCTTCGCGATGCTGATGCTGGTGACAGCCGACAACCTCTTACAAATGTTCTTCGGCTGGGAGGGCGTCGGTCTCGCGAGCTATCTCCTGATCGGCTTCTGGTTCTACAAACCGGAAGCGAATGCCGCCGCGATCAAGGCCTTTGTCGTCAATCGCGTCGGCGACTTTGGCTTCTCGCTGGGCATCTTCACGGTCTTTGTGCTGACCGGCGCGATCGATTTCGACACCGTGTTCGCGCAAGCGCCGGCGCTTGTCGGCAAAGACTTCCATTTTCTGAGCTGGAACTTCGACGCACTCACCGTCGCCTGTTTGCTTCTGTTCATGGGCGCAATGGGCAAGTCGGCGCAGTTCCTGCTGCACACTTGGCTTCCCGACGCTATGGAAGGCCCGACGCCGGTCTCGGCACTCATTCACGCCGCGACCATGGTGACCGCCGGCGTGTTCATGGTCGCCCGATTGTCGCCTCTGTTTGAGTTAGCGCCAGACGCCAAGGCCTTCGTGGTTTTCATCGGGGCGACGACAGCGATGTTCGCCGCCACCATCGGGCTCGTCCAAAACGACATCAAACGCATCGTCGCTTATTCGACCTGTTCGCAGCTCGGCTACATGTTCGTCGCCATGGGCTCGGGCGCTTATTCGATCGGCATGTTCCATTTGTTCACGCATGCCTTCTTCAAGGCGCTGCTGTTCTTAGGCTCCGGCTCGGTGATCCTCGCGATGCATCACGAGCAGGACATCCGCAACATGGGCGGTCTGTGGCGCAAAATCCCGTTCACTTACGCGATGATGTTCATCGGCACCTTGGCGCTGACGGGATTTCCAGGGTTTGCGGGATTTTATTCCAAGGACGCGATCATCGATGCTGACGACGTCGCGACGGGCATCATGTCGAGCTACGGCTATATCATGACGGTCGGCGCCGCGGGTCTGACCTCCTTCTATTCATGGCGGCTGATGTTCAAGACCTTCCACGGCACACCGCACGATCAGCATCACTACGAGGCGGCGCGTGAAAGCCCGAAAGTGATGCTCGTTCCGCTCGCGATCCTCGCGCTTGGTGCGATCTTTGCCGGCTGGTTGTTTCTGGGCATCTTCACCGGCGATAGTTCGCTCGCCTTCTTCCGCGACTCGCTGAAATACGCAGCCGGCAATCACGTCATCGAGGACATGGAACATGTACCGTTCCTCGTGGCATTCGCGCCTTCCATCATGATGGCGATTGGGTTGCTGCTGGCTTACTGGTTTTACATCATTAATCCGGCGATCCCCGAGGCCTTGGCGCGCGATCAAAGACCGCTCTACGAATTCCTACTCAACAAATGGTACTTCGACGAAATCTATGACTTCCTGTTCGTCCGCCCGGCCTTGCGGCTCGGCCGCCTGTTCTGGAAGGGCGGTGACGGTTTCCTGATCGACGGTTTTGGGCCAGATGGCGTCTCGGCACGCGTCCTTGATGTGACACGCAATGTCGTGCGGCTGCAGACCGGCTATCTCTATCACTATGCCTTCGCCATGCTGATCGGCGTCGCTGCCTTCATCACATGGTTCATGTTTACTGGGGTGAACGGATGACGAGTTGGCCGATCCTCTCTGTCATCACGTTCCTGCCGATTGCGGGCGCACTGTTCATAGCCTTCCTCAATGAGGATGAGGCCGGCACGCGTAACGCGCGCTGGGTGGCGCTGTGGACGACGCTGATCACATTTTTGATCTCGCTGATCCTGATCTGGCGCTACGATCCGTCGACCGCTGACTTCCAGTTCACGGAAAAATATCCCTGGCTCGGCGGCAGCATTCGCTACGCGATGGGCGTCGATGGCATTTCGCTACCCTTCGTGGTGCTGACAACGGCGCTGATGCCAATCGCGATCCTGGCAAGCTGGGACTCGATCCAGCGCCGCGTGCGTGAATACATGATCGCGTTTCTGGTTCTTCAAACGCTGATGGTTGGCACATTCTGTGCGCTCGATCTGGTACTGTTCTATCTGTTCTTCGAAGGTGGCCTCATTCCGATGTTCCTGATCATCGGCGTGTGGGGCGGTCCGCGCCGGGTCTATGCGAGCTTCAAGTTCTTCCTCTATACGCTCCTCGGTTCGGTGCTGATGCTGCTCGCCATCATGGCGATGTATTGGCAGGCCGGTACGACCGACATCCCGACGCTGATGCACCATCCGTTCCCGCTGACGCTGCAGACCTGGGCGTGGTTCGCGTTCCTTGCATCCTTCGCGGTGAAGATGCCGATGTGGCCGGTACACACTTGGCTGCCTGACGCGCACGTGGAAGCGCCGACCGCGGGCTCGGTAATCCTCGCGGCGATCCTTCTGAAACTCGGCGGCTATGGCTTCCTGCGCTTTTCGCTGCCGATGTTCCCGGAGGCCACTGCGCATCTCGCGCCGATCATTTACGTCCTGTCGGTCGTCGCCATCATTTACACCTCGCTAGTCGCGCTGGTGCAGGAGGACATGAAGAAGCTCATCGCCTATTCATCGGTGGCGCATATGGGCTTCGTCACCATGGGCATTTTCGCGGTGACCGCGCAGGGCATCGCCGGCGGGATTTTTCAGATGATCTCGCACGGCATCGTCTCGGCTGCGCTCTTCCTCTGCGTCGGCGTTGTTTACGACCGTATGCATACCCGCGAGATCGCCGCCTATGGCGGACTGGTCAATCGCATGCCGGTCTATGCCTTCGTGTTTTTGGTGTTTACGCTCGCAAATATCGGGCTGCCCGGCACGTCGGGCTTCGTGGGTGAGTTCTTGAGCCTGATCGGAACCTTCCGGGTCAACACCTGGGTCGCGACGCTGGCGACGATCGGCACCATCCTGTCGGCCTGCTACGCGCTCTGGCTTTATCGCAAAGTGGTTTTCGGCAAGCTGGAAAAGCCGTCGCTGTTGCACATCCGCGACCTCGGCTGGCGCGAAGCCGTGATCTTCACGCCGCTCATCGTCCTCACCATTCTGTTCGGCGTTTATCCGAAGCCGGTCCTCGATATATCCTCCGCCTCAGTGACCCAACTCATAGACAATTATCAGCACGCACTGAGTACGGTGCGTACGGCGGCCGCGAGGTAGGGCGATGAACGCTGCGCATTTGCCCACGCTCGTTCCGTTGCTGCCCGAATTTGTCCTCGGGATTGGCGCCATGGCGCTCTTAATGATTGGCGTCTATCGCTCCGATACCATCGGCCGCTTTGTCGATATTGCAGCGATCGTCCTCCTGATCGCCGCCGGCGCGATCCTGCTCTGGCTGCCGCCCGGCAAGCTCACGACCTTCGGCGGCAGTTTCATCGTCGACGATTTCGCTCGCTTCCTTAAAATCCTGGCATTGCTCGGCTCGGCCGCGGCGATCCTCCTCTCGCTCGATTATGTCGAACGCGAAAAGCAGCAGCGCTTTGAATATTCTGTGCTGATCCTGCTCTCGACGCTCGGCATGATGATGCTGATTTCCGCTTCGGATCTGATTGCGCTCTATCTCGGCCTCGAACTGATGAGCCTGCCGCTCTACGTCGTGGCCGCGAGCCATCGCGACGTACTGCGCTCGACGGAATCCGGCCTGAAATATTTCGTCCTCGGCGCGCTGTCCTCCGGCATGCTGCTTTATGGTGCCTCGCTGGTCTATGGCTTCACCGGCACCGTGAGTTTCGCCGGCATTGCCAAAGCCGCCACGCATGGCGACATCGGCTTGATCTTCGGCATCGTGTTCCTGTTCGCCGGTTTCTGCTTCAAAGTTTCGGCGGTGCCGTTCCATATGTGGACGCCGGACGTCTATCAGGGCGCGCCGACGCCGGTCACTGCGTTCTTTGCGTCAGCGCCGAAAGTCGCAGGCATCGCGATGTTCGTGCGTGTCGCTGTGATGGCGTTCCCGTCCATTACTTCGGAATGGCAGCAGATCGTCGTCTTTGTCTCCATCGCGTCGATGGTGCTCGGCAGTTTCGCGGCGATCGGCCAGCGCAGCATCAAACGCCTGATGGCCTATTCCTCGATCGGTCATATGGGCTTCGCGCTTATCGGACTTGCCGCCGGCACGCAGGAAGGCGTGCAGGGCGTTCTCGTCTATATCGCGATCTATGTGACGATGACGCTCGGCGTTTTCGCCGTCATCCTCTCGATGCGGCGCACCACCGGCATGGTGGAATCGATCGATCAGTTGGCCGGGCTCGCACGTACTCATCCGGCGACAGCGTTCTTCATGGCGATGCTGCTGTTCTCGATGGCCGGCATTCCGCCACTCGCCGGCTTCTTCGCCAAGTTCTATGTGTTCTTGGCCGCCATCAAAGCAGGCCTCTACATCCTGTCGGTGATCGGCGTGCTCGCGAGTGTGGTCGGCGCTTATTATTATCTCGCCATCATCAAGACGATGTATTTTGACGATCCGGCCGAAAGCTTCTACGCCATGCCTTATGAATTGCGGCTGGTGCTCGGGGTTTGCGGCCTGTTCAACATCCTGTTCTTTCTTTACCCGGGGCCGCTCGTCGGCGTGGCGAGCGCGGCGGCGCATTCTCTGTTTTGATGCAGCTTGATCCGATTGCGGTTGCGGCGGGCGTGAAGTTGGTCGCGCTTGCCGCTACAAGTTCGACCAATACCGAAGCAAGGCAACGACTGGGGCAGGGCGAGCGCGGGCCGCTCTGGATCACGGCGGAAACGCAGACCCAAGGCCGCGGCCGTATGGATCGCAGTTGGGTGTCGCCGCCGGGCAATCTCTATGCGAGTCTGCTTTTGACCGACCCGTCACCTCCAGAGCGCGCACCGGAATTGTCTTTCGTGACAGCGCTTGCTGTGCGTGACGCCATCCTTGCCGCTGCACCTGCGCTCGCGCCGAAACTCGTTTTCAAATGGCCGAACGATCTTCTACTCGACGGCAAGAAATGCGCGGGCATTTTGATCGAGGGCGAAGTCGCGCCGAACAAGGGTGTCGCCACGGTCATCGGTATTGGCGTCAATTGCATAAGCCATCCGCAGACTGCGCCGGATCGTCCGGCCACGGATTTCGCTGCGTGTGGTGCCGGGGTCACGCCGGAGGAATTGCTAAAACATCTCTCGGCCGCCATGTGTCGGCGTCTTTCGCAATGGGATCGCGGCGCCAATTTTCCGGCTATGCTTGCTGACTGGATTGCTGCCGCGCGCGGCATTGGCGAGGAGATCACAGTGAAGAACGGAACCGGTGAAAAGCGCGGCCGCTTTACGGGCCTGGATGCGTCCGGACGCCTGCTGCTCGAATTGCTGGGCGGCACAGTCGAGAAAATCGCGGCGGGCGATGTATTCCCATTCGATATCGGTAGCCATTGATGGCGCAGAACGAATTCGTCTTTGCAGCACTGGGCGGGATCGGCGAGATCGGGATGAATCTTGCGATCTATGGCTTCGGCGATCAGCGCCACCGGCAATGGATCATTATCGATTGCGGCGTGTCGTTTGCCTCCGAGGAACACCTGCCGGGCGTCGATCTGATCCTGCCCGATATCCGTTATCTGCTCGAACAGCGCAAAAACATTCTCGGCTTGATCCTCACCCATGGTCACGAAGATCATATGGGTGCGTTGATCGATCTCTGGCCACGCCTCAACGTGCCGCTTTACGCGACGCCGTTCACAGCGGCTTTATTCGAGGCCAAACGCGCATCCGAGCCCGGTGCGCCGCAAATTCCGATCGAGACCGTGCCGGTCGGCGGCCATCTGTCGCTCGGCCCCTTCGAGATCGACTTCATCAATGTCGCCCATTCGATTCCGGAATCGAATGCGCTCGCCATTCGTACGCCCGCGGGCACTGTCGTTCATACCGGCGACTGGAAGATCGATCTGACGCCGGTCCTTGGCGCGCCGACGGACGCGGCAAAGCTGACCGCGCTCGGCGATGCGGGTGTACTTGCGCTCATCGGCGACTCCACCAATGCCGTGCGCGAAGGCCGCTCGCCTTCCGAGGCGGACGTCGCCAAGACGCTTGCCGGTCTCATCCGCGATGCGCCGCGCCGCGTGGCGGTGACGACATTTGCCTCGCATGTCGGCCGCCTGCGCGCGGTTGCCGATGCAGCGCGCGCCGCCGAGCGGGAAGTGGTTTTGGTCGGCCGCGCCATGGAGCGCGTGGCGCAAGTGGCGCGCGAGACCGGCTATCTCGACGGTGTGCAGGATTTCCGCAGCGTCGAGAGCTATGGCTATCTGCCTCCAGACAAAGTGCTGGCGCTCTGCACCGGCAGTCAGGGCGAGCCGCGCGCAGCGCTCGCCCGCATCGCCAAAGACGAACATCCGGAAGTGACGCTGTCGCGCGGTGACCGTGTGATCTTCTCGGCGCGTCCGATTCCGGGCAATGAAAAAGCCATCAGCGAGGTGATCAACGGCTTGATCACGCAAGGCGTTGAAGTCATCACCGACCGCACGCATCTGGTCCACGTTTCAGGCCATCCGCGGCGCGACGAGTTACGCGACATGCTCGGATGGGTGCGGCCGCAGATCCTCATCCCGGCGCATGGCGAAGCGCTGCATCTTGCCGAACACGCCGAGCTTGGCCGCAAAGCCGGCGTACCGCAGGTCATCGTCTGCCGGGACGGCGATCTCATAAGGCTGACGCCGGGCCCCGCCGGCATCGTCGATAAATTACCGTCTGGGCGGCTCTACAAGGACGGCTCGCTCCTCATCAATGCGCAATCCAAGTCCGTTGCGGCGCGCCGGCGCTTGAGTTTCTCCGGCGTGGTGTCAGTGGCGCTTGCGATCGACGATAAGGGGCAGTTGATGGCCGATCCCGAGGTCGAACTTATCGGACTGCCCGATACTGACGCTCACGGGGCCCCAATGCTCGACATTGCCCGCGATGCGGTCGAAGAGGCCTTTGAGTCGCTGCCCAAACCGCGCCGCCGCGATCCCGATACCGTCGCCGAAGCGATCCGCCGCAGCGTCCGTGGCGCCATCGCCGAGCGCTGGAACAAAAAGCCCATCTGCCACGTGCACGTCTTGACGGTATAGTGGCGCTGCCGGGCTTCCTGGAGACGGACACTATGATCGGCAGGCTCAATCACGTTGCCATTGCAGTACGCGACATCGGCAAGGCCACGGCGGTTTATCGCGACACGCTCGGCGCCAAGGTTTCGGACGTGGTGCCGCAGCCGGACCATGGCGTGAATACGGTGTTCATTACGCTGCCCAACACCAAGATCGAACTCCTCGAACCGCTCGGCGAGGGCTCCCCGATCGCGAAGTTCCTTGAGCGCAATCCGGACGGCGGCATGCACCATATCTGCTACGAGGTCGACGATATCCGCGCAACGCGCGATGCGCTCAAGGCTGCCGGCGCGCGCGTTCTCGGTGATGGCGAGCCGAAGATCGGCGCCCATGGCAAGCCTGTGCTATTCCTCCACCCCAAGGATTTTTCCGGGACTTTGGTGGAACTGGAACAGGCTTAGTCGCGAGGTACTTCCAAGGAAATGACTGTCACCACCGCACTCGCAGCCTTCGTCCTGATCTGGTGGGTGACGCTGTTCATGGTGCTGCCGTGGGGAATCAGGAGCCAGCACGAGGCTGGTGAGCGGGCGCTCGGTACCGATCCCGGCGCGCCGGCAAGCGTCAGCATCGGCAAGAAGCTCCTCTGGACGACGCTGGTCGCTGTCGTAATCTATGCGGTGCTGTTTGTGGTCTATACCCGGCATCTGGTCACGCTCGATGAGCTAACCGCGCCGATTTTTGGAAACAATAAATAGTAAAAACAGATAGTTGAAATATTACTCTAAGCTGACTTCTACGCCGCGCAGTCTAGCCCCATAAAAAAGAAAAAGCAGGGCCGCGGCCCTGCCTGAAGATCCTCATCTAACCCCTAACCCACGCTTACTTTTCGATACGCATTACTACGGCGTGGCTGGCGATGCTTTATGCTCGCGGGTCATCCTCCCAAGACTTGGACCGCTTTCCTCTTGTTCCGAGGAAAAGCTGCGCATTCCTAGTCTATATCCGCTTCATTGTCACCATGTGACAGCCCCGGTTGGGCAGAAAAATTTCTGGTCAAAATCCAAATCCAGAGCGTTTTTGCAAGGTTTCGCAGGCCCTTGTAATTCCGCCGTTCTTTCGGCTTCACTGCCCGTCCTGTCGCAACCCAAACCACCCCGATTCATTCGAGATTTCATGCGCCTGTCCCGCTACTTCCTGCCCCTCATGCGTGAAACCCCGAAAGAGGCAGAGATCGCGTCGCACCGGCTAATGCTGCGCGCCGGCATGATCCGGCAGGAGGCCGCCGGCATCTATGCCTTCCTGCCGCTCGGCTTCCGGGTGCTGCAAAAAGTCTGCGCCATCGTCCGCGAGGAGCAGGACCGTTCCGGCGCCGTCGAGCTCTTGATGCCGACCATCCAGTCCGCCGATCTGTGGCGCGAAAGCGGCCGCTACGAGGCCTATGGCAAGGAGATGCTGCGCATCAAGGACCGGCACGAGCGCGACATGCTCTACGGTCCGACCAATGAGGAAATGATCACGGAGATCTTCCGGAGCTACGTGCGCTCCTACAAGGATCTGCCGCTCAATCTCTATCACATCCAATGGAAATTCCGCGACGAGGTACGGCCGCGCTTCGGCTTGATGCGCGGGCGCGAATTCCTGATGAAGGACGCGTACTCTTTCGACCTCGATTTCGAAGGCGCCAAGCACGCCTATAACCGCATGTTCGTCGCCTATTTGCGCACCTTTGCGCGGCTTGGTCTGCGCTCGATTCCGATGGTCGCTGAGAGCGGTCCGATCGGTGGCAATCTCTCCCATGAATTCATCATCCTCGCCGACACCGGTGAGAGCGAGGTGTTCTGCGACCGTGAATATCTCAGTTTCGACGTGCCCGGTCCGGATGTCGATTTCGAGCATATCGGCCGGCTGCAATCGATCGTCGACAAATGGACTTCGCTCTATGCCGCAACTTCGGAAAAACACGACGCTGCAGCTTTCGAGAAATTGCCCGCGGACAATCGCGTTTCAGCGCGCGGCATCGAGGTCGGCCACATCTTCTATTTCGGCACCAAGTATTCCGAGCCGATGAAGGCCGTCGTCACCACCCAAGACGGCAGCGAGCGGCCCGTGCATATGGGCTCGTACGGCATCGGCCCGAGCCGGCTGGTCGCGGCGATCATCGAGGCCTCCCATGACGAGGCCGGGATCAAATGGCCGGAAGCGGTGGCGCCGTTCAAAGCCACCATCCTCAATCTTAAACAGGGCGGCGCCGATACCGATCCAGCCTGCGAGAAGCTCTATGCGGAACTGATTGGGAAGGACATCGATACGCTCTATGACGACACCGATCAGCGGCCGGGGGCGAAATTCGCCACCGCGGACCTGATCGGCATTCCCTGGCAGATTCTGGTTGGCCCGCGCGGCCTCGCCGAAGGCAAAGTCGAGGTCAAACGCCGCGCCGATGGGACGCGGGAATTGATGTCGCCCGCGGACGCGGTGGTGCGGATCAGCGGCTCAGAGCCGGGAACCGTATGAGTGTTCACGACGCAGGAAGCTGTGTGCGGCCTTGATGCCTGCGGCGCTACGGGGCTTGAAACTGCCAGAATCGTGTGAAACTCCGTATGTTTGCAGGGACCAGACATAAATGGCCGATCCAACCGGCACCCACCCTTTCTCGCCATTCGAATGGATGTTGTCGCTGCGCTATCTGCGGGCGCGGCGTAAGGAAGGCTTTATCTCGGTCATTGCCGGATTTTCCTTCCTCGGCATCATGCTGGGCGTTGCGACGCTGATCATCGTCATGGCGGTGATGAATGGCTTCCGCCAGGAACTGCTGTCGAAAATCCTCGGCCTCAACGGTCACCTCCTGATCCAGCCGTTGGAATCGCCGCTCACCGACTATGCCGCGGTCGCCGACCGCGTCTCCAAGGTCGACGGCATCTATCTCGCCGCGCCCTTGGTCGAAGGCCAGGCGCTGGCGTCGTCGCCATTCAATGCGTCGGGCGTTGTGGTGCGCGGCATGCGCGGCGCCGATCTGCAAAAGCTCAGCCAGATCTCAAAGAACATCAAACAAGGTTCGCTCGATGGCTTCGACGACGGGCAGGGGATCGCCATCGGCTCGCGCCTTGCCGAACAGCTTTCGGTCCGCGCCGGCGATAATCTGACGCTCGTCGCGCCGCGCGGCGCGGTCACGCCGATGGGCACCACGCCGCGGATCAAGCCTTACAAGATCGCGGCCGTATTCGAGATCGGCATGTCGGAATACGATTCCGCTTTCGTATTTATGCCGCTCACCGAAGCGCAGGCCTACTTCAACCGCGCCAACGACGTCACGGCGATCGAGATCTATACCAACGATCCGGATAACGTCGATCACTTCCGAGCCGCGGTCACGGCGGCTGCGGCGCGGCCGATTTACATGGTCGATTGGCGGCAGCGCAACGCGACCTTCTTCAATGCGCTTCAGGTTGAGCGCAATGTGATGTTCTTGATCCTCACGCTGATCGTGTTGGTAGCGGCGCTTAACATCGTCTCCGGTCTGATCATGCTGGTAAAAGACAAAGGCAGCGACATCGCCATCTTGCGCACGATGGGCGCCACCCAAGGCGCGATCATGCGGGTCTTTCTCATCACCGGAGCCTCGATCGGTGTCGTCGGCACCGTTACCGGCTTTCTTCTTGGCACCATCGTGTGCCTGAACATCGAGGAGATCCGCCGCTTCCTGTCTTGGCTGACCAATACGGAATTGTTCTCGCCGGAGCTTTATTTCCTATCGCAACTGCCGGCGCATATGAACCCCAAGGAAACATCCGCCGTCGTCGTCATGGCGCTCGGCCTGTCGCTTCTCGCTACGCTTTATCCTTCGTGGCGCGCGGCGCGGCTCGATCCCGTTGAAGCCTTGCGTTACGAGTGACCGGCCCCGCGATGGACGACACCACCACGATCAGCCAAGCCGGAGCGCCCTCGAGCGGCAAGGACGAACAACCGCTTCTGTTCCTGCACGGCGTGGCCCGGCATTTCCGGCAGGGCGATTCCACCCTCGATATTCTCAAAGGCGCGGAGCTTGCGGTCTGGGCCGGGCAGTCGGTGGCGCTGGTCGCGCCGTCAGGCGCCGGCAAATCGACGCTTCTGCATATCGCCGGTCTGCTCGAACACTCCGATGCCGGCGAGGTCTATATCGGAGCGGCGCCCACATCGAGCTTGAGCGATGTTGAGCGCACGCGCATCCGCCGCCTCGAAATCGGCTTCGTTTATCAGGCCCATCATCTGCTTTCGGAATTCACGGCGCTGGAAAATGTCATGCTGCCGCAGATGATCCGCGGTCTGTCGCGGCGCGAGGCGCGCGCGCGCGCCGCCGAACTCTTGAGTTTTCTCGGGTTGAAAGATCGGCTCGTCCACCGGCCAGCGGAACTCTCCGGCGGCGAGCAGCAGCGGGTCGCGATTGCGCGCGCGGTGGCGAATGCGCCGCGCATCCTTCTGGCCGACGAGCCGACCGGCAATCTCGATGTGCACACGTCGGATCACGTCTTCGGCACGCTCACCCAATTGGTGCGCGCATCCGGCATCGCCGCCATCATCGCCACGCACAATATGGATCTCGCCGCACGGATGGATCGCCGCGTGACGCTGCGCGACGGCTTGGTAGTCGAGCTCGAATAGCCACTGCGGTCAGCGCGTCTCGCTCACGAATTTTTATGAGCGCGGCGTTTGCTGCTGTGATGCGGCGAGGGCGCCGCTGCATCACTCTTCATGTCGTCGTTTTGCGAGCAATAACCGCCGCTGCCGCGCACGGTGATCATACATTGCTCCAAGGTGGACCAGCCGCAATTGGTGCCTGCGCCATCGGCGAAATTCGAGCACCAAGGATAGCTCTGCGCCGCAGCGGGTGAGGCGAGTGCGATCGCTGCTCCCAGGAATGTGAGCACGCAGTATGCGTAGCGCGTCACCGGCAAGACGTCTGAAAGGCGGCGGTACATCTACGACGTTTTCTTGTGGCGTTTATACGTGCGGGGTGCGGACGCCGGCCCATTATGAGGGCCGGGTGGCGGCGCATACGTATTGTTCTCGTCGCAGAAGCCGCCCATGCCTTGGATCGTCGCCATGCATTGACTGAAGCTGACGAAACCGCAATTGCGACTGCCGCCCATGTCCTCGCTATATTCGGCGCACCATGGATAGTTTTGCGCGCGCGCGTCTGGCGTGGTGAGTAAACCCGCCATCAGCAACGCGCCCGCCGTCAGTGACAATCGCACAGCCAACATCATGATCGCGTCCGCGCTTTCATTTTTGGGTGCGGGCCGATGGGCGCTACATACGTGTTGTTCTCGGCGCAGAAGCCACCCATGCCCTGAACGGTTGTCATGCATTGGGCGAAGCTGACGAAGCCGCAATTGCGGGTGCCGCCTTGGCCCATACTGTATTCCGCGCACCACGGATAATTCTGCGCACGCGCCTGCGGAACAATGCCGACGATGCTTGTTGCTAAGATTGCGCTCGTGAGGAGCGGCAGCCGCAAAATAGGTGTCATGAATGATGCGACGCTTTTTTCTTCCGCTGCGACCGATAGGTTCTGCCGGCAGGCGGATGATAGGTGTTGTTCTCGATGCAGAAGCCGCCCATGCCGCGGACGGTGTTCATACACTGATCGAAACTGACGAAGCCGCAATTCATCGCGCCGCCCATACGGCCGCTATATTGCGCGCACCACGGATAGTTTTGCGCTCTTGCCGGCACCGCCGCTAAAACGGCGACAACCAAAGCCGATAGCGCGAATGAAAGCTTCATGACTGCCTCCCGGTTGGCAGTTGCCTCTCTCTACTAACGCTCCGGCCCTCGCCTTATTGCAGCCGGTCCACAAATAAAAACGAGGCCGCCTCGGAAGACGGCCTCGCGCAAAAGCCATTCAGCCTTAGTGGCAGGGGCGGCACCAGCAGCGATAAGGGCCGCAAACCCGGGTAAAGCCCGGCGGACAATAGGGGCCGAAGCCGCGGCAAGCCGCTTGTTCGATCGGCGTGGCGTTTTTGAGTTGGGCATGGAACGCCGCCGCGCCCGAATATTGCGCCTGAGCATTGGCTGCGACCGCGGTCGCGCCGAGGACAAAGGCCGCCGACATCAAAGTCATCGTGAGTTTTTTCATGAGTCTCCTCCTGTCGCTTTTCATCCGTTTAGAAAAACATTGCTACGGCGCGGCGACACTGGCTTGCCATAGGCCGCATTTCGCAAAGGCCGCCCCCGTTCGACGGGAATCGATGGCCGGCACCTGATTATACGGCCCGAAAGGGAGGATTCCGGCCCTGATTTTACGATTTCGGCCCTTCGCGGCCGGCGATTAAGGTTAAAGGAGGGTTGCTGGCTAGAAGTGTTGCGGGCCGAGATGCGTTAGGCAAAGTTCGCCACCATGCCGCGAATTCTCGCTCCCGCCTTGAGTTCGGAGGAGTGGACATCTCTCAACGAGTTGTCGCGCGGACTATTGCCGGCCGCGATCGCCGACGAGCATAAGAAGCGGCTGATGTATCTCGGCTATGTCACTGACAGCCGTGGCGTTTTGGCTTTGACCAGGCATGGCGAAGACAGGCTTGCCGTGGTTGAGTTCGGCAAACGCCCTGGTGGGAAACGGTCGATCGGTTACTTTTGAAGCAAAGTATGACTGCCACCCCGAAACCATGCTCAGTTTGGCCGCCAGCTTTTTCCCTCAGTTCGAATCAAGGTAAGCCGGGACACCGCTGGCTATGTCGCAAACCGGAGCTATATTCGACCCATGGCGAAATCTCCTCGTGTTACCTTCAAGTTGAAACGGATTGCGGAAGGCGATTGGCAGGTTGAGGCGCACTATCCCGGCGTCGAAATCCGCTACATCAAAGGGCTGACAAGCAAAGCCGACGCGGACGAATGGATCCAGGGCAGCCGCAAGATCGACTGGCTCAGGTCGCAAGGTTACGCCAAATAACCTAGGCCCCAAGCGCACCCGCGAACCTCCGCTTGGATGGTCGGTCAGCTTTGTAGGTGGCAGCCCGAAATAGAACTTGCGGGCTCGACCGATCCAGCCATATTCGGCAGCATGGCCAATACAAGCGACAGCAATAGACCGGGCGGCTGGCTGATCGAGGAAACGACCGCGGGCAGCGGGTCACGTCGGTATTTCAAAGTCTATGAACTCGACAAGGAGCAAGCCCTGGAGCTTGCGCGCACCTATGGCGCCACCGGCAGCGCGAAGGCCGTGAAAGAGCTCAACGTACACGAGCTTACAAGCGCCGACATGAAGCCCGGCGACGTGAAACAGCACGGCTACTAACGCGCCGCGACTTTTTCCAAGCCGCCAAATTCGTAGTCGACTTAGCGACCATGTGGGCGGCGGAGCGCGGCTGCACCAAACGCTGAAAGTCTCTCCGTCGACGATCGAAGGCTTCTTCTCAGTGTTCAAGCGCGGAATGAAGAGCGTCTATCAGCACTGCGGCGAGAAGCATCTGCATCGTTATCTCGCGGAATTTGATTTCAGGTACTCAAACCGCGCCGGTCTGGACGTTGACGATTTCAGGCGCGCCGAACTGGCCGCGGCTGGCATCATCAAAGGAAAGCGCCTGACGTATCGGCGATCTAACAAAGTGGGTACAACCAAAGCCAATTGAAGCGCGGACGGAAGCCGGTCAGCCGCGCGGCGACGGGCTTTATGCGCTGGCTCGTAGCACCAGGTTTTTTCTTTGATTGCTTCGTCGGCCGTTTCGGAGTCACACTTTTAATCCGATGCTGCGGGGGCTTTTTTAACATCGGCAGCGCGTTCGAAGCGTTGCCACGCGTCGGGGTGCAACTCAATTGCTTTGGATTGTCTTGTCATGCGCCGACCACTTTCCCAACCAGCGCCCCTTCCACCTGAAGCCGATGCATTTTTTGCGACTCTCGAACACGCCATCGTTGCCCTAAGTGATGAAGATTTTGACCGCTATTGGATCAACTTCGGCCGCTTTATCTTAGCCTATGCTCATGCGGAACATGAGTTGCTTAGATTATTACGTTACTACGCAGCAATTGAGGACGACGTAGCCGCTGTGTTGTTCGCCGGCACGCGCATGGATGCCGCTAAGCGACATATCAATGCGATATTAGAAGCCCAAAAACAAAAACGTGTTGCCAAAAGGCTAAAGCGCGCCTTTGATCAGTTTGGCACTATCAACACCATCCGCAATAACATGCTTCACTGGGAAATCTCGGCCCATAATGCAGATACGTTCACCATCTCTAATGCGTTTTTGACGCCGCGCCGAAAAAAACTCCGAAAATACCGCATCAGCACCACGGATATGGAAGCGATGCGCGCCGATCTTCATCGGATCGTGCTGTGGCTTTGGCTTGAAAGAAGTGAGCACAAGATTGATAGAATTATGCGCGCTTATCTCGCGCGGCCATGGCAATATAAATTGCCACAAACGTCCGCTCGCCCCAAAACATCCCAAGGCCGTCGTCGAAACCCCAGCCAGATTCGGGATCAGCGCGGTAGCCCTTTGCGGGGCAGGTCCACCTACTACTGACGGGCTACGCTTTGTGAAGGTTATAATCTCCTCCTTGACGGGCATTATAACCTTGACAAAGCAACGTCAAAAGCTAGGGGTTAGCCGACAGGCCGACGCTAGCGCTACCGTCTCGCAAATCCGTTCTCTTTGTGTTCTCATAGGTCATGCTCGAAACCCGCGCAGACCTATTGAAGTACGCGATTGCCAACGCCTTGGCGGAGGCATGCAAAGTCGTCCGGGGCTTGCGCAAGACGCTCACCGTGACCGAGCGCGAAGCCGTGGGCGAAGAAGCTGCCCGCTTGGTCCAATCGCTACCGGACGATCCGTGGAAGCTTGCGGAGCCGCTGCCAAAGCGCCTTGGCCTCGCGGAGGATTTGGGCGCTTCGACGCCGCCGGATTGGTGCAAGATCAAGTAGGTGCGCTATGAGCGCAAATCTCGAAGAAATCGTCACCGCCGCCGTTCTTGCCGAATTAAACGACTTTATCGATCCGCCGATGACGACCGGACTAACAGTGGTGCCAGAAGATCGTGCTTTGATAGCTCATCGCGTAGCGCAACGAGTTTCTCGCCAGTTCGAGAACAAAGCAGATAGCAACGCCTGACCAGCTCAGCCACTTGCATAAATGCGTTTGCGTCTACCTCAAGATCGGACACGCGATAGACATAAATTTTTTCCAAATCTATAGAGAAAAGTGGCACTTGTCCCTTTTTCCTGAAGTCTAAAAAACGCGCGTGCCGAGCTAATAAATATTTCGGATCAATTAGTATTAAGCCATCCGGTATGTCGTCAGACATTCCCCAATACCAATGTGCTATCTTGTCTCTTATTTTTTGGTGCGACTGCACTACCTTTAGAAGGGCTTCGATTATTTTACAATCCGACGGCTCCAATCGCGAGCGGGCGAGTACCTTGATTGAATTATCTTTAAGACTTGCGCCACCGAATGCGTTGTAGAGTTCAACCCCGGCTTCGGAATTAAGTCCAGCGAGAACGGTGAATATGTGACTGACCTGCGTTTCGACTGTTGCCCATCGCATGATACATTGTCCGATCCCAGCGGCGACCTCTGGGCGCTCCAGGAACCAATACGGATTGAAGGAAATCCTGGCCTTCGGAGCGATCTTGCTTATCGGTTGAGGCGGCATGAAAAACCAAAAGCTTAAGCAGCACAAAATCGAATTGGAGCCCGACGCCTGGGAGCGCTTTGAACGCGCTATCGATGTAGTCGCTAAATCCCCGCCCCAGCCCAGGCAATCGAAAACTACGTCAAGGCAAAAACCGCGAGTAAAGCGCCAGAAAGACAAACCATAATAAGGGCTCCCAGGATGTGGCCGCCTCTGGCGAATGGGGAGTTGTCTTCGTGTTTTATAACGAACCCTCTTTTTTCATTTTTCCCAAATGCGTAATTGTTCGTGTTTGCTATTCGCATACGTAGCTTAGATAGATCGCACTGAAACCAAATCAAAATTCCGATAGAAACCGCCCCTGCGAGAATTGAAAACCCAGATAAAATGCAGGACGTTTTCGGTGGCGGGCTCAAATTATGCGCGAACCAGATAATACCCGCGTAAATTAGCGCAGTGTAATTTGTTACGGCCCACTGTTGTCGCTTTATGAAGACGGTGTCGTCCAACATTTGTTTGTAGAGGATTAGCGCTTGCGGCGACAGGACGACTGAATCTCCGCTGTCTTCCTTGATCATACAAAACTCCTTCGGTACGCCAAATAAAAGGTCTGAATGATTTCTAAATTCGGATTTTAGTCCGTATAATTGCATTCACGCTTATAAACTTTGAAAACAGAGCTGCCTGGGTCTGCGCTAGCTGAGAGTCCTATTGCGACCAAACAGAAATGCGAGTGTCGTATCGGACTGTCCGGGATGTAGTCTCTGTAGACGGCGTCGCCCCAGAAGAAAATACTTCCATTGGTGACAGAAATTTTTTGGATGTCCGCAATGGGGACAAATACGCCAGCACTGGCGATCTCAGAGCCTGGACCGAGCGTTATATTGGAGTTTTCACTTAGCTTTTCTTGCGGCTTGGTGAAATCCGGTTCTGTGCCCGACCCGTACCATTTCAAAGAAATCCAGTAGCTCATCTCCCGGGCAGGAGTGCTGCCGAAGTTTCTCCAGGTTACGCCCACATTAGCTCCAGGCTCTGGCGAGTTTGGTTTGTCGGGGTCTTTAGCGAAGTGGGGCGCGTATACAATCTGTTGGAAATTGACATAGGCGCGCAGTTGAATGCCTGCAGCCTCAACTTGTTTTTTGATTGTTTCGTCGGTTCGAAACAAAAAATAGGCGCTTATGCCGGTAGCTATAAAAACAGCAACGGTGGAGACCCCCAAAATCTTAGTCCATCGAGCCATAACCTTTTCATAGCTCTTGGATTCTTGGTTCTCGCCACCTGCGGACTGAGTTGATTGAGGAGCGGGCTTTTTTGACATTACTGGGATGCCTAGTGGATCAGTGCGCTAGAGTAATTGCATTTCAGTCATTTGCAACTAAGCGCCTTCCGATTTGCGGAGCAGAAGAAATGCAGTTCATCCCTGCTGCTTGCTCTCTACGAGAGCGAGTCCTTCCTTTAGGGTCTCTAGTAGTGGTGGCGGAATCTCAAACGTCATCATTGGGGCCCCAACTTGAAGACCAATTTTCAGAAATACGTCTCCGGTCTTTTCATCGTACAGGACCTGCAACCCTTCTGTCTGATAGCTTCGCAAGTCTTTCGACGCTGAGTGAACAGCGCCTGCGAGCGTCACAGCAAGCGGCACAATATCCCTTAGGCCCTCAGCGTCGAAAATAAGATTGATGTCACTACCGTTATCCGTAGCCGCAGTGATTTTTGCGTATGTTCCATCTGGTGGCAAAAGATTGCCGGTCTTGATTGTGGATATCCGAATATCGGTCATGTTGTTGTCCCCTCCTTTTTACTCAAGCGCGCGAGGTGCTTCGCAAGGCGCTTTAGTTTGAGCGCCTTACGTCCCGGACTCTTTCTAATTGGCCTTGGCTGTACCCACTTTGTTAGATCGCCGATACGTCAGGCGCTTTCCTTTGATGCCCGCCGCAGCCAGTTCGGCGCGCTTGAAATCATCAACGCCAAGGCCTGCACGGTTTGAGTAGCGGAAATCAAATTCAGCAAGATAGCGGTGCAGATGCTTCTCACCGCAATGCTGATAAACGCCTTTCATTCCGCGCTTGAACACTGAAAAGAAGCCTTCGACCGTATTGGTGTGGACGTTGCCGCGCACATATTCGTCAATCGTGTGGTTGACGGTTTCGTGGCTGGAAAATTCCTTGCCAAGCTTCGTGTACCAGCCAGCGCTATCCGTCATCAGCTTGGCTTCCTTGGCGAGATTGGCGCGAAGCACCGGGCCGAGATCGGCGATCGACGTGCCGTCCACATGGAAGGTGCGCGACTTGCCGCCGCGCTCGACCAGCGTAAGCACCGCGTTCATGTGGCCTTGGCGCTTGCCCTTGGCGTGACCGGCTTGCTTGCCGAAATAGGTTTCGTCCACTTCGACCACGCCGCCGCCTTCGCCCATCGGGGTCACAAAGCTTCCTTGGCGCAGCGCTTCGCGAAGGCGATGCATCATGAACCACGACGACTTGTACGAGATGCCAAGCGAGCGGTGGATTTGATGGGCTGAAATGCCCTTCTTGGAAGCGGTGAGCATGAACAGCGCCGCCAGCCACTTTGAGAGCGGGATTTTGGAGCGCTCAAACACGGTTTTGACCGTGACCGTGAATTGCTCGCGGCACTGGCTGCACTGATAGAGGCCCGGACGGTGGGACTTGCCCTTAAGGGCGGTCACATCCTCGCCAGTAGCGCCGCAATGCGGGCAGACGGGGCCTTGCGGCCAAACCCGTGCCTCTAGCCACTCACGGGCTTTGGCGTCGTCTTGGAAGATCGGGTTTTGGAGATTGGCAGACATGGGAGAAGCCCTTTGTTTGTGGGCTTACTATCCACCTATAGGGTCTGCTTTGTCAAGGTTATAATGCCCTCCTTGACTCTAGAACAATAAGCGAACTATGTTCCCTTTATGTTCTACATAAGGGAGCGTCGTCATGGTTCGGTCTGTGGTTCATGAGGCCTTGGCATTAGCGTCTTTGACGCTGTTTTTGGCCACCGTCGCGGTCTGGGCGCAAGTTCTCGGCGTGATCTGAGGCCGGAGGCTGGATCTGGCCCCCAACTGCTACGAGCATACCGGGGAAAATTTCACGCACCGGCTTAAGTCGGGCGCGGGAATCGGGTCAAAGTCGTCAGGTGCGGGCGCGCCTCGTCGATGATGTGCGCCGCTGATCCAAGGTGGTTTGGTCATGCTGATTCCGGTGGCGGCTTAGTCATGGTGGGTAAAGTGATGCCGGACAAAGGCTTGCCGGCCAAAGGTTTGACGGCTTCTGCGCCCAACTTCGTCCATCTGCATGTCCATTCGTCCTATTCGCTCCTTGAGGGGGCGCTGCCGATTGCGCGCCTTGCCGAGCTTGCCAAAAAGGACCGCCAGCCGGCGCTGGCGCTGACCGACACCGACAATATGTTCGGTGCGCTCGAATTCTCGGAGAAGCTCGCGGGCTACGGCATTCAGCCGATTGTCGGCTGCGCGCTCAGTGTCGATTTCGGCGATCAGGAGCTGCGCCCAGGCACGGTCGAACATGTTTGGCCGAGGCTCGTCTTTCTCGCCACGGCGGAGGCCGGTTATCGCAGCCTGATGCGGCTCGTTTCGCGCGCCTATCTCGAAACCTCGCCGCAAGAAAAGCCGCATCTGAAACGCGATTGGTTTGACGGCGAGACCGAGGGATTGATCGCGCTCACCGGCGGCCCGAACGGACCGCTCGATGTCGCGCTTGCCGGCGGACAGATCGCGCTGGCGCAAGCGCGCTGCGCGATGCTGCAGGACCTGTTCGGCGATCAGCTTTATCTCGAATTGCAGCGGCACGGCATGCCGGCGGAGAGTATTGTCGAGCCGGGTTTGATCGATCTCGCTTATGCCAAAAGCCTGCCGCTGGTCGCGACCAATGAACCGTTTTTCGCGGCGCGCGATGACTATGATGCGCATGATGCGCTTCTTTGCATAGCCGAAGGCCGCCTGGTCGCCGACACTGATCGCCGGCAGTTGACGGTTGAGCATCGTTTCAAGACCCGCGCCGAGATGGCGACGCTGTTCGCCGATCTACCGGAGGCGCTGGCCTCGACCGTTGAGATCGCCGAGCGCTGCGCCTACCGGCCGAAGTCTCTCGCGCCGATTCTGCCGCGCTTCACCACCGGCGCGAACGCTGCGGAGACGAGTGAGCCCGACGAATTGCGGCGCGCAGCCGAGGCCGGCCTCGAGCGCCGCATCGCGCGCTATGGCACTGCTCCCGGCCAGACGCTGGAGGACTATCGCGACCGGCTCGCTTACGAGCTCGGCGTCATCGAGCGCATGAAATATGCCGGCTACTTTCTGATTGTCGCCGACTTCATCCAATGGGCCAAGTCGCAAGGAATTCCGGTCGGTCCCGGCCGCGGCTCCGGCGCCGGCTCGCTGGTCGCTTATTCACTGACCATCACCGATCTCGATCCGATCCGCTTCGGCCTCATGTTCGAGCGCTTCCTCAATCCGGAACGCGTGTCGATGCCCGACTTCGACGTCGACTTCTGCCAGGACCGGCGCGACGAGGTCGTTCGATACGTGCAGCAACGCTACGGGCGCGATCGCGTCGCTCAGATCATCACGTTCGGCACGCTGCAGGCGCGGGGCGTTCTCCGCGACGTCGGCCGTGTGCTGCAAATGCCCTACGGTCAAGTCGACAAGCTCTGCAAGCTCGTGCCGCAAAACCCGGCGCAGCCGGTCACGCTGTCGCGCGCCATCGAAGACGAGCCGCGACTCCAGGCCGAGCGCGACCGCGAGCCGGTGGTCAAACGTGCCTTCGACATCGCACAGAGACTCGAAGGCCTGCACCGCCACGCGTCGACCCATGCCGCCGGCATCGTCATCAGCGACCGGCCGCTGTCCGAACTGGTGCCGCTCTATCGCGATCCGAAATCGTCAATGCCGGTGACCCAGTTCAACATGAAATGGGTCGAGCCGGCGGGCCTGGTGAAATTCGACTTCCTCGGGCTCAAGACGCTCACCGTGCTTGAGCTCGCAGTGAAGCTCGTCAAACGACGCGACATCGCTATCGATCTCTCCCATCTGCCGCTCGACGACAAGAAAACCTACGAGATGCTGACCCGCGGCGAGACCGTCGGCATATTCCAGGTTGAAAGTCAGGGCATGCGGCGGGCGCTGGTCGATATGCGGCCGGACCGTTTCGAGGATTTGATCGTGCTGGTCGCGCTCTATCGGCCGGGTCCGATGGCGAATATCCCGACATATTGTGCGCGCAAGCTCGGCCATGAGCGCACCGATTATCTGCATCCGAAGCTCGAGCCGATCCTGCAGCCGACTTACGGCATCATCACCTATCAGGAACAGGTGATGAAGATCGCGCAGGATCTCGCCGGTTATTCGCTCGGCGAAGCCGATCTTCTGCGCCGCGCCATGGGTAAAAAGATCCGCTCCGAAATGGAGAAGCAACGCGAGCGCTTTATTTCAGGTGCGGTCGGACGCGGCATCGGCCGCGATGACTCTGAAGTGATATTCGAGGCCTGCGCGAAGTTCGCCGACTACGGCTTCAACAAATCACACTCGGCGCCTTACGCGCTGCTCACCTATCAAACCGCCTATATGAAAGCGAACTATCCCGTCGAATTCCTGGCGGCATCGATGACGCTGGAAATGGGCAATACCGATAAGCTCGCCGAATTTCGCGGTGAAGCTGAGCGGCTGGGCCTCAAGGTCGAGCCGCCGTCGGTGAATCGCTCCGGCGTCGAATTCGACGTTGCCGGCAACACGATCCATTACGCGCTTGCCGCGTTGCGCGGTGTCGGCCGCCAGGCGGTGCAGACCATCATTGACGCGCGCGCCGAGGGGCCGTTCAAGGACCTCGGCGACTTCGGCCGTCGCATCAATCCGCGCGCGGTGAACAAGCGCGTGTTGGAAAGCCTCGCTGCCGCTGGCGCCTTCGATAGCATCGAACCGAACCGGGCGCGGGCCTCCGCCGCCGTCGATACCATTCTCGCGACCGCGCAACGGACCCAGGACAATGCCACGCTCGGTCAATCCGAACTGTTCGGCGGGTCTAGTTCTGCCGGGTCGATCACCGTGCCGGATCTCGAAGCCTGGTTGCCGCAAGAACGGCTGCAGCGCGAATATGACGCCATCGGCTTTTTCCTTTCCGGCCATCCGCTCGACGATTATGCCGCAGCGCTCAAGCGGCTCCGCGTCCAGTCATGGTCGGAATTCTCCCGCGCGGTGAAGAACGGCGCCGGCGCCGGCCGTGTCGCTGGAACGGTAGTCTCGCGGACCGAACGCCGCACCAAGAGCGGCAGCAAGATGGGCATTATCGGTCTGTCCGATCCGACCGGCCATTACGAGGCAGTCCTATTCTCTGAAGGGCTCGCGCAATACCGCGATCTGTTGGAGCCGGGCACGGCCGTGCTTCTCTTCCTCACCGCCGAGGTACAAGCCGACGAAGTGCGCGCGCGCATCCAATCCGTCGAGCCGCTCGATGAGGCGGCAGCGCGCATGCAGCGCGGCTTGCGCGTCTTCCTGCGCGACCTGGAGCCGATTGCCGGCGTGGCGCGGCGGCTCGAGCCGATGAAGGGCGTGCGCAGTGCCGGCGAAGCCGGCGAGGGCGAAGTCTCGATGGTGCTGCTTTTGCAGAACGGTAATGAGGTCGAGGTCAAATTGCCCGGCCGCTTCAAGGTCTCGCCACAGATCGCCGGCGCCATCAAAGCCGTGACCGGCGTCGTCACCGTCGAGGCCCTTTAGCCCCCGTCACGCATTTGCATTGCGGACATTGTCCGATATGAAGCGGCCACGTCATCATCCCGGTGGCAGTTCGCTGCAATCTCCTTATATGCAATTTTCGTAAATGATCCGGCGCCCGCGATCCTTCGTGGCGCCTTGAAAGCAAATGGCTCCGCTTCTTCAACTCAAAGACATCGCACTGACCTTTGGTGGCACGCCGCTTCTCAGTTCCGCGGAACTGAGCGTGTCCGCCGGTGAGCGCGTCTGTCTGGTCGGCCGCAATGGCTCCGGCAAGTCGACGCTCCTGAAGATCGCCGCCGGTGAACTCGAGCCCGATCGTGGCTCGGTCTTCGTGCAGCCGGGCGCGTTGGTGCGTTACCTGTCACAGGAACCCGATTTCAGCGGTTACGCGACAACGCTGGATTATGTCGAAGCAGGGCTTCCGCCCGGTGGCGATCGGCACGTCGCGCGCTTTCGCCTCGAGCAACTCGGTTTGACGGGTGACGAACACCCGGAAAATCTTTCTGGCGGCGAAGGACGCCGCGCGTCGCTTGCACGGATGCTCGCGCCCGAACCGGATATTTTGCTGCTTGATGAGCCGACCAATCATCTCGATCTCACCACGATCGAATGGCTCGAACGCGAACTCCGTAGCATTCGCAGCGCGCTTGTTTTGATCAGCCACGACCGCCGGTTTCTTTCGAACTTGGGCCGCAGCACGGTCTGGCTCGATCGCGGCATGACGCGGCATCTCGATCGCGGCTTTGCTCATTTCGAAGAATGGCGCGACGCCGTTCTTGCCGAAGAGGAGCGCGACCAGCACAAGCTCGATCGTCAGATCGTGGCAGAAGAACATTGGCTGCGTTATGGCGTCACCGGAAGGCGCAAACGCAATATGCGCCGGGTCGACCAGTTGCAGTCATTGCGGCAACAGCGCCGGGATTACCGTGGATCAGTCGGCAAAGCCGCGATCGTGGCCGGTTCAGCGGCGCCATCGGGTGCGCTGGTCATCGAAGCCATCGGCGTCGATAAATCTTATAACGATCGTCCGATCGTCAGCGATTTTTCGACCCGCGTGCAGCGCGGCGACCGCATCGGCATTGTCGGCGCCAACGGCAGCGGCAAGACGACGCTGATCAATATGTTGACCGGCACGCTCGCGCCAGATGCCGGCACCGTGCGGCTTGGCTCTACGCTTGCGATCGCTGCACTGGAACAACATCGCGACAGCCTTGACCCGAATATCACGGCAACCGCGGCGCTGACCGGCGGCAGCGGCGATACCGTGACGGTCAATGGCCAAGCTAGACACGTGATGACTTATCTCAAGGACTTCCTGTTCACGAGCGAACAAGCGCGGACGCCATTGCGCAAATTATCGGGCGGCGAGCGGGCGCGCCTGATGCTGGCGAGAGTGCTGGCGAAGCCGTCGAATCTTCTTGTTCTCGATGAGCCGACCAACGATCTCGACATTGAAACCTTAGATGTGCTTGAGGAGATGATCGCCGACTATCCCGGCACGGTGTTGCTGATCAGCCATGATCGCGATTTTCTCGACCGTCTCGTCAGTGGCGTGATCGCCCCGGAAGGCGAGGGCCGCTGGATCGAATATGCCGGCGGCTATTCCGACATGCTGACGCAACGCGGAGCCGATCTTGTCCGCGAAGCGCCGAAGTCGGACGTGGAAAAGCCGCGGCGCGAAGTGGGAACCAAAACTCCAAGCGGATCGGCCCCGAAGCGTCGTCTCGCTTTCAAGGAAAAGCACGCGCTGGAGACGCTGCCGAAGACGATCGCCGCATTGAAAGCCAAGACCGATACGCTGCAGGCCAAACTCGCCGATCCGAACTTCTATGCGCGTGACCGCAAAGGGTTCGAGCAGACGACCACAGCCTTAGGTGAGCTTCACCGGAGGATCGCGGCTGCCGAAGAGCAATGGCTGGACCTTGAAATCCTACGCGAGGAACTGGCTGGCTCAGGCGGTTAGTCGTGTGTCCTGCAGCGCCTTACTCCACCTTGAGGCCGGCGAACTTGATCACCTTCGCCCATTTCTCGGTTTCGGCGGCGATAAATTTGCTGAACTCGGCCGATGTTAGCGGCTTCGGGACGACGCCAATGGCAAGAAGCCTCGACTTCACCTGAGCGTCATTCACAGCGGCAATGACCGCGCCCTGCAGCTTGTCGATGACCGCGGCGGGGGTTTCTTTCGGCGCAACAATACCATACCAGCCGGCAGCATCGTATCCCGGCACGACTTCTCCGATCGCCGGAACGTCAGGCAGGGCTTCGGAACGGGCCGCGGTCGTGACTCCGAGCGCGCGCAGCCGGCCGTCTTTGATGAATTCGATGACCTGCGCGATCGGACTGAAGGCGAGCGGAATCTGCCCGCCGAGGAGATCGGAATTGTAATTGCCCTTATACGGCACATGCACCAGATCGCAGCCGGTCATCATCTTGAATAATTCGCCCGCCACATGCGGTCCGGTTCCGACGCCCTGGCTTGCGAAATTGACCTTGCCAGGATTGGCCTTGGCGTAGGCGATCAGCTCGGGAAGAGTCTTAGCCGGGAACGACAGGTTGGCGGCGATCAAAAAAGATGTGACGCCGATGCGCGCTGCGGGGACAAAGTCTTTGGTGAAACTGAAGCTGAGATTGGAATAGAGCGTCGTGTTGATGGCATTCGTCGATACCGCGATCAGGAGCGTGTAGCCGTCGGGCGGCGAATGCGCGACCAGCTCGGTCGCGATATTGCTCGCCGCGCCGGGACGATTGTCGACGATGAACTGCTGGCCAAGCCGCTGCGACAGGGCGTCACTGATCAGCCTGACAATGATGTCAGGGGACGCGCCGGCGGGATAACCGGCAATGATGCGTACCGGCCGGGATGGATAGTCGTCGGCACGCACGATGTCGGGCCAAAGCGGCTCGGCGGCAGTCGCTGCCGCGAGATAGAGGAATTTCCGGCGTCCCAGCACCATGAACTTCCCTCTCTGTTTGCGGGTCTGTGCCCGCTTTTTCGGCAAAGCCTACACCAAGATCACGGCCTTGCGTAGACGGATTTGAGACGGGGCTTGCAATCGCTGCTCCATGGCGACATGTGCTGTCGCGAATCTCCTGAAACGATTCCTCGGTCGGCCGCTCAAGCGGCCGGCTGCGTAATCTCCCCGACAACAATGATTGTGTAGAACGCCGGCATGCTTCGGATTGAGAATCTCGTTTTTGACGCCTGGGGCCGCCGGTTTTTCGACGACGCCAGCGTGACAATTCCGCCTGGCACCAAAGTCGGCTTGGTCGGACGCAATGGCATCGGCAAATCGACGCTGTTCAAGCTGATCACCGGCGACCTCGCGGCGCAGTCCGGCGATATCGTGCTCCCAAAAAAGGCCCGCATCGGCTCAGTCGACCAGGAACATCCGGCAACGCCGGTGACGCTGATCGACACGATCCTTGCCGCCGACACCCGGCGCGAAGCGCTCAATGCCGCGCTCGAAACCGCTGAACCCGAGGAACTCGCTGAAATCTACGAAGAGCTCAACGCGATCGACGCCGATCAGGCGCCGGCGCGCGCGGCTGAAATCTTGAGCGGGCTTGGTTTCGCCGATGCCGATCTCGAACGGCCGATGGCGGAGTTTTCCGGCGGTTGGCGTATGCGCGTGGCGCTTGCGGCGGCTTTGTTCGCCGAGCCGGACCTCCTTCTGCTCGACGAACCGACCAATTATCTCGATCTCGAAGGCGCGCTATGGCTCGAAGTGCGGTTGAAGAAATATCCAAACACCGCGCTGATCGTCAGCCACGATCGCGAGCTTCTCAACAATTCGGTCGATGCGATTTTGCATCTGAGCAGCGGCAAGCTCGAACTCTATTCCGGCGGCTACAACGATTTCGAAACCCGCCGCGCCGAGAAGAACCGGCTGCAAACGGCGACCAAGGTCAAGCAGGACGCCGAGCGCGCGCATCTGCAGCGCTTCATCGATCGCTTCCGCGCCAAAGCCAGCAAAGCGACGCAAGCGCAGTCACGTATCAAGCGGCTCGCCAAGCTCGAACCGATCGCTGAAGTGGTTGAGGAACGCGTGACGCCGTTCACGCTGCCTTCGCCGACCCGGCCGCTGGCGCCCCCGCTTATCCAGCTCGAAGGCGCCACCGTCGGCTATGACGGCAAGCCTATCTTACGCAAACTCAATCTGCGGCTCGATGTCGACGACCGCATCGGGCTTCTCGGCGTCAATGGCGCCGGCAAATCGACCTTCGCCAAAATGATTGCGGGCGCACTGCCGCTGATGTCCGGCGAGATGAAGCGGGAAGGGCGGATCAAGGTCGGCTGGTTCCATCAGCACCAGATCGAGGCGCTCGATCCGAAAGATACGCCGCTCGACATCATGCGGCGCGAGCGGCCGGAGGATTCTGAATCGTCGCGTCGCTCCCGGCTCGCACAATTCGGCCTAGCCTTCGAAAAGCAGGACACGACGGTATCGAATCTGTCGGGCGGCGAGCGTGCACGGCTTTTGCTCAATCTCGTCGCGATGAGCGCACCGCATCTTCTCATCCTCGACGAACCGACTAACCATCTCGATATCGATAGCCGCCGCGCGCTCCTCGATGCGCTTAACGACTATGAGGGGGCGGTCATCCTGGTGACCCACGACCGTTCGTTGATCGATCTGGTCGCCGACCGGCTCTGGCTCACGGCTGACGGCGAGATCACGCCGTTTGCCGGCGATATGGACGATTACGCGCGCTTTGTGCTCGACCGCGCGAAAGTCGGGGCGGCGCCGTCGCAAAAGAGCGACCACCGCGGCGGCTCGGCGCATCTGGGCGACGCCAAAGAGGTCCTCTCGGCGGAGCAGGAGGCCGCCCAAGAGGCCCGCTTCGCGGCCCGCAAAGCCGCCAAAAAACGCCGCCGGCGGGGTCATTAAGGCCGCCGAACGACCCCCAACCGGTTGTTGCACAGCGGCAATCGACCCTATATAAGCCGCGCAACTTCACACGCGGACCTTGGCCTTGAGCCGTCCGGTGTCTGCCCCTCGGGGTGGGCTCTCGGTCCGCGGCGGATCAACCGGAGAATGATTATGTCGCTGCCAGACTTCAGCATGCGTCAGCTATTGGAAGCTGGCGTCCATTTTGGCCATCAGTCCCATCGTTGGAATCCGAAGATGTCCGAGTACATCTTCGGCACCCGTAACAACATCCACATCGTCGACCTGACGCTATCGGTGCCGATGCTGCACCGTGCGCTGCAGGCCGTGAGCGATACTGTGGCGCAAGGCGGACGCATCCTGTTCGTCGGCACCAAGCGCCAAGCGCAAGACGGCATCGCCGGGGCTGCGAAGAAATCGGCGCAGTATTATGTGAATTCGCGCTGGCTCGGCGGCACGCTGACCAATTGGAAAACGGTGTCCAATTCGATCAAGCGGCTGCGTGCGCTGGACGAGATGCTCACCTCCAATGAAGGGCAGGGCTACACCAAGAAAGAGCGGCTTACGCTGCAGCGGGAGCGCGACAAGCTCGACCGCTCGCTTGGTGGCATCAAGGACATGGGCGGACTTCCCGACCTGATCTTTGTCATCGACACCAACAAGGAAGACATCGCGATCAAAGAAGCGCGTCGCCTCAATATTCCGGTCGCTGCCATCGTCGATACCAATAGCGATCCAGACGGCATCACTTACGTGATCCCCGGCAATGACGACGCGAGCCGCGCCATCACGCTCTATTGCGACCTTGTCGCCAAAGCCGCAATCGACGGCATTTCGCGCGCGCAGGGCTCGCACGGCATGGACGTAGGCGCGCAGGCCGAGCCGATGGTCGAGGAATTGCCGCAAGAGTCGACCAACAAACTCGGTTTCGAGCCGCTGTCAGGTCCGCGCGGCGCCGCCGACGATCTCAAGAAGCTTGCCGGCGTGTCGCCGACCATCGAGAAGAAGCTCAACGATCTGGGCATCTTCCACTACCAACAGATCGCCGAATTGCCGCCGACAGCGGCCCACAATGTCGGCGAAGAAGTCGGATTGCCCGGCCGCGTCGAGGGCTGGATCGCCAAGGCCAAGGAATTGACGGCCGAGGAAGTGTGACGGTCCAAGACTGCCGTCTCAGACCGTCATACCTGGATCGCGATTAGTCGTAAAAGAGTGCTGCGCACGTTCGATTGTTCTTCAGTCGGCGGCAGATGAGCACAGGGATATTCAACAATGACCACGAATGTCAGCGCTTCCATGGTGAAGGAGCTCCGCGAACAGACCGGAGCGGGCATGATGGATTGCAAGCAGGCGCTTAACGAAAGCAAAGGCGATATCGACGCCGCGGTCGATTGGCTGCGCAAGAAGGGCCTGTCCAAGGCGGCGAAGAAGGCCGGCCGAGTCGCGGCTGATGGTCTCATCGGCGTCGCCGTCGCCGGCACCAAAGGCGTTGTCGTCGAGGTCAATTCCGAAACCGACTTCGTCGCTCGCAATGATCTGTTCCAGGGCCTGGTCAAAATGATCGCCAACGTGGCGCTCACAGCCGGCGCCGATGTTGCGAAGATCCTCGCTGCCAAAGTGGGCGATATCACCGTTGCCGATGCCATTTCCGATACCATCGCCAAAGTCGGCGAGAACATGACGCTGCGCCGCGCGGCCGGACTTTCTGTCAGCCAGGGCGCGGTCGGTACCTACGTGCATAGCTCTGTGACCGACGGCCTCGGCCGCATCGGCGTCATTGTCGGGCTCGAATCCTCCGGCAAGGCTGACGAGATCAAAGCCTTCGGACGCATGGTGGCGATGCATGTCGCCTCGGCCAATCCGCTTGCAGTCGAACCGTCGGGTCTCGATCCGGCGATCGTAGAACGCGAAAAGAACGTGCTCGCCGATAAGTTCAAGGCGCAAGGCAAGCCCGCCGCTATGATCGAGAAGATCGTCGAGTCCGGGATCAAGACCTATTACAAAGAGGTCTGCCTCTTGGATCAGCCCTTCATCTTCGACGACAAGAAGACCGTGGCGCAGGCCGCCAAAGAGGCCGAAGGCCAGGCAGGCGGCGCGATCAAGATTACGGGCTTTATCCGCTTCGCGCTGGGTGAGGGTATCGAGCGGCCCGCCGGCGATTTCAGCAATGAAGTCGCCGCACTTGCCGGTGCAAACTGACGCTCAGCCGGTTGGGTTGGGCGCGCAAATGCGATAGCCCTGAACGGCCATGCGGGAATCGGCGATAGGCGTCGCGATGACTACTGCAAAATACCGGCGGGTGATCGTCAAACTCTCCGGCGAAGCGCTGTCCGGTCCCGAAAAATTCGGCATCCATCAGCCGACCATCGACAAGTTTGCGGCAGATCTTGTCGCCGCACATAAGCTGGGCATTTCGCTCGGTGTCGTTGTCGGCGGCGGCAATATTCTGCGCGGCGCGCAGATTTCGGAGAACGGGCTGTCGCGCCCGACAGCCGACTCGATGGGCATGCTGGCGACGGTCATGAACGCGTTGGTGATGACGGCAGCCATCGAACGGGCCGGTGCGAGCGCCCGTACGATGTCGGCTTTGACCATGCCGCAGGTTTGCGAAACCTATGAGCGGCAGCAGGCGCTACGGCACTTGGAGAGCAAGCACATTATCGTTTTCGCTGGCGGTACCGGTAACCCGTTTTTCACGACCGACACCACCGCCGTGCTCCGCGCCGCGGAAATGGAATGCCAGGCGGTACTCAAGGCGACCGACGTCGATGGTGTCTACACCGCCGATCCGAAGAAGGATCCGCAGGCCACCCGCTATGACCATCTGACCCATCAGGAGGCGCTCGACCGCCGCTTGAAAGTGATGGACGCCACGGCCTTCGCGCTTGCCCAGGAAAACCGTATGCCTATCATCGTGTTTTCGATCCGGGATCAGGGCGCGATCATGAACGTTCTGAGCGGGAAGGGGTCCTTTACCACCGTCGGCTGAGACTACGCCGGCTGGCCGGCAAAACGCCGGGTTTTGTTGGTTCAATTTCTTGAGTAGGCCGGGAGGTTGCCATGGCAGCGACGACATTCGACATGAACGATCTCAAGCGCCGCATGCAGGGCGCGATCGCTTCCCTCAAGACCGAATTGTCCGGTCTGCGCACCGGACGTGCCTCGACCGCACTCCTCGAACATGTTCAAGTCGAAGCCTATGGCAACAATATGCCGCTCAATCAGCTCGCCACCGTCGGCGTGCCCGAACCGCGGGCGCTGAGCGTCCAGGTCTGGGATCGCTCCATGATTCATGCCGTGGAAAAGGCGATCTCGGCCGCCAATCTCGGACTGACTCCATCCACCGAAGGTCAGGTGATCAGACTCCGCATTCCCGAACTTAATGAGGAGCGCCGCCGCGAAATTGTGAAGGTCGCGCACAAATATACCGAGGCGGCCCGCGTCGCTGTCCGGCATGTCCGCCGCGACGGTCTCGATCTCCTCAAGAAGCTCGAGAAGGACCACAAGATCAGCGAAGACGATCAGAAGCGCCAAGCTGACGAAGTGCAAAAGGCGACGGACGGTACGATTGCCGAAGTCGAGAAACTTCTCGCCGGTAAGGAAAAGGAGATCATGACGGTTTGAGCGACGCCGGTTCGATAGCGAAGGCGACGCAAGTGTTGAAGCCCGCAGAGGTTGCGACAACGCAGGTTGACGCGACGGCTGGCGGTTTCGACATGCCACGCCATGTCGCAATCATCATGGATGGCAATGGCCGTTGGGCCGCGGCGCGCGGTCTGCCGCGGTTCGAAGGTCATCGCCGCGGCGTCGAAGCTTTGCGCAAAACCGTGCGTGCGGCGGGCGACCTCGGCATTGCCGTGCTGACAATCTTCTCGTTCAGTTCGGAGAACTGGTCGCGGCCGCAATCGGAAATCCGTGATCTTCTCGGGCTGCTTCGCCGCTTCATCCGAAACGATCTTGTCGAACTGCACAAGAGCAATGTCCGGGTCAGCGTCATCGGTGAACGTGATGATCTCTCGGGCGACATCCGCGGACTGCTCGAAGAAGCCGAGACTTTGACGGGCAACAATACGGGCCTCAATCTCGTCGTCGCGTTCAATTACGGCGCGCGGCAAGAAATCGCACGCGCCGCACGCCGTCTCGCGATTGAAGTCGCCGAGGGTCGGCTCGCGGCGTCAGCTATCACGCCGGAGCTGCTCACACGCCATCTCGACATCCCCGATTTGCCTGAGCCCGATGTGATCATCCGCACCAGCGGCGAACAGCGGCTCTCGAATTTCCTGTTGTGGCAAGCGGCCTATAGCGAACTGGTTTTCGTTCCGACCTATTGGCCGGATTTCGACCGTGCGGCGCTTGAGAACGCCATCGCCGAATATCGCCGTCGCGAGCGCCGTTTCGGCGGCTTGATCGCGCAGACCGGATCGTGATCGATCAGCACGAAGACGGCGCTGGTGCAAAGACTGCGGCGACATCCGGCGCCGCGCATAATTTCACGCAGAGGCTGATTTCTGCGGCGGTGCTGGCGCCGATCGGCGTGATTTGCGCTTATGCCGGAGGCTGGCTGTTTCTGCTGGCGACAGCGGCCGCAGCGGTCGCGATCCTGTGGGAATGGACGACACTCGTCCTTCATCGCGCCGAAGCCAAAGTCGTCGCGCCGGGATTAGCCGGGATCTTGGCAGCGCTCGGTTTCGTTGCGGCAGGCCATCCGATTACAGCCATCGTGGCGATTATGCTCGGCGCGCTGATTTCTGGCGGCGCGACCGCATCGCCGTTGCCAGAACGGCACGATGCCGGCACTTCGCTCTGGGCCGCTGGCGGAACGATTTACGCTGGTTTGGCTTTTCTCGGCCCCGCACTGTTGCGTAACGACCGCACATTTGGCCTCTCGGCTATTTTGTTCTTATTCGCGACCGTCTGGGCGACGGATATCTGTGCCTATCTTGTCGGCCGAGCCTTGGGCGGTCCGCTGTTGTGGCAGCGCGTGAGCCCGAAAAAGACCTGGTCGGGCGCCTGCGGTGGACTGGTCGGAGGGGTTGCCGCCGGCGCCCTGGTCGCTTATGCGAGCGCTGGAACAGGGCCGGTGACGGCCGGGATTTTGGCTTCGCTTTTGTCGATCGCCTCGCAAATCGGCGATTTGTTCGAGTCGGCCGTCAAACGGCGTTTTGGCGCTAAGGATGCGAGCGCGCTTATTCCCGGCCATGGCGGCGTGATGGACCGGCTCGACGGCTTTCTTGTCGCCGCGGCGGTCGCGATCGTCATTGCGGTTTTACGGCATGGTCTAGCCCAAGGTCTGGCTGCGCCGGCGGAAGGATTGTTGTTATGGTGAGGCCGGTTACTCCAATGCAGCAGAAACGGCCCATCGCCAAAGTCGAACCGGCGACTGCGCCGCGCACGGTGACGATCCTCGGTGCGACCGGCTCCATCGGTGCCAGCACGACCGATCTGCTGCGTCGCGATCCTGAAAGCTATCGCATTGAGGCCGTCACGGCGCATCGTGATGCCACGTCGCTGGCGCGGCTCGCTCGCGAACTTGGTGCGCGCTTTGCCGCCGTCGCCGATCCCGCGGCCTATCAGCAATTGAAAAGCGAGTTGTCTGGCTCAGGTATTGAAGCCGGCAGCGGTCCCGAAGCGATCGTCGAAGCGGCGCAGCGGCCGGCCGATTGGGTGATGGCGGCGATTACGGGGGCCGCCAGTCTCGCACCGACAATGGCCGCCGCTGACCGTGGCGCCACCGTCGCTCTCGCCAATAAAGAGTGTCTGGTCTGCGCCGGAGCTTTGTTCATGCGGCGTGCGGCCGCGCGTGGCGCGACCGTGCTGCCGGTCGACTCCGAGCACAATGCGATCTTTCAGGCGCTGAGCGCCGGGCGCCGCGACGAAGTGCAGCGGATCGTGCTCACAGCCTCAGGCGGGCCGTTTCGCACCACGCCGATCGAAGCCATTCGCAAGGTCACGGTCGAGCAGGCTCTGAAACACCCGACTTGGTCGATGGGCCCGAAGATCACGGTCGATTCAGCGACCCTCATGAACAAGGGCCTGGAACTCATCGAAGCCGGTCACCTGTTTGCCTTGCCGCCCGAGATGCTCGACGTCGTCGTGCATCCCCAATCGATCATTCACGGCCTTGTCGAGTTCCGCGACGGCTCGATCATCGCGCAACTTGGATCCCCGGACATGCGAATTCCCATCTCGCATTGCCTGGCCTGGCCGGTGCGCATGGAAACCCCCGCGGCCCGACTCGATCTTGCCAAAGTGGCGACGCTCACCTTCGAGGAACCCGATATGGTGCGGTTCCCGGCCTTGGCGCTGGCGCGGCGGGCGATGGCCGCCGGCGGAGCGGCACCCACGGTGCTCAATGCCGCCAATGAGGTCGCGGTGGCCCAATTTATCGGCCGAAACCTGGGATTCACGGGAATTCCGGCCCTGGTCGAGGCAACGCTCGACGCCATGGAGCGCCGCGGCGAAATGGCCGAGCCCCAATCCGTCGAGGAAGCGCTCGCCGTTGACCATAATGCGAGAAGGTTAGCGCTGGACCTGCTGCCAGAAATTGCCGCAATGGCATCGTAGCGTTAAGAAAATCGGGTTGGGGCAGGTTGTCAGGCGGGGGCTTCGGTTAGAGTTATGGGGTCGTATTTGCTGTCGCATTTGCATGCGCTGGGCGGTGGGGTTGTCGGTTACCTCATCCCCTTTTTGTTCGTTCTCAGCATCGTGGTGTTTTTCCACGAGTTTGGCCATTTCCTGATCGCCCGGCTGTGCGGTGTTCGGGTCTTGGTGTTTTCCATCGGCTTTGGGCCGGAAATCGCCGGTTTTAACGATCGCTACGGCACCCGCTGGAAGATTTCGGCGGTGCCGCTGGGCGGCTACGTCAAATTCTTCGGCGACGAGAACGCAGCCAGCGTCCCGGACGCGCCGCGGCTCGAAACCATGAGCGCGAGCGATCGCGCCGAGAGCTTCTTCTTCCAGCCGGTTTTCAAACGCGCGGCCATCGTGGTCGCGGGACCGTTCGCCAATTTCATCCTGGCGATCGTAATTTTCTCGGCGATTTTCGGGGTTTTCGGCAAGCAGTCGATGAGCGCGCGGGTTGATTCGGTGCAGGAAGGCAGCGCCGCGGCGTCCGCTGGTTTCAAGCCGGGCGACATCGTGGTCGCGATTGACGGCCAGCCGGTCGCCGATTTCTCCGAAATGCAGCGCGTGGTCAGCGAAAGCGCCGGCCAAAGCCTGAATATCAAGATCGACCGCAACGGAACGAGCCTTGATCTTGCGGCAACGCCGGCGCTCAAAGATATCAAGGACAATTTCGGCAACGTTCATCACGTCGGCGTGCTGGGCATCAGCCGCTCGATGGCCGCCGAAGACCTTAAATTCCAACCGGTATCGCCGCCGCGCGCCGTCCTGATGGGCGTGCAGGAAACCTGGTTCGTGATCGACCGTACGCTCAGCTATATTGGCGGCGTCGTGGTCGGCCGGGAAGCAGCCGACCAGCTCGGCGGACCGATTCGGATCGCTCAGATCTCAGGGCAGGTGGCGACCATCGGCTTTGCCGCGCTGATCCATCTTGCCGCGGTGCTTTCGGTCTCGATTGGGCTGCTCAACCTGTTCCCCATCCCGCTCTTGGATGGCGGTCACCTTCTGTTCTACGCAATCGAAGCCATGCGCGGCCGTCCGCTCTCGGAGCGGGCTCAGGAAGTCGGTTTTCGCATTGGTCTCGCGATTGTCGTGATGTTGATGATATTTGCAACGTTTAATGACATCGTTCATCTAACGACGTCATAGGCTTCGGTCGGGGTCCATTGGGGTTTGCCGTCGCGGGGTGGCAAAGCGTAGCGTGGGGATGTACAAGCGATGGAAAAATCAGAGGAATTTGAATCTTAAGCCGACAGATCGAGGGAGATTGCGAGTAACCCGCCACTGGGGGCGGCCACGAGGGTGATTAAGGGCGCTTTGCGCATGGACATGTGTGTGCGGGTAAAACGAGGGCTTGTCGTGGCCGGCTTGCTCCTCGGGCTGGGGTTGTTCGGTTTATGGACTGGCGTCGCGATGGCGGCTCCGGCCGACACTGGACTTACCGGCAGTTCGATTGTCGTTCAGGGCAATCGCCGCGTCGACGCCGATACCGTTCGCTCTTATTTCAAAGTCGCCCCCGGCGAGCATCTCGATCCTGCCAAGATCGATGCCGGCCTAAAGGCACTTTACAGCACCGGCCTGTTTCAAGACGTCCACATTTCGCAGAGCGGCGGCAAGCTCATCGTCACTGTGGTCGAGTCTTCGGTCATCAACAAAATCGTCTTTGAGGGCAATCACCGCATCAAAGACGAGCAGATGACGGAAGAAATCCAGTCGAAAGAGCGCGGCGCGTTGTCCAAGCCGAATGTGCAGGCCGATACCCAGCGCATCATCGAGATTTATCAGCGTAACGGCCGTTTCGACGTCAAGGTCGTGCCGAAAATGATCGAGCGCCCAAACAACCGGGTGGATCTCATTTTCGAAATCGACGAGGGCGAAAAGACCGGCATCAAGCAGATCAATTTCGTCGGCAATAGAGCCTATTCGGATTACCGCCTAAAGGAAGTCATCAAGACGTCGGTGTCGAACTGGCTGAGCTTCCTACAAACAACCGACGTTTATGATACCGACCGCATCGAGGCCGACCGCGACCTGATCCGGCGTTTCTATCTCAAGCATGGTTATGCCGACGTTCAGGTGGTGTCGGCTGTCGGCGAATACGATCCGGCCAAAAAGGGCTTTATCGTCACCTTCACTATCGAAGAAGGGGCGCTCTATCATTTCAGCGCGATCGATATTCAGTCGAATGTTCGTGCGGTCGATGCAGCGTCGCTAAGGCCGGTACTGCGCATGGGCACCGGTCAGATCTACAACGGCGAATCGATCGAAAAGACCGTCGAAGATATGACCATCGAGCTCGCCCGGCGCGGCTATCCGTTCGGTACGGTGCGGCCGCGCGGCGATCGCAATGCCACGGCCCACACCGTCGGCGTCGTCTTCGTCGTCGACGAAGGCACGCGCGCTTACATCGAGCGTATCAATATCCGCGGCAATTACCGCACCCGCGACTATGTCATCAGGCGCGAATTCGACGTCAACGAAGGCGACCCGTATAACCGCGCGCTCATCGACCGCGCCGAACGCCGCATCAAAAATCTGAACTTCTTCAAAAACGTGAAGATCACGAACGAGCCGGGCTCAGCACCGGATCGCATCGTCATCAATGTTGACGTTGAAGAGCAGTCGACCGGCGACTTCTCGATCATGGGCGGTTATTCGACCTCGGACGGCTGGCTCGGACAGGTTTCGGTTCAGGAACGTAACCTGCTCGGTACCGGACGCTTCGCCAAAGCCGCGGTCACTTACGGTCAATACACGCGCGGTATCGAGCTTAGTTTCGCCGAGCCTTATTTCCTCGACACGAGGTCGAGTACAGGGCTCGACCTGTTCGCAAAGCAGACCATCGCCAACAGCTATCTCTCTTACGGTACTGAGAGTTACGGCGGCACAATTCGCTGGGGACTTCCCATCCGGGAAGACTTCGCCGTGCAACTGCGTTATTCGCTGTACACGCAGAAAATCACGCTGCCGACCTATCTGAATGACTGCAACAACATCAATCCGGATTTCGTGAACACCTTCCCGACACCGGCGGCGATTGCTGCCGCAACTGCGGGTCAGGTGCTCGCCACTCCAGCCGCTTTCGTCCCGCCTGTTTGGAATGGCTATAACAATGCCCTCAACACCAACGCGCAGAGCAACTGCTACGCTTTAGGCCAGGCATCGCTCCCGGTACGCGTCGAACTCGCAAACGGCGCCACGCTCACCTCGGCGGTGGGCTATGGCTTGACCTACAACACGCTCGATAACAACAAGAACCCGACCAACGGCGTCTTCGCTTCGTTCGGTCAGGATTTTGCCGGTGTCGGCGGCGACGTGAACTATCTGCGTTCAACCATCGATGTGCGGACCTATTACGAGGTTGTTTCCGATCTTGTCGGCGTTCTTCACATACAAGCCGGCGACATGATCGGTCTGTCAAATGACGGCGCAGTGCGCATGCTCGACGACTTTAAGATGGGACCAAACCTGGTGCGCGGCTTCCAACCCGCCGGCATCGGACCGCGCGATATCACTCCCGGCACGACCAACGACAATATCGGCGGCACCATGTATTGGGGTGCAAGCCTCGAGTTCCAGTATCCGTTCTACTTCCTGCCCAAGGACGCTGGTTTCCGCGGCGCCGTTTTCCTCGATAGCGGCTCGGTCTGGGGCTACAAAGGTGAGACTACCAATCCGGCAACGGGCGAAATCAATGGAACGATAAATGGCAGCGCCGGCCCATTTGTTTGCCAGTGTGGCATGCAATTCTCCGACTCGCCGGCAGTCCGCATGTCTGCCGGCGCCAGCATCATCTGGGAATCACCGTTTGGTCCGCTGCGCTTCGACTTCGCCTATCCGATCTTGAAGCAGGGCTACGACCGGACGCAGTGGTTCGCCTTCGGCGGCGGAGCGCATTTCTAATTGCAACCGCAGTTGACGCGTCGGACTGGCTGAATGCCTGAATTTATCCGATCAACACGTTCATTGACGGCCGGCGAAGTCGCCGCGCTAACGCGCGCGAAATTGCGCGACGGCGATCCGGCGGATCGCAAGATCGGCAATATTGCGCCGCTCGACAGCGCCGGGCCGGACGATTTGAGCTTTCTCGAAAATTCGAAATATCTCGGCGCACTGGCGGCGACGCGGGCCGGCATCTGTCTGATCGCGCCGGCTTTCGTTGCAAAGGCGACGCGCGAAATTGTCGTGATCGAGGCGCAGCATCCTTATGCGGCCTTTGTCGCCGTCACGCGCGCGCTGTTTCCGGACGCGCTGCGCCCGACTTCGTTCTTCGAAGGTAAAGGTCGCGCCGACACCGCGAAGGTGCATGCGACGGCCCAACTTGAGGCCGGCGTGACCGTCGATCCTTTTGCGGTGATCGGGCCGCGCGCGCAGATCGGATCCGGCACGGTGATCGGGAGCGGCGTTGTGATCGGTGCTGACGTCCGCATTGGACGCGACTGCGTTGTCGGCCCCGGCGTCGCCGTCCAGCACACGCTGATCGGCGACCGCGTGATCATCCATCCCGGCGCCAGGATTGGCCAAGACGGCTTCGGCTATTTGCCGTCGCCGCGAGGTCATCAGAAAATCCCGCAGACGCGGCGCGTGATCATTCAGGACGATGTCGAGATCGGCGCCAATACGACGATCGACCGCGGTTCTACCCGGGACACTACTATCGGTGAGGGCACCAAGATCGACAATCTTGTTCAGATCGCACACAACTGCGCGATCGGACGGCATTGTCTTATTGCGGCGCAAACCGGCATAGCGGGCAGCGTGGAGGTCGGAGATTTCGCCATGTTTGGCGGGCAGGTCGGCATCTCCGACCATCTTTCCATTGGCACGGGAGCGATGATTGGCGCCCAGGCCGGTGTCATGTCGAATGTTCCTGCAGGCGCCCGCTGGGGCGGCCATCCGGCGGAGCCCATCATAGATTGGAAACGGGGAGCCGCGACCGTCCGTCGTCTTGTACGGCGCGCAAGAAAACCCGAGGGGGCCGGCGAGTGAGCAGTGAAACGGTTGAGGTCGCGGAAATTCGCGAAATTATGCGACTATTGCCGCACCGCTACCCCTTCGTGATGATCGACCGCATCATCGACATTCACGGTGAGAACCACGGCATCGGCGTCAAGAACGTCACGATCAGCGAGCCGCAATTTCAGGGCCATTTTCCTGACAATCCGGTGATGCCCGGCGTCCTTTTGCTCGAAGGCATGGCGCAAACCGCGGGTGTCTTGTGTTTGCGTCAGATGAGCGAGGCCAGGCGCAGCGGCTGCGTGTTCTATTTCCTGACTATCGACAAGGCCAAGTTTCGCAAACCCGCGGTGCCGGGCGACATCATCCACTATCACGTCAACAAAATCGCGAACCGCCGTAACATGTGGTGGTATCGGGCGGAGGCCAAAGTCGGCGATACTTTGATCGCCGAAGCCCAAGTCGGCGCGGTCATCACTGAGGCGTAAATGGCAATTGATCCGACCGCGCAAGTCGCCGATGGCGCGCGCATTGGTGACGACGTTGAAATCGGACCATATTGTCTGGTCGGTCCGCAGGTCGAGCTCGGCCGCGGCGTTCGCCTATTGTCGCATGTCACCATCACCGGCGTGACTACGATCGGCGACGAGACCGTCGTCTATCCGTTCACATCGCTCGGGACACCGCCGCAATCGGTGCATTATCGTGGAGGCCCGACAAAACTTTTGATCGGCGCGCGCTGTCAGTTACGCGAAGGCGTCACCATGAATACCGGCACCGAGGCGGGCGGCGGCGTCACCCGCGTCGGCGATCGCTGCTTTCTGATGGTAGGTTCTCATGTTGGTCATGACTGTCATGTCGGCAATGACGTCACGCTTGCCAATAACACCGTGCTGGGCGGTCATGTCAGCGTCGGCGATTTCACGTTCCTCGGCGGCCATGTCGCTATCCATCAATTCGTTCGGATTGGCGAAGGTGTGATGATGGCGGGCATGTCGGCCGCTCGTGATGATATTATTCCATTCGGCTTTGCACTCGGCCAAACCGGCGCGCTGGTCGGCTTGAATGTTGTCGGCATGCGGCGGCGCGGCGCGACCAAAGCACAGCTCCATGCCGTTCGCCGCGCCTATCGTTCGTTGTTCTTCGTCGAAGGCCGGATCGCCGAGCGCATCGATGCCGTGGAACGCGAATTCGCGGACGATCCGATGGTTGGTAAGATGATCGCCTTCATTCGCGCTGGCGGCAAACGGCCGCTGATGCGGCCGCGCGATAAGCGGGGCGCGGCGGCGGAAGGTGAGAGCGAGTCCACCGAGTGAGACTTTTGATCGCGCGCGGCTGATGAGATTTACGATGTCCGACCCCGAACCAGGAAGCGATCCGCTCGCGATCATCTGCGGCGGCGGCAGTTTTCCGGTCGCGGTCGCGGCCGCCGTCGCGGCGCGCGGTCGGCGTCCGGTGATGTTCGGCATCAAAGGCTGGGCCGATCAGGCCGTCATTGAACGCTATCCCTATCATTGGATCGCGCTCGGACAGGTGGGGCGCTTCTTTCGTCTGGCACGCGCTGAAAAATGCCGCGAGGTACTTTTCATCGGCACCCTACTGCGGCCGCCGATTTCCCAGCTCCGCCTCGACTGGCACACAATCACGCTCATACCGCGGGTGCTTTCTTTCTTTCGTGGCGGTGACGACAGGCTTCTCAAAGGCGTCGCCGCGATCGCCGAAAGCGGCGGGCTTCGCGTCGTCGGCGTTAAAGACGTTGCGCCGGAAATCTTCATGCCGGAAGGCGTGCTCGGCCGCCATCAGCCGTCTGAGCGCGATCGGGCAGATATCGCCCGCGCGCTCAAGGTGATCGCGGCGCTCGGCCCGCTGGACGTCGGACAGGCAACGGTCGTCGCCAACAACAACGTGCTTGCGGTGGAAGCCGCCGAAGGCACCGATCGCATGCTGGAGCGGATCGCCGAACTACGAAAGATCGGGCGGGTCACGGCTGCATCGGGCGTCGGCGTTCTGGTGAAAGCACCCAAGCCGGGCCAGGATCGCCGCTTCGATCTGCCGTCAATCGGACCGCGCACCATCGAGAAAGTCGCCAGCGCTGGACTTGCCGGGCTGGCCGTCACCGCCGGTAGCACCATGATCGCCGATGCCGATGAGGTGACCGCGGCCGCCGATCGCGCAAAGATCTTCGTTGTCGGCGTACGCGAGGAACCGGGGCGATGAACGGCGCGCCGCAACCGGCTGTGCCGCGGCCATTGTCGATTGTTATCGTGGCTGCCGAGGAATCCGGCGATGCACTCGGTGCGGCTTTAGCGAGGGCGCTGCGCGCCCGCGAAGGTGAAGCGCTTAAGCTCTTGGGCGTCGGCGGCCGAGCAATGGCTGCGGCGGGTATCGCGAGCCCATTTCCGATCGACGACCTGGCAATCGTCGGCCTGACCGCCATCCCACAAAAACTGCCGCTGATCTTTCGTCGTATCCGCGAGACCGTAGAGATGGTCATTGCGGCAAAGCCCGATGCGCTGGTCATCGTCGACAGTCCGGATTTCACCCATCGTGTGGCCCGCCGGGTGCGCCGGCGCGTACCCTCGATACCGATCATCGATTACGTCTCGCCGCAGGTATGGGCCTGGCGGCCGGGCCGCGCGCGGACGATGCGCGCTTACGTCGACCACGTGTTGGCGATCCTACCCTTCGAGCCAGCGGAACATCAAAGGCTCGGCGGCCCTCCTTGCACATATGTCGGCCACCCGTTGAGCGAACGGCTCGCTGAACTGCGTCCCAATGCCGAGGAAGCGAAACGGCGACAGGCCGAGCCGCCGGTGGTCCTGGCGCTCCCCGGCAGCCGAGGCAGCGAGATCAAACGTCTCCTTAGCGTGTTCGGTGAAACGCTCGGCCGCGTGGCGGCAAGCGCCGGCACCATAGATCTCATGCTGCCGACGGTGCCGCATCTTCTGGCGCGCGTCCGTGAGGGAACTGCCGGCTGGCCGGTTCGGCCGCGTATCGTCGTCGAGCAGGCAGACAAATGGGCGGCCTTTCGCAGCGCCCGCGCGGCTTTGGCTGCATCTGGGACCGTCACGCTGGAGCTTGCGCTCGCCGGCATTCCGACCGTCGCTGCCTATAGGGTTCACGAGTTAGAGGCGATGATCGCCCGGCTGATCCGGCTCCGGACGCGGCTCCCCAGCCTGATCCTCGCCAATCTCGTGATCGGCGAAAACGTGATGCCGGAGCTCATACAAGAAGACTGCACGGTAGATAAGCTCACAGCGGCACTGCTACCGCTTCTCTCCAATACGCCGGAATGGCGCCGCCAGGTCGAGGGCTTCTCGCGCCTCGACGGTATCCTGGGCATCGCGCAGCCGGCGTCTGCAAGTGGGGCGTCAAACAGCGCGAAGGCCGCGGACATCGTGCTTGCGGAGACGCGTCGGGGGCGGGCGCCGGATTAACCGGCTGGCCCTACCATTGCCCTGAGCATCCTGCTAAAGCCGCCTTATCCCAGATAACCCCAAGCTCGTAACCGCAAAGTTCGATCGCGTAACCGCAAAGAAATCGGCGTGAGTAAAGCAAAGAAAACGGCCCGCAAGCCCTCGATCCGTGCCGCCATTACCGGGGTCTTCGGGCATGTGCCGCCCGACATTCTGACCAATGCTGCGCTCGCCGAATTGGTCGAGACCAGCGACGAATGGATCACCGATCGCACCGGCATCAAGGAGCGCCATATCCTCAAAGGCAAGGGTCTCGGCACCTCGCATATGGGCGCGGAGGCGGTGCGCGGCCTTTTAGCCAAGACCAAGACCGCAACAGGCGACGTCGAGCTGCTGATCTGCGCCACCACGACGCCGGACTTCGTCTTTCCGTCGACGGCCAATCTCATCTGCGACATGTGCGACATCCGCTCGATCGGAAGCTTCGACGTACAAGCGGCGTGCTCTGGCTTCGTCTACGCGCTCACCATCGCGTCGCAATTCATCGAGACCGGCAAGTACCGCAAGATCGTCGTGGTCGGCGCTGACAAAATGTCGTCGATCATCGACTACACTGACCGCGCGACCTGTGTGCTGTTCGGCGATGCCGCCGCCGCGGTCCTGGTCGAACCGAGCAAGAAGTACGGCATCATCGACACGCTGATCCGTTCCGACGGCGCCGGCATGCCGCATCTGCACCAGAAAGCCGGCGGTAGCCGTATGCCGCCGACGGCCGAAACCGTAGCGAAGCGTTTGCACTACGTGCACCAGGAAGGCGCCGCGGTTTATAAATTCGCCGTCGCACGCATGGCCGAAGTCGCAACCGAACTGATGCAGCGCAATCGCCTGACCAGCGATCAGGTCGATTGGCTGGTGCCGCACCAGGCCAATAAACGCATCATCGAAGCGACGGCCGAGCGGATGAAGCTCGATCCCAAGCAGGTGATGATCACCATCCACAAATTCGGCAACACCACAGCGGCGACGATCCCGCTATGCCTGTGGGATTACGAAAAGAAGCTCAAATCGGGCGATCGCCTGATCCTGGCAGCCTTCGGCGGCGGCTTCACCTGGGGCGGAGCCTACCTGACCTGGGCCTACGACACCGATTGAAACGACGCGGATTGAGGCGTCGCAGATCGAAGCGCTATTTCCGCGTCGACATTACCTGATAGTCGCGGCGCGGCGAGCCGGTATAGAGCTGACGCGGACGCCCGAGCTTCTGGTGCGGATCTTCGATCATTTCCTTCCACTGCGCGATCCAGCCGACGGTACGCGCCAGCGCGAACAGCACCGTGAACATAGTGGTCGGGAAGCCCATCGCGCGCAGCGTGATGCCCGAATAGAAGTCGACATTCGGGTAGAGCCGCTTCTGGATGAAATACTCGTCGCTGAGCGCGAGCTTTTCGAGTTCCATCGCGACGTCAAGCAGCGGATCCTTGATGCCGAGCTCGCCTAAGACCTCGTGACAGGTCTTCTGCATGATCTTGGCGCGCGGATCGTAGTGCTTATAGACGCGGTGGCCGAAGCCCATCAGACGGAAGGAATCCTTCGGATCCTTGGAGCGTTTGACGTATTCGGGGATGCGATCGACGGAACCGATCTCGCCCAGCATTTTGAGCGCCGCCTCGTTGGCGCCGCCATGCGCCGGGCCCCAAAGACAAGCGATGCCGGCTGCGATACAGGCGAACGGATTGGCACCCGTCGAACCGGCGAGCCGCACCGTCGAGGTCGAGGCGTTCTGCTCGTGGTCGGCGTGCAGCGTGAAAATGCGGTCCATGGCGCGCGCGAGCACTGGATTGGCCTTGTACTCCTCGCACGGCACCGCAAAGCACATGCGCAAGAAGTTCGACGCATAGTCGAGCGAGTTCTTCGGATAAACGAAGGGCTGGCCGACCGAATATTTGTAGGCCATCGCGGCAAGTGTCGGCATTTTCGCGATCATGCGGATAGACGCGACCATGCGCTGGCTGGGATCGGTGATGTCGGTGGAGTCGTGATAGAAGGCCGACAACGCGCCGACGCAGCCGGTCATCACTGCCATCGGGTGAGCATCGCGGCGGAAGCCCTGGAAGAACCGGCTCATCTGCTCGTGGACCATGGTGTGATGGACCACACGATCGTCGAAATCGGCCTTCTGCTGAGCCGTCGGCAGTTCGCCGTAGAGGAGCAGGTAGCAGGTTTCGAGGAAGTCGCCGTGCTCGGCCAAGTCTTCGATCGGATAGCCGCGATAGAGCAGCACGCCTTCGTCGCCGTCGATATAGGTGATTTTGGACTCGCAGCTTCCCGTCGAGGTGAAGCCCGGGTCGTAAGTGAACATACCGGTTTCGGCGTAGAGCTTACTGACGTCGATGACCTCTGGACCGATGGTCCCATCATAGACGGGGAAGGAATAATCCTTGTCGCCAACCGAAAGTTTTGCGGTTTTGATATTGGCGCCTGTCTTCGCGTCCATGGTCACACCCTTGATGTCTGACAGCCGGTTTAACAAACCGGATTGAGAAGTGCCGCGCCTCGCCGAATAGCTCGATATCGCTGACACGGCACGAAAAGCTCGCGCCCTAAGGCGTAGCGCAACGTTGTGTGCGCTGCAAGATAGATGCCTGTTATTGCAGCCATACGAAAGGCCGCACCATGATTAGGCAGGCGGTAGGAAGTCTATGCGGCGGCTTGGTCGGCAAGGCGCGCCAAGCTTTCGGTCTTGCCGAGCACATTGAGCACTTCGAAGATGCCTGGCGAGGTGCTACGCCCGGTCAGCGCCGCGCGCAAAGGCTGAGCGACCGCGCCGAGCTTGGCGCCCCTGCGTTCGGCAAAGTTACGCACCGCTTGCTCGGTACCCTCCGATGTCCAGGGTTCGACGCCGGCGAGTTCCGCCCCGACTTCGCGCAATAGACCGCGCGCTTCCGGGGTCAAAAGGGCATTCGCTTTGTCATCTGGCCGGATCGGCCGATCCGCCCAGAGAAACGATGCGCCATCAATGAGATCAAGAAGCGTCTTGGCGCGCTCCTTTAAGCTTGGAAGCGAAGCGAGAAGCTGATCCCGCAGCGCCGGCGTCAGCTTCTTCGCAAGCTCCGTTCCACCGGCGACATGCGGCAGTAAAGCGTCGATTGCCGCGAGCAATTCGTCGGCGCTCGACTGCCGGATATAGTGGCCGTCGAGGCTTTCAAGCTTGGCGAAATCGAACCTTGCGGGAGAGCGTCCGATCTGCGGCAGGTCGAACGCCGCGACCATTTCCTCGGTCGAGAAGATCTCCTGGTCGCCATGGCTCCAGCCGAGGCGGACCAGATAATTGCGGAGCGCCGGCGGCAGATATCCCATCGCGCGATAGGCATCGACGCCCAAAGCGCCGTGGCGTTTGGAGAGCTTCGAGCCATCCGGACCGTGGATCAGTGGGATATGTGCCATCGTCGGCACGTCCCAACCGAGCGCATCGTAGATCTGCTTTTGCCGCGCCGCATTAGTCAGATGATCGTCGCCGCGGATGATGTGAGTAACGCCCATATCGTGGTCGTCGACGACGACGGCGAGCATGTAAGTCGGCGTGCCGTCGGAGCGCAGCAGCACGAGGTCGTCGAGATTTTCGTTCTGCCAGACGACGCGGCCTTGGACTTGGTCCTCGATCACGGTCTCGCCGGTGAGCGGTGCCTTGAGCCGGATCGCCGGCTTCACGCCGGGCGGCGCCTCGGACGGATCGCGATCGCGCCAGCGTCCGTCATAGAGTTTGGAGCGGCCGGCGGCGCGGGCCGCTTCACGCATCTTCGTGAGCTCTTCGGCACTGGCGTAACAGCGATAGGCATGGCCCGACGCGAGCATTTGTTCGACCGCCTCGCGGTGGCGCGCCTGGCGGGCGAATTGATAGATCGCGTCACCATCCCAGGTGATGCCGAGCCAATTCAGCCCGTCCAAAATGGCGTCGATCGCGGCCTGGGTCGAGCGCTCGCGGTCGGTGTCCTCGATCCGGAGCAGCATTTTGCCGCCGCGGGCGCGGGCATAGAGCCAGTTGAAGAGCGCGGTGCGCGCCCCGCCGATATGCAGGAAGCCGGTCGGCGAGGGGGCGAAACGGGTGACGACAGTCATTCAGGTCCGAGAGTGAGGTCCAAAAGCTTGCGAGCCGCGCCGATGTAGCACAGCGCGCGAGAAAAGCGAGTAAGCCGCTTGACCCAGCAGGCCAAACTGTCCAATCCGAAGCGCTGACGGCGACGTGGATTCGCTGGCGGCGCCTTGGATTCGACGCCAGCTAAGCTTAGTTCAGGCGCGTCATTTGATGGAAGCGATCCGTTCGATGTCGGTTGCCGAAACACTACCGAGGGAAGCAGGCCACGACTTCATCCGCGACATTGTGCGCGCCGATCTGGAATCGGGACGGCACAAGAGCGTGGTCACGCGCTTTCCTCCCGAGCCGAACGGCTATCTCCATATCGGCCACGCGAAGTCGATTTGCCTGAATTTCGGCATCGCCGAGGAGTTCGGCGGCCAGTGCAATCTGCGCTTCGACGACACCAATCCAACCAAGGAACATCAGGAGTTCATCGACGCCATCGAGAGCGACGTGCGCTGGCTCGGCTTCGATTGGGGCAAGAACCTGTTCCATGCCTCCGACTATTTCGAGCAGCTTTACGCCTGGGCCGAGCTGCTGATCCGCGATGGTAAAGCTTACATCGACGACCAGTCGCATGAGGCGATGCGCCTCGCGCGCGGCACGCTGACCGAGCCTGGCAAGAACAGTCCGTTCCGCGAGCGGAGCGTCGAGGAAAGTCTCGATCTGTTTCGGCGGATGCGCGCCGGCGAGTTTCCGAATGGTGCACGCGTGCTGCGCGCCAAGATCGACATGGCGTCGGGCAATATCAATCTGCGCGATCCGGTGCTTTACCGCATTCTGCACGCCGTGCATCCACGCACCGGCACGACCTGGTGTATTTATCCGAGCTACGATTTCGCCCACGGCCAGTCCGACGCGCTCGAAGGCATCACGCATTCGATTTGCACGCTCGAATTCGAGGATCACCGGCCGCTTTACGATTGGTTCCTCGACAATCTGCCGGTGCCTTCGCATCCGCATCAGTACGAATTCGCGCGGCTCAATCTCACTTACACCGTGCTGTCGAAGCGGGTGCTGACTGAACTAGTGCGTGGCGGTCATGTCTCCGGCTGGGACGATCCACGGATGCCGACGCTTGCCGGTTTGCGCCGGCGTGGCGTGCCGCCGGAGGCGCTCCGCGATTTCGTCAAACGCATCGGCGTTGCAAAGGCCAATAGCGTTGTCGATGTCGGCATGTTTGAGTTTTCGATCCGCGAACATCTCAACAAAACGTCGGAGCGGCGCATGGCGGTGCTCCGCCCGCTCAAAGTCGTGATCGAGAATTATCCGGAAGGCCAAAGCGAAGAGCTCGAGGCGGTCAACCATCCGGAGGATCCAGCCTTAGGCACGCGCCGGATCCGTTTCGGCCGCGAGATTTTCATCGAACGCGACGACTTTATGGAAAATCCGCCGAAGAAATTCTTCCGGCTGTCGCCGGGGAACGAAGTGCGGCTGCGCTATGCTTATTTCATCACCTGCCGCGATGTCGTAAAAAACGCCTCAGGCGAAATCGTCGAACTGCGTTGCACTTACGATCCCGCGACCAAAGGCGGCAATGCGCCGGACGGCCGCAAAGTGAAGGCGACCATGCATTGGGTTTCGGTGCAGGATTCTGTCGCGGCCGAAGTGCGGCTCTACAATCCACTGTTCACGAACCCGGCACCGGACGCCAGCAACTTCGCTGCCGAAATCAATCCGAACTCGTTGGAAGTGCTTGCCGACGCGCGTGTCGAGCCATCGCTCGCGGACATCAAGGCGCCAGTGCAGTTCGAGCGCCAAGGCTATTTCTGCTCGGACAAGGATTCAACGCCCGCAAAGCTCGTGTTTAACCGCACCGTCGGTCTGCGTGACAGCTACGCCAAGGTCGCCGGCACCTGATTTTCGAGGGTTGCGAGGGTCTCGCCACAACCCGAAACGCTCGTGTAGCATGAGCTGTCGGGCGGGCACGATCTAAGAGATTTTCCTCCAGTGTGATCGTGCTCCAAGCGTGCGGGCACGCGTTGTGGCGCGAGAGAGTACACAGGACGGCATTTCGGAAAACAGGGCGCGGGCTCGGGCTCAAACCTGGCCGGTGCCGCGGTCCTCGCCCGGCATCGCGCGGCCGCGTTTTACACTTGTTTTCCCAACGCGCATTCGCGAATGGGCGCTGCAAGAGATCGCCGTTGGGCGATTGCTGCCTTGGTTTGCCGTCGCTTACGGGCTCGGCATTGCCGTCTATTTCACGGCTGAGAGGGAGCCGGCATGGTGGGCCGCTGTGCCGCTTGTCGTGTTGTGCGCGGCAGCCGCCATTCTCGCGCGGCGGCATCAGCTTGCTTTCATACTGACGCTCGGTGTTTTCGGGATTGCGTTGGGTTTTGCCGCGGCGACGCTCAAGACCATGAGCATCGGGCATCCGGTCCTGCGATCATCCGCGTCCGGCATCACTGTCTCAGGCTTTGTCGAATTGCGCGAAGAAAGCCAGCACACCGATCGTTTCGTCCTGCGCGTCGAGCATATGGAGGGCGGCCGCATCAGCGAGCGGCCGGATCGCGTGCGGCTGTCCGTCAAGCGCGGCATGGCGCCGCCGCCGGGCTCATTTGTCGAGGCGAAGGCACTCCTCGATCCGCCACTGCAGCCGCTCACGCCCGGCAGCTACGATTTTGCCCGCGATCTCTATTTCCAGGGTATCGGCGCATCCGGCTTCGTGCGCGGGCCGGTCAAGATCGTCACGGCGCCGTCCACACAAGGATTGCGCCAGCGTATCGATGCGGCAATCCAAAGCATGCGCGATACGATCGATGCGCGCATCCGCGCGGTCCTGCCGGGCGATCGCGGCGCCATCGCCGCGATGCTGATCGATGGCAAGCGCGATGCTATCGATCCGCACCTTTACGATGCCATGTTCGTCTCCGGCATCGGCCATGTGCTGTCGATCTCCGGCTATCACCTAGTCTGAGCGCTCAGGAATTATCACGAGCACTCAAGTGATTGAAACCGTCCACATATTTCGGCTTCGCGACGTGTTGAACGTTGCACAAGAAATCACAAATAGCCGTAGACTCCTCTACCAGACGCTTCCCAATCGCTTTGTGCCGCGTGTTTTCCTGCTTCCCAATCAGGAGACAAACGACATGGAATTTTCGAAAGAGACGATCGCGACCCTGACACTGCCGGAGGGCAAGACCGATTATCTCGTCTTCGACGACGAGCTTCCCGGCTTCGGCGTCCGCATCCGCGCCGGCGGCAAACGAGTGTGGGTTTGCCAATACCGGACCAGCGGGCGACAGCGACGCGAATCCCTCGGCGACGTCCGCCGGGTCGACCTCAAGACCGCCCGCAAGGCGGCGCAAAAGCGGTTCGCTGAAGTCTTGCTCGGCGGCGATCCGCAGGCCGCCAAGGAAGAGGCCAGGGAGCGGGCAACACGCCGCATCGGTCCGCTGGTCGAGCGGTTTCTTGTCCAGCAAAAGACGAGCCGCCGGGCGAACACTTACGTTGCCAATCAGCGTTACCTCTCAAATTACTGGCGCCCTTTACATTCGACGGCGGTCGATAGCGTGACGCGCCGTATCGTTGCCGCCCGACTTAGTGAAATTCTGACTGAGCACGGCGTTACTGCCGCGGCGCGCGCCCGAGGCAGTTTGAGCGGATTTTTTGCTTGGCTGATCCAAGAAGGGCTGGCGGAGCAAAACCCGGTTATTGGAACAGCGAACCCCGCCGAGCAGCTGACGGCCCGCGATCGCGTTCTGACCGATGACGAGCTTCGGGTGATCTGGCGCGCGTGCCCGTGCGACGAGAACGGTGTCAATCTGGACTTCGGGAACATCATCAAGTTGCTCATGCTCACCGGCGCTAGACGCGACGAAATCGGAGGACTGCGGCGCAGTGAGGTCGATCTTGAAAGCGGCATTCTCGAGATCTTGGGGACGAGAACCAAAAATCACCATTCATTGAGATTGCCGCTCACCACCGCGGGAATCTCAATACTAAAATCTGTCCAGCAGCGGGAAGGGCGCGACTTGCTCTTTGGCGGTGGCCCGAAAGCCTTCAGCGCTTGGAGCTACTGCAAGCTCATGCTTGGCGCCCGAGCCGCGGCGGCCGAGGGCCGGCCGCTTGCTGAGTGGCGCATCCACGACATCCGGCGCACCGTGGCGACAGGTATGGCTGAACTCGGCATCGCGCCGCATATCGTCGAGACGATTTTAAATCATCGCAGCGGCCACCGGGCTGGCGTCGGCGGCGTTTACAATCGCGCACTTTACGAGGTCGAGGTTAAGCGCGCGCTTGCTTTGTGGACTGATCATTTATTGTCGATCGTCGAAGGCGCCGAACAAAAAGTCGTTGCGATCCGGGTGAGGGGGTAATCATGGGCCGTCCGAAGAAAAAACAGCTCGCCGGCATTGAACTCTCCGGCACAATCGCAAAGCCGATCGACGATACAAGCTTAATCCTGCCGTTCATCCGCGATCTCGATTCGCCGGAATTTAAGACGGCTCTGAACGAGCGAGCGGACCGACTGCATCAGTTGCGCATAGCGAAGCTGCCAGAGTTGGCACGCCAGCTCGGTATGGCGGTCGAGAGGTACGACTTTAGCACTCACAGTGGCCTGATGGTCTTTTATGCGCAGATCGCATTGAACATGGCCGTCAAATTTCAAATACCCGGCTTTCTCGAAGTGAAAGCGAAATGGTCTCGTGAAATCGTAAAATTGGCCATGGATGGCGGGGACGCGCGTAAGCGCTTAGGCCTTTCGAACCCGGACCTTGAGGCATGCCTAATCGTTGTTCAGGGGCTTGATTCCGAATTGACCCGACCCGGCCGCAAAACTGCGGCGATCAAACGTGCAAAAACACTCCGCAATTTGGTTTCAATACTTCGGCGAAGGCTCGCCCGTGAAGAAAGCGCTCGTCAAGCAAACGAGCAAAGACGCAAAACGGCTCCTGCTGCGAGTACAAGCCTTCACTGAATTAAGACGATTATTTTGTGAAGCAACGGGATTCACAAAATTTGTCCCGCTTTTAGTGTGAAGACTTATTCGTTTGTCTGACGGCCTCTGATTTCAGGAGGCAGTTAGTGACCGAGAAAAACGACGCAATCGATCTCGATCGCGTTACCCCCTTCGCCGCGTGGTGCAAGCGGGTCAGCATTTCGCCTGCTACAGGGCGTCGACTAATTTCATCCGGCAAAGCTCCGACGATCACATGGTTGTCGGAACGCCGGATGGGCATTCGCGAGCGACATCACCTCGAGTGGCTCGATAAGCGCGCCAACCAAGCGGTGGCGTGATGCGCACCGGTCGCCCAAAACTCGCAGAGCCTCTGGTCATCGGCGAATGGTGGAAGAACCGCCGCGGCGAATCCATCCGCGTACGGCTGAGCACATATGAAGGCCACAATCTCTTCGACGTCCGGACGTGGTTTCCGAAGGACGGCAAATTGCTGCCCGGCAAAGGCTTTTGTTGTCACACCAAGCATCTGCCGAAACTCGTATCAGTCCTTGAAAAGGCGCTAGTTCAGGCACGCGAACGCGGCCTTATCAACGCTGATGACGAGGGCGCCGATGAATGAAGCGGCGCCACCGATCGATCGGGGACTACCGGAACTCATGTTCGACGAGGGCGAAACTTTGCACCTCGCGGAAATCCCATGGAGCGTTTCCGAAGAGATCGCGAGTTGGGGCCGCATCCTCGACAACACCACTGGCGATAAGCGGCAAAATTTTGCCCAGGCTTGCCGCGAACTGACGTCGCTTGCCCGAACATTGCCGGAGCAACTCGATACGCGCCACGCGATCATCGACGCCTTGTTTGTCATGGCGCGGAACGCTGAAATCGACGATGACGAAGCTCAAGCTTTGATGGCAGGGCAGCAGCAGCCATCCGATCTCGGGCACCAAACTAACGGCCTCGCACATGAGATCGAGATGGCGCCCCCGCCGGCGGGCCCGGACGATTACGGCCCCCCTGTTGCGACTATCGACGAGCGCCCGTCTGTTCCAGCCGCTGTGCTAATTGGGCCCACGCAATGGCCGCAGGAAGCCCCGCCACCGGTCGATTGGCTCGTAGCCGGCCGAATACCCCGCGGCGACGTAACGACGCTCCATGGCGACGGGGGCGCCGGCAAGACCGATATAGCGCTCAGGCTGGCCGCAAACGTTGCGCGCGGCGCTCCCGAATGGCTCGGGCACGAGATCACGAGCGGCCCGGTGGTTCTGCTTAGCGCCGAGGAGCCAGAGCGGGAGATCCGGCGCCGGCTTTGGATGCACGCCGAACATGACGGTTACGGCTTTGCCGACCTCTCGGAGCTGCACCAATGGTTTCCTGGTGACGACCACGATACGATTTTTGGAGCACCCGACCGGACTTCGGGCGTCATGCGGTCGACGCAACTACTCCAATCGATCACCGCCGCCATCGAACAGGCAGCGCCAGTGCTGATCATCGTCGACAACGTCGCGGCGACGTTCGCTGGCAACCAAAACGACCGCGTGATGGTCCGCAGCTTCGTCAACCTGTGGCGCGCGATCGCGCGCGGACCGTCACGGCCAGCGGTGTTGCTCCTTGACCATCCTAGCCTGTCCGGGCTGACCAGTAATTCCGGCCGCGGCGGAAACATGGATTGGCGAAATTCTGTACGCTCCGCGCTTTATCTCAAGCCGTCGCCCGACCAGGCAGAAGCCGATCGCGGAGTTCGGATCCTTGAGACAACAAAAAGCAATTACGGACCGAGCGGCCAGCCGCTTCGTCTCCTTTGGGCAGAAGGCGGGCTCCAGCTCGAGCACCAGCCGTCATCGCTGCACAGGCTCGCAAAAGAGCAGGAGTGCGATGACACGTTCCTGCGACTTATGGACGACCGCAACGCCCAGGGCCGTTTCGTCAGTGACAAGAAAAGCAGGAACTACGCGCCGACAGTCTTCGCCGAAATCCAGGGCGGCCGCGGCTTCACCACCCAGGCCTTTGCCAAATCAATGGAGCGACTGTTCCAGGCTCGCAAGATTGCCCTGCGCGCGGTCCGCATCGACGGAAAAAGCCGGGACGTGATCGACCACGCGGAGTCCAAATGACCGCCGCCAACCGCCCGCCAACCGGAAATTTGCTCCGCCAACCGCCAGTGAACCGCCCGCCATCCAGCAGGCCAACCGCCCGCCATCCACGCAAACCACCGCTCTCGCCAACCCCCCGTACCCCCCGAAGCAATTTCTCTCTGAGCAAGCGGCCCGCGACGCGCCGGGCTTCGCTCGCGCTGCGCCGCGGCACGCGCTCGCATGGAGACGATCCAACGCCGGTGCCAGTCACGGATAAGCGGCTAAGCGTGACCAGCAGGGCATCGGCTGAAAAACACGAAGCGACAACAAAAACAGCGTGGTCGGCAGATCAGCGTTTGGTCACGTGGGTGGGTATTTGGCGCTCGCGCTCGATACCAAACCATCGCCGGCCACGAAAAGCCGGCGGCCAACCCTTTACGCGCACGGATAGTTCTAGGCTTTCAGTCAGAGATAATCTCTATGCGCGGCGGCGCGCGCACGAGGCAGCGCGTGGCTTCCCTACCGCTTCCAAACCGGCATCGACGCGGGGAAAATCGCGTATTTGCTGGCCCAATCGCGCGCGATCTTGTGACAGCACATCACATGGCGGCGCGCATGCCAGGCAGGCTGGCATTTCCAGGACCCCCGCCGGCCGGTTCGATCGTGCCGCGATGACCTCAAAGGCGGTGCCGGGAAAAATTGATCACGATCCGCCGCGCCCGCATCACGCTCTCGCTATCGACCGCAAAACCAGCGAGCCATCAAATTTTTTGCCATCGAAAACCTCGCAGGGGAGGCGGTGCGTTGCGGCTTGTTGCGCACCACAGCAGTGTTGTCGCCAACGCATGAGGATTGATATGCCCGAGAATAAACGAGCGCAGATAGTGGTGCCGATGCAGCCCGACCTGAGGACTGCGGTGCGGGCTGCTGCCGAAAAGGAAAATCGCACCGTCGCAAATTTTGTGAGGTGTGTTCTTGCGCGCGCAGTCGAGCCGCAAGACGAGGCGAGGCTTGCGTCATGACCACCAGGCTTTCAGTCACAATCACGACACCTTCGTCCATCGGGCAGCACGGCGGAACGCGGCGCGCCGAGTGCGTTGAGTTGGCGGATTTGCTGGGGCGGTTGGCGCAGCAACTTGGCTCGACGCAAGCTACTTCCGGCACGATCAACGATCGCAACGGCAACGGGCTGCTCACCTACACTTATACGCCGACAGCCTCCTCATGACGCCGGAGCACACCGCCATGAGCGACAATCTCGATCCACCGACCGATTCAGCATTCGCGACACTGGCGAGCCTGCTGGCGCTAGTCGCTGATCCGAAGGCCGCGAAGGCACGCCTCACCGATTTGGAGCGGCAGCAAGCCGCTGCGGTCGAGGCCGAGGCTTCTCTCGCTGTGGTGAAGGCCGCACACGATCAGTATGTGGCTTCGACCATGGCGGCGCTCGGGAAAAAAGAAAACGAGCTCGCCGAGCGAGAACTGCGCGTCCTACGGCTAGAGGCCGCGCTCAACGAGCGGATCAAATTTTGGCGTGAGCGCGTCCCGGTCGCCGATAACCTGGAAAAGGTTGGCCCGGGCACTTTGACGCGCCGGCGCGAGGTCGACCCGCCGCCGCCCCACGACATCCATTTCGAGAACGAGCCGCGGACGGCGGCGTAAGGAGACGATAAGCCATGACCGAAGCAGCACCCGTCGCCCCGTTGGCCACCGCGCCCGCGCCGTCGTCCCCGCCAGCACCGGCAGGATCAGCTACGGCCCAACCCGCGACGCCGACAGCGGCCGACCGTTATCGTGAATATCAAAACGACAGCGCCCTATCTGGGCACAACCGCGATGTGCAGCCGGCGGCCAATCGGGCAACGCCACATACGGATGGCTCACGGCCGCCCGCCGATGACGAACAGAAAATCAAAATCGGCGACGATATCGAACTCACGCCGACACAGATCCGCGAAATGGTAGCTCGGCAAGCACTTGAAGATTCGCGCCGCGCGCTGGTCCCGGAAACCGCCGACAAGTACGAATTTAAATTGCCGGCTGACATCAGCGACAAATTCAAACTAGCCCCGGTGACAGACCCGACGAAGGGCCCGGCGCTCAAAATGGCGGCCGAATGGGCGCACAAAAAGGGCTTCAGCCAAGCTGATTTCTCAGAAATGCTCGGCGTCTACGCCGCTTCCGAGAACCTGCTCAATGCCAACATCCATCAGGCGTTCGAACGGCAGAAGGCTGAATTAGGCGCCGCGGGGCCGGCGCGCGTTTCGGCTATCGAGCGATGGCTCACCGCTGAGTTTGGCGCCGCTGCGAGACCGATGATCTCTACCATTGCAACCGCCTCACAGGTCAAAATTTGGGAAACGCTCATGCAGCGCATCGTCTCGCAAGGCGGCGCTCGCCCGAATATCAGCGGCCGTGTGCCACCGGATCAGCCCGGAATGACGGCAGATCAGATTTCCGCAATGCCGATGGGACCGCGCCTCGAGCACACGCGTAACACTTCCCGTGCTCATCCAATGCCGGCCTGGCGAGATCCGCGGGGCTGAGATGGACCTCTGTTGCCTCTGCTTTGCAGTTGATGGCCGCGAGAGACAGGGCAAGCTCGTCGGAGGCAGCGAACACCACGTGTTGTGCGCCGAACACTTTGCGCAAAGCTATTGGCAGTCGCGGTCGTCGCCATCGGCGGCCTTCACACAACGTGTCGCCCAAAGCGGGAGTTGATCGTTGTCAGAATTGGCTCCTGCAAACTTCAACGCGCCCGCGTCCCCAGAGAGGCGCACGCGACCGATACCAAAACGCGTGCGCAATGCGATCGACGAAATTGTTTCAGGCCGCGCAAAGACCATTACCGCGGCCGCCAAGAAAGTGGGGCTTAGCCGGGAGCGGTTAAGTCGCGCGCTCGGTGAGCCACATATTGCTGAGCATCTTCGTTTGAAGGCGGCACGGACCGTCGCAATCGCTTCAGGACGAGCGTCTGCGAGGCTGACGCAGCTGATCGACGCAAAAAGCGAGCACGTGAGTTTGGATGCCAGTACGCGCACGCTGGCGATCGCGGGAATTAAGCCGACGGGTGACGCCAACAATATCAACGTGAACGTCGAAATCAGAGCGGGCTACGTGATCGACCTCAGCGAGTCGCGCTCAACGGTTATCGAGGGTTCACAAACATAACCTTCCACCTCGCTCGAGTGCGGGAAAACATGCGGCGCATTGGGGCATCTTTTCGCTCGGGCCGCTGCTCGGCGCGATCGAGCTTGCGTTCGTAGTTGTCGGGGATTCAGCTGCCATGCTTCGCATCCGTTCACGCGTGGTGAAGCGAAATAGTAATTTGGTGCGCCACGTTTCGAACCGGAGCCTTTGTTAGCTCAGCGTTTGCCGCTCCGCGCTCGCGGCACGTTTTGCCAATTGTGTGCCCGGCATCTTGCGCACATTCGTTCCATACCTATGTATCGGGACCCAGCAATACTTGAGGTTGTAGGCATTAAGCCTTGCGCTTGCGAGCGTGATCGCCGACGCCCGCATAAGGTTTGTCAGGGATTTGGGGGCTTACGAATTTGTTGTTCGATTTCGGCGATCGCGTAAAGCGTGGCATAAATGAATTGTCGCACCGTGATTCGGCGGAGGTCGTGGCCGCTGTTATGCGCGCGGTGCCCGTCGGGTTCAGGCTCAAGCCGTGCCCTTCTGCGCGCGCTCTCTCCGGTGTTGAATTGAATATCATTCATCAGAAACACGGCAAGCCGAGGTGCGGCGATCGGATCCGCCCACAGGCCCGAGTGCAATATCGCGCCGGCGCCACTATGACAGCGTCGCTGTATTGCAGCTGCTGTGAACAGTGCGGATGGCGGCGCCGACATTGGCAAGTCGACAGGAAGGTAAACGGCGAAAAGCCGAACCAGATCAAACCGATCATGGCTTTTGATCGTCGCAGGGGTAGGCCAATGGCCCTCCCGATGGCTCTTGACCGCGGCGCGGCAAAATTGGAGGCTGCGCGGCTGTGGACCCGCTCAGGGTCTGCGATGGCTCAAAAGACATCGAAATATAGGCCATTTTCGGGGAGGAACGTCCGCGTGATCGGCGGCGTTTGCTGGGCATGGACGCGAGACTTGCGCACCCTATCTAACGGGGGCGACGGCGTGCCGTCGGCAAGACGCACCGCGTTTGACGTTACCGATTCAGTAAGCGGCAAATGCGAAAATTGAGTGCGGGATCAGGATCATGAGCGACGCAACAACCACCACTACCGGGAATGCTGCCCCAACGGGGCCATCCTCAAATACGCTGGCGCCGGCAGTGCCGATGCCAGCTGAGACTGTTCATGACGACCTTGAGGCGTATCGGCAATTCGTTTCGGAGGTCGCCGCCGCGGCAGACGGTCGAGTGATATTCAATCGAAGCCGCGCTCATGCGGCGATCATCATCGAGCACATCTTTGGCGCGGCGCAGAACGAGGTCAATATTCTGACGGGGCAGCTTTATCCGACCGTCTACGCCAACGACCACGTGGCGCAAGCCGCAGTCGCTTTTTTGAGACGAAATTCGTCCGCGCGCCTGAACATAGTTTCGGAGCAACAGTTGTCGCCAACACACCCTCTTTTGAAGGCGACGAGAGCCGTAGCCTCCGATCGCGTGAAGGTCTTTACGTTGAAGAATGATGTCGCAGCGCGCACGCCATTTCATTTCGCGGTGGCAGATGGACGGTCATTTCGATTTGAGCCGAAGAAAGCAGTGACAGAAGCGGTCGTTCAGTTTGGGGCACCCGACGCCGGGAAAAAGCTCAACGATCTATTCCGTGATCTGCAAACCAGCGGCACCATTTCCTGAAGTAAAATTTTGAAGGGGACACCGAGACCCTGGCGAGCCCAAAAAAATAGAATGGCTCGGTAGGTCGGGGAGGGGTTTCTATGGTTGCGCTTGAGGGCGTGATGCACGTCAGTGCATTTGCCACTGCGATTTCGGTCGCATATGTCGGGTTAGATCGCATACATTGGGACGATGAGAAATTTGTCAGCACTCTCAGTGACACTGAGAAGGCCTTTGCGGATATACTCAACAGGTTTGATCTAAAACCCGGGATTAAGTATTCGCGCAAGTCTTTCACCCACATGCCGGTGACGCCGAGACTTGCTCTTTTCGCCGTGTGCCACGTAGCTCACATCGATGTTAAGATGGGGTGGTTGCGGCCAATACATATTGTGCATCGATCGTTTCACGTCCCGTTTTTTAGATATTTCCGCAATCGAACTGATCGAAAAGTGATAACCGCGCTTGCCGTATTCGCGTTGATCGCTTTTGTCTACGTCACCTCTCTCGATACATGGGCGATGGAATATTTCCCTTTTCCAGCATGCAAGGCGCCGCATCCACTATACTTTTTTGACGCGTGTGATGTCGTTATCAGCAGCCAATACCTAATACCGTGGCTCTTCTTTTCTTCCGTGTTGATTAGCTTATGGGTCTGCGTGACCGGCGCAGCGTCTCAACGAATGCAAAATGTGCCTCCGAGCTGCGAAAAGCTTTTGAAGGAGGTGACTGACTGGATCGATGGACTTGGCAGCTTCGTCCGGCGCGAGGTCGATCAACTCCCGTCTCCACTCTCGCCGCCCCCCAAGCCACCGGCCGCGTAATCGCTCAAGCTAGGCGTTTCTTTATTCCTCTTTAGGTGGATTGCTGCCGCCACTCCCGGGCAACGGCGGAACGCCGCTGGCTCGCCACCACCGCCACTGCCGTCGGCTGTTTCCTCAGGGGGCGGTTCTCGAAAAGAGGATCAGTCGAAGTTGTAAATCGGATCAGGCGTATTGCTTTCGCAGCAGCCCTTATCCCCAGGCGGGGAATTAGCTTGCGCTGCCTTCGGAATTTGAGAAACTGCCTGTGGGCCTGATAACCCGGACCGAGATATCGCCGTTCACATGCTTGGTCAGCGTGCTTCCCGATTGGCGTCGGGAGGTTTGAGCGGCTGAATGTGGTAGCGCATTGGCGTGCGCTCCGACCTGGCCAATATGGCCGGGAGGGCTGCGCCATGTCCAGAGCGAAAGCTTAAAAGCGTTGCCGCCAGTCTCTCGGCTGGTTATCAGCTCCCGGCTGCCGGTCCGATACCGGCGAAGGCTCTGATAGGCCAAACCGAGAGCGCCATCATGACACTCGCAAAACCTTTGAGCGCGCGCGACGATCGCTCGCCCGCGCATTCCGCGTCGGGCGTAACGAAACGGAGCTTACTAATGAACTCTCTTGTAAGCGTAGCGTCACTCGCGTCATCAACTGCAATATCCGCGCCGGCGTTGGCGGATGAGCGCGCCCCCGATCCCATTTTTGCGGCGATCGACAAGCATCACGCGGCTGACGATAAATTCGGAGAGGCGATTGGTCTCGTCAGCCAATTTGAAGAGGAGCACCGCGATGCTGCCGGTCATTTTTCCTGCAGTGAAGATGATCCGGAATACGTGAGATTGGAGGAGTTGCGTGACGAAGCCGGAGACGCCTCTGGAGATGCGACGAGGAAAATGTTTCTTACGGCCCCGACAACCTTGGTTGGCCTCGCTGCCTTGGTCGATGTTGTCGAAAAGAATGAAGAATTTCTGCAAATCTACATGAACAAGGAAGATCGCACTCTATGTACTGGCGCCTTCATTCGATCGGTAAGCACAGCGATTAAGACAATCTCCTCGGGCTCGTCTACGGCGGCCGACTTGTCTATATCTCCTGCGATGGCATCGACTCAAACTGACTCAGACGCCAAGTTGTTCAGGCTTGGCGCGCGCCTAGAATTGGTTCGCAAACAGTGGAGCGCTCAGCGCTCCGCCGACAAAAGAAAAATCGATGAGTGGGATGCGCGCTGTGTTGCTGCGTGTTTGCCGCGCGCAGGGGGCGACGACATGTCGGAAGAAGACTGGCTATCATACCGAGAAAAAAGGGAGGCATTATTCGTCGGAGATAAAGATGACGTCGATACCGATGGCACCTCGAAGGTTTGGACGAAAATTCATGGAAAGATGATGCCGCTTGTTGATAAGATTTTGGCTATCAAGGCAACGTCGCTGTCGGGCCTAGCCATTCAGGCGACAGCAATGAGCATGTCCTCCGCCGAATGGTGGGAAGACCTCGAGGAAGAAAGCTCAAAGCTGGAACGCCAATTGGTCGAGTCAATTTGCTCCGCCGCGGGCATCGTTCCGGCGCCGCTCGTCGAAGCTTAGTCTTTCACCGCGGGGCGGGGCAGGAGGTGCTTGCCCCGCGCCACTCAAGGGGGAAATGCCTTTGAACACGGGCGATATGACGCTTGCTCACCGGGTGAGCATAGGCAGACGGCGCGGAGCAGGCGGTGCAGCAGTGTGCCGCCCACTTAGAAGTTGCATCAAGGTTGCACCTGTAGATAATTGCGGGAAGCGGGTTATGCAGACTTAGCGTTTAAATTGGTGACTATCTTATTCGTCCACACGGTTGTTCAACTCCACCTAACGAAAGTCGCCAAAATGCCCGATCTCGCCTCGGAACTTCAGTCGGCGCAGACCTATGTCAATGAGCGATACGGCCCGCCGAACGCGAAGTGGCATGCTGAAGCAAGAAATAATGATCTCTGGCCTAATGCGTTCACCGACACAACTAAGCATGCACACGAACATCGCGCCGTCGTTTTCGTAAGATCAAGCGACGATGAAGACACGAGGCGGTTCGATTTCACTCACGAAAGCGTTCACCTCTTAAACCCGGTTCCGACATGCAAGATGTCTTGTTTGGAGGAGGGCGCCGCCGTTGTAATCAGCATGGAGCGCACGGACTATAACTCCGGTGTTTTTGTTGATCAGCAGCTTTCCAAATTGCGTCAGCCAGATCAGGTCGGATATCTCGAGGCCTACTTGGCTCTTAAGTGCCTTATCAAAAGATACCCAGATGGGCTCATAAGGACGCTTCGTGGTGTGCAGGGACGTTCTTTGTCAACTGACATATGTGCCATCGACATAACGAACTTGGTTCCTGGAACGGATAAGATCGCGCAACGGCTTTGTAGTAAGTTTTATTAACAAAGGCTCTGGGACGAATGAGTGACGACAAGGAGGTCGCCGAGGATTATCGGCAGCAGAGGCAGGAGTCTCAAGCAAAGAAGCTAGGCCAGGAACCAAGAACACGTGAGCAACAACTGCAGTGGATGGATGATAACCGGAAGCTAATTCTTGAATTTATTCGGCGCGTAGCTGGTACCTTGGGCGATGAGGATAAAATACTCGCAGAATATAATCACGCCGTGAAAATGACGTCTGAGGGGTCACAATTCGATGACGTCAATGCTCGACAGATACTCGAACGCGTCCTGAAAGAGGTTGAGCAGGTCTGTGCCGTTAACAAAATTTCCTTTCGGGGCGGTGTCGCTTTTGGCGTCGCGCTTGGGGGTGGATTGAACCTCAGCCAACGGGCGGTCCTCAAGACAGAGTCAAGTATCATCGAGGCCACGTTGCCATTCCTCGCGTTTTGCAATTTTGTAAGTAAGGCGGTGGCGCGGACACTTCCCAAGGTGGTGAAGGGCGGCTTTGTTGAGGTGTGTAACGTTCCTTCTGAAGTGGGACGCGCTCTCCAAAGTTCGCCAACTTTAGTCGCGGAATGGGCGGCAATAATTGGGGCATATGCTCAAGGTTCTTCGCCGCGCGATGTTGATATCGCAATGACCGACATTCCAACACTAAGTATTCACGTGCAGATCCTGCGATCAATCGAGATCTTCGCGATGGCACATGAATATGGTCACCATGTTTTTGAGCATGGTATCGCCAAAACTTCCGAGGAGACTGGCGATTCTTTCCTGGAAGAGCATGAGGCCGACGTATTTGGTAGAGCTGTAAGCATGGCTGTTGGCGAAGGCGAGAGGCCCCCAAATCAATACGCGGTTTCGGGTGCTGGAGCCGTTGTTATTTTGGGTGCGCTCGATTTGATCAGAAGGGCGACAGCTGTGCTTAGGACGGGTATCGATAGTGCAGTGCCCCGTAAGCGGCATCCACCATTTGCGGATCGTATAAAGTTTATAGCGTCGCTGGACCGGCAGTTGCCTGAACTCCAACGGGGACCCGCCGCGATCCAGCGTGAATGTTTTATCCAGATCATGGAGCTGGTCTGGGAGGCAATACTTCCAGAAATTAGAAGGCGTCATGCTGCCGGCGATCGGCCTCTTGACGAGGCGCTCGATACCGGGGGGTGGCTTCCTGTGTGAAGTCGATCCTTCGTCATCGATGGCATGTAGTCGACGGCCTCTTTATTGCGAAAAGCGGCGCCGTCTTTTGCCTTTATGGCGGCGCTGAGCTTCATTGCTCAAGTTTTCTACGCGACGGAAACATGCCGCTCGGTTTAATGCGATGCTGGCGCTTCGGCGATCGCAGCCGGCCAGGCGTTCGCGCGAAGCTGATCCAAAGCGCGCTCGATTAAGAAGCTGCAATCATGGTCGCCGGTTTCTCCAGTGATCAAAAGCGCAGCCTCCATTAGCGAGATTGCCTTCTCACGCAGTGCGGTCGTCACGTGCGGATGTTTCATTGTTGATCCCCTCAAATCGTTTGGCACAATATCACATGGGCGACGGTGCTCATGCCGATTTCTGCTCACGCTGTGAATGTCAAAGTTTAATCATCACCTTGACTGAACCTCAACCAACAAAGCGCCTTGGCTCAGCGGTTTAAGCGATAGAGAACCAAAGGGGTGCCACCCTGGAATGCTCGGAGTCGCCCCATGCTAATTCCCCATTGGCTGATTATTCTTACAGCGATTGAACTTGTCGGCTTCTTGATTTTTGCGCTGGCGATCGCCACCGCAATCCCAGAGCAAAAAATCACTTCCGGGCTTGCTCATGGGGATCAGCGCGACAGCCGTCAAAGAGCCGTAGCGGCTGGCGCTCGGTGCGCCGAGGGCCTCAAATCTGTGAATGGTCCCGCCCGCTGATCCATATCACCCTTATCAACCGACCAAGCTCGACATCCATGTCTGCAGATCAGAAGCACGTGAGAAATATGTACGTGAGGAGCTATTGAACATCGCTCCGGTGCATCCTGATAATGGCTGTCTTTCCTTTGCAGATAATCTTGAACTCCATGGCGGCTGCGACGCCGGCCGGCGCAGGTAGCACGGAATTGCTAATTGATAGACGCCCTGCGGCATTTTCTTCGAGCAACTCCGTGACGGGCATCGCGAGCTTCTTCGCGACTTCGGTCGCGTCAAAGGTGACGATATTGTTATTCGTTGGGCCTTTGACGAGCTTATTTATAACGCCGCCGCTCTCGTCGCGCGTACCCATTTCATCGTGGGTGAAGGCGAGTAGGTTCCTAGCTATCCACACCCCCTTGAGGCTGAACTCCCGCGGGAGTGGCTTCCCTTGGCCGGGATACGGCGGGCTCATTCTTGCCATCGAGGCGGCTCCATAAGGCGGAGGCTTTCTAGCTGGATAATGGCCGGCGCGAAATGCTTCAACCCCTTGCGACTTGACTCATCATCATCAGCTCGACGAACCACAGATCGGAAAGCGGATTGTCCGGTCAGAGCTTCTGACGCTCAAGAGCTTGGCCGACGTCCGCGACTTCGTCGGACGCGTTCCCGCCGACCGGAGTGGGGCGCCGACATGGCAGGTGGTTGGTCAGCACCTCAAAGCAGCGGCCGCCCGGCGGCGGCAGCATCGAGCAATGCGTCGTGTAACTACGCAGGTGCTGATGTTCGAGCGGGTCGGCGTTCGATAGCGATCGGCAACGTTTGCTTCAACCTTCAATACACGCGATAGTCGAGAGGCGCTGTCGCGCAATCGAAGCGAAGGAACCTCAAAGTGGAAGTCGATTTCCCAGGAACGCTCATGAAGTTGTCCAGCATTGTAGCCGGACGGTTTTTAGTTCATTTCGCGGGCAATGACGCGGGGTTCGGAATGAAAGTTTTCCGAGGATCCGGGGATTCGAATCTATCATTTTCGCTGATGACATTTACGTCGATGGCCCCCGGCCGCATTGACCCACCGATAATCTACCAAGAAACAAACCAAGATAGCTGGGTCATTGAGATGAACGATCCAGTTGTTTTTCGGCCGGATTTTAACGGGTATCGAAGCTTTAATCGAAGAGGCGCGCCAGATAAGCCGGGCTCATTCATACTAACCGAGGGCGGAGGCCGGTTTGTGCGGGCGCGGTTCATCCACGGGACTGTAGACGTCAGTTTAGAGAACGGCGAAGTGGTGGATTTGGCAGAGCATCCCGGATCTGTTTGGACGGAGGATTGGGAAATCCTTGATAGCCGCCGTGGGGCTGGTCTCGAAACCGTGCTGTGTTCGCACAGAAGCGCCGACAAAGCTTAGAGAATCGGTGCTGGCTTCACGCATCGGAGCGGTAGCAGCGCATATGACGTTGACGTACTTTGCTCAAGTTCGAATTTTCTCGATAACTCAGATCCGTGATAAAAACCGTAGATGGCAGACTACTATCCGCTCATCACTCGCGCCGTTGCGGGGCTCGGCACGTCGACCAATCAAGAACGCCGCTCGCTCTATGAGCGGGCGCGCACCGCTTTGGTCGGGCAGTTGCGCGGGGTCGATCCTCCGCTGTCAGAAGCCGACATCACGCGTGAGCGGCTGGCGCTCGAAGACGCCGTCCGGAAAGTCGAGGCCGAAGCGATACACAAAGCGCGGACCGGGCCGCGCCCGGCCCCTCCGCTGCACGCGACGGTCCAAGCGGTGCCTTCCATTGCACGGTCGAGCGCGCGCGCCCTCGAAAGCTCCATGGGTTCCCGCGACGTCGCCAACGAAGTCGATAATTGGGGGACGCCGGGCCTTCCACAGGAGGACAGCGGTGAGGACATTCGGCCGCGCAGACTACGTGCGAGGCTTGCTGAAGTCGCTAGTCCTGCCCCAGCTTTGACATCAGATGGACGGTTAGACGCCGGGCCTAATCCCTCTTACGACGTGCCGACAGTTGATGATGACCTTGCAACTTTGCCGGTTCGACAGCGGAAAATCATAAAGACGATACTTCGTGGGCTACCAGGCAATACGCCCGGGCAACTAAGAGACGCATTAGAAAACTATGATGAAGAACTGGCCGGTCGAGGCACTCAGCCGATCGTCGGTTTGCTCAAGGAAATGGCTGAAATCATCAGGGCAGACGTCGACGATCCTAATCCGATGGGAGACTGGCTTGCGCCAGGCCTCAAGAAGGCATTCAAGACGCTTTTTGAAAATCATGACCTTCTGATAACGCACTTTCCGCTGGATCCAGAACGTGAAAGTTTTTATTCGGGCACAGCCATCGATGAGGCAAAGGCTAGTGGCGACGCCCTAAGCGATCCGTTCGATTCGGTCGCTCGGGCGACAGTGGACATTAGAAAGGCTGGTTTGGCGACGGACGATTTTGCGAAAATCGTTCGTGTCCTCGCCGAATTCGCCAAGATCATTGGGACGTTACCTAACCCGCCAACAGTCTCACTGCCCGCCACTGACTCAAATATTAAAGTCCCAAATGCTCCACCAGTCGTGAGTGCAAAGAAGAGGGCGCTATTGTCCGGCCTGGGATTTTTAGAGCGCACCTACAATCTAGTCGGGACTACGACCACGCTTGGGTCTACTAGCCAAGGTGCGGAATTTATAGCGGTGCTCCAGAATGCCATTTCCGCTTTGATGAAACTCATCCATCCTTGACGCACCCTTCGCGTGGTCCCCGACCAAATCGGGTGTGCTTCGTCGTGGCCGCGACTTAACGGAATCGGCACATCCCTAAGCCGTCGCTTCCCGCCCGCTTCCCAGTTGTCGCATTGGGAAGCACTAAAGCACAAAAGCGCTGATTTTATCGACTAAATAGCGTCTACTTTAGTCATTGCCATGTGTCCGGCTATCACATGGCCGTGGTTGCCGGCATGATCTTCTTCATCTTCCGCGCTGGGCTGGCTTTGATCCCGGCGCTTGCCGAGCGCGCACCGATCAAGAAGTGGGCCGCTTTTGCTGCGCTTCTGGTCACGACGTTTTATCTGTTGTTGTCCGGCGCCGAGGTCGCGACGCAACGTTCATTTGTGATGATCGCGGTCGTGCTTGTCGGCACTCTGTTCGACCGGCACGGTATTATGGCGCAAACGCCACAGACCGGGCCTAACGGCCTGATTTAAAAGGTGTTTTCGTCCTGATACCGGGAAAGGAACCCGGTGAAGGGACTAAGCGAGACGCTCGGTGCCCTTGGCGATACAATCGCCAGGGGAATCCGATGGCCGAAGAGCCGAATCTGCCTCTGGAGCCAGAAGCTCCGGAAATTGTCGTCTGGATCAGATGGCTACTTCACTACGTCCGATACGAGGGCGCAGTGATACGGCAAGCCCCATTGGCGTTCTGCATCGGCGTCCTCGCGCTGGGCGGCTTAGTTTTCTTCGGGCTGCAATGGCACCATGCGGGCACGGATGCCACCAAGGATGCAACCCTTGAAAATCAGCGCTCGCACATCGCTATCTTGGAGGAGGAGTTAAAGGGCACTCAACCGCAACAAGGGGCCGTTCAGCGCGCCGATATACGGACCAAGCTGCAATCCTTTTACGTCGAGGGAGGTCACCTCATTCGCGATATTCGCGCTGGACCGGCACAACTACCTGACAAAGAAACGGATGCAATTATTCAGTGGGTAGAGCAGACGGCGGCTTGGATTGAAGCAAATATGGGAACGGCAGCCAAAGATAGATTTATGGACCCCGGCCGCGATTGGTTTGGAAGTTGGAGCACTTTTAAGACAGAGGACAGATTTACGATTATTCGCATCTCGACCGTATTTCGCGCCAATCTGGTGGACCTGATTGAGAACCCCGCATGGGACAAGCTAGGTAACAAATAGCCTAAATCTCATCCAATCCGACACCGTCCAATTCCAGCGCGGCAATGACTGCCAAAAACCACGTCGCTGGGAATGTGCCGCGTTTAAGCTTGGCCGTTATCGAGTTTTCAGTTTCGGCCTTGAAGCCATGCTTTTTGAGGCGCTTCGCCAGCTCGACATAAGTCACCTCTTGCTCTTGAAGCTTGTGCTTTAGAAATGCAGCGGCGCGTTCGGCCCATTCCGCCTCGGAACCTATGCCCATCGGGTGATCCTGTCATATACGGCGCCTGTCATATACGACAGACTACGCTTGACGGCAAGCGCGCGACCTGTCATATATGACGGGTAGCGAAACGGCAGGTTATTCCGATGGCTCAGCACTTCCTCCTCTCCAAAGCCGCTAAGACCCTTTCACTGGCGACCGTCTGCCAGATGAAAGACGACCAGGCGGAAACGACCTTCCGCAAAATCCGTTGGGCCGATACTGACGGCGAGCCGGTTTGCCCGCACTGCGGCGGCGTTGATGCTTACGACTGCCGCCGCTTGAAGGGTGCGCCCCGGTTCCGCTGCCGGGCCTGCAAAAAGGATTTCACGATTACGTCCGGCACGCTGTTTGGCAGCCACAAGCTGCCACTGCGCTGCTATCTCGCGGCCATCGCGATCTTCTGCAATGAGGTCAAAGGCAAGTCGGCGCTGGCGCTGTCCCGCGATCTTTGCGTCTCCTACAAGTGCGCCTTCGTGTTGCTGCATAAGCTTCGCGAGGCGATGGCAGCCGAACTGAAAGGCCGCATGATCGGCGGCGAAGGTAGGGTGGCCGAGGTCGATGGCGGCTATTTCGGCGGCTATGTGAAGCCTGCCAATCTGAAAGACCATCGCCGCGATCGGCGCCTGCTCCGCAATCAAAATGGCAAACGCAAGGCCGTGGTCATCGTCCGTGAGCGTAACGGCAATTCAATCCCGGCCGTGTTCAAGACCGAAGCGCAGGCCATCGCGTTTATTTCATCGCACGTCGTCAAAGGGACGCTGATCAATGCCGATGACGCGGCAGGCTGGAACGAGCTTCACGCCAAATACGAAATGAAGCGGATCAACCACCAGGAAGCCTATTCAAAGGACGGCGCCTGCACCAATTGGGCTGAGGAGTTTTTCAGCCGCATGCGCCGCGCCGAAATCGGCCATCACCATCACATCGCGGGAAACTACTTGCTCCGCTATGCGCAGGAAGCCTCATGGCGCGAGGATAACCGCCGCGTGTCGAATGGTGAGCAAGTCCAGAAGCTTTCCGGCAACGCGCTCAATAGCGGCAAGTCCCAAGAGTTCACCGGCTACTGGCAGCGCCATGTCGCATAGCCCGCTCATGTACGGCCTGATAAAGCTGCACTCGCGGCTGGAAGGCGATCTGCGACAGCGGAGGAAAAACCTCGCGCACGTCCGCGCCGTCATCAAAATTGTCGAGCCGGGTTTCGACGTTTCGACCATCAAGCCAAGGCGCAAGAACACGATCAATCCGCTATTCAAGCGTGGCGAAGCCTTCCTACTGGCGCTGGATATTCTCCGCGAGGCGACAGAGCCGATGCGAGGAATGGATATTGCCATCGCCATGCTCGGCAAGAAGGGCGTTACAAAGTTTACCCCGGACGAGCGCAGAGCCGCTTGGAATGCCGTTAAAAACACGATGCAGCGTTACAAGGGAAGTCTTGTTTCTACGGTGGGCCGTCCGCATGCCCGGCGCTGGGCGATTAAGAGTTAGGCCGCACCAAGCGAGATTTAGGAAGTTAGTATTTTTTCCTGTACTCTCGGAGAGCAATAATCCCAAACATCGCTACAACCAACCCCCCCGATGTCAGAAACAATCCAAAGTGCGAACGCCGCCGCCTCAACTCTGTTTCTGGGCCACAATGGTGAATGGTGGGATTTTTGGCTGATCGTGTCGGTGGTCTTTGCCTCATTGGCTGCAATCGCAATTGGGATTTCGACAACTGGCTCAATCGTCTCGCATAAGCGGGAGGCAGCGGCCGCGGAAGTGGCTTTAGACCGTTTTAAGTTGATAACGGAAGGAAAAATCGCAGATGCCAACGCAGCTGGCGACACCGCGAAAGCAGACGCTGAGAGGGCTCGGGCAGAAGCTGCAAAAGCGACCGAACAGGCGGCCAAAATAGAACAGGCGGCAGCTTGGCGTGTCTTATCAGCCGATTCAAAATTCAAACTGATGTCCCGACTCCAAAATGGAAGCGGTCGAGTCGAGATTTCATATCCAGCTAACGATCCTGAAGCTCTATATTTAGCCGCACAAATCGAGGCCGTTTTTAAGAAAATAAATGCGGGTAAAAGCCCACTGCCTTGGAACATCGAAATACAGCCACGCCAGTTTTCACGTTTAATAGCCTTTGAACTGCGAATATTTGGGACGGACCCGGCTGCGGTCGGATTTCTGAAAGAAGCCTTCTCGTTTGCACAGATACCGTATGTAAGCGATGCAATCCCAAACGTGCTAAACGATTCTCCCGGAATGCTCATTACGGGCGGCCCACCCGCGCCAGTTACTATTTTTGTGGGCTCCAAACTGCCTCCAACGTGAGCTGTAGCGACCGTAGCCGACTGGCTAATCAAAATTGAAAAGAAAATCGTGGCCCGGAGCGCCTGAGACGCGGCAGACTTGTGGCGTTTGCGCCATAATACCGGACCGGCCGACAGTCACCATGCGAACATTGACGGTTGCAGCGCTGATCGTATTGGTGCTGGCGCCGCAAGCTGTTGTTCATCCTAGTTTTCAGATGTCCTTTGCGGCGACGCTCGCGCTAATCGCAGGCTATAGTGGAGCGCTACGGCTCCGTACCGGCAATAATTCCCTGTCGGTGCGTGCGGCGCTATGGGGCGTGAACGAAATCGTCGGTCTGACCATCGCGTCGCTGCTCGCGGGCTTGGCGACGACACCTTATGCCGCTTATCACTTTCATCGCATCGCGCCTTATGGCGTGCTCGCCAATCTTCTCGCCATGCCGGTTGTTTCCGCCTGGGTGATGCCGATGGGCATTCTCGGCGTTGTCGCCATGCCATTCGGGCTCGACGCGGAATGCTGGCGGCAAATGGGCTATGGCCTGCAATGGATGGATGCCGTCGCGCTATGGGTGGCGAGTCTGCCGGGTGCTTTTGGCCGCGTCACAGCTTTCGGCGTCGGCCCGCTGCTGCTGGCGACCGCAGGGTTGCTATTGATCGGGCTTTTGAAGACGCCGCTGCGCTGGAGCGGCGCGCTGCTTGTTCTCGGCTCCGTCGCTTGGGCGGCTGTTGTGCCCGTGCCGGATGTGTTGATCGCTAGCGACGGCAGAACTTTCGCAATACGTGGCGCTGATGGCCGGCTCGCATTCCACCATAGCGGTGGCGACACGTTTGCCATTCGCGAATGGCTCGCAGCGGATGCTGACGGTCGTGACCTTCATGACCGAGGCTTAGGGCAGGGGATCACCTGCGATCCCTCGGGCTGCATCGGCAAACTCGCCGACGGCACCTTGATCGCCGACAGCGAGGAGGCGAATGCGTTCGACGAAGACTGCCAACGCGCAGCGCTGGTCATCGCTCATCGCACTCCGCCACCGGATTGCGCTGCGACTGTAATCAGACGTGAACGCTGGCGAGAGCAGGGTGCGCTCACGCTTCGTCACACACCGTCGGGCTTTATCATCGATTCCGCCCGTTTGCCGAACTTCGACCGGCCGTGGGCGCCCGCATCGCCCAGACGTTCGGTGCGATCTAACGACGCCACGCCGACGAACATTGACACGTCCAAACCTCCGCCGCGCGATGCGACGCCGCGGCAGGATGATATCGAGGCGGATCAGTAAGCCGCTCAGTACTTCCGGAACAGCCCAACGAGCTTGCCCTGAATCCGCACGCGGTTCGGCGGCAAGATACGCACCTCGTAGGCCGTATTGGCCGGCTCGAGCGCAATAGAGGCGCCGCGGCGGCGGAAGCGCTTCAAGGTCGCTTCATCGTCGTCGATCAGCGCCACAACGATATCGCCGGTATCGGCGGCGTCGACGCGTTTGATCAGCGCCATGTCACCATCAAGAATGCCGGCTTCGATCATGGAGTCGCCACGCACTTCGAGCGCGAAGTGCTCGCCCGTCGAAAGCATGTCGGGCGGCATGCTGATGGTGTGGCTGCGGGTCTGGATCGCCTCGATCGGCGTGCCGGCAGCGATCCGGCCCATCACCGGGACCGCGATCGGGCGGCCGACTTCATCCTCGGAAGACACTGCAGCGCGAACACGGCCAAGATTGCCTTCGATCACACTCGGTGTGAAACCACGGGCGCGGGCGCCAACGCCATGGGCGACCGATTCCGGAAGCTTAATCACTTCGATAGCCCGGGCGCGGTTCGGTAGCCGGCGGATGAAGCCGCGTTCCTCGAGCGCGGTGATCAGCCGATGAATTCCAGATTTGGAACGGAGATCAAGCGCGTCCTTCATCTCGTCGAAGGAGGGCGGCACACCGGCTTCCTTCAGCCGTTCGTGAATGAAACGCAACAACTCTGCTTGCTTGCGAGTAAGCATCCGCGCTTGCCCTCCCTAGGCCTCTGGCCCGGTCATGTGACGCACCGGAAGCCTTCGGCTGTCGAAACAAATCATGAACAGACACTATCCGTTCCCAATGTGTTCCGCAACCATTTAATTTGAAGTGAACAAAGCAAGCGAGGGTGCCAACGCCCGCTTAACGCTCGAATTTAACAATCCGGCATTCGCTACCCGCCTTCGCTGGCGGCTCGTAAGGTTCTCGGATCACAAGACAATTCGACTGCGCCAACGGCAACATCATCGAGCTGTCCTGAACCGGGAAAGGCGTTGCAATCAAACCTTCTGGTCCGCGTTTTAGCGTGGCGCGAAGATAATCAGCGCGTTCGTCGTTCTCCGGCAGGTCCGAGCCGAGCAAAGCCGATTCGACCGGCGTTGTGATGTCGCTGCGTCCGCTCATGCGGCGAAGGAGCGGCACCAGAAACAGGAACGAGCAAACGTAAGACGACACCGGATTGCCAGGCAGTCCCAGCACATGCATCGCACCAAGCCGTCCATGCATCAGCGGCCGGCCTGGCCGCATCGCGATCTTCCAGAACGACAGCGTCATGCCTTCGGCGGCGAAGGCCTTCTGCACCAGATCGTATTCGCCGACCGAGGCGCCGCCGGTCGTCACCAGGATATCCGCATTGAGCGCGCGAGCACGGCGCACTGCGGCGATGGTCGCATCGAGCTTGTCAGGGACTACGCCGATATCGGTGACGTCGGCGCCTTCCTCGCGCGCGAGTGCGGCAAGCGCAAAGCCGTTGGAATAAACGATCTGCCCTGGTCCAGGCTCCGTGCCCGGTGGCACGAGTTCATCGCCGGTCGCGAAGAGCGCAACTTTGGGCCGCCGATGGACCGGCAATCGCGGAAAGTTCATGCCGGCGGCGAGCTGCAGATCGCGCGGCGTCAGCCGATGAGCAGCCGGCAAAAGCGTGTCGCCCTGACGGAAGTCGAGAGCTTTGACACGGACGTTGCGACCCCTGCTGTAAGGCTTCTGAACGTCGACGATATCGCCATCGCGCGTGGTGTGTTCCTGGATCACGACGGTGTCGGCGCCGTCCGGAACGAAGCCGCCGGTGAAGATTCGTGCCGCTTGGCCGGCGCCGATCGCTTCTGAGAAGGGGCGGCCAGCAGGCACTTCGCCTATGACTTTCAAATGCGCCGGGACGTTTGCAACATCGCTAGCGCGCACCGCATAGCCATCCATCGCCGATACATCGGCCGGCGGCTGGGTGCGCAGTGCTTTCAGCGCTTGCGCCAAGACGCGGCCATCGGCGTCAGCAAGCGGCACATCCTCGCTCGGCAGCACATCGGCATGCGCCAGCACATGATCGAGCGCCTCGGAAACCGAGATCAATGCCACCACACTTACTCCCCGGCGCGATAATGACCGCTGCGGCCGCCGCTCTTTTCGATCAGGCGAATGCCCTCGATATGCATGTCGCGATCGACGGCTTTCACCATGTCATAGACGGTGAGGCAGGCGACGGAAACCGCGGTGAGCGCTTCCATTTCAACGCCGGTTTGGCCGGCCACTTTCACGCGTGCGGTGACACGGATGCCCGGCAGTTTCGTATCCGGCGTGAGATCCACTGCGACTTGCGAAATGGCAAGCGGATGGCAGAGCGGAATCAATTCATGCGTCCGCTTGGCGGCTTGGATGCCGGCGATGCGGGCAGTCCCGAGCACGTCGCCTTTCTTGGCGTCGCCTTTGCGCACCAGATCGAGCGTCTTCTTCTGCATCACCACACGGCCTTCGGCGGTGGCCTCGCGCTCGGTGACCGGTTTCGCGGAGACATCGACCATGCGGGCGGTACCGCGGCTGGTCAGATGGGTGAGTGTCTTTGACCGCTTCGCCACAGCGATTACCGCGCGGCGGCGAGCGCAGGGTGGCGCGCCAGCAAAGCGCGGGTCGCGGCGGCGACGTCGCTCTGCCGCATTAAGCTTTCGCCGACCAGGAAGGTCGAAATCCCAACTTTGGCAAGACGCGCCAGATCCGCCGGTGTGAAGATGCCGCTCTCACCGACAATGATGCGTTCTTTCGGAATACGCCGCGCTAATCTTTCGCTGGTCTCAAGCTTGGTCTCGAAAGTTTTGAGATCCCGATTGTTGATGCCGATCAATCGCGATTTCAGACGCAGCGCGCGGTCGAGCTCTGCTTCATCATGGACTTCGATGATGGCATCCATGCCGATAGCCAGCGCCGCGTCTTCAAGATCGTGCGCGCAAGCATCCTCGACGGCTGCCATGATGATCAGGATGCAATCGGCGCCATAGGCACGCGCTTCCGTCACCTGATAGGTGTCGTACATGAAATCCTTGCGGATCGCCGGCAGCGAACAAGCGGCGCGCGCAGCGCGCAGATAATCGAGCTTGCCCTCGAAGGACGGCGCGTCGGTTAGGACCGAGAGACAGGCTGCGCCACCAGCTTCGTAGGCCATAGCAAGGAAAGGCGGATCGAAGTCCGGGCGGATCAGTCCCTTCGACGGGCTAGCCTTCTTGATCTCGGCAATGAGCGCGTAGTCGCCATCGGCAACGCGGCGTTCGATGGCACGCAGAAAACCGCGTGTCGCGCCTGCGGCTTTCGCGTCCGCTTCGACGACTGACAGCGGGCGCGCACGTTTGGCCGAGGCGATCTCTTCGCGCTTGTAGGCTTCGATTTTTTGCAAAATGTCAGCCATCGTTCGACACCACGATCAGACGCTCGAGCCGGCCTTCGGCTTCGCCGGAATCGATCGAATGGGCGGCAAGTTCAACCCCGTCCTTGAGGTTCTTCGCCTTGCCCGAGACCACAAGCGCAGCCGCGGCATTAAAGATAGCGACGTCGCGGAACGGGTTTTTCTTGCCTTCGAGCACATCCTCGATGGCCTTGGCATTGGTCGCGGCATCGCCGCCGCGCAGCGCTTCCGGTTTGACCCGTTCGAGACCGACCTCTTCCGGCGAAATCTCGAAACTGCGCACGATGCCCGCTTCAAGCGATGTCACGCTGGTCGGACCCGAGGTCGTGATCTCATCGAGACCGTCGGAGCCGTGAACGACCCAGGCATTTTCACAGCCCAAATTTTTCAGAACTTGCGCGAGCGGTTCGGTCCAATGCTTTGAAAAAACGCCAACCATCTGACGCCGCACGCCAGCCGGATTGGACAGCGGCCCAAGCAGATTGAAGATCGTCCGGGTGCCAAGCTCGGCGCGGGTGGCACCGACGTTTTTCATCGCCGGATGATGTGCCGGCGCGAACATGAAGCCGATGCCGGCCTCCTTGATGCAGGTGCCGATCTGCGCCGGATTGAGGTCGATATTGACGCCCAACGCGGCGAGCACATCGGCCGCGCCTGAGCGTGAGGACAGCGCACGATTGCCGTGCTTCGCCACCGGCACGCCGGCGCCGGCAACAATCAAGGCGGCGCAGGTTGAAATATTGAACGAGCCGGACGCGTCGCCGCCAGTGCCAACCACGTCGACGGCCTCGGGCGGAGCACTCACCCGCAGCATCTTGGCGCGCATCACGGTCACGGCGCCGGTGATCTCATCGACGGTCTCGCCGCGCACGCGCAGAGCCATCAGCAGCGCGCCCATTTGCGACGGAGTCGCTTCGCCCTGCATCATCTGCTGGAACGCCTCAGAAGCTTCGTCGCGGCTCAGCTCCGCGCCGGTCGCGACCTTGGCGATAAGTGCACGAAATTCGGTGGTCACGGCGCGATCCTCAATGCACTCGGCTTTTCTGCACTCGACCCGTCGCCGAATTCCAGGCAGCAGCGATATCGAGAAAATTTTTCAGCATCAGATGGCCGTGATCCGAGGCAATACTTTCAGGATGGAATTGCACGCCGTGGATTGGCAGTTCGGTGTGCGCCAAGCCCATCACAAGCCCGTCAGCGGTCTCGGCGGTGACGGTGAGTTCGCTCGGCATGCTGTCGCGTTCGACCACGAGTGAGTGGTAGCGCGTTGCCTTGAACGGTCCGTTGATCCCGCGAAAAATACCCTGGCCCTCATGCCGGATGTCCGACAGTTTGCCGTGCACCGGCGTCGGCGCGCGCACAACTTTGCCGCCGAAAGCATCGCCGATCGCCTGATGGCCGAGACAGACCCCCAAGATAGGAATCGTCGCAGACGCTTCCTCGATAAGGTCGAGGCAAATCCCTGCTTCTTTGGGCGTGCACGGGCCGGGCGAAAGCACGATTGCATCGGGCTTCGCGGCAACGACGTCTTTGGCTGTCACTTTGTCATTGCGGTGCACGACAATGTCCGCGCCCAATTCACCGAAATAGTGCACCAGGTTGAAGGTGAAGCTGTCGTAATTGTCGATCAGCACGATCATTCGCGGGCCCGGCCGTGTCCGTTATTGCGGCTCTTAGACGCGAGCCATTAGGGGGTCAAGGCGAGGCCGAAAAGCCCCGTTAATGGCCAAAACTCGTCTTTCCGGATCGTATAGACCGTCTCTTCATACCCCCAATCCGGCGGCCCGCAGAATCTATGTGTTTTTCCGTCGTTCAACGGGAACTCAAGCCACCCATTTTCGTTAGGTGAGGGTATTGCAACAAATGAGTAAGTAACCTACTTTGCGGCTACCACTCATTATGCGGATTAGCCGAATTTGAGGGCCGCCTTGAAAAACGTCAACAACGGCGCTGGTTTGGTACGGGAAGAGCGATTGCAAATCATGCTGTCGCCTCAAGAGCTCAAGGCGGTGGACACGTTTAGATTCGCCCACCGCATGCCAAGCCGCGCGGCAGCCATTCGTGAGTTACTGCGTCATGGACTCGCAGCCGCGGGAGCGATTATCGACAACACGGGCGTCAAATCGCGGGACTACGGCGTGTTGAAAGCACCGCCCAAAAGTAACGGCGAGACTGAATCCAAAAGGTAGTCAAGACAGACAAGATCGGATTGTGTCTGACGCCGCTCGAGCGCAGCCTCGGCGCATCGATGGCAATCCTCTGGCATCGGTCCTGGAGAAACACTTTTTCTAACCGGCTGATGGGCCGAAGCGCCCCATGACGACATCGAAAGAATATCGAGAATACGCGGAAGAGTGTCTTCGCTGGGCACACGAAACGACCGACGATGCGCAGCAGCAAATCTTCCTCGACATGGCCAGTACCTGGGTGCATGCCGCCGCTGTCCAAGACGGCAAATTGCCGACGGTGCTGCACGCGGCGTTCAAACTGACTGCCGCCTAATGTCGATCACGCGGATTCTTTCCCGGCAAGCCTTCGAGCCCGAAATCATCGAAGATATGTCGGCCGCTTATGGCGCCGTGTGTCAGGCGCTGCGCCTCAACGCTGGCGACGATCCAGCCACGCGAATGGTTGCCGAGAAATTCATCGAATTGGCGCAACGCGGCATTCGTGACGTGACGAGCTTGCAAACCCTGACGCTGAAGCAATTCGGCGCGGGCGGCGAGTAGCATTCGAAAGACGGCGCGTTCTTTCCCCGGCGTTCCTTTGCCGATAGAACTTAAGCAAAGGGAGGCTATCGTGATTCATTCGCTTTCGCGCCGCTCGCTCATAACGGCGAGCGTTGCCACCGGACTGTGCACCAGTTTCGGCATAGGCACGGCCCTGTCCGAGGCCTATCCGGACCGGCCAGTGAAAATCATTGTGCCGACGCCGCCGGGCGGTCCGGTCGATGTCATCGGACGGATTACAGCCAATTATCTTCAGAACAAACTCGGCCAGGCTTTTGTGGTCGAGAATCGCGCCGGCGCCGGCAATACCATCGGCTCGAAGGATGCAGCCGAAGCGACACCCGACGGTCATACGCTCCTCTATTCAGCGGCAAGCGGCCTGATCATCGCACCGCTTCTGCATCCCGATGCCGGCTACGATCCGCTGAAAAGCTTCGAACCCGTTGCGCTTGTCGGCGGCACTTCATTGATCCTGGTCGTCAATCCGTCGATGCCGGCAAAGACGGTGCCGGAATTGGTCGCTTATGCCAAAGCCAATCCGGGCAAAATCAATTTCTCATCCGGTGGCATTGGCGTGCTGCCGCATCTGATCGGCGAATTGTTCAAGGCGCGCGCCGGCATCGACATCGTGCATGTGCCGTACAAAGGCGGCGGCCCGTCGATCAACGATCTGCTCGCCGGCAATGTGCAGATGACTTTCGAAGCAACCAGCGTGCTGTTGCCGCTGATCAAAGTCGGACGATTGCGTCCGCTTGCGGTGACCTCGGCTAAGCGGATCCCGGAAATGCCAGACGTGCCGACCATGGTCGAGAGCGGCTATCCGAACTTTGTCATTGACGCCTGGACTGGATTGCTCGCGCCCGCACGCACACCGCCAGCCGTGATCGAAAAGCTCAATGCGACGATCAATGACGGGCTGAAAACACCCGAGCTGCAATACGCGATGACTAAGTTGAGCTACGCGCCAATGGGCGGCACGCCGGCCGATTTCTCTGCCGCCATGAAAGCCGATCTCGCGCGCTGGACGCCGATCGTCAAATCGCTCGGTCTCGATCACACGGCACAATAGACCGCTGACGCAATAGGCCGCCTTCGGACTTATTCGCCCTTGATACCTGAGAGCTTTGCCATCGCCGTCCATTTCTCGACGTCGGTTTTGACGAATTCCGCAAATTCCGCGGTCGTACCCGGCACTTCCGACGCGCCGAGCGCTTTGAGCTTCGCTTGCATGTCTGGCGAACGCAGACCGGCATTGGCGGCGGCGTTGAGCTTGTCGACAATGGCTGGCGGGATACCAACCGGGCCAACAAGGCCGGTCCAAGAGGTCGCAACGTAGCCCGGCACGCCGGTCTCGATCATGGTTGGGACATTGGCCAGCTCGGGAATCCGCGCCTTGGTCGTTACCGCTAAAGGCCGCATCGCGCTGTCGCCGCTCAAATGCGCCAGCAAGACCGAGGTCGGCTCAATACCGAGATCGATTTGACCGCCGAGAATGTCGGTGATGCCGTTAGCAGCGCCCTTGTAAGGAACAATGAGGATATCGGTCGCGGTCAAGCTCTTGAACCAGGCCGCCAGCATGTGCGGCGGGGCGCCATTCGGCACGCCGAGCGTCAGCTTGCCCGGATGCGCTTTGGCATATGCGATCACCTCGGGGACGCTGCCGACCGGCGCCTTCGGTCCGCTGACCATGACAAAAGGCACGCTCGCGAACGAAGCGATCGGAATCAACGTGTTTGGATCGAAACCGGCATCGGGATAGAGCGCTGGCCCAATCGCAAGTGTCGCCGCGCTGCCGGCAAGAAGGGTGTAGCCGTCGGGTTCAGCGCCCGCAGCTATTTTGCCGCCGAGCGTCGAGCCGGCGCCTGGGCGATTGTCGATATAGACCGGCTGGCCGAGAGCCGCCGTAATCGATTGGCCAATCAGCCGCGCCATGACGTCGGTCGGTCCCCCAGGCGGGTAGGGCACTATCAGCCGGATCTGCCGATCCGGATAAGCCGTCTCGGCCATGGCGGCGGCAGCGCAAACTCCAGCAAGTACCGCCGCGGCGATCAGCCGGCGCATCGTCGGCATCGTGCTCATGACCATCTCCCCGATATTCATTTTTATGACCGTCGCTGGGAGGGATCATGCGCGAAATAAAAAACTGGCGGAAGGTGTTTCGACCTCCCGCCAGTAAAGGCAGACAGACAGTTAGGTGGGCATAACAGACAGGTAGAAAGTTCGGACAGTCAGAAGTTCACGACACTGGAAGTTCTTGGACAGCAGGAGGTCTTGGACAGCAGGAAGCTCATGGACAGTAGACAAATAGGGCAAACTTGGACGGCAAACTCGTAACGGCTTCTAGTGCGTCACACGATCTGCGCTGACAAAGCGAACTTCACGAGGCGAGACCATTGGGTTACGCGCATCGCGCAAACAAGCGGCGTCGAAATGGGGCCAGGCCTTCTGCGCGCAATCAACGCCCAGCGGACGGATATCGGCGCGATCGGCTTTGGTTCCAACCGTAGTCGCACCGGCCTCCACTTCCGGTGACAGACCGGGGAAAGCAACAAAACCTGCGGCAACAATGGCAGCAACTGCTATGGCGGAAACGGTCTTGATCATGACACCTGTCCCCTTTTGCAACCTCTGCCGTCACAACGTCGCGGCAGCCTAGTTGGTTGCTTCTTTCTGTTAACGAACTTGGCCCAGACCAATCGGGCGCACCGTGATCAGCATCACAAATCTGCGCTTTAACATAAGCCGTTGACTTAGCTTATTATTTCGATGGTTACATAACGCATTCGCCGGCTTCGACGCCGTCGAGCCGGGCTGGGTCAGAGGCTCATGCCTCTTAACGATTGTGTCGCCGTGACTTGGCTTGCGGTTCACTCCGACGCGGGCTAGACCCCGACCATGCAGCGGATCGCGCTTTTTGCCGGCTCGTTCGACCCGATCACCAACGGGCATCTCGACGTTGTCGGCAAGGCGGCTCGGCTTGCGGACAAGCTTGTGCTCGCGGTCGGCGTACATCCCGGCAAGATGCCGCTGTTCACCGCCGACGAGCGTCTCGCCATGCTCAATGAGATTTGCCTGCCGCTCGGCCGCGCCGTCGGCTGCGAAATCATCTGCACCACCTTTGCCGATCTCGTTGTCACCGCTGCGCTTCGTGCCGGCGCAACCATATTGGTCCGCGGCGTCCGTGATTCCGGCGACTTCAATTACGAGATGCAGATGGCCGGCATGAACGGCACTATGGCGCCAGAGATCCAGACGATTTTCCTGCCGCCGGATCCCGCGGTACGCCCGATCACCGCCACTTTGGTCCGCCAGATTGCCGGCATGGGCGGCGACGTCTCGGCCTTTGTGCCGGCGGCAGTCGCTACCAAGCTGAAAGCCAAATTCGCCAAACGTTGAAACGTGTCATTTCCCCGGGAGATCAGATGATCCGCGTATTAGCTCTTATCGCCGCTATATTTTGCGTGTTGCCGGCCTATGCCGCTCCGCCGGCGCTTCCTGCCGGTGTCGATCCGCAAAACGCGCTGGTGCTCGACACCACCGAAGGCCGTATTGTCATCAAGCTTCGTGCCGACCTCGCACCGCATCACGCGCAGCGCATGGAACAGCTCGCGCGCGACGGCTTTTACAACAATGTGCCATTCCATCGCGTCATCGACGGCTTCATGGCGCAGACCGGCGACGGCCAAAATGGCAACGGCACCGGCGGTTCGAAATATCCGAACCTGAATTCGGAATTCTCCAATGTGCCCTATAAGCGCGGCATCGTCGGCATGGCGCGCACCAGCGATCCGAATTCGGCGAACGCCCAGTTCTTCATCATGTTCGCCGACGGTTCGTTCTTGAACGGCAAATACACCGTGGTCGGCGAAGTGGTGAGCGGCATGGATGTGGTCGACAAGCTGCATAAAGGCGAGCCGCCGGCCAATCCGGACAAGATCGTCAAGGCGCAAGTCGCCGCCGATATGAAATAAGCAAAACAGGGAGCGACACTTATGGCTGCTGCACTACCTCAAGGCCTCGACCCGGAAAACGCGCTGGTGCTCGACACGACGCCGGGCCGGATCGTGATCAAATTGCGCAATGATGTCGCGCCGGGCCACGCCGAGCGGATGAAGCTTCTGGCGCGCCAAGAATTCTATGATGACGTGCCGTTCCATCGCGTCATTGACGGTTTCATGGCGCAGACCGGTGACGGCGAATTCGGCAACGGCACCGGCGGGTCGGATCATCCCGATCTGAAGGCGGAATTTTCCGACGTGCCGTTTGTCCGCGGTGTCGTCGGCATGGCGCGCACCAGCAACCCGCATTCGGCGAACAGCCAGTTTTTCATCATGTTCGACGAGGGCTCCTTTCTCAACGGCCAGTACACCGTGATCGGTGAAGTGGTTGAAGGCATGGACGTAGTCGACAAGCTCAAACGCGGCGAGCCACCACGCGATCCGGATAAGATCGTGAAGATGCAGGTGGCTGCCGATCTGAAATAGGCCATGCGCTTCGCCCGCGGCTTTGGCGTGATCGCCGTCTGCGCGATCGTGCTGGCCGCGGGCTTATTATCTACCGCGCGATCACAGCCGCTCAACGAATTGCCGCCGGCAAGCTCGCCATGCTCGCTGTTAAGCGGCGAACCGTGCCATCCGTCGTTTTGCGATGCCTTCAATAGCGGACCCTGCTTTCCGCAATATCTGCCGCCGATCGGGCAGGACCTTCACCTGACCATTGTTTCGACTGACGACAACGATCCGGCGCATAAGCCGCCAAGCGACACCAATAAGCCGCCCGAGGGCGACAAAGCCAGTCAAACAAACGACGAAGATAAGCCGATCGATTCCATCGGCGCGATGTACGCCGCGCTACGCGCCTGCTGGGTGCCGCCGCCGAAGGACGAAGCGCGACACGGCATGCAATACACCATCCGCTTCGCCTTCAAACGCGACGGCGAGATGATCGCGCCGCAGCGCGTGACCTATGCCAGCCACGACGCGCCAAGCGAAGTTCGCGATAGCTATCGTGACGCAGTTAATGCCGCGCTCGCACGCTGCCTGCCGTTTCATTTCACCGACGGCATGGGCGGAGCGGTCGCCGGCCGTCCGATCGCCATCCGCTACGTCGACAACCGCACCACCGATAAATCTGTGCAGTGAGCGGCCATCAGGTGAGCGTTTTTGTACTCACGAGATAAGGTTCGATCGCCGCGATGGCTTGCGCGGGTTCGAGCCGTGCCATGCCGCCAGGCGCGGGGCCGCCGTCCGGCACCAGTGCGTGGATGAATTTCGAATAGGTCAACACCGGCGTTGAGCCAAACAGGCCGAAAGCCTCGGTCCCGACCGCGGCGGCGAGATTGAGCGGGCCTGAACTCGGACCAACAAATAGATTTGCGTGACGCAACAATGCCGTCGCTTCAATGAGTCCAAGATCGCAAGCGTTGACAGCGGCGGCACCTGTGTTCGCCGCAATAAACTTTTCCGCCCGCTCCTTATTCGCATGACCGCCGATCAGAAAGATCGTACCGGCCGTGCGCTCGCGCAATGCCGAAGTAAACGCCGCCCAATGGTCATCCGGCCAATCCTTGTCCGGATGTGAAGCGCCGATGCCGAGCACGATCCAGGGACGCGGTTGACCATCGAATTTCTCGCCGATGTCGGCAAGGGCCGCTGGATTGATCTGCAAAGCGGGTTCGGTGGAGGCGAACGGGACATTCATTGCCGCCATCAAAGCGCGCAGCCAATCGATCGGATGATCGTGGAAATGGCTTTGATCGACACCGGGATTGGTGATGAAGAGACTTTGCCCGCCGAGCCCAAGACCAATGCGTTGCGGGATACCGGCAAGGCGCGCAGCGATGGCCGGCCGCGTAGTGCGGTCGAGGATCCAGATCGCCTTGAAGCCGCGCCGGCGTAGGAGCGTGACGAGCTTGAAGAGATTGATGCCGCGCCGCAGTTCCGAGCCGGCATGATCGAAATAGATTGTCTCGGCAACGCCGGGTTCGGCCGCCAGCAAGTCCCGCGCGTGGCTTGTCGGTGGTGCAAGAAACGCGACTTTGCCTTGAGGCACTGCAGCGGCGATAGCGCGGACGAACGGCAAGTGCCAGATCACGTCGCCGATGCCGGGCTTGACCTGAATGACTGCCGTGGCGATTTGGTTACCGGCCTGCTTCACATTGATTGCCGCGTCAAAGGTTGCGATATGCGGTTCTAGATCAAGGCCCCGAGAGTGCAAACCGGCTTCGCATGCGCACCGATTTATTCGATTTCGATCTGCCGGAGGACCGCATTGCGCTGCGGCCGGCTTCGCCGCGCGACGCTGCCAAGCTTCTGGTGGTGCGCCCGGCGGCAGGCGGCACAGGTGCCGCCTTGGAAGATCGGATCATGCGCGACCTGCCGGACCTGTTGCGGCCGGGCGACGCCGTTGTAGTCAACGACACCAAAGTGCTGCCGGCGCAATTGCATGGCCGCCGGCTCGGACGCGGCGACTACGAACCGGCCATTGCCGCAACGCTGATCAAGCGGCTTGATGGTTCGCGCTGGCAGGCGCTGGTCAAGCCGGCGAAACGTCTGATGCAGGGTGACATCGTGCGCTTCGGCAGCGAGGGCCGCGCGTGTTTCCTCGATCAGCTCGACGCCACGGTCCAGCGCAAAGGCGAGGGCGGCGAAATCACGCTTGCTTTTGCCTTCGCCAATGCGGCACTCGATCAGGCGCTTGCCGAACGCGGCGATATGCCGTTGCCGCCCTATATCGCAAGCCGCCGCACCGTCGATGAGCAAGACCGCAGCGACTATCAAACCATGTTCGCATGTGAAGAAGGATCGGTGGCAGCGCCAACCGCTGGATTACATTTCACTGATGCGCTGACGAGTACGCTGCGCGAACGCGACATCGGGCTGCACAAGGTCACGCTGCACGTCGGGCCAGGTACGTTTTTGCCGGTGAAAGCTGATGACACCGCAGATCATCCGATGCATGCGGAGTGGGGCATCGTCAGCGCCGAAACGGCGGCCGCTTTGAACGCAATACGCCGCGCCGGTGGGCGGATCGTCGCCGTTGGTTCGACCTCGCTGCGCCTTCTCGAAAGCGCAGCCGCAGAAGACGGCACGCTCGCACCCTTTTCCGGCGAGACCGCGCTCTTTATCACGCCGGGCTATCGGTTACGGGTGGTCGACGCCATGCTGACGAATTTCCATCTGCCACGTTCAACGCTGTTCATGCTTGTCGCCGCCCTTTGCGGGCTCGACGTCATGCAGTGCGCCTATGCGCACGCGATCGCTAACGGCTATCGCTTCTATTCCTATGGCGACGCCAGTCTGCTGTTTCGCCCAGGCCCCAAGGCATAACAGTCGCAGCTGCCGAAACTTGGGTGGCGGCGTCTCGCGCGGTGCTCTACCATCGCAATCAAAACCGGGAGGCAACCATGCCCGTAATGACCAATTTTCACGGCCTCATTCCCGCGATGGCGGTGCCGCTGCATGACGACGGCAGCGTCAATGTCGCCGAACTCTCGCGCTTCGCGCGGTGGCTGGCGCGCCAGCCAGGCATTGTCGGCATGATGACCAACGGCCACACCGGCGAGGTCTTTGCTTTCACGCCGCGCGAGCGGGCTGAGATTACCCGTATTGTCGCTCAGGCCGTCGAAGGTCAGTGCCCGGTGATTTCGTCAGTAGTCTGCGAAGGCATCAAAGACGCCATTGAACAGGCTAATTGGGCGAAAGAAGCAGGCGCGCAGGCGCTCGACATCATGCCGCCGCATCACTGGCTGCGTTTCGGTTTCCGCCCCAGTCACGTCCTCGATTATTTCAATGCGATCGCTGAGGCGAGCGGATTGCCTTTGGTCGTGCACGTCTATCCTGCCTGGACCAAGGCATCGTTCTCGTCCGAACTTTTAGCCGAGTTGGCCCGCCTGCCTTATGTGCGGGCGTTCAAGATCGGCACGCGTGAGATGAACAAATACCGGCGCGACTTGCAGCTTCTCCGCGAAGCAACGCCGGAGAAGGCGCTTTTGACCTGCCATGACGAATATCTGCTACCGACGATGGTGCAGGGCGTCGATGGTGCGCTGGTCGGCTTTGCGTCGCTGGTGCCGGGTTTGATCAACGATCTCCTGGAAGCGGTCAAAGCCGGCGATCTCACACGGGCCGTGGCCATCCAAGCGCGGATCGACCCGCTTAAGGACGCCGTCTATGGCGCAGGCGAACCGACTGGCGAAGCGCATGCCAATATGAAAGCCGCGATGGTCGCCGCGGGCATTTTCTCAAGCGGCGCAATGCGGGCGCCGACGATCACGCCGAGCACGGACGAAATCCGAACGATTGAGGCCGCGGTCAAAGCCGCCGGCCTCACCCGTTTCGCCGGCACTGAACAAGCCGCGGAATAAAGCGGTGCATAGACGCACTTTCATCAAGACTACCGCCGGCGCAGCCGCCTCCATGCTGGCCGCGCCCGCCATCGGGCAAAGCGCGTGGCCGGGCACGAGGCCTGTAAAAGTGATCGTGCCGTGGCCGCCAGGCGCGGCTAACGATGCACTCGGCCGGATTGTTGCGCAGAGCATGCGAGACAAATTCGGCGCCACGGTCGTGGTGGAGAACCAGTCCGGCGGCTCAGGTCTCATCGGAACCAAAGCGGTCATCAGCGCCGATCCGGACGGATACACGTTGCTCGCAAGCGCGTTCAACACTGCCGTCATGCCGCTTGTGCTGAAGGCTGCCGACTTCAACCCGGAGACGGATTTGGAAGTGGTCGCGCGCACTGCCGTCGCGCCGCTCGTTTGCGTGATGACGGCGCAACGTCCCGAGCAAAAGCTCGCGGATGTGATTGCCGCCGCGAAAAGCAGCCCCGGCCAATGGAATTTCGCGATCGCTTCGCTTGGCGCCGCCGGGCACTTGGCGACAATCGATTTGCTGCGCCGAACCGGCACCACAATTCCGATGGTGTCCTACCGCGGCACGCAGCCGGCGCTGCTCGATGTCATGACCGGCGCCGTGCAGCTCTTGATCGATGCTAGCTTCGCGCTTCTGCCCGCGGCCAAGGACGGCACCAAAGTGCGCGCGATTGGCATTGCGGAAGGAAAGCGCTCCGTACTTGCGCCTGATATCCCGACAATGGCGGAGCAGGGGCTTCCCGGTTTCGAACATCAATCCTGGTATGGCATCTGGGCACCCAAGAGCACGCCAGCCGCGATCCAAGCAAAGCTCAATGGTCTGGTCCAAGACACCATGCGCGACCCCGCTATCGTGGCGAAACTCAATGCGACGCTGCTCGTGCCAGTGACGGAAAGCATCGAACAAACCAAGGCATTCATTCACACCGAAATCGTGCAAGCACGCAGCCTCCTGCAAAGCGTCAATTTCGAGCCGACGTGAGTACGTCGGACGTTATGGCAAATCCTTTCTCTTTCAACCTGATCGCAACCGACGGTGCCGCGCGCACCGGAGAGATCACGACGGCGCATGGCGTCGTTCGTACGCCCGCTTTCATGCCGGTCGGCACGCAGGCGGCAATCAAGGGCGTGCATCATGACGATGTACGGGCCTCCGGCGCCGACATCATGCTTGGCAACACCTATCATCTGATGCTGCGGCCTGGCGCCGAGCGTGTTGCAGCGCTCGGCGGTCTGCACACATTCATGCGCTGGCCTTATCCGATCCTGACCGATTCCGGCGGCTTTCAGGTGATGTCGCTTTCTCCGCTTCGTAAATTGGACGAGGCCGGTGTCACCTTCCGCTCGCATATCGACGGCGCGATGGTCTCGCTATCGCCGGAGCGTTCGATCGAAGTGCAGACACTGCTCGGCTCCGACATCGTCATGCAACTCGACGAATGCGTACGGCTGCCCGCCGAGCGCAGTGACGTCGAACGCGCGATGCAGCTGTCGCTACGCTGGGCGGAGCGATGCAAGCGCGCTTTTACCGGCGCGGCTACCGGCCGCGCGCTATTTGGCATCGTCCAAGGTGGCGACGATATCGCGCTCCGCCAGACCAGCGCGAAGGCTTTGGTCGATATCGGTTTCGACGGCTACGCCATCGGCGGTCTCGCTGTCGGCGAGCCGCAAGACGTGATGCTCAAAATGGTCGAGGAAACGGTGCCGGCACTCCCAAAAGACAGGCCGCACTATCTCATGGGGGTCGGTACGCCGGACGATCTGCTCCAAAGCGTGGCGCGCGGCATCGATATGTTCGATTGCGTCATGCCGACGCGAAACGGCCGCCATGGTCTCGCCTTTACCCGCTTCGGCCCAATCAACATCAAGAATGCGCAACACGCCGACGATCCGCGCCCGCTCGATGCCGAGAGCCGTTGTCCCGCCGCGCGCGACTTCTCGCGTGCCTATCTGCATCATCTGTTCAAGGCCGGCGAAGCGCTCGGCGGCACGCTTCTCTCGATCATCAATCTCTACTACTACCAGGACCTGATGGCAGGCGCCCGCGCCGCCATTGCTGCGGGACGATTTGCCGACTATGCGGCGCGAACCAAGGACCAATGGGCGTCAAAGCGCGATTTGCAAAGCTGATGTGAATATGCGTGATGAGCGTCCGCAGAAGAATCTGACGTAAAAAACTGGTGTAAAGGGAGGACGGCATATGGCCGCGATCGGATCGACATTCTGGATGAGGCGGACGTTTGCGGTTGCGCTCATGGTGGCGGCTGCGGCGAGTTGCCTCGGTATTGCCGGTGCGCAAGCACAGGCGAATTATCCGGATCGTCCGGTGCGGATCATCCTGCCGTTCGGTCCGGGCGGCGTCGCCGACATCACCACAAGGCTTGTCGCGCAGAAGCTCGGCGAAAAGCTCGGCCAGAATTTCGTCGTCGAGAATATGCCCAGTGCCGGCGGCATCACCGCGGCGCGCGCAGTCCTGCAAGCCCCTGCCGACGGCTATACGCTCGCGCTCTTCACCAACGGCACCGCGATCAGCGTTGCACTGTTCAACAAGCTGCCATTCGATCCACTCACGCAATTCGTGCCGGTTTCCGCGCTTGGCACTTTTGATCTCGTCTTTGCCGTTGCAGCGAACTCTCCATTCAAGACGCTTGGCGAGATCATCAAAGCCGCCCAGGACAAACCCGGCTCGGTGAATGTCGGCGCGATCTCCGTCGGCAGCACGCAGGACCTTACCGCCGAATTGTTCAAAGCGATGTCGGGGAAAGAATTCGTCATCATTCCGTTCCGGACTTCGCCGGACGAGTCGGTGGCGCTTCTTCGCGGCGACATCCAGATGATGGTCGAGTTCTACGCTGCGCTTAAGCCGAGCCTCGAAAGCGGCCAGGCGCGGGCCTTGGCGACCAGCAACCCGAAGCGGTCGCCGGAATTGCCGGACGTTCCTTCGGCGGCGGAAGCCGGCGTTCCACTATTCGACGTCACCTCGTGGAACGCGCTTTATGCGCCTGCCGGCACGCCGCAACCGATCATCGACAAACTCAATGCGACGCTGCATGACGTGCTCGCCGATCCGGAGATCAAGAAGCGCGCGCTCGACCTCGGTATCGACTCGGCTGGCTCTACTCCGGCCGACCTCGGTGCGCGGATGAAGGCCGATATCGAGAAATGGACAAAAGTGATCGATAGCGCGCACATTCCAAAGCAATAAAGCAAAGAACAAAACATCGTCGGGGGCGGCGATAAAAGGAGAGGATATGCCGGGTCTTTTTTATCGCGGCCTCGCGCTTGCCGGCGCGGCGCTCGCTGTCGTGCTTGTCACCCCGTCACTCGCGCAAACGTCATCCGCTCAGACTCAACCGTCAAATGTTGTGACGGTGCCCGGCGCGCCGAAAATCGGCGATCCTCCGGAAGCGAGCAATATGCGGCTGGTCGGCTATAACGACCTGCAGCATCGCGCCGCTTATCAGCCGACCATCCATCACCAGGGCGACCGCTATATCGCCTATATCGGCCATCATGGCGGCACGCCCGAAGCGCCGAAGCCGCTCAATTCAATCACCGGTCAAAACGAATTCAACGGCACGTCGATTGTCGACGTGACCGATCCGGCGCATCCGAAATATCTGACCCACATTCCCGGCACCGAAGGCAATTACGAGGAGGGCGGGGCGCAGATGACCCGGGTCTGCGACGGCAAGAGCTTGCCGAAGGGCGACCCTAACAAGGTTTATCTGCTCCGGGTCTTCGGCGGCAAAAGCCATCAGATTTTCGACGTCACCGATCCCGCCAAGCCGGCGCTGCTCTGGCAGCGGCCGGGACCACTCAACGACACCCATAAGAGCTTCTGGGAATGCGACACTGGCATAGCCTATCTCGTCTCCGGGATGCCGGGCTGGCGGGTGCGCCGCATGACCGAAGTCTGGGACATGAGTGATCCCGTACATCCGGTGAAGATCCGCGACTTCGGAATGCCGGGGCAGGAGCCCGGCGCGACCGGGCCGGTACCGACCGAACTCCACGGCATGATCTCGCTCGGGCCGCAGGCGAACCGCGTCTATTTCGGCTATGGCACCAACAAAGGCGGTGTCTTGCAGATCGTCGATCGCGACAAGCTTCTGCATGGCCCGGCGGAGCCGACGCCGGACAATCTGCGCTATCCGGAAGTCGGCGAACTCGACATGACGCCGTTCAACGGCGCGCATACGGCCTTCCCGATGCCGAAAATGCCGATCCCAGAATTCGCCAAAGATACGGTCGGCGCTACGCGCGACATCGTCATGGTCGTCGACGAGCAGATCCTCAACGAATGCACCGAGCCGCAGCAGATGGCCTGGTTCGTCGACGTCACCATCGAGAATAAGCCGATGGTGATTTCGAACTTCCAGGTACCGGAATCGAGCGGCAATTTCTGCGAACGCGGCGGCCGCTTCGGCACGCATTCGTCAAACGAGAGCATGGCGCCGGTATTCTACAAGAAGGTCGCGTTCCTCGCTTACTTCAACGCCGGCGTCCGCGCCGTCGACATTCGCGATCCGTATCATCCGAAGGAGATCGGCTATTTCATTCCTTCGATCACCGCTGATACCGACAAGCGCTGCATCAAGGTCGACGGCCAGGACCGCTGCAAGGTTGCGATCCAGACCAACAATGTCGAAACTGACGATCGCGGTTATGTCTACATCGTCGATCGCGCCGGGACCGGTATGCACGTTCTGGAATTGACCGGAGACGCGCGCGCGGTCGCCGGGCTCAAATAAACGGCGAAAAGAAAACCCGTCGGGCCCGATGAGGGACCGGCGGGTCTAAGACGTCTCGAAGAATAACGCTCCGAAACTCGAAGCGTTACGACTTCATCAGTTGGCCGCGCAATTCGCCGCCTTTATTGGCTTCGGTATGGACGTTCACATACCAGAGGCCGGCCATCAGATCGGACGCTTGCGCATCGGTCAGCGTGGCCGAGCCGTTGAGTGGGCTCGTGGGCGGCGCAATCGGAACGGCTACGCCCGCGTTCTTGCCTGGCTCGGCGGGGCCATGGAAATGAGCTGCCGTAGCGGGGCCGGTCAGGCCCGAATAGCTTCCTTGCCAGGTGAGTTTCTTGGTCGCCGGATCGTAAGTCGCGGTCACAGCACCGCTGCCGGTCGTGGTATTCGCCGGCACCTCGGTTGAGCCCTTCAATTCAGCTTTGAACGTGGTGGTCGCCGCCTGGCTCGGCGAGCCTGATGCCAACAGAACGGCGCTGGCAGCGCCGCCTACACCGTAAGTCAACAAAGTTCGGCGATCGAATGTCTGACGCATATGTTCCTCCGTGGGATGCAGCCGCGCTCTAACAACCCCGCGCTCGCGGGATTATTGCGAATTTCGTGCTGCAGACAAAGCGCCGCACGACGCGGCGCAGCCGTCAAACTGTACGCGCGTTACGGCAATTTCTCAACAAACGTCGCGCTTTACAAAACTTTTATGAGATTTTACCGGAACGCCGCCACAATCTCACTGATGTTATGAATTTGTGGCCGCAAGCGTCGCACGACCAGTCGTGATCAATCCGGCCGTGGGTGTTGAAGCGAGACTCTTCGGCGAAGAGCAACACGCTATCGCAGCGCGGACAGTGCGGCCGCCGAAGCTCGGTTGCACGAACGCGTGGAGAAGCCTCAAACACGGATTGGACGGTCATCGTCGATGCCTCCGACGTACCCCAACACCGCACCCTATGCTGAGAAGTTGACAGCCGTCTGTGGCGCTACCGCGACGGTTGCGTGAAACTCTCGTGGCGCATCGAAGGAACTTGTGTCGAATTGTCAGCGATTGCCTGGTGCCACCGGCGCGCAATTGGTTCGGCCGGACATCAGGCAATCTTCCAATTTGCCGTTTGAATTGAGCGTGTTCGCCAGCCACCAGCCGACGACGAATAGGACCACCACGACACCAAGCGCCACCAGGGGGCCGCGGCGGCTCGGTTCCGGGTCGTTGTCATCGGTCATCGCCGCCAATTCCTTGGTCTTTTGTGCGGAACTTGCTGGCGCGAAGCATTCTGCACGACGCAACATGCGACCAGTGTAGTGGCATAGAAAGAGGCCGCCAACTGAGGGCGGCCTCTTTGAGATGCGCGTCTGTGCTTCGCTTAAATCGCGAGTCTAGAGTTCGCGACTAGAAAAACTTCTTGTTGAAGCCAAAGCGGACGATGTCGCCCGAGTTCTTGATGTCGAAGGCAAAGTTAAACGGCCCACCGATCCCGTTGATGCTCGTCGCAATTACGCGCTGCGAACCGAGGTCGAAATGGAGGTACTCGCCTTTCACCGAAAAGCCGTCGAAGAGGGCGTATTCGAGGCCGCCGCCTGCGGTCCAGCCAGCCTGTGTCGTCGTCCTGGTGCTGGTGATCGTCATATCGCCCGGTGTTATGACCGTTGGATAGTCGACGTGCGCGTTCACATCGGCGACCATCAAACCGCCGGTGCCATATACCAAAACGCGATCCATCGAGTAGCCCAGCCGGCCACGGACCATGCCGTAGTAGCCACCAGTCGCGGTCTCAGTGGTTCCGCTGAATATGTCGGATGCTTGTTGGCCTTTGAAGTTCATGTAGCCAAGATCGCCCTCGAGACCGTAGACGATCGCTCCACTCTGCCAGTTGTAGCCAGCTTCAGCGCCGCTTATCAGACCGTTGGTCTTTGAATCGATCACATGATTAGCTGCCTCCCAGAAACCGCCGGCCGGATCGATCGGCGCACTCGGCTCTGTTGATTTCGAGTGGCCCCAATCACCGCCAACAGTGCCGCCTAAGTAAGCGCCGCTCCAGTTGTAGGCCACGGGTCCCGCTGATGCGTACAAGCTACGATTCGCGGACGGGTCGCCGAACTGATAATTCAGGCCAAGACGGGCGATATGAAGTTGGGTCGAGACCGAGATGTTCGGGACGATATTATCGACGCCTAGACCGACGTTCGCCTGGTTCCGGTTGGTCTGGTAATACTGAACCGGGTCAAGATTCACATACAGATACTCGGCCTTTACGCTCCAGCCGCCGCCCATTTTCCATTCTGCACCAGCACCGACCGTCCAGCCTGGCACAAACTTGGAATTGGAGCCGAATGCCTGGAAAGTCCCGAGCCCCGGAGGAATAGGCGGTGCAGCTTGTGTGGTGGAAGAGTCCGTACGAACATCAGCCATCGCCATGCCGCCGGTGACGTAGACCAACGTCATCGGGTTGATCAACACGCCGACCTTCGGGCGGAACGTCGCGAGCATGTCGGTATTGGCGTTGACGTTTTCAGTGACCGTCCGCGTCGCGGTAGAGGCGGTGACACTGCGACTGGTTCGCGTCGATAAGCCACTGAAGTCAGCTTCTAAACCGACGACCCAATTGCCGAACTGCTTGTTGTAGCCGACTTGAGCGCCGCCGATCACGCCGGCTTCGCTTTTGCACGGCGTGTAAAGCGAAGCGAGAAAGTTATCGTTGAACGCGATCGGGATGCCACCGGCAGAATTTTGTTGAGGGCAGGTTCTCTCGACTGCCCCGCCCAAGCTCAGTCCGGCGTACCATCCTGTCCAAGGGTCCACAGCAGCGGCCACCGGTCGGGGTTGTGGCCGCGGCTTTGCTTTAGCGGCTTCAGCCGTCTGCATGGCACTGACGATCACACCGACGACGGTCAATACCGTCGTCGCCAAAAACGCGGTCTTCATTATGACGCCCCCATTTCATCAGCCTCGTTCGAGATCGAAGCTGGTAATGATGTAAGGGTATCCCCGACACTCAGCGGAGTCTGTCGCCGTTCTGCAACACTGGAAAACTTAAAAGTTGCAATCGGAACTTTTGCATTTTCGTGACAATTTGACAGAGCCGAGAAGTGGAATTGTGGGCGCCACGTCGACGTAACTTGAATGAGCGCGCTTCAAAATCAGAAAGATTGAACCGCTGTCGATACAAGGAATGCGGACGCACTAGGTTGTGTCTGTTAAAAATTACACTTATCCCGTCGGGTCCTGATAACACCTCCAACACACCGAAAAGCATCGGCCTCTGTATCCCCCCTTACCGACGCAATTCTCACTAATCCGACTGACGCCGCAGGGTTGCGAAAGCAAGCGTATGCGAGACGTCGACTTGCTCGGATGGGCACACGGTGAGGACATAAAACGACGCCGAACAGGCGGCGACGGCGACCGTCAGGGAGTGCCTATAAGGGTTTTGGTGAGCGCGCTGGGACTCGAACCCAGGACCCCGTGATTAAAAGTCACGTGCTCTACCGACTGAGCTACGCGCTCGCCAGGCGGCTTAATAGCCGAATTTAGCGTGCTTTCCAGCCCTGTTGCGCGTTTTGACAGTCGCTCGCAGCGGCGGATCGGTCGGGGGTGTCTATAGCACTGGACCGCGATTTGCTAGGCTTGTGTTGAGAAGCCGGACGGGCTGTTGAAACGAGGAATTTCCGATGCCGATCGTCAATCGCATCGCCGACATGCATAGCGAAATCACCGCTTGGCGGCACGACCTACACGCCCATCCGGAACTCCGCTACGACGTGCATCGCACTGCGGCTTCCGTGGTCGAAAAGCTCAAAAGCTTCGGCTGTGATGAGGTCGTCCCCGGCATCGGCCGAACCGGTGTCGTTGGCGTCATCAAGGGCAAGAAGCCGGGCAACAAGGTCGTGGGGCTCCGCGCCGACATGGACGCGCTGCCGCTCGAGGAGGAAACCGGGCTTCCTTACAAATCGACAGTGCCGGGCAAAATGCACGCCTGCGGCCATGACGGCCACACCGCGATGCTGCTTGGCGCTGCCAAATATCTCGCCGAGACCCGCAATTTCGCCGGCACCGCGGTGGTGATCTTCCAACCTGCCGAAGAAGGCGGCGCTGGCGCGCTCGCCATGGTGAAGGACGGGCTGATCACCCGTTTCGGCATCGAGGAAGTCTACGGCATGCACAATTACCCCGGCCTACCGCTTGGGGAGTTTGCCATGCGCCATGGGGCGATCATGGCCTCGGCAGATCACATCGAAATCGAAATCGAAGGCAGAGGCGGGCATGCGGCACGGCCGCATCTGGCGGTCGACACCATTCTGGTCGGCGCGCAGATCATCAATCAGCTGCAGTCGATCGTGTCGCGCAACGTCAATCCGCTGGAGTCAGCCGTGGTTTCGGTCTGCATGTTCCAGGCCGGCCATACCGATAACGTCATCCCGCAGCACGCCAAGCTCAAAGGGACAGCGCGGAGCCTGAACAAAGACGTCGGCGTACTTCTGCGCAAGCGCATCGAAGAAGTGATCCACGGCACCGCCAAACTCTACGGCGCCACAGCGAAAATCTCCTACCACAACGGTTATCCGGTCACCGTGAACCACGACCGGGAAACCGACTTTGCCGCCGCCGTCGCCCGCGAAATCGCCGGCAAGGACAAGGTCGACGACAATGTCGCGCCGATGATGGGGGCTGAAGATTTCGCCTATATGCTCAACGAGCGGCCGGGCGCCTTCATCTTCGTCGGCAATGGCGACAGCGCCGGTCTCCATCATCCGGCCTATGACTTCAATGACGAAGTAATCCCACTCGGCACATCCTATTGGGTGCGGCTGACCGAGACGGCGCTTGCGGGCTAGGCGTCTTGGTAGTTGCCTTGCCCAAAACCGCATAACCGCTCATCGATTGGCTATTCTTGTCAGCGCGGCCGCGACATCGCATCTTGAAGGATAACGAACAGGGAGAGCGCCGTGACGGCCATTCAGGGATTCATTCAGCCAAACCGGCGGCCGGGCGAACTTGGCGTTCATTCGCTCGATCATTTTCATTTCGTCGTTCCGGACCTCACCGTAGCCCAGAACTTCTATGGCGAGTTCGGCCTCGACATGGGTGCGCGAAACAATCTCCTGACGATGGGCACATTCGACCATCCGCATATTTGGGGATCGATCGGCGAGGGCGCGCGCAAGAAGTTCGGCTACGTCTCGTTTGGCGCCTTCGAAGATGATATCGATCGCTTTGCGGCGCGGCTGCAGGAAATGGGCATTGAGCGGCTCGATCCGCCCCCCGGCATCGAATCCAACGGCATTTGGTTTCGCGACCATGACGGCGTCCTGGTCGAGATCAAAGTCGCAGCGAAGTCATCACCGGACGAGAAGAGCCGTTTTTCCGCCCACTCTTCCGGCGGCGGCGAACGCGGCGCGCCTTATCGCAGCCAGACACCGCGTACACGGCCGCGACGGCTCGCTCACGTCCTGATGTTCACCCGCGACGTGCGCAAGGCGATCGAATTTTACAGCCGCGTGCTTGGTTTGAGGCTGTCCGATCAATCCGGCGACAACATCGCCTTCCTGCATGGCATCCACGGCAGCGATCATCACATGATCGCGTTCGCGCGTTCGGGCGCACCTGGCCATCATCACTTCAGTTGGGATGTCGGCTCGGTCAATGAGATCGGCAATGGCGCTATGCACATGCTCGACAAGGGTTTTGCCAAAGGTTGGGGCCTGGGCCGCCACGTCCTCGGCTCGAATTATTTCCACTATGTGCAAGATCCGTGGGGCAGCTTCAGCGAATACTCGGCCGATATCGACTACGTCCCGGTGACGACCGACTGGGCGTCAGGAGATCATCCGCCTGAGGATTCGTTCTATGCCTGGGGGCCGAATGTCCCTGACGACTTCGTCCACAACTACGAGGCTTGAGCGAGAGGCTTAAGAGCCGCGCCTAACTTATTGCGCGGCTTCGACCTTGTCGGCGGCCGGAAGCTTCGCCTGCTCAACGGCAATCGCTTCGGTTATCACGGCCTTGGAGCGCGGCAACAGCGCCGCCACGCGGGCGCTGAGCCTGGCTTCGAGACCATGCCAGAACACGAAGCTATTCACGGTCGTGCCTTCGATCACTGCGAGCGCCACCGCGGACAGGAAGGGCAGGCTCTGCACTACCAGCACGGCGGCGAAGAGATTGATCTCGCGGACCTGTTTGTAATTGGTGGCGACAAGCGCGACGGCGCCGGAGATCAGCAAAGCGCCGATGACGGCTTCCCAGAAAGCGGGGAAATCCGGACCTTTCCGCGCCACGCCGCCTTTGTCGGTGCGCAGGAACGGCAGCCGTTCCTTGATCACGCCGGTAGCGACAGCGCTCGCCACCGTCCATTGCACAGACATAGCAGCGACGACCGCACCAGCCATTTGGCCGGGGGTTGCCCGGACGCGCAGGCGATAAAGCATCGCGAAATGCATGAATGTGACGAGGAAGGAAGCGATGATTGGCACGGTCAGAATGCGATCCGGCACTGCGCCGAAGCTCGCAATGCCAAGGAGCACCGGATCGTTGATAACCCAGTCTGGCAATTTGATATTGCCGAGAATAACCAGCGGGACCCAGACGAGATTGAGCAGCACGACCGCGACGCCAAGCGTTTCTGCACCAAGCCAGTTCAGCCAGCCGACGCCGAATTCACGCTTCTGCTCGGACAGAAGACCCTCGACGCCCGGCAGCATCCGCCGCCAATGCTTACGCACCAATTGCAAGCCGCCAAACGCCCACCGATGGCGCTGCTTCTTAAACGACTCGTAGGTGTCGGGCAGAAGTCCGTGGCCGTAGCGCTTATTGCTGTAATGGGCGAGCCAGCCATTCTCGAGCAAAGCGAGGCCAAGGTCGCTGTCTTCGACGATGGTGTCGCTCGACCAGTTGCCCACCGACTCCAAGGCAGAGCGGCGGATCAGGCACATCGTGCCGTGCATGATGATGGCGTTGACTTCGTTCCGCTGCACCATGCCGATGTCGAAGAAGCCGGCATATTCGGCATTCATGGCGTAGTGCATGACGGAGCGTTCGCCGTCGCGGTGATCCTGCGGCGCCTGGACAAAGCCGACGCGAGGATCCGCAAACAGCGGAGCCATATCCTTCAGCCAATCCGGAGCGACGACATAATCGGCGTCGATGCTGGCGATGATCTCTGCGTCTGGCGCGGTATGGGTTAGCGCAAGGCGGAGCGCGCCCGCCTTATAGCCGGAGAGGTTATCGACCCGAACGAATTTGAAGCGCTCGCCGAGCGCCTGGCAATGCTCCTCCACGGGTCGCCACAGCGCCGGATCGGGCGTGTTGTTGATCACCAGCACGCATTCGAAATTGGCGTAGTCGAGCCGCGCCACGGCATCGAGGGTTGCGCAAAGCACATGCGGCGCTTCGCGGCAGGCCGGAATATGGATCGACACTTTCGGCGTGTAGCCGTCCGGAACGAGCGGCGGCGAAATTGCGAGCCGGCGCGGGCCGCGGCCGAAGGCAATGGCTGCGATTTCGTCGAGCCGCGATAGCGCGATGGCAATCAGCGGCAGGAGGAGCAACACGCCAAGGCTGAGTGCGATACCGGCGCCGACCACGAAGTAGTGGCCTTTCCAGAACACGACGATTGAGGTGAGCCACGCGCCGACGACGTTCGCCGAGGTCGCGAGCATCAAAGCCTGCGGGAAGGTCACGCCGGCGATGGCCAGGATCGGCAGCGACAGCAGGAAGCCGAGTGCGACAGCCAGCAGCGCCTGTTTGAGATAGTCCGGATCGACGATCGGCCCGGTCCACGAGAATTTCGGGTCATGTGAGGCGTCGAAAAGGCCCCAATAGGCGCCGACGCCGCCTTCCATGGTCTTCCAGGGCTGATCGATCGCCTCGATCACATTGTAGCTGATGCCGTAGGCCTCGGCCCGGCTGACAAAGTCGCGCAGCAATTGCGCCTGGTCGAGCCGTCCCGGCACGGCGTCCTGGAAGTTATAGCCGGCGCTTGGCCAGCCGAACTCACCGATCACGATGCGCTTGCCCGGGAAGGTCTTACGCAGCCTGTCGTAGGTCTGGATCGCGCTGTCGACCGCCTGATCGGCGTTGGTGCCACCCCAATAGGGCAGGATATGCACAGTGATGAAATCGACCGACGAAGCGAGTTCCGGATGGGCCAGCCAGACGTCCCAGTTCTCAGCCGTCGTCACCGGTACCGGGCTATAGCGTTTGACCTGCTGCTGAATGACCTTGATCAGGTCGGCAGCCGACATGTCCTGGCGCAACAGGGTTTCGTTGCCGACCACAATGGCGTTGATATTGCCGTTGTGGCGGACGAGATCGAGTGCCGCGCGGATCTCCCGCTCGTTCCGATCCTTATGCTTATCAAGCCAGATGCCGAGGGTGACTTTCAGACCGAACTCGGCGGCAATCGGCGGAACCATCTCGGCGCCGCCGGTCGACGAATAGAGCCGAATGGCGCGGGTATAGGGTGCTATCGCCTTTAGGTCGGCGCGGATTTGCTCGACGGTCGGCCGTTCACCGGAGTCTGGATGCGAGACTTTGGCGAAGGGTGTGTAGGAGACACTGGCGAGCTGGCCGTTGTAATCGGGTGCCGTGAGTTGTGGCCGTAACAAAGCCCACATGCCTGCATGCACGCACGCTACGAGCGCGAGCACTGCAACGACGGTGCGCATAAACTTCCAACCAAGCGGGGCTGAATACACAGGCCCGAACCTGCCCCCAGGTTCGACGATGGTCGTAAGGACGAGGCACCCTTGCGAGCGGCAATTTCAAAATTAAAGACCACCAATGGCAAATTCAAGACAACAAGACGCGAACGGCTTGTCGGATGAAGATTTTTTGACGCAGCCCGACTGGGCCGAGGTGGTTACTGGGTGGTGGTCTGGCTTGGAACCGCAGCGGCGGGGGTTGCTGCGGGGGCAGTCTGGAAAGACGGGTTGATCCAGCAGGCATGGACGCGGTCGTTAAGACCGTCGCCGCCCTTTTCCTTGGGATCGACTGGGTGAAGCACCAGACAGCGGAACGCAATCTGGATATGGCCGCTCGGACAGCCGAAGCGGTCATACATGTCGAGATGCCGGAAGGCGGTATCGAGATCGTTATTCCAGAGCAGGCCGACAACTTGGCGGCCGAGCCAAACGCATTCCGGGTTACCGGCAGGCCCCGTCAAAGCTTTCTGGGCTTCGGCAAATTCGTCGATTTTCTGCGGTTCTTTGGCCGGCTTGGCATTGGCGGCCGGCGGTTGCGCCGGCGGCTCAGCGGGCTTCGCCTCAGTCGATTGCGCCAAAGCGGAGTGGGTCGACAGATTTATCGACGAGGCGACGAGACAGAGGGCAACACAAAAAGAGCCGGCAACATTCGATACGCGCATGGACATAATGGGTTTGATCTGAGGCCCGGAAGGACCGACAAGACGGACGTTTCCCCGAGAATTGGTTTTAGGCAGGGCTTCCGTTTGCGGCCGCCCCTCGCTGTCCCGTTTCTGGCCACCGGATTGCGCCGCCAATGCGGCAAGCGCGCCGGAAAAGCCTTCCGCGACATCACCCCAACTGTGGCCTTTTGTCCAGCGCGCGCCTCGCCGCAACAGCCGCAAGCTTGGCATCGTCTGCTCTGGAGGTTAATGCGAGGAGGTGGGTCCGGCGGCAAACCTCAAAACCAATATCGCGGCGCTTGCGCATTTCGCGTTCACCGCGCTTGCGATCGGCGTCGCTTGGTGGTGGCTCGGGCGGCCGGTGCAATTACCGCCGTCGCCGCTCGGTAAAGACGCCAAGCTTTACTGCGTGTCCTATGCGCCGTTCCGCGGCAGCCAGGATCCGTTGGTCGAGGGCACGACCGTTGCGCCGGAACAGATCGAGCAAGATATCGCGTTTCTGTCGCGCTACACTGATTGCGTGCGCACCTATTCGGTCGACGACGTTCACGACGTCGTCCTGCAGAGTGCACGCCGTCACGGCATGAAAGTGCTGTATGGCATTTGGGTCTCCGGCGAACCCGCCAAGACCCAGGCGCAGATCAACGCCGCAATCGGTTACGCTAAAGACTACGCCGACGTCATCCGGGCCATCGTTGTCGGCAACGAAGTACTGTTACGCGGCGAAATGTCCGCAGCCGACCTCATCGGCTATATCCGGCAGGTCAAATCGCAAGTGACGATGCCGGTCACTTACGCCGATGTCTGGGAATTCTGGCTGCGCAATCCCGATGTGCAGAGCGTGACCGACTTCATCACCATTCATATCTTGCCTTATTGGGAGGACTTCCCGATTTCTGCGGCGGATGGCGCTGCGCATGTTGACGAAATTCGGAAGAAGGTCGCCGCGACAATTCCCAACAAAGACATCCTGATCGGCGAGTTCGGCTGGCCGAGCGCCGGACGAATGCGCGAAGGCGCGCGGCCTTCGCCGTCGGAACAAGCGCGTATCATTTCCGAAACCTTGGCGCTGGCGCAACGCGAGGGCTACAAGGTCAACGTGATCGAAGCCTTCGATCAACCCTGGAAGCGGGCGCTTGAGGGCGCCGTCGGCGGCTATTGGGGCATATTCGATCGCGCCACAAATGGTCCGAAATTCACTTTCGGCGGCAGCGTGTCCGATCACCCACACTGGCCGCGTCAGGCGCTCGCCGGAATTCTTCTCGCCGCCCTCGTGTTCGGAACCGCCTGGTATGCGTCCCGGGACAAAAACCCACCGCCGCGGCTTTGGCATGAGGCTGTCGCGATCGCGTTTTTGCCGTGTGTGTTGTTCGGCTGGGCCCTCGAAGCGGTGCCAATCGACAGTTTCGACACCGCCAATTGGCTGCGTCTTTCGGCCTTCACCTTGACCGGCGCATTGGCGCCGATCGCCTGTGCAGCGGCTTGCGCGACAGGACGCGGCCTCCCGACATTCGCGGCACTGCTCGGGCGGTCCGATCGCAAGCTTGATGGATTGGGCGTGGCGCTCGTGCTGATCCTGATCGCGCTGACATTGTTATCGGTGCAAGCCGCGCTTGGTCTGGTTTTTGATCCGCGCTACCGCGACTTGCCGTTCGCGCCGCAAAGTGCGGGGGCCTTCGCTTTCTTGGTGTTGATGTTTTCGACACCGCGCGGGAAGGGGCCGCGCGCTGCGGCGGAAATCCTTGCTGCGGCAGCGCTTGCACTCTCGGCGGTCTATATCGCCTTCAACGAGACTTTCGCCAATTGGCAGGCGATCTGGCTGTGCGCCGGCTTCCTTGGCCTCGCGCTTACCCTGGCGCAGGCGCGGGACGCGCAAGACTGAGAATGAGTATGCCTGCGGCAAGCGACGACAGCGCCGCATTATGCAGCACGACCCCAAAGCCTGCAGCCGCCAGCGCGATCGTGACCAATACCAGCGAACGCCGCAGCAGGTTAAGCAGCGCGACTGCAAGCGCTACGACGCCGAACGCTTCATAATTATAGAGAACCGTCGACACCTTGAACGTGCCGCAAAGCCAGGTGCGCAGGCCCGCATGGCAGGCGAGCTGCGCCGGTGTGTTTTCCGCAACCATGTAACGGATATAGAGGGCTTCGCCGACGGCGAGGAAACCGACGATCAGAAGCCAATTGGCTTGGCGTGCAGTCGGAAGAAACAGCGGTCGGCGCATGGCTCTTGTCTATTCGCATCGCGCAGTGTGCACGACAGCAATCCATAACCACAAAACAGAACGATCGTTAAGGGTGCCTATCGCGCGGCAAGCCGCTGACCGTCAAACATGGTCGGCTGACAGAACATGCCGAAGGGCGCGAGCGCGGCGCAGAGCTGCGCGGCGGCTCCGGCTTCCGCCAAAGGACCGACGACCAGCCGCAGTTCCAGCCGGTTGCCGTGGGTCGCTTCCTTGACGCTGACAATGGGTTCGAGACCCACAAACAATTGCGGATGGGCGCTGCGGATGGCGGCCCAGCGCGCGCGCAGGTCGGCGATGGTCGAGCCGCTGCCGACATCCACGCCATAGGCAATTTCCGGAGGTAATGGCACGCCGGCGCCCAACCGAGCCTGCATCGTCGCGGGCGGCGAGGCCATCATGGGCGGTGACGCCATAATGTTCGGTGGTGGCGAAGGAAGGGGCGTCATTGTCGCCGAGATGCTCGCGGTCGCCGCGACGGTCGGCCCACTGTCGTTATGCTGGGCGGCGGCCGCTGCTTCGATCTGCTTACTCAGCGAGCCGGTCACGTCGTCCATATTCTGTTCGACGGCGGCAATCCGGGTTTTTGTTTGCTGGGCGTCGGCGGCCAATCCACGGACGGCGTCCGCGAGCCGCTTGGTCTCGGCCTGCGCGTCGAAGCTTGGCGCGGCGACCTGCGGTTGGGTCGTCGTCTGATTGCCGTAAAGGGCGTTAGCAATGCGGGCGGCGCCAATGTCGCTGCGGCTGGTCAAAACCGCCAATGCAAGCGCGCCCACCGCGCAGACGCCCCAGGTCAGAAGACGGCGCAAGGCGCGCATGGTGAGCGTCTTGGGCGGCGTCACTTTGGGCGCCGTCTCTTTGATGATCTGCTCTCGCACACCCTGCGCAAGGTCGAGCATGCTGCGCTCCGGCATCGCGACGGCCAAAGAATTCCCCTACGAATCAGTGTTAAAAATCTAGCAGATTCTCCCCTTAGCGGCCCCGGGGACCCGCAGGTTCCACCGTTCCCTGCGACGTTTACGCCTGCTCGAAGCGTGACTTTCGGCAACAGGCAGGCTCGGCTATGAGAGCGCCGCGGAGAACAGAATGACGTCTCGAAGCTCTTTGGCGATTGTGCTCGCGGCCGGCGAGGGCACGCGCATGCTCTCGTCGCGGCCGAAGGTGCTGCACAAAGTCGCCGGCCGTTCGCTGCTCACACATGTGCTCGCCGCGGTCGGCGCTGCCGGTGTGACGGATGTCGCCGTCGTTATCGGTCCCGGCCAGGACGAAGTCGCCGCCGAGGCGCTCCGGCTGTCGCCCAATGCCGCGATCTTCGTGCAAGAGGAGCGCCGCGGCACCGCGCATGCCGTGCTTGCCGCGAAGGCCGCGCTAGAACGTCACCACGGCGATGTGCTTGTGCTTTACGGCGACACGCCGCTGATCCAGCCGGCGACGTTGGCGCGCTTACGCGCGCCGCTTGCGGGCGGTGCAGCGATCGCGGTGCTTGGTTTCCATCCCGCCGATCCGAGCGGTTACGGCCGTCTGACCATGGCAGAAGATCAGCTCATCGCCATTCGCGAAGAGCTTGACGCGAGCCCAAGCGAACGCGCGATCACGTTCTGCAATGGCGGCATCATGGCCTTTGCCGGCCAAAGCGCGCTGCCGATCTTGGAGCGGATCGGCAATGACAATCGCAAGGGCGAATTTTATCTCACGGACGCAATCGAGATCGCGTGCGGCATGGAACTTCGCTGCGCGGCGATCGAAGTCGAGGAGGATGAAGTGCGCGGCATCAACACCAAGACCCAGCTTGCCGAAGCTGAAGCCGTGGCGCAGCAACGCTTGCGCCAAAGCGCGATGGAAGCCGGCGTGACGCTGGTCGCGCCGGAAACGGTACATCTTTCAACCGACACCAAATTCGGCCGCGATGTCGTCGTCGAGCCTTATGTCGTGTTTGGGGAGAAGGTCGTGGTCGAGGACGGCGCCGTCATTCACTCATTCTCGCATCTCTCGGGCGCGCATGTCGGCAAAGGCGTGTCGGTCGGTCCGTTCGCGCGGCTTCGTCCCGGCGCCAAACTCGGCGACGGTTCGCGCATCGGCAATTTCGTTGAAGTGAAAGAAGCCATGATCGAAGCCGGCGCCAAGGCCAATCATCTGAGCTATATCGGCGATGCTTTTGTCGGCGCCAATGCCAATGTCGGCGCCGGCACGATTTTCTGCAATTACGACGGCACCGATAAGAGCCGTACCGTGATCGGCAAGAACGCCTTTATCGGTTCGAATTCATCGCTGGTGGCGCCGGTCGAAATCGGTGAGGGGGCCTATATCGGATCCGGCTCGGTGATCACGGCAAACGTTCCGGCCGACGCGCTGGCGCTTGGGCGTGCCCGCCAGGTCGTTAAGGAAGGATGGGCGTCACGCTTGCGCGGGCTCAAATCGCTCGGCAAAAAGAAAGTGTAAAACTCCGCGATTACGCGGTTAACAGTGACGCCCGATTTTTGTTGCGAAACGAAAACTATTTTGATTGTCGCGATTTAAACGGGTGCGCTCTAAAAGTTAACGGCGCGCGGACGATCCGCGTTTGAGAGGAAGTTTCGGCGAGAATGTGTGGCATCATCGGAGTCATCGGAAATGAGCCTGCGGCGCCGCAGCTCGTCGATGCGCTCAAGCGCCTTGAATATCGTGGTTACGACTCCGCGGGCGTCGCCACGCTTGAAGACGGGGCGCTCACCCGACGTCGCGCCGAAGGCAAACTAAAAAACCTCGAACAGCGACTCATTCGCGAACCGCTCGCAGGCACCATCGGCATCGGCCATACCCGCTGGGCGACACACGGACGGCCGACCGAAAACAACGCGCATCCGCATGCGACCGAGAAGCTCGCGGTGGTGCATAACGGGATCATCGAGAATTTCGCCGAACTGCGCCACGAGCTTGAAGGGAAGGGCGCCAAGTTTTCGACTGAGACAGATACCGAGGTCATCGCACATCTCGTGTCCGAAGAGATGAAGCGTGGCGCGACGCCGATCGCTGCCGTCAAAGCGGCGCTGCCGAAGCTGCGTGGCGCCTTTGCACTCGCCTTCTTGTTCGCCGGCGAGGAAGATCTTCTGATCGGCGCACGGCGCGGCTCGCCGCTTGCCATCGGTTTCGGCGATGACGCGATGTATATCGGCTCGGACGCGATTGCACTCGCGCCATTCACCGACACCGTGAGCTATCTTGAAGATGGCGACTGGGTGGTCGTTACAAGGAAGCGCGCCGAGATCCATGACAGCAACGGCAAGATCGTCGAGCGTGCGATCCTGAAGTCGCAAGCTTCAGTGATGCTGATCGACAAGGGTAACCACCGCCATTTCATGGCGAAGGAAATCCACGAGCAACCCGAAGTCGTCGGCCATACGCTGGCAAATTACATCGACATGGCCGCAGAGCGCGTCGCGTTGCCGTTCAAGCTGCCGTTCGACTTCAAGAAACTTCAGCGGGTTTCGATCGCCGCCTGCGGTACCGCTTATTACGCCGGCATGGTGGCGCGCTATTGGTTCGAGCATTTTGCCCAGCTTCCGGTCGAAGTCGATATCGCCTCGGAATTCCGTTATCGCGACGTGCCGCTTGCGCCCGGCAATCTCGCGATCTTTGTCTCGCAATCAGGCGAGACCGCCGACACGCTCGCTTCGCTGCGCTACGCGCGCGAGCACAAGCAGCACACCCTCTCGGTCGTCAATGTGCCGAGTTCGAGCATCGCGCGCGAAAGCGACGTGGTCATGCCGACGCTCGCCGGCCCTGAAATCGGCGTCGCCTCAACCAAGGCCTTCACTTGCCAATTGGCGGCGCTTGCTGCGCTCGCCATCGCTGCGGGACGTGCCCGTGGCGTGTTGAGTGAGAACGACGAGCAAAGCCTCATCCATGCGCTGATCGAAATCCCGCGCCATCTCAACGAGGCGCTGGGGCTCGAACCGCATATCGAGCAGCTGGCGCGTGACCTCGCGAAATCTCGCGACGTGCTCTATCTCGGCCGTGGCACGAGCTTTCCGCTAGCGCTCGAAGGCGCGCTGAAGCTCAAAGAAATTTCTTACATTCATGCCGAAGGCTATGCGGCGGGTGAACTCAAGCACGGCCCGATCGCGCTCATCGACGAGAACATGCCGGTCATCGTCATCGCGCCGCACGACAAAGTTTTCGAGAAGACCATGTCGAATATGCAAGAGGTTGCCGCGCGCGGCGGCCGGCTCATTTTAATGACCGATGCCGAAGGCGCGAAAAAAGCCGACGGCCAGTCGACGATGACAATCAAACTTCCGACCGTGCATCCGGCAGTGGCGCCGCTTGTCTATGCGGTTCCAGTGCAACTTCTTGCTTATCATACTGCCGTGCATATGGGCACGGACGTCGATCAACCGCGTAATCTCGCAAAATCCGTGACCGTCGAATAGGCAAGATGCGGCGCTGCAAAATTGCCCGCTGCTCCTATATGATTTGTCCATGTTAGCGAATCCAAATCCTCCCAGCACGCCCGGTCTGATGAGCCGCATCCGCAATTATTTTCTGACCGGGCTGGTCGTCGCTGGACCGGTCGCGGTCACGTTGTGGCTGATCTGGTGGTTCGTCACCTGGGTCGACAATTGGGTGCGGCCGTTCATACCGGTAGCCTATCGCCCGGAAACCTATCTTCCGATCCACATCCCCGGCACCGGCCTGATCATCGCCTTTATCGCGCTGACACTGCTCGGTTTCCTCACCGCCAATCTGATCGGGCGGCGGCTTGTCGATTTCGGCGCCAGCCTGATGAACCGCATGCCAATCGTCGGGCCGATCTATCGGACCGCGCGGCAAATCTTTCAGACGTTGTTCTCCAAGTCGGATTCGAGTTTCCGCGGCGTCGGCCTGGTCGAGTTTCCGTCGCCCGGCATGTGGTCGCTAGTGTTCCTGACCCAATCGCCGACCGGAAACATCTCGAGCAGTCTGCCGACTGGGGAACACGTCTCGGCCTTCATGCCGTGTACGCCCAATCCGACGACAGGCTTCTTCTTTTACGTACCGAAGAACCAAGTCGTCGAACTCGACATCACGGTCGAGCAGGCGATGTCGGTGATCATGTCGGCCGGCCTCGTGCAGCCCGGCAGCGATACCGACAGCCAGGAGAAGCTCGCGGCGCTTGCCCAGACCGCACGTGCCGCCCAAGCCGCACGCAAACCCGAGCCGGCCGCGGCGAAATAACTCCTCCACAAGCCCTGCTGCTTGCTATGATGCCCGCAGTGTTTCAACGCTGGGGGCAGTGATGAACTTTCAACAAGCTATCGCGTCTGGATTTAGGAACTATGTCAGCTTCTCGGGCCGAGCGATCCGTTCCGAGTTCTGGTACTGGCAACTGTTCGTTTTCTTGGTGAGCATCGGTACCGAGATTATCGATTATTCCTTTGTTGGTGGCGACAGTATCAGTACCCCGCTCACGTCCTTGTGGGGACTGGCAACGTTTCTTCCGGGATTGGGCCTTGCCATCCGCCGCCTGCACGACACCGATCGTAGCGGCTGGTGGTTCTTCCTGGTTTTCATCCCGCTGATAGGCTTTATCGTGCTGATCATCTGGTGGTGTCAGAAAGGCACTGACGGTTACAATCGCTTCGGCGCCGACCGTTTCAAGCCGGACGGCTACGCTAACCGGCCTGCAACAACCTGATCGCCTCGTCGCGCGCGAACAGATAAAGCAGATCGCGTAGCGCTTGGCCGCGTGGCGATTTCAGCATCGGATCACGCGAGAGAATCAGCGTGGCGTCGTCGCGCGCCACCGCTAAGAGCTTGGCGTGAAATTCGATCCGGGCGATGTGAAAGCCCGGATCGCCGCTTTGCCGCGTGCCGAGAACATCGCCTTCGCCGCGCAGCTTGAGGTCCTCTTCGGCGATGCGGAAGCCGTCTTCCGTCTCACGCATGATCGCAAGCCGCGCCTTTGCTGTCGGTCCGAGCGGGCCGCGATAAAGTAGGAGACAGGTCGAGCGCTCGGTGCCGCGACCGACGCGGCCGCGCAATTGATGTAATTGCGCAAGCCCGAAGCGTTCGGCGTGTTCGATCACCATCACGCTTGCTTCCGGCACATTGACGCCGACTTCGATCACGGTGGTGGCGACAAGGAGCTGCGTTAGCCCGGTGGCGAAGCGCTCCATTGCTGCGTCTTTATCAGTGCCGCGCATCTTGCCGTGAATGAGATCGGCGCGTTCGCCGAAGTGTTTTTTGAGCGCCTTATGACGTTCCTCTGCGGCGGCAAGATCGATGCTCTCGGATTCCTCGACCAGCGGACAGACCCAATAGACGCGCCGACCTTCGTCAATCGCGCGCGCTACCGCCTCGATTACCTCATTGAGGCGCTCAAGCGGTACGGCACGGGTGTCGATCTTCTGCCGGCCAGCTGGTTTCTCGCGCAGTTCCGACACATCCATGTCGCCAAAGAAAGTCAGCACCAGCGTGCGTGGGATCGGCGTGGCGGTAAGCACCAGAAGATCGACAGCCTCGCCTTTGCGCGCCAAAGCGAGCCGCTGATGCACGCCGAAGCGATGCTGTTCGTCGACGATCGCTAAAGCAAGATCGTGGAACGCGACTTCATCCTGAAACAGTGCATGCGTGCCGACGATGAGATCGAGATCGCCGGCGGCGAGCGCCGCGAGCGTTTCGCTCCGTTCTCGGCCGCGCTCGCGGCCGGTGAGAATGGCGATACGGATCCCAGCCACGGCCGCAAGCGGCGCGATGGTAGCGAGATGCTGCCGCGCCAGGATTTCGGTCGGCGCCATGAAGGCCGCTTGTCGCCCGGCCTCGATGACATGGGCGGCCGCAATCAGCGCTACGACTGTCTTGCCCGAACCGACATCGCCATGGAGAAGCCGCAACATGCGCTGCGGCTGTGCCAGGTCGGCAATGATGTCGGTGACAGCGCGATCCTGTGACGGCGTCAGCGAGTAGGGCAGTGCAGCCAGGATACGCTCGCGCAACAAGCCTTCAGCGGCGGTGCCACGGCCCGCTCGGGTGCGCATATGCGCGCGCAACAGCGCCAACGCCAGCTGGCTTGCGAGCAGTTCGTCATAAGCGAGCCGAGCCCAGGCCGGACTGCCCGGCGCGACATCATCCGGCGCTTCGGGATGGTGGATGCGGCGAAGCGCATCGCTGAAATTCGGATAGGCATTGCGCGTAAGCCAAGCCTCATCCTGCCATTCCGGCAGTTCCGGCAGACGTTCCAACGCAAGATCCATCGCCTTGCGGACCTGGTTGGCATGCAGCCCTTCGGTCAGAGGATAGACCGGATCGAGAAGTGGCAGTTTTGCGAAGCCTTCGGCATCGACGACACGGTCGGGATGCACCATCTGCAAATGGCCGTCATAGAGCGTGGTCGTGCCGGAGACGTAACGGACCTCGCCCTCAGGAAAGAGCTTTTCCAGGTAGTCGTTGCGGGCATTGAAATAGGTGATGGTCAATGTCTGACCGCGGTCATCGCTGGTTTCGATGTTGTATGGCGCGCGGCGGCGGTGCGGCGGAGGCGGGCGATGACTTTCCACTGTGACCGCGACAGTCACCATTTCTCCAGGCACCACTTCGGATAATTTCGGCTGATTGCGGCGATCGACAAAACCGGTCGGCAGATGAAATAGCAGATCGATCACGCGTGGCGGTTCTTCGCCGCGTCCGAGCAAATGTGCATAGAGCTTTTCGAGCTTCGGCCCGATCCCAGGCAGCGCCGAGAGCGAAGCGAACAGCGGATTGAGGACCAGCGGGCGCATAGAGAGGCTTATAGCTCAGGCTGGCGCCTCAGGGTGACGGCGGAGAGGCTGACTTTTTCGAGGCCGCCCTCTATATACGCCCCGCCCGGCCGCGTCCGGGCTTTCGGCGTTCGACGCCGAAGAATCGAACTGGAGAATTCATATGACGCAGCGATCGAGCGCTGGATTGGATGAAAGGCAGCGCAAGCTCCTGTTCCGGGCCTGGCGGCGCGGCGTGCGCGAGACCGATTTGATCGTCGGCCGTTTCGCTGACGCCTTCATCGATAAATTCGATGCGCCCGGATTGGACGATTTCGAGCGGCTGATCGAAGTCGACAACGCCGAACTCTATGCCTGGGTGGTCGGCGCAGAGACCGCGCCCGCCGAATACGACACCGCGGTGTTGCGCGACCTCATCGCCTTCCATCGCCAGGAAGCCAGACAAACAGCCGGGGCCGCGCGCTGATGGCTGCAGGTATGCTGCTCGCAAAATCTCCCGCCGAACGTCTCGCGCCGGGACGGCCGCTGACGCTTGCCGGAATTACCGACGGCGCCGAAGGCTTGGTCATTGCCGATCTCGCCCGCGCGGTCGCTGCTTCCGCCAAACCGCCGGCGGTTTCGGTCACGGTCGTCTGCCGCGACGGCGCGCGCATGGCGATGCTGCATCGCGCGCTGTCCTTCTTCGCGCCCGAGATCGAGGTGCTGGAATTCCCGGCCTGGGACTGCCTGCCTTACGATCGCGTCTCGCCGCATGCCGCGATCGTGGCACAACGGATGATGACGCTGGCGCGTCTCTCTCGCGTCAAAGGCCGCGAACATCCCGCAGTGCTTTTGACGACCGTCAACGCCATTCTGCAGCGGGTGCCGCCGCGCGATCTCGTCGCCAAGCAATCGCTCTCCGCCGCCCCGGGCAACATCATGCCGATGGCCGGAATCACCGCCTGGCTCGATCTCAATGGCTTCAACCGGGCCTCGACTGTGCGCGAGGCCGGCGACTATGCCGTGCGCGGCGGCATCATCGATCTCTACGCGCCGGGCATGGACGCGCCGGTGCGGCTCGATTTCTTCGGCGACACACTCGAATCCATTCGTAGCTTCGATCCGGAAAGCCAGCGCACTTATGTCGATCTGCGCGCGCTCGATCTTGTGCCGATGGCCGAGTTCCAACTCACCTCCGATACCATCCGGCTGTTCCGTACCGGCTATGTCTCGGCCTTCGGTGCCGCTGCACCCGACGATGTGCTCTACGAAGCGGTCAGCGAAGGCCGCCGCCATGCCGGCATGGAGCATTGGCTGCCGCTGTTCCACAAACAAATGGAAACGCTGTTCGATTATCTGCCGGACAGCCCGGTCGCGATCGAGCCGCTCGCCGAAGAAGCGGCCCATGAGCGCATCGCCCAGATCGTCGATTATTTCCAGGCCCGCAAAGACGCCATCGAGCAATCGGCCGGCGGCGCGCCCTATAAGCCGCTGCCACCGGACAAGCTCTATCTCGCCGAAACTGAATGGCAGACGCGGCTGCAGAATTCGTCGCTCGCGCGGCTAACGCCGTTCGCGGCTCCCGAACAGAAAGACGTGATCGAAATCGGTGCCCATGCCGGCCACAATTTCTCCAGCGAGCGCAACACGCCCAACACCAATGTCTTCGAGGCGCTCGCTGCGCACGTCAACAAGCTGCAAGGCAATGGCAAGCGCGTGGTCATCGCGCTGTGGAGCGAGGGCTCACGCGACCGCATGGCCCATGTCGTCGCCGAACACGGGCTGCACAATCTCACGCAGGTCGCCTCCTGGCAGCAGGCTTTGGCGCTGCCGAAGCATCAAACCGCGTTCGCCGTGCTTGGCATCGAATCCGGCTTCGAGACCGCCGACGTCGCGCTGATCACCGAGGAAGACATTCTCGGCGAGCGGCTGGTGCGTTCGCGCCGGCAAACAAAGCGCTCCGAAAACTTCATCGCCGAGGTGACGAGCCTGTCCGCCGGCGATCTTGTCGTCCATGTCGATCACGGTATCGGCCGCTTTATCGGCTTGCGCGCTATCGAGGCCGCCGGCGCGCCGCACGACTGCCTCGAACTGCATTATGCCGGCGGCGACAAGCTGTTCCTGCCGGTCGAGAATATCGAACTCTTGTCGCGCTACGGCTCGGAGGAGGCGGGCGCCGAACTCGATCGGCTTGGCTCCGGCGCCTGGCAGTCGCGCAAGGCGCGGATGAAGAACCGCATCCGCGAGATCGCTGGCGAACTCATCAAGATCGCCGCCGAGCGGCAATTGCACGAGGCGCCGCGGCTCACGGTCGAAAGCGGCACTTACGACGAATTCGCTTCCGCATTCCCCTACGACGAGACCGACGATCAGCTCGCGGCGATCTCTGCGGTGCTCAACGATCTCAATTCCGGCCGGCCGATGGATCGCTTGATCTGCGGCGATGTCGGTTTCGGCAAAACCGAAGTGGCGTTGCGTGCCGCTTTCATCACAGCGATGAACGGCAAGCAGGTCGCGGTCGTGGTGCCGACCACGCTGTTGGCGCGGCAACACTTCAAGACATTTTCCGAACGCCTGAAAGGCTATCCGCTCCATATCGCGCAAGCGTCGCGGCTTGTTTCCAACAAAGAGCTTTCCGCGACCAAGAAAGAGCTCGCGGAAGGCAAGGTCGACATCGTTGTCGGCACGCACGCGCTTCTCGGTAAATCGATCAAGTTCAAAGACCTCGGTCTGATCGTGGTCGACGAGGAGCAGCATTTCGGCGTCGGGCATAAGGAAAAGCTCAAACAGTTGCGCTCCGAAGTTCATGTGCTGACGCTGACCGCGACGCCGATCCCGCGCACGCTGCAACTCGCGCTGTCAGGCGTTCGCGAAATGTCAATCATCGCCACACCGCCGGTCGACCGGCTCGCGGTGCGTACCTTCGTCTCGCCGTTCGATCCGGTCACGGTGCGCGAAGCACTGTTGCGCGAGCGCTATCGCGGCGGCCAGGCCTTTTACGTCTGCCCGCGCATCGAGGACCTCGCCGAGACCAAAGCCTTCCTCGACAAAGCCGTTCCGGAAGTGCGCGTCGCCGTGGCCCATGGCCAGATGCCGCCGACAGTGCTCGAAGACATCATGGCGGCTTTTTACGACGGCAAATTCGACGTGCTCCTTTCGACCACCATCGTCGAAAGCGGCCTCGACATCCCGACCGCGAACACGCTGATCGTGCATCGCGCCGATATGTTTGGGCTGGCGCAGATCTATCAGCTGCGCGGCCGCGTCGGCCGCGCGAAGCTGCGCGCCTATGCGCTACTCACGCTCCCGGCACAACGCAAGATCACGCCGCAGGCCGAGCGCCGGCTCAAAGTCCTGCAATCGCTCGACACGCTCGGCGCCGGCTTCCAGCTTGCCTCGCACGATCTCGACATCCGCGGCGCCGGCAATCTGCTCGGCGACGAGCAGTCCGGTCACATCAAGGAGGTCGGCTACGAGCTTTATCAGCAGATGCTGGAGGAGGCGGTGACCTCAATGAAAGCGGGGATCGCAGCTCCGGTCGCCGACAAATGGTCGCCGCAGATCACCATCGGCACGCCGGTGCTCATCCCCGACGATTACGTCACGGATCTGCCGGTGCGGCTTGGGCTTTACCGACGCCTGTCAGAAATCGACAACGATCGCGATATCGAAGCGTTCGGCGCCGAGCTTGTCGACCGCTTCGGCTCATTGCCGGAGGAGGTTGAATATCTCCTGCAAATCGTCGCCATCAAAACACTGTGCCGGCGCGCCAATGTCGAGAAGATCGACGTCGGGCCGAAGGGCGCAGCGCTCTCATTCCGCGACAATATTTTCGCCAACCCCGAAGGCCTGATCAAATTCATCGCCAAACACGAAGCCGGCGCGCGCGTCCGCCCCGACATGAAGGTCGTGTTCTTCGACGAATGGGAACAGCCGAAAACGCGCATCAAAGGCACGATGGACATCCTGCGTGCACTGGTCGGGATTGCGGAGAAAGAGAAGAAGGCGGCGTAGGCTTGCATCCTCGTCACGACTTGCATTCTCGTCACCACCGGGCTTGACCCGGTGGTCCATGTGACGTGGTAGCCGCACGGATTGCCGGATCAAGCCCGGCAATGACGACGCAGAATTTCTCGAGCGTCATCACTGGTCGACGCACTATGGTTTCTGAAACGCTAACGCCTGCAACGCGTTTCGCCGCAAAAAAATCCATGTTTGTCCGCTGAACGTCCGCAATGTTTTGTTTGGGTGTGGTTGGGACGTGACAGTGTGGGGACTGCGGGTGAAAAAACAAACGATTGTCGGCGCGTTACTGGCTTGCCTGATGTTTTCGCCGCTCCATGCTGAGGAGCAGGCAACCGAGACTAAGGCGGGGGCACATCCAAAGACTTTCGTTGGCGTGATGTGGCCGATGTTCGGGCCGATGGCGGCGCCTGGATTGGTTGAACTCGTCGCCGAACTCAAAACGATGCCGAACGTACAGGTCGAGACCTATGTGCATCAGGCTTGGCCGTCGCTGGTCGACGATCTCAACGCGATGCCGCCCGGCCGCCACACCATCGTGATCGGTTACAGCCTCGGCGCCAATTCGACGGCCGAGGTCGCCAACCGCGTCCATCATGTCGACGAGTTCATTGCCTTACAGCCGTCGGAGCTGAGCTGGAATCCGGATATCAAAGGCGGCAGCTACGGCCGTTTCGTCGAAATCTATAATCCCAATGAATGGGAAACGATGGGCGGTATGGGATCGAAAAAGCTGGTCGGTCCGAATATCGAATATATCGCCAATCACGATTCCCATCCGGGCGCGCAGTTCAGCAGCCAATTCCGCAATCTCGTTAAAACCGAAGTCGCCAAACTATCGACGGCCGAGCCAGTAGAAGTGGCACAGGCTCAGCCGGCGGCGCCGCTGGGTTATGCCGAAGACAACAAGCTGGCTGATGAGGATGGCGTTGGCGATGACAACAAAGCGCCTGGCACGAACAAAGTGGTCGTCGTCGGCAGCAAAACCGCAAAAGTCGACCTGCCGCGGAGTACCGCGAAGACGCATGGTTCTGATTTGAAAGCCGCACGCGCTGATACCGCGCAACCCGTGAAAGTCGCGCTTGCCGACGCAACACCCTCTCCGAAAATCGCGCGGACCGATGTGGCAGCGCCGCAGAAAATCACGCGCGCCGAACTCCCGCCGCTTGCGCAAGCTCTGCCGCAACCGAAGGCTGCCACGGCAGCGATGCCGAAGCGGGTCGATACGATAGCGTTTCTCGATCAGCTATCCGGCGCAGTTGATTCCGGCGATTTGTCCGCCGAACCTCAGCTGACTGCCTCAGCGATGATGGATTACGCAAAGCGGGCCTACCACGTTCATCCCGACATGACGGCGTCATGCCTGCCGGGCTGCGGTCAAGCGATCGGCAAGTAGCGGAGGCCGAGGCCTCCGTCGCGGTACAGCGTTTCTAAAAATTAAGTGTTTGTCTTCGGTCGCATTTGCCCGCGCGCAATAGATCGAGACTAAGACAATTTGCAGCAAAACCATTCACCGGAGGCTGGTCATGAATAACCGGCGGCGTTTTCCGAGGACGAACTGTTTCAAAGGCGCGAAGATCTTAGCGCCCGGGCTGTCGGCCATCGCCTGCGTGGTGCGCAACATCAGCGCGGAAGGGGCGGGGCTGCAGTTGCGCGGCGCCAACGATCTGCCGAGCGAATTCGATCTCTGCTTCGATACCGGGCGGCGGGTGCGACAATGCCGCGTGATGTGGCGCACAACCGGCGAAGCCGGTATCTGGTTCGCGCAGCAAGGGTAGCCGTATCAAGCATCATCGCCGGATTTATTCCGGCCGTGACGGCGAAAGAGCGTGCGCTCCTTACCGCAAATCCAACCGCGCGGTGGACACCTCGATCAGCCCGCGGATCATGATGTTGAAGGCGACGACGATCCGCTCCTCGGATTCATTCGCTGAGCCTTCTTCGACCGAATGCGGCACATGACTTGGCCACATCAACATGCGGCCTTTCTCTGCCGGCATCACGAAGACATCGGCATTAAACTCGTTCTTTTTCAGATAAGTCGGTTCGAGATTTTTCGTCAGCACGCGCGGTGAAGCGAACACTGTCGGGCCGCAATTCTTCGGCGTCTTGATATAGACCAGACCGCTCAAGAAGCAGTTCGGGTGATGATGCATCCCGTGGCGGCGGTTCGGATTGGCGATATTCGCCCACATATTGGTGATGTAGTGCGCCTCCCGCTTCATCGCATAGACGTCGAGGACCTTGGCAGATTCCGTCATGATCACGTCGACGAGCGGCTGCATCTCGGGAAGCGTCTGTAGATTTTCCGGCGACATATAAGCGAGCATCGCGCCTTCACGCGAGAAGCTGCCCAAGCCCGCACGGCGCATCTGTTGCAGCTTTTGCTCGATGCGGTCGCATAGCGCGACATCGGGAAGCCGCCCCGTGAACATCGGGGTCGGAAACAGCATAAAGATTTCTTTGGCGGCCAATTCCGCCGGTGCTTTTACGGTGGTTTTATCAAGCATCGATACACCTGCTTTTCTGAAAAAGAAAAACGGCGGCACGCGGCTGAGTGACCGTAGGCATTTTCATCGTGTTGGCTCTGCGGGAGGTTTTTGTTGCGAAGCAGGGCGCGCTTTCACAAACCCTGTATCGACCGTCGACAAAAATATAGAGGCTTGCCCGTAAATTACTGATGACAGAGCGTAAAACGAAAATAAACGAGAGCGAATTTATTTGATCGCTGCGACTTTACGCAGAGCGGTTATGCAAATGCAGCAACACACTTCGTGGCAAAGCATGAAATTTACCAAGACGCTGCTGCAATACGCAGCACGATGCGCGTTGGTATAGCGGACGCCCCACCAAATGCGACAATGACGTGAAAGCGTAGAATGATTTGAAAGCGTAAATGCGTCGATAGCAAAGCGATTGCGCTTAAGCGCGCAATCGCGAATGCCGGCCGGCCGTACGCTCGATCGCGCTGGCAAGATATTCCGGCGATTGCGCACCGGTGACGATGACGCTGCCGCCGAACACGAAGCAAGGCACGCCATCAATGCCGGCTTCCTTCGCCGCATTGGCTTCGCCTTCAATGCGGTCGATATCGGCATCGCTTGCCAAAAGCCGCCGCACCAGGTCGCCATCCATACCGACATCGACCGCTGCTTGAATGAGCTGTTTCGGATCGGTCAGGTCGGCGCCTTCCGCAAAATAGAGATCCATCAGGCGTTGCTTCATTCGCGCCGGATCGGTGGCGCTCCGCGACCACAGAATCAAACGGTGGCAATCGAGCGTGTTGGGCTGGCGGCCGATGGTGGCGTGCCCGTATGTCAGACCTTCCAGCGCTGCCGCCGAAGCGACCCGCTCAGCGATCACCGCATAGCGTTCGACCGAACCGAATTTGGTCTCAAGATAAGTCTGACGGTCAATGCCTTCGCGCGGGATCCAGTCATTCAGGAAATAAGGCCGCCAATTGATGGCGACATTCACATCGGGCACGAGCGCGACTGCGTTTTCAAGCCGGCGCTTGCCGATATAGCACCACGGACAAACGACGTCGGAGACGACATCGATGTTCACGGTAGGGCGGGTTTCGGTCCGGTCGTCCATTGGCAAATCCAAGCGTGCAAATCAAAGGGTGCAACTCTAAACATGTAGCGGAACTGCGAGTCGCTAGCTCCAAGCATATCGTATTGGACATATACCGAGAATGACTTAACCCCGGCGCCAATCTACATGGTGATCGCGTTAATTGGCCGCAACCTCGCCGACCACCCGGGCGATCAGAGAATTGACGTCGTCAGTCGGCTTCAAGGTGGCAAGAGTTACCGCAGCTTCGATGCCGCGCTTGTTCTGGTCCGGCGCCGTCATGCTGTGTTTGAGCAAGCCGGCGATGCGGCGCGCGACGACATGGGCGGCGCGCAAATCGGTCTCGGTAAACACGGCGAAGATCGAATTGTCGACTTCGCGGCAGGCAAAGTCGACTTGGCGCATCAGCCGGGCGAGGAGCCGTGCTGCGTCAAGACTGGTGCGGCGATCGCTGCCGTCGAACGAGAAGCGCGCGATGGAAAGGCCTGTGCCGCGTTTTTCGGCGTCATCGACCGCACGATTGAGATCGCGCCAGAACGCGTCGTGAGCGAGAAGGCCGGTGTCGGGGTCAAGCATACCCTTGGCATCAAGCGATTTGAGCATGCGCTTCAAACGCTCGCCATAAGCGTGCTGCCGGACATAAGGTAAAATGCGGTCGACGACGCGTTCGGCGCCGTCGCCGACACGTTCGAGATTGCCGAGCTCCAGGGCGTAAGGTTCGATGATGCCGGGATGGCCGCCGAGCACCACCACCGGCAAATCGCGAAAGCCCACATTGTCGGCAAGCACAGTCAGCAGCGCTTCAACCACGCGCGGACCGAAACCGTCGCCGATCACCATGCCGTCAAGCTCGCGGACATTGAGCGCGCGCGCTGCACTCTCGACACTCAGCGCACCGACAACACCGACGCGCTCGCCCATCGCGACCGAGAGCGCCGGATAGAAGCGGCCTCGACCGCAGACCAGCACGCTTGCTTCCTCGAGCGGATCGCGCTCGGGCCATGCCGGCACCGGCTCACCGCGCGACGTGAGGGTTTGCACGCGGCGCGCAACCGTCCCGTGGAGCGTACGAACACGAAGCGCCGTCGTCAGCCGGCGCACCAGCCGCGCCGGCGGCGCGCTTGCGGCAATCGTCAGCGTGCCGGGTAGGGGACACGCGCCGTCATCACGCATCCGCGCAAGGACCGGCATATAGAGACCGTTTTTGGCGCGCAGTTCGGCGAGCGTGTGTTGCAGGGCGTCGATGTGGGATTGCTCGGTTGTGAGCTCGGCCAGCACGACGGCTTCCGGCTCGATGGTAGCCAGCGCACTTGGAGCGTCAGCCCAACTCGCCTCGACAATCGGGTACGCACCGGCCGCGCGCAGAGCGTCGACCACATCCGGCGCCGATGTATCGGCAATAACGGCGAACGGCCCCTGCAACGCCATGACAACTACGCGCACTCTTACAGCAACAGTCCGTTACATTGCCGAAGTGCCGTTAATATCGCGTCAACGCAAAGCGCGACGCGCCTCAGGCGACCGCCGCAGCCGCTTCACCCGCGCCTTCATTCGGCGCCGCCTGCGCGGCAAAGGCATGGGCGAGCAATGGATTTTGGCCTGCGGCCGCAAGCGCCGCTTGCATCGTTTGCGGATCGGCGGTGGTGCCGACGAGCCGATGCCCGAGCAATAGATCGGGGGCGACATCGAGGGTGGCCGCGGCATCGATGCGAGCGATCTTATCCCGCGACAACGCAAGCGGCAGCCGCGAGCCGCCGACATTGACCACGCCGGCCGGCGTGCCGGTCACTTTCACGGTGTTGTTGAGGAGATCGGTCCGGCAGGCATAACCAGTGTCGACAGCACCATTTTCGCCGATCGCGAAGTGGGGTTGATCCGACTGATCGATGCCGGGCGGGAAAGTATGCCGTGGCACCATCGAGCCGCGCAGCGCGATCGTAGATTTGGACGTGACAGTCACTTCGGCAACCGTCACGCCGTCCGTGCCGATGCTTGGGGCCAGCACAGGACCAAGCGGCAGCGCATTCGGCTTGCCGTCACCGCTGCGTTTGAGAGCTACAAGCGCCGCCTCACCAAACAACGACACGTCGATGAGAGGCGCGCCGAATTGCGTCCAATCCGGGCTATCGGCGACCCGCTCCGGCGCGCGCCATGTGGCAATAATGGTCGCAGGCGTGGGCAGAGCGGCGATTTGCGCAAGGCTAAAAGCAACCGGCCCCGGCAGGACTAGCTTGCTGCATTTCTCGTCGCGCCACTGGCGGGTGAAAATCTCGGCGTCGAAAGGTTTGTGCAGGACGAGCGTGCCTCCGGACAGGAGCCACGGCACCATAGTCAAACAAAGACCCGCAAACGAAGCGGGCACCATGGTCGACAGGATCGCGGTATTCGCCGCAATCCCGCTTTCCAACAAAACGCCTAAGCCGCCGGCGAGCAATTCAAGATGCCGGCGTGCGACCGGCACCGGACCATGCTCGCTCATCTCAAAAGTAATGGCGGCGAGATGAGCCGCAGCATTGCCGTCGCGATCGAGCGGCGGCAGAGCTTCTGCGTCGGCTGCCGCCGACATGTCATCGAGCGCGACCATGCCGTCGGGCAGGTCGCCGCCGAAGCCGCAGACATAGCGGACCGAAAACACCTCGGCAGCGACGTGGAGCGCGGACTGCGCATAGTCGAAGCCACCGTTACGGCGGCCAGCGACCAATGCCTTAGCTCCAGCGCGGCCGAGTGCGGTGACAAGATCGGCGCGCCGCCACAAAAGCGGCAGCGGCGCCGCGATCAGCCCGGCGCGGAGCACGCCGAGAATGGCGAGGATGGCGTCAATCGTCTGTGGCATCTGAATGCCGACGACGGTATCGGCCGGCAGCAAAGCGCGAAGCCGGGCGGCGATGGCTGAGACCATGCGATCGGCTTCGGCGTAACTCAGCCGGCGCGGCGGCGGTCCGATGATGAGACTGGAGCGGCTCGCCGGATCAACAAGGGCCGTCGCATCTGGACGTCGCGCCGCAGCGCGGCTGAACAATTCGTCGAGCGTTATCCGGCCGAGGCTTTCGGCATGGCTGCTGGAGGTCGGATCGCCGAGAATCATCTTTGGATTATCGGGCGTTTCCCTGCCCACGTCATTGCGAGGTTTTGGCCGGCTGGCGCCACCAGGTCTCCGGCAAATAACCCGACACCGAGGTCTGGGCCGGATGCAGCAGCGGCGTCCAGCGCGCCACCCATTGCTGCGGCAGATAAAACAGCGGCACTACATAGGAGCCGGAGATCAGCACGCGATCGAGCGCGCGCACCGCGGCGACGAAGTCGTCGTGTTCCCGCGCCCGCAGGATCGCAGCGATCATTGCATCAACCGCGAGACTCTTGACGCCCATATAATTGCGCGTGCCCTGCTGATCGGCCGCCGCCGAGCCCCAATAGAACGCCTGCTCATTGCCGGGCGACAGCGACTGCTCCCAGCGATGTTCGATCATGTCGAAGTCGTAAGTGGAGAGCCGCTGCTGATATTGCACATCGTCGACCGATCGCACCTGAACCTTGATGCCGGCGCGCGCGAGGCTCGTCGAAAAGGCAAGCGCGAGGCGCTCTGAGTCACGATCGGAGACCATGATTTCAAAGCTGAAAGGCCGGCCATCGGGCCCGCTCAGGATGGTGTTTTTGATTTCGTAGCCGACGGCTTTGAATAGCGCGAGCGCTTGGCGGAGCGTATCGCGGTCGCGTCCCGATCCGTCGCTTACTGGCGGCGACCAGGTGCCCGCGAGCACATCGGGCCGCACCGCATCAGGGTAGGGCGCCAGCAGCGCCCGTTCCTTGGCATCGGCCGGGCGGTGATAGGCGCTCAGTTCGGAGTCATCGAAAAAGCTCGCGCTGCGTTTGTACAGATTGAAAAAGAAATTGCGATTGATCCATTCGAAATCGAACAGCAATGCGATTGCCTGACGCACGCGAATATCGGCAAACGCCGCGCGCCGCGTATTGAAGACGAAGTCGGAGGCGAATTTCGGCAGACCGTTGTTGAATGTCTCTTTGATCACGCGGCCGTCGCGCATCGCGGAAAAATCGTAGCCCGTCTGCCAGCGGGTCGGATCGGTCTCACTCCGCACGTCGTAAAGCCCGGCTTTGAAGGCTTCGAAATAGGCGTTGCCGTCGCGATAGAAATCGAAGCGCAGCTGATCGAAATTCCACAGGCCGCGATTGATCGGCAGATCGCGGCCCCAATAATTCGCATCGCGTTTGAAGCTGACGCTTTTTCCAACATCAACAGCGTCAACGACATAGGGCCCGCTGCCAATCGGCTTTGCCAAGGACGTACTCTCGAAGGTCGCGACATCGATAGCGTGTTGCGGCAGCACCGGCATAAGGCCGAGGATCAATGGTAATTCGCGATCACCGGCGTCGGCAAAAGTGAAACGCACCGTGCGCGGGTCAAGCTTCTCTGCTTTGGCGACCTTCGCATAATAGGTGCGATGGTTCGGCCGGCCGTGATCGCGCAAGAGCTGCCAGGAAAAGATCACGTCGTCGGCGGTGACCGGTACGCCGTCGGAGAAATGCGCCGCTGGATCGAGACCGAAGGTAACATAGCTTCGCGCATCATCGGTCTCGACGGAACGCGCCAGTAAACCGTAAAGCGTAAACGGCTCGTCGTAATTGCGCGCCATCAGGCTTTCGACGACATAGCCGCGGATCGGCTGTAGCGGTAGGCCTTGGACGATCAGCGGATTGAGACTGTCGAAGGTGCCGAGCACGCCTTCCACCAGCCGGCCGCCTTTCGGTGCGTCAGGATTTACATAAGGCAGCGCGGTTAAATCCTCCGGCAGCGCCGGCGCGCCATGCATGGCGATGGCGTAGGCGGCGTCCGCTCGCGTGGCATGCGCGAAGACAAACAGAAACAGCGCGAGACCAAGGCTCGTGACCGCGGCACGCATTCCAAAGCCGGCACGACCGGATTGCGGATTTGTCATTGGCGGCAGTGGTTGCGCGAAAGCGGTTAAAGGCGATTCGGATCGCACCCTTTCGCGACTGTATCACGCGGACCTGTCGGCACCGCGGAACACGACGCGCCAGCTTCCCAATCCGCCCTTTATCTGCGGCCACAATTAGGCTATTGGGCCGGGCGGTTTACATCGCTGGCTTCGCCGGTTTCACCGGCGGGCCACGCTGTTGCCGTATTCTGCGTCGATTGACCCCGCATTGGGGGCTCGCGCGGCGCGGCGACGGGATGTCGGGTATGCCCGATATCGGATCAGGCTAAGTCTGACGAGGTCGATGGACGAGCCTTTGCGGCTTCGGACGCTCGACCGGTGGCAGCACGAAAGAGGGACACCATTCATGATCTATTCGAACGCGTCGGCGCCGGTCAGGCCGGCGAGCCGAACGCTCGCTGTCATCGCTAAATCCGCAAGCTTAGCCGCTGCGTTGACCTTGGCGGCTTCGCTCGCACTTGCGCAAGCGCCGCCCGCGCCGGCTCCAGCCGCTCCCGCAGCCAAGCCGAAACCGGCCGCGACCGCTCCGGCAAAGAAGCCCGCGGCGCCGGCACCAGCCGCAGCTCCCGCCCCAGCACCTGAGGCGCAACCGGCACCGCAGGCGCAAGGCGGCGGCGACCAGCAGCAACCGCAGCTGATCTTTTCGCCCTGGACCAAATTCTGTCTGAAGAACCAGAACGATCCCAACTCGAAGCAAGTCTGCTTCACCGGCAAGGACGCCCGTATCGAATCCGGCATGCCAGTCGTTGCCGCGGTGCTGATCGAGCCGGAAGGTGAGCCGAAGAAGATTCTGCGCGTGACTCTGCCGCTCGGCATGCAACTCGTGCATGGCACCCGCGTCATCGTTGATCAGAACCAGCCGATGACCGCGCCTTACGTGATCTGTTTCACCAATGGCTGCATGGCCGACTACGAAGCGAACCCGGACTTGATCGGCAAGATGAAGAAAGGCCAGGGCCTCGTCGTCCAAGCCATCAATTCGACCGGACAGCCGATTTCGCTGGTTCTGCCGCTTGGCGATTTCGCCAAGGCCTATGACGGTCCGCCGACCGATCCGAAGGTCTTTGAGGAACAGCAGAAGAAGCTACAAGACGAATTACAGCGCCGCGCCGATGAAGCGCGCAAGAAGCTCGAGCAGCAGCAGGGCGCGCCGCAGTCTTCAGCGACGCCGGCACCGAAGCAGTAAGAGATCGCGCAAAACTTCTGCACAACGCATTCCGCGAGGCCATCCAGCTCCAGCTGGGTGGCCTCGTTGCGTTTGTGCCGACTGTTGCGATCTAGTGCGTGGTCGCCGCGCGCGGGCGATAACCGCCTTTGCCGTCTTTGACGAAGACTTCAGCGACTTGCGGATGCCGGACCGGCTCGCCGCTGGTGTCGGGCAGCAGGTTCTGCTCCGAGACATAAGCGACGTATTCGGTTTCCTCGTTCTCGGCGAACAGATGATAGAACGGCTGATCCTTATGCGGCCGGACCTCGGCCGGGATCGCCTCGTACCATTCGTCGGTATTGTCGAAGATCGGATCGACGTCGAATACCACGCCCCGGAACGGATAGAGGCGGTGCCGGACGATCTGGCCGATCTGATACTTGGCGCTACGAATCTTACTCATGCGAATCTTGCTCATAACAGGAGCTATTTTACAGCCAGACGGGGGGAGTATTGCAATGCCACCGGGGCACGGCTGAGTTCCGCGCGTTCATAGGCCGTACCGCTGTGCCATTTCGGGATCTTTGGCCGCGACGATCCGGGCGAGGTCGACCAGCACTTTGGCCTGCTTCCAGGTGGCGTCATCCTGCATCTTGCCGTCGATCATGACAGCGCCGGTGCCATCGGGCATGGCATCGATAATCTTCTTGGCGAAAGCCACCTCGCTGGGATCAGGCGAGAACACCCGCTTGGCGATCGACACCTGGTTCGGATGCAGCGTCCAAGCGCCCGCACAGCCCATCAGGAAGGCATTGCGGAATTGCGCCTCGCAAGCCGCGCTGTCGGCGAAGTCGCCGAACGGACCGTAGAAAGATTTGATGCCAGCGGCGGCACAGGCATCGACCATTTTGGCGATGGTGTAGTGCCACAGATCCTGCTGGAAGGCGGCGCGCGGTCCGTCGCCGGCGGCATCAGCCAGCACCTTGTAATCGGGATGGCCGCCGCCGACGCGTGTTGTCTTCATTGCGCGAGACGCGGCGAGATCGGCTGGGCCGAGGCTGATACCGTGCATCCGCGGCGAGGCCACAGCGATCGAAGCGACATTGTCGACGCCTTCGGCTGTCTCAAGGATGGCGTGGATCAGGATCGGCTTTTTGACGCCGTACCTGGCCTCAAGCTGTGCAAGGAATTGATCGAGATAGTGGATGTCCCAGGCGCCTTCGACCTTGGGCAGCATGACGACGTCGAGCTTGTTCCCTATCGCGGCGACAATTTCGGTAAGATCGTCGAGCACCCAGGGCGAGTTGAGCGCATTGATGCGCGTCCACAAACCGGTACTGCCGAAGTCGCTCGCCTGCGCCATGGCGATGAAGCCTTTGCGCGCCGCTTCCTTGGCGTCGGCCGGGATCGCGTCTTCAAGATTGCCGAGCACGACATCGACCTGCGCGAGCAGTTCCGGCACCTTGGCGCGGACCTTTTCGATATGCGGCGGCACGAAATGGATCATGCGTTCGAGCCGCAACGGCAATTCGCGGAGCGGCGCCGGCGCACCGATGGCAAGCGGCTTGAAAAAATTGCGCGGCAGTTTCATCAGCCAGCCTCAAAAGCCCAATAATTCAGCATAGTCTTTCCTGAAAGCCCAAGCCCGCCAAGCCGCTTTTAGCGCCAGTAGTGCCTAGGAAATGGTGTTCCGCTACAGCGTCATACCATCTCACCGCGCATCAGCCGCGGTTGTGAGGCGATTGGCGTCACGCCCTCGCGCATCAAAGCCCGCCGCAATGGGCCGATACGATCGGCAAAATAAAGCGACAGCCCCCGCGCACCATGCATCGGCAGAAAATCGCTGATCAGACTGCGATTGAGCATGTCGATGGCGATAGAGCGGCTGGTCACATCGGCGCGCCGGGCCGCATCGTAGCGACGAAGTACGTCGTCGCCGCCGGCGTCCTCACATTGTCGCCGCGCATCTGCGACAATTTCAGCTATAGTGGCCGCATCACGCAGCCCAAGATTAAGTCCTTGCGCCCCGATGGGCGGCACGACGTGCGCGGTTTCACCGACCAGCGCGATCCGATTGCGCGCAAAAGCGTCGGCGGTTTCGATCATAAGCGGGAAAACGCCGCGGCCAGGTTCGACACGCATTCTGCCGAGCAGAGAATGCGCGCGGCGTTCGGCTTCGACCGCGAGCGCACCGTCCGGCATTGCCGCGAGTTCGGCTGCGTCTTCCGGACCAACCACACAGACAAGGCTCGAGCGCAGGCCAGGAAGCGGAACAAGCGTGAACGGACCAGTTTCGGTATGGAATTCGGTGGTGATGCCGTTGTGCGGACGATCATGCCCGAGATTGAGCGTCAGAGCTGTTTGCGGATAGCGCCGTTGCGTCGCGCTGACGCTCGCGGTCGCTCGGCACAGTGATCGCGCGCCATCGGCGCCGACCACGAGACGCGCTCGCACTTCACCATCGGCATGCCGGAGGGTGACACCGGTTGCATCGGTGTTCACGGAAAGCGCGGTCGTCGCTATGCGTGCAAGTTTTAACGCGCCGACGCGAGCTTCCAGCGCGGCAAGAAGATAACGGTTCTCGATGTTGTAACCGAATGCCTCAAGCCCGATTTCGGCCGCGACGAATGTCACCTCGGGCGCGCGCAACAAGCGACGGGTGTCGTCGACAATTCGCATAGTCTTGAGCGGTGCTGCATGCGGCCGACAAGCCTCCCAAACACGGAGCGTTTCAAGCGCGGTGACAGAACTCGCAAGCAGAGCGGTCGTGCGGTTATCCGGCACCGCCTGAGGCGCGATCAGTGCGGTTTCAATGCCAGCCGTCGCAAGCGCTATCGCGCTGACCAGGCCGGCAGGTCCGCCGCCGACGACAGCTACTTCCGCCGTGAGATTTTGACGATCGTTTAGCACTTAAACCAATCTCTGAACTTGACCTTAAGGCGGCACATTCAAATGGGATAATTACAAATTATCCAAAGTGTATTGCGCCCGAAACTCGATTTCATGTGTAAGCTTAGCGCATGGAGCCAATTGTGACAGGTGAAAAGCCGACGCGCCCGGTCGCAACCGCGGCTTTTGCGGTCCATATTTTCACCGCCTGTGGCGCCGGCTGTGCGCTCCTTGCCTTGATCGCGGCCGTCAACGCCGATTGGCCGCTGATGTTCGTCTGGCTCGGTATTGCGCTTTTCATCGACGGCATCGACGGCAGCTTCGCCCGGCGGCTCCACGTCGCCGAAGTGCTCCCGCGCTGGTCCGGTGACATACTCGATCTTGTCGTCGACATTTTGACTTACGTTTTCGTGCCGGCCTATGCGATCGCGGCCAGCGGCTTATTGCCGCCAAGCGCAGCGACACTGCTTGGCGTCGTCATTGTCGTCACAGGCTCGCTCTATTTCGCCGATCGGCTGATGAAAACCCCGGACTATTATTTCCGCGGCTTTCCCGCCGTGTGGAATGTCGCGGTGTTTTATCTGTTCCTCATCAAGCTTGCACCATGGCCGAGCGCCGCCGCCATCGTTGCGCTCGCCATACTGACCTTCGTTCCATTCCATGTGGTGCATCCGGTCCGCATCGTGCATTTGCGTGGATTGACCATAGCAGCGATGGTCGCATGGCTGCTGCTCGCAGCCTTTGCCATCGCCAAAAATCTCGATCCTGGCTTTTGGACGGTTGCGGCTCTATGCCTCTTGGCAATCTATTTTATCGGCGTCGGCTTTTTGCGCCGCCGTCATTCAGAGCCATAAATTTCGCCGGAGCTTTTCATGACGCGCCCCGTTCTTTTGATCGCCGGCGGCAGCCGTGGCATCGGCGCCTCGACCGCGCGCCTCGCCGCCGCGCGCGGCTATGATGTCGCGATCAACTATCTCACCCGCGCCGAGGCGGCGAAGGCCACAGCAGACGATGTCACCAAAGCCGGCGGCAAGGCTGTTATCCTGCAGGGCGACATGGCGAAAGAAGCCGACATCGTCCGCGTCTTCGATGAGACCACCAAAGCGCTCGGTCCGATCACACATTTTGTCTACTCGTCTGGTATCGGCGGCAAGAATTCGCGGCTGGAGGCAGCAAGTGCCGACACCATTCGCGATGTGATCGATGTCAATCTGTTTGGCGCCTTGATCTCCGCACGCGAAGCGATACGCCGCATGTCGACCACCCATGGTGGCAAAGGCGGATCGATCGTGTTTTTGTCTTCGATCGCAGCCGTCACCGGCGGTGCCGGCGAATATGTTTTCTACGCCGCGGCGAAAGGCGCGGTAGACGCGCTCACCAACGGGCTGGCGCGCGAAGTCGCCAAGGAGGGCATCCGCGTGAACGCGATCCGGCCCGGTCCAACCGACACCGAAATTCACGAACCAGGACGGCTTGAACGAATAACACCGTTCATTCCGATGGGCCGGCCGGGTCAGCCAGATGAGATCGCCGAAGCGTTGCTGTTCCTGTTGTCGGACGCGGCTTCGTACGTGTCCGGCGCCGTGCTCAACGTGTCTGGCGCGCGATAAAACTGCGGCGACTTCGGCACCTTGTGTTCGACCAGCCGCTGCCTATGATCCGCGCACCACAAAAACTCAAAGTCACAAGATCAAGTCATCGGAAAAGTCTTAGGAGAGGAAAATGGTTGCGGCAGTACGCGTTCATAAAGTCGGCGGCCCGGAAGTTCTGACTTACGAAGATATCGAGATCGGCGCGCCGGGGCAGGGTCAGGTCAAGGTCAGGCAGCACGCCTCGGGCGTCAATTTCATCGACACTTATTTTCGCATGGGCATGTATCCATCGCCGGTCGGCCTGCCATTCGTTGCCGGCAACGAGGCGGCGGGCGAAGTGACCGCCGTCGGTCCGGGCGTGACCGATCTCAAAGTCGGCGATCGCGTTGCCTATGTCGTGGCGCTTGGCGGCTACGCCGCCGAACGCCTCGTGCCTGCCGATCGCGCGCTTAAACTGCCGGCCAATATCAGCTACGAGCAGGCGGCCGCGATGATGCTCAAGGGGATGACCGCGCAATATCTCCTGCGCCGGACATTCAAGGTCGAGAAGGGGATGAATGTGTTCGTCCATGCGGCAGCCGGCGGCGTCGGTCTCATTCTCTGCCAATGGGCCAATTATCTCGGCGCCAATGTCATCGGCACTGTCGGCTCGAAGGACAAAGCCGAACTCGCCAAGGCGAATGGCTGCCATCACACCATCCTTTATCGCGACGAGGATTTCGCCGAACGCACCAAAGAAATCACCGGCGGCAAACTGTGCAACGTCGTTTATGACGGCATCGGCAAGACCACGTTTCCGAAGTCGCTCGACTGTCTGGGCCCGCTCGGCTATTTCGTCAGCTACGGCAGCGCCTCGGGCCAGATCGACGCCTTCAACATCAATATCCTCCAGGCCAAAGGCTCGCTGTTCGCCACCCGTCCGACGCTCAACACCTATGCAGCCAAGCGCGATGATCTCGTCGCCATCGCCAACGATCTGTTCGATGTCGTCGGCAAGGGCGCGGTGAAAATCCCGATCAACCAGAAATACGCGCTCAAAGACGCGATGCAGGCGCATAAAGATCTCGAAGGCCGCAATACTACCGGTTCTTCGATTCTGATCCCGTAACGCGAATAAGTTCCGGGGCGTTCAAATAGGCTTCCGTTTGGCGCTCCGGAATTTTCCCGCTGGCCTGCTTATCTCGAATCATCGTGAGGTGGGTTTGCGGGCTTAAGGCCGGAATCCGCAGGCGAAGTCGACGAGAGGCGTAACGCGCATGCGGATTTGGGGCTATTGGGCGACACTGGGCTGGACTGTCGTCGCCCTGATCGCCGGCCAGGTCATCGGCTTCGGGGCCATCATTGCCGCCCGCGCCGACCTTTGGCATTCGATCCAGGAAACACCTTACGACGGCATACTGGTTACACTGTTTGTTTTCATTTCCAATCCAGTCACGATCGCCGTGCTCGCCTTTGCGGTGTGGCGCGCCAAGGCCGACCAAATCGAATATTTCGCGCTGCATTGGCCGCCGCGCCGCGACATTGTCATTGGGATTGTTTGCCTGATCGCGCTGATCGCGCTTGCCGATGCGCTGCTTTACTTCAGCGGCCATGTTGTCGTGACGGCGTTTCAAACACAAAGCTACAGCACTGCAGCCCAGGAAGGCTGGCTGATCCCGATGGCCTTTGCTGCCATCATCGTCGCGCCAGCGGGCGAAGAAATCATGTTCCGCGGTTTCCTGTTCCGCGGCTGGGCGCGATCCGAACCCTCGACTTGGCCAGCGATCGTCGTGATCTCGCTGCTCTGGTCCGGACTGCATATCCAATATGACTGGACCGGCGTGTTGCAGATCTTCGTCATCGGCCTGTTTCTCGGCTGGATGCGCTGGCGCAGCAATTCGACCCTGCTCACCTTCGGCCTGCATGCACTATTCAATCTCGAAGGGACGCTAGAGACGCTGGTCCAGGTGCATTGGTTCGCCAAATAGCGAGCTACGGCTAGGCGCCGCCGAAAATGCGATCGAGAGCTGCCGCGCTTGCCGTTCGACCCGATGCCTGTTCCGCGGTCATACGTGGCAATCCGATCACCGGCTCGGCGTAACGCGCAATCGCCGCCACAGTGTCGTCGAGCGTCACCGTTGCACCCGGCGTTTCGCTGACAATTGTCGTCATGACCTTCATGCCGCGCCGGTACAGCGCGTCGAGCGCCGTCAAAGTATGGCTGATCGTGCCGAGATAAGAGCCGGTGACCAAAATGAGCGGCAGTTGCAGCGCCATCATCACGTCGAGGATCGTCCGCTCTGCATCAAGCGGCACCATGACGCCGCCGATGCCTTCGATGAGGAGAATATCCCGCCTTTGCTTCAGCGCGCTTTGACAAAAGCCGACAACAGCATCGACGTCGATGTTGCGGCCTTCGCGTTCGGCGGCAAGGTCGGGCGACAGCGCCGCTTTGAATCGCCACGGCGAAATCCGGTCAATCTCTTGCGCCGTCACGGGCATGCCAAGCGCGTCCAACAGCAAACCGGGATCGCTTGTTGCGGCCGACACGGGATCATAACCGCTCACCACCGGCTTAATCGCCTCGACGAGGCGTCCCATCCGCCGCAAATGCCGGATCAGCGACGTGGCAACAAAAGTCTTGCCGACATCGGTCCCGGTCGCGGTGATGAAGATCGCGCTCACTTAGTGCCTCAGGACCCGCATTCGCACGATTTCGGCGAGCCGCTCGATCTCATTGTCCGGATGCTGCGCGGTAAAGGCAAAACGCAGCCGCGCGGTGCCTTGCGGCACGGTCGGCGGGCGAATGGCAACAACGAGAAAGCCCTCGTCGCGGAGCATGTTCGAAGCCGCCAGCGCCGCTTCGTTGTCTCCAACAATAACCGGCACGATCGCGCTTTGTGCTGCGGGCAGATTGAGCGCACGCGCGAACATTCGTGCCTTGCGCAAGGGCTGCGCGACATAATCGGTTTCGCGCTCGATGATGTCGAGCGACGCGCTCGCCGCGGCGACGACCGACGGCGGCAGCCCGGTCGAATAGACGAAGGTGCGGGCGCGGGTGCGCATCAGATCGATCACCGGCTGCGAGGCACAAAGATAGCCGCCATAAGCGCCGACCGCTTTCGACAGCGTCCCCATTTGCAGCGGCACGTCGGCCGGTTTGCCATTGGCAAAGATCGAGCCGCGGCCGCCACCAACCACGCCGAGACCATGCGCATCATCGGCCAGAAGCCAGGCATCGAAACGCATAGCCAGCGCCGACAGATCGACGAGGGGAGCGAGATCGCCATCCATGGAAAACACGCCGTCAGTCGCGATTAGCGCACGCGTCTTGCCGGCACGATGCGCGACGAGCAGCGCCTCGGCGTGTTCGACATCCGCGTGACGATAGGTTTCGACAGCAGCGCCAGAAAGCTTCGTACCGGTATGGATGCAGGAGTGGGATAGTTCGTCGACCACGATCAGATCGCCGGGACCGGCCAGCGCCGGAATGATCCCGGTATTGGCGAGATAGCCTGAACCGAAGACACACGCAGCGTCAGTGCCCTTCAGCCGAGCAAGCCTGCTTTCAAGGTCCGCATAGAGCGGATGGTTGCCGGTCACGAGCCGCGACGCGCCGGCGCCCACACCATAGCGCGTTGTCGCATCAAGCGCGGCCGCGATCACATCGGGGTGCTGGCTCAAATTGAGATAGTCGTTGCAGGAGAACGACAACAGCCGCCGGCCGTCGCGCTCGGCCCAAATGTTGTCGCGTGCAGTCACGGCCGGCGAGCGGCGCAACTTCGCCTCGTCCAGACTTTTCAGCTTCTCGCCGGCAAATTCGTCGAGCGAACGCATCGCCTTACTGACCCTCGAACGGAATATTGGATATATCCAAAGCCCGCATTGGATATATCCAATGCTTCATGAAAACGCGGAATGTCGGACAATACCAGTAAAAACAACGGCGTAGGGGCAGACGGGCCGGTTTGGTATCGGGCCGGGCTCGACCACGCCTGGCGGCCTTATGCGCAGATGAAGACGGCGCCGGCGCCGCTTGCAGTCGCGTCGACCGAAGGCTGCCGCATCCAGCTTGCCGACGGCCGCGAATTGATCGACGGCATCGCGTCGTGGTGGACCGCCTGCCACGGCTATAATCATCCGCATATATGCTCTGCCGTCGAAGCACAGCTTAAGACAATGCCGCATGTAATGTTCGGCGGCCTGGTGCACGAGCCGGTGCTGAGCTTGGCGCGGCGGCTCACCGCGATGCTGCCGCGAAACCCCCACCAAGATCTCGACCGGGTGTTTTTCAGCGACTCCGGCTCGGTCGCCGTCGAAGTCGCGCTGAAAATGGCGGTGCAATATTGGACGAACCGCGGCGTCCACGGGCGACATCGCATCGTGGCTTTCAAAGGCGGCTATCACGGCGACACCACCGGCGCGATGGCCGTATCCGATCCGGAAGGAAGCTTTCACGCAGCCTTCCGCGGCTTGCTGCCGGAACAGATCATTGTCGATTTGCCAGTCGATGAGGCGAGCACAAGCGCGCTGGAAACATTGCTCGACAAGCAGGCCGACGAGATTGCAGCGTTCATTGTCGAGCCGTTGGTGCAAGGTGCCGGCGGCATGCGCTTCCACGATGCCGACGTGCTCAAGACGCTGCGCGCGCTCGCCGACCGGCACGAGATTTTGCTGATCTTCGATGAAATCTTCACCGGCTTCCTGCGCACTGGAACGATGTTCGCGTTCGAGAATGCCGGCATCGTGCCGGACATCATCACGCTGTCGAAAGCGCTCACGGGCGGCACCCTACCGCTCGCGGCGACGATCGCCAGCCGCAAGGTCTTCGACGCGTTCTGGTCTGACGACCCGACGAAAGCGCTGATGCACGGGCCGACCTTCATGGCCAATCCGCTCGCCTGCGCCGCCGCCAACGCCTCGCTCGATCTGTTTGAGCGCGAACCGCGTGCCGCGCAGGTGGGGAGAATTACCGCCGGCCTGAAAGCCGGCCTGGAGCCATGCCGTAGCCTACCAGGCGTTGCCGACGTCCGCGTCAAAGGCGCTATCGGTGTAGTGGAACTCGACCGCATCGAAAATCTCAATGCCCTACGCCAGCGCTTTATCGACAAAGGCGTTTTCGTCCGGCCGTTCGGCAATATCGTCTATCTGACGCCGGCCTTCGCGATCGCGGAAGACGAACTCGCAACGCTTACCGGCGCCGTGGCCGCAGTTTTGGGCGAACGGTAGCTCGTGTCGGCGCGCCGTCAGTAGCCGACCACGGTGCCGTGCAGATCATAAGCCTCGGCACGCTCAATTTTCACTGTGGCGATTTCGCCAACGCGAAGCGGCCGGCGGCTTGCAACATAGACCGTGCCGTCGATCTGCGGCGCGTCGCCCCGGCTGCGGCCCTTTGCAACCGTCGGGCCAACCTCGTCGATGATGACGCGCTCGCGCGTGCCGACTTTGCGCTTGAGCCGCTTGCGCGAAATCTCCTGCTGGCGTGCCATGAAACGATGCCAGCGTTCTTCTTTCACCGCGTCAGGCACAGGCGCTGCGAGGTCGTTTGCAGTTGCGCCTGCGACCGGCTCGTAGCGAAAACAGCCGACGCGATCGAGCTGCGCTTCACCGAGCCAATCCAGCAGCATTTCGAAATCTGCATCTGTCTCGCCGGGAAAGCCGACGATGAAGGTCGAGCGAATGGTGAGAGTGGGGCAGATATCCCGCCAGGCGCGGATCCGCTCGAGCGTTTTTTCCTGCGCCGCCGGCCGGCGCATGCGTTTGAGCACGTCCGTGCTGGCATGCTGAAACGGCACGTCGAGATACGGCAGGATCTTGCCGTCGGCCATCAGGCCGATGACTTCGTCGACATGCGGGTAAGGGTAGACGTAGTGCAGCCGCACCCAGGCGCCGAGCTCGCCGAGTTCGCGGGCGAGATCGAGGAATTTCGCCCGCACCTCGCGGCCCTGCCAGGCACTGGTCGCGTATTTGAGGTCGACGCCGTAGGCCGAGGTGTCCTGGGAAATCACCAGGAGTTCCTTGACGCCCGCGGCGACGAGCTTCTCGGCCTCGCGCAACACATCGGCCGCCGGCCGCGACACCAGATCACCGCGTAATTTCGGGATGATGCAGAAGGTGCAACGATTATTGCATCCCTCTGAAATCTTTAGATAAGCATAGTGCCGCGGCGTCAATTTCACGCCTTCCGGCGGGATCAAGTCGACATAAGGGTCGTGCAGCGGCGGGGCGGCGCGGTGGACTGCGTCGAGCACGCTTTCATATTGCTGCGGCCCGGTGATGGCGAGCACGCCGGGGTGCGCGGCCGTGATCTGCTCCGGTTCTGCGCCCATGCAGCCGGTGACAATGACTTTGCCGTTCTCAGCCATGGCCGCGCCGATGGCGGAAAGCGATTCTGCCTTGGCGCTGTCGAGGAACCCGCATGTGTTGACGATGGCGAGGTCGGCACCGTCATGGCCGCGGGTTAATTCGTACCCTTCAGCCCGTAACCGCGTGATGATGCGCTCCGAATCGACCAGTGCCTTGGGGCAACCGAGCGAAACGAAGGAAATGCGGGGAGCGCGATTTCCGGGCTGATTCATTGATTGATTCACGGGCTTATTCATTGCGCCCGTACATAACCTCACCCTCGCTATTTCGCCACGAAAATGCCCCGCGAGCGCGATTTGGTGCGGCGATTCCGACGGAAGCGCCATCCGGTCAGAATAAATTAAGGATGTTCGCCGGAAATTAAGGTTTTCGGGGTCTTTTCCCCTGATCGGCTGAACTGCCGAGAAGCGAAAGCCGTTACGCGTCCCGCGCGGGCACGAGGGGTCAGTTTGAGGCAAATCGCACCTCTGATCGTCGCATTGGGCCTTGCCGGATCTCTCGCCGGTTGCAGCGGCTATTCGGTATTCGAACCGGACATGAACTCGGCCTTCACAACGGGCAAACAGACCGCGTGGTCGAAGCCCGACAGCACCGGTTCGACCGGCGCTACTTCTTCTGCAAACGTTGCGGCAAGCACCGCATCTTCCGACAATTCGGATCGCGCCGATTCCGCAGCGATGAGTTCGCTGTTCGCGCGCGCATCGACCGAAGACAAAACATATGCCGTCGCACCGGCTCCAGTCCCGACCGTGAAGCCCGCGCTCTACACCAAGCCGGTCGCCTATGCCGACGCTGACCCCACAATGCCCATTACGCCACCGACAGTGACATCGCCGCCGCCCACCGCCCAGAAAGTCACGACCGACCCACGCGGCCGCGCCTATTTGTTCCGCGGCATTGCCGGGCTGATCTATTCGCGCGGCGTCGATAAGCTCGGCGACCGCATCAAGCGCATCGGCCTGCCGGCTGACACCAACACCTATCTCGTCTGGCGGCAGATCGCCGAGCAGGTGATCGCCGATTACCGCCGCGATCCGCAGCCGGTCATTCTGATCGGCCATTCGATGGGCGGCGATGCCGCGCTGTCCATCGCCGAAAGGCTCAATGGCGAGGGCATCCCGGTCAGTTTGCTCGTCACCTATGACCCGAGCCGCATCGCCGATGACGTACCGCCGAATGTCGAGCGCTACATCAATGTGTTTCAGTCGTCGAACATGATGGGCGGCGGCAATGTTGTGCAAGGCGCGCGTTTCCACGGCCATTACGCGAGCTTCAATCTGAAAGAACACACCGAAATCATTCACGTCAATATCGAGAAGGCCGATCGCATCCAGGAGCAGATCGTCACCAAGATCAAAGATCTGGTGTCGACGCCGGCGACAGAGCAGGGCGAGGCTGTGCCGATCCATCTGCAAGTGCCGTCCGACGTGAATGTCGAATTGTGGGACTCAGGCGTGCCCGTTTCGGCGCATGCCGGCGACACGCTCAAATCGATCGCGGTGGCTTATAAAGTTCCGCTGTGGTCGGTGAACCAGATTAACAGCTCACTCACCGACCAGACGCTCATAGAAGGCCAGCGCGTTGTGGTGCCGCGGCATCTGGTGCCGATGGCCGCGACCGCCGTCAGCTACGCCGCGCCGCGCTAAACCTTCAACAATGCGGGGCGAGGCAAAGCCCGCTCGGCTGATAGCAGCGCCACACCGGCACCGGCGTCGATTGCCCACTCACGCAGGTGTACATCGTACACCAATTGAGTGCGTCGCAATCGGAGATGCAGCGGTTTGACGGCTGCGCACAGGCACCGGTCGCCTTTGCCCGTTCATGCTTGGCCGCCAATGCCGGCGACAAAAGACTTCCACTAAAAACAAGCATCGCGGCAACTGCAGCAATCGTCGCAATCATTCTCTGACGCATGGAACGTACTCCCAACATTCACTCGATAACGCATCAACGCGCACGGTAGGTCGCAACGCCCTGATCTGGCACCCAAACGCCCGCCGGTAATTTGCCGGCCTGCCAGAATACGTCGATCGGCATGCCGCCGCGCGGATGGAAATAGCCGCCGATGCGCAGCCATTTCGGTTTCAGCACGGTGACCAGCTTCTTGCCGATCGACACCGTGCAGGCTTCATGGAAATCGCCATGATTGCGGAAACTGTTCAGATAAAGTTTGAGCGATTTCGACTCCACCAGCCATTTCGCGGGCGCATAATCGATAACCAGTGTCGCGAAATCAGGCTGACCGGTCACCGGGCACATCAAGGTGAATTCGGGGAATGTGAAGCGCGCGACGTAATCCGAGCCCGGATGCGGATTGCCGACGCGATCGAGGATCGCCTGGTCGGGGGAGGCGGGAATCGCGGCCGGGCGGCCGAGTTGCAATGGCTTCTTGGTCATGACGGTTCTCTATGGGACTTCTGCATGCCTCGATTGGGGACGGCATGACAAGAGCCTGCCCGATCCTGTAGAAGCCCCGGCATTCACATCATACCGGGAGCCACCATGTCCGCCATCGTCGACATTATCGGCCGCGAAATCCTCGACAGCCGCGGCAATCCGACCGTCGAGGTTGACGTCGTTCTCGATGACGGATCGGTCGGCCGCGCCGGCGTGCCGTCCGGTGCCTCGACCGGGGCGCACGAAGCCGTGGAACTGCGCGATGGCGACAAGAAGCGCTATCTCGGCAAGGGCGTGAAGAAAGCGGTCGAGGCGGTCAATGGCGAGATCTTCGACGCCATCGGCGGCATGGAGGCGGAAGCGCAGGTCAAGATCGACGAAGCGATGATCGCGCTCGACGGCACGCCGAACAAAGGCCGGCTCGGCGCCAACGCCATTCTCGGCGTCTCGCTCGCGGTGGCGAAGGCAGCCGCTATTGCCAATAATCAGCCGCTCTATCGCTATGTTGGCGGCACGTCGGCGCGGGCCTTGCCGGTGCCAATGATGAATATCGTCAATGGCGGTGTGCACGCCGACAACCCGATCGACTTCCAGGAATTCATGATCGTGCCGCTCGGCCTGCCGAGCTTCCGCGAAGCACTGCGCGCGGGTTCTGAAATATTTCACACGCTGCGTGGCGCGCTCAAAGATGCCGGCCACAATACCAATGTCGGCGACGAAGGCGGCTTCGCGCCCAATCTGGCGTCGGCCGAAGCCGCGCTCGATTTCGTCATGAAGGCGATTGAAAAGGCCGGCTACAAGCCAGGCACGGATATCGCGATTTCGCTCGATCCGGCCTCGACCGAATTCTTCAAGGACGGTTCTTACGTCTATGAAGGCGAGGGCAAGACCCGCTCGAAGAAGGAGCAGACCGATTATCTCGCGTCATTGGTCGGCCGTTATCCGATCGTCTCGATCGAAGACGGCATGGCCGAGGACGACATCGAAGGCTGGACGATGGTGACCAAAGCCATCGGCGACAAATGCCAGCTCGTCGGCGACGATCTCTTTGTCACCAATGTGAAGCGGCTATCCGATGGCATCGCAAAGGGCTACGCCAATTCGATCCTGATCAAGGTCAATCAGATCGGCACGCTTACCGAGACGCTGGCCGCGGTCGAGATGGCACACAAAGCTGGCTACACCGCGGTGATGTCGCATCGCTCCGGCGAAACCGAGGACGCGACCATCGCCGATCTCGCGGTCGCCACCAATTGCGGGCAGATCAAGACCGGCTCGGTGGCGCGTTCCGACCGGACCGCCAAATACAATCAGCTTCTGCGCATCGAGGAGGAACTCGGGGCGCAGGCGGTCTATCCCGGGAAGTCGGCGTTCAAGGCGTTCCGCTAAGCCATTTTCGAGCGGTTCTAAAGTCGTGCGCTTGTCCGGCCACAGCCTTCGGAGCTATACCGGCGCAATGGATCAAACGCTGACCTTAAAGCCCGGCAACCGGAAGCTCGAAGTCGAGCGCTTGCGCGAGTTCGTGGCGAGTTCGATCGATGCTGCAGCATCCTTCGATAAGCCGTTCACGCATCTTGTTTTAGACCGCGTGTTCCCGGACGACGTCTACGCCCAGATGCTCACCAATATGCCGGAGGCCACCGACTACCGGCCGATGCATGGGCGCAGCAAAGGCCACGATCTAACCGACGGTACGCATACCCGGGTCAAGATCGATCTGTTCCCGGAATACATCCGCCATCTCCCGCCAGCGAAGCGCGCGATCTGGGACGTCGTCGGGCGGGCCTTGTGCTCGGCGCCGGTGCGCGATGCTTTCGTGCGGCGGCTGGCGCCGGCGCTGCAGCGCCGCTTCGGCGACGCTTACGGCAAGGTCGGCATGTATCCGATCCCGATCCTAACCCGCGATATTCCCGGCTATCTGATCACGCCGCATACCGACACGCGCTGGAAGGGCATCACCGTGCAGCTCTATTTGCCGCGCGATAGCTCGACCACGCATATCGGCACGATCTTCCACGACCATAATGCCGACCTGAGCTGCGGGCCGAAGGCGAAGCAAATGTCGTTTGCCCCGAACTCGGGCTACGCCTTTGCTGTAGGAAAAGACAGCTGGCATTCCGCCGACGCGGTCGGTTCCGAAGTGAAGACTCGCGACAGCATTCTGCTCACATATTTCGTCGACCAGGGCGCACTGAAATTCTTCCGCAACCGCGGCAAGCGGTTCGGCAATTTCGTGCTCAGCGAAGTGCGCAATAGATTGCCCTGATTCTTCCGCTCGTCGCCGCGAAAGCGGGACCCAGCAACTTCCCAAAGAACTGAATTCCCGCTTACGCGGGAATGAACGGATGTTTGCGTTAAGCCGCCTTTAATCGCCGGGCTGACATGGTGGCGGCATGGTTACCCATAAGCGGCTCCGTGCGGTTCTCAGCGCGCTCGCGCTCTACGTGCTGGCCGCGCTGCTGATCGGCTATTTCGGCGTCAATGCCTATAGCGGTGCGCGCGGCCTTAAAGCCAAAGAAGACATCGATCGCCAGACCGCAACGCTGAGCGAAGAACTAGCTCGCCTCAAGCAAGAGCACAGCCAGTGGCAGCGGCGCATCGCACTGCTCAAATCAGACGCGCTCGATCCCGACATGCTCGACGAGCGGGGGCGCGCGCTTCTCGACTATGTCGAGCCCGCCGACCTCGTGTTGATGATCAAGCGCACTCCGCAACCCGTCCCGGTGGCGGCGCAGACGGCGTCACCCAACACGCCGCATTGACGCACGCATTCGCATCCCCAAATTGAATTTCACGACATGATTTGACGACGTGGGTTTGACGGCTGCCGCATCTTTGTGCGCTGCCGCATCGAACAGAGTTCACGACTTCCGCAACCCAGTGAATTCGGCTATTGGAGAAACGTTCGCCCGAACCGTCTTCGCCATTAGCCGGGCCAATCCGAGGATAAGAATGGCCGTCGCCCAGACCAAGCCAGCTACCAGTGCTCAAGGACTGCTTCCCACCGCCGATCTCGCGGCGGTCGAAAACTCAGTTCCGGAATTCGATAAGGACCAGGAACTCGCGGCGTTACGCCAGATGCTTCTGATCCGCCGTTTCGAGGAAAAGGCCGGCCAGATGTACGGCATGGGCCTGATCGGCGGCTTCTGCCACCTCTATATCGGCCAGGAAGCGGTCGTCGTCGGCATGCGCTTGGCGATGAAGGGCGGCGATCAGATGATCACCGGCTATCGCGACCACGGCCATATGCTGGCCTGCGGGATGGAGCCTAGAGGCGTGATGGCCGAATTGACCGGCCGGCGCGGGGGCTATTCCAAAGGCAAAGGCGGCTCGATGCATATGTTCTCGCTCGAGAAGCATTTCTATGGCGGCCACGGCATTGTCGGCGCCCAGGTGCCGCTCGGCACGGGCTTGGCCTTCGCCAACAAATATCGCGGCAACGACAATGTCTCGCTGACCTATTTCGGCGATGGCGCGGCCAACCAGGGCCAAGTTTATGAGAGCTTCAACATGGCCGAGCTGTGGAAGCTCCCCGTCGTGTTCGTGATCGAGAACAATCGCTACGCTATGGGCACCTCGGTCGCGCGCTCTTCCGCCCAGACCGATTTCTCAAAGCGCGGCGTCTCCTTCAACATTCCCGGCATGCAGGTCGACGGCATGGATGTGCGAGCCGTAAAGGCTGCGGCCGAAGAGGCTGTCACCTGGTGCCGCGCCGGCAAGGGCCCGATCATTCTGGAAATGATGACCTATCGTTATCGCGGCCATTCGATGTCCGATCCGGCGAAATACCGGACCAAGGAAGAGGTGGACAAAATCCGCACCGAGCACGATCCGATCGAGCAGGTGCGGCAACGTCTCCTCAACAAGAAATGGGCGAGCGAAGACGACTTGAAGAAAATCGACGCTTCGGTCCGCAGCGTCATCAATGAGGCGGCCGAATTTGCCACCCACGATGCCGAGCCCGATCCTTCTGAACTTTATACCGACATCTATCGCTGAGGCGCGATTATCCGCGACCCCTTTGTTGTTCTGTTGCCATTCAAGTGAGTGACGATGCCGACTGAAGTATTGATGCCCGCCCTTTCGCCGACCATGGAAAAGGGCAATCTCGCCAAGTGGCTCAAGAAAGAGGGCGACACGGTCAAATCCGGCGATGTCATCGCCGAGATTGAGACCGATAAAGCGACGATGGAAGTCGAGGCGGTCGACGAAGGCACGCTGGGCAAGATCCTCGTTCCCGAAGGCACCGCGGACGTCGCGGTGAATACGCCGATCGCGATGATCCTCGGCGAAGACGAAGACGCTGGCTCGCTCAAGGACGCCAAGCCCGCGCCGAAGCCGCAGGCCAAAGCCGAAGAACCGGCGGCTGCGCCGAAAGCCGCAGAAGCACCACAGCCCTCCGCACCCGCTCCAGCGCCGACCAGCACCGCTAAGCCCGCGGCGTCGCATCTTGAGCCTGAGCCGGAAGTCCCGGAAGGCACCGAGCTTGTCACCATGACCATGCGCGAAGCCTTGCGCGACGCCATGGCCGAAGAAATGCGCCGCGACCCCGACGTGTTCGTCATGGGCGAAGAGGTCGCCGAATACCAAGGCGCCTACAAAGTGACGCAAGGCTTGCTCGACGAATTCGGCGCCCGGCGGGTGATCGATACGCCGATCACCGAGCACGGCTTTGCCGGCGTCGGCACTGGCGCTGCGCTTGCCGGACTAAAGCCCATTGTCGAATTCATGACTTTCAACTTCGCCATGCAGGCGATGGATCAGATTATCAATTCGGCCGCGAAGACGCAGTACATGTCAGGCGGACAAGTCAGAGTCTCGATTGTGTTCCGCGGACCGAACGGGGCTGCCTCCCGCGTTGCCGCGCAACACAGCCAAGATTACTCGTCCTGGTATTCGCACATTCCGGGATTGAAAGTCGTCGCGCCGTCGACGGCAGCAGACGCGAAAGGTTTGCTCAAAGCCGCGATCCGCGATCCCAATCCGGTGATCTTTCTGGAAAACGAAATCCTCTACGGCCACTCGTCGCCGGTGCCGAAGCTCGACGACTATGTGCTGCCGATTGGCCGCGCGCGTGTCGTGCGAGCCGGTAATGATGTCACGATTGTCGCCTGGTCGATGGGCATGTCTTACGCGCTTAAAGCCGCCGACGAATTGGCGAAGGACAATATCAGCGCCGAAGTCATCGACCTGCGCACGCTCAAGCCGATGGACACGGCGACCATCATCCAGTCGGTGCAAAAGACCGGCCGACTGGTCACTGTCGAAGAGGGCTGGAAACAATCTGGTGTCGGCTCCGAGATCGCTGCCCGCATGATGGAAGAGGCGTTCGATTATCTTGATGCGCCGGTCATGCGCATCTGCGGCAAGGATGTGCCGATGCCGTATGCCGCCAATCTCGAAAAACTTGCACTGCCGTCGGTCGCCGAAGTTGTCGAGGCGGCCAAAGCCGTCTGCTATCGGTAAAGCCCGCCCATGCCCGTCAACATTCTCATGCCGGCACTGTCACCCACGATGGAAAAGGGCAACCTTGCCAAGTGGCTCAAAAAAGAAGGCGACGCGGTCAAGACCGGCGATGTGATCGCCGAGATCGAGACCGATAAAGCGACGATGGAATACGAGGCCGTCGATGACGGCGTCATGGCGAAGATCGTAGTGCCGGAAGGCACCAGCGACGTGCCGGTCAATCAGTTGATTGCTGTTCTCGCGCAGGAAGGCGAAGACCCGAAGGCGGCAGCGGCCGCAGCCGGGAAGGGCGCTGCACCAGCGCCGGCGAAGCCTGCAGAAGCACCGAAGCCTGCCACGCCGCAAGCCGCGGCTCCTGCGCCTGCAACGAAACCATCGGCTCCGCCGCCGGCAGCAGCGCCCGCACCAAAACCGGCTCCGGCGCCTGCTGAACATCCGCAGGGCGGTAATCGCATTTTCTCTTCACCGCTGGCGCGGCGGCTCGCTAAAGACGCCGACATCGATCTCGGCCGCATCCAGGGCACCGGACCGCATGGCCGCGTGATCGCGCGCGACATTGCAGCGGCCAAAGAAGGCGGCGGCTTGAAAGCGTCGGCACCAGTTACGGCGGTAGCGCCTGTCGTAACCAGCGCACCGGCCGTGGCGCCGGCGATGAGCGATCAGCAGATCCGTTCGCTCTACGAAGAAGGCAGCTACGAGGTCGTGCCGCACGACAATATGCGGCGGACTATCGCGCAGCGGCTGACAGCGTCGGCAACTTCGACGCCGGTATTCTATCTCACGGTCGATTGCGATATCGGCAAGCTCCTCGCCGCGCGCGAAGAGATCAACGGGCTTGCGACCAAGAGCAAAGACGGCAAGCCAGCTTATAAGCTTTCGGTCAATGACTTCGTCATCAAGGCGCTGGCGGTCGCGTTGCAGCAAGTTCCCGACGCCAATGTGAGCTGGACCGAAGGCGCCATGCTCAAGCACAAGCATTCCGATGTCGGCGTTGCGGTCGCTATGCCGAACGGGTTGATCACGCCGATCATTCGTAATGCCGAAACGAAATCGCTGTCGACGATTTCCAACGAGATGAAGGACTTCGCCACGCGTGCCCGCGAGCGCAAGCTCAAGCCGCATGAATATCAGGGCGGCACGACCTCGGTCTCCAATCTCGGCATGTTCGGCATCAAGGACTTCACTGCCGTGATCAATCCGCCGCAGTCAACCATTCTTGCGGTCGGCACCGGCGAAGAACGCGCCGTTGTGCGCGACGGCAAAATCGTAGCCGCGCACATCATGAGCGTGACGATGGCCTGTGACCACCGCGCCATCGATGGCGCGCTCGGCGCCGTGCTGATCAGCGCCTTCAAGGCACTGATCGAAAATCCAGTGATGATGCTGGTTTAGTTTTCCCGTCATTGCGAGCCAACAGGTGCGCGCGAAGCGCGGCCCGATGACAGGCTCTGCGAAGCATTCCAGGGCGGGTGCACCAGCTCTGGATTGCTTCGTCGCCTCGCTCCTCGCAATGACAACTATGACAGCTCCAACCCCTTCGCCTTGATTGCAGCTTTTGCTTCCTGCGTGCACAGCGATTGGATTAACGCGTTTGCCGCAGCCGCTTGCTGGCTCCCCGGCATGACGCCCGCGACAAATTCAGTGACGAGATTAAGCTCGGGTGGAAACAGTCCGACCACTTCCGTACCGGCGACATGCATCAGTTCAGGCTTTTGCTGAATAGCGATGTCGGCCTCGCCGGTCAGCAACAGCTCGCCGGAGAAACCTCCCGCCGGCGGGTGCTTGGCTTTGGCGTTGATTTTTTCGGCGATGCCGAGGCGTTCGATCAGTTGCGCAAAATAGACACCGCTGGCGCCACCGGCTGACGGATGGGTATAAGCGACGCCTTTCGCGTCGAGCAGCGCTTTCACGAATGCGTCCGTCGTGGAAATGTCGGGCTTCGGCGCTCCGGCTTTGACCGCGACAGCGGTGGCCGAACTCGCCAGCATCATTTCCGAGCCGGGCACGATCTTGCCCTTTTGCAGCAGCGTCTGGATGCCGGCTTTGCTGAGGATCAGAACGTCGGCCGTTTCGCCGGACTCAACGCGCTGGACCAGCATCGGCGCCGTGCCCCAGGTGACATCGAGTTGTTGGCCGAGCGTGCGTTCGAGCTCCGGCAGGAGTTCGCTGACCGCGCTACGCATGGCAATCGTGCAAAAGACTTTCAAGGTCGCCATAGCGTTTCTCCTCACCCAGGTAAGAAAGCCGTCCGGCCGTTGCCGGTATCTGAAATTAGCTCAATAGGAGTTTGATAGAGCGTTTCAAGCTGAGTGCGGCTGAGCACTTCGCCAGTTGCGCCTTCGCCGATGCGCTCGCCGCCGCGCAAGAGATAAGCGCGATCCGCGGCACGCATGGCGTGATTGGGATCGTGCGTGGTGAACAAAACGCCGTGTCCGGAACTGCCGAGCGCCCGAATCTCGCGCATCACCTTGCCTTGATTGCCGAAGTCGAGGCTCGCCGTCGGCTCATCGAGCACGACGAATTGCGGTTCCTGCGCCAGCGCCCGCGCCAACAGCACAAGTTGGCGCTCGCCGCCGGAAATCATGGTGTAAGGGCGATCCTTTAGATGGGCGATGCCGAAGCGATCGAGCATACGTCCAGCCAATTCGCGATCGACCGTGGAAGGACGGCTGAACAGATCGCCGTGAGCGGTACGGCCCATCAGCACCACAGTCTCGACCGTGAAGGCGAAGGTCACGGCGTGGAATTGCGGTACGTAAGCGATGAGACGCGCCCGGGCGCGGTTTGAATAGTCGGAGAGGCAGCGATCGCCGAGCCGCACTTCACCGCCGCGCGGCGCAAGGAGGCCAAGCAATGTCTTCAGCAGCGTGGTCTTGCCGCCGCCATTCGGCCCGAGCAGGGCAAGTACTTCGCCAGTGTTCAGGGCGACATCGAGATCGCGGCCGACAATGTGATCGCGATAGCCGATGGTCAAAGAGTGCCCGGAAAGGATCACGTCAGGTCACGCCCACGTTTTCGAGACACTGGCGAGAAGCCAAATGAAAAACGGCGTGCCGACGACTGCGGTGAGGATGCCGAGCGGGACTTCGGTCGGCGTCATGGTTCGGGCGATAGTATCGACCGCAAGCAGGAATCCACCACCGAGAAGCGCTGACGCCGGAATAAGCCGCGCGAAATCCGGGCCGACCAGTGTGCGCGCGATATGCGGCACGATGAGACCGACCCAGCCGATGACGCCGGCGGTGGCTACGCTTGCTGAAGTAATGAGCGTCGCTGCAACTACAATGGCGATGCGCAAGGGACCTGTCGATACGCCGAGCGCACGGGCTTCTTCCTCAGGAAGCGACATCACGTTCATGCGCCAGCGCAAAGCGAGCAAGACGGCTGTGCCGAGCGCTACCGGGACGAACAACGGCAGAAGATCGGCCGCGGTAATGGATGCGAGACTGCCCAGGAGCCAGAACGTCATCGCGGGCAGCTGATTGTATTGATCGGCGAGATATTTCATCAGGCCGACGCCGGCGCCGAGGAGGGCGCCGATGACCACACCGGTCAGCACCAGTACCAAAACCGGATCGCGCGGATTCATCGACGAGCCGATCAGATAAACCGCAGCTACGGCAACAAGACCGCCAATGAAAGCGAGACCTTCGATCTGCAACATGCCGAGCGAGAGATAAATCCCGATTACCGCTCCCAGCGCGGCGCCGGAGGATGCGCCTAAGAGATCGGGCGACACCAACGGATTGCGAAACAAGCCTTGGAATGCGGCACCGGCAACCGAAAGCGCCGCGCCGACCAATGCCGCGGCCAGCACGCGCGGCCCGCGCACGAACAAGATCACGTTCTGCACGGCAGCCGGGGCATCTGACGTCCTGCCGGTGAGTTTCGCCGTAACGACATTGAGAAGATCGCCGAGCGCGACCGGATAACGGCCGACGCTGAACGCCAGAATCAGCCCCGCGATCAGAACGGCGAGCGCAATCAGCAATCCGGCAGCAGAAGAACGGCCCATTGCCGCAGGATATCAAGCCGATCCGGCGAGCACACTGTCGATCTGCGCGTCGGTCGGCGCGAGGTGGTAGAACTGCTGATAGAAGTCGCGGGTCAGCGGCCGCAAATCTTCCGGAAACTGCGCCGGGTAGAGAGCTTTGGCGAGCCACCACAGGCCGATCAGCCGGTTTACCGACGGCGGAAAATCAACCCAGCCGAAGGGCAGCCGCGGCGATAGATAGACTCGGCCGCTTTGCACCGCTTTCACCGGCGCCCACACTGGATCGGTACGGACGCTTTTACCAAAGTCCGGCTCGATGGTGACGATGACGTCGGGATTCCAAGCGAGCACTTGCTCCATCGAAACGGTTGCCATGCCGCCGCGCTGCCCGCCGGCGACATTGCGCGAACCGAGAAACTCGATGGTCTCGACATTGATGGAGCCGCCAAGTCCTGTTTCCAACCCGCGCGGCCCACGCGCGAAATAGACACTGGGGTGCTGCTCGATGGGGATTTTATCGATCCGTCCTTTGACCGTCTTAATGGTCGTGTCGGCGTAGCGCGCGAATGTCTCGGCTTGCTGCTGACGCTGGGTCAATTCGCCGAGCTGGCGATAGGCTTGGACCGCGGCGTCGAAACGCCCGTCGAGCAGGACATAAGGAATGCCGGTTTCCTGCTGCACGCGCGTCGCCAGCGAGATGTAGGTGTCGTTGATGGTGCCGACATCGAGAATGAGATCAGGCTTGAGCTTAAGCAGAACTTCGAGATTTGTCGTATTGCCGCGACCGGTCAGGCGGCCGACCTCAGGCTTGTCGCAAGCGCCGGGTCCGAGCAGCGCGCATTGCGGTGGATCTGGGTTGCGGGTCCAGCCCAGCAGCAGTTCGGGCGCAAAGGTGTAAAGCAGGATCGAGGCCGGCGGCCCGGCCGCAAAAATGCGCTCCACTCTATCGGGGATCGCGACCGCGCGTCCGGCGGCGTCGGTCAGTGTCGCCGCTCGGGCGAGGCGAGGTAGCAAGACTGTAGCCGAAAGGCCGGTCAGCAGTTTACGGCGGTCGATTTTCAAGCGTGACGTCACGTTGGTTTCACTCTGCATGGGCATCGTTCTTGCTTCGATATATATCGCGTGCGAATGAGCCACGCGATTGATATTGGCGTAAACTAAGGTACGGGTATGGACGATCTGATCGCAGGCTATCGGCGCTTCCGCGCCAGCACCTGGAAAACCGAGCGAAGCCGCTTCGAGGCTTTGAGCCGGCTCGGCCAGCGGCCGCGCGCACTGATCATCGCCTGTTCGGACAGCCGCACCGACCCGCAAATGGTGTTCAATGCGCGGCCGGGCGAACTCTTTGTCATCCGCAATGTCGCGAACCTCGTGCCGCCTTACGGACCCGATGATCAGCCGCACGGCGTGAGTTCCGCAATCGAATTCGCCGTGCGCTCGCTCGAGGTCCGCGAGATTGTGGTGCTTGGTCACGCCATGTGCGGCGGCATCGGGGCTTTATTGAACGGCGTCCCCGCCGAGACCTCGGATTTCGTCCCGCAATGGATAAAGATCGCAGAGCCGGCGCGCGAACGCGCCATGCAGGCACCGCCCAATGAGCGCCAGCATGTCTGCGAGCACGAAGCGGTCCGGCTGTCGCTGCAAAATCTCATGACCTTTCCTTGGATCAAGGACGCAGTCGAAGCCGGCCACGTCACGCTGCACGGCTGCTATTTCGGCATCCAGTCCGGCGTCCTCGAACGGATGGGCGAAGACGGCATTTTTCGGCCCATTCCAGACTAAGAAGCTTGCTATAAAGGTCGATAGCGACATCCCATATAAGGGACGTCGTCGGGAGCACGCGCGAGGATTGGCGAGGACTTGGAATGGCTGAGACGAATTTCGACATCATCATTATTGGTTCCGGTCCGGGCGGCTATGTAACCGCGATCCGCGCCGCGCAGCTTGGCTTCAAGACCGCGATCATCGAGCGCGAATATCTCGGCGGCATTTGCCTGAACTGGGGCTGCATCCCGACCAAGGCGCTCCTGCGCTCTGCCGAAATCTTTCACTACATGCAGCACGCCAAGGACTATGGCCTGTCCGCGAGCGAGGTGAGCTTTGATGCCGCCGCCGTAGTGAAGCGCTCGCGCGGCGTCTCGAAGCGGCTCAATGACGGCGTGGGCTTCCTGATGAAGAAAAACAAAGTTACCGTGATCTGGGGTGAGGCGGTGATCGACGCGCCCGGCAAGATCACAGTGAAAGCCGGGCGTGGTGAGGCGCCGAAAGGCGCGCTCGGCGCCGGCAGCTATCAAGCCAAGCACGTCATCATCGCAACCGGCGCGCGGCCGCGCGTGTTGCCCGGCATCGAGCCCGACAAGAAACTGGTCTGGACTTACTTCGAAGCGATGGTACCGGAGAAAATGCCGAAGACACTTTTGGTCGTCGGCTCGGGCGCGATCGGCATTGAATTCGCGTCTTTCTATCGCACGCTCGGTGCCGAAGTGACGGTGGTCGAGGTGCTGCCGCAAATCCTGCCGGTCGAGGACGCGGAGATCGCCGCCTTCGCGCGCAAGAGCTTCGAGAAGCAGGGCATCAAGATCCTGACCGGTGCCAAGGTGACCAAGCTCGACAAGAAAGCCGACAGCGTCACGGCAACAATAGACGATGGCAAAGGCGGCACGCAGGCGCTGACTGTCGACCGTGTGATTTCAGCGGTGGGCGTTGTCGGCAATATCGAGAATCTCGGCCTGGAAAAGCTCGGCGTCAAAACCGAGCGCGGCTCGATTGTCATCGACGGCATGTGCCGCACCAGTGTTCCGGGTATCTATGCCATCGGTGACGTCGCCGGACCGCCGATGCTCGCCCACAAAGCCGAGCATGAAGGCGTTATCTGCGTCGAAGCCATCAAGGGCTTGCATCCGCATGCGATGGACAAGCGCATGATCCCGGGCTGCACCTATTGCGTACCGCAAGTCGCATCGGTCGGGCTCACCGAGCAGGCCTGCAAGGACAAGAAGCTTGATATCCGCGTCGGCCGCTTCCCCTTCATCGGCAACGGTAAAGCTATTGCGCTTGGCGAGGACCAGGGGCTGGTCAAAGTCATCTTTGACAAGAAGACCGGACAGCTTCTCGGCGCGCATATGGTCGGCGCTGAAGTGACCGAACTCATCCAGGGCTTCGTGGTGGCGATGAATCTCGAAACCACCGAAGAAGAGTTGATGCAGAGCATCTTCCCGCATCCGACGCTGTCCGAAATGATGGGCGAGGCCGTGCGCGATGCTTACGGGCGGGTGCTGAATATCTGACCGAAGACGATCGAAAATCTTTTCAAGACTGAGAGTTCAAAACCAAGACTTCGAGACCAAGAGGGAACGCCGATGGCTAAGTTCAACGACATTCTCGGAACTGTCGGCCACACGCCGGTGATCAAGATCAACAAGCTCGCGCCGAAGGGCGTCAATCTCTACGTCAAGATCGAAGCCTTCAATCCGCTGGGCTCGGTGAAGGATCGTCTCGCGCTCGGCGTTATCGAGGCGGCGGAGAAGGCCGGCGAACTCAAGCCCGGACAGACCGTCGTCGAAGCCACTTCCGGCAATACCGGCATCGGGCTTGCGATGGTTTGCGCGGCGAAGGGCTATCCGCTTGTGGTCACCATGGCAGAAAGCTTTTCGGTCGAGCGCCGCAAGCTGATGCGTTTTCTCGGCGCCAAGGTCGTGCTGACGCCAGCCTCCGAGCGCGCTTTCGGCATGGTGAGCAAAGCGCAGGAGCTTGCCAAAGCCAAAGGCTGGTTCATGACCCGGCAATTCGAGAATACAGCCAATCCCGACATTCACGAACGCACCACCGGGCGCGAAATCATCACCGACTTTGCCGGCGAGCGGCTTGATTATTGGGTCACCGGTTTCGGAACCGGCGGCACGCTCACCGGTGTGTCGCGGGTTCTCCGCAAAGAGCGCCCCGAGACCAAGATTATCGTCTGCGAACCGGCCGATGCGCCGATGCTCACCTCCGGCGAAAAGCAGGAGCGCAATGCCGATGGTTCGCCGGCAAAGCCGCATCCGGCGTTCAAGCCGCATCCGATGCAAGGCTGGAGCCCTGATTTCATTCCGCTGATCACCGGCGAAGCGGTCGACAAGAAAGTCATCGATCGCCTGATCACCATCCCGGGGCCTGAAGCGATGAAATGGTCGAAGGCGCTGGCGCAGCAGGAGGGCATCTTCGTCGGCATCACCTCCGGCGCGACTTTCGCCGGCGCGCTGGAAGTCTGCAAAGAGGCCGCGCCCGGCTCGACAGTGCTGTGCATGCTGCCGGATACCGGCGAGCGGTATCTCTCGACACCGCTATTCGGCGATGTCGGCGCCGATATGAACGAGGAAGAGCTGGCGATCTCCAATGCGACGCCGAACCATCGGCTGCCGCCGAAAGCTGCATGAACGCTTTCGCTTTGTGAATGCGCTATTCGATCACGTCGTCGGCGAGCGCAAGCAGATTGGGCGGCACGGTCATGCCGAGCGATTTCGCGGTCCTTTGGTTGATGACAAATTCGAACTTTGTCGGTTGCTGAACCGGCAAATCCGCCGGCTTCTCGCCTTTAAGGACACGGCCGACATAGGCCGCGGAGCGGCGGAAGATGTCCGCCGTATCTGGACCGTATTCCATGAGGCCACCTGCGGTCACGAAGGGACGATAAACCGATACAGTTGGCACGCGGTTTTCCAGCGCAAGCTGCGCCATCTGCTTCAAGAAAATCTGATTGAATGGATCCGGCCCAACGATCAGACTTTTGTCCCGAGTCTGGCCGAGCGCTTTAATGCCGGCTTCGATCTCGCTCAGGCTGCTGGCACGGAGCGCCGTGATCGTAAGGCGGCCGGAGCTTGTATCGGCAGCAATGTCACGCAGCCAGTTATCATAGGACGGTGTGGTCGCCGGATTATAAATCATCGCAGCGCCGGTGAGATCGGACGCTATTGCCTTAAGCAATTCCATCCATTTGCCGATCAGTTCCGGATCGATGAACGTAAATCCGGTCATGCTGCCGCCGGGATGCGCGAGGCTCTGCACGTAATTAAGACCGGCCGGATCCATCACCAACGCGAACACGACGGGGATGTCCGCATCGATTCGCTTGAACTCGCCGACCACCGGAGTGCTGTTAGCAAGGATCACGTCGGGACGAAGCGCGATCAGTCCCTTCGCGTATTTGTGTATCAGGCCCTCATCGCCTGATGACCAGCGATATTCGACGCGGATATTGGCGCCCTCGTGCCAGCCGGCATCCGCCAAACCCTGGCGAAACGCGGCGAGGCGTTTCTGATTATCCGGGGCGCTCTCGAGCCCCGCCATCAGCACGCCGAGAAGAGGCGTGCGCTCGACCGGCTGGGCACGCGCGGTAAACGGCCAAAGGATTGAAGCCCCGCTGGCGAGCGTGATGAATTCGCGCCGCCTCATGCATTTCTCCCTGATCCGAGCATCATGAACTTACGGGCTATACCGGAACGTACAGCGCGGCAAAACGGCTCACGAAATCGCGAGTTCCATTTCGCACAGACGAGAGGTCTTAGGCGAGCAGTGCGTCGCAGCGGGTAACGACGGCTAACCGACCAATCCCGGCATCGGCTTCACGCTGTCACTGCCGGGAAACACAGTCTGCGCCAGCGCGCGCTCGTCGGCGCGCAGGTGATCTTTCAACACGCCTTTGAGCACCGCGCGCAGATCGGTGGTCGGCTTGAGATCGCGCTTCTCATAGAGATCGGCTTCTTTCAGCCCCGGCCAATCGGCGATGACGCGGCCGCCTTTGAGCGCGCCGCCGACCAGAAGCGCCACTGTCGCCGTACCATGATCGGTCCCGTCGGTGCCGTTGATATGCGCGGTGCGGCCGAACTCGGTGGCGAGCACGACGACGGTGTCGCGCCAGGCGGTGCCCATATTGGTCTTCACCGCGGCGAGCGCGTCGTCGAGTGCGCCGAGCAATTGCGACAAGCGGCCTTGAGCGATGCCTTCATTGACATGCGTATCCCAACCGTCGAGCGCCAGCGCGCCGACGCGCGGACCGTCCGGCTGGCTCAGGAATTTCGCGGCATTGCCGGCGGCTTCTGAAAAGTAAGCCCGCACCTGTGCCGGACCGGGACCACCCGCCTTTTGCGCCATGTCGCCGCTGTGCTCCATTGCCGACATGCGGCCGCTGTCTTCCAGCACACTGGCAAGCTTGGTGTCGGAGTGGCGATAGAGTTCGAGCAGCCGCGCCGCCGTATCGTCGCTCGCCGGCATCACGCGCTGCGGCGACCATGACAACACTTGCGCCGGGCCGCGCACGACCAGGGGCGTCACCGGTCCGACCGCGAACACTTTGCTGCCTTTCGGATCGACCTTGCCGCCTGGCGCTAGGCTTCCAAGCGCGCGATTGAGCCAGCCGCTCTCGCTCGGCACGGGTTTCGGCAGACCGCTTTCCAGCAAATCCTGGCCGTCGAAATGCGAGCGTTCGCGATAGGGCGTGGCGCAGGCATGAACCACGATGGCTTCATTGGTTTTAAACATGCGATGCAGATTCGGCATCGCCGGATTGAGCGCGAAGAAATCGTTGAGCTTGAGCGGCGCCACTTTGCTGTCGAGCGTGAGCGCCTCGTTACCGCGCAACGCGACCCAGTTCGGGTCGCCGACCGGCGCGACGGTCGCTAGCCCGTCGAGCGCACCGCGCAGGATGATAGTGAGGAAACGCGGATCGCGGCCTTCGGCATGCGCAAGCCGCGGCATATAGGACCAAGCGAACAATGTGCCGGAAGCAAACAGCAATTCGCGGCGTGAGGGCGCGTGCAGCATAGTCATCTCCGCAAATATTCCGGCGCCATGACAAGAAGCGCGACCGCCTGCCTTCGGCTTTCCGCACGTGCGATGGTGCCGCGCGTATCGGCCGAGGCGAGGGGACCGAGGCCGCTGTCGAGAAGTGCCAGCGGATCGGCGGTGCCGACACGGCCAGCCAATTCATTCGCGATGTCGAGACGACGACCGACGCCATCGATCCAAGCGGCTTCAATATCGGCATAACCATTCGGCGCCGGTGGCCGCCACAGCGGTTGGCCGAGCACCGCTTGCACGTTCATAATGCGAGGCACAGGAACCGCGGCTTCCGTGCCCGTCAATCGCAGAACGCCCATAACCCATTCGGCAGGCGATTTGAGTTTCTGCCGCTGCGGCATCCAGGCTTCATCGGAAGTAACGAGCGTCTTTGCGACTTGCTTGAGATTTCCGTCACTTGCCGTGAATGTGTTGGCAAGTTTCGTAACCAGCGAAGGCGGTGGCTCGTCGGCCACAAAATGCCGCGCAAGCTTCTGCGCAATGTGCTGGGCCGTAGCCGGATGGTGCGCCAGATCGGCCAATACGGCACGGCCCTGTTCGACACCGGTGTCGGGATAAACCTTGCCGAGCACGGTCTGATCGCCAGGCTCATGAATACGGCGACTGAAAACAAATTCACCACCGCGTTCTAACTCGGCCGGCGGAAACCAAGTCCAGCCGGTCAGCACTTTGGCGAAGCTTGTGACGTCCTCCTGTGAATAGCCGCTGCGGACGCCGAGTGTGTGCAATTCCAGCGTTTCGCGGGCAAGGTTTTCGTTGAGGCCCTTGTCGCGATTGATACCGCCGACCGAATCCGCGCCCATCGACTCGACATTGTCGAGATAGAACAGCATCGCCGGATGACTTTCGGCAGCGATCAGCAAATCGGCGAAACGGCCGAGCACATGCGGACGGATCGCTTCGCGCTCATAAGCACCCGCCATCGCCGGAATCTTGTCGGCTGAAACGCAGAAATGATTCGACCAGAACCACACCAGCCGTTCGACCAGGCCGATATTGGCTGATGCCGCTGCGTCGAAACGCGCTTTGGCTTCGTTGAAAAGAATCTGCTGCGGCAAAGGTGGCGGCTGATTAGGTGGCTTCGGCACCGCCGCGGTATTACCGGCATCGGTCATGGCCGATGCACCATTCTGCGACATACCGTTGGCTTCGGATTCTTTCACCGCGCGCAAAGCGAGCTTTTGCTTGGCTTGCTCCTCGGCACGGAAATCAAAGACGGCACGCGCGGCCTGGCCGCTCGACGGCAGGTCAACGGTCGGGACGCCGGCATTCGGGCGATCGAGATCGGCGAGAAGCGCTCCCCGCGGATCGCCGGCGATCGCAGCGATCTGATCGCCCGCGGCGCCAAAACCGAAGCGGTGCAACGCCAGCGCCGCTGCGTCCTTTCCGGAAGTCTTGACGGCCGCGGTCATCGGTTCCTCCCGCGACGTTACCATCGCGCGTTTTCAAGACAGGATTTTATTGTGGCAAAAGTTGCAGCAGGACACGGGTCAAAACAGCGAAGACGCCTAAAATTTTGTTCATGCGCGCATCGCAAACCCAGCATTCATCGGCGAAATCGACGCCTTGCGGCGCACCACCACGCGCCGTAAGTATTGTTCATGGCCGTCCTGATCGACACGACTGCAGACGCACGAACCGACTTGGGTACTGACTTGGGTCTGCGCCCCCGCCATCCGGAGAAGGCGCATCGGCCGGATCAGCCTGCCTTGCGCAAGCCGGATTGGATCAGGGTCAAAGCGCCGGTCTCACCGGGCTATGCGAATACCCAGAAGATCGTCCGCGAAAACGGCCTGCACACGGTGTGCGAGGAGGCCGGCTGCCCGAATATCGGCGAGTGCTGGGACAAGAAGCACGCCACTTTCATGATCATGGGCGACACCTGCACGCGGGCTTGCGCCTTCTGCAATGTCAAAACTGGGCTGCCCGGCGCGCTCGATCCGGCGGAGCCTGAGCATGTTGCGACTGCAACAGCTAAGCTTGGCCTGAGCCATATCGTCATCACGTCGGTCGATCGTGACGACCTCCCCGATGGCGGGGCTGCGCATTTCGCCGCCGTGATCCGCGCTATCCGCGGGCAATGTCCGCAGACCACGATCGAAGTGCTGACACCGGATTTCCTGCGCAAAGACGGCGCGGCGGAAACCGTTGTTGCCGCCAAGCCCGACGTCTTCAACCACAATCTCGAAACCGTGCCGGCGCAATATCTGACGGTGCGGCCGGGCGCGCGCTATTTCGCTTCGATCAGGCTGCTGCAGCGGGTCAAAGACATCGATTCGTCTATGTTCACCAAGTCCGGAATCATGGTGGGCTTAGGAGAAGAGCGGAACGAGATCCTGCAGGTCATGGACGATCTACGTGCCGCCGATGTGGACTTCCTCACGATCGGCCAATATCTGCAGCCGTCGCGCAAGCACCATCCAGTGATTCGTTTCATCCCGCCGGAAGAATTCAAGACGCTGGAGACCATTGCCTATGCCAAGGGCTTCTCGCTCGTCTCCGCAAGTCCGCTGACCCGCTCGTCGCATCATGCCGGCGAGGATTTCGCACGATTGAAAGCGGCGCGGTCGGCGCGCTGACGCATGCCGCAGTTCACCACCAAGCGGCGAGTCCGCCATTCCGCGGACGACATGTTCGACCTCGTTGCCGATGTCGACACCTATCCGCAATTCGTGCCGCTCTGCAGTGCGCTCCGCGTTCGCACCCGCACGCAGGATGCCGCGGGCCGGGAGGTGATCGTCGCCGACATGACAGTCGCCTATAAATTCTTGCGCGAGACCTTCACCAGCCGCGTTACCCTCGACCGGCCGAAGCACGAAATCCTGGTCGAATATCTGGAAGGTCCGTTTCAGAAGCTGAACAACCGCTGGACCTTTCGTCCTACGGGCGACCAAGCGTGCGAGGTCGAATTCTTCATCGCCTATGAGTTTCGCAGCCGCACGCTCGGGCTCCTGATGGGTGCGATGTTCGACACCGCTTTCCGCCGGTTCTCGGCAGCCTTTGAACGACGCGCCGACCAGGTCTATGGCGCGAACCGCGGTTCCACACCGGCTTAACGCTTAACTATGCCGACGTTTTAACACTTACAGCTGTCGCCGCCGCGGAGCGGAACGGAGATAATGCGCCAATGCTTTCACGCGTGCGCGCGATGTTGCGAGAGCCGATGTTTCAAAAGCTTTTGGTCGCCTTCGCCGTCGTTTCTATCGGCATAGCCATGCCGGCAGCCGACACCATGGCGCGCGGCGGCGGTCGTGGTGCTGGCGGTCGTCACAGCTTTTTCGGCCATCACTTCGATCATTTAGCGCACCACGGCCATCACGATCATAACCGGCATGATCATCGCGATCATCGTTTTGGTCATCATGATTTCGATCATTGGCGTGGCGGCCATCACTTCGCGCATTCGCAGCCGGGCCGGTGGCGCGTCTCTGGAAGTTTCGGCGGCCACAACGGACACAACTGGGACGAAGGCGTCTGGCACCGATAAGCGTTCGCAGCGCTGATCAGGTAATGGCGCGCTCGGCGAGTGTTTCCAAAAGCTCCAGCGCTTGCACGACTGAACGCAGCCGCACTTGCTGCCGTCCGATCTTGCCGAAACGCCGCGTTACCGCGAGCTTCTTGCCGTCGCCATTCACCGCGGCGAAATAGACGAGCCCGACCGGCTTGCGCTTCGAGCCACCGCCGGGACCGGCGATGCCGGTGATCGATACCGCGAGATCGGCCCGCGAATTCTTCAAAGCGCCCCTGGCCATCGCCGCTGCGGTCTGACCGCTCACTGCACCATGGCGTTTGAGCATCATGTTCGGCACGCCGAGAAGCTCGTGTTTGGCTTCATTGGAATACGTGACGAAGCCGCGATCGACGACGTCCGATGAGCCGGCGATTTCGGTCAGCGCTCCCGCAACCAGCCCGCCGGTGCAGGATTCGGCAGTGACAATGCGCAGCCCCTGCGCTCGGCAGAGGTCAAGGACACGGCTTGCGATCCGCCGCAAGCGATCGTCGATCATGTAGCGCTCCAGCCTAAATCGCTCAATGGCAGGCGGATTGTTGCGGTCGCCATAGCCACCATGCCTTCGTTGCGGCCGGTGAAGCCGAGTTTTTCGCTGGTGGTCGCTTTCATCGCGACGCGCGAGATGGGAATCCCGGCAATCTCGGCAATGCGCGCGCGCATGGCGTCGCGATGTGGCGACACCTTTGGCGCTTCGCAGACGACGGTCACATCGAGATGCGCGATCATGCCGTGCCGCTCACGCACGCGTTCGCAGGCAAATTTGAGAAAGTGGTCCGATGACGCGCCTTTCCATTGCGGATCGCTCGGCGGAAAATGCGAGCCGATATCGCCGTCGGCAAGCGCCCCGAGAATAGCATCGACTAAAGCATGCAATGCGACGTCGGCGTCGGAATGTCCGGTCAGTCCGTGCGAATGCGGAACGCGGATACCGCCGAGCATCACATGATCGCCGTCGGCGAAAGCATGCACATCGAAACCGTTGCCGGTGCGGATATCGGCAAGACTTGCGAGATGCGTGAGTTCCGCGCGCGAGAAGTCTTCGCTGGTGGTGACTTTCACATTGCCGGCTTCGCCGGCGAAGACGCTGACACGATGGCCGGCCCATTCGGCAAGCGCGGCATCGTCGGTGAAACTGTCGAGGCCTTCTGCTGCGGCACGGCGATGCGCTTCGAGAATGAGATCGAAGGCGAAAGCCTGCGGCGTTTGCACGAGGCGCAGACGCCCGCGATCAAGCGTCGCCGTCACGGTGGCTGAGGTGTCGATTTCTTTCACGGTGTCGGGGACGGCGATGCCCGGTATCGCTGCGCCGCTATCGCGTCCGGCGTTGATCGCGCGATCGATCAGCGCATTGGTGAAAAACGGACGTGCAGCGTCGTGGATCAGAACGATATCGGGCGCATGAGCGGCGAGCGCTTCGAGCCCGGCGTGAACCGAGGCCTGCCGGGTGGCGCCACCACCGACCGGTGGCGCCAAATGCACCAAGCCTTCGGTCGCCGAGCGATATGCTGCCTCATCGCCGAGCGATATCACCGGCTGGATGCAGGCAATGTCCGGATGGCCGGCGAGTTTTGCCAAAGTGGCGCGGATCATCGGCTCGCCGCCAATGGACCGATATTGCTTAGGAATTCCGCCGCCAGCGCGTTCGCCGCGTCCCGCAGCAACGACAACTGCGGCCACCATGCCCGTCATGAAGCACTCCAATCCAATTTACGCATGGCTTTAGCGCATGGATTTATGAATGTCCCGGCCATGCGTAACCATGTCCATAAACCAGTCAAAACACACCCGAATGCCAGGAAATAAGCAGACAGAGGAGCGCGGCGGGAAGGCAATTGCGCTGTGCGCATGTTAGTTATATTGCACTGCAGCACTTGCGTCGCACAATAATTTGGCTAAACTCTATGCAACAGGATTATGACGCCTAATATCTGTGCACATGGCACCCACCGTTTCAACTAGCGAGGCAGAGCGCCCGCCATTGGCCGTAGGGCCTCTGCGCCCATCAAACAACGTGTTTTTGGCTCCGATGTCCGGGGTCACGGACGCGCCGTTTCGGCATATGGCTGCCGTCCACGGCGCCGGTCTCGTGATTTCCGAGATGACCGCTTGCGCGGCACTCGCCGATGGCAAGCGTGACGCGCGACGGCGTATCGCCGATCACGGCACCGGGCTTCATGTCGTGCAGATTGCCGGCTGCGAAGCGCATTGGATGGCTGAAGGCGCACGCATTGTCGAAGGCGAAGGCGCGGAAATCATCGACATCAATATGGGCTGCCCGGCGAAACACGTGACCAACGGCGAATCCGGCTCGGCGCTGATGCGCGATCTCGATCATGCATTGAGGCTGATCGACGCTGTTGTCGGCGCGGTGCGAGTCCCAGTGACACTGAAGATGCGGCTTGGCTGGGACGATCGCACACGCAATGCTGCGACGCTGGCGCGGCGCGCGGAAGAAGCCGGCATTGCGCTGGTCACGGTGCATGGCCGCACGCGGTGTCAGTTCTACAAGGGCGGCGCCGATTGGACCGCGGTGCGCTCGGTCAAAGACAGCGTTTCGATTCCCGTCGTGGTCAATGGCGACATTGTCGATTTTGACGACGCTGAGAACGCGCTCGCGCAATCCGGCGCCGATGCCGTGATGATCGGCCGCGGCGCGCAGGGCAGGCCGTGGTTTCCGGGGCAGGTGGCACGCTACCTTGCGACTGGCAAGCGCGAGGCTGCGCCGTCCTTGAGCGAGCAACTCAATCTCATCACCACCCTCTATGATGCGATGCTGCTCCATCACGGCGTCGCTATCGGTGTACGCCACGCACGCAAGCATCTCGGCTGGGCGCTCGATACGGCGGCCGCGACCACCGGCGCGCCGGCCGATGTTCTAAAAGCGCAGCGAAACTACGTCCTCACGGCGCTCGATCCTGCGCTGGTACGACAACGGCTTGCCGAGGCTTTCGATGTGTTCGGCGCTTTCGCGTGGAGGCAGGCGGCATGAGCGCGGTCGAAAACCTCGTTCCTATATCCACCGCAGATGCCGTACTCAACGCATTGCCGCATCCGGTGATCGTCGTCTCATCCGACGGCAAGATCATCGATGCCAATGTCGCCGCCGAAGCTTTTTTCGAAGTCTCGGTGGCACTGTTGCGGCGCAATTTGCTGCGCGATCTGGTGCCTTTCGGCAGTCCGCTGCTCACTTTGGTCGATCAAGTGCGGCGCCGTGGCGCTGCCGTCAACGAATACAAGGTCGATCTCGGCACACCGCGTAATCCAGGCGATCGGCTGGTCGACCTCTATGTCGCGCCGATGCCGATGCCGGATCAGGTTGTGGTGATGCTGCAAGAGCGCACCATCGCCGACAAAATGGATCGGCAATTGACCCATCGCGGCGCCGCCCGCTCGGTGACAGCGCTCGCAGCGATGCTGGCGCATGAGATCAAAAATCCACTGTCGGGCATCCGCGGCGCGGCGCAGCTCCTCGAACAATCCGTCGAGGACGACGACCGGACATTGACACGGCTGATCTGCGACGAGGCCGACCGCATCGTCAAACTTGTCGACCGCATGGAAGTCTTCACTGACGAGCGGCCGATTGAGCGCGAGCAGATCAATATCCATGTCGTGCTCGATCATGTGAAGCGGCTCGCGCAATCCGGCTTCGCACGGCACATCAAATTCACCGAGGAATACGATCCGTCGCTGCCACCGGTGCTCGCCAATCGCGATCAACTGATCCAGGTCTTCTTGAACCTGATAAAAAATGCCGCCGAAGCGATCGGCGAAAACACGACCGGCGGCGAAATCGCGCTCACCACCGCCTTCCGGCCCGGCGTGCGGCTATCTTTGCCCGGCACCAAGGCGCGCATATCCTTGCCGCTCGAATTCTGTGTCCGCGACAACGGTCCGGGCGTTCCCGATGAATTGATGCCGCATTTGTTCGATCCGTTCGTGACGACCAAGCCGACCGGGTCGGGCCTTGGCTTGGCGCTTGTCGCCAAGATCGTCGGCGACCACGGCGGCATCATCGAATGCGAGGCGCAGCCACGACGGACGACGTTTCGCATTCTCATGCCCAAATATGCCGCGACCAATACTGCTGAAGCTGCCGAGCCGGAGAGCGTCCTTCAGCCACAGGGGGATCACTGATGCCTGCGGGAAGCATTCTCGTCGCCGACGACGACGCGGCGATCCGGACGGTGCTCAATCAAGCGCTGTCGCGCGCCGGTTATGAAGTCCGCTCGACTGGCAACGCCGCGACGCTCTGGCGTTGGATTAGCCAGGGCGATGGCGATCTGGTCATCACCGACGTGCTCCTCCCTGACGAGAGCGCATTCGATTTCTTGCCGCGCATCAAAAAAGCGCGTCCGGATCTGCCGATCGTCGTCATGAGCGCGCAGAACACCTTCATGACCGCGATCCGCGCGTCAGAGCGCGGCGCCTATGAATATTTGCCGAAGCCGTTCGATCTGAAGGAACTGATTTCGATCGTCGGCCGTGCACTGTCTGAGCCGAAAGAAAAACCGAAAGCGCCGCCGAAAACCGAAGATTTCGAATCCATTCCGCTGGTCGGCCGCTCGCCGGCCATGCAGGAAATCTACCGCGTGCTGGCGCGGCTGATGCAGACGGATCTCACGGTCATGATTTCCGGCGAGTCCGGCACCGGCAAAGAGCTCGTAGCGCGCGCGTTGCACGATTACGGCAAGCGCCGCACCGGTCCGTTTGTCGCCATCAACATGGCGGCGATCCCGCGTGATCTCATCGAGTCCGAGTTGTTCGGCCATGAGAAGGGCGCCTTCACCGGCGCCAATTCGCGAAGCTCCGGCCGTTTCGAGCAGGCCGAGGGCGGCACGCTGTTTCTCGATGAAATCGGCGACATGCCCATGGAAGCGCAAACCCGTTTGCTGCGTGTTCTTCAGCAGGGCGAATACACCACCGTCGGCGGCCGCACGGCGATCAAGACCGATGTGCGCATTATCGCCGCGACCAACAAGGATTTGCGCCAGCTCATTCAACAAGGTCTGTTCCGCGAAGACTTGTTCTTCCGGCTGAATGTCGTGCCGTTGCGGCTACCGCCGTTGCGCGAGCGCACCGAGGACATCCCGGACCTGATCCGGCATTTCTTCGCCGTCGTAGAGCGGGAAGGGCTGCCGCCGAAGCAGATCGACCAGGCCGCAGTCGACCGCCTGAAGCGTCATCGCTGGCCGGGCAATGTGCGTGAACTGGAAAATCTGGCGCGCCGGCTTGCCGCGCTCTATCCGCAAGAGACCATCACGGCCGCGGTCATCGACGCGGAATTGTCGCAACCGGCGCTCGCCGCACCAGGCGACAGCCGTGCCAATGACGACAATCTCTCCAGCGCCGTCGAACGCCATTTAGCGCGCTACTTCTCGGGCTTCGACGATGGCTTGCCGCCCCCCGGGCTCTATCACCGGATTTTGCGCGAGGTGGAGGGTCCGTTGTTATCCGCGGCGCTTGCGGCCACCCGCGGCAACCAGATCCGGGCGGCCGACCTTCTTGGGGTCAATCGGAACACATTACGCAAGAAAATCCGTGATTTAGACATTCAAGTCTACCGCAGCAGCGGCACGTGAGCATGCCGCTCTTTAGGGCGTAGGCGCCTTACGATCCTTCCAGGCGCCCACTTATTGTCGCAATCGGGCAACAATGTTGTATAAAAGCATCACCCGGGGCGGATTAGGGGGCTAGTCCCTTTGTGTCCCGGCGCGTTTGTTTCGTCGGGAAGCCAGCTTTATGACAACTGTCGATCAGGTCGCGCCTACTGATCAGGCGACCGCTTCTCGCGCGCCGCGTGTGTCGCGGTTGATCGGCGGCGCTGCTGTCGGCATCGCGCTGCTCTCCGCGACCGCGACCTTCCTGGTGCTTGCTGGGCTTACACCCATCCTGCCAGTCGACAAGGTCGTCAAGGAACTTCTCCTCGGCAATGTCATCACCGGCGTACTGCTCCTCGCCGTTATTGTGCGCGAGGTCTTTGTCGTCATCCAGGCGCGGCGGCGCGGCCGCGCCGGTTCCCGGCTGCACATCCAGATCGTCGGGCTGTTTGCCGTTATCGCCGCGGTGCCGACCGTTCTGGTCGCGGTGGTGGCCAGCACCACGCTCGACCGTAGTCTGGATCGTTATTTCTCAACGCGGACTCGCGCGATGATCGAGTCTTCGACGATCGTCGCCAATGCCTACGTCACCGAACACCTTCAAGCCATCCGCTCCGAAGATCTGGAGATGGCTTTCGCGGTGGCGCGAGCAAAACCGCTGTTCGATCAGAACCGCGACCAATTTCGTCAATTCCTCACGAACACAGCTAAAGCGCGCGGCCTGTCCGCTCTCGTTATGATCGGCGTCGATGGCCAGACCGTCGAACGCGCTGACGTCCCCATGGACAAGCCGATCGTGCTGCCGACGGCGCAGCAACTCACGCAGATCGACGACACCGAGCCGCAAATCGCGCTCAACGACAGCGCCGCCGCGGTCGTCAAGCTGCAAGGCTATGACGGCACGTATCTTCTTGTCGCCGGCATGCTCGATCCGCGCGTCGTTCAGGAACTCCGCAACACCCAGGAGAACGTCGCCGACTACGCCGAACTCGAGGCCGGCCGCTACGGCATTCAGATTGCCTTTGCGCTGATGTTCGCCGTCATCGCCTTGATCGTGCTTTTGTCATCGGCATGGATCGGACTGGATTTCGCCAATCGGCTGGTCGCGCCGATACGCCGCCTGATCGGCGCCGCGAATGAAGTGTCCACCGGCAATCTCGATGTTCAAGTGCCGGTGCGCCGCTCTGAAGGCGATCTCGCCCGGCTTGGCGAGACGTTCAACACCATGACGCAGGAATTGCGCACCCAACACGAAGACATCGTGCGCGCCCGCGATCTGATCGACAGCCGCCGCCGCTTCACCGAGGCGATGCTCGCGGGCGCCAGCGCCGGCGTCATCGGTGTCGATGCCGACGGCCGGATTTCGATCCTCAACCGCTCCGCCGAACGGCTGGTCGGCCGCGTCGAAAGCGACGTGCTGGGCCTGCCGTTCGCCGAAATCGTTCCCGAGCTTGCTGAAATCTTTGAGGCCGCCCGCAACGGCAATCAGCGCCTCGTGCAAAAACAAATGACTGTCTCGCGCGACGCGCAGGAGCGCAATTATTCGGTGCGCGTCACCAGCGAGCAATCGAGCGAATCCGAGCACGGTTATGTCATCACCGTCGATGATATAACCGATCTTGTCCAAGCGCAGCGTACGTCGGCTTGGGCCGACATCGCGCGCCGCATCGCGCATGAAATCAAAAATCCGCTGACGCCGATTCAGCTTTCCGCGGAGCGGTTACGCCGGAAATACAGCAAATCGATCACCGAGGATCCGGCGGTATTCGAGCAATGCACGTCGACCATCGTGCGCCAAGTCGACGACATCAAGCGCATGGTCGATGAATTTTCACGCTTTGCGCGCATGCCCAAAGCCGTGGTCGAGGACGACGACGTGGCCGAGACCGTGCGCCAGGCCGTGTTCCTTCTGCGCGTCGCACATCCCGATATCGATTTCGATATCGAACTCGCCGCAGACCACATGCCGGCGCGTTTCGACCGCCGCCTGATCTCGCAAGCCGTCACCAATATCGTCAAGAACGCCACCGAAGCGATCGGCGCGGTGCCGCCGGACCAGTTGGGCCGCGGCCGGGTCCTGGTGCAAGCCTCGCGCGACGGGCGGGAGATGATCATCGACGTGATCGACAACGGCATCGGGCTACCGAAGGAAAATCGCGCGCGCCTCCTCGAGCCTTATGTAACGACCCGCGAAAAAGGCACCGGCCTGGGCTTAGCGATCGTCGGCCGTATTCTCGAAGAACACGGCGGACGCATCGAATTGCGCGACGCCGCCGACAAGATACCGGGCGCTCGCGGCGCCTGGATGCAATTGCGTTTCATCGCCGAGCCGCTTGCGGCTCCGGCTTCGGGCGAGGCCGCGGTCGAACCGCGGGCCGCGGCCGAGTGACTAAACCTTGGACGGACGACGTGCACGGGAACACATGACGGGAAAAAATGGCATCCGACATCCTCATTGTTGACGATGAAGCGGATATCCGCGATCTGGTCGCGGGCATTTTGCAGGACGAAGGCCACGGCACGCGTACCGCGCGTGATAGCGACGATGCGATGGGCGCGGTGGTCTCGCGGCGCCCCAATCTGGTGTTTCTCGACATCTGGCTGCAGGGCAGCAAGCTCGACGGGCTGCAATTGCTCGACAACCTAAAAGCCGAGCACCCGGAATTGCCGATCGTGATGATTTCCGGGCATGGCAATATCGAAACCGCGGTGTCGGCGATCAAGCGCGGCGCCTATGACTTTATCGAAAAGCCATTCAAGGCGGACCGGCTGCTCCTCGTCGCCGAACGCGCATTGGAAAATTCACGTCTCAAGCGCGAAGTGCGTGAGCTCAAGCAATCGGCGCCGCATGCCGCCGCGCTGGTCGGCCATTCGCCCGCCGCCAATCAGCTTCGGCAGACGATCGACAAAGTGTCGCCTACCAACAGCCGCATCCTGGTCGTCGGGCCGCCCGGCGCCGGCAAGGAGCTTGCCGCACGAACGATTCACGGAAGTTCGGCTCGCACCAATGGGCCATTCGTGGTCATCAATGCCGCAGCGATCACGCCGGAGTTCATGGAAGTCGAGTTGTTCGGCGTCGAAGGCAGCAATGGCACGACGAGCCGCAAGGTCGGCGCCCTCGAAGAGGCCCATGGCGGCACACTGTTCATCGACGAGATCGCCGAAATGCCGCGCGAAACGCAGAACAAGATCCTGCGCGTCCTTGTCGATCAGACCTTCCAGCGCGTCGGCGGCAGCACCAAAGTCACGGTCGATGTGCGCATCGTGTCATCGACCAGCCGCAATATCGAAGCCGACATCGCCGCAGGGAAATTCCGCGAGGACCTTTATCACCGGCTGTCGGTGGTGCCGATCCGCGTGCCGGGGCTGGCCGAGCGGCGCGAGGACATTCCGGAACTGGTCGAATATTTTATGACCCAGATTTCGCAGACCACGGGACTGCCCAAGCGCACTGTCGGCGCCGACGCGCTTGCCGTGCTGCAATCGCATGATTGGCCGGGCAATGTTCGGCAACTGCGCAACAATGTCGAACGGCTGATGATCCTCGCCGGTGGCGACGCCGAGGCCGTGATCACCGCGTCCATGCTTCCGCAAGACGTCGGCTCGATGATCCCGAGCATGCCGGGCGGCAATGGCGGCGAGCATCTGATGAGTCTGGCTCTGCGCGAGGCGCGCGAGGTGTTCGAGCGCGAATATCTTCTGGCGCAGATCAACCGCTTCGGCGGCAATATCTCGCGCACCGCGGAGTTTGTCGGCATGGAGCGCTCGGCGCTGCATCGCAAGCTCAAGGCGCTGGGGATCGATTAAGCCTCCGAGGCACTTTCCCACAATGTCCCGTATCGCTTACGTCAACGGCCGCTATCTGCCGCTCCCTGACGCCAAGGTCCATGTCGAGGATCGCGGCTATCAATTCGCCGATGCCGTCTATGAAGTCTGCGAGTTGAGGGGCGGCCGGCTGATCGACGAGCGGCGCCATATGGAGCGGCTGCAGCGCTCGTTGTCAGAGCTTCGCATCCATATGCCGATGTCGGTGCGCGCGCTCGGCTTCATTCTGCACGAAGTGGTGACGCGCAACCGTATCGATTACGGCATCGTCTATCTGCAGATCGGCCGCGGCGTAGCGCGCCGCGATCACGCTTTTCCGACGGCGCCGGTGACGCCAAGCGTGGTGGTCACGGCACGGTCGTTGAACAAGGCCAAGAACGAAGCCGCCGCTCTGACCGGCATCGCCGTCATCAGCGTGCCGGACAATCGCTGGGGCCGGGTTGATATCAAGACCACCGGACTTCTCCCGAATGTGCTGGCACGGCAGGCCGCGATCGAACAGGGCGCCCGCGACGCCTGGTTCGTCGACGCCAATGGCTTCGTCACCGAAGCAGCGTCCGCCAACGCCTTCATCGTCGCGCCTAACGGCACGCTCATTACGCGCCAGGCCGACCACGCCATTCTTCGCGGCATCACCCGCACCGTGACCTTCGCGGTTATCAAGGCGCAGAGACTTACTATCGAGGAGCGTGCCTTCACGCTCGAGGAAGCTTTCGCCGCTAAGGAGGCTTTCGTCACTTCCGCGACCCAGATCGTGCTGCCGGTGGTGCGGATCGACGGCCATGTGATCGGCGACGGTAAGCCGGGCCCCATCGCAAGTGCGCTCCGCAAGGAATTCCACGATCACGCGGAAGCGGATTGAGCCAACTCCCGATTCGGCATCGTTGGCGTGAACGCCCCGGGCGCCTACTTGTTGGCAATTCGCTTCTAAGCTCGAAGCAGACGCAGACACACGATGCAACTAAGTCCGTGTGTCTAAGCAGTAACACCCGCCGGAAATGAGCGCTGGCACTTGTGCGCAACTTCCGGTTTCTGTTGACGGAAAACGAGACTCTCAGCACCTTCCGTGAGCAAAAGCGGCGTAATGGATCTCAGCGCTGGCGGGAGAGTTGCTATGTCAATCCGGGATATGCGCCGCCGGCGTCTGCGAAGCGCGTTGATTGGATCGCTGACGGTATTTGCGTTCCCCGCGGTAACGTGGCTCGGACAAAGTGCGCCAGCTTCGGCAGCTTGCCTGACACAACCGTGCAACAGCAATAATCAGGTATCGTTTACTCAATTTCTTGAGTTCCAGATGTTTAAATCAGAACAAAAACTTAACCCACAAGATGGGGCAAGTTTTGAGGAAACATCAGATTTCACTAACTTTATGCAGACGGGCCAATTCGGCACCAATGCCTCAGGTCCTGCTGGCGGCCATCTCGGCATGTATGTGAACGGTTCGCCCGATTTCACCGCTTGGGGCATCGGCGGGGTCGGCGCCGTTGTGCATGGCGACGGATTGCGTTTTACCGACACTACGGGTGCACTGGCTCCGGGTACGATCGGCCCGAGCGTCCGCAATGTAACCGGCGGTGGGGGCTTGAACGGTGTATTCGACGCTACCCGGTTTTTAGGTTTGCCCGCAGGACAATCGCTAACTCTAAAAGGATTCTTCGGATACGATAGCGACGCCGTTCAATTTGGGTTGGCCCCGGGCGCGGGAGCATTGGCCGTCGGCAATGGTGGCTCTCTGCGCGCCGACACTTATACGTTCGGCGGCTCGGCATTCTACGGATTCGGCGCATCATATCTGCATGGTACTGGCAGCTATAGTTTCGGTCATGCCAACGAAACCAATACCGTGACGGCGAGCACCGGCGGATTCAACACCAGCGGCTATGCCATCGACGCGCGCCTCGGCCATATTTTCACTCTTATGAACACTTCGGCTGTTTCGAATATGGCGACAATGCCGACCAAGGCACCGCCGAAATCGGCCAATGGCACTTTTGTTGGGCTCGATCTCAGCGCCCATCTTGGCGTTTTTGAAGGTCGGGGTGACGGCTTTATCGACAGCACGGGCTTTGTGTTCGGTTCCATGGAAGCGCGATACGGCGACGTCGGTGGACGTGCGCGTGTTTTGGCTCTCATGCGCAGTGGTGGCATCACTTGGATGCCCTATATCTCGGGAACTGTTGATCAGAACTTTGCTGTATCGAATGTTCAAAATATTCCCAGCCAGGCGGCGCTTGCAGGTGGAGACGTGATCACGGCCGCCGCAGCTAAGACATTCTGGGGCACAGATATCGGCCTCAATGCTTTCGGGCCCGGAGGTTGGTCGATTGGCGTTCAAGGCTTCTATCAGACGAGTTCCGATATCAATGCGATCGGCGGGATGGCGACTTTGAAAATCCCATTCAACTCCACGTCAGTCGCGGCCCGTTACTAAGACCTAACGCGCAAGCGGTGGGACGGGCTTAGGCGGAGCCTGCCGGAAGCATTCGCGCATCAAATTGCAACGGTCCGGCCCGCTCGCATGGACTGCATCCGGTCGCGCTACGCTGATAAAGCTGCAAACTTGCTCTAGTCCTGCGGTGTCAAGCCAACCGGAGCTGCGCCCGCGGCGCACTGCATAACAATCAGCTTTGCTCTCGTCCGGGCCGCCGACCAGATGGCCGCATTCGTGATTGTAAATCCATAGTTTCACTGGGGTCGGCACTTTGGCGATCAGCGGCATGTTCAGGATGACGAATTGTGGATAGGGCGCCGCGGCATAGTCGTTGAGATTGGGATCAAGCACGGTCGCATGATTGCCGCAGACCATACGGTGCCCATCCAGCACCAGTTGCCCGTAAGGGACCACAGTTGCTCCGCCGCCGTTACGTTCAATGTAGTCGTAAGGTGTCGGATCCCGCTTAAGCGGCTGCGCGCTTGCCGCTGTCCCCAGCGAAAGAACGACACTCATAACTTGGACACTGCGGTGAAGCGACATCGATAAGGGCAGTCTCGTAGCAGAAGTGACGGAAATGTCAGCCTCCACAGAATAAGTGCTGCTTTCAGCCCGGATCAAACGCCAGACCGGCGAAGAGAGTCGCCGAAACTGGGGCTTGCTTCGTTCCGCGCACCGCCCTCTAATGGTCGATCTCTCGGGCCGGGGCTGGTATATTTCCGGACACGGCTAATGGCAAAGGCGTAAGAGCAAGAGACGGACGAGGGGACAAGAAAAGACCCGCGGGTTTGGGGCCCACGGTACAAAAGAACGGAACAACGGCCATGGCAGCCGACCGCGCACAAAATCTACAAGACACGTTTCTCAATCATGTCCGCAAGGCAAAGATTCCGCTCACGATCTTCCTCGTGAACGGTGTCAAATTGCAGGGCGTGGTGACTTGGTTCGATAATTTCTGCGTGCTGTTGCGTCGCGACGGGCATTCGCAGCTCGTCTACAAGCACGCGATCTCGACGATCATGCCGGGGCATCCGGTCCAGCTGTTCGAAGGCGCCGAAGAACCGCCGGCTGGGGAATAGGGCTTATTGGAGCCGCGCCGTCGCGATCTGCGCACTGACAGGCTGAGCCAGAAAGGCCCGGTCGATGCGCATGCGACAACCGGCCGGGCCCTGGTCATCGAACCGGTGCTGCGGCGGGTGGAAGCGCGCGCCGGCGCCGGCGATCGCTCGGCCGAAGCCAAGCTTGACGAAGCCGTCGGACTTGCGCGCGCCATCGATCTCGATGTCGCCCATTCCGGCATCGTGATGCTGCGCGCCTTGGTGCCCGCGACCTATCTCAGCAAAGGCAAAGTCGAAGAGATCACTGGTCTCGTCAAAACGTTCGAAGCCGAAATCGTGGTGATGGATTGCGCGCTCACGCCGGTGCAGCAGCGCAACCTGGAAGAGACGTGGGGGGCTAAGGTGCTCGACCGCACCAGCCTCATTCTCGAAATCTTCGGACGGCGCGCGCGCACCCGTGAAGGCGCGCTGCAGGTCGAACACGCGCATCTGACCTATCAGAAAAGCCGGCTGGTGCGGACCTGGACCCATCTCGAGCGCCAGCGCGGCGGCTTCGGCTTTCTCGGCGGCCCGGGCGAGACGCAGCTGGAAGCCGACCGCCGCATGATCGAAGAGCGGCTCGCCAAGATCGAAGGCGAACTCGACAAAGTCAAACGCACCCGAGAATTGCATCGCGAGAGCCGCCGCCGCGTGCCTTACCCGATTGTCGCTTTGGTCGGCTACACCAATGCCGGCAAATCGACGCTGTTCAATCGCATGACACAAGCGCGCGTGCTGTCCGCCGACATGCTGTTTGCCACGCTCGATCCGACCTTGCGTTCGGTGGCGCTGCCGCATGGCGCGCGCATTATCCTGTCCGATACCGTCGGCTTCATCTCCGATCTGCCGACCATGCTGATCGCGGCCTTCCGCGCCACGCTCGAAGAGGTGATCGAAGCCGACGTCATTCTCCATGTGCGCGATGTCTCGCATGAGGACGCTGAGGCGCAATTACACGATGTCGAAAAGATTTTAGGCGAGCTCGGCGTTGATCCGCATTCGGAGTCCGGCAAGCCCACGCTGATCGAAGTCTGGAACAAGGTCGACCGGGTCGATGAAGTTGAAAAGGCTCGCTTGGCGAATATTGCCGAGCGGCAGCCGGCTGAGACGCGGCCGGTGCTGGTGTCGGCGATCACAGGCGAGGGCATCGACGCGCTCGATGCGGCCATCGAAATGCGGCTCGCTGCGGGGCGCGTTCTCCTCGAACTCAATCTCGATCCGTCAGACGGCGCCGGCGTAAGCTGGCTGCATCGCCACACCGAGGTGATCAGCAAAGAAACCGATGCCGAAGGCCACATCGCCATGACCGTGCGTGTAGCACCGGATCAGGCCGAGCGGGTGCGAGCGAAATTTCTTACTCCGCAGCCTTAGCGGCGTCCCACAGCACGTCCATTTCAGCGAGCGTCGACTGTTCGGGCTTCTTGCCCCGCGCGGCGAGTGCGCTTTCGATGGAGGCGAAACGTCGCTCGAATTTGGCGTTGGTCGCCCGCACCAGCGCTTCAGGATCGGCGTTCAGATGCCGCGCGAGATTCACCGCCGCGAAAAGGAGATCGCCGACCTCGGCCGCGGCCGCCTCCGGCGCACTGTCGAGTTCGGCCTCGATCTCGTCGATTTCTTCGCGGATCTTTCGCAGCACAGCGCGCGGATCGTTCCAGTCGAAGCCGACCTTGCTCGCTTTGGCTTGTAGTTTCAGCGCGCGGGTGAGGGCAGGCAACGCCAAAGGCACACCGTCAAGCGCGCTTTTGGGGCGCTCGCCACCGCTGCGCGATGCTTTGTTTAGTTTCTCTTGCGCCTTGATCTCATCCCATGTCGCCTTCACGGCTTCCGGCGTCTTAGCCGTTCCATCGCCAAACACATGCGGATGCCGGCGGATGAGCTTTTCACAGATCGCTTGCACGACGTCGCCGAAAGCGAAGGCATTCTGTTCCTCGGCCATGCGGGCGTGAAAGACGACCTGGAGCAATAGGTCGCCGAGTTCGTCCCTGAGATCATCGAGATCGCCTAGCGCAATCGCGTCGGCGACCTCGTAAGCCTCTTCGATCGTGTAGGGCGCGATGGTCGAGAAGGTCTGTTCGAGATCCCAAGGACAGCCGGTCTTGGGCGTTCGCAGTGCCGCCATGATCTCGATCAGGCGCGCAATATCGCGGGAAGGGGTCATGTCTCGGGTCTCGCGTGATTTGCGATGACCCTAGCAAACCGACTTCGCAGCGAGGAGGGCTGCTGGGAAGCAATCCAGAGATTTCGTCCTGATTGCTTTCTAGGTTGGCATCTAGCGTTTTGCGCCGGCAGCGCGGCCGGCCTCGAACAAGAACCAGGTGCGCCGTTCGGCCTGATCGATGAAAATTTCCAGGAAACTCGTGGTCGCGCAATCCCCATGCTTGTCGGCGACTTCGTGCGCTTCACGCATCGAGACGACCAGCGCCTTGTTGTCCTGCATCAGTTCGCGCAGCATCGCCAACGGCTCGACGAAATCTTCGTCATTGTCCTCGAGCGTCTGCAGTCGCGCGACATGACCAATCGAGCGCAACGTCGTGCCGCCGATCTTGCGGACCCGCTCGGCGAGATCGTCGGTGATGGCGAAAATCTGTTCGGACTGCTGGTCGAGCAGAAGATGATAGTCGCGGAAATGCGGCCCGCTGACATGCCAGTGGAAATTCTTGGTCTTCAAATAAAGCGCGAAGACATCGGCCAAAACTTGATTGAGTTTAGCGGAAATGGCGCGCACGGCGTCGTCCGACAAATCGGTCGGGGTATCGAGGGCAGGCACTGTTTTATGGCGCGTATCGATAGCTCGGACTTTGTTCACGGGTCACCCTGGATATCTAGAGACGGCAATAGACGCCTGGACACGCTATCTCGTGGCGGCTCCGGGCGGGGGCTTGTCAAAGAAGACTTGCCAAAGAACGTGCGCGCGACATCTTTGGTTCCAGCGCTGTCGCGACGATGCTCTTTTGTACCGCGTTATCACTTCACCTAAAACCTTAAAGGCCGATTCGCATAAGACATATTATGGAACATCGACGTTTATGGACGGATTTTATTGGCTTTCCGGAGCCTCGAAACGCATGTTGTCGAAAGCCGGCTCGATATGAGCCGGCAGGCTCGCGCGCAGCGCATCGTAATCGAAATCAGTGTGCAGATTAGTCAGGATGGCGCGCCGCGGTTTGACGCGCTCGATCCAATGCAAGGCATCGTCCAGCGAGAAATGACTTGGGTGCGGCCGGTAGCGTAACGCGTCCACGATCCAGACATCGAGACCGGCGAGCGCCGGCAGTGTTTCCGGCGGGAAGTTCTTGACGTCGCAGGAGTAGGCCATCTGGCCGAAGCGAAAGCCGAGCGAGGCGATGTCGCCATGCTGCTGCAGATAAGGCAGCGCGGTGATAGGGCCTCCCTCCCCCTGGATGGTCAGCGGCACGCCGGCGGTCAGCCGATGCTCGGTCACGATCGGCGGATACTCGCTGCCGGGCGGCGTCTCGAAACAATAGCCGAAGCGGGCGCGCATGACGGCTCCGGTCGGTTCGTCGAGATACACGTCGACACGCCGCCGGCGCTTGATGAAGAACGAGCGCAAATCGTCGATGCCGTGCGTGTGGTCGGCGTGCTCGTGGGTGTAGAACACAGCGTCGAGCCAATCGACATCTGTTTCGAGGTCGAGCAATTGCTCGCGCAAATCTGGCGAGGTGTCGACCAGAATGCGGGTGACGCCTGAGCTGCCGTGTTTTTCCACCAAGAGCGAGGTTCGGCGGCGGCGGTTCTTGGGATTGTTCGGATTGCAATCGCCCCAGCCCAGCACCGGACGCGGCACGCCACCGGAAGAGCCGCAGCCAAGAATGGTGAATGTCAGCGTCACGCGGCGGCCGCCGCCGGACGCGGCACCTTGTTGAACAGGCTGAAAAAATTGTCGGTGGTTTGCCGCGCGATCTCATCCAGCGAGACGCTACGCGTTTCCGCGAGCACTTTCGCGGTCTCGACGACATAAGAAGGCTCGTTGCGTTTGCCGCGATAATGGCCTGGCGCAAGAAACGGCGCGTCGGTTTCGACCAAAATCCGGTCGGCGGGCAGGCCGGCCGCGATCTCGCGCAACTCGACGGATTTCTTGAATGTCAGAATGCCGGTGAAGGAGATGAAGAGGCCGAGCGCAACAGCGCGGCGAGCAAGATCAGGGCCGCCAGTGTAGCAATGCAGTACAGCCGGGAAGGCGCCCTTCCCGGTTTCTTCCTCAAGGATCCGCGCGGTGTCGGCATCCGCTTCGCGGGTATGGATCACCAACGGCAATCCGGTCTCGCGCGCCGCAGCGATATGGGCGCGGAAGCCGCGCTCCTGCGCGTCGCGGGGCGAATTGTCATAGTGATAATCGAGCCCCGCTTCGCCGAGCGCCACGACCTTCGGCGCGCGCGTATAGGCCACAAGCTCGGCCGTCGTTATGCCGTCTTCGTCTTGCGCCTGATGCGGATGCGTGCCGACCGAACAATAGACATCTGGAAAACGCTCGGTGATCGCCAGGAGATCGTTCTGACGCTTCACCCGCGTCGATATCGTCACCATGCGTCCAACGCCGGCTGCACGCGCGCGCCCGACAACGCCGTCGAGATCGTCGGCAAAATCGGGGAAATCGAGATGGCAGTGGCTGTCGATTAACATATCGGTCTTTGGCTCGATTCATCGTTCATTGAACGCGGCCTTTGGCCTGGTTCAATGACCTATTTATTGTCCTGTTTCTCAGGCTCGACATAACGTGGGAACACACCTGTCGGCGCGGGAAGCGCAGCACCGGCGGCCAACCGATGCCCGCCGCTCAGCGCCGTGAAGTCGCGCTCACCTGCCGGCACGGCCAACAAATCCAGCAGCTTGCCCGCCGACTCCGGAATGAACGGCTGCGCCAAGATCGCGACCTGGCGAATGACCTCGGCTGTCACATAGAGCACGGTGCCCTGTTTCGCCGGATCGGTTTTGGCCAGCGCCCAGGGCGCTTCGCCGGCGAAATAGCGATTGGCCTCGGCGACCACCGCCCAGATCGCATTGAGCACTTGGTGCAATTGCTGCGTCGCCATCGCCTCGCGCGCTTTGCCGATCATGGCGTCAGCCGCGCTTAAGATCGCCTCATCGTTGGCACTGAACGCACCCGGCTTCGGCAGCGTGCCGCCGAACTGCTTGCCGATCATCGACAACGAACGCTGCGCCAGATTGCCGAGATCGTTGGCAAGATCGGCATTGATGCGATTGACGATCGCCTCATGGCTGTAATTGCCGTCCTGCCCGAACGGCACTTCGCGCAGCAGGAAGAAGCGCAGCGGATCGACGCCGTAAGCGTCGGCCAGCGAAAATGGATCGATCACATTGCCGACGGATTTCGACATCTTCTCACCGCGGTTGAACAGGAAGCCGTGAGAGAAAATGCGCCGCGGCACATCGATGCCGGCGGACATTAAAAAGGCCGGCCAATAGACGGCGTGGAAACGAACAATGTCCTTGCCGATCACATGCAGATCGGCCGGCCAGTATTTCTTGAATTTCGCGCTCTCCGTATCGGGGAAGCCGACGCCCGTGATGTAATTGGTGAGCGCGTCGACCCAGACATACATCACATGCTTCTTGTCTTTCGGCACCGGCACGCCCCAGTCGAAGGTCGTGCGCGAGATCGAAAGATCCTGCAGCCCGCCACGCACGAAGCTTGCGACTTCGTTCATCCGCTCTTTCGGCAGCACGAAATCCGGCACGTCGGCGTAGAGCTTGAGCAACCGATCCTGGAAAGCGGAGAGGCGGAAGAAATAGCTCTCTTCCTCTACCCATTCGACCGGCGTGTTCTGTGGTCCAAGCCGTACGCCCTTGTCGTCGACACGGGTTTCACTCTCGGCGTAATAGGCCTCATCGCGCACCGAATACCAGCCGGAATATTTGTCGAGATAGATATCGCCGGCCGCCTGCATGCGATCCCAGATCGCCATCGACGACTCGTAGTGGCGCGGCTCAGTGGTGCGGATGAAATCGTCGTTCGAGCAATTGAAGCGCTTCACCATGGCCTGGAAGCGCGGCACATTGCGCTCGACCAGTTCGCGCGGGGTTATCTTCTCTCGTGCCGCGGTCTGCAGCATTTTGATGCCGTGCTCGTCGGTGCCAGTGAGGAAAAACACATCGCGGCCATCGAGCCGCATGAATCGGGCGATAGCATCGGTCGCAATCGCCTCATAGGCATGGCCGATATGCGGCACGCCGTTTGGGTAAGCAATCGCGGTGGTGATGTAATAGGGCTTTCCCGACAATGCTTGTCTCGCTGATTGTGCGCGTTGGTATCAACCGCGCGTGGCTTCGGCAAGCAAGCCGAAAACATTGAAAACAAAGGGCTTACGCTCGAGATTGTAGGTCTCGGTGTCGCGCGCGGCCTCGTTGACGCGCGACCAGGCGTCGGCGAGCCGATCGAGCCGGGCGATTTCGCCCTCTCCGCTGCCGATACACTGTGTGAGCCAAACATTGACGGTGTCGACAAAGGCCTGCAGCACCTGCGGATCGGAGCCAGCCATGGCCTCACCCAGTGCATGTAGCGCTTTGGTGTCGAGCCTGGGCAAACGATCGAGCTCAGCCATTGCTTTGTCACGCAGCGCCAACGCGCCGCCATCAAGAAGCGCCAAAGCGCGCGCCACCGAGCCTTCGGCTACCGAGGCCGCCGCAACAAGATCCGGATCGTCGGCATCCATGCTGGTTGCCGCCGCTATTGCCGCAACAACTTCGTCTTGCACGAGCGGCCGCAATGTCAGGATGCGGCAGCGCGAGCGCAGCGTCGGCAGGACTTTCGCCGCTGAGTGGCTGACCAGGAGGAGCAATGTGCGCTGCGGCGGCTCCTCTAGAACTTTGAGGAGCGCATTGGCACCGGAGCGGTTGAGCTCATCGACGGCATCGACAATAGCAACGCGCCAGCCGCCCTCGCCCGCCGTCGAGCCGAAGAAGCCGACGGTGCGGCGGATATCATCGACCGCGATCTGCGTGCGCAACACGCCTTTCTCATTGAGCGTGCGTTCGACGATCAAAAGATCAGGCTGCGCTTGCGCAGTGATGCGACGCGCAACAGGATTATCAGCGGCAACATCCAGCGATGTCGCCTTTTGCACGTCGGCAGCCGCCGGATCGGGATGCGCCAAGACGAAACGCGCGAATCGATAAGCGAGCGTCGCTTTGCCGATGCCTTTCGGCCCGGTGATCAGAAACGCATGCGGCACGCGGCCGGAACGATAGGCGGCAAGGAGCGTCGCTTCCGCTGCGGCGTGACCGAACAACACGGACGTGGCACGCGGATGCGATACTGCGCCTGCTTCATCGTCGTCAGCTGCTGCGCGCGGCGCCATGGTGTTTATCCCTGGACGCCGGCTTCGCTGCGCCGCTTGATCTTGTTAACCGGGAACGTCAGTGGATCGAGGCGCTTACCGACTTCGCTCCAGATTCTGCGCGCAACGATTTCCTTGGGCGCGCCGGCGTCGACGACGACGCAACGCTCCGGCTCGGCAGCGGCAATGGCGAGATAGGCCTCGCGCAGCTTTTGATGAAACGCGACATTCTCCCCCTCAAAGCGATCCGGTGTCGCATCGCCGCGGCGCGCCGTAGCGCGTTCGAGACCGAGTTCGACTGGAATATCGAGCATCACCGTGAGATCGGGAGCGAGGTCACCGATCGATACGCGCTCGAGGCGCTTGATCAGTCGCTCGTCCACCTGACCGAGAATTCCCTGATAGACGCGGGTGGAATCGATGAAGCGGTCGCTGATGACCCATTTGCCGGCTTCGAGCGCCGGCAGGATCGTGCATTGCACATGATCGTCGCGTGCGGCGGCAAAGAGCATGGCCTCCGCTTCGGCACCGAGAGGCTTCGCGGCGCCGGACAGGATCACATAGCGAATGATTTCAGCTCCGGGCGAGCCGCCAGGCTCGCGGGTCAACTGCACGTCGACGCCGACCGCCTCCAGCCGCAATGCCAGCATGGCGGCCTGGGTCGATTTGCCGGTGCCCTCACCGCCCTCAAACGTAATGAATTTACCGCGCATCCGTCAGGCTGATCTGATAATAAATCAAAAAGTTGCAGCCAATTTCGTACTTAAAATCTAAGCACTTAAATGGCCTCGGACAGGGAATATAGGCCGATCGTGGGGCGGAAACACCCGCACCCTAGCGCGGGTTCACAACTTGCCGACGCCCGCCCGGAACATCCCGATCATCAATTCGGTCGCGCCGTCCATGGCGCGCTGGCGCATATTGCCTGGCCCAACATCGTCGGCAGCCTGCAATGGCGCTTCGAGCGCTAGACTCTCGCCGCGCCAGACTTTCAGCGTCGCCACCGTCTGGCCTTTGACCACCGGTGCCGGAATGGGACCAGTATAAACGATGCGCGCGATCAGGCGGTCGGTGCCGTTCTTCGGCATCATCACCTTGATCGTGCCGGGCGCCACCAGCGGCACGTAGCTCTGGTCGCCACCGAAGACCTTCACGTCGCCAATGGTCTGGCCTTCCGCGAAGACGACTTTGGCCTCGAAACCATGGAAGCCGAGATCGAGAAGCTTCTTGGCTTCATTGGCACGCTCGGCATCCGTCTTCGCACCCGTGATCACGACGATCAGACGGAAATTGTCCTGTACCGCCGATCCGACGAGATTGAAGCTCGACTCACCGGTCTCGCCGGTCTTGAGCCCGTCGGCGCCAAGCCCCATGCCGAGCAGCGGATTGCGGTTCTGCTGGCGGATATTGTTCCAGGTGTATTCGCGCTCGCTGAAATACGGATAGAAGTCCGGATAGGTGCGCATGATGTAGCGCGCGAGTTCCGCCATATCGCGCACGGTCACGCGCATCAGCGGATCGGAAAAGCCGGTTGAATTCACGAAGGTCGAATTCTCCAGGCCGATCTCACGCGCCCGTTTGGTCAGCGCCGCGCCGAACGACCGCTCATTACCAGCCATGGCCTCGGCGATGGCGATGCAGGCGTCATTGGCTGAATCGACAATGATGCCCTGAATAAGATCGGAGAGTTTCACGCGGCTATGGATCGCTGCGAACATGGTCGAGCCATGCGACGGCGCACCGCCTTTGCGCCAGGCGTTCTCGCTGATGATATATTCATCGTCGAGCTTGGCGCGGCCTTGCTTGATCTCGTTGAAAACGTATTCGAGCGTCATCAGCTTGGCGAGGCTCGCCGGCTCGACCTGCTCGTCGCCGTTCTTCTCGAACAGCACGCTGTTGCTTTCGGGATCGAGCACGAGCGCGGCCGGAAGACTGGTCTGGAAGCCGCCTTCGTCTTTTTTTGCTGGCGCAACAGGCGCGGCCTGCGCCCCAGCGAGAACAAGCGCCAAAAACGCCGCGGCCATTAGGCCACTCGCCGCTATCATCGCGCCCCTGCCCGCCTCGCGATTATTCTTGCGCAAACGCCAAACCTTCCCTGTACCCGCTTCGTGTCCCTGGAAATGCCGTGCGCAAAATAGAGATTTCCGGAAAGCGGCGCAAAGACATCCCGGCGTGGCCAATCCGCTCAATAAACTGGCTCAGTAAAGCCCACGCCCATTGAGGAATTGCACGGTGCCATCGGCGCCGGGCTCACTGCCTGAGAACGACAATGACGCGCTCGTTCCTATGGTCGCGGGCGACGCGTCATTTGCGCTGTAAGTGGAGAACGCGCTGGCGAAGCGCTGACCGCCGCGCACCGGCGGCGGCTGCGCCGGGAACGACGGGAGGAGCGGGGTCGCGGCAAGCCGGACGTCCTGCGGCGCCGGCGCGGCGCCGTTTTCGCGCAAGGTCGCTTCCAGGAGTCGGTCGTCGGAGCCCTCGATCGGCGCGCGGCCAACATATTCGACACGGACGAAAGCGGTACCGCGATTGGTGAAATCGAGCAGGTGCGCCGCTCGCTTCGATACGTCGATCAGACGGTTGGCGGCATAGGGGCCGCGGTCATTGACCCGCACGATCAGCGAGTGGCCGTTGTTGAGATTGGTGACGCGCACATAGCTCGGCAGCGGCAGAGTCGGATGCGCGGCGGAAATGCTGTCGGAATCGAAGACCTCGCCATTCGCCGTCCGGCGGCCGTGGAAGTCGGAGCCGTACCAGGAGGCGACGCCCTCGGCACGGTAATGCGGATTATCCTCTGGCACATAGACTCGGCCGCCGACGACATAAGGATTGCCGACCCGATAGACGCCGCCGCCTTTCGGCACCGGCTCGCCGTCCTCGACAACCCGTTCGCTTGCGGACACGCCGTAGCGCGGATCGACCTTGCTACTGCTGCAATGGGCGAGCGCAAGACAAAGCGTGGCGCAGGCCACCGCGCGCAGCAAACCCCAAAGATTCGAGCTGACGCGACCCGCCATATCCCCGTCCCAAGACGAATTTTATCGAATTTCAGCATGGTCAGATTGTGGCGAAAATGGGCAAGCCGGTTTCGATAGTGAATAGACCATTGCAAAAGGGCTTTTGGGCGTTCTGCGCCGGGAAAACGCGGTGCGACGGATCAGTCCTGCACAAGCAATCCATCACCATGAACGTACCAGTCCGCGCGCGATGACCAATACACATGCCGGTCCGGCGCACGCCCCAGCGATTCGTCGAAGCTGCCGGCCGGAATAATCGCCTCGCGTCCGCTGCGGGTCAGATGCGGCATCGGACTGCCGCACGTCTTGCAAAAGGCGGTGGCAAAGCTGCGCGCTTGCGGCAGGTCGAAGCGCGTGACGGATGCCTCTCCCCGCAGCCAGCGCAACGCCGCAGCTTTCACGACCACCTCGCAAGAATGCGCCGTACCCGAAGCTTTACGGCAGCGCGAGCAGTGGCAGTTCAGGAAATGATCGAAGGGTCCATCGACCTCAAATACGACCTCGCCGCAGAGGCAACTGCCGCTGAATCTCCTCATAACTATCCCCTGCCCGTGAGTGGCAATGCTTACAAATGTTCGCTATAGGCGGCGCCAGCCGAGTTTGTCGATTTCGCAAATACGGAAAGGTGGCCGAGTGGTTTAAGGCAGCGGTCTTGAAAACCGCCAGGGGCGCAAGTCTCTCGTGGGTTCGAATCCCACCCTTTCCGCCAGCCGTATCCACCTCAGTTACAAGCGAAAAACGGGTGGATCAATCGCGCCCCGCCTTGTTACCTTGTACCTCCCTACGCTGGCGGGAGGCGAATGAAGACGTCAGAATTATTGAGAGACCTGCCCTCCGTAAGCGCGCTGTTGACCGGCGCCGAGAGTTCGTTGCTTCGCGAACGCTTTGGCCGGCACGCGGCGACGGGTGCTTTGCGTTCAGTCCTGAGCGAAGCGCGAGAGGCTATTAAGAGCGGCAAGACTGCCGCGCTCACGGACAAAGACATTGTACTGAGCGCCTATGCTTTGCTTGACGGTCAGGACCGTTCGGCGCTGCGGCCGCTTTTCAACCTCACTGGCATCGTCCTGCACACCAATCTGGGCCGGGCTGTGCTTGCCGAAGCGGCGGTCGAAGCGGCTGCCGCCGCCATGCGCGATGCTGTTGCTCTGGAATTCAATCTCGGCACGGGAAAACGTGGCGAGCGCGACGATCATGTTCGCAAACTGCTTTGCGAATTGACCGGTGCGGAGGACGCAACCGTCGTCAACAACAACGCCGCCGCCGTTCTCTTGTGCCTCAACACTTTCGCGCAAGGTCGCGAGGCCATCGTCTCGCGCGGCGAATTGATCGAGATCGGTGGCGCCTTCCGCATGCCGGACATCATGGCGCGCGCCGGCGCGATCCTGGTCGAAGTCGGCACGACGAACCGCACGCATGCCAAGGATTATTCGGGAGCTCTGAACGAGCGCACCGGAGTGGTGCTGAAGGTCCACACCTCGAATTATCGTATCGAAGGTTTCACGGCTGAAGTCAGCGCCAAAGAACTTGCAGCAATCGCGTCTGAAGCGAGCGTGCCGCTGATGCACGATCTCGGCTCCGGTACGCTGATCGATCTGGCGTGCTACGGCCTCAAGAAAGAACCGACTGTGCGTGAAGCGGTCTCCGATGGAGCGACCGTCGTCACCTTTTCAGGCGACAAGCTTCTCGGCGGACCGCAGGCCGGATTCATCGTTGGCAAGACGGCACTGATTGCGCAGATCAATCGCAATCCGATGAAGCGGGCGCTCCGCGTCGACAAGATCCGCTTGGCTGCCATCGAGGCGACACTGAAGCTCTATCGCGATCCGGATCGTCTGGCGGAACGGTTGCCGACGTTGCGCTGGCTTGCGCGTGCTCATGCGGACGTCAAGGCTCAAGCAGAGCGGCTTCGTCCCACGCTGGCGCGGATTCTTGGCGATCGCTATCCCGTCGAGGTCTGCGATTGCGACAGCGAAGTCGGTTCGGGCGCATTACCTGTGGACACAATTCCGAGTGCCGGGCTGCTCGTGCGCTGCCCCGATAACAAATCTTTGGAACGACTCACTGCCGCGTTGCGCGAATTGCGCAATCCGGTCATCGGCCGAGTTTTTGAAAACGGCTTGTTGCTGGATTTGCGCTGTCTGGAGAACGAAGACGCGTTCTTATCTTCGCTCTCTACGCTTGATCTCGGCGCGGCCTGATCGGGGCCGACGTGGAAGGATCGCAATGATCATCGGCACCGCGGGCCATATCGATCACGGCAAAACCGCGCTGATCAAAGCCCTGACGGGAGTCGATACCGATCGGCTCAAGGAAGAAAAAGCGCGCGGCATCACCATCGATCTCGGCTTCGCCTATCTGCCGACTGAGACCGGCACGACCCTCGGCTTCATTGACGTGCCGGGCCATGAGCGGCTGGTTCACACCATGCTGGCGGGCGCAAGCGGCATTGATTTCGTTTTGCTCGTTGTCGCCGCGGATGACGGCCTCATGCCGCAAACCCGCGAGCATCTCGCCATTATCGACATCCTTGGCATAACGCATGGCATCGTTGCCGTGAGCAAGGCCGATGCAGTGCCTCCTGATCGCATTGCTGCGGTGTCCGAACAAATTCGCGAAACGCTCGAAGGGACAACGCTTGAAGGCGCTGAGCTTGTCCCTGTGTCAGCACTCACGGGCGACGGCATCGACGAATTGCGGAGAAAATTAGTCGTAGCGGCAAACAAATTTTCAAGCCGCCCAGCCGACGGATACTTCCGCTTAGCGGTCGATCGCTCCTTCACGCTTGCCGGTGTCGGCACCGTCGTGACGGGAACGGTGCTTTCGGGCTCAGCGTCGATTGAAGATCATGTCGTGGTCAGCCCGTCGGGGTTGCGTGCACGGATACGCTCGATGCATGTCCAGAACAAAGAGGCGCGAAGCACACGAGCCGGCGACCGCTGCGCGCTCAACCTCGTTGGCGACGGCATCACCAAAGACGGCCTTCATCGCGGCGATGTGGTGCTAAACCCTGCCCTGCACACACCGACCGACCGCATTGATGCGCGCCTGCGCCTATTGCCGAACGGACTGAAAGGGCTGCGGCAATGGTTTCCGGTTAGACTGCATCATGCCTCGACCGAAGTCGGCGCGCATGTCGTGCTGCTCGAAGACAAGCCACTGGCGCCAGGCGATGAAGCCGATGTGCAGTTCGTCCTGGAACGGCCGATCGCGGCCGCGGCGCACGATCGCTTCGTGATCCGTGATGTGTCTGCTCAGCATACTTTAGGTGGTGGTTATTTTATCGATCTGCGCGCGCCCGAGCGCAGGCGCCGCAGTCCGGAGCGTGAGGCGCAACGCGCGGCATCGGCGTTGCAAGATCCCGTTCGTGCTTTCGCCGGCTTGTTGGCGACGCCGCCATTCGCCTGGAACATTTCGGTGTTCTTGCGAGATCGCGCCCGGCCAGTGAGTGACGAACAACGCGTGATCGACGCGCTCGAACTCATCGTTTTGGATACCGCAGCAGAGAAGTTCGTTATTGCCCCCGAGCAGTGGCAAAGGCTTGTCACTGACATCGTCGGCCATCTCACGGCGTTTCACGCCGAGAATCCCGATCTGCAAGGGATCGGCCGGGAGAAATTGCGGCTGTTGTCGCAGCCTCGCCTTGCACCACTTTCTTTCGCCGCGGCGCTGCAACGCACGGCGACGGCCAGTCATGTTGTGCTGGACGGCGCCTTCATTCGGCTGCCATCGCATACCGTCCAGATGTCGCCGAAGGACGAAGAGACGTGGACGACGATCGAGCCGCTGCTCGGCGGCGACGACCGCTTTCGTCCGCCACGTGTCCGCGACATCGCAACCGCGACAGGACACGTGGAGCGCGATATCCGCAAAATCCTAAAACTCGCCGGCCGGATGGGACGCGCCGATGAGATCGCGCATGATCATTTTTTCCTGCGCGCGACCGTCAACGAAATGGTCGGCATCGTGGCTCAGCTGTCATCCAGCGCCGGCAGTTTCACGGCGGCGCAATTCCGCGATCAGGTCACGAATGGGCGCAAGGTCGCGATCCAGATTCTCGATTTCTTCGACCGTCACGGCGTAACACTCAATCGCGACGATCTGCGCCGCGTCAATCCGCATCGCCTGGACTTGTTTGGACCGTTGATGCAATCGTCCGATCTAGTTGGAAGAAAATCGCAAAATGGAAGAGAATCGTCCCCGGTGGGGCGTCCGGACTTCAAATCCGGGTGAGGCAGCGAGCCTGTCTTTGGTGGGTTCGACTCCCGCTCTCTTCCGCCAATTCTTCTTCGTTCAAATTATCTCCACCGCCGGCGCGCCAGCCGCGACCGAGCCGATGATGCTTGCACGCGGATAGCCGGCCGCCTCGATCGAGGCGCGCAGCGCATCGGCGCGCTCGGGTGCGCAGGCGACCAACAACCCGCCGGAGGTCTGTGGATCGGTCAGCAAAGCGCGCTGCCAATCTTCAAGTCCTGAAGGCAGTACCGCTTGATCGCCGTAGCTCGCCCAATTGCGACCTGATGCGCCGGTCACGTAACCCGATTTGGCGAGAGTTTTCGCTTCTTGCAGCAATGGAATCCGATCCCACGCGATCTGCAAACGCACGCCGCCGCCGCGCGCGAGTTCGAGACCATGTCCGAGTAAGCCGAAGCCCGTGACATCGGTCATTCCATGCACATCCACATCCGAACCGAGTGTCTGGCCGATCCGATTGAGGAGCGTCGTCGATCCGATCATCTCGTCATAGGCTGCTTCAGACAGCGCCTGTTTCTTGAAAGCGGCTGAGTAGACGCCGACGCCGATACCTTTGGTCAGGATCAGCGCATCGCCCGGCCTTGCGCCGGAATTCTTACGGACATCGCCGGGGCTGCAGAGGCCGATGACGGCGAGTCCATAAATCGGTTCGACTGAGTCAATGGAATGACCGCCGGCGACAGGAATTCCAGCCTCCCCGCAGATCGACGCGCCGCCTTCGAGGATCGCCCGCACCGTTTCGATCGGCAGTTTTCCGAGCGGCATGCCAAGAATGGCAAGCGCCATGATCGGCTTGCCGCCCATGGCGTAAACGTCAGATATGGCGTTGGTTGCGGCGATCCGTCCGAAATCACGCGGATCGTCGACGACGGGCATGAAGAAATCCGTGGTCGCAATCACGCAAGTCTTGTCGTCGATCTGCCACACCGCGGCGTCGTCGCCGGTTTCCGTTCCGACAAGCAAATTCGCAAAAGATGCGGCCTGCGGCTGACCGGAAAGCAATTTCTGCAACACCGAGGGGGCGAGCTTGCAACCGCATCCTCCGCCATGGGCAAGATCGGTCAGTCTGAATGAGGGGGCCAACATCGAATGAAAGCTCCTGATTAGGATCGACCACCGCGAATGACTATCCGACGAGCAATAACGGGTTCGGCGCGTGACGTTGCCAGCCGGCCTGACTGACAAGGAGATCGAGCCCAAGCGACGCGAGATCGTCGGCGAACGGATCGGCTTTCATGTCCTGCTTTTGGTAGATCATCTTCGCATAGGTATGGCACGCCCCGCAGGTCTCGGCCTTCACAAGGCCGTCACCGCCTTCGATGCCCTCTAAAGAAATCGAACGTGAATCGCCACAGGTGATACAGATCGCACGAACGTAATTCCACGCTGTCGCGCATAGCGAGCAATGGAGATAACGCGTGCCCGGCGTTGATCCCGAAGCCGTTATCAAGCCTGCGCTCGGCATAGAGCCGCACGATGGACAAAGTCCGCGTTGCTCCAGCAGCCGCAGCGACGATGCCGAAAGGCTCGCCGCCATCTTGGTGAAATAGACCTGTAGAGCGGCAGCGACATAAAGCGCGGAAGCAACCTGTGGCGCTTCGATGCGGCCATGCAGGAATGCGTCGGCTAGTCCTTCGATCGCTGCAGCATCGGCAGCGCAGAGTTCAGTGACGGCATCGCGTGCTTCCGCCGGCATCACGGTCGTTTCGAGATTGTCGCGAAAAAGCGCAAAGCTCTCGCGCCACGCTGGATCTCTGCGATGACCATCGGCCGCCAGCGGCGGCATGCCCGTAGCTACCGCCTGCTCGACAAAGGCATCGGGAATGATCTGGGAAAGCTGAAGCTCGGTGGCCGCCGCATGCTGCGCCCACGACAAGCGTGAAACAAAGCCGAGCCAGTCTTCCATGGGATGGCCGACCGCAAGCGTCTGCAGCCGCGCCGCGGTGGCAGCAAATCGCTTCGCAGGATTAGGCAACACAATCGGGTCGGGCGCTTTGACGCCGCTCAGCGCGCCTTCCCATTTCCCCTTGGCTGCGACCTCGCCCTGCCTCACGCCACCGTCTCCATCAGCCCGCAATCGTTATCGGCGCGTCATTGCCGGCGCGGGACCGGCCCCCGCGAACCCGTTTCCACCAAACTGCGGAACCACTTGCGATGATGGCGATAGGCCCAGCCTGGCGTCACATAGCCATGCATCATGGCGCGCATCGATCCTCTGATCCACAGACCTGAATAGACGTGGACGATCCACACCAAGATCGCTCCGACGGCGGCCAGACTGTGGACCAGCACCGCGATCCGTTGCTGTTCGATGCTGGTGTATGTTGAAAAGTAGACTTCCCAGATGACAAGGCCGGTGAAAAAGAGGACCGGCACCAAAAGCGCCATGGCCCAGAACACGAATTTCTGGCCGGCATTGAAGCGCGAGACCTCGGGCACCCCCTCCTCTTCATTGACGATAACGCGGTTGATCGCGCGCATCCACGCAATGTCGTCACGCGACCACATTTCGTCGCGCCAGAATTGCACGATCATGCCCATATAACTGATAAACAACACGCAACCGATCCAAGGATGCGCCGCGCGCATCCACTGCCCGCCACCGAAGAGATTCGACAGAAAGAACAACAGCGGGTGGAACATCGCCAAGCCCGATAGCAGCAACAGCACGAAGCAAATGCCGGTGATCCAATGATTGATTCGGCTCGCGGCCGAATAACGAATGATGGTGCCTTCAGGGTATGTCATTTGGGACCGTCCGCTGAATGCAACAATCTCTGGGCCTCAGCGTCGTCCTCGGGCTGCACTTCGTTCGGCCCGGCGGTGATCCAATGCAGGAAGCCGGTGAGAACGCCGAAGGCCATCCCCGCCAGCGCGACTGGCTTTATCAGGCCCTTCCAAAGGCCAACGAAATTGCTGATATGCGGGTTCTCCGGCAGGCCGGAATAGATCGAGGGCTTATCGGCGTGATGCAGCACATACATCACATGCGTCCCGCTGACGCCGGGCGGATCGTAGAGGCCGGCCTGTTCGAAGCCGCGCGATTTCAGGTCCTTGATGCGCTCCTGCGCCCAGTCCGTCATGTCGGTCTTGGAGCCAAACATGATTGCGCCGGTCGGGCAGGCTTTCACACAGGCAGGCTCAAGGCCGACTCCGACGCGATCGGAGCACAGCGTACACTTATACGACTTGTGATCTTCTTTGCTGATGCGCGGAACATCGAACGGGCATCCTTTGACGCAATAACCGCAGCCGATGCATTCCTCGCTGATGAAATCGACAATGCCGTTGGCGTATTGCACGATTGCACCGGGCGCCGGACAGGCCTTCAGGCAGCCCGGATCTTCGCAATGCATGCAACCGTCCTTGCGGATCAGCCATTCGAGATTGCCGTTTTCATTCTCCCACTCAGCGAAACGCATGAGCGTCCATACCGACGGACTGAGATCCATCGGATTTTCGTAAGACCCTTCGAAATGGCCGACTTCGGGACGAAGGTTATTCCATTCCATGCAGGCCGACTGACACGCCTTGCAGCCGATGCAGCGCGTGACGTCGATAAGCTTGGCGACCTCCTGCTCGTGATCGCGAGCCATGGGCGGCGTCAACGTCGTCGCCGAGCGCCGAATGTAGTCCTGGGATTGCAGGTCTGACATTGACTGCTCCTTTAAACCGCGGGCCCGAGCGCTTTTTCGACATTGACCAGAAACGCCTTGAACTCGGGCGTCTGGGTATTCGCGTCACCAACGGAGGGTGTCAGCGTGTTGGCGCCAAATCCCTTTCGCGCCTGACCGGTAAAGCCCCAATGCAGCGGCACGCCAATGACGTGGACCGACTTGCCATCGACAGCCAGCGGCTTGATGCGCTTGGTGACATAGGCTTTGCAAACAACGAAGCCACGTTTTGACGACACCCGCACCCAGCCGCCTTGCGCGATGCCTTTCTCCTTGGCCAGCACTTCACCGATCTCGACGAACTCTTCCGGTTGCAGCACGGCATTGATCAGCGCGTGCTTGGTCCAGAAATGGAAGTGCTCGGTAAGGCGGTAGGTGGTGCCGACATAGGGGAACTCATCCGAAGTCCCGAAATCTCTACGGTCATCGGCAAAAACACGCGCCACCGGATTATTGCTCACCTTCGGATGAAGGATATTCGGTGACGGCGATTCAAACGGTTCGTAATGTTCCGGGAACGGTCCTTCCACCATCTGATCGCGGGCAAACAGCCGGCCGGTACCTTCGGCGAGCATGATGAACGGGCCGACGCCATCCGACGGTTTGGTCGTTGGCGTGTAGTCGGGAACGTCGATGCCGGTCCAGCGCGTTCCGTCCCATTCGATAATCGGCTTTTTTGGATTCCACGCCTTGCCCTGCAGATCGGCGCCGGCGCGGTTATAGAGAATGCGCCGGTTCGCCGGCCACGCCCACGCCCAATTGGGAGCGATGCCTTGTTCGCGCGGGTCGGTCGCATCCCGGCGCGCCATCTGGTTACCCTTCTCGGTATAGCAACCGGCGAAAATCCAGCAGCCGCATGCCGTGGTGCCGTCGTCGCGTAGTTGAGCAAACCCGTCGAACAGCTTGCCTGCAGCCGTCGTAACCGCACCGGTCGCGTCTTTTAAATCGACCAGCGCACGACCATTCATATCTTTCGCCAACTCTTCGGGGTCCGGATTGGTCGGTTCCGTGTACTTCCACGTCACATTGAGAAGCGGATCGGGAAATGCGCCGCCCTCCTTGCGATAAAGGTCGCGCAACCGATGGAAAATCGCGCTCATGATCCAGATGTCGGACTTCGCTTCGCCCGGTGCGTCCGCAGCCTTCCAATGCCATTGCAGCCAGCGCGCCGAATTGACCAGCGAACCATTTTCTTCGGCAAAACACGTCGTCGGCAGTTGAAACACTTCTGTCTGAATCTTGGACGGATCAGAGGGATTCTGCGGGCCGAAATCTTCCCAGAAACGCGACGTCTCGGTGTCGAGCGGATCCATTGTGACGAGGAATTTCAACTTGCTCAGACCGCGGCGAATCTTGCCGCGGTCCGGAAATGCCTGCATCGGATTAAAGCCCTGGCAGATGTAGCCGTTCATCTCGCCATTATTCATCATCTCGAAGGCACGGATGATGTCGTACAGCGGCACATCCAATTTTGGCAGCCAGTCATAGGCCCAGTTATTGTCGGCGGTCGCGACATCGCCGAACATCGCTTTCTGGAAGCTGACAAAGAACTTCCGGTAGTTCTGCCAATAGCTGACTTCGCCCGGCCGCAACGGCTTGAACAGCTTGGTCTTCATATACTCGTCGAAGGTCTCTTCGCTGTCCTGCGGCAGCGAGAGATAGCCGGGCATCTGATTGGACAAGAGGCCGACATCGGTCAGCCCCTGGATGTTCGAGTGACCGCGCAGCGCGTTCATACCCCCGCCGGCAACGCCGATATTGCCGAGGAGCAACTGAACCATCGCCATGGTGCGGATGTTCTGAGCGCCGACTGAATGCTGGGTCCAACCGAGCGCAAACATGCTGGTCGCTGCCTTGTCAGGCGCAGACGTGCTTGCAAGCACGTCGTACACTTGGAGCAGCTTGTCCTGCGGAGTCCCGCAGATGCGTGAAACCGTTTCGGGCGAATAGCGGTCGACGTGCTGACGCAGCAGATTGATGACGCAACGCGGGTCCTGCAGCGTGTCGTCTTTTTTGGCGAAACCGTCATCGCCAAGCTCAAAGTCCCACGTCGATTTGTCGTAGGTCCTACTTTCCTCGTGGTAGCCGCTGAAGAGGCCGCCGTCGAAGCTGAACCCGTCCTTCACGATCAGGCCGGCATTGGTGTAGTGCCGCACATATTCGTGCTGGATGGTGTCCTTCGCTAATAAATAGCGGATCAGGCCGTTGAGAAACGCGATATCGGTGCCGGGTCTGATCGGAGCATAAAGATCGGCGACCGACGCGGTGCGTGTGAAGCGTGGATCGACCACGACAAGCTTTGCGCCATTCTCGATCTTCGCCTCGATGACCCATTTGAAGCCGCACGGATGCGCTTCGGCGGCGTTACCACCCATGACCAGCACCACATTGGCATTCTTAATGTCCTGCCATGTGTTGGTCATCGCACCGCGACCGAATGATGGGGCCAAACTGGCCACCGTCGGTCCGTGTCAGACGCGCGCCTGGTTGTCGAAAACAACCATCCCCAGCGAGCGCGCGACCTTCCAAGTCAGATACGCCGTCTCGGATGAGGATGCAGACGCTGCCAGCATACCGATGCTGGTCCAGCGATTGACCGTCGCGCCGTCCTTGTTCTTGGCGATAAAGTTCTTGTCGCGATCGTCCTTCATCAGTCGGGCGATGCGATCGAGTGCAAAATCCCAACTGACGTCTTGAAATGCACTACTGCCCGGCGCTCGATATCGTGGATTTTTCAGACGCGTCGGCGCGTGAACGACGTCCAGCAGGCCTGCACCTTTCGGGCAGAGCGTGCCGCGATTGACCGGGTGATCGGGATCGCCCTCGATATGGATGATGTTGGATCTGGCGTTTTTCGCCTTATCGCCCATGCTGTAAATCAGGATGCCGCAGGCGACGGAGCAATAGGTGCAGGTGTTTCGCGTTTCAGTCGTTGCCGATAGCTTGAACGGCCTGACTGCTGCAGCAAGCGCTTCGCCGACATGGCCGAAGCCTAATGCACCGAGACTGGAGGCCGCGAGACTTGCGCCGGTGAGCTGAATAAAGCCGCGACGACTCATTGTCATGGTCTGCTCCTGTACACCCCTGCACATTTTCAAACGTGCCGATCTCCCCAGATCGGCCGTTTCGTCATCCACCCCGCGCGTTATTCATTCATCGTGCGAAGCAAATTGGCTTCTCGCGGTAAGCGCGAAGCGCCGGCGATTCTCCCTACAGACACGAACACCCTGATTATGCACCCAAAGCCACGTCGGTTCCATAACGCTATGGGATTATAAAAGGGAACTTCGCAAGGCCGCTAAGCCGGCACAACCGGCACCTTTTCTTTCCGCAAACCATTGATAAATTGCGCGTCTGTTCGCAGATGCGCGGTGACCAATTCCGGCGGCGTTTGCGCCAGCCATTGGTCGAGCGAAATATCGGCGTAATAGTCGCTCTTGAACAATTCGAGAAACCGGAGCGTCGTATTGCCCGTGTTCTCAATATAATGCCCCATCGCGAAGGGAACATAACCGACGTCGTTTTCTTGAAAATCGAAGGTCCGCGATTGCCCTTGCGCCGCAAACACGCCCATCCGCGCCTGACCTTGGATGTAATACTGCCATTCGTCAGTGTTCGGGTGCCAATGTAGCTCCCGCATCGCGCCAGGCTCCACCTCGACCAGAGCCGCGGCGATGGTCTTTGAAACCGGAAATATTTTGCTGTCGGTGATGCGGACAGTGCCGCTTTTGGTCTTGATCGGCGTCTGCGCCAACATGCGATGGCTGAACGTCCGCTGCGGATCCGATGCGACCGCATTCTTTTCATTGCCGCCTGCCGGCAGCGGCGCAGGGAAGATATAGAGTTCGCTCGGGTCGGGTGTATTGGCGAAGGTCGATGCCGGCATGCCGAAGTTTTTGGCGAGCACCTCGGGCGGTATGTGCTTGAACCAATCGCTCAAAAGGAAGGTATTGTCCTCGTCGAAATCGCCATCATCGAAGACCAGAAGGAATTCGCAACCATCGGGCTCGAGGCCCTGAATCGAATGGGGAATACCGGGAGGAAAATACCAAAGGTCCCCTGCCGATACCTCATCGACAAACCCGCGTCCTTCAATATCCAGCGCCGTGATGCGGGCCTTGCCGGTCAGCATATAGGACCACTCGGCAGCCTTGTGCCAATGAAGTTCGCGCACACCGCCTTTGTCCAACCGCATGTTCACGCCGGCGACGTTCTTGGAAATGCCAAGTTCGCGCACGGTGACTTGCCGGCTCCAGCCGCCGCGTTCTAGGCGCGCATGCGCGTCTTCAAAGGAAAAACGTAAATTCGGCAGTGTGCCGCGGTCGGTCGCCGGCGGCGACAACAGGTCTGGATCCTGACCCGCGCGGATTGGATTTTTCGGTCCGGGATTGCTGCCGCCCCGCCCCGGCCTTGTCAGCTGTGGCATAGACTCGGCGGTTTGCGCGCGAGCAGCTGTTGCCGTCAGCATGCCGCCCGCAGCGGCTGTGGCGAGCATTTTTCGGCGCGAAATCAAGTTTGAGATGATGCTCATGGGTCACTCCTCCGGTTATGGGTGCTGCCGATGATTGGCGACAGCGACGCCTGAATCTTGTGCCTTTATTTTCTCTGGCACGTTCCAACGATTGAACTGAACTGCAGAGCTAAGAACGATCCGAATCCCTGCGGACTGGACGTGTCTTGCCTGCTCACTGCGAGAAGATGCGCACTGGCATCCTTAATAAGTGGGACTGGTGGGCCGTAGTAGCCATAGAGGCAAGGGTGCTTGCCGCCGCCGGAATCAAAAACAACCGGCTGGGGGTTGGCTGTTCCGTCCCGCAGGTCGAGCGCTTGCGAAAAAGCCTGCTGCGAAGATCCAAAGACCATAATGACCGCGATCGCAACGAACTTCGATTTTTCCGTTAAGCTTTGTTTTTGATCGGAGGAGTTCACGCGTCACGCTCCGCCTTTGTTGCCCGGACGCCGCGCTCTGTTCAAAGGACATTAAGCACGTCGATGGCGTGAACAGGTAACAGATCAAATCAATGATCAATTTTGCGATCTTGACGGATTTTGTGCGAAAGCGACGGAATTTTGGACGAAAATGGTGGGAAACAAACGAGGACGCGAAACGAATTCGAGCTTGGTCCGTCCGATATTTAGTCTTGTTAGATGATCACGATCGCTGTGGACGCTGGACGACATTGGTCCAGAACTGCCGCAAGCTATCGAAACCACCGGCCGTCGAGCTCCACAGCGTCGTATCGCTCACCAGCAGCGTGCCCGCGAAGGCATCTGGTCGCGACTGAAGCAAGGCATCAAAGGTCGAATGACTGCGCGCGAAGGGATGCGGCGGCGCCGCAGGATCGATCTTCTGACGAACCAGAACGTCAAGTTTGCCCAGCGCCTCGCCGATACGCTCGAGTTGCGGCAGATGCGGATGCAAATTGAATGTACGAACGCCTTGCAGAAGATGGAAACGATCAAGCGCAGTATCGACTTCGACCGGTGACGGCGATCCATCCGCTTCGGCGGCAGGATGGAGTCCATAGCGGTTCTCGACCGGCACGCCGAGGCCGGCGAGCAATGAGCGCGCGAAGCGGCCGAATTGTTGCTGAGGCGGGATTGTCTTGTCGCCGTGATGCAGGAAATCCGCGACCTGACGCTTCAAACGCTCGTCGTGGGGCAGGTCCGGCACGTCGCCAATGTCATGATGGGGACAAACGAACAGTAGATGGCCGGGATTCGTGAGAAACTTTCTGACGGCTTCGATCTCCGCTCTACCAACTTCTTGGCCGGTACGGAACGAGTCGAAACTGATGATAACAAGAGTATCGATGTCGTCGAGAATACCGGCATCGAGACCGGTTATATCGCTGTCATCCCCCTCGCGTTCAATTTCCGCCACGGCTTGGCCGGTCAAAGCGCCGGCCAGTTCGACGAAGGCAGTGAAATTCCGTTTCATGATGTGGTCGAGGAAGCCGGCAATGCTCTGGTCGAACTCTTCCGGGTCGGTGAACTCCTCAAATCGCGGATAGCCCATCCGGCGGCTTTCAAAGAGCGTCGGAAAACGATTCTCGATCACCTCCAGCGGCGCGTCGATTTCGCCTGGCCGGCTCCAAGCGTAGTAAACAGCGACTTTGCGTCCAGCCATTGCATCCGTCCTTATTTATCCGGCCGAGGCAAAATATTCGCGCGCTGAATAACAGCGATTGTGTTCCTGTGTCTGCATTTGTTCAATTGTCCTCAGGCCGGCAACGGCGCGCCGCACGACCCGGTCGTCGGCATGCATGCCCTTGGGTGGACCAGCTTCGCCGAAAGCGGCAGCTGACGCCATGGGCGATGCGTGAGACCAACAGGCCGAAATGACGCGCCTTGATGAAACGAGGCGTTATCGCGCAGATTTGATCGGCCGTGCGCCGCCGCGTTTATGCAACTTTTATATCGCGTTGTCGCCCACGGAACCGCTATATATCATTGAATATAGCCGTAAGACATTCTCGCCTACGGTGTGAAATACTGGGAAATTCAATGCGAAGCTATTTCGTGGTGGCTGTTACCGTTCTGGTCATGATTCTCGCGTCACAGGCCCGCGCGGACAGCGTTCGCGTCATGGCGGCTTTCACATTCAAGACCGCGCTCGATGACGTTGTGCGCGTTTACAACACCGAAGATGGCGGCGACGTGGTCGTGCAGTATGGAATGACGCCGATGCTCGCCAGACAAGTCGAGAACCAGGCTCCTGCCGATATCTTCATTTCCACCGATGCAATGTGGATGAAGTATCTGCAAGATCACACACTCACCCGCGAAGGCTCGCGCGTCGATCTGTTGACCGCCGATCTCGTATTGGTCACCCGCAGCGATAACGCCGCGGCGCCAACTAATGCCACGGTAGATCGAACCTACCCGCTCGACAAAATAATCGGCGCTGGCCGCGTGGCCATGTGCAATCCCGCCGATGATCCTGCCGGCCGGCTCGGCCGCGCGAGTCTGGAAGCCTTAGGCCTGTGGCCATCGCTGGCGGACAAAGTCGCGATTGCCGAGAACCCACCGGCCGCCGTCACGTTGGTGACGCGTGGCGAAGCACCCGTGGCGTTGGTATTTTCGACGAATATTGCCGGTGTCCTAGACGTCAAAGTTGCCGGCGTCTTCCCGAAAGAGTCCCATCCGCCGATCGTGTTTCCTTCGGCGATCTTGCGCGACAGCCATAACCCGGCTGCGGCGCAGTTTTTGACGTTCCTGCAGTCGCCAAAAGCAATGGCGATTTTCGAGACCTTCGGCTATCGCCCTGCCAGCAACGCTGCGCGATAACAGCCGCCGGACAATTTGATACGATCGATTCTGATGTCTTCCGCATCCACCTATCACGCAAGTAACGGCGCCGCTTACGAGCATTTTCTCGGCCGATGGACAAAGCGGCTCGCCGAACCGCTTCTCGATTTCGGAGCGCTTCCGGTAGAGGGTGACCTTCTCGATGTCGGCACTGGCACCGGCAGCGTCGCTCTCGCCATGGCGGCGCGCTGGCCGTCACGGCCTGTCGCAGGTGTTGATGTCTCCGAGGCCTATATCGGCTACGCACGCACAAAAACAAAGGGCGCTATACCTGCCTTCGAAGTCGGCGATGCCGCTGCATTACGATTTGACGATGCTACCTTCGCCGGAGTCACCGCGCAGCTGGTTCTCAATTTCATCCCGAACGCCGCCAAGGCCATCAGCGAAATAAAGCGTGTGACACGGCCGGGCGGCACCGTCGTTGCGGCGGTTTGGGACTTCCGCGGCGGCCTCGTCTATCAACGAATCTTCTGGGACACCGCGGCCGGAATCGATCCCGGAGCCGCGGTCGCGCGCGACCGGCTGTTCTCGCGAACGCTCGCGCTCCCCGATGGTCTGCCAAATCTTTTCGCCGACGCCGGCTTTGCCGATATTCAACGCAGTTCGCTGACCATCCGCATGGACTACGCGGATTTCAACGACTACTGGCAGCCTCTATTGGGCGGACAAGGACCTGTGGGGACTTACGTCACAGCGCTCAGCGCCGAGAAGCGCGCCAGGATCGAAGCAGCGGTGAAGCAGTCTTACTGCTCCGGCGCTCCGGATGGACCGCGTTCGATGACGGCGACGGCATGGGCTGTCCGCGCCAGAGTTTAAAATCCCGTGGATTAAGCGATGTTACTGATTAGCCAAAGGTGAAAGCGTAAGCGCGCACTCCCGGATCAAGGAATTGAATTTTGAAAGTGTGATCGCCGACCGCGCTACTCTGCCGGATCAATTGATAGAGCCGCTGCTCGGTCACGGTGCCCTTGCCTTCCGTATCCGTATCGCCACCGTGGTCGCCCATGGGCGGCTGTCCATCAACAGTGATGACAAAACGAACCGGCTTACCATCCTTTCCAGGCGCGAGGACAAGGTGCAAGTCGCGCGCGTGAAAGCGATAGGTGATGCTGCCGTCCGTCGTGTCGAGAGTGCCGCTCTCAGGGCCGACCGTCCAATCGCCCGACGGATCCCATTGATTGATCTTCAGATCGGCGGGATCGTAAGTTTTCTTCTCATCCGGCAAGAGACCGCCCGGCGAGACGAAATTGTCGGCCCGATTATAGCCGATATAAGTCTCGGGCGATTTGTCGTCATTCGCGCTCGCTGCGGCTTCCACGCCTGACGCGTCGACGGCGACGAGATTCTGCGAAACGCTTTTATTACCGGCATCGGCAAGCAAACGCTGAATGACGCGCTCGGACTGATCGTAATCACCTTCGCCGAAATGATGGTAGCGAATGCGCCCCTGCGCATCGATGAAATAATGCGCCGGCCAATATTCGTTGTCGAAGGCCCGCCAGATCGTATAGTCATTATCGATTGCGACAGGATAGCCGATTTTCAAGCTTTCAACCGCCGCCTGCACGTTTTTGACATCGCGCTCGAAAGCGAATTCCGGCGTATGCACGCCGATGACAACGAGCCCCTGGTCTTTGTATTTCTCGGCCCACGCCCGCACGTAGGGTATCGAGCGCAGACAGTTGATACAGGAGTAAGTCCAGAAATCGACAACGACCACTTTGCCTTTGAGGCCTTCGCGGGTGAGCGGCGGCGAGTTCAGCCATGCGGCCGCGCCATCGAGAGGCGGAAATCCGTCCTCGACCGGGAGATTCATGTCGGCGCCAGCGGATTGCGGGGCTGTGTTGCCCGCCGATTTCAACGGCGGCTTCAACCGGTCGACCAGACTTTGCTCGAAATTATTTGTCAGCGATTGCGACACGTGCGTGAGAAAACCGGTATCGGCACCCAAGAAGATCGCGACAACAGCCACGAGAACGGCAATGCCGAGACCTTGCCTGACCCACTCGCCCACGCCTAAGGAGCGCTTCATCGCGGCGAAGACGCGGCCCCCGATCGCGAGAGCAAGCGCCAACGATGTTGCGGCCCCGAGCGCATAGGCCAGCAGCAATGCCGTCGTCCCGGCATTCGCGCCTTTAAGCGCAGCACCGGTGAGGATCAGACCCAGGATCGGGCCGGCGCACGGCGCCCACAAGAAGCCCGTGGCGATACCGAGCAAAAACGATGGAAGGATAGATGCTTTATTCGTCGCATCCGCGTTGCCCGCAGCATTGGACAATCTGGCGCCGAGATTGACCAGCGGCTGCATCGCCCGATCGGCAAAGCTCGGAAAGATCAGCGTCAACCCGAACAATCCGAGAAGCGCGATAGCGGCATCGCGGCCGAATTGATTGGCCTCTACCGCCCAGCCACCCGCCACGGCCGCCAATGACGCAACGGCGGCAAATGTCAGCGCCATGCCGATCAGCATCGGCAGACCGCTGGTCATGAAGGGTCGATCGGCGCGCGCGAACACGAACGGCAAGACAGGCAAAATGCAGGGGCTGATGATTGTGACTACACCACCGAGATAGGCCAGGATCAGAAGCGTCATGGGCGTCCTAATTTTCGCCGCCGAGAATTTGGGAGATGTCAGCCGCTATAAACACCGCCGGCATCATCTGCAGCGCCATAAATGCCTCGAGACATGCCTATGCAACCGAGGCCAAGTGCTCCGACAGCGGGACCGTTACGCCCAAGCTTTACTGTGTCCATTGCTTCCCATGATCCATATTGATCTCGGGCCGCCGACGCTTGGCTGCCATGCCAAGCTGAGCGCCACGAAGCTACCTCGTCGCTATATTCAATGATATATAGCGACCGCGCCACCTTAAACGCAATTGCGCGCCAAAGGCCCTCAACATATCGCCCCGCGGGACAAATCATGACGCAGTATCCGAGCTTAGAACTTTATATCGCCGGCCAATGGAAGAAGGCTTCGGGCCAGCCTGTCATCAATCCGGCCGACGAGAGCGTGCTGGCGGACGTTCCGACTGCCACCCGCTCCGATCTCGATACCGCGCTCGCGGCCGCTGCCGATGGCTTCAAGACATGGAGCAAGACATCGCCGGCTAGGCGCGCCGAGGTCATTCTCAAGGCCGTCGCCTTGATGCGCCAACGGGTCGAGGACATGGCCGTCGCGATGACGCTTGAGCAAGGCAAGCCGATCGCACAATCGCGCCTCGAAATCCTGCGCGGCTGCGAAATCCTGGAATGGGACGCGCAGGAAGGCCGCCGCACTTACGGCCGCATCATTCCGAGCGAACCAGGCATCAAGCACACCGTGCTGCGCCAACCCATCGGGGTGGTGGCGGCGTTTTCGCCATGGAACTTCCCGATGAGCTCGCCGGCGCGGAAAGTCGGTGGCGCACTGTCCGCCGGCTGCTCGATCATTCTGAAAGCTTCCGAAGAAACGCCAGCCGGCGCCGTGCAGCTCGTCCGCGCCTTCCATGATGCCGGCCTGCCGCCCGGCGTACTCAATCTAGTCTTCGGCAATCCGGCTGAGATTTCGGACTACCTTATTCCGCAAGACACAGTGCGCCTGATCACCTTCACCGGCTCGATCCCGGTCGGCAAACATCTCGCCGAAATGGCGGGGCGTTTCATGAAGCCGGCAATCATGGAGCTCGGCGGCCACGCCCCGGTGATCGTCTGCGACGATGTCGATCCGGTCGCGACCGCCGCGACTTCGGTCATCGGAAAATCGCGCAATGCCGGCCAGGTTTGCGTCTCGCCGACGCGCTTCTTCGTTCAACAGGACATCTACAAGAAGTTCACCGAAGCTTTCGCGGAGAAGGCGAAGACAATCAAGGTCGGTGACGGCCTCGATCCGGCGAACCAGATGGGCCCGCTGGCCAATCACCGGCGTATCGAAGCCATGGAAATGTTCGTCGCCGACGCCAAGACCAAGGGCGCGAAGCTCCTTACCGGCGGCGAGCGGATCGGTAATCGCGGTTATTATTTCCCACTCACCGTGCTCGCCGATCTGCCGGACGACGCCAAGGCGATGTACCAGGAGCCGTTCGGCCCGCTGGCGCTGATCAATCCGGTTTCGTCGCTCGATGACGCGATCGAAAAGGCCAACTCCCTGCCCTTCGGGCTTGCCGCTTACGCTTTCACCAAATCGGCGAAAAACGCTGATCGGCTCGCGGAAGGCGTCGAAGTCGGCAATCTTTCCATCAACAATCTGGTGGCGTCGATGGCTGAAACGCCCTTTGGCGGTGTCAAAGACAGCGGCTACGGCCGCGAAGGGGGCACCGAAGGCCTTTCGCATTACCAGGTGGTCAAGAACGTCTCGCATTTAATGGCATGACAAGCGACGACTGACGAAATCGCGTAATATCCCAATCTAGGCCGCCGGAGTTTTCCGGCGGCCGCCTTTATTCTATTGCCCAAATCCGCTATTGCGCCTGCGGAGACCGCAGGTTTTCGCAATAGGCTCTGCAGTGCCGCCTCTTGAAATTGCATCAGTCAAAAGGGACAACTTTGTCCGAACATCAATTCCGGGGTCGTCGCGAAGATCTCCGTTTAGTCACCGGCCGCGGCCTCTACACCTCCGATCATGTCTTCCCGAACCAGTTAGCCGCTTATTTCCTGCGCAGCGATCGGGCGCATGCGGAAATCGTCGGCATCGAGACGCAACAGGCGCTCGCCATGCCGGGCGTGCGCCGTATCCTGACCAGCGCCGATCTGATTGAGACGGGCTGGAAAGGAACGCCGTCGACATCGTTCTTTAAAGGCGTCGGCGGAAGTTCGCTGCGCGTGCCGTTCCGCACAGGCTTGGCGCATTTAAAAGTGCGCTTTGTCGGCGAGCCCGTCGTGCTGATTATTGCCGACACCATGCATCTCGCCGAAGATGCCGCAGAGCATATCGCCATCGAATATCGCGATCTGCCATCCGCGACGGAAGCGCAAGCGGCGCTGGCGCCTGGCGCCGCTATTTTGCATACGGATTTTTCCGACAATCTCGCCTTCGATTACGAGTACGGCGACCGGCAGGCGACCGAGCAGGTCTTCGCGACGGCTGCGCAAGTCGTTCGCGCCAAAGTCCGCGCTCAGCGAATTTCCGGCAACCCGATGGAGCCGAAATCCTGCGTCGCAAATTATGACGCGGCTACACAAGCTTTCGATCTGTGCATTCCGACCCAAGGTGCCGCCGATATTAAAAATGCACTGCTGAATATTACCGGCTTGGCGCCCGAACAGGTCCGCATCCATTCCGTCGATGTCGGCGGCGGCTTCGGTGTGCGGCACGAAGTCTATCCGGAATTTCTCGCCGTCATGCTTGGAGCCAAGTTGACCGGCGGCGGCGTCAAATGGACCGGCACGCGCGGCGAAACCCTCTCCGGCGATCATCATGGCCGCGGCGCCGATCTTGAAGGCGAGCTTGCGCTTGGCGGCGATGGCAAATTCCTCGCGCTGCGCGTGGAATGGCTGGTCAATGTCGGCGCCTATTGCTCGAACTCCGGCCCGCTCATCAACACCATCGCGGCACCGACCAGTTCCGCGGTCAGTCTATATGACGTGAAAGCCGTTCATGGCCGGCATCGCTTGGTCTTCACCAACACAACACCGACCACCGCCTATCGCGGCGCTGGCAGGCCGAATGTTGCCTATCTTTGGGAGCGGCTTGTCGAGGAAGCCGCACAGGCAACTGGTATCGATTCCATAAAGCTGCGCCGGAAGAACTTGATCCGCAAAGACAGGTTCCCGCTGCTGACGCTCACCGGCTCGACCTACGATAGCGCCGACGCTGATCGTTTGCTGACGACGGGTTTGGAGGCGGCGGATTGGAAGGGCTTTCCGGCACGCCGAAAAGCCGCCAAGCGCCGCGGCAAACTGCGCGGCATCGGGCTTGCGCTTTTCCTCGAGCCGTCAGGCGGCGCTGGCAAAGAACAGGTTGAAATTCGGGTCACGCCCAACGGCCGCCTGTCGATGTATTCTATGGCGGGGCCTTCCGGCCAAGGACACGAGACCGTATTTCCGCACCTGGTCGCGAATATTCTGGGACTGGCGGAAGACAAAATCGACCTGCGCTACAACGACACGGCGGCGCCCAAGCTGGTCGGCGTCGGCACGTTCGGCTCGCGATCCTTGATCAGTCATGGCGGAGCTCTCACCACCGCGGCTCATCAAATGGTCGAGAAAGGCCGCCAACTTGCTGCAGATGAATTTGAAGTGGCCGTGAGCGATATCGTCTTCGCCAATGGCCGGTACAGCGTGGCCGGCACCGACCTTGTCGTCAGCATACAGACATTGATCGAGAGAAAGTGGGAAGGTCCAACGCATCCGCTCACGACAAATACGACCATCGATCTTGCGACGGCCTTTCCAAGCGGCGCGCATATCGCCGAAGTCGAAATCGATACGGACACCGGCTCTCTATCGATCGTGAATTACATCGCCGCCGACGATTGCGGCACCATCTACAACGAGAAGCTCGTCGAGGGCCAATTGCATGGCGGCCTGATGCAGGGTTTCGGTCAGGTTCTTGGCGAGGAGATCGTCTACGATCCCGATAGCGGACAGCTGCTATCGGGAAGCTTCATGGACTACTTTATGCCGCGAGCGGAAAACGCCGTGCCGACCACCTTGATCGATTGCGGCGCGCCGTCGCCGGCAAACCCTCTCGGCGCTAAAGGCGCCGGTGAGGCAGGCGCGACCGGTTCCGTTCCGGCCCTTGCGAATGCCGTTCTCGATGCGCTGAAACCCCTCGGAATCAGACAGATTGAGATGCCCTACACCGGGGACCGGCTATGGCGCGCCATCCATGAGCGCACGCAAGAGTCCGGCGATTGATCGCGTTCATGTGTCAGATGTTTCGTGGAACATGACGCATTCTCAATGATTTGAATGAAAGCACTCATTTCGCCGGGCATGGCAACCGGCGGTTTGTGCTATATATGTCTATCAACTTCGCCAGTATGGGCATCGCAATGATTACGCTGACAGTCAACGGGACGAGTTATGACGTTGATCTCGAACCAGATACCCCCCTCCTCTGGGCGCTGCGCGACGCCGTCGGACTAACCGGAACGAAATTCGGCTGCGGAATAGCCCAATGCGGCGCCTGCACGGTTCACATTAACGGCCGCGCCATGCGGTCCTGCTCGGTTCCGATCGGGACGCTGGCGGGCGCCAACATCACGACCATCGAGGGCCTGTCGCCGGACGGCAAGCATCCGGTGCAGCAGGCATGGCTCACTGAAAGCGTGCCGCAATGCGGCTATTGCCAGTCCGGCCAGATCATGGCGGCGGTTTCGTTTCTCAAGCAGTACCCGAGCCCGACCGACGCCGAAATCGACGCCAACATCACCAATATCTGCCGCTGCGGGACGTATGAGCGGCTGCGCCGCGCGATCCACCGCGCCGCTGACCTGATCAAAGCGTGAGGTGATGCGATGAACGTCAATCTCACCCGCCGCATTTTCCTTCTCACCGCAACCAGCGCCGCCGGCGGCTTGATGCTCGGCATCGGCGCCGAGCCGACCAGCGCGAACGCTGCGACCGTCGTGGCGCAGCCTTGGAACGAAGACAACGCCTACGCCGCAAACGAGATCGACGCTTGGATCGCTATCGATCCTGACGATTCAATCTTGATTCGCTATCAGCGCTCGGAGATGGGCCAAGGCAGCATGACTGCGCTGCCGATGATCATCACCGAAGAGCTGCAGTGCGACTGGTCCAAAGTGCGGATCGAATATGCTTCGCCGAACCGCAATCTCCGTGAGAAAAAAGTCTACGGCGACATGTTCTCGAACGGCAGCCGTTCGGTACGGGCCTCGCAAAAGAGGATGCAGCAGGTCGGCGCCAGCGCCCGCGAACGCCTGATCGCCGCGGCGGCCGCACGATGGAATGTTCCTGCATCGGAATGTACGGCAGCGTCCAGTGTTGTCGCGCATGGACCGTCGGGACAGACACTCCGCTATGGCGAACTGACGGCAGATGCGGCGAAGATCAAGCTCGCCCAGGAACCGGCGATTAAAACGCCCGACAAGTTCACGTTTATTGGCAAACCGATTCCGCGTATCGACGTGGTGCATAAAATCGACGGCTCGGCGAAATTCGGCATTGACGCCAAATTGCCGGGGATGGTTTTCGCCGCGATCAATGCCTGCCCGGTTCCCGGTGGCAAGCTGAAAAGCGTCGATGAAGCGGTGGCGAAGGACGCGCCCGGCGTCATTCAAGTCATCAAACTCGATAATGCCGTCGCCGTGGTCGCATCCGGCAGCTATTGGCGCGCCAAGCAGGCGCTGGCGCGGCTGCAGCCGGAATGGGATGTCGGCGCGGCTGGCTCCGTCGACAGTGACAAGCTTTCCCAGGAGTTTCGCGCAGCGCTCAACGACACGATGGTGACGGCGCGCAATGAGGGCGATTTCGATCAGGCGATGTCGGGCGCGGCGAAGACCTTCGAAGCGATTTACGAGACGCCTTATCTCTCGCATTCGCCGATGGAGCCGTTGAACGCGACAGTCTATTTGCAGCCCGATCGGCTCGACGTCTGGGTCGGCACACAGGCCGCTGATGAAGCGACCGAGGCCGCGGCCAAAGCGTCCGGCCTCGAGCCGGAACAGGTCTATGTCCATAACGGCTTTGTCGGTGGCGGTTTCGGCCGCCGTGACGCGAGCGATGAGATCGCGCAAGCCATCGCCATCGCCAAGATCGTGCAGAAACCGGTGAAGCTCGTTTGGACCCGCGAAGAAGACACGCGTCAGGACAAGTTTCGCCCGCATGCAGTCGTCGCCTTCAAGGCCGCTGCCGGTGCGGACGGAATGCCGACGGCATGGTCGATGAGCGTTGTGACGTCATCAATTTGGGCAAGCGTCGGCAGAAAGCCGCCGGCGAAAGGGCCGGAGCCACAATCCGTGGCTGGTCTGGCCGACAACGGCTATCGGGTGCCGAACACGCGCGTCGAAGCGTTGATCAAAAACACCCATTTGCCGGTTTGGTTTTGGCGTGCGCCTGGCGCGAACCAGCATGTGTTCGCGCTCGAAAGCTTCCTCGATGAGATCGCGTCGGCCAGCGGTCTCGACTCCTATCAAGTGCGGCGCAAACTTCTGGAAGGCAAGCCGGATTGGCTGAAGGTGCTCGATACCGCGGCTGAAAAAGGCGATTGGGGAAAGCCGTTGCCGCATGGCACCGCCCGTGGCATCGCGATCTGTGAAGATACCGATAGCCTATGCGCGCAAGTTGCCGAAGTTACCGTCAAACCGAATGGCGACGTGAAAGTGAATCGCGTCACGGTCGCGCTCGACACCCGCTACATGGTCAATCCGCAAACTATCGCCGAGCAAGCCGAAGGCAGCGTGATTTTCGGGCTATCGGCGGCACTGTTCGGCAAGATCACGATCAAGGACGGCGCGCCGGTGCAAGGCAATTTCGATACCTATCGCATGGTGCGGCTCGCCGAAGCGCCGAAGATCGAAGTTCATCTGGTGCCAAGCGGCGGCAAAGTCTGGGGCGGTGCCGGTGAGCCGGCAACGCCGCCGATTGCCGGTGCCGTCGCCAATGCGATTTTTGCCGCGACCGGTAAACGTATTCGCTCATTGCCGATCATCGATCATGACCTGTCGTACACGGCGGTCTAATGGTCAACGATGCGGCATAACGATAATGCGTCTATCCAATCTTCTCGCCAATCTTCTCGCCAATCTTCTCGCCATCGCACTGCTGCTGTTCTGCGCAAGCACGCCGTCGTTTGCGCAGCAAACGGAAACGCCGCCCAATAAAGGCGAGTATCTCGCGCGCGCCGGCGATTGCGTCGCTTGTCACTCGGCAAAAGGCGGCAAAGCGTTTGCCGGCGGGCTCCGCATGGGCACGCCCATGGGGGCAATCTATTCGACCAATATCACGCCCGATCCCGAGACCGGTATCGGCAATTACACGCTGGAAGACTTCGATCGCGCCGTGCGCTCCGGCGTCGCCAAAGATGGACATCACCTCTATCCGGCGATGCCCTACACGTCCTACGCCAAGATCACCGATGACGATCTGAAAGCGCTCTACACGTTCTTCATGAAAGACGTTCCGGCGATAAAACAGCCGAACAAGAAGAATGAAATTCCCTGGTATTTAAGCCCGCGCTGGCCGCTGGCGATGTGGAATTTAGTGTTCGCGCCGAAAGTCGGCTTCACCCCGCGGCAGGATCACGACGCCGTATGGAACCGAGGCGCCTATCTTATCGAAGGCCTCGAGCATTGCGGCGCCTGCCACACCCCGCGCGGCTTTGCGATTCAGGAAAAAGCTCTCGACGATGGCGGCAAAGCTTATTTGCAGGGCGCCGAGCTCGACGCATGGTCGGCGCCAAATCTGCGCGGCGATTTGCGTACCGGCCTTGGTGACTGGTCGGTCGACGACCTCCAGGCCTTTTTCAAGACCGGCCATAACGACAACGGCGTCGCATTCGGCTCGATGCTCGATGTTGTAAACAACAGCACGCCGTATCTGAGCGATGACGACGCCAAAGCAATGGCGATGTTCCTCAAATCGCTTTCGGCGACCACGGAGCAACCGGCATTCGCTTATGACGACGCGACGGTAAAATCGCTGCAAAGCGAGGCCAAGCAATCGCCAGGCGCGGAGTCTTATATGGGTGCCTGCTCCGCCTGCCATGGCGCCGACGGCAAAGGCCAAGCGCCGTTCATGCCCCCGCTTGCGGGCAATCCAGCCGTGCTCGACTCCAACGCCTCTTCACTGATCAATCTCGTTCTCAACGGCGCTGAGCCGCTGGTCGCGAAAGGCGTACCGGACGCGTATCGCATGCCGCAATTCCGCGTTCAGCTTACCGACGAAAAGATTGCCGAGGTGTTGAGTTTCGTGCGAAGCGCCTGGGGTAACAATGCGGGCGGGGTGACGACCGATCAGGTCAAAAAGTTGCGGCCGGTGACTGATCCGACCAGCGATCAGGTCATTATCTTGAAAATGCGCTGATCGTTGCTTCAGCGGATTAAACCGCTGCCGCGCTCCGCAGCGGCGCCCTGCTCAAATCATTGCCGGCCGCGATCGCTTTCTGCAAAAGATGCACGAGATCTTTGGCTTCCTTTTCGGTCAAGCCGCGCAGCATGGTCTCCTGCGCCGCCTCGACCGCAGGCGTAATGCCGCGGAATACTTTTCGTCCGCCGCTGGTAATCGTCAGTTCGCGAGCCCGCCGATCGCGCAAGCTTTCCTGACGCGCCAGGAGGCCTTTCTGCTCCAGCCGCTCGACCACACCGGCAATCGTCGTGCGATCGAAGGCAATCAATCCGGCAAGCGTAACCTGATCAATTCCAGGGTTGGCACTGACAGCCGCAAGCGCCGCATATTGGACGGGCGTGAGGTCGTAGCCCGCCTCCTCGACCTCGGCGAGGAACACCGCGACGGCGATCTGCTGGAACCGGCGCGCCAGATGCCCCGGCATTTCATGAATGGCTTTCATCGCGATCTCCCGACTTGACCAGTATACTGATATTCAGCATACTGATCAATGTCAGCCGACGACTGGTGCTGAATGAAATTTCGGCCGAAGATTTAGCCAAAGTGCAGAAGCACTGGCTCGGGAGGTCAATATGCAGTTCCACTTGAACGGCTTTCTACCTGGCGATCCAGAGGTCGCCGATCCCACCGACCGGTTTCCGGCCTCGGGCTCACAGGGCTCCGTCCCGGAAGAGGTCGATGTTCTGATCGTCGGCTGCGGACCGGCCGGCTTGACCCTCGCAACCCAACTATCCGCGTTTGCTGACATCAAGACCTGCATTGTCGAACAGAAGCCCGCCCGGCTGACGCTCGGCCAGGCCGACGGCATCGCCTGCCGCACTATGGAGATGTTCGAAGCTTTCGGTTTCAGCGAACGGGTGTTGAGAGAGGCATGCTGGATCAACGAGACGACGTTTTGGAAGCCGGACCCGAAGCAGCCGTCGCATATCGCGCGCAACGGTTGGGTTCAGGACGTCGAGGATGGATTGTCGGAATTCCCGCATGTCGTTCTCAACCAAGCGCGCGTGCATGATTTTTATCTCGATACGATGCGCCGGTCGGCTGCGAAGCTGGAGCCATATTATGCGCGCCGGCTCGCTGCCGTTAAGCCGCCGGCCGAAGGCGATAACGACCAGCGCGTCACTGTTACACTGGAGCGGCTCGATGCTCCGCATCAGGGACAGACCGAAACGATCAAGGCCCGCTATGTGGTCGGCTGCGACGGCGCGCGCAGCACCGTACGCACTGCGATCGGCCGCGAACTCCATGGCGATTCCGCCAATCACGCCTGGGGCGTCATGGATGTGCTCGCAGTGACCGATTTCCCGGACGTGCGCTGCAAGACGCTGATCCAATCCGACAAGGAAGGCAGCATTATCATCATCCCGCGCGAGGGCGGTTATCTGTTCCGCCTCTATGTCGAGCTCACGACGCTCGAAAGTGGCGAGCGCGTGGCGAGCCGCAATATCACCGTCGATCAACTCATCGATAAGGCGCGGCGGATCTTTTATCCGTACACACTCGACGTGAAAGAGGTTCCGTGGTGGTCGGTCTATGAGATCGGCCAAAGACTGACCGATAAATTCGACGATGTGCCGGCGGATAAAGTCGCAACGCAATTGCCACATGTGTTCATTGCCGGGGATGCCTGCCACACCCACAGCCCGAAAGCTGGCCAGGGCATGAATGTCTCGATGCAGGACGCCTTCAATCTCGGATGGAAATTGGCCGCCGTCCTGCACGGGCGGTGCCCGCCTTCGCTCCTTCACACCTACTCCGCCGAGCGGCGCGCGATTGCCGAGGAGTTGATCGACTTCGACCGCGAATGGTCCACCATGCTCGCTTCGACGCACAAAGACGGCGAAGTAGCTGACCCGGCGAAGACGCGAGACTATTTCATCAGGAGCGGACACTATACCGCCGGCACTGCGACCCACTACGCCCCGTCGCTTCTAACCGGCGAGCGCGATCATCAGCATTTGGCAAAAGGGTTCGCCATCGGCGCTCGCTTTCACTCCGCGCCGGTCATGCGGCTTGCCGACGGCAAGCCGATCCATCTCGGCCACGTCATCAAGGCTGATGGACGATTCCGGATTGTCGCGTTTGCCGGAGCGGGCGATCCAGCCGCTGCTGACTCCCCGCTCCGCCGGCTATGCGGCTTCCTCGAAAACGATCGCAACTCACCGGTTCTCAAATACACGCGCGCCGGCGAAGACATCGACGCCGTGATCGATGTCCGCGCCGTGTTCCAGCAGGATCATCGCGATCTTGCGATCGAACGGATGCCGGCGTTACTCGTGCCGCGCAAAGGCCGTTACAGTCTCCAAGACTTCGAGAAAATGTTCTGTGCCGATGTGAAGTCTGGCAATGACATCTTCACGATGCGCGGCATCGATCGCAACGCCGGATGCATGATCGTCGTGCGGCCGGATCAATACATCGCGCATGTTCTGCCGCTCGATGGGTTTGAGCAGCTCGCGGCTTATTTTGATGGCTTCATGCTGCCGCAGCAGCAAAAACGCGGGCAGGCTATCGAGAGCGCCGCGGCTTGAAGTCGGCCGTTTAAGACGGCTGCAGACTTGCTATGACGGCTGCAGACCTGCGGCCTGGATCACCGGAATAAGCCGCTCCCGCTCGGCAGCCAGATAGGCTAGAGCGGCACCCGAAGTCGCATCGGTGCGGCTCTCGAGGCCGGCGGCTTCCATGACGTGTTCAAAATCAGGATTCTGAATGGCCTTTGCCGTTGCCGCGGAGATCTGCGCGACAATCGGCGCAGGCGTTCCCGCCGGCGCCAGCACACCACAAGTAAGCTGCACGATAAGGCCCGGAAGCGTGTCGACTGCGGCGGGAATTTGCGGCGCCGCCTTCAACGGCGCCGGTGCGCAAACGGCAAGGATGCGGACCTTGCCGTCGCGGTGATAGCTCAAGACCTGGCTGGTTACGTTCGGTGTCATCATCGGCACGGTGCCGGCGAGAAGGTCGACTAGGCCGGGGCCGGCGCCGCGATACGGCACGTGCAGAATGTCGGGCGCCTTGATCAGCTGCTTAAAAAGTTCGCCCGCGAGATGCGTGACCGTGCCGGTACCGGCGGAGGCATAGGAGAGCTGCTTTTGATGGCTTTGCGCGTACGGAATGAACTCGCTCAGAGTCGTCGCCGGCACGCTCGGGTGCACGACGATGGCGGTCGATGACGTCGCGACCATCGAGATCGGCGAAAAATCCTTCGACGGATCGTAGGACGGATGCAGCATCAGATAGGGCGCAACGATCTGCGAACTCGTATCGCCGAACAAAAGCGTGTAACCGTCCGGCTTGGCATGTGCGACCGTCGCCGCGCCGATCGTGCCGCCGCCTCCGCCTTCGTTTTCGACAATGACGGTGCCTAGCTCGCCCCGTATCCGTTCGGCCCAGTTGCGCGCCACGGCATCCACGACCCCGCCCGGAGCGTAAGGAACAACGAGCCGGATCGTTGTTTCGGGATATTTCGATTGTGCGAAGGCGGCTCTGACAGGCAGGAGCGGCAACGCCAGCGCGGCGGCTCCGAGCCGGATGCAATTGCGGCGGTCCACCAGACGTTTCTCCCCGGCGTGAACCTCGACAAAGTTCGCCGGGTTTCTCGCCTTATGCTTCTTGTTGGGCGCGCTCGTATAAAGCGCGCGCCTCTTTGGCAACAGTGGCTGTTCTAGCCGTCCAGCGTGATATTCGACGCCGGCAGCGCGACGCAGGGCAAGCAGGAGCCGGCCTCGATCGTGTAACCGGGCGGCGACGGGTAGTTCACGGTGCCCTGCTTGATGGCGGTGATGCAGGTGCCGCAATTGCCGGCGCGGCAGCCGGAGTCGATGCGGATGCCGCTTGCCTCGGCGATTTCCAGAAGCGTCGATTTGCCGTCCCACGGCACTTTCTTGCCCGAGCTGAAGCCAATCTCGAAAGAGCCGGCAGCGGGAGCTGCAGCAGCCGGCGCGGGAGCGGCGGTCTTCACCGAGGCCGGACCGAAAGCTTCGTAATGGATGCGCCGGTCTTCGACGCCAGCGGCATGCAAACCCTCGACCATCGATTGCATCATCGGCGGCGGGCCGCACAGATAGAAATGCGCAGTGGCCATCGGCACGATCCGTTTGAGCAGATCGACCGAGACGCGTTCCGCGTGGTCGTAATGCTCGCCCGCATTGTCCTCGCCCGGCCGCGGATCGCTGTAGCAGATATGGATCTGCATGTTCGGGTTCTCTTCGCCCACCTGGCGAAGATGCTCGCCCATGACATGCTCGGCGCGATGCCGCAGGCCGTAGAAGAACCAGACATTGCGCTGGCTATGCACATCGACCAGCGCATTGAGCATGCTCAGAACCGGCGTCAGACCGATGCCGCCGCCGATCAGGACCGCAGGCGTATCTTCGGCCGGATCGAGGAAGAACTGCCCGCCCGGCGCCTTGACGTCGACGATGTCGCCCTGCTCGATCTGATCGTGGAAATGGCTGGAGACAAGGCCCGGCTTGCCATCCGCCTTGCCCGGCGGCGGACCGACCTTCTTGATCGTGGTACGAAAATATTCGGCCTTCGGTGCGTCGGACAACGAATAGCAGCGGATCACCGGCTTGGCCTGGCCGGGAATGTTCAGCCGGAAGGTTAGATACTGTCCCGGCATGAAGCTCGGCAGCGGCCGCCGATCATGCGGCTCGAAATAGAACGAGCAGATGTCCGATGTCTCCATGACTTTGCGGGAGACCACGAATTTGCGGAAGCCGTCCCAGGTGCGCTCGGCCTTCTGCTGCTCGCGACGGCGCCGTTCGGCGAGTTCGGTGATCTGTTCGCGCAGAAAACTCTGCTCGAACACGGCGGTCGAGCGCGCGACGCGCAACGAGGTGAGCTCGCGCGTGGCCAAGATGGCGAAATACGCCGTCAACCCGGCAAGGAACACTGACGCCGTCAGCGGAACGGCAAGGGAAACCATAGTCTCCACGGTGCTACCCGTTCTGGTTTTTAGAACTTCTGCCGAAGCTCGAAATCGATGCCAGCGATGTGAGGCAGATTGACCTCCTCCGCATACATCAAGTTTGCCCGGAACAGGAGCGAGTTCGTGATATTGCGCTGATAGCGGATTTCGCCGCCATATTCCGCGCCACGTGCCTGCCGGCCGATCTCGACGCTGCCGGTTCGGGTCTGCACGGTACCGAATTCAAGCACGATCTGCTGATCGAGATTGAACAGGTATTCGAGACCGATCGAGCCGCCGTAAGTATCCTGGCCGCTGTCGTCGAGTTTCGGGAAACCGGTCAATCCGTCGGTTTCGTATAGGATGCCGGTATTGTTCAGGATGCCGCCCGCGTCCGCGTTGCGCATCAGCGATTGCGGATGGCCGGTGCCGTAGAACAGGTTCATGTAGGGAACAAGAACCAATTCCTTCGGCGAGATCAGCGAGTTTTCCATCAGGAAGATAACGCCGTCCGCGGTATGCTGTCCGAGGGCCTGGGCCTGCTGACCGAAGGCGTAAACGACGCGCATACTGTTGGACAACCAGCCGCCATAGCGCCGGGTGAAGGCAATGCTGGCGTCGCCATAGCTGGCATCGAACGCCTCGCCGCGATTGTCCTGGATGTAGCCGATGCCGCCTTCCCAGTAGCCTTCGGTCGCCTCGATAAAGGTCGCGGCGCCGTAGGCGGCGATGCCATGGTCGACAAGACGACCCGCGGTGTCCTTGATTGCCGGCGTCGTGACGTTGTCGAAGCCGGCGAAGAACGTCGTGTCCATGTTGGAAATATGGAACGTCGAACTGTTGCGCCCAGCGATCGATACCGCACCGCCAAGCAGAGCCGAATTGACCCACACGCCGTTCTGGAACAACAGCGGCGTCAAACCGACGGCAAACGGCAGGTCGAAGCCTTGATATTGGTCGGTAAAGCCGGCGACGATATTGCCGAGATCACCTTCGAAAAAGGCTGTACGCGGCGTGAGATTCAACGGAATCGATCCGCCGTTCTGATTCGGACCGAATAAGTCTTCATGGGTAAAGACGCCGTTCTGATCCAACGGACGGAACAGAGCGTGGATGCGTTCGGTCGAGGTCAATTGCAGATCGGTCTCAAGATTAAGACGAGTCGCGATCCCACCGACTTCCTTGTTCTTGCCGTTGTTGACGTAGGAAACGGCGGAACGCCAGTCGCCGAAAATGCTGAACGCCGGCTGCACCAGGTTCTTGCGGCCGACATCGTTGTAAAACGGCGTCAGCGGACCTTCGATATAGAGCGGCTGGCCGATTTCCACGATCGGCCGCTGTTCGTTGACCTGGTGTTTGCCGCCGTAGATTTCGATCTGCTGCGTCGGCTCGTAAGTGGACCCGTAATGCGGATCGGGTGCAAACGCGCCGTTGGCATTGGTCACGATATGCGCTTCCGGCGACATCGCGAGCTTGTCGCCTTTGCTCACGTCGTCGTCGGCCCGGGCGATCGCGGCACCCAGCAGCATCGCGGTTATGATGCCGCCGCTTGCTAGCCCGCTTCGCCAGCCGGTCCCTGCCGGCCTAGAAGAAGCTTTTTTCATGATACGTAGCCCCCTGTAGTCCAGCTTATTTTATTTCGAACGAGACGGTGAACGGGTGAATGTCGATCATGCCCTGATTCATCGCTTGTTTCATCTCCGTCGTCGCCTTGACGAAGTCCATGAAGTAGATCGGCTCCGCGCGCTCACGCATGCGGAACGCAAGCTTGTAGGTGCCGGGCGCCGTCAGAAGATTGCCGGGCACGTAATAGTCCGCATCACGGAAACCGAGCGGCGGAATACTGCGCTGCTCCATCCGGATGAACGGCGGATGGTTCAGAACGGTTTGCGGCACGCCGTTCGGACGGATGAACGGCAGCTGGTCGATGTCGAAATTGACCGGCAGATACATTTCACGGTCGGTACCGACAACGTTAGTGGTCAAGAATTTGCTCTGCAGATTGACCAGTTGGTTATCGACCGGCAGCGTGCCGGCGCGCACGTCGTAGGAGTGCAGATCGGCCATGTCGCCATTGGAGTCGACATAACCCGATTCCCACACGCGTTTGCCGTCAGGCCCGAGCAGTGCGACGTCGAACCAGATCTCCGGCTGCGCGCCGAGCGAACCCGACGGCATGTTGTGACCCGGATTGATATTGTGGACGCGATAGCTGAACCGCATATCCTGGCCCAGCGTCGGATGTGCCTTGAAGATCGGCCCGTCGACATGCGAGCCGTTCTCCATGATCTGGATGCGCAGCCGGCGTTTTAGAGCCAGTCCTTCGAGGTTCTCCTTGACGATATCGCGCGCGTCGCCGCGATCGGTGCTGTCGGCCCAGACTTTGGGGAAGCTCATCTTCGACTTGCCGTCCGAAATCTTGTCTTCGAACGCGTCCTCGCCCCAGCCGCTGCGCCAATCGAATTTCAGCCAATCCTCGATCTTGGTCGTCAGCGACTTCGGATTCTGCGGGAACAAGCCCGGATGCGCGATCGAATAGCCCGGACCGTAGAAATTATGGTTGTGATGTTCGCGGTTCGGATTGATCTCCTTGCCGTCGACCACCGCGGTTGGCGCACGCGTGAAGCCTGCGGCAATGCCGGGCACACGGCCCATATGGCAATCCTGACAGGTGATACCCTGCTCGGCGGCCGGTGAAGCGCGATACTGATCCCACACCACTTCGAGCTTGATGCCCGGCTGCACCGCGACCTGATGGCACGATACGCAGAACTGCGGCTTATCGAGCTGGTTGAGTGTGAAGATGCTGGTGTGGATCTGGGTGCCGTGTTCTTTTTCGTTGGTCGTGATGTGATACTGCTCGCGGTTCCTCATGATCTCCGAGAACTTCGAGCCTTTGCCGGTGGTGGTGACCGCGCGGCTGATGTCACCCGGCTGCACCGTACGCTGCCCGTTCACCTTCGCGAATTCGTCAGTGATGCGATGGCAGGTGATGCAGGTAATGCCTTCGCGCGACACTTCGCTACGTTCCCATAGCGCCTGGAAGCGCGGCTCGCCGCGCTGCGTGCCGACTTGTTGATGGCAGCGAACACAGAATGCGCGAACCGTTCCGGACGACAGATCGTTGATCGTCTGCTCGAACTTATGGAACATCGGCGAGATCGACGCATAAGCATGCGAGGAGTTCGACCACTCTTTATAGATCTGGGTGTGGCACTGACCGCATGTCGCCGCCGTCGGATAAGAACTCTCCGCAAAAATCTTCGAGTGCGGATCGACTTCCGGCGTGATCAGCAGCGAGGGAATTTCAGAATACGCGCTGACGATGCCTGCCGCTATCGCGATGCCGGCAATACCGCATGCCGCCCCCCAGCGGCGTGCTAACGCGATCGGGTTACATGGCATCTTGCATCATCCTTTTCCTAAACGCGTGCCCCTGATGATAGACGTGACATGTCTGACAGTCGTCCCGGACCTTACCGGCTGCGTGACACTCCTCACACGTGTCTAGAGCTATCCCCTTGAGTCCCGTATTCTCGACGGAAAGCACCGTATCCGCAAGCTTGTGACAGCTTGTACACGTCTTTTCTGGACCGAGAAGATCCAAGTGTGGACGATGGTCGAAGCGGGTCAGCGCCGGCGACTTGCCGAGCTCGACCTGCCAGCTCACCGTGAGCGGTCCGCCTCGCTGTCCCGAAACAGCATGACACTTGGTGCACATGCCCGGACCGCCATCAAACGACAGCAATTCCCGCCGCGCCCGCACAAAACGGTCCGAAGCATCGGCATCCGACGGCAGCGGCGCGGCCGCAATTGCATCAATCCAGGCCTTCAGCACCGGATCGGCATGTTTTGGATGGGTGTAGCGGAGATCGAGATCGTCAGCGCGCCAACCGGGAACATTTGTTTGTCCCGGCTGCGAATACTCCTGATTGCCCGCCCAAACACATGCCGCCTGGCGCACCTGTTCCGAATCAAGACCTGAAAACAGCTGTTCTTTCTTAGCTTTAGACAGATGCGAACCCACCGCATCGACCAAAGGATCGGCACCGTTCGCCATCATGTCGCGCGCCAAATCCTGCACCTGTTTTTCATAATCGGCGGCGCTATCGGCAGGCACATCGAGCAGATAAGCCGACATCGCGTTCAGCGGATCTGATGACACTCCAGAGAATGCCGGTGCTGGCTTACCGTCGGAGGGTGGAGGCGGCACCGCAGAAGCGCCACAAGCCTTGGCGATTTCCTCCGATTTGATGTTGTTGTTATCGATTTCAGGCCAACGGAAGAGGACAAAGTCTTTTTTTGCTATCGCGTCGGCGTGACAATTCGCACAGGTCTTCTCAAACGGCGCCGGCTGCAGCGCCCTGCCGCCATCGCCGACAATATGACAACCGACACAACCGCCGGGTGGCACCAGGGCCTGCATACTCGACTGGGAGAAGTATTTGTTGACGTGATTGGCGTGATCGAAGGTGACCGCTTGGAGATGATCGTAGGGAAATTTGGGCGCGAATTGGGGGTGGTCGACAGCAAAATCCTTGATCACGCGGGTGTGGCAAGATTGACACTGTGTCTGAGAAAGTTTGGTGATCTGCGCCAAACGACCCTTATGCTCGGTGTGACACATCAAACAATCGGTCGGACCGAGGTCGGCGCGCTTCTCAAAAACCTGGTTGTGGGGATGCTCTTCCTTACCGTCAAAGCTGTGGCATTCGGTGCACGCAGCCGACAGACGATGCGGCGCTGTATCGCCCACTTGTTTGTCCGGCATCAGCGCCGCCGGACTCCAAAAAGCCTGCCACCAACCGCTGGTGCCTTTGCCGAATGCAGTGTGGCAGGTCGAGCATGGATCGGCGCCGGCGAAATGCGAATGCGGCGCCGACAACGGACCTGGATCGAGCGACGTCGGTGCACCGGAGATCGCGTCGGTTTTGTAAGCAAGGATCGCGACCAGAGCCAAAACAAAACCGATCGCCAGAACAGAAAGTCGTCCGCGCCAAACTGAAAGTGTTCGCCGCGGCACGCAGGGCGGCCGCCGTAAGCCGCAACTGCCATCCGCGCCGGGACCGTTGGTGCATGGTCCGCCGTCGGCTGCGGGTCTTCGGCATTGCCACTTCTCGCCGCCCTTGATCGGCGCGCATGTATTCTGTCCGCCGCATGCGCCTTGCGCCGACGGGCCGCGCTTACACGGCGCGTTCCACGCCGCCGCACGGCCGCAGCGCCAGCCGAGCGTCGGCCGCTCGTAACCGCTCTGATCGTGACGAAAAGCGTTGATGCCCCCGCTCATTGCGCAAACACCTGCACAACAATGAGATGCCACACCGCAAGCGCCATCACAGCCGCGGCAAGTGGAACGTGGAACATCGTCCAGCGCTTGAGCAGCGACTGCATCGCGTATTGAACGTCGACGCGCCGCTTCTCTTCACCGAAACGCAGCAGATCGCCGAGACGTGCGCGCTCAGCCTCGCTCAAATAACGACCGATGGTCGTGAGGTTGCGCTGATACCAATTCTCCGCGCGCCGGCCGAAACCGCCGAGCGCGCTGCTCCAGAAAAAGCGCGGCTGAGCGAAGTACCAGGCGAGGCTTTGCAGATAGTCGCGGCCGAGCGTGTCGTTGCCGGATTCAGCGGCCGCTTCCAGCACCGCTTTTTCCACCTGCCCGCGGATCGCGGCGATCTCCGCCGGAATACGCTCGAATATGATTTCGCTGCCAGCCTGCGCCAGACGTCGCGACAACCACAATTGCAAACCGTAGCCGATAATCCCCGACAAACAGACGGCGTAGAACAATATCGCCAAAGCGCGATGCATCGGTCCGATCGGCCACAGCGAATCGACATGAAGGCGGAAGATGACCAGCGCCAGGAGGCCGCCGGCGAGATGCAGTGTCAGCCAGATAGAGGCTTTACCGATCGGCAGCATCGAGAGCTTCTTGCGGCCATTATAAATCGCCAAGAACACCATGAGGCCAAGCAAGATGTAGCCGGTGGTGAAGTCGCGATTGACATAGGCCAATTTGGGCGAACCATGCCAATAGACCGCGCCGGCCGCAGCAAACAAAGTGACAACCCAGACCGGGATGCTGCTGCGGTTGAGCGCTCTCATTGCCGCTTCGTCCCGTTTGCCGTCACGGCATCTTGCTCGACGAGGACGTTTGCACTCACGCGGCGAAGCGCATCGTGCGGACAGGCGCGCGCGCAGGCCGGACCGCCAAGCTGCTCGACGCAGAGATCGCATTTCGTCGCTTTGACGATGGCGCGGCCTTCGGCGTCGACGATCGGATCGCCGACACTATTGGCGATCTCGACGAGACGGATGTTCTCGTAAGGACAAGAACTGGCGCAGGTGCCGCAGCCGATGCAGGTGTCATCATTGATGACGACAAGGCCAACGGCTTCGTGGCGATGAATGGCTCCGGTCGGGCAGCCGATCATGCACACCGGATCGCGGCAATGCATGCAGGCATTCGCCACCATCCAGCGGTCGAAGGTCCGCCCTTTGCGGACAAAACGCGGATTGCCGCCATGCGCCGCCGCGCAGGCCCGCACGCAATCGTCGCAACGCACGCAGCGTTCGAGATCGATCAGCATCGCTTGCGTTGCGTTGAAGAAGCGTTCGTCGCCGAGCCATTCCGCAAAGGCATCATCATGGATCGGCCGGTCGGCGGTCAGCGCGGCCACCGGCGGCGTAGCCAAATGCGGGAAGACGTATTCCTCGAGCACATCCGCCGGCACGCGCAAAACGTCGACATAACCGAGACCAGTCAGCGAATTACGCCGGCGCACCGGCTTTCCGGTCTTCCAGCCTTCATAAGCTTCATCGAGACCGAATTGGTCGCCGGCACCAAGATAAGCGAGCGTGCGTTGCGCGCTGCCGAAACGGACCGAAACGCGCGCGAAGCCCGCGCGCACCAGATAAATGCCGTCCTGGACCAGACCCTCGGCGGCTATGATCGGCTCATCGCCGGCCGCGCCGCTCTGGCGCATTTCTTTATATGAGACGTTCCAGTCGAAACTGCCGAAAGTGCGGAAGCGGACGCGATCGGCCACTTCCTGCAAAACTTCCGGCGACAATTTGGCGAACAGCGGCGTTGCCTGCAGCACGGCATGCAGTGCATTGCGCCGGTAGTTCTCGTCGATATGCCGTTTCCAGCCCGGATCGAAGCGGCGCAATTCGCGCAAGCCTTGCCAGCGAATCTCGAGAAGATGCGTTTCCGTCTCGGCAAATACCGTAGCCGAGCGCGGCACGCGGCCGAGCGCAGCCAATTCGCCGAAAATCTGACCGGACGGCAGAGCGATCGTGCGGTGCTTGTCGAGCACACCCGGCACGTCTTGCAAAAAGATATGCGTCTCGGAGCCGGATTCACCGCGAGTCTGATCGCGGATATCGCGGTAGCGCGCGATATCGCGTGTCTCCGGGCTTCGCGCATTGGTCCACAATTGCGCGACCGCGCCGAACAAGCCTTTTTTCTGCACGGGCTGCCGGCCCAGCACATTGCGCGGCAGGCTCGGCGACAGCACGACACGCACGGCGCCTGACAAGATTAGATACGCCGAACTGCCGTAGTCGCCTTCACGGCAGATAATATCGCCGGACTGATAGGAGACGATGCGGGTGTCGTTGCGCAATATGCCGCGCAACGGGATATGCGCTGGAAATGCATCCGCCTGGACGTTGGCGATTGCCGGAATCGACATGAGCGCCTCGATATCGGCGTCAGTCATTTCCGAGTCGTAAGGTACGTCCCAGCGATGGGGACGCATCATTGTAGGTGCGGCCGCGACCATTCCAGTAAGCCCCCTCGCGACGCCTCCTTATTTATAAGTGCTGGGCGCGGGCAGCAGACTGCCGACCTGAGGCGACAGGTCCTTGTTTGCGATCGCGTCAACGAGCTTGCGCGCGTTGTCGTCGGTCGGCTGTGCCAGAACGGCGGCAGCTTCCGGCACCTGATCCTTGATCGCCCCAAGCGCAGCCTGCGCGGAAGCGATCACCTTGGCGAGCACCTCCTGATACTTCGGATTTTCGATCTTGCCTTCGGTTGAGGTCGACTCGACGAGCGCCGCGGCGTGGCCGGTGATGAACATCCGCGCAAGCTGCGCCGGATTCATTTCGGCGTTCTTGCTGACGTCCGGCGGATAGAAGCGATGCCGCACGGTGCCCTGCGACCACTGCACGAGTTCGAAGCTGGTGCCCGCCGGATGGCCAGCGTCGATCATCTTGGAGAACGTCTCCGGTGGAATCGGTGACTTGCGGCCCTTATGCGACAGTTCATGGCACGACAGGCAATTGAGCGCGATGTCGTAGAGCATTTCAGGCCGGATCATGCCGGCTGCGATCGATTTGTGGATGCGGTCGGCTTTGTGTGCCGGCGTTTCGCTCGCCGACGCGCCGTCATTGTGAATCGGGAACCAATCCGAAGCGGCGCCGTGGCAGCTTTCGCAAGACGGTCCATCGACCGGCGTCGGCTTCGCACTGGCGTCAGCCTGAATCAGAGAATAATGGCACCCGACGCAGACATCGTTGCGGCGCATATTCTTATCGCCGCCGGCGGCATCGAGAATGGCCTTTGCCTCAGGCGCGCGATGCACGTCTTTGAATGACTTGGCGTGCTTCGTACCATTCCAAACCGTCTCTTCCGGCTTGTGGCAATTGGTACATTTATCCGGACCAATGAAATACGGCGTTGCTGAAGCGTAGCCGCCGAAACCAACCGCTCCCAGAAGGACGATGGCCGCTAAGATTTTTTTGATGTTTGACATAGTGCCCCCTGACAACTGACTTCAGCCGCCTCGCATTAGGCCGAATTCGAAAGTGGTCATACCGAAAGAGTAGCTTAAACAAGAAATCCGCGGCTCGGCACTTAAGGCACGATTCCCAATCCGCAGTCACTATCCCGGTGGCGAAAGTCTATGCCGACCAAGCGACACTCTGCAAGAGGAACAGGCCGGTTTTATTGGGTTTTCGCGTTGCAAAGCTGCAACATCTTTCAGAAAAATTTGCGCAACCGATTACATCAAATACCTAGATACCGGTGCTGAACTTCCGGCTGTGCTGCCAATTCACCCGACTTTCCCTGCCAAACGACGCGGCCACGCTCGATAATGTAATGCCGGTCAGCGATCCGCGTGAGCGCTGCGACATTTTTGTCGATGACCAAAATCGATTGTCCGGCCGCACGCAGGCTTTCGAGACAACGCCAAATTTCGTCGCGGATTAAAGGCGCTAAGCCTTCAGTCGCCTCGTCGAGGACCAATAGTCTTGGATTCGTCATCAAAGCCCGTCCGATCGCAAGCATCTGCTGCTCGCCACCGGACAACAGGTTCGCCATCGTGTCCCGCCGTTCCGCGAGACGTGGAAAAAGTTCCTGGACCCTATCCAGCGTCCAGGGACGCGGCATCTCGCGGCGATTGATTGCAGTCGCAACTAAATTTTCGCGGACCGTGAGATTGGGAAACACCTGGCGGCCTTCCGGAACCAGACCGAGGCCGAGCTTGGCAACGCGATAGGACGGCAAATCGCGAATATCCGTTCCGGCAAAACGGATCGCGCCGCCAAACGCCGGCGTCAGTCCCATGATCGAGCGTACCGTCGTGGTCTTGCCCATGCCGTTGCGGCCGAGCAGCGAGACCATTTCTCCGGGAGCGATCGACAGCGAAATGCCGAACAGAACCCGGCTCAGGCCGTAGCTCGTTTCCACATCGCGGAGTTCGAGGAGCGGCTCAGCCATGCGTGGCTCCCGCTCCCTGCCCGACGCTCGCGACTTCATGCTCACCGAGATAGGCTTGGCGCACGGCGGGATCGGTTCTTATCGTTGCGGCGTCGCCGGAAGCAATGATGCGGCCATAGACAAGAACGCTGATGCAGTCGGCCAGCGCGAACACCGCGTCCATATCGTGTTCGATCAAAAGGATCGTGAAATTACCCTTGAGCTGGCGCAGTGTATCGACAAGCCGCGCCGATTCATCGGGGCCCATGCCAGCCATCGGCTCGTCCAGAAGTAAAAGCCGCGGCTTCGTGACCAGCGCCATCGCAATTTCGAGCTGCCGCCGTTCGCCATGACTGAGATTTGCAACCGGAGCATCCGCGCGCGCAGCAAGCCCAAGCTCGTCGAGCACTTCGCGCGCCGGCCGGCGCAACGCATCGTCGTTACGCGCGTCCCGCCAGAACCGGAATGAATGACCGGCATGCGCTTGGACCGCGAGCGCCACATTGTCGAGCGCGGTGAAGTCGGGAAACAGCGAGGTGATCTGGAACGAGCGCGCCAGCCCGATCTGACTGCGCCTGTGGACTGGCAATGCGGTTATATCGCTGCCATCAAAAATGATGCGGCCCACGTCAGGCGTAATCTCACCGGCTAATTGGCCGATCAGCGTTGTCTTGCCGGCGCCGTTCGGACCGATGATGGCATGTAGCTCGCCCTCCGGAACTTTGAGCGAGATATTGTCGGACGCCGTCACGCCGCCGAAGCGCTTGGTCAAAGCGTCGATCTCAAGGAGTGCTTTAGTCACGGCGAGCACCTCCGAGCAATCCGTCGATGCCGCCATTGAGGTAAATTGCAACCGCAAGTAACAGCGGTCCTAGGAACAAATCCGGATATTCGGTGACGCGCGACAAACCCTCCTCAAGCAGCAAGAACGTCATCGCGCCGATCAGGGGCCCGAACAAAGCCTGCATTCCGCCCAGCACCGCCATCACGATGAGATCGCCGGAGCGCGTCCAGTGCATCATCGCTGGACTGATGAAGTTCGTATGGTTCGCGAGCAGCGCACCAGCGAGACCGCAGATCGCGCCGGCGATGACGAAGCAGACGAGCTTGTAACGAAAGGTCGGAAAGCCGATGGCCCGCATCCGCCGTTCATTCGAACGCGTGCCGCGGATCACCATGCCGAAACGCGAATTAACCAGACGCCAGACCAAATAAAGCGCCGCCAGCAAAACCGCGAAACAGACATAGTAAAACAGCGTCTTATTATTGAGGTCGAACGCCGCGCCGAAATTACTGCGATGATAAACCGTCTGTCCGTCGTCGCCGCCATAACGGTCGAGCCCGCTCGCGACGTAGTAAGCCATCTGAGCGAAAGCGAGCGTGATCATGATGAAATAGACGCCACGCGTGCGCAGACACAGCGCGCCAACGACCAGCGCATAGAAGGCAGACGCTCCGATCGCCAACGGCCATTGCACAAAGCCTGAGGTGATGCCCTCTTTCGCAAGAATGCCGACCGCGTAGCCGCCGATGCCGAGATAGACGGCGTGGCCGAAGCTCACCATACCGCCGAAGCCCATAATCAGATTAAGGCTGAGTGCGGCCAGCGACAGGATAATGACGCGGGTAAAAAGCGTCATGGCGAAGCTGCTGCCGGTCAGCGCGGCATAGACCGGCACCAGCGCCAGGATGACGACCAGCGCGACGTTGACGGTAAAGCGGAGATTGAAGAGGGCGGCACGCCGGCGATCGAACTGCGTATTCATTTACTTGCCGCCGGAAATAATCCCCCGGGCCGCACCACCAGTACGATCGCCATGAGCAGATACATCGACATCGACGACAGCGATCGGCCAAGGCTCGAGGCGGCACTTTCGCTCAGATAGGCGTGCAGCAGATCAGGCACGAAGGCGCGGCCGACGGTATCGACCATGCCGACGATGAGTGCGGCGACGAAGGCGCCCCGGATCGAGCCGATGCCGCCGATGGTGACGACGACGAAGGCGGAGATGAGAATGTTCTCGCCCATGCCGATCTGCACCGTCAAGATTGGCGCTTGCATCAGTCCGGCGAGTCCGGCCAGCGCCGCGCCGAGCCCGAAGATCAGCGTGTAGAGAAGCTTGATGTTGACGCCGAGCGCACCGACCATTTCGCGATTTGAGGCGCCGGCGCGGATCAGCATGCCGATCCGCGTCCGCATGACCACGATATAAAGAAAAGCCGCGACGACGAGCGTGACGCCGATGATGACCAGGCGATAGATCGGGTAATACAGGCCGGGCAGAAGCTCCACCGCGCTGAGCATCTCGCTCGGCAGCGACAACGTCAGGCCAGCAGGCCCCCAGATCAGCCGCACCAGCTCATTAAAGAATAAGAGCAGGCCGAATGTGCCGAGCACATGGTCGAGATGGCTGCGGGTATAAAGCCGGCGGATGGCGACGACTTCCAGCACCATGCCGGCGACGAGCGTCGCCAGCATCGCCAAGATCGCGCCGAGGACGAAACTATCGGTCCAAGCCGCGAAACTCGCCGCGAAATAGGCGCCGAGCATATACAGCGAGCCATGCGCCAGATTGACGAGATCCATGATGCCGAAGATCAGCGTCAATCCCGCCGCGAGGAGGAACAGCAGCATGCCGAGCTGAACGCCGTTCAGCAGTTGCTCGATGAAATATAGCATTGATCCCGCGCAACACGCGGCTGATGTCCCGACAAAGAAGCTTTAGAAGACGCGCGTGACTGGGACAAGATGACTAAGACGAGATGGCCGGGACAAGCCCGGCCATAATAACGATCGGCTCTAACACGATGTCCGTATCGTGCCTTATTTCATCGGACACTTGCCGTGGGCGGTGTCCTGGTCGTCTTTCACAATCGTAGCGACAGTTTTCATGCTGTAGCTGCCGTCGGCATTCTTGACCGCATCTTGGAGGTAAAAGGTCTGAATCGGAATGTGGTTATTGCCGAATTTGAAGTCACCACGCACTGATTTGAAGTCAGCCTTCTCCATCTCCTTGCGCATGCCCTCCTTGTCGGAAAGGTCGCCCTTCACCGCCGTCACGGCGGAATCGATCAGGCCGACGGCGTCGTAGGTCTGCGCGCCATAGAACGACGGCGTTGCATGATATTTTGCCCTGTAGTCAGCGACGAATTTCTCGTTGGTCGGATTGGGCAGATCAGCGACCCATTCCTGCGCGCCGGGCACGCCTACGGCGAGATCCTTTAGCCGCGGCAGCGACAAATCGTCGACAATGAAAGCGGTGTAGAGCGGGATCTGCCCCTTCAAACCCGCTTGCGCATATTGCGTCAGGAACTGAATGCCTGATGCACCCGGGTAGAACGCAAAGATCGCATCCGGCTTCATCGAACGCGCCTTGGATAGTTCAGCGGAAAAATCTAGCTGATCCGGCCAGCGCGTCAGTTCCTGACCGACGACCTGCCCCGTAAATGTACTCTGCACGCCGGCCAGCATGTCCTTGCCGGCGGCATAATTCGGTCCGAGCAGGAAGGCAGTCTTGACGCCCTTCTGATTCATATAGCGGCCGATGGCTGCTGGGGTCTGGTCGTTGTTCCAAGAGGTCGAGAACACATAAGGCGAACACAGTTCACCGGCGAGTTGCGAGGCGCCGGCGTTGGTGATCACCGTCATCGTCTTGGAATCGACGATAGGCTTCAGCGAGGCCAACATAACGTTCGACCAGATGTAGCCGACGATGAAGTCGACATGATCTGACTCGATCAACTTCTGGGTCTTCTGCGCGCCGATTTCGGGCTTGAACTGATCGTCCTCATAGATGACCTCGACCGGCAGCCCGCCGATCTTGCGGTCATGATGATCGAGAGCGAGCTCGAATGAATTCTTCATGTCGTTGGCGACGGGTGCGGGCGGGCCGCTGAAGGTCGAAATAAATCCGATCTTGATCGTCTTCTGCTGCGCCATCGCCGGCGCGACGAGAAGCGTCAGCGCGGTGGCGGACAGTGCCGCGATCTTGATTGTGTGTGTCATGACAGTACCCCTCCCAACTCGTCCCAGAACCCATCCATCCGGCGAGCGACCATGAGCTATAGTACATGCCCCGCTCCGATCAAGCGAAGCGACGCCGCAGCCGCCTAAAGCGAGTCGAAATACTCGCGGTGCTCCCAAGCTGTCACCTCGCCCGCTTCTGCCTCGTTAGCGGTTTCCTTCCGGTAGCGCGCGATCTCTGCCTCCTTGAGATGCGCGTAATAATTGACAAACCCATCGCCAAAACCTGAACGGAAGCAGGCATTGGTGCGCAGCGCGGCGACGGCCTCATCGAGGCTCGCGGGCAGTGCTTCTGCGGTCAACTTGTAGGGCGTATCTGCCGAAGGCCCCGGATCGCGCTTGGCCGCGATGCCATCGAGACCGGCGTAAATCTGCGACGCCATATAAAGGTAAGGATTGGCGAGCGGCTCGCCGCTCCTGTTCTCGAGATGCGTCGACGTATCGCCGGCCTCGCCCATCACCCGGATCAAAGCACCGCGATTGTCCTGCGCCCAGATCGCCTGCACCGGCGCCATGGTGTTGATCCCGCGATAGCGCTTGTAGCCATTCAAAGTTGGCGTCGTGAACGCCGCTGCGGCGCTAGCATGTGCCAGAAGCCCGCCGAGGAAGTTGCGGCCGAGCGCAGACAGCGCATGCTTTTCGTTTTGCGACACGAAGGCGTTGGTTTTGGTTTTACGGTCGATGAGTGATTGATGCAGATGCCAGCCGCTGGCCAGCGTATTCGGCAGCCGCGGGCGGCACATCAGGCTTGCAAGATAACCCTGCCGCCGCATGCTCTGCTTCAAGGCGCTACGAAACAGCACCATAGCATCGGCGGCCGCCATTCCCGTCTCGGGCGCGAAAGTAAATTCGTATTGGCTCGGCCCGAATTCGACTTCGAGTGAACGGAGCGGCAGGCCGAGCGCGACGATATCTTTGCGCAACACATCGAGGATCGGCGCGACCTGATCGTAGCGGCCTTCGGTGAGATATTGATAGCCATGGGTCGTGTGGCTGACCGCAGGCGGCTCGGCTGGCCAAGCCATCGCATCCGGCGCAAGGCGAAGATCGTCGATCTTGAACAGATGAAATTCGACTTCGAGCCCGGCGCGATAGTTGAACCCTGCCTTGGCAAGTTTTGTCAGCGCCTCGCGATAGACGGCGCGCGTCGCGATCGGCACCGGCCGGCCATTCGGGAAATAGCTGTCGCATAACAGCCAGCCGGTTTTCTCCGCCCACGGCAGAACGCGAAACGTTTCCGGATCGGCCACCATCAGGAAATTGCCGGCGCCGCCCATCTCGGGCACGTCCATGCCGGCCCCCGCCTCGAACACCGGAAACACGCTACGGTGCGAGGTGTCCTTGGCGAACAGCGTGCTGGTCATGGTCACGCCGGCGCGCAACGCACGCGACGCCTCGGCCGCAACTAATGTCTTGCCGCGCAAAATCCCATGCTGGTCAGGAAAGGCGAAGCGAATGAGTTCAAGGCCCGTGCGTTTGATCGTCTTCTCAATCGCCGCTGCCGCGCGGGCTTGCGCCTCGGTCCACAGGCCGTGGCGATCGACAAAGTCCAGGGCAAGCGCGCGGCGTTTGTGTGAGGACATAGTCGCCTTTTGCTCGCCTTTTACCCTGCTTCGTTTGTTGCTCAGAGCTCAGCGCGCATTGGCCCAACTGGCGGCTGCGCGCTTACCGGCATCGGTCTTTTGCCAATACCCCGCCCAATCGGCCGTCGGGCCGATGCCGTCGATCGCCGCCGGACCGGTGACACTTGGCGCCGAGCGCGCGTCGAAAACCATCGGCGGCATCTCGCCATTTTCGATGGCGTCGATGGCGCGGCGGAGTAACCGCCGATAGGCCGTGATCGCCTTGTCGGACTGACCGAGATGCTCCTGCGTGCGGTCGGCGATTTCGCCCATGGATTCACATGCCCACTGATCGTGGACATTAATATCGGCGCCCATGCCGGTATAGGTCTCATGATCCTGCTCGTGCGGATCGTAGCCGTAATTGTTGGTCTTGTTCTTGCGCGGAATGTAGTCCGGCAGTTCATAGAGCTGTAGCCGTTGGCGCCGCATTTCGTCCTTGTCGACCGGCGCGCCGAAACTTGTGAAGATCGCGTACCAATAATGCCGGGTATCGTCGATCGGCACATGCCATTGCGTGATCGTCATTTCCCGGCTCATCGGAATGATGAAGGCATTGGGGAACATCAGATTGGTGACCCGCACATGTGTGTTGGAAGCACTGATCTCGCGCAGCGTCAAAATACGGAAACCGAAACCCGTCTCCTCGACCTCGATGCGCGGTCGCGGAAATTCGCGCATGATCTTGGTCATCGGCATTTCGGAATCGATCGAGGTGTCGCGAAATAGTTTGCCGTAGCCCTGTTTCGGATCCTCGTCGTGGAAGAAGCGATGCAGAAACGAAGTGTGCGCCGGATCGATGCCGACTTCGAGCGACTGCAGCCAGTTGCAGCCGATCATACCCTTGAAGGCGAAGGTGTGCGATGAGGGCGCAATAAAGCAATCGAAATGCGGAAACTCCGGCGGCGCGCCCGGTCCCATATAAGCGAACAGAATGCCGTTCCGCTCGACGACCGGATAGGCCTTTTGTTTGATGTTCTCGCACATCCGGCTGCCGGCAGGTTCCGCGGGCGTATCGAGACATTGGCCGTGGATGTCGAACAGCCAGCCATGGAAGGCGCAACGCAACCCACCCTCTTCGAGCCGGCCATAAGCGAGGTCGGTACCGCGATGCGGACAACGGCGGCCGACCAGACCGTAACGGCCACTGTCGTCGCGAAAGATCACCAAGTCTTCGCCAAGAAGCCGGATCGGCTTGATCGCCCGGCCATCGGCGAGTTCGTCAACCAGAGCCGCCGGCTGCCAATAGCGCCGCATTAATGCGCCCGCTGGCTGGCCCGGCCCGACTCTTGTGATCCGCTCGTTTTGTTCCGCGCTGAGCATGACCGTCTCCGAGACTGCTTTACCTAAGTGCGACTGCGCGCTAGGTTGTTCGTTGACCGAACATTTGTTCGTTAAATTAGACCAGAGAAAATAAGCCCAGGCAAGCGCCGGAGCACGATCCATGCCGCTTCTCAACCGATCTCCGGCCGAGGCCGCGCTCGCCGAAACGTCGGGACCGGAATTCCTCGAAGCGCTTGCCCGCGGCTTGCGCATTATCGAAGCCTTCAATGACCAAGGCGGGCGAATGACGCTCAGCGACCTCGCCAAACGGGTCGACCTGCCACGCGCATCGGTCCGCCGCACGCTGCACACTCTCGTCCATCTCGGTTACGCCGAGAGCGACGATCGTCTGTTCCGGCTGACGCCGCGGGTGCTCACCCTCGCCCAGGCCTATTTGCGGTCCAATGCGGTGACCGACATCGTCCAGCCTGCGCTCGAGCGCTTGAGCGCACAAACCGGCGAGTCCTGCTCTGCCGCGGTTTTGGATGGCGATGACATCACCATGATCGCGCACGCGTTGCCCAAGCGCGTCGTCCCGGTCAGCGCGCAGATCGGCTTCCGTTTGCCGGCTTTTGCAACCTCGCTGGGGCGTGTCCTGCTCGCTGCGCTTGACGACGCCCAGCTGGATAAATTCTTGTCGCAGCTGCGGCCAACGAAAATCACCAAATTCACGCTCACCGATAAATCTCAATTGCGCCGCTCCATTCTCAATGTTCGCAAAGCGGGGTATGCGCTTGCCGATCAGGAGGCCGAGATCGGCTTTCGCTCCATCGCCATTCCGCTAAAAAAGACCGACGGCAAGATCGTCGCCGCCTTGAATATCGGCGTTCATAGCGAGCGCGCTACGTTGAAGGCCATGCCTGGTCAATTCTTCGCCAGGCTGAAAGCAGTGGCCGACACACTGCAACAGCAATTGATCTGACAGCAGCAAGCCGCTTGTTGCCCTGGTAAAACCCCATATAACGCTCGGCAACTGAACTCAAGATAGCAATGCGTGAGAAGACTGGCATGGCAGCGATTGAACTTGGCCTCGATACATTCGGCGACGTGACCGACGCGCCGGACGGCACGCCACTATCGCAAGCGCAGGTCATCCGCGATGTAATCGAGGAAGGCGTGCTGGCCGATCAGGCCGGTGTTGATGCCTTCGGTGTTGGCGAGCATCATCGCGCTGACTTTGCGGTGTCTACGCCGGACGTGGTGCTGGCCGCCATTGCTGGGCAAACCAAGCGCATCTGGCTCGGCTCCGCCGTAACGGTGTTGTCGTCTGACGATCCGATCCGTGTATTCCAGCGCTTCTCGACGCTGAATGCCGCCGCGAACGGGCGCGCCGAGATCACCGTCGGACGTGGGTCCTTCATCGAGTCGTTCCCGCTGTTCGGTTATCAGCTCGCAGACTATGAGAAGCTATTCGAGGAAAAACTCGACATTTTCGCCACGCTCCTCCGCGACAACACGATCACTTGGCAAGGCACAATCCGGCCGCCACTCAACGACCAGCACGTGTTTCCGCCGATCGAAAAGGGAATGCTGCGCACTTGGGTCGGCGTCGGCGGCAGTCCTGAATCCGTCGTCCGCGCCGTACATCACGATCTGCCGCTGATGCTTGCGATCATCGGCGGCGATCCGCGGCGGTTCAAACCCTATGTTGAACTTTATCATCGCGCTTACGCCCAGACCGGCAAGCCAGCGCAGCCGGTCGGCGTGCATTCTCATGGTTATGTGGCAGCGACGGACGAGCTCGCGCGCGAAGAGCTCTGGCCTGATTACAAACGCATGCGCGATCGAATCGGCAAAGAGCGCGGCTGGCCGCCGATGACGCGCACGGAGTTCGACAACGAGGCCGATCACGGCTCGATCTATGTCGGGTCGCCGGAAACCGTGGCACGGCGGATCAGCGCCACCGTCAAGGCGCTTGGGTTGCAACGCTTCGACATCAAATATTCAGCCGGCACGCTCAGCCACGAAAAGATCATGCGCTGCATCGCACTTTACGGCGAGAAGGTGATGCCGCTGGTGCGCGATATGGTGGCGGCATCGCGATAAACGAACCGTCGTTCGCCGACGGCCGAAACGCCTCGAGCCTTTGCAGCTTTACAAGCAGGCGCAGCATACATAACCTTGAGTTGCGTAATAAATATACGCAATTAAAGGGGAGCGTGCGATGGCTTACGAGACGCTGCGTTTTGTCGATCAGGTTGGCAAAAATTATCTGATCCGCGGCGGCTCGCCGGTCAGTGATGGGGGCTTCGACTACGACGGTCTCATGGACGTCATCCTCAAGCTACCGCAGTTCCCAAAGGGCCTGAAGTCATCGGACTTTTATCTGGTCGACATCAATCTTCAGCACGCCAACGAAACAGATAGCTTGATCGCCGAAATTTCTTTCTTAAAGTGGAACAACCAAACTCCAAATCCTTTCGGCCAGCTTGTGCTGTGGGACACGCTCGGCACGCCGAAATGCTATTGGCAAACCGAACCGTGGGAACGCGCGCGGCTCGTGGCAACGCTCGACGAGTGGCTGCCGGATCCGCTGAACTGGCGGGTGGTCACGCTGCGGAGCTGGCTGGAAAATCCCGGCATGCTGCCGCTCCAGCCGCTGCCCGATCCGAATAAGCCGATCATCGTCTACGTTCATTGCTCCGGCGGCTGCGACCGTACCAGCGAAATGATCGGCGCCTATCGGTTGCGCTATATGCCGGCCGCCTGGACCATGGGCGACGCTTGGATCAGCATGTACGATGAACATCCCTGCACACTTCCGATGGGCTGCAACAACTACATGGCGACGCAGTGGTACGCGTTCTGGCTGAATGAGACGCGGGGTTATTCGATAGGCGGCATCGGCATCGACGGCGGCTGCAATAATGCCGGCACGCTCGATCGCCTCTGTTTCCCGGACATGCCGCGTTAGAGAGAACCGGATACGGTAGGCAAGGCTTCACTGCCTTTCGGCAGGTCCCGAAGTCGGCAGCGGCACGTCGCGGCGATGCCTCAGAAAGCGCGCGCAGACAAGGCCGATCACGAGAATGACCACCGCGCCGACAAGCGGCGGCTTGGCGAGGCCGAAATGCTCAAACGCATAGCCGTAATAGATCGGGCCGATGGCTTGGCCGAAAAAGAACGACGCCGAATGGAGCGATAGCGCAGCGCCGCGCGCCGTCTGCGTCAAGTCGGTGACGTGAAGCTGAATGCAGTTGTGCAGCATATAAAAGCCGATGCCGAACACCAGGAACACCAGCACCTGCAGATACCAGACCAGGTTCAGCGCGATCAGGATGAATGCGATGCTGGCAAAACCCGCACCGGCCAGCATCATGTGCCGCTGGGCGACGTGCGCAACCAGGAACGGCAGCGACAGCGAAAACAAAATACCGCCGGCACCGAACGCGCCGATCACGAGGCCTGCATAGGAGGAGCGGGCTGCACCGCTCGCCAACAACATCACTGCCACGAAGGGAAACATGCCGTGGATGATGATGGCTTCGACAAAGACCGCACCGAAACAGACCTTGGCGCGCGGGTCGCGAAAAATGCCGCGAAAGCCGGCGATAGCCGTTGCCAATTTGAAAGGCTTCGACTCGCCACTGCGCAGTTCGCGAAAGGCAAAGAAAGCAACGATCGCGACAATGAGACCGAAGGCGCCAATGCTGAAGAACACGGCCCGCCAACCGAAAAGGTCGCTGATCACGCCCGATATGGTGGCGCCGATCAGATTGCCGGTCAGACCGACTGCGAGCACGCGGCCGATCGCGACCTGGCGCTTATCAACCGGCACTAGATCGCCCACAATCGCAATGCCAATAGGGAAGATGCCGCCCGCGAGCATGCCGGCGAGGATCCGCATCGTCACCAGCACGGAAAAGTCGCCGGCAAAGGCGCAAACCAAGGTCGTCACAGCGACCATAGCCAGGCTGATATTCATCAACCGGGTCTTGCCGAAGAAATCGCCGATAGTGCCGAGCGCCGGCTGCATGATGGCGTAGGGCAAAGTGAAAGCGGTGGACAAAAGCGCCACGGTCTTCACGTCGACGCCGATGTCGGCAGCGATCCGGGGAATAATGGGATCGACCGCGCGCGAAAACAGCGTCGAGGCGAAAACCACCAGGCTGACGATTCTGAGAAGCGGCGAAATGGCTAAGCGCCTTTGGCCAGCGTGTCGAATTGCATCAGCCGCTCAAGAAGCGCCGGCAGTTCCTTGAGCGGAATCATATTCGGCCCGTCCGACGGCGCCTTGTCCGGGTCCTGATGCGTCTCGATGAAAACGCCGGCGACACCGACTGCGACCGCCGCACGCGCCAGCACCGGAACATAGTGCCGCTCGCCGCCGGAGGACGTGCCCTGCCCGCCCGGCTGTTGCACCGAATGGGTGGCGTCGAAGATCACCGGTGCGCCGATTTTCTCAAGTACCGGCAACGCGCGCATGTCGGACACCAGCGTGTTGTAGCCGAACGACACGCCGCGCTCGGTGACCAGCACATTGGCGCCGCCAGCGTCCGTGATTTTGGCGACAACATTGGCCATATCCCATGGCGCCAGGAACTGGCCTTTCTTTACATTGACCACGCGGCCGGTTTTCGCTGCGGCAATCAAGAGATCGGTCTGCCTGCAAAGGAACGCCGGGATCTGCAACACATCGGCGGCTTCGGCGACGCGCGCGCATTGCTCCGGCTCATGCACATCGGTCAGCACCGGTACGTGGAGGCTCTCGCGCAATTCCGCAAAGATCGGCAGCGCAGCGTCGAGCCCAATGCCACGCGCGCTTGTGGCCGAAGTGCGGTTCGCTTTGTCGAAAGAGCTTTTGTAAACAAATCCAAGTTTGAGCTTGGCCGCGATGTCTCGCAAAGCGCTCGCCATTTCCAGCGCATGCGCGCGGCTTTCCAGTGCGCAGGGGCCGGCGATCAAGGCAAGCGGCAAGGCGTTGCCGAATTTCGCGGCGCCGACCGTCACGACGGCATTTGGTTTAGCGGTCATGTACTATCCTTGCGGGCGACCATGACGGCGGCGGCCCGTGGGGTCAACCGCGCCTAGGTCGGGGCTGTTAGTCTTGAGCAGCGGTGCTTTGGAAGATGATCGTCGCGCCCATGCCGGCTTGGGCTCCAACTACGAAACGTCCATCGCGTTCGCTGAAATCGATTGGCGCGTCCTGCAAAATTTTGTGCATCCGCGCCTGATTGCGGACTGCAAAAAGAAGCGCCGCGAGCCGCGCACCTCGCGTTAAATCTGGTGAAGCAACGCCAAATGCCTCGGTGAACGCAGACCGCGTCAGCACCTGAATGTCGCCGCGCGGCGTCGCAATTGTGATGCCTCCTGCATGCGACGCGATTTCGGCCGTGCCGATGAACGCGGCGAAGAACCCGCGGTGGTCGTCCGGCTGGTCGGCAACGAGCACGACACCAGCGATGCCGGTCACACCATTCGCATGCTGCTGGAATGCCGGATTCCAGAAATTCTCCGGATATGTCTGCCGGCAAGAAAAGAAACCAACATCCGGCGCCGTGTCGTCGCGTGCATAGGCCAGCGAGAACGCCACTTGGGTCGGCGTCCCATCGGGCCGCTTGGCCTCACGCGCGAAACGATAAATCGCAAAATCGCCGATGCCGGCGTTGCGAAAACCTCGCGCCTCGCTCTCGCTGTCGGAGCCTTCGACCACCAGTAGCGAAAGCCCCTCGCCGCGCGCCAGAAAATCGCGGTTAAAGGCACCGAAGGAAAAGAACTGCGCCGCATGCGGCGCGATCGTGCTCACGTCGGCCAGCGCCAACAGCTCGACGAAGAAGCCCGGCAGTTGGACGATGTGGTTTTGCGTACCCCATTCCGGCGCATGACGATTGCGCGCGCCAACGGTGAAGCCCAGACGCCGATAGAGCGCGATCAAGGCGTCGAGGTCGCGCACCGCATGCGCCACATGATCTAGGCCGCGAGACACGTACCTTATTTGACGGAAGAGAAGCTCGTCGGCTTCAGAAAGGAGCTGTTGACGTTGGCGATGATCATGCCGTCCTTCTCGCTTTCCGCGCGCGCTTTATGCCACGCCGGATCGGCCTGAAACGCGTTCCACCTCGTCTCGCGATCGGCGATCGAATCCCACGCTAAGAGATAATAGAGATCGTTATTGCCGTTGCCGACGAGCACGGTCCAGAAGCCCGCTTGCTTGATGCCGTGCTTCTCCCAAATCTTCATCGTCTGCTCCTCGAAGCGCTTGAGCAGCGCCGGCATTCTGCCGGGAATACAGGAATAGATGCGCAATTCGTAGATCATGAGGTTTCCTCTTACAGATTGCCGCGTGATTTAGCTTCCGCGGAGCGGCGTCTACAAGGCCGTCATGGCCGGACTTGTCCCGGCCACCTCGAACCCCGAGCACCGTGCCACTTGAATCGAGATGCCCGGCACAAGGCCGGGCATGACGAGAGACGAAATTACACCAGCCGGCTCTGCTCTACCGCCGCCTCGATAAAAGAGGAGAACAGCGGATGCGGCGCGAACGGCCGCGACTTCAGCTCGGGATGGAATTGCACACCGATAAACCAGGGATGGTCCTCGTATTCGATGATCTCAGGCAGAAGACCGTCGGGCGACATACCGGAAAAGCGCATGCCGTGCTGCGCAAGGCGATCCTTGTAAGCGGTGTTGACCTCGTAGCGATGGCGATGCCGCTCGGAAATCTCGGTGCTACCGTAGATCTCGGCAACACGCGAGCCGCGCTGCAATTCGGCGGGATAAGCGCCGAGCCGCATGGTGCCGCCGAGATCGCCGCTCATGCCGCGCTTTTGTTGCTCGTTGCCCTTCATCCACTCGGTCATGAGGCCGACGACCGGTTCGGGCGTAGCGACGAATTCAGTCGAATTGGCTTGCTCGATGGCGCAGAGATTCCGCGCCGCTTCGATCACCGCCATCTGCATGCCGAAGCAGATGCCGAAATACGGGACCTTCCGCTCGCGGGCGAATTGAGCGGCAAGGATTTTGCCTTCGGCGCCGCGCTGGCCGAAACCGCCCGGCACCAGGATGCCGTTGACGTGCTCAAGGAACGGCGCCGGATCTTCTTTCTCGAAGACTTCGCTTTCGATCCAGTCGAGCTTGACCTTGACCTTGTTGCGGATGCCGCCGTGGGAGAGCGCCTCGATCAGCGATTTATAGGCGTCCTTCATGCCGGTATATTTGCCGACAATGGCGATGGTGACGTCGCCTTCCGGCGTATGGACGCGCTCGTTGATCAGGTGCCAGGTGGCGAGATCTGGCGACGGCGGATTTTCAATGCCGAAGGCGGCGAGCACTTCGGTGTCGAGGCCGCCGGCGTGATAGGCCTCCGGCACGGCGTAGATGTTGTCGACGTCGCGCGCTTCGATCACCGCGCTTTCGCGGACATTGCAGAACAGCGCGAGCTTGCGCCGCTCGCTTTCGGGAATTTCGCGGTCGGTGCGGCACAACAGGATGTCAGGCTGGATGCCGATAGCGCGCAATTCGCGCACCGAGTGCTGGGTCGGCTTAGTCTTGAGTTCGCCCGCGCTTGGGATGAACGGCATCAGCGTCAGATGGATATAGATCGCGTGACCGCGCGGCAGATCATTGCCCATCTGCCGGATTGCTTCGAAATACGGCAAGCCTTCGATATCGCCGACGGTGCCCCCGATCTCGCAGAGCACGAAATCGAAGCCGTCATTGCCGTCGCGGATGAAATCCTTGATGGCGTTGGTGACGTGGGGAATGACCTGGATGGTGGCGCCGAGATAATCGCCGCGCCGCTCCTTGGTCAGGATTTCCTGATAGATGCGGCCGGTGGTGATGTTGTCCTGACGGCTCGCCGGCCGGCCGGTGAAACGCTCGTAATGGCCGAGATCGAGATCGGTCTCGGCGCCGTCATCGGTGACGAAGACTTCGCCGTGCTGATACGGCGACATCGTGCCGGGATCGACATTGAGATAGGGGTCGAGCTTACGCAGGCGGACTTTATAGCCACGCGCCTGCAGAAGCGCTCCGAGTGCTGCTGACGCCAGACCCTTACCGAGTGAAGAGACCACGCCGCCGGTGATGAAAATGTACCGCGCCATGGGACCTACTGGTTAGCGTGGCTTTTTCGATTCGACGAGCGATTTTGGGGAATAGCTGCCGCGATCTGAATGCTCAGGTAAAGAAACATCGCTTTTGCCAAAGAAAACGTAATTGATTTCATACAATTATCTAATAATCCTCACGCGCCGCCGAAACCCTCGCCCGGCGCCGCCCACAGTTTTTTAATCGCCTTTTGGCTCAGCGCGACTCTGGCGCCTGCGGGGCGCTTGGCGCGGGCGATGAATCAGGCCCCGCCGGCGCATTCGGAACGCCCTTTTGCAACTGATTCAAAAGCCCACCGCTTCCTGGGTTGAGCGGGGCCGTCGCCGGATTTGCCGGCGCCGCATGGCCGGCCGGTGCGCCAGTAATGATCGACGCCGGATGACGCTGGAAGCTCGCCAGCCACGAAAGCAGAAGGCTGGTCAAAAAGAAGCCCGCCGCCAGAAGCGCCGTGGTGCGCGACAACACGTTCGCGCTGCCTCGGCTCGTCAGGAACCCACCCCCGGTGCCGCCGCTGACAAAACCGCCGCCTTCGGATTTCTGCAGCAGAACCACGCCGATGATTGCGAGGACCAGCATGAGGTGAATGACAATAATGACAGTCAGCATCCGGATATCCGCCAAGAACGAAAGCGTTAGGACGAAAGGGACTACTGGGTGAGGAAGCGGCCTCACTCCTTGAAGAGACCCGATATAGGAAGTCGCCGGCGTCTCTACACGATCCGCCGGGCCATTTCCATCATCTATTTCGGACTGAGGCGGCTCGGGCCGCCAGGCCAAACTTCAATAAATTGAAGGCCTTATTTGTAGGTCTTGAGATATTCGACCAAGTCGTCGATGTCCGCAGAGCTCTTTATACCTTTAAACGCCATGTTATTGGCCTTCACCTTCCGCTGCGGGTCGGCGATGTATTCGTGCAGGTTCTTGTCGTCCCACGTGAGCTTCGACCGTTTCATCGCCGGAGAATATTTGTAGCCCTCGAGTGATCCGGATTGCCGGCCATAGACGCCAAGGAGGCTCGGGCCGACCGAGCGGCCGGAGTCATTGTGGCAGCCTTGGCAGACCTCAAAGTCCTTTTTGCCCTTTTCGGCATCGGGCGCCGCGTGTGCAGATGTGGCGGCGATCGTGAACAAACCCAAAGCAGCCGCAGCCAATATGCCGGGCCGGAAGCCCGATTTGTTCATTCGCATCGTCGTCCCCTCTCCATGTCGGAACCGCAGTGGTGCAGGTCCAAAAATCGCGAACGAAACGTAACCATCGTTCGTTGCAATAAGAATAAACCGAAGCTAGGCGCGGCGGAAAGGCCTTTCCCGCCGCTTTGTTAGGCACCGGTGCACTCCCGGTCTTCTTATGGGGTTGCCGGTCATTTGCCGCGAAACTATCTCTTTCGATGGGAGGCAATTACGGAGCTGACGATGAAGCGATTGGCTTTTGCGGTTGGTGTGTTGGCGCTTGGTTTCGCAGCCACGACGCCTGCGCGTGCCGACTTTGCGGTGGTCCAACTCGAAAACGGCTGGTGCAAGGTCTGGTGGGATTCGGGCGCAACGCCTTGGGGCACCGGCTGGACCAAGATCGCCGTTGGGCTTCCCGATTGGCTTACAGCCTCGGCTGCGCTCGACACGGCGCGGTCGCAAGGCGTCTGTAGATAAGCCTAAGCAATCGGCTTGGAGCTGCGCGTGATCCCAGCGCGCGGCTATTTATCTTCCTTGAGAAACGCGATGACGTCGTCGACGTCTGACGCGCTGGTCAGCCCGCCGAATGGCATGCGGTTGCCCTTCACCTTGGCCTGCGGGTTTTTCAGATAATCCCGCAGATTGGCTTCGTCCCAGACAAGGCCGGCGCGCATCATGGCGTTGGAATAATGGAAATCCTCCACCGCTCCGGCTTTACGGCCATAGACGCCTTTGAGACTCGGTCCTATCGCATCCGGTTTGTCGCTGTGGCAGGCAGCGCAGCCGACGAAGACCTCTTTGCCATGCGCGACATCGGCGGCAGACGCTGCATTTGCTCCCAACGTCATTGCGAGGAGCACAGCGACGAAGCAATCCAGAGCGGCTCGCGCAGAAGACTGGATTGCTTCGCTTCGCTCGCAATGACCAAGAACATTACGCATGAACGAGCGGTCCCGGATTTTTGAGATATTTGGTGGTGATGGCATTGGCCGACCAATAGGCCAGCGCACCGACGGTGCCGGTCGGATTGTAACCGTGCTGCTGCGGAAACACCGAAGCGCCCTGGATGAAGAGATTGTCGGCGTCCCAGGCCTGCAGATAGCGATTGACGACACTCGTCTTGGGATCCGAACCCATCATCGTGCCGCCGGTATTGTGCGTCGACTGATATGGCACGACGGTAAAGGTCTTCGGCCGCGGATGCAGATCGTAGCTGGTCGGGTTCATCGCCTTGATGACCCCTTCGAGCTTGCTCAACAGGAAGGCCGACATTTTGAATTCATTGTCGGGCGGATTGTAAGTGAGCCGCACCAGAGGACGTCCGAGCGCGTCTTTGTAGGTCGGATCGAGATCCATGAAATTGGCGCGGTTGGCATAGACCGAGCCCTGCGTGTTGAAGCGCGCGGCGTGGTGGTACCACTTGACGGTGGCGCGCTTCCAATCCGAGCCCCATTCCGGCGTGCCATGCGGCACGGTGCGTCCGGCAAGCGGCGGCGCCGCGGCACTGCCGCCGGCGATATAACCGCCGCCGAAAAAACCCAAGCCGCCGTGGTCGAACGACTCGCCATTGAAGTCATCGATACAGACGCTCATGCCGGCCGAGCCCCAGAACGGATTGAGTTCCTTGTTTTCGAAGAAGGCACTGGCGCCGGCTTCGAACTGATAAGCGTAGTTCTTGCCGACAACGCCTTTGCCGGTGTCGCGGTCGTAAGGCTCGCCAATGCCGGCCAACAAAAGCTGCTGCACATTGCCGAACACAAAAGACGACAGGATCACGATATTCGCCGGCTGCTCGTATTCCTCGCCGGTGCGCATATCGGTGTAGCTGACGCTCGTCACCTTCTTCGCCGCCTTGTCGTAATTGAGCTTGGTGACAAAGCAGCGCGTGCGCATCTCGAATTTCGGATCAAGCCGAAGCACCGGCAGAATGGTCGAATTCGCCGAGGCCTTGGCATTGGTCTCGCAAGCGATGCGATTGCAATAGCCGCAATATTCGCAAGCGCCGAGCGCGACATTCTCAGCATTGGTATAGCCCGCGCTCGCGATCGCAACCGGCGCCGGGAACGGATGATAGCCGAGGCTTTTCGCAGCTTCGGCATAGGCTAATCCGGCATTGCTGGTTTTGATCGGCGCGTTCGGATACTCGCCGGCGCGCGGACCTTCGAAAATATTGCCGCCTTCGACCTTCTTGCCGCGCACATTGCCGGCTTTGCCCGATACGCCGCAGATCTTGTCGAACTTGTCGTAGAACGGCTCCATCTCGTCATAGCTGACCGGCCAATCCTGGATCGTCATATCATCCGGGATCGCCTTGGCGCCGTAGCGTTCGGTGATGGCGCTACGGATACGGAAATCCGACGGCAGATTGCGCCAATGCAGTGCGCCCCAATGGATGCCGGAGCCGCCGACACCTTCGCCGGGCAGAAACGCGCCGATGCGCCGGATCGGCAGCGCGCGCTCGTTGTTGAAATTACGGAAGGTGATGGTGTCGACCGAATTGTCGATCATCAATTCGAGACGCTGCGAATAGCGCATCTCGTCACGCACCGAAGGCAGGATGAAATCCTCGCCGGGAATGCGGTCCGGACCGCGTTCAAGCGAGACGACATTCAATCCGGCTTTGTTGAGTTCGCGCGCCATGATCGCGCCGGTCCAGCCGAGGCCGACAGTGACCGCATCGACTTCTTTTAATCGCGTTACCATGTCCGCCTCCCTTACGAGAAATCCGCAATCGATTGCGGATCGGCGACATAGCGCTTGTCGCGATACTCATCGATGAACTGGGCATAAGTCGCCGGCAGACCGGGGAAACCAAGCATCTTCCAGGAGACCTTGCCGCGATTGCCGCCATAGATCGGATCGGCGAAGAAGCCCTCCACGGTCATGGCGTGGAGGCGGCCGAAGAACGCCTTGGCGTTGAAGTTTTTGAAGTCGGCTTTGCCTTCTTCCATTGCCTTGAGCGCCTCGACGCGCTTGTCCGGCGGCAGCCGATCGAAATCGTGGCCGTAAGTCCGATGCGACCATTCATTAGCGGCGGTGATGCCGGCGACAAAAAACTCAGCCGGCGTCAGCGGCAGTTGATAGCCCTGCTCCGGCTTGCCTTTGAAATAAGGTCCGGCGCGATACATTTTCGCGCCGCCGCCCCAGGCGCTGGCGAGCTGCCGGTCGATATAGACCGCGCAGCCGCAGTCGCTTCCCGACGGCGACAACTCGTCGGCCGGGATAAGCATGTCGACCGCAGCGACAACGAAAGCGTGTTGTATTTCGTTGAGGAAAAGAAGCGGCTCGGCTTCAACCGGGGTCACTGTCGGCGTGGCAGCGGCCGTTGCAGTGGTCTCGGCCTGCGCGGGCGGCGACGCGAGCCCGGCGACGACCGCCGATCCGGCCACACCGACTCCCAATAAGAATTTGCGGCGCGGAAGCGTCTCCTCCGTCATGGCACCCTCCCCGGCGCGCTTTTGCCGCGCGCCTACTTTGAATCGTTATAAGGAGGATAGACCGAAGGCGATGGCCGCGGAAAGGCCCTCGCGAGGCGATCAGCGATCAGCCCGGCTGCAAGCCCTTGGTCTTGAGCACCGGAACGGCCGCCGGCGAGACAAGGAATTTTATGAGCGAGTTTGCCGCATCCGCAGCCTTGCTGCCGGCAGCGACGCCGCCGGAGAACACGAGATAGTTCTGCAGCTCGGCCGGAAATGCGCCGACGACCTCGGTGCTGGAGACTTGAATGATTTCGCTCACCGGCCCGAGGCCCATCTCGACTTCGCCCTTAGCGACGGCCTCAGGCGCGCCGACATTCAACATCACGATCTTCGATTTCAGCTCATCCGCAATGCCGAGCTTGACGATCATGGCCTCAATGCCGGCTTTGCTCGCGCCTTGACCGTTGAACCCTATCGACTTTGCCGCGAGCAGCGCGCGCTTGAGCGCGTCGGCCGTGCTCACATCGAGCATCGGAGCGCCAGCACGCAGCGAAACACCGAGACCGGCACGGGCGATAACCGCACGCGTCGACGGATCGATCTTGCCTTGTTTGGTCAGATCATCGATCCCGGCAGCGGTAAGAACAGCAACATCGAATGCTGCGCCCTGCTCGATCTGTGTCTTTAAAACCGCCGCCGGCGCGATGGTGAAGATGAGTTTGTTCTCGGTCACCTTTTCGAATTCCGACCCGAGTTCTTGCAGCACGGATTTCACTGCCGTCGAGCTAAGGACTTTGATATCCGCAGCGTGCGCGGACGCTACACCAAGCGGCAATGCCATGCCGATGAACGCCGCAACGATCTTCAGTTTCGTCATTACGTCCTCCGTGCCGCCGGTAATCGAAGATCACCAAGGGTCGAAAATCGCATATAGGTACGATCAGCCATAAACACCGGCGATCGCCAAAAACTCCTCGGCTTGCAAGCTCGCGCCGCCGACCAGCGCACCATCAACATTGGCAATCGCCAAAATCTCCTTGGCATTACTGGGCTTTACCGAGCCGCCATAAAGGATACGCGTTTGCGCCCCGGTTTCGCCAAAGCGTGCCGTGAGCCGTTCGCGGATTAAGCCGTGCATGTGTTTGACATCGGCAACGGTCGGCGTAAGCCCGGTGCCGATTGCCCACACGGGTTCATAGGCAACGACAAAATCCCCGGCGCGATCCGGCAACGAACCCTCTAGCTGCGTGCCTACCACTTTATCGGCGCGGCCGGCATCACGCTCGGCACGCGTCTCACCAACGCAGACGATTGCAGTCAGACCAGCGCGCCGCGCGGCGACCGCCTTGGCGCGCACCGCGTCATCGGTCTCATTGTGATACTGCCGCCGCTCCGAATGGCCGACGATCACCGCCGTCGCACCGGCGTCCCGCAGCATTTCGGCGGCGATGTCGCCGGTATAGGCGCCGGACTCGAGCGCATGACAGTCCTGGCCGCCGATCGCGACAGATAACCCGCGCATCGCTTGCGCAAAGCCCGCGATCAGTGTCGCCGGCGGACAAACCATCAGGTCGACATTGGCCAGCGTCTTCCCACCGGCGGCGATCTTCTCGAGTTCGCCGATCGAGGCAATAAGGCCGTTCATTTTCCAATTGCCGGCCACCAGCGGACGCCGCGCCATCTTTTCGTACCTTGTTGACCCGTAATTGACCCGAGTCTCGACCATGTCCGCGACCTTAGGCCGACCTTGGGCTTGCGACAAAAAGCGGTTAGCAGACAGGTTGCGGCCGGAAAAGAGGCGTTTTACCTGTAAAACCCGTCAGTTGCGGTGCAAAACGACGCTCCTTATAGTGCGCCGCCTTTCCCTGACCGATAGCAGCGAACAAACGTTGGACTAAATGCTCCGAGGTATCCGCAAGGCTTCCGAAAATTGGCTCGGCCGCACCGTCATGGGCGTGGTCATGACGCTGCTTGCCGGCAGCTTTGCGGTCTGGGGCATCAACGACATTTTCAGTGGTTTCGGCCGCTCGACGCTTGCGAAAGTCGGCTCGACGGAGATTCCGATCGAGCAATTCCGTCAGGCCTATCAGGATCGCCTGCAGCAGCTCAGCACCCAACTCGGCCATCCGATACCGCCGGAGCAGGCAAGTCAGCTCGGCCTCGACCGGCAAGTGCTCGGCGAAATGGTTGCGCAAACTGCGCTCGATCAGCGCGGCAAACAGATGCGGCTCGGCCTGCCTGACGCCGAGATCGCTCGCCAGATCACGACAAATCCGCAGCTACAGGACGTCAACGGGAAGTTCGATAGCGCGCGCTTTACCGCCTTCCTGCAAAACCGCGGCTACACCGAACAACGCTTCCTCACCGAACAGCGCCAGGACATCGTGCGGCGCCAACTCCTCGATGCCGTATCCGGCAATATAACGCCGCCGAAAGCGTGGATCGACGCCATCAATCAATTACAGAATCAGCAGCGCAGCATCGAATATCTCGCACTCGGACCGGCGCAGGCCGGCGACATCCCAAAGCCGACGCCTGAACAGTTGAGCAAATATTACGACGATCACAAATTCCTGTTCCGGGCGCCGGAATATCGCAAGATCGAGGTGCTTGCCGTGACGCCGACCGAAATGTCGAAATGGATGGAGATTTCGGACGACGACGTGAAGAAGGCCTATGAGGCCAAGCTCTCGACGTTCACGACACCCGAGCGCCGCCATATCGAGCAGATCATATTCCCGAATATGGCCGACGCGCAGGCCGCTTCCGACAAGCTCAAAAGCGGCACGACTTTCGCCGCCCTCGCCGCAGAACGCGGCTTGAAGGAAAACGACATCGATCTCGGCACGATCACCAAAGCTCGCATGGTCGATCCCGCCGTGGCTGATGCCGCCTTCTCGCTCAAGGAAGGCGAGACCAGCGCTCCGGTGCAGGGCCAAGTCGGCACCGCGATCGTCGCCGTGCTGAAGATCGAGCCCTCGGTGACCAAGCCGCTCGCGGATGTCGGTCCGCAATTGCGCACCGACATCGCGACCCAACGCGCCAAGCAGCAGGTGCAGCAGATCCACGACCAGATCGAAGACGATCGTGCGGGCGGCAGTTCGCTGACCGAAGCCGGGGCGAAGGAAAAGCTGCCGATCATTACCGTCACTGTTGACCGCAACGGCAGCGATGCCGACAACAAACCTGCCACCAATGTCCCGCACGGTGTGCAGGTGATCAACGCGGCCTTCAGCACTGACGTCGGCGTCGACAACGATCCGATCGACGCCGATGGCGGTTATATCTGGTACGACGTCGCTGCGATCACGCCGGCGCAGGAACGTTCCTACGACGACGTCAAAGCCGATGTCGAACAGCATTGGCGCAACGACGAGATCGCCTCCGTCATCAAAAACAAGGCGGTCGATCTTCTCGACAAGCTCAAAAGCGGCACGGCAATGGATGAGGTCGCATCCGCCGACAATCTAAAGGTCCAGACTGCGTCCGACATCAAGCGCGGCGGCGCGACGGCCGTCATTTCCCCTCGCATGATGGACGCGATCTTCCACACGGCTAAGGATTCATTCGGCGTAGCGCGCGCCGACGATCCGACCCAATGGATCGTATTCCGCGTTACCGCCATCACCACCCCGGACGTCGATCCCAATGCCGCAGACGCCAAGACCAATGCGGTGACGCTGCAGCATCAACTGACCGACGACGTGATGGGGCAATATGTCGGCCGTATCGAGAACGATCTCGGCACCACTATCAATGCCAGCGCACTGGCACAGGCGATGGGCAACGGCACGCCGTCGGACTTGAACTAGCGATGCAAATGGAGCCTTCGGCCGACGTCTTCGTGGCGCGTTACGCAGCCGGGGAGCCGCAGGTCGTATGGACGACACTTGTTGCCGATCTGGAAACGCCGGTCTCCGCCTTTCTGAAAGTCGCCGGCGGCCGGGCGATGAGCTTTCTTCTCGAGTCGGTCGAAGGCGGCGCGGTGCGCGGCCGCTATTCCATCATCGGCCTCGAACCGGATGTGATCTTTCGCGTCAACGGCAAGACCGCCGACATCAACCGCACGGCCGCGAACGATCCCTCAGCTTTTGTCGAAACTGAGCAAACGCCACTCCTCGCACTGCGCGCACTGCTCGATGAAAGCCGCATTGCCCTGCCCCATGGGTTGCCGCCGATGGCCGCCGGCGTGTTCGGCTATCTCGGCTATGACATGGTGCGGCTGATGGAGGATTTGGCGGCACCGGCGCGCGATCCGCTCGACATTCCGGACGCCATCCTCGTTCGTCCGACTGTGGTCGTCGCTTTCGACGCCGTCGAGGACACCATCACCATGGTCACGCCGGTGCGCCCGCAGACCGGCGTTACCGCGCAGGCGGCTTTAACCCGCGCTGGCGAACGGCTCTCCGCGATGGTCGATGCACTCGATAAGCCGCTTGATAAATCGGCCGCGGAGATCGACGCCGGACCGCTGCAGGTGGCGCCGCGCTCCAACACCACGCCGGACGAGTTCAAGCGCATGGTGCTGCGCGCCAAGGACTACATCGCAGCCGGCGATATTTTCCAGGTGGTGCTGTCGCAACGCTTCGAGGCGCCCTTCGCGCTGCAGCCGTTTTCGCTCTACCGCGCACTGCGGCGGGTCAATCCGTCGCCCTATCTCTATTTCCTCGACCTCGGCAGTTTCGCCATCGCCGGATCGAGTCCAGAAATTCTGGTGAAGACCTCGGGCGGCAAGGTCACCATCCGCCCCATCGCCGGCACACGGCCGCGCGGCGCCACGCCGCATGACGACCAAGCGCTCGAAGCTGAACTCCTTGCCGATCCGAAGGAGCGCGCCGAACATTTGATGCTGCTCGATCTCGGCCGCAACGATGTCGGCCGCGTCGCCGAAATCGGCACCGTGAAGGTCACCGACCAGTTCTTCATCGAGCGCTACAGCCAGGTCATGCACATCGTTTCCAATGTCGAGGGGAAACTGCGCAACGACCGCGACCGCGTCGATGCGCTCGCTGCCGGCTTTCCCGCTGGCACCGTGTCCGGCGCGCCGAAAGTCCGCGCCATGCAGATCATCGACGAATTGGAACAAGACAAGCGTTCGCTCTATGCCGGCTGCGTCGGTTATTTTTCCGCCGGCTCCGACATGGACACCTGCATCGTGCTGCGCACGGCACTGATCAAAGACGGCGTCATGTATGTCCAGGCCGGCGCCGGCATCGTTGCCGACAGCGATCCGGTTTTCGAACAGCAGGAATGCGTCAACAAAGCCAAAGCGCTGTTCCGCGCCGCCGAAGAAGCCAAACGCTTCGCCAGCGCCGCACGCAGGGGCCAATAAGCCGGCCTCGAAATCCGGCACAGCGATTGCTTCGTCCAGTGTGCCAGCTTGGAGCCTGCTGTGTTAGGCTCGATGCGACCAGGGGCGAGGCGTTGTGGACATGAACAAAGTTCAGCCAGTCGACGAAATCCTTCCACTCCCGCAATTATTCGTTTTCGGCCTGCAGCATGTTCTGGTCATGGCGGCATCGCCAATCACGGCTGCCTTTCTGGTCAGCCGGGCGCTCAATTTCAGCCCGAGCCTGACGCTCAATTTGATCAGCGCGACGTTTCTGATCTGCGGCCTCGGCACGCTGCTGCAGAGCTTCGGTCCCGTCGGGTTCGGCGCACGGCTGCCCTTCATCATGGTGCCGGGCGGAGCGCCAATCGTCATCTTTGTAACCATCGCCCAGCAAACAAACCTTGCGACCGCGTCCGGCGCTGTGATCCTCACGGCAATTGCTTATTTCGTCATCGGGCCGGTCTTTGCCCGCTGCCTGAAATTCTTTCCACGTCTGGTGATCGGCACCATCCTGCTTCTGGTCGCCATCAATCTCATCAAAATCTATGGCGGCATCATCACCGGCCAGCCAAACAGTCCCAATTTTGCCGCCCCCATCAATGTTTTGATGGCGCTGGCGACCATCTTCTTCACGCTTTTCTTTGCGCGCTTTCTGACCGGCTTCTGGCGGCAACTCTCCGTACTTCTCGGGCTCGCGCTCGGCACCTGCGTCGCCGCCGCGTTCGGTATGATGAGTGTCGCTGATGTAGCGACCGGTCCGGTGATCAGCGCGCCGTCGCCCTTCCCTTTCGGCTGGCCGATCTTTGATCTTGTCGCTGCAGTCCCGCTCATCGTTTTCAGCATAATTTCCATGGCGGAAGCGACAGGCCAAACCGTCGCCATCGCCGAAGTGGTCGGCAAGGACATCGATCCCGGCACGGATGTGCCGAAAACCATCCGTGCTGACGCAGTGGCATCCTTGCTCGGCGGCTGCCTCGGGACATCGCTGATCATTACCAGCGGCGAGAATATCGGCATTGTCCGCGCGACCGGAATTCGCTCGCGTTATGTCACGGCCGCCAGCGGGGGCATTCTGATCGTGCTCGCGCTGTTGGCGCCAATCGGACGCCTTATCAATGATATTCCAGGTCCGGTTGTCGGCGGCACCGCCATCATCGTATTTTGCGTCATCGCCGTGATGGGCATCGACATGCTACGGAAGACCGATTTCGGCGACCACGGCAATTTGTTCACGCTGGCCGCCGCGCTGGCGATGGGTCTTCTGCCCATTCTCGTCCCGGGCCTGTACAGCAAATTCCCGCAAAGCGCGCAGCTCATTCTCGGCAACGGACTTGCCGCCGGAACGCTGACCGCTGTTTTCTTCAATATCATGTTCCATCATATCGGCTTGCCGCAGCAAAAATCCGCCGCGCCGGATCCAGCGGAAACCGAAGTGCCGCCGATAAAGCCGGTCGCGCCGTGACACGTCACTCCAATGACTGACCTTCAGCCGGATTTATTTGCACCATCCGCGTTCTTGCTCGCGCCGGAGCATGTCCTTCTGCGAAATGGTTCTGCAACAGACCAAGCAATCGTCGTCCGCGACGGTCTCATTGCCGATGTAGGACCGCGCGACGCGGTTATTGCTCGTAATTCGGATCTGACCGTCCACGCGCTCCCCGGCCATCTGGTGATGCCGGGCTTTATCGACGCCCACCATCACTTGACGCAAAGCTTCGGCAAGGCTTTGGCCTTCGGCGAGCCTTCGGAAATATTCCGCCGCATCTGGGTGCCGCTGGAAGCCTCGCTTGACGGCCATGGCGTCTATCTCGCGAGCAAGCTCGCCGCGCTCGAATCTTTGCGCGGAGGTTTCACGACCGTTGTCGATGCCGGTACCCGCTCGGAAGCCGACGTCGTTGCGGTTGCTCGCGCCACCCAAGAGACGGGATTGCGCTGCGTCCTCGGCTTTATTTGCAATGATAGCGGTCCCGCCGCGGGCGGACGCGATCGCAGCACCATCGTAAAAGCCGCCGAGGCGCATCTCGCGCGCTGGAAAACAGGCGGCCTTGTGCATCCCTCGCTCGCGGTTTCCATCCCGGAAGTCGCCACCGACTGGATGCTGCACCGTCTCGTCAGCATAGCGGCGGAAGCCGGCGTGATTTTTCAGACCCATGTCAACGAGCATTTGGTTGCCGTCGAACGTTCGCTGGTCGAGCGTGGACAGCGGCCGCTGCAACACCTCGCCGCCGCAAACGCGCTGGGGCACAATGTGCTTATTGCGCATTCGACGCTGATAACGCCGGCCGAACTCATGCTCCTCGCGCGTACCGATACCGCGGTCGCCTACAATCCGGTGGCCTCGACCTGGAAAGGCAATGCGGTGGCTCCCGCTGAAATGATGGCGGAGCTTGGTATCCGCTTCGGCATCGGCACCGACGGAACGCGCAGCGACGCCTTTCGCATGATCGAAGCGGCGGAAACGTTGCAACGCATCGCCTTCGGCCTCGGCGTCGGCGATTTCTCCACCGGAGGCGGCTGGACCTGGCTCGATCATGCGACACATGAGGCCGCTGACGCTGTCGGACTGAAAGATGTGACCGGCGAAATTGCCGTCGGCAAGGCCGCGGATTTCCTGGTCGTGGCGATCGACACCCCCGAGTTTCTTCCGTCCTGGGATTTGGATTGGGAACTGGTCCGCTATGGCAATCGCGATCAGATCGTTGCCGTGCTGGTCGGGGGCAAATTACGACTCTGGCGCGGCTGGCCGACGGACTGGGACGCCCGCGCCTTGATGCGGGAGGTTGCAGCCGTAGCGGGCAAGGCAGTCGCCACAGCACCTATCAAACGCATTCATCCGACCTCGCGCGAGCATCGCGCAACACATCGTCCCGGCAAGCGCGAATGACGGCGCTGGCCGCAATCGCGTTTGCCGTCGTTATTGCCGCGCTTGTTCAGGGCGCGATCGGGGTCGGCTTTGCCTTGATCGTCGCACCAGTCGCTGCCGTGATCCGGCCAGATTTGTTGCCAGGCTCGATCCTGATTTTGATGCTTCCGCTCAACGCTTATGTCGCGTGGCGCGAGCGTCACTATTTCGATCTGCCGAGTGCCGGCTGGATTACTGCTGGCAGATTCGCTGGCACTTTTGCCGGACTATGGATATTGGTCGTCGTCACGGCGCCCGTACTCAATCTTGTCGTCGGCATCACCACTGTATTGGCGGCAATAGCGACAAAACTGGCGCCGGAATTCACGCCCACCAAAGCAGCCTATATCGGTGCCGGACTGATCACCGGTGTGACCGAAACGGCAACCGGCATCGGCGGTCCGCCCCTCGCGCTGGTCTATCAGCACCATCCCGCGCCGACCTTGCGCGCGACCATCGCGCTTTGCTTTCTGGTCGGCGAGGTCTTTTCAATCGTCATTCTTGCCGTGGAAAGCCGGCTTGGCCCGACGCAGCTTCGTGATGCGCTACTCTTGATGCCGCCACTCGCGGCCGGCCTCTACTGCAGCGGATGGGCGCATCGCAAAATAAGCACGACGCGGCTTCGCGACGCCCTGCTTGTCTTCGCGATCGTTTCTGGTCTTGTCTTGATTATTCAGGCGCTCAAGGGCTGAAGGCTCATCGTGCCGATAATCTCCCGCTTGCTTTTTCACCGCCCCGCCTTCAATAACACCGCATCTTCACGCTTGGACCGCGCAACATAATCGCAATCGGAACAACAACAATGAACGAGCAAACGCCGGCTTCGGCCGATATCCTTTTCGATGTCGCAAACGGTGTCGGCAAGGTCACTTTTAACCGGCCGCAAGCCCGCAACGCCTTCACCTTCGCGATGTATGAGCGGCTTGCCGAAATCTGCCAGCAGGCCAATGAGGATCGTTCATTCAAGGTGCTGGTGTTCCAGGGCGCCGGCGACAAGGCCTTCGCATCCGGCACCGACATCAACCAGTTCCGCGCCTTCACCACACCGCAACATGCGCTCGATTACGAATCGCGCATCGACCGCGTGCTCACCGAGCTCGAGCGCTGCCGGGTGCCGACCATCGCCGCGATCCATGGCGCCTGCACCGGCGGCGGCGCCGGCATTGCCGCCTGCTGCGACCTGCGCGTCGGCACCAAGAGCGTGCGCATGGGATTTCCGATCGCGCGCACGCTCGGCAACTGCCTGTCGATGTCGAATATCAGCAGACTCACCGCGTTGATCGGACCGGCGCGGGTCAAAGACATCATTTTCACCGCCCGCCTGTTGGGCGCGGAGGAAGCAGCGAGCATCGGCCTTCTCACCGAAGTCGTCGAAGACCAGGCGGCATTGCAGAAGCGCGCCGATGAACTCGCGACTTTGATTGCGGGCAATGCACCGCTGACACTCAACGCCACCAAGCAGGCGGTCGCCCGCCTGCAGCGCCGCCTGACCCGCGAAGAGGGCGAGGACCTGATCCTGCAGTGTTATATGAGCCAGGATTTCCGCGAAGGCCTCGATGCCTTCCTCAACAAAAGGCCGCCGCAGTGGAAAGGCGAATGACGCCCGCCATTACGGCGCGGCAAGACCGAGTGACTTGAGATAATCACTGTTGAGGCGCGTATTGGCGAAGCGCGCCGCATCAAGATAAGCGGCGAGGATCGCACTGGCCTCCTCGCGCGATGGCAGATTGGCAGTATCGCCGCTACCGGCTGCAGCAATCTTGTCCCAGCCTTCGGGCTTTTTGATCGACCTCACCGTGGTTTCGGTATCCAGATTCTTATAAGTCCAGAAACACCAGCCGATGCCGAAGCGTTCATTGAGGTTGCGGAACGCGACATTCCAGTCATTGGTATATTCGCCGGTCTCGCCGATCACGACGGGCACGCGCCAACGATTGCTGAAATTCACATATTCCTGCACCACCTCGCGCGTCGGATGCGCCCAGAATTTGTGATAGGTATAGACGGCATTGGCGTCGAATGGCCGATCGAATACGGCAAAGCTCGTACTCCATTTCGCGCCGGCGAGCATCACCACATGGTTGGTATCGACGCCGCGGATCGCCGAGACGATATCGCGATAAAGCGGTTCGAGCCGCGGATCGACATAGGCCTCGTCGGTATAAGGTGAAGCCGGCTCGTTGAGGAGATCGTAGCCAAGCACTGCCGGCTCATCGCGATAGCGCGTCGCGATCTCCCGCCATAACGCGATAGTTTGCTGGCGATAGCGCGGCACATAAAATGTCAGCGGGAAGCCGGGCCCGTCATCGTGATTGACTCCGGTCTGGCCGCCGGGCGCGGCGTGGAGATCGACAATCACGCGCAAGCCGGCGTCGCGGCACCACTGCACGACGCGATCGAGCAGCGCCCAGCCCTGCCCTTCGAAGCGATCTTTGCTCGGATCGTCGCCGGGCACCATAAAGAGCCGCCAATTCAGCGGCACCCGCACCGTGTTGAAACCGGCTGCTTTGATGAAGCGGATATCGTCTTGCGTGACATAGACATCGCGGAACCGCGTCCAGAAACGCTCGGCCTCATCGCGGCCAACCAGCGTTTCGATGACGCCCGCAATCTCGCTCGGACTGCGCGCGGTCTTGAATTTGAACATATAGCCTTCGGGCACCAGCCAATTGCCGAGATTGATGCCTCGGACCGCGAAGGTGTTGCCGCTGCCATCGACCAGCCGTGTGCCGTCGGCGTGGATGAAATCCGCCGCGGCCGCCCTGCTCGCGAACGCAAGGACGACGGCCAACGCCGCAAAAACCGCAGAGATTGCCTTGTTACGGGTGCTAAAGGTGCGCATGCACTGTGTTCAATCAGGATCAAAATCATACTAAAACGATCCTGCCGCCAATACGAAATGCCTGCTTTGCATAGCCGGCGCGAAAGTCCGTCATTCGATGCCCGCAACAGTCATTCAGGCGCTGGTCTTTCTTGGTTTCGCCGCAGTCCTGATCACGTTAGCATCACCGCGGCGGCTTCATCCGTTTTTCGCGATCGTCATTATCGCCACCATCTTCGGCCTGGCGAGCGGCTTCTCGATCAGCCAACTCGGTAAGGCCTTCGGTGACGGATTTTCTGCCACGCTCTATTCGCCCGGCCTTGTTATCGTCGCCGCGGGCTTGATCGAGGGGATCGCCAAAAGCACCGGCGCGTCGGCACACCTCGCGACGAAAATCGGGGGCTTCGGCACGCGGCGGTTTGCGGCGCTGGCAGGACTGCTCGCTGGTCTCGCCGCAGTGCCGGCGAGCGGCTTTGCATTGCTTACCCCTCTCCTGCCAGCAAGCGATGCTAACCCGCCTCAAAAACGTCAGAGCACCACAATCACGGCGGCGCTTGCTCAGTCCGCCAGCCACGGCCTGATCGCGCTCGCCCCGGTTCCGATCGCAGCAGCCGCCATCCTTGGCGCCGGCTGGTTGCGCGTGATTTTAATTGGAGTTCCTCTGGCGCTTGTGGTGGCGGCGCTCGGTGCAGCTTTTGCTTCGTGGCTTCCGACCACCGCCCCACGACCAACGGCAGCAACTGCGCCAGCTCCTGCACCAAATTTCCCAACAGTAAAGCCAAGCAGCGGATCGGTGCTCGTGCTGTTGCTGGCAGTGATCGTTCCGTTGCTGCTTCTGATCGTCCAATCCATCGGTGAATTTCCGAGCGAGCCGCTTGGCGGTGGCCCATCGCGTGAATTGGTGATTGGTGTCGGGCGTCCGTTGATACTGTTACTCATTGGCGTCGCCATCATGGCGATTGGTCAGGGCCGGCCCGGCCTCAAGCTGATCGCCGACACGTCGTGGGCGACGCAATGCTTCAGCCAAATCGCCAATATTCTTCTCATCGTCGGCGCCGCCGGCGGCCTGCAAAAGCTTTGTCAGGAATCCGGCGTGGCCGAATTGCTCGGCGAGCGTTTGCTCAATTGGCACGCCGGAACCCATAGCGCGGTGTTAATTGCGTTCGCCATCGCCGCCGTCATCAAAACGCTGCAAGGTTCATCGCTGGTCTCATCCATTACCGCTGCCGGCATGATGCAGCCGGTGCTCGATCAACTTGGCTTGGATGCTGGCGGCAAGGCATTCGCCGCACTCGCGATCGGTGCAGGCGCCATGACGATCAGCCATGTCAATGACACGTATTTCTGGCTGGTCGCCGACCGCGCTGGGCTTGTGCCATCACGCGGGTTTATCGCCCTTGCCGGCGGCACGCTGCTGCAAGGCCTCAGTGCCGCCATTCTATTGTTTATATTGTCTTTCCTTGTTTGACGGCCGCATTCGTACGATCATTCCTGGCACCGTTGTTGCAACGCGTCGGCCAGTTGTGTGCCGTTAGCGAAGGCCGATGACTAGCAAGAAATCCGATCAGACGTCCGAAACGCCGAGCCCGTCGCGCCGCCAGCTAATCAAGCTTGCCGGTGCGGGAGCACTCGTAGCCAACGCCACTCCTGCCAACGCAAAAACCGCCGATCATACGCAGACGCCATACGAGCATGCGCGCGTGCTGCCGCAGGGCTTCCTCTGGGGTACCGCCACCGCCGCTTATCAGGTCGAAGGCGCCTGGCAGGAGGACGGCAAAGGCGAGTCGATCTGGGACCGCTTTGTGCGCACGCCTGGCCGGATTGCTAACAACGACACCGGTGACGTCGCGCTCGATCATTATCGTCGTTACAAAGACGACGTGCAGTTGATGAAGGGCCTCGGCGCGCGCGGTTATCGTTTCTCGATTTCCTGGCCGCGCATATTTCCGGAAGGCACGGGCCAAGCAAACGCCAAAGGGCTAGGTTTCTATGATCGCCTGGTCGATGAATTACTCGCCAACGATATCGTGCCGTTCGCGACGCTTTATCATTGGGACTTGCCACAGGCGCTGCAAGATCGCGTCGGCGGCTGGCAGTCGCGCGATACGGCAAAAGCCTTTGCCGACTACGCGGGCTTGATCGCCGGCAAGCTCGGCGACCGCGTCAAACATTTTTTCACGCTCAACGAGCCGCGCATCTTTGTCGATCTCGGTCATGGCTCCGGCGAAATGGCGCCGGGACTCAAATTGCCACCGGCTCAAGTCAACCAAGTTCGCCATCATGTGATTCTCGCGCACGGCCTTGGTGTGCAAGCAATCCGCGCGCACGCGCCGCACGACGTCAAAGTCGGTTTCGCGGAAAACATCGCCGCCACCGTTCCGGTGATCGAAACGCCGGAACATATCGCCGCCGCCGAGCGTGCTGCACGTGACGTCAATGCCGGCACGCTCACCGCAATATTGGAAGGCCGTTACACCGACGGCTATCTCGCTTGGACCGGCGCCGATGCGCCGAAATTCACGGCGGAGGATATGCGCGCGATCGGCAGCCCGGTCGATTTCGTCGGATTGAATGTTTATGTGCCGGCTTATGTGCGCGCCATCGACACAGCGCCCGGCTTTGAAGTCCTGCCCTTCACCAAGTCGCATCCGCGCACGGTGTCACCGTGGCATTTCATCGGACCGGAAGCGCTTTATTGGGCGCCGCGGCACGTTCACAAAATCTGGAACGTCAAGGACATCTATATCAGCGAAAACGGTTGTGGCGCAGCCGAAGAGCCAGCCGCCGACGGCGTGGTCTATGACAGCGACCGCATCATGTATCTGCGCAGCTATCTGGAGATGCTGCAGCGGGCGACCGCCGAAGGCATCCCCGTGCGCGGTCACTTCCTGTGGAGCCTGTTCGATAATTTCGAATGGACGGCCGGTTACGGCATCCGGTTCGGATTGATCCATGTCGACTACGCGACACAGAAGCGTACGCCGAAGCTCAGCGCCGCCTATTACGCCGACATCATCAAACGCAATATGCTGACATGAAAGCGCGCGGTCACGCGTTGAGCGGCGCGAATTTGTAGCCGTTGCCCCAGCGCCGCACCCGGCTGGTCGAAGGCGTGATCGTAATGTCGATCAGCACAATCGTGTTCACTTCTTTACCGCTCCGTCGCGATGGATCGGATCGACCCACAGAACGGACTCCGGCTTTTCAATCGGCTCGATGTCGAGATTGACGGCGATCGCCTCGCCGTCGCTGCGTACCAGCACACATTCCAGGATCTGATCGGGGCTGGCGTTGATTTCTTGATGCGGCACATAAGGCGGAATGAAAATGAAGTCGCCGGGATTGGCCTCTGCCGTGAATTGCAGATGCTCGCCCCAGCGCATGCGTGCCTTGCCGCGCACCACATAGATGATGCTTTCGAGATGACCGTGATGATGCGCGCCGGTCTTGGCGTCCGGCTTGATCGTTACCGTACCGGCCCACAGTTTCTGGGCGCCGGCGCGGGCGAAATTGATCGCGGCCTTACGGTCCATGCCCGGGGTCGACGGCACATTGGGATCGAGTTGATCGCCAGGAATGACGCGCACGCCGTCGTGCTTCCAGCGATCGTGGTCGTGCTGTTCGCTCATGGAATTTGTCCCGATATTTTTGCGGCCGGCCGATAGTCCCCGGACGCTCGCCGGATTACAATGCTGTAGCGCCAAAGCCGAAACAATACGGCTGAATAACAAGGCGCGTTAAAAAAAATCCGCCGGACCGAAACGGCCGGTACGCTGGGGAGGACGATCATGCAGTCACTCGAAGCCCGAACCATGGGCAAAGTATCGGCACGCCTCGTGCCGTATCTGATCCTTTGCTATTCCATCGCCTATCTCGACCGCGTCAATGTCGGTTTCGCCGCACTGACGATGAACAAGGCACTGGGTCTCACCGCGACAATGTTCGGTTTCGGCGCGGGCATTTTCTTCATCACCTATTTCATCTTCGAACTGCCGTCGAACCTCCTCCTCGACAAATTCGGCGCGCGCAAATGGATCGCGCGCATCATGATCACGTGGGGCCTTCTGTCCGGGCTGATGGCGTTCATCCCCTCGCTCGCGCGCTCGACCGGATTGGGCAATGAGTGGACGTTTTACACCGTCCGCGCGCTTCTCGGTTTTGCCGAAGCCGGCTTCTTCCCCGGCATCATCTTTTATCTGACGCTGTGGTTCCCGTCGGTCTATCGCGGCCGCATCATCGGCTCCTTCATGGCCGCGATCCCGCTGTCGTCGGTCATCGGCGCGCCGATCTCCGGCATGATCCTCGGCATGGACGGTGTCGGCGGATTGGACGGCTGGCAGTGGTTGTTCATCATCGAAGCGGCACCGGCGGTGCTGCTCGCTTTTGTCACTTATTTTTACCTGACCGATAGGCCCTCCGACGCGCATTGGCTCGCCGATGACGAGCGGGCTTGGCTCACCGCACGGCTCAAAGGCGAGCGCCGGCGGCGTGAAGCAATGCACGGCATCTCGGTCGGACAGGCGATCGTCAATCCCCGGGTTTGGGCGATGGCCCTGATCTATTTCGGTGTCGTCGCCTGCAATTACGGTGTCGGCTTCTGGCTACCGCAGATCATCAAGCAGTTCGGTCTGACGAATGCGATGACCGGCTGGGTGACCGCCATTCCTTATGCGATAGGCGCCACATTCATGGTCTGGTACGGCCGCCGTTCGGATGAAAAGGTCGAGCGCAAAGGCCACACCGCGATTGCGCTTCTGATCGCGGCGGCCGGTATCGCCGCATCGACACTGACCAGCAATCCGACACTCACGATCATCGCCTTTTCGATCGGCGCCTGTGGCGTGTTCGGCGCGCTTCCGCTGGTTTGGACATTGCCGACGGCGGTTCTCTCCGAAACTGCGGCTGCGGCCGGCATCGCCGTCATCAATTCGATCGGCAATCTCTCGGGTTTCTTCGGGCCCTATGCGATGGGCTGGATCAAGGATCAGACCGGCAGTTTCGCTGGCGGACTTTTGTTGATCGCCGGTCTTGCCATCGTTGCAATGGTCACCGTGCTAGCGCTCGGCCACAATCAAGCTTTGGAGAAAGCGCCGGCTCCGGCTGAATAAGAGGCCGTAACGTCTAGGCCTCCGGACGGCGCTCCAACGCCGCCCGGTCCCATTTCGCAAACGTCGCTACAGCCGCATAAGTTTCTTCGAAGAACTGCAGCAGTGCCGCGTCAGGATCGGCGGCCGTACGCACCGCGTCATACGGCAAGATGAATTCCTTGAGAGTGGTGTCGTAGAATGCGCCCGGCACCGTCAGCAGCTTGGCATCGCCGTAGCCTGCCGGCTCCGGATAGGCGTAGACGTAAAACGCAGGCCTGCCATAACCGCCATTGCCCGGCCAGAAGCCGCAGCTCGAGACTTCGTGCGAATAGGCTTCGGTCATCACCCATTGCGCGACATTGGGCATCACCGTGGTTGGCACTGGCGCGGTGCGGCCGGAGAAACGTGTCACCGCAAGATCAAAACTGCCCCAGAAGAAATGCACCGGGCTCACTTTGCCGATAAAGCGCGCGCGAAATTCGCTCATCACCCGATGCGTATGAAGGAGTGCAAGCCAAAACCGCTGCGCATAAACCGAATCGTAAGCCGCGTGCGTGTGGTCCTGATCGAAAGGTACCGCGCCAGCTATTTCGACCGGCATGGTCCAGATCGCGTCATCGATGCCGAGACGATGCAGGCGCTGCATGAATTCAGCATAGAAATCAGCAACCGTCATCGGCGCGAGCGCAAAGCTTTCGGCGCGGCCGTCGTTCGTCTCGATCACCAGTTCGTGCGCACAGAAATCGAAGATCACATCGAACGTGCCGTTCGCATAAGGCATGGCCGGCGCGACAAGCCCGCGCGCGCTGACCTGCAGCGTCACGTTCCACCAATGATTGACCAGCGGCGTCAGCGCGAGGCGCACCTTGCCGACGATCTGCGTCCATAGCTGGAGCGTTGCCGCCGTGTCCTGCCACGCGACATAAGGCAGTTCGGGCCAGCGTTCGGTGATGTCCATGCCGCCATCATGAAGCGCGCGGCGTCACGCGGCAAGAAGGCTTAAATCACCCGGCAGTGGCGCGTTGACGTCAACATGCCGCCGTTCTCCTTGATCCTGAACGTGTAGGTCTTGGTCGCCGCCGCGCCCTTGGATTTCGGCGCGAGTATCAAGACGGCCTGGGTGTGCTGCACGCCCTGCGCGCCGAAGGCCGCGGCATAGGCCTGACAACGCAGCCGCTGCTCGCATTTATTGGTCAGCTTGATGGTGCGGACCAGATGGCTGTCATCACCGCGCGTTTCGCCCGCCTCGTCGATGCAGTTGAGTTGCACGGTGGTGCCTTTGTCGGCGACCGGCGGCGGCTCAGGGGCTGCGGGCGCGTTTTGCGCCGCGGCACACGAGAGGCTTGTGCACAGGAGCAGCGCAGCGGCGAAAATGCGGGTGTTGGTCATTGAAAT
>DATBAD010000047.1:0-1615 GCA_036271715.1 Xanthobacteraceae bacterium
GGCGGCCTGCAACGCATACCGCGTGACCGTGTCGCCGCTTTTGGTGCCGTAGGGAAGTCGCGCCGTATCACCGAGATAAATAAAACACTCGTTCGGCAATCGCGCAGCCAACGCACGCATCACCGTCAATCCGCCGATGCCAGAATCGAAAATGCCGATGGCGCGTTCGCTCAAATCAGTCTCGCGGCGGGTTCTCGAAATAGGCGGCGAGGATGCGTGTGTAGAGATCGGTCAGCTTCTCGATCTCTGCGACCGGCACGCATTCATCCGCCTTGTGCATCGTGCCGCCGGGAAGGCCGATCTCCACCACCGGGCAAAGATCTTTGATGAAGCGCGCGTCCGATGTGCCGCCCGTCGTAGAAAGCTCCGGCGCTTTGCCGTTCGCTTTCGCGACGGTCTCGCTCAGGAGCTTCGTGAACGCGCCCGGCTTGGTGAGGAAAGGCTCACCGCTCGCATTGGCTTTGATCGAAAATACGATGCCCGTCTCGGTTTCCACCGCTTTGGTTTCGCGTTCAATATGCGCGATGAGATCGGCACTTTTGTGGCGGTCGTTGAAGCGGATGTTGAAACCCGCGTGCGCTTCGGCGGGGATTACGTTCGTTGCCGCATTGCCGACATCGACTGTGGTGAAAGCGAGCGTCGACGGATCGAAATGCGGCGTGCCGTCGTCCAGCGTCCAACTCGCCAGTCTTGAAACCAATGACGCCATCGCCGGGATTGGATTTTTTGCGAGCCGCGGATAGGCCGCGTGACCCTGCATGCCGGTGGCTGTGACGCGCACGTTCATCGTGCCGCGACGGCCGATCTTGAGAACGTCGCCGCTCGTCGCCGTCGCCGTCGGCTCGCCGACGATGCAGTGGTCGAGCTTTTCGCCGCGCTCTGTGAGCCAGCCAAGCACTTTCCTGGTGCCGTTGATGTTCGTCGGGCCTTCTTCATCGCCGGTGATGAGGAGGCTGATCGAACCGCGGGGCGTCGCGCCTTTCAGATAGCGGCTCACGGCGGTAACGAAACACGCAATGGCGGTTTTCATGTCGACCGCGCCGCGGCCATAAAGAACGCCGCCGCGAATTTCCGCCGCGAAAGGATCGCTGCTCCATAGCTTTGCGTCGCCCGGCGGCACGACATCAGTGTGGCCGGCGAAACAGAAATTCGGTCCTTGTCCGCCTAGCCGCGCGTAGAGATTCTCGACCGCCGGCACATCGTTATCTTCAAATCGCAGGCGATGGCATTCAAAGCCCATGGGCCTCAGCGCGCGTTCGAGAACGCCTATAGCGCCGTCATCTTTCGGTGTCACCGAAGCGCAGCGGATGAGTTCTTGGGTGAGGGCGGTCGCATCCATGCGCGAGGATGTAGGACTGGGCGCGGTCAATTCGCAAGCGGATCGGGACCGAAGCGGTTATCGCCAGCGGTGCCACGCAAGCAGCCGAGTTCGATCAACGCCCAGATGCTGAGCGCAAACGCTGCCAAGCCGCACAGAACCGCGAAGCCCCCGACATTCGCGCCGCCCATCGTCGCCGCACGTGTCTGCCAGACAGCCCAGAGCATGTTCGGCAGGACGATGAACACCAGCACCCACCAACCGGACTGGTCACGGTCGTGCAAGCGTTTCACCGAG